>NZ_JBITYN010000007.1:0-391303 GCF_044545925.1 Streptomyces sp. NPDC053367 | reverse complement strand
CCGGGCCCGCACTCGCGTACGGCGGGGCGGGCCTGGTCGGGTGGGCGGTTTCTCAGGGGCGCGGGGAACTGCGCGACCGGCCGTGGACGGGCCCGCACTCGCGTACGGCGGGGCGGGCCTGGTCGGGTGGGCGGTTTCTCAGGGGCGCGGGGAACTGCGCGACCGGCCGTGGACGGGCCCGCATTCGCGTACGGCGGTGGGCGTCAGTGTGTCAGGGCGTTCAGTTGGTTCAGGAACCACTGGGCCGGGGGCAGGGCGGTTGCCGCGGCGGCCAGCCGCTTCGTGCGCTCGGCCCGCTCGGCCGACGGCATGGTCAGCGCCTCGTGGAGGGCGTGGGCCGTGCCCACGATGTCGTACGGGTTGACGGCGAGCGCGTCCTCGCCGAGCTCCTCGTACGCACCGGCCTCACGCGACAGGACCAGCGCGCAGCCCTGGTCGGAGACGACGGGGACCTCCTTGGCGACGAGGTTCATACCGTCGCGGATGGGGTTGACGAGGGCGACGTCGGCGAGGCGGTACGCGGCCAGGGAGCGGGCGAAGTCGTCCTTGACGTGGAGGACGACGGGGGTCCAGTCGGGGGTGCCGTAGGCGGTGTTGATCTCGTCGGCCAGGCGTCGGACCTCGGCCGTGTAGTCGCGGTAGACGGCGAGGTCCTGGCGGGACGGGTAGGCGAAGGCCACGTGGACGACCCGTTCGCGCCACTCGGGGCGGGTGTCGAGGAGGTGGCGGTACGCGAGGAGGCCCCGGACGATGTTCTTGGAGAGTTCCGTGCGGTCCACCCGGACGATCGTCCTGCGGCCTTCGCCGATCTCGGCCCGGAGGGACTCCATTCGGTCCGCCACGTCCTGCTCGTGGGCGCGCTTGCGCAGGAAGTCGGCGTCCGCGCCCAGGCCGTGCACGCCGATCCGGGTCCCGCCCAGGTCGCCGGCGCACGCGGTGAAGGCGTTCGCCCAGCGGTGGGTGAGGAAGCCGAGGCGGTCCGCGCCGAGCATGCCCTGGACGATCTGCGCGGAGATGTCGTCGGGGAGCATGCGGAAGTACTCGGGCGGGGCCCACGGGGTGTGGGAGAAGTGGCCGATGCGCAGGTCCGGGCGCAGGGCGCGCAGGAGGCCGGGGACCAGGGTGAGGTGGTAGTCCTGGACCAGCACCGCCGCACCCTGGGCCGCTTCGGCGGCCAGCGCTTCCGCGAAGGCCTGGTTGTAGGTCTCGTAGGCCCTCCACTGGCGGCGGAAGTCCTCGTCGAAGACGGGTTCCAGCGGGGTCTGGTACAGCATGTGGTGGACGAACCAGAGGACCGAGTTGGCGATGCCGTTGTAGGCGTCGGCGTGGACGTCGGCCGGGATGTCCAGCATGCGGACGCCCGCCTCGCCCTCGCCGCGGCGGACGGCCTCGCGGTCGTCGTCGGACAGCGCCGAGCAGACCCAGAGGGCGCCCGCGTCCGGGCCGATCGCGGAGAGGCCGGAGACGAGTCCGCCGCCGCCGCGTTTCGCGTGGAGTGCGCCGTCCTCGCGCAGTTCGTACGAGACCGGGCCGCGATTGGACGCGACCAGCACCTGTGCACCGTGCGTGGAAGCCATACGCCTCAACCTAGCCCGGCCCGTAAACCCTCAAACGCACGTATCAGCCGTATACGCGAGGTCCGGGCGTCACGCGACCTTGCGTGACGCGTACTCCGCGATCTCCCGCATCGGCGGGCGCTCCTCGGTGTCGACGGAGTAGGTGCGGGCCTCGAAGCCGTTCTCGCCCCGCTCGAACTGGGTGAGGGCCGGCCGGACGAGGTGGCCGCGGGCGAGGCGCAGCTGGGCCGTGCGGTAGATCGCGGCGGCCATCCGGCCGAGGGCCTGGCCGTCCTGGTGGCGGTGGATGCGCACGCCGACGTCGACCTGCGCGAGGGCGTCCAGGCCGACGAGGTGCAGGGAGTCGACGAGCATGCCCAGCTCCACGCCGTAGCCGACGGGGAAGGGGAGCTGTTCGAGGAGGCCGCGGCGGGCCGCGTACTCACCGCCGAGGGGCTGGACGAAGCCGGCCAGCTGGGGCCAGTGCATGTTGAGCAGGGGGCGGGCCATCAGCTCGGTGACGCGGCCGCCCTGCCCCTGCGCGCCGGCGAGGGGGCGGTCGTACATGCCCTTGACGAGGTCCACGTCGGGGTCGGTGAGCAGGGGCCCGACGATGCCGGAGACGAAGTCGGAGGAGAACTCCTTCAGGTCGGCGTCGATGAAGCAGACGATGTCCCCGGTCGTGACCAGCAGGGAGCGCCAGAGCACCTCCCCCTTGCCGGGGACGGACGGGATGCGGGGGAGTATCTCGTCGCGGTGGACGACCCTGGCGCCCGCCGCGGCCGCGACCTGCGCGGTGCGGTCGGTGGAGGCCGAGTCGACCACGACTATCTCGTCGACCAGGGGGACCTGCTGCATCAGGTCGTGGCGGATGACCGCGACGATGTCGCCGACGGTCTCCTCCTCGTTGAGCGCGGGCAGCACGACGGAGACCGTCTGGCCGCTCGCGCGCTTGGCGGCCAGGATCTGGTGCAGTGGGCGGTCACTGACCGACCAGGAGCGGGTGGTCAGCCAGCGCTCGACTTCTTCCAGCACAGCCTGCGGCTCCTCTGCGTTCTCTCGGCGAGCGGTTCTGAAATGATCCATCTCGCGGTTCGGACGGCTGTCTCAACTGTCCTGGCCTTCGGTTACAGTCTTGAACAACGCTGATGACCATCGCATGTCGGGGGTCCTCCGCGTGGACAACTCCATACCGCTCATCCAGAGGGGCAGAGGGACACGGCCCGATGAAGCCCCGGCAACCCTCCAGTCGGTTCTCCTGACATTCGTGCAGCGAGGCTCCCGGCTAGGGAAGGTGCCAAATCCGTCTCACGGCGAGATGCGTCGTGAGGAAGATGAGGAGAAAGGGCCTCGCCTCACATGGCTGTGCAGACTGTTGCAAGCTCCACCGATTCCACCGTAGACCTCGGGCCGGCCGCCGCGCTGAGCTGTCGCGAGTGCGGGCACCGCGTGCCCCTCGGACCCCTCTTCGCCTGCGAGGAGTGTTTCGGCCCGCTGGAGATCGCCTACGACTTCTCCTCCTACGACGCCGAGGAGCTGCGCAAGCGGATCGAGGCCGGCCCCGCGAACATCTGGCGCTACGCGCCGCTGCTGCCGGTGCCCGCCGACGTGGCCGGGAAGCCCAATCTGAACCCGGGCTGGACCAAGCTCGTCAAGGCCGACAACCTGGCGCGCGAGCTGGGCGTCACCGGCGGGCTGTACATCAAGGACGACTCCGGCAACCCGACCCACTCCTTCAAGGACCGGGTCGTGGCGCAGGCCCTAGAGGCCGCCCGCGCCTTCGGCTTCACCACTCTCTCGTGCTCCTCCACCGGCAACCTCGCCGGTGCCGTCGGCGCCGCCGCCGCGCGGGCCGGCTTCCGCTCGTGCGTGTTCATCCCGCACGACCTGGAGCAGGGCAAGGTCGTCATGGCCGCGGTCTACGGCGGCGAGCTCGTCGGCATCGAGGGCAACTACGACGACGTCAACCGCTTCTGCTCCGAGCTCATCGGCGACCCGGCGGGCGAGGGCTGGGGCTTCGTCAACGTCAACCTGCGCCCGTACTACGCGGAGGGCTCCAAGACCCTCGCGTACGAGATCTGCGAGCAGCTGGGCTGGAAGCTGCCGGACCAGATCGTGGTGCCCATCGCTTCCGGGTCGCAGCTGACGAAGATCGACAAGGGGCTCCAGGAGCTGATCAAGCTCGGGCTCGTCGAGGACCGGCCATACAAGATCTTCGGCGCGCAGGCCGAGGGCTGCTCGCCGGTGTCCACCGCCTTCAAGGCCGGGCACGACGTGGTGCGGCCGCAGAAGCCGGACACCATCGCCAAGTCGCTGGCCATCGGCAACCCCGCCGACGGACCGTACGTCCTGGACATCGCGCGCCGTACGGGCGGCTCGGTGGAGGACGTGACCGACCCCCAGATCGTGGACGCCATCAAGCTGCTCGCCCGCACCGAGGGCATCTTCGCCGAGACGGCCGGCGGTGTGACCGTCGGCGTCACCAGGAAGCTGATCGAGAGCGGTGTTCTCGACCCCTCGCTGACGACCGTCGTCCTCAACACCGGTGACGGTCTGAAGACCCTCGACGCGGTGGCCGGCACCGGTCTGACCGCCACCATCCGCCCCACCCTGGACTCCTTCCGAGAGGCTGGCCTCGCATGAGCGTGACCGTCCGCATCCCGACCATCCTGCGCACCTACACCGGCGGTCGGGCAGAGGTTCCCGCCGAGGGCGCGACCCTCGCCGAGGTCATCGCCGACCTGGAGAAGAACCACACGGGCATCGCCGCCCGGGTGCTCGACGACCAGGGCAAGCTGCGCCGGTTCGTGAACGTGTACGTCAACGACGACGACGTGCGCTTCGAGCAGGGGCTCCAGACCGAGACCCCGGACGGTGCCGGCGTCTCCATCATTCCGGCGGTCGCCGGCGGCTGAGACCCGCCCGCCCATTACCTTCGGTAAGGGTCGTCACCGAGAGTTCAACGAATTGCCCCCTCCGTGAGAGAAGCGGAGGGGGCAATTCTGTATGGTTGAGCGCGGTAGAGTTGGGGAAGCCAGCCGTCTTCCGTATGCCGGGCGCATATGAGTTCCGCTAGAGGAACCGTCGAGAACCGACGAGAAGCAGCCAAAGTGCCCGATGGTTTTGCGCCTTTCGCTCCTTATGCGCGGCCCGACTTGCCCTGAATCAGGGTGAATTCTTGGTAAATTCCCGAACGCTCGCGTCCTGAATTCTCGTCCGATTGACCTGTTGCAGACGGCAGTTGGACAGATACATTCAGCCGCGGTCGACGCGTTCCGGCGCACGCCCCCGACCGATGGGGGGTGAGGTCTGACCCGGGTCCGCGAAGTGTGGATCTGTGCAAGGGCCAGTAATAGGGGAGTTAGGCATGGCTCAGGGCACCGTCAAGTGGTTCAACGCGGAGAAGGGGTACGGCTTCATCGCGGTCGACGGTGGTGCGGACGTCTTCGTCCACTACAGCGCGATTCAGATGGACGGCTACCGCACCCTGGAAGAGGGCCAGCGGGTCGAGTTCGAGATCTCGCAGGGTCAGAAGGGCCCGCAGGCCGACATGGTTCGCGTCACCGCCTGAACGATTCTTTCCGGCGAAGGGCCCGCATCCGCTCAGGGTGCGGGCCCTTCGCCTTGCCCGCGTCCTGTCCGGGTCCCCGTCCGGGCCCTGTCCGGTCCTGCTCTGCCCTCCGGTGCCCTCCCCTCCCCGCTCGCCCCGGCCGGCCGCTGTTCGCCTGCGGCTGATCGGCCCCGCCCGGGGGGCTCGAACCCCGAGAGGCGCTTGCACTCGCAGGGGGCGAGTGCTAATCATTGGCGTTAGCACTCTGAAGGTGAGAGTGACAGCGAAGGACCGGGTCGGTGAGGCCCGCAGGCCGGGTGGGGCAAGGAACCACGAGGCGTGCGAGCCGTCCGTCGCGGGCGCGGGCGCGGTCCGAAGGAATCACCCCCAGTCCTGGAGGGACCACTTCACATGGCCAAGATCATCGCGTTCGACGAGGAGGCGCGGCGCGGCCTCGAGCGCGGCATGAACCAGCTCGCGGACGCCGTCAAGGTGACGCTCGGCCCCAAGGGTCGCAACGTCGTCCTCGAGAAGAAGTGGGGCGCCCCCACGATCACCAACGATGGTGTCTCCATCGCCAAGGAGATCGAGCTCGAGGACCCGTACGAGAAGATCGGCGCCGAGCTGGTCAAGGAAGTCGCCAAGAAGACGGACGACGTCGCCGGTGACGGTACGACCACCGCGACCGTGCTCGCCCAGGCGCTGGTCCGCGAGGGCCTGCGCAACGTGGCCGCCGGTGCCAACCCGATGGCTCTGAAGCGCGGTATCGAGAAGGCCGTCGAGGCCGTCTCCGGTGCGCTGCTCGACCAGGCCAAGGAGGTCGAGACCAAGGAGCAGATCGCCTCCACCGCCTCCATCTCCGCCGCCGACACCCAGATCGGCGAGCTCATCGCCGAGGCCATGGACAAGGTCGGCAAGGAAGGCGTCATCACCGTCGAGGAGTCGCAGACCTTCGGTCTGGAGCTCGAGCTCACCGAGGGCATGCGCTTCGACAAGGGCTACATCTCCGCCTACTTCGCGACCGACATGGAGCGCATGGAGGCGGTGCTCGAGGACCCGTACATCCTCATCGCCAACTCCAAGATCTCCTCGGTCAAGGACCTGCTCCCGCTCCTGGAGAAGGTCATGCAGTCGGGCAAGCCGCTGCTGATCATCGCCGAGGACGTCGAGGGCGAGGCCCTGTCGACCCTGGTCGTCAACAAGATCCGCGGCACCTTCAAGTCCGTCGCCGTCAAGGCCCCGGGCTTCGGTGACCGCCGCAAGGCCATGCTCGGCGACATCGCCATCCTCACGGGCGGCGAGGTCATCTCCGAGGAGGTCGGCCTCAAGCTGGAGAACGCGACCCTGGACCTCCTGGGCCGCGCCCGCAAGGTCGTCATCACCAAGGACGAGACCACCATCGTCGACGGTGCCGGCTCCTCCGACCAGGTCAACGGCCGCGTCAACCAGATCCGCGCCGAGATCGAGAACAGCGACTCCGACTACGACCGCGAGAAGCTGCAGGAGCGCCTGGCGAAGCTCGCCGGCGGTGTCGCGGTCATCAAGGCCGGTGCCGCCACCGAGGTGGAGCTCAAGGAGCGCAAGCACCGCATCGAGGACGCCGTCCGCAACGCGAAGGCCGCCGTCGAGGAGGGCATCGTCGCCGGTGGTGGCGTGGCCCTGCTGCAGGCCTCCCAGGTCTTCGAGAAGCTGGAGCTGGAGGGCGACGAGGCCACCGGTGCCGCCGCCGTCAAGCTGGCGCTCGAGGCCCCGCTGAAGCAGATCGCCGTCAACGCCGGCCTCGAGGGCGGCGTCGTGGTGGAGAAGGTCCGCAACCTCACCCCGGGCCACGGCCTGAACGCCGCGACCGGTGAGTACGTCGACCTGGTCGCCGAGGGCATCATCGACCCGGCCAAGGTGACGCGCTCCGCGCTGCAGAACGCCGCGTCGATCGCCGCGCTGTTCCTCACCACCGAGGCCGTCATCGCCGACAAGCCGGAGAAGGCCGCCGCGCCGGCCGGCGGCGGCATGCCGGGCGGTGACATGGACTTCTGATCGGCCTCCGGCTGATCGCCTGTCCTTCGCGAGGGCGGCACTCCCTGTCCGTGACAGGGGGCGCCGCCCTTCGGCGTGTCCAGGGTCATAACCGGGGCCGTAGGCGCTTACTTAAGAACCTGCAACAATGCACACTCACATACCGTGTGGTTTCACCGTTGCCCGAGCTTGAGGAGCGCCCCCCGTGAGCGTCACCGAGTCCCCCGCGTCCCGCGCCGCCGAGGTGCTGTCCCGGCCGATCACGCTGAACGGCCTCACCGTCCCCAACCGGATCGTGATGGCGCCCATGACCCGTATGTTCTCCCCCGGCGGCATACCCGGCGAGAACGTCCGCTCCTACTACGCCCGCCGTGCCGCGGCCGGTGTGGGCCTGATCGTCACCGAGGGCACCTACGTCGGCCACGAGTCGGCCGGCAACAGCAACCGCGTCCCCCGCTTCCACGGCGAGGAGCAGCTGGCGGCCTGGGCGAAGGTGGCCGAGGACGTCCACGCGGCCGGCGGCACGATCGTCCCGCAGCTGTGGCACATCGGCATGGTCCGCGAGCAGGGCGACGGCCCGTTCCCGGACGCCCCCGCCATGGGCCCCTCCGGGCTGGTCACCGCGGGTGCCGTGCCCACCGGCAGGGCCATGACGCAGCAGGACCTCGACGACGTGATCGCGGCGTTCGCCCGGGCCGCCGCGGACGCCGAGCGCATCGGCTTCGACGGCGTGGAGATCCACGGCGCCCACGGCTACCTCATCGACCAGTTCCTGTGGGCCGGCACCAACCGCCGTACCGACGCCTACGGCGGTGACGCGGTGGCCCGCACCCGGTTCGCGGCGGAGATCGTGGCGGCCGTGCGGGAGGCCGTCTCCCCCGACTTCCCCGTCATCTTCCGCTACTCGCAGTGGAAGCAGCAGGAGTACACCGCCCGCCTCGCCGAGACACCCGAGGAGCTGGAGGCCGTCCTCAGCCCGCTCGCGGCGGCCGGTGTCGACGTCTTCCACGCCTCCACCCGGCGCTACTGGCTGCCCGAGTTCGACGGCTCCGACCTGAATCTGGCCGGCTGGACGAAGAAGCTCACCGGCAAGCCGGTCATCTCCGTCGGCTCGGTCGGCCTCGACGGCGACTTCATCAAGGCATTCCAGGGCGAGGGCGCGGCGCTCGGCAGCCTCGACAACCTCCTCGACCGGCTGGAGGCCGACGAGTTCGACATGGTCGCCGTCGGCCGCGCGCTGCTGCAGGACCCCGAGTGGGCGGCCAAGGTGCTCGCCGGCCGGATGGACGAGCTCGCGCCGTACGACGCGGCGGCGCTGAAGACCCTCAGCTGACGTTCACAGGTTGCCGTTCAGCGGCTCGATGTCGACGCGGACCGGGGTGCCCCACACGCGCAGCACCTCGTAGTCCGTGAACTCGTGGACGAGCCGGTACGCCATCGCGGCCCGCGGACCGCGCCGCTGGGCCGCGAGGTAGAGCTCCGCCTCGCGCCGGTCCCGCCGGGGCGTGCCGCACAGCTGCCACTCCTGGCCGTTCCACAGCTCCGGCAGCCAGCGCTGCTGGGGCTGCGGCCGGTCCTCGCGCACCCCGTACCGCGACGGCGCGGTCTCCGCGGGCCGGGGCGCGGCCGGACCGTTGATCTCGGCCCGCCGCGCCGCCCTTCTGCGCGTCTCGCACAGCAGGCACAGATCGGGTGCCGCGGTGTCGACGGGCCCGTTGGGGTGCTCGGCGCAGCGGGTCGCGGGCGCCGCGGTGGAAATGCCCTCCTCCAGCAGGTCCAGCGCCCGCCGCAGGTCCCCCTTCACCTCGTGCAGCCTGGCGTCGGGTGTGTCGGCGGTCAGCGCCTCCCCGTGCTCGCCGAGTAGACGCAGGGCACGGCCGAGGGCGGTGAGCTGGGCGTGGTTCATGTTGTCCCAGGGTAGGCGGTGGCGGCGCCGATGAGTTTGCGGTGGCGTCTCGGTCTACTTCCTGGAGACGACTTCAGGAGGAGCCACATGAGTCAGCTGGTGCGTGTCCAGAATCTCTGTGTGTCGGGTGACGGGTTCGCGGCCGGGGAGGGCCAGAGCCTGGAGCGGCCGTTCGGGCATGCCGATCCGCGGGAGATGTTCTCGTGGGCCGGGGCCACGGCGAGCTGGCCGAACCGGACGGAGCCCGGCGGGAGCCGGGGGCTCGACGACTACTTCACCCGGGACTTCCGCCGCAACATCGGAGCCGAGATCATGGGCCGCAACAAGTTCGGGCCTCAGCGCGGCCCGTGGCAGGACCACGAGTGGCAGGGGTGGTGGGGCGACGAGCCTCCGTTCCGTACGCCGGTGTTCGTCATGACGCACCATCCGCGGCCCTCGTTCACGCTGTCCGACACCACCTTCCACTTCGTCGACGGTGATCCGGCCACCGTCCTGCGGCTGGCCCGGGAGGCCGCGCAGGGCAAGGACGTGCGGCTGGGCGGCGGCGCCACCACGGTGCGGGAGTTCCTCGACGCCGACCTCGTCGACACCCTGCACGTGGCGGTCTCACCGGGCGTGAAGCTCGGCTCGGGGGTGCGGCTGTGGGAGTCCTCCGACGAACTGCTCGACCGGTTCCACCGCGAGGTCGTGCCCAGCCCCAGCGGGGTCACGCACCATCTGTTCTGGAGGAAGTGAGCGCGGCCCGCAGGCGGCCGCCGGACTCCTCCAGGAGGCGGGCGGCCGTCGCCCCGTCCACCCCGGCCAGGATGGTGAGGATCGCGTCCTTCACCCCGCCGTCGGTCGCCGCCAGCGCCGACTCGATCTCGGCGTCCGTGGCGCCGGTCGCCAGGGCGACGATCCGGCGGGAGCGGGCGCGCAGCTTCTCGTTGGAGGCCCGTACGTCGACCATGAGGTTCCCGTAGGTCTTGCCGAGCCGGATCATGGTGATCGTCGAGATCATGTTGAGGACGAGCTTCTGGGCCGTGCCCGCCTTGAGCCGCGTCGAGCCGGTGATCAGCTCGGGGCCCGTCACGATCTCGATGCCGTGCTCCGCGGCGGCGGCCAGCGGGCTGCCGGTGTTGCAGGACAGGCCCACGGTGAGGGCGCCCAGGGCCCGGGCGTGCTCCACCGCCGCGACGGCGTACGGTGTGCGGCCCGAGGCCGAGACGCCGATCACCGTGTCCTCGGCGTCGAGCTTGAGGGCGTCCAGGTCCGCCCGCGCCAGTTCCCCGGAGTCCTCCGCGCCCTCCACGGAGGTCACCATCGCCTGCGGGCCGCCCGCGATCAGGCCGACGACCTGGGCGGGATCGGTGTTGAAGGTCGGCGGGCACTCGGAGGCGTCCAGGACGCCGAGCCGGCCCGCGGTGCCGGCGCCCGCGTAGATCAGGCGGCCCCCGTGGGCCATGCGCCGGCTCACGGCGTCGATCGCGGCGGCGATCTCCGGCAGGCGTCCGGCCACCGCGGCCGGGACCGTCGCGTCGCCCGTGTTCATCAGGCGGGCGATCTCCAGGGTGGGGAGGCGGTCGATGTCCGCGAGTTCCGGGCGGAAGGCTTCTGTGGCGAGGGTGTCCAGGCGGAGGTCTTCGGGGTTCATGGGGGCGGCTCTCTCCGGGTTCCTAAGACAGGGAGCACTAGCGGCGGTGCCGATGGGCCAGTGCCTCGTACGACGCCGCCAGCGCCGGGGCCGCGGTGTCGTAGGTCCGCTGCATCACGCCCACGAACAGGCAGTCCACCACGAGGAGTTGGCTGGTCCGCGATGACATCGCCGCCGGTCTCAGCTCTGTCTCGCGGGCCGTGGAGGTCGTCAGGACGTGGTCGGCGTACTGGGTGACGGGGGAGTCGGGGCGGCCGGTGACGGCGACCGTCGTGGCGCCGTGCTCGAAGGCGACACGGAGGGGTTCTATGACGTCGCCGGTCGAGCCCGAGTGGGTGATGGCGATCGCCACGTCCCCGGCCCGCAGCTGCACCGCGTTGGTCACCGCGAGGTGGGGGTCGCTGTGGGCGTGGGCTATCAGCCCTATGCGCAGGAGCTTCTGGGTGAGGTCCTGGGCGACCAGGCCCGAGGCCCCTATGCCGTAGACGTCGATGCGGCGGGCGGCGGCGGCCGCGGCGACGGCGGCGCCGAGCTGCGCGGTGTCCAGGGCGGCCGCGGTGTCGGCGAGGGTCTGCTGCTCGTCGTAGGCGAGCTTCGCCACCACGTCGGCGATGGGGTCGTCGACGGCGATGTCGGTGGTGATGGACGGCGCCCGCCCGGACTGCTGTTGGGCGGCCAGCCCGGCGAGGGCGAGGCGGAGGTCGCGGTAGCCGGGGTAGCCGAGGAGGCGGGCGGTGCGGACGACGGTGGCCTCGCTGGTGCCGGTCAGTTCGGCGAGGCCGGTGACCGTGAGGGCCGCACAGCCGGCCGGGTCGCTCGCGACGGCCTCGGCGACGCGCTGCATGGAGCGGGTCATCGAGGGGGCGAGGGTACGGACCTTGGCGGCGAGGGCGGCCGGTGCGGGCGCGGTGCCGCCCGTGCCGCCGCCCGACGGGGAGAAAGTTTCCTTCAGTGCACGGGTCACCCGTGAAAGATATTTTCGGCTCGGTGTCGCGGTCAAGAGTGCGCACAATGGGACCTATGGAAGCCCTCAGCCCCCTGGAACAGGCCCTGCACGCTGCCCGCGCGCTGGTGCTCGCCGATCTGATGGCGGGACGGGTCGCCGAGGCGGACGTCGTCTCGATGGTCGAGGAGTCCGTCGCGCAGCGCCGCTGGTGGGTCGAGCAGTGGCCGGAGGGCGTCGGCTATGTCGCCGGGCTGGTCGCCCAGGACGTCCAGGACGCGCTCCTGGAGCGGTACGGGCGCTGGCCGTTGTGCCCGGTGTGCGGATCCGGTGACCCGCACTCGCTGGACGTCGAGCCCGAACTGGGGCCCGACCCGCACTGGGTGTGCCACAAGGCCGGTGTGCGGGTGGCCCGCGTCGGCACGCTGGGCGCGGCCGGCGGGGCCACGTCCTCGTGACCGTCTACATCGACCCGCCGCAGTGGCCGGGGCACGGCCGTATGTGGTCGCACCTGGTCAGCGACGTCTCGTACGACGAACTCCACCGCTTCGCCGACCGTCTCGGCGTGCCGCGCCGCGCCTTCGAACGCGACCACTACGACATCCCCGCGCACCGCTACCCCGACGCGGTGCGGGCGGGCGCCGTGGAGGTCAGCAGCCGCGAGGTGGTGCGGCTGCTGCACGGCGCGGGGCTGCGCAGGAGGAAGAGCCGTCTCGCGTAGCGGTCAGTCCTTCAGCTCGAACACCAGCAGCTCGCCCGTGTCGCCCTTCTCGCCGACCTGGACGAAGCCCGTGCGGGTGACGACCGCCTGGGAGGCGAGGTTGTCCCGGTCGATCGTGGCGATCAGGGTCGTGACGTCCTCGCGGTCCAGCGCCCAGCGCGTCAGCGCGCCCAGCGCCTCGGTGGCGTAGCCCTGGCCGCGGGCGGACTCGGCGAGGTCGTAGCCGACCTCCACCCGGCCCTCCTCGTCCGGCGCGCCGTGGAAGCCCATGCCGCCGACCGCGCGGTCGTCCTCCTCGCGGACGAGGACGTACACGCCGAACTCGGGTCGGTGCACCCCCGCCTCGTACGCCTTGACCAGCATCTCGGAGGCGGACCGGGTGCCCTCGAACGGTCCGTCCCCGACCCAGTCGAAGCCGCCGTCGCCGCCGTTGTGGAGGTCGGCCGCGGCGGCCGGGGTGACGCCCTCCAGGGTGAGGCGGCCGGCCTGGAGGACGTGGTTGTTGGTCCAGTTCCACCGGGTGACCCGCTCACGGCCGGGCAGGTCGCCGCGGCCGGTCGCCCACAGCAGGGTCGGCCAGGGGGCGGGGCCGGGCCGGACGGCCGGGAAGATGGTCGTCAGGACGTACTCGGCGAGCTCGGCGGCCGGTTCGTAGGGCACGCCGAAGGCGCGGGCGATGTCATGGGTGTGCAGCAGCACCTCGGCGATGCCCATGGCGGCGAAGCCGTCGCGGTTCGCGCTGCGGAAGGGGTACGGGTGGAAGCCGCGCGCCGCGCGCGGGGTGGTGCGCAGGGTCGCGGTGAAGAGCGCGCCCATGACCTCCACGACCTCGATCTGGCCGGCGTTGTCGGCCCGGTAGTCGCCGTTCTCGTCGCCGTCGACGGTGATGTCGAAGGGCGCGTACGACGACTGCAGCCGGCCGGCCAGATTGCCGGCGTAGCCGACGAGGTCGCTCGCGATGTGCGTGACCGTCTCCCGGCAACTCCAGTCCAGGCCCGCGGCCTTGGTGCCCGTCCAGTCCTCCCCGACCACCGTCCGCAGCAGTGCCGCGCAGCCCGCGACCGCCTCTTCCACCCGCTCCGCACCCATGAATCGCATGCGGGCAGGCTAGGCGGGCCTCCGCCCTCAGGTCGACAGCATTTCCAGCTCACCGCGCAGGTTGTAGCGGGCCGTCGCCTCCCAGTGCCTGCGCCCGAACGGCGTGTGGAACAGCCGCGGCAGGGCGAGGAGTTGGCGCAGGACGTCCGAACGGCCCGCGCGGAAGGCGTCGTTCGGCACGAAGTGGTACTCCTCCCGTACGGCGGCCGTGTACGCGGCGTACGCCGACGGCGGCGAGGCGAGGACCGCGAGGTCGGCGTCGCACAGCACCTGCCCGTCGAAGTCGTCCTCGCCCGGGTCGTGCGTGACGGTCAGCCGCACCAGGCGTGCCACCTCGGAGGTCTTGTCCTCCGGCACCCCCGCCTCGGGCAGCGCGCGCTCGGCGAGCCGGGCCGACCGCTCCTCGTTCTCGGAGCGGTCCGGCAGGTACACCGCGTCATGGAACCAGGCCGCCAGCCGTACGACGTCGGCGTCGGCGGCGTACCGCTCCAGCGTGTCGACGTGGTCCAGCACCGCGACCAGGTGGGAGAGCGTGTGGTAGTGCCGCTGCGGCTCCTGCCAGCGGGTGAGCAGGTTGTCGGCGTACGGCACCGGGTCGGGGCCGTCGCCGGGACCGCGGGCGCCGGCGAGGGCGCGGGCGAAACGGGCGCGCAGGACGTCGAGATCGGCCATGCGGCCATTCTCCCGCGCGCGCCCCCCGGGTGTCGGACCCGCGGGTGATCGTGGCTTCCCGCGCGGTTCCCCGCGCCCCATGGCGCGACGTACCCTGAGATTGGACTAGACCTGTAGTCGCTCAGGTAACACCGAGGAACCACGAGGACACCGACGGGAAGGGGCCGTATGAGCACGCGTGCAGTCCTGGAGGTGATCGCCCTCGACGTCGAGGACGCGGTCGCCGCCCAGGCCGGAGGCGCGGACCGCCTCGAGCTGGTCACCGACATGGCCGCCGACGGGCTGACCCCGCGGGCCACGACCGTCGCCGCGATCCGCGCCGCCGTCGACATCCCGCTGCGCGTGATGCTGCGGCTCGCCGACGGGTTCGCCGCCGGGCGGGTCGACCTGCTGGCCGACGCCGCGCGCGCGATGCGGGGGGCCGGGGCGAGCGAGTTCGTGCTCGGGTTCCTCGACCCGCACGGCGGGGTCGACGTGTACGCCGTGGAGCGGGTCGTCGCCGAGATCGAGGGCTGCCCCTGGACCTTCCACCGCGCCATCGACCGGGCCGCGGACCGCGACGCCCTGCGCAAGCAGCTCGACGGGCTGCCCGGCCTCGACACCTACCTCACCGCGGGCTCGGCCACCGGCGTCGACGACGGCCTGCCCACGCTGGTGGCGGAGGCCGCGCGCCGGGGCGAGCCGGGCTATGAGCAGCAGATCCTCGTCGGGGGCGGGCTGCGCCTCGACCATGTGCCGCGACTGCGGGAGGCGGGCGTGGAGGGCTTCCACATCGGCGGCGCGGCGCGCCCCGCGGGCTGGTCGGGGCCCGTCTCCGCGCAGGCCGTCGCCGAGTGGCGGAGGGTGCTGGACGGGGACTGAGCGGACCGAGGGGGCTGGTCACGGTCGATGTCGGGCTGCGGGTGACCGTGGGTCGCTCGCGCGGTTCCCCGCGCTCTTCGAGGGGCGCGGGGAACCGCGCGGGCAGCCACGACGGCGGGACAGCCCGGAGACGACAGCGGCCACCCCCGAACAGCCCCGGAACTCAGCCCAGTTGCACCGGAAGTGGCGCCCCGTGCACCACGATCAGCCCCGACACCGCACGGGTCAGCGCCACATACAGCCGCCGCAGCCCCGTCCGCTCGTCCGGCTCCCCGTCCACCACGGCCTGCGGCTCGTCCAGCACGACGTAGTCGTACTCCAGACCCTTGGCCAGCGACGCGGGCACCAGCGTCAGCCGGGTGTCGGGCGTGGTCTCCTCACCGGGGTCGAGCCACGGGATCCCGGCCTCCTCCAGAGCGGCGGCCAGCGCGGCGACCCGCGCATCCGCCGCGATGAGGCCGATCGACCCCTCCCGCCGCAGGGAGTCCCGCACGGCGTCCACGACCGCGAGGTCGCTCTGCGCCGACCGGACCTCGAAGGAGCCCGGGTTCTCCCGGACGGAGGCCACCGGGGCCAGCCCGGGGGCGATGTGCGGCAGCAGCCGGGAGGCGTACGTGATGACATCGGCCGGTACGCGGAAACCGGCGGTGAGTTCCTCGACGACCGCGTCGGACTTGCCGAGATGACCCAGCGCCTCCTCCCAGCTGCGGGTCGCCCAGGGGGTGGTGCCCTGCGCGAGGTCGCCGAGGACGGTCGCGGAGCCGGTGGTGCAGCGCCGACCCACCGCCCGGTACTGCATCGGCGACAGGTCCTGCGCCTCGTCCAGCACCACGTGCCCGAGGGAGTGCGTGCGCTCGATCAGGTCGGCGGCCTCGTCGATCAGCACCGCGTCGGCCGGCGACCACTTCGCCGACTTCACCGAGCGGACCGGCTTCGCCCACAGGATCGTCTTCTGCTCGTCGTCGCTCAGCACACCGTCCGCGTGGACGGCGAGGAAGTCCGCGTCCGTCAGCAGCCGCAGCACCAGTTTCGCCGGGTCGACGGCCGGCCAGAGGGCCTTCACGGCGGCCTTCACCGCGCTGTTGCGGGCCACCGCGTCCTGGACCCGGTCGTCCGGGGCCTCGCCCGCCCGCTCCATCTGCACCAGCACCGCGTGCGCGATCCGCTGCGGAAGGGCCTCGCGCGCGGCGCCGTAGCGCAGACCGCGGTCCAGCAGCTCGCGGACGATCTCCTCCAGTTCGTACGCCGGCACGCGCCAGCGGCGTGAGCCCCGTACGACGACCACGGCCTCGGCCGGCATCACCACGTGCGCGTACAGGGCACGGCGCAGCACCTCGGCCATCCGGGCGTCGCCCTTGACGACGGCGGCGGCCGCGTCGTCCGTGCCGCGCACCTCCACGTGCGCCACCAGGTCGTCGACGGTGGCCTGCCGTACGGTCAGCTCGCCGAGCGCGGGCAGGACCTGCTCGATGTAGTGCAGGAAGGACCGGTTCGGCCCGATGACGAGCGTGCCGGTACGGGCGAGGCGCTCGCGGTGGGCGTACAGCAGGTACGCCACCCGGTGCAGGCCGACGGCCGTCTTCCCGGTGCCGGGCCCGCCCTGTACGCACACCGTGCCGCCGAGGCCGGACCGCACGATCTCGTCCTGCTCGGGCTGGATGGTGGCGACGATGTCGCGCATGGGGCCCACGCGCGGGCGCTCGATCTCCTGCTGGAGCAGCTTGCTGGTCCTGGCCGCCTCGGCCGGGTCGGAGAGGTGCTCGTCCTCGTACGCGGTGAGGTCGCCGCCGGTGTAGCCGAAGCGGCGGCGCAGCGCGATGTCCATCGGGTCCTTCTTGGACGCGCGGTAGAACGGCTGCGACACCGGGGCTCGCCAGTCGATGACCATCGGGTCGCCGTCGGCGTCGTGGACGTGCCGCCGTCCGATGTAGAAGCGCTCGCCCTGCGCTCCTTCCGCCTGCTCGGCACCGGGCGCGTGCAGGTAGTCGAGGCGGCCGAAGAACAGCGGGGTGTCGCTGAGGTCGGCCAGCGCCTTGATGCGGTCCTCGATCTGGCGGGCCAGGACCTCGGCGTTGACCCAGTTCGCGGTCACGTCGCTGATGTCCAGGGACTCCACGTCCTCCCGCATGGCACGCAGCGCGGCACGGGAGGCGGCCAGGTGGGAGCGCTCTCTGGAGAGGGGGTCGACGGCGGTGCTGGACAAGGGGGTGCCTCCGTGGGACCTGCTGGCGGGCTGGTGGCTGCGGTATGCCGACCGGTTTCCGTCCGGACGGCGGCACTCCGTCGAGGGGAGGCGGGCAAGAGCGGAGATTGTAGGGCAGCGGGCGGCGCGGGAGCCAACGGTTTTCCGTCCCCTAGGGGGCGCCCGGTCCGTCCCCCAGGGTGTGCGCTCCCCCCGGGGTCGGACAGGGGTTCCCACCCTGGACCGATGCCGTTTCGCGGCCGCACTCGCACTATGGAGACATGAGTGCTGCAACCATCGGTCCGGTCCCGCTCCGCCCGTCCGGCGCCAGCCCCGTGGCCGCCGGACACCGCCACCGCCTGGGCGACGCCCTGCGCGCGCTCAAGGTGTTCGCGGGTGCCGCGATAGACGTGATCATCCTCGGCGAGTACGGCGAGGAGGCCGGAGTCCGCCGCAGATGAACCGCGGGGCTCAGCTCTCCGCGAGCAGCTCGTCCGCGTCCACGATCCGGTAGGCGTAGCCCTGCTCGGCCAGGAAGCGCTGCCGGTGGGCGGCGAAGTCCTGGTCGATGGTGTCGCGGGCGACGACCGAGTAGAAATGGGCCTGGTGCCCGTCGGCCTTGGGGCGCAGGACGCGGCCGAGGCGCTGGGCCTCCTCCTGGCGGGAGCCGAAGGTGCCCGAGACCTGGATGGCGACGGTCGCCTCCGGCAGGTCGATGGAGAAGTTCGCCACCTTCGACACCACCAGCACGCTGATCTCGCCCTCCCGGAAGGCGTCGAAGAGCTTCTCGCGCTGCGCGTTGGAGGTCTCGCCCTTGATCACGGGGGCGTTCAGGTGCTCGCCCAGTTCGTCGAGCTGGTCGATGTACTGCCCGATGACGAGGATCTGCTGCCCCGCGAACCGGCGCACGATCGCCTCGGTCACCTTCCGCTTGGTCGCGGTCGTCGCGCAGAAGCGGTACTTCTCCTCGGCCTCCGCGGTCGCGTACGCCAGCCGCTCGGAGTCGGTGAGGTTGACCCGCACCTCCACGCAGTCCGCGGGCGCGATGTAGCCCTGCGCCTCGATCTCCTTCCAGGGCGCGTCGAACCGCTTGGGCCCGATGAGGGAGAACACGTCGGACTCGCGGCCGTCCTCGCGGACGAGGGTCGCGGTCAGGCCGAGGCGGCGCCGCGCCTGGAGGTCGGCGGTGAACTTGAACACCGGCGCGGGCAGCAGGTGCACCTCGTCGTAGACGATCAGGCCCCAGTCGCGGGAGTCGAACAGCTCCAGGTGCGGGTAGACGCCCTTCCGCCGGGTCGTCAGCACCTGGTAGGTGGCGATGGTGACCGGCCGGATCTCCTTCCTGGTGCCGCTGTACTCGCCGATCTCGTCCTCGGTCAGCGAGGTCCGCTTCACCAGCTCGTGCTTCCACTGCCGCGCCGAGACCGTGTTGGTGACGAGGATCAGCGTCGTCGACCGGGCCTGGGCCATCGCCCCGGCGCCCACCAGCGTCTTCCCGGCGCCGCAGGGCAGCACCACGACTCCGCTGCCGCCGTGCCAGAAGTTCTCCACGGCCTGCTTCTGGTAGGGCCGCAGCGCCCAGCCGTCCTCGGCGAGGTCGATCGGGTGCGCCTCGCCGTCGACGTACCCGGCGAGGTCCTCGGCCGGCCAGCCCAGCTTCAGCAGCGTCTGCTTGATCTGCCCGCGCTCGGAGGGGTGCACGGCGACGGTGTCCGGGTCGATGCGCGCGCCGACCAGCGGGGCGATCCGCTTGGAGCGCAGCACCTCCTCCAGGACGGGGCGGTCGGTGGTGGTGAGGACCAGCCCGTGCGCGGGGTGCTTGGACAGGGTGAGGCGGCCGTAGCGGTCCATCGTCTCGGCGATGTCCACCAGCAGCGCGTGCGGCACGGGGTAGCGGCTGTACTGCACCAGCGCGTCCACCACCTGCTCGGCGTCGTGCCCGGCGGCGCGCGCGTTCCACAGGCCCAGCGGGGTGAGCCGGTAGGTGTGGATGTGCTCGGGCGCCCGCTCCAGCTCGGCGAACGGCGCGATGGCCCGTCGACAGGCGTCCGCCTGCTCGTGGTCGACTTCCAGGAGCAGGGTCTTGTCCGACTGGACGATCAGCGGTCCGTTCACGTGCGTGTCCATCCCTTCCACGCGGGCCAAACGTCCAGTGTGCCCCATCCGGCTCCGATCCCGGACGGTGATCTCAGTCGCCGTGCGCGGTATCGGGTTCGACGACGAACAGCTGGGCGTCGACGTCCGCGCAGGGCGCGACGACCGCCTCGGCGCCCGCGCGGGTGCCGGCGACGGCGACGCACGTGGTGTCGGTGACGTGGATCCGGTAGGTGTCGTCCCGCTCGTCCTCGGCGGGTACGAACCGGAAGAGGGTCGTCTTCCCGCACGCCTCCCACGGTTCCAGCAGCCCCTTCCCGTCGCCCGAGGTGAGGGCCTTCAGACAGCCCTTGCCGTGGTCGGGGTGGTGCCAGGCGATGCGGTAGGTGTCGCGGCCGGCCGGGTCCAGGGTCGTGGCCGGCGGCACCGCCTCGGCGCAGGGTCGCTGGACGGCGACGAGGGAGTCGTAGCGCCCGTCGGCCGGCTGTCCGTCGGTCAGGCACAGTCCGGGGGAGCCGGCCGGCCGGATGAGGACCTCCTCACCCGGCGGCCGGGCCCCCGCGTCCGGCCCGCCGGAGTCCCCCAGCAGCCGGAACCCGGCCGCGACCAGCGCGACCGCGAGGGCGGCTCCGCCGGCCAGCCACCACCTGCGCCGGGCGGCACTGCCCGGGCGGCGGCCCCCGACCCCCGTACGACGGCCGCCGCCCCCGGACGGCTCCTCCCCTGACGGCTCCTCCCCTGGCGGCTCCTCCACGGGCGGCTCCTCCACGGGCGGCTCCTCCACGGGCGGCTGTCCCGCGGCCCGCTGACGTGCGGCCAGCCACTCCTCCACGGCGTCGCCCTCCCCGCAGGCGCGGATGAACGCGGTCAGCAGCTCCGGCCGGGGCAGGGTGCCGTGGCGGAGCACGTCGGCGAGGGTGCTGCGGGGCAGCAGCTCGCCCTGTCCGGCGGCGCGCTCCTCGAGCTGACGGTAGGTCAGCCGGGAGCGCGCCTTCAGTTCCCGCAGCTGCGCGTTCAGCTCGGCCGCGGTCCGTATGTTCTGAGGCGACGGTGCCCTGTGACCCATGTCACCGATCTTGGCGTGGGCCTGTCGGCTTGGAAAGCACTTTCAGGACATCGCGCGCCCGGGGATCACCGCTTCTTCACCGGCGTGGTGTAGCCGAGCACCCGGCGCCCGTCGAACGGCTGGTCCTTCTTGTAGGTGAGCCGCTCCAGGGAGGTGTTGCCCTCCACCGACCGGTACTTGCCCGAGCCGTACGAGGTCACGACGCCCACGTGGTCGCCGATGCCGTCGAAGCGGTTGCCGGCGCCGTCGTAGATCACCGCGTCACCGGGCTTGGGCTTGTAGCCGCTCGCCTTGCTGTGCCAGGTGCCGTTGGAGATCCCGTACCTGCGGAACGAGTCGGCCAGCGCGTTCAGCCCGGTGATCTTCGCCCCGGCCCAGTACCAGCTGTACTTGGCGAAGTCCGCGCACCAGGCGCGAGAGGTCCACTTCACGCTGGTCCACTTCTTCTTCCAGGCCCCGTCGACCTTGATGTACATGTAGCCCTTGCTCGTGCCGCACGCCTGGCGGTTGTTGATCGTGCCGTGCCGGGGAGCGCTGGTGCGGTCCCAGCGGTAGTTGGCCTTCGACGTCCAGAACCCGGTGTAGAAGTTGCAGTTGTTCCTCTCGGTGTCGCCGTCCTCGGCGTCACCCTCGTAGGTGCGCTTCCGCACCTCGGGGTTGCTGCTCGTGTACTGGCCCAGCGCGATCTCGGCGGCCTTCTTGCCCGGAGCGGTCGCGGCCTCGGCCGGGCCGGCCGTGGCGAGGCTCCCCAGCGTCATGGCCAGGACCGCCCCCGCGACGGCCGTGGTCTTCGCCGTGTTCGTGAGTGACATTCCCGTGCTTCCTTCCGTCCGTTGGGCGCCGGACCCGAGGGCGGGACCGGCTGACGGACCGAAACACTGGACGGGCCGGGGCGGGGCCCACAACGGCTTCGGCTGTCCAGGACATGTCCGGGACAGCCGGACGCTGTCCGGGCAGGTCAGAGCCGTGCCCGGACAGCGTGCGAGGGAGAGGGAACCGCGGAGGAGACCCCGGCGGGGACCCCGGCGGGGACTAGTCGTCGGCGAGTTCGGCGACGCCCGTGATGCGGTGCAGCGGATACGTGCGGACCTCGTCGGCCGTGTGGTCGTACGCCGTGACGAAGCCGCCCTCCACGCGGACGGGGGCGATCACGCGCTGGCTGGCGGCGCCCTCGGCGTTGACGTAGCCGATCCACAGGGCCTGGCCGGTGAGGACGGCGGCCTGCATGGTGGCGAGGGTCTCGGCGGAGGAGGTGCGGGGGAGTTCGCCGGATGCGGGGGAGGCGGCGGACACCTCCTTGCGCGGGGCCGTGGAGGCCAGGTCGCCCGCCCGGATCGCGCGGATCGCCGCCGTGAGCAGCGTGGCGTCCGGGGCCGGCGGGCCCTCCGGTACCGGCTCCGGGGCGGTGCGCGGCGGCGTGCGGTGGGCGTGGGCGCGGGTGATCAGGACGTCGCCCTCCGCCGACTCGGCCGCCGGGGCGAAGCCCATCGCGCGCAGCCCCTCCAGCAGGGTCGCCGGGTCGGCCTGCGCGGCCAGCACGGTCGGCGCCAGACGGCGCAGCCGCAGCCCGGCGGCACGCTTGTCGGCCAGGATCTCGTTCAGCAGGGCGTCGTCGTCGCAGCGCACGTACGCCGAGGCCGCCCCCACGCGCAGGTGCCCGTGTCTGCGGGCCACGTCGTCGATCAGGTAGGCGAGCGGCTGCGGGACGGGCGTACGGGAGTGCGCGGCGAGGAAGGCGTGCAGGTCGGAGGCGCTGCGGCCGGCGTCCAGGGCGCGGCGCACCGAGGCCGGTGTGAAGCGGTAGACGGTCGCGCCGCCCTTGGACTCGACGTCCGCGAGCACCCCGAGCGTCTCGGCCAGCGGCCGCTCCAGCGGGCCGGGCGCCACCGCCGTCAGGTCGGCCTGCAGCAGCACGTGGTCCAGCGGCTCCGGCAGCAGCGGCGCCAGCAGCCGGGCCGCCGCCGCCGAGGCCACCGCCTGCTCGGCGGGGGAGAGGGGCTCGGCGGAGGCCGGCCTGTGGTGGACCGGGAGCCTGTCGCCGGGCCCTTCCGCCACGTGCCCGGCCGGGGCAGGCAGCGCCAGCAGCGCCCGCCCGTGCGACGACAGCGCCCCCCGCCCGGTCACCCCGAGCAGCTCGGCCTCCGACAGGGTCCAGCGGGCCAGCCTGGTGCGCAGGTCGTCCTCGTCACGCCGGCCGCCGCCGCGCAGCGGCCGCTCCCAGTGCAGCCGGGCCAGCACCGACTCGGCGTCGGGGGCGGCGCCCTCGGGCAGGCCGGCCAGCAGCACCAGCACCCGGTGGCGCACCTCGGGCGCCGCCGACCGGTCCAGGCCCGGGCCGAGCGCCGACAGGGTGCGGTCCTTGGCGTCCCGGCCGCCGATCACCCCGGAGGTGCGGGTCGCCGTCAGCCAGGTCTGCGCCAGGTGCGCCCAGCGCTCGGCGGCGGGACGCTCCAGCCACTCGTCGTAGGCGGGGGTGGCCGCGTACCGCTCGTCGGCCTCGCCGTCCGACGCGATCAGCCCGGCCCCGTAGGCCAGTTCCACCCAGAACGCCGCGACCGGCTCGGACACGTCGAGGGCGACCGCCGTCCGCTTCAGGTCGCGCACGCTCAGCCCGCCGGCCCGCAGCACCGCGGGGCCGCCCTCGTCCCACTCCTTCAGCAGCTCCTCGACCGTCGCCAGCGCGGTGAACGCCTGCCCGGCCGCCGTCGCGTCCACCACCTTCGCCGCGTGCGTGGCCGCGGCCGGCACCGCGGGCGGCACCGGCTCCGGGGTGCGGTGCGCCCGCCCGGCGCGCAGATGCAGCGCCACCTCGCGCGGCAGCACCACCGTGCCCGGCGCGGTCGGCAGCAGCAGACCCCGGTCGAGCAGCCAGCGCAGCCGGGGCGCCGGATCGGCGGTCACCTGCCCGTACGGCGGCCCCCACACCAGCCGCTCCAGCACCTCGACCGACTCCGCGGGCGCCTCGTCCAGCAGCGCCGACAGCCGTGCCCGGTCCCGGAACAGTCCGCTCAGCGCGTCGGCGGCGGACACCGGGTCGTGCGTGGACGGCAGCCCGGCCGCCGTCACGATCTCCTGGATCCGCCCGGGCGACATGCCCGCCGTCGCCTCCCGCACGGTCGGCCCGAGCCCCGTCGGCGACGGATGCTGCGGCGACGGCGCGAGCAGCTCCCGGGCCGTGCGTACCAGACGCAGCCGGTCGTCGCCGCCCCACACCAGCGCCTGCTCCCGCAGCGTGCCGAGCGCCTGCGGCAGCGCGGCCGTCACCAGCGGTTCGCCCTCGTCGCCGCCCATCAGCCCGAGCAGCTCGTCGTACGTCGCCGGATCGCCGGCCACCGCGAGCGCCTCCGCCGTCTGCAGCGCGAACCGGTCCAGGCGTTCCAGGGCCCGTACGACCGAGGCGCGCGTGCCTGCCCGGGTGGCGAGCTGCGTCAGGTCCGTGGGGACGGGCGTGATGAGGTCGGGGCGGCTGCGCAACAGCGCGGCCAGCGAGGAGTCGTCCCTGGCGCGGAGCGCTTCCGCGAGGGACCTGGGAGCCGGGGCCTCGGTGCTCATCTTGCCCACGTTAGCGGGTGCCCGTGACAGTGAGGCGGGGCCGCGTCGCCCCGCGGGGCGCGGGGAACTGCGCGAGGAACCCGCAACTACCCGCCGCCCGAAGGCGAGATCAGCCACCCCGGACCGTCCGCGCGGTACCTTCGTGCCCGTGGGGATCGAGAGCGACCAGGTCGTCTACGAGTATCTGAGCCGCGTGGGAGACGTGGCCCACCAGAGGCAGCTGCCCTCGGCCGAGCGCATGCGCCTGGTCTCCGCGCTGCGCGACGAGATCGACCGCAGACGCGCGAAGGCGGTGGTGGACTCCCCGGCCGCGGTCCGCCGCATCCTGGAGCGCATCGGCAGCCCGGACGAGGTCGTCACCGCGGCCGGCGGCGGTACGGCCGGCCGTGTCACCGAGCAGCCGCCCGGCCCCGCCGCCGTGCCCGCCCAGCGCGACGGCGCCGACGCCCCCCGCACCTCCGTGCCCCGGCCCCGCTCCGAGGGCGCCGCACCCCCGCACCTCGCCACCGCCGACGAACTCGGCGACAGCGTGACCCAGCCGGACTGGTGGCGCGTGGAGGGCAGCGGCCCCTACGGCCCCGGCGACGAGGTCCCCGGCTTCGTCGGCGGAGTGACGATCCCCGAACTGCTCAAGCGCCCCCCGAGGAAGGGGCCGCAGAAGGAGGAGCCGGAGGAAGAGGCCCGGGACGAGGGGGAAGAGGCGCGGGAGGAGGCGGCCGGGGGTGAGGAGACCGCCGAGCGCCGACGGCTCCCCGGACTTACCGCCGTACGCCGCTGGAACAACCCCCTGCTGCTGTGCGCGGTCGCGCTGCTGGTGGCGGGCGCGCTGATCGGCGACCCGGTCCCGATGGCGTTCGGCTGGCTGATCGCCTGGGCCTCCCGTCGTCTGAGCAAGGCCGAGATCAAGGCCACCGTGTTCGTCGTACCGGGCCTCGCGGTCGCCGCCGGCCTGGTCTGGCTGTGGGGCCGCGGCACCGGCCGCTGGGGCGAGCCCATCGCCGAGGGCCACACCGCCGACGCCCTCACCGACACCTACCCCTGGGTCCTGCGCGGCGCGGCCCTGGCCTCCGCCCTGTTCCTGTTCTGGCGCTCCCAGCGCCGGAAGTGAGACACCCGGACCCCGTCCGCGCACCCCCGGCACAATGGCCCATATGGCCTACTCCACCGCACCCGCGCTCACCGTCGGCTTCGATCTCGACATGACGCTGATCGACTCCCGTCCCGGCATCCACGCCTGCTACACGGCGCTCGCCGAGCGGACGGGGACGTTCATCGACGCCGATCTCGCGGTCACCCGGCTGGGGCCGCCGCTGGTGGAGGAGATCGGGAACTGGTTCCCGGCCGAGCGGGTCGAGGAGATGGCCGGTCTCTACCGGTCGCTGTACCCGTCGTACGCCGTCACGGGCACGCTCGCGCTGCCCGGCGCCCGCGAGGCGATCGACGCCGTACGGGAGGCGGGCGGGCGCTCGCTGGTGGTGACGGCGAAGTACGAGCCCAACGCCAAGCTGCACCTGGACCACCTGGACATCCGGGCGGACGTGCTGGTCGGCGACCTGTGGGCCGAGCAGAAGGCGGTGGCGCTGCGCGAGCACGGCGCGGACGTCTACGTCGGCGACCACGAGGGCGATGTGCGCGGCGCGCGGGCGGCGGACGCGCTGTCGGTCACCGTGGCGACGGGCCCGTTCGGCGCGGACGAGCTGCGCGCGGCGGGCGCGGACGTCGTCCTCGCGGACCTCACCGAGTTCCCGCGGTGGCTGGCCGGCCACCTGGAGCGGACGGCCCGCGGCTGAGCGCGGCCGCTACCGCGCGGCCGCCCGCCGCCGGCCCGCGGCGATCGAGCGCAGCACCCCGGCGCCCGCGATCAGAAATCCGACGCCCATGAGCATGCTCAGCCCGAACATGTACGTCGGAAACGGGGTCGTCCCCAGCAGCAGCGGGGCCAGGGTGACCAAAGTGGCCACCGCACCGAGGAAGAACACGATCGCACCGGTGCGGATCAACCGGTCACCGGGCTCGGCGGAATTCGTCTGGGTTTTGTCACGCACCCGACCAGGGTAGTTCCCGGTCCGAAGGAACAACCGGGCGACGTCTTGTCAGCCGCCCCGGGACCATTAGCCTTGGTACCGGCGGGTCAGCGACGACCCGCCGTATGGCGTTATGAGCAGTAACCAGAGCAGTCACCGGCATTTTCCGACGAGTACGAGGACGAGGACAGACGTGCCTACCGGCAAGGTCAAGTGGTTCAACAGCGAGAAGGGCTTCGGCTTTCTCTCCCGCGACGACGGCGGTGACGTCTTCGTCCATTCCTCGGTTCTCCCCGCCGGAGTCGAGACGCTCAAGCCGGGCCAGCGCGTGGAGTTCGGGGTCGTCGCCGGCCAGCGCGGCGACCAGGCCCTGTCGGTGACGCTCCTGGAGCCCACCCCGTCGGTCGCGGCCGCCCAGCGCAAGAAGCCGGACGAACTGGCCTCCATCGTCCAGGACCTGACCACACTCCTGGAGAACGTCACACAGACCCTGGAGCGCGGCCGCTACCCCGAGAGGACCGCCGGGAAGAAGGTCGCCGGGCTGCTCCGCGCGGTCGCCGACCAGCTCGACGTCTGACCCGCCGGAAGATCCGGCCTACGGAAAGTCCAGCGCGTCCGGGCCGAGGGGCGGCAGCAGCCCCTCGGCCGCCGCACGGGTCAGCAGCCCGCGCACGGCCGCGTAGCCGTCCTCGCCGAGGTCGGCCGTGAACTCGTTGACGTAGAGCCCGATGTGCTGGTCCGCGACCGCCGGGTCCATCTCCTGCGCGTGCTCCATCACATACGGGCGGGACACCTCCGGGTCGTCCCACGCGGCCCGTACGGACGTGCGGATGGAGTCGGCCAGCAGCCGCAGCGTGCCGGCGCCCAGCGACCGCCTGGCGATGATCGCGCCGAGCGGGATGGGCAGCCCCGTGGCGCTCTCCCAGTGCTCGCCCATGTCGGCCAGCTTGTGCAGCCCGTAGTCCTGGTACGTGAACCGCGCCTCGTGGATCACGAGACCCGCGTCGACCTTCCCGTCCCGCACGGCAGGCATGATCTCGTGGAACGGCATCACCACGATCTCGCCGACCCCGCCGGGGACCGTGTCCGCCGCCCACAGGCGGAAGAGGAGATACGCCGTCGACGTCCGGCTCGGCACCGCGACCGTGGCGCCCGTCAGGTCGGTCCCCGCCTCCGCGCTCAGCACCAGCGGTCCGCAGCCCCGCCCCAGCGCGCCCCCGCACGGCAGCAGCGCGTACTCGTCGAGGACGTACGGCAGGACGGCGTACGACACCTTCAGCACGTCGAACTCGCCGCGCTCGGCCATGCCGTTGGTGAGGTCGATGTCGGCGAACGTCACGTCGAGCGCGGGCGCGCCGGGGACGCGGCCGTGGGCGAGGGCGTCGAAGACGAAGGTGTCGTTCGGGCAGGGGGAGTACGCGATCCGCAGGCTCATGCCGTTCTCCAACTCTCCAGGACGGGTGCGAGCTTCCCGAAGGCCGTCGTCAGGGCGGCGAGCGCGTCGCCGATGCGCCAGGCGGCGCGGTCGCGCGGGCCGACGGGGTTGGAGACCGCGCGGATCTCCAGCACGGGCGTGCCGTGCAGGGCGGCCGCCTCGGCGACCCCGAAGCCCTCCATCGCCTCGGCGAGGGCGCCCGGGTGACGCTCCCGCAGGGCCCCGGCGCGGGCGGCGGTGCCGGTGACGGTCGAGACGGTCAGCACGGTCCCGGCCGCCGCTCCGGTGGCGGCGGCGCACTGTCGTACCAGGCCGTCGGGCGGACGGTGGGTGACGGTCCCGAAGCCGAGCTCGGTGACCGGCAGGAAACCCTCGGCGGTCTCCGCGCCCAGGTCGGCGGCGGTGATCGCGTCGGCGACGACGAGCGAGCCGACGGGCGCGGCCGGCTGGAACCCGCCCGCGATGCCGGCGCTGACGACCAGCGTGTACGGCCTGTGCTCCAGGGCTGCCACGGTCAGCGCGGCCGCGACCGACGCGGCGGCGCGGGCCGGGCCCACACCGGCGGCCAGCAGGTCCGGCCCACCGGGGATCCGGTGCAGCACCGCGCCGGGCAGGGGCACCTCGGCGGGCGGCTCCGGGAACGCCCGCGCCACCGCGTCCCGTTCGGCGGGGACGGCGGTGGCGACGAGCACGCGCGACGGAGCCGTCAGGACAGGCTCTCCTTCATGGCGTCCTTCCAGGACTCCGACTGCTTCAGCTTGAACGTCCACAGGCCCTTGACGCCCTTGGCGCCCTCCTGGATGGACACCGTGTTGGTGTCGCCCTGGGTGCCGTACTGGGCGTTGAAGAACGCGTTGCTGGGGATCTCGGTGTACGTCTGCTTGGTGGTGTCGATGAACGGGCGGCCGTTCACCAGGATCACCCACCCGCTGTCCGCGATCTCGGGGTCGACACCGAAGCGGACGGTCTCGTCCTGGCCCACCGTGATGGACTTGACGTCCTCGGTGTTCTTGGCGCACTTCCCCAGCGACTTGGTGTTCAGCTTGTCGCCGTCGTTGTAGCAGATGGCCTCGTCGTTGACCGAGCTCGAGCCGACGGTGATCGTCGCGACGGGCGTCGGCTTGTCGCAGGCCGTGAGGACGAGCAGTCCGGCGGAAACGGCGCCGGCGGCGGCGACGGCGCGGCGGCGTCGCACAGCACTGTGTTCACTAGCGGCTTCGCCGCGGGGCAGCGTGGTCATGTGCGAAGGCTATCGGGCGCCCCTGCCCGGTCCCTCACCTGGGGCCGGGGCCATGCCGTGGGTTACGCCACCCGCGTCCGGTGCGCCCCGCCGTGCCGGGCCGACGCCAGCAGCCCCCGTACGGTCGTCAGCCAGCCCGCCGCCACGATCGCGGCCCCCACCGACAGCCCCAGCGCCCCGTTCAGCGGCATGGCGATGCCGACCGCGCCGCCGAACACCCAGGACATCTGCAGCAGGGTCTCGGAGCGGGCGAAGGCGGAGGTGCGGACCTGTTCGGGGACGTCCCGCTGGATCAGGGCGTCCAGGGACAGCTTGGCCAGCGCCTGGGCGAAGCCCGCGAACGCGGCCAGACACGCCACCAGCACCGCCCCGAAGAAAACGGCCGCCACGACGGCCGCGCCCAGCACCAGCGCCACGACGGTCACGATGATGATCTCCGGCGCCCGTGAGCGCAGCCACGCCCCGACCGCCGTGCCCGCCGCGTTGCCGGCGCCCGCCGCGACCGCGACCATGCCCAGCGACACCGCCGCGCTCTGCCCGGTCATCGGGTGCTCGCGCAGCAGGAACGCCAGGAAGAAGATCAGGAACCCGGACAGACAGCGCAGCGCGCAGTTCGCGCCCAGGGCGTGGGTGACCGCCGGGCCGACCGTGCGCAGCCCCGGCCGCTTGACCGGCTTCAGGTGCGGGCCGTGCAGATGCTCGGGATCCGCCGCCAGCAGGGCCCGGTCCTCGCCGCGCGCCGAGTCGACCTTCGGCGGCAGCGTGAACGACAGGACCGTACCGGCGACGAACAGCACGAACGCCCCGTACAGCGGCCAGCGCGGCCCGATGGCCTGCAGCCCCGCCCCGACGGGCGCCGCGACGCCGGTCGCCAGCAGGCCGCCCAGGGTGACCCGGGAGTTCGCCTTCACCAGCGAGAACCCCGGCGGCAGCAGCCGCGGCACCACGGCGCTGCGCACCACGCCGTACGCCTTCGACGCCACCAGCACGCCCAGCGCCGCCGGATACAGCTGGAGGTTGCCGGCGACCACCGCGCTGGACAGCACCAGCGCGAGCAGCGCCCGCGCCAGCATCGCCATCGCCATCGCGGCCCGCCGCCCGTGCGGTACGCGGTCCAGGAGCGGGCCGATCACCGGGGCGAGCAGGGTGAACGGCGCCATCGTGATGGCGAGGTAGAGCGCGACCCGGCCGCGGGCCTCGTCGGTGGGCACGGAGAAGAAGACGGTGGAGGCCAGCGCGACCGTGATCATCATGTCGCCCGCGCCGTTCACGCCGTGCAGCTCGATCAGCTTGCCCAGACCCGACTCGCCGGCCCCCTGCGCGTGCGTGGCCTTCCTGATGCCGCGCGCCGGCCCGGTCAGCGGCAGGTGCAGGGCACGCCCCACCCGGCGGACGGAGCCGCGGAACCGGCCCGAACCGCCACCCCGGCTGCTCCCCTCGACCCCACCGACGCCGGTGGTTCCCTGGGACGACCTCGCGGCTGCCACGACGCCATAGTGCCCCGATCCGGGCATGTGTAGTGCGGTTACCGCGCGTATGGCCCCGTACTTTCGCGGTGGGACGCTCCTCGCCGGGACCCGTGAAGATCACTCCGATCGGACGGGAAACCACGTCGGTGTAGGCCGAGCGCGCGCGAACAGGTAGCGTGCGTATCTCAGCCATCCCGCACAATGGATGGCACAGGTGCGCCCGAGTGTGATCGGAGGCGGACGTCGACGCGGCCCACAGGTCCGCTCCGTCCGCGCCGCCGCCGAGGAGGCACCCACGAGAGACGGCGTAGGAGAGAAGCGATACCTGTGAGCGCAGCGAGCACGCGAAGCCGCACCCCCGACCGCCTGTGCGCCGAGGCGGTCGACCTCGCCCGCGCCGCAGCCGAGGAGGCGGCCGCACCCGGCGTGGTGGGCGAACACGCCGGGCTGGTCTCCGAGGGCGACCGCGTGGTCACGCACTTCTTCGAATCGAAGGAACTCGGCTACCGCGGCTGGCGCTGGGCGGTGACCGTCGCCCGGGCCTCCCGCGCGAAGATCGTCACCCTCGACGAGGTCGTCCTGCTCCCCGGCCCCGACGCCCTGCTGGCCCCCGAGTGGGTGCCGTGGAGCGAGCGGCTGCGCCCCGGGGACATGGGCCCCGGCGACCTCCTGCCCACCGACGCCGAGGACCTGCGGCTGGAGCCGGGCTGGACCGACGACGCGCCGACGCCGAACTCCCCCGTCTCCGAGGACATGGCCGAGCTGGTCGAGGCCGAGGACGCCGAGGTGACGCAGGGCGCCCCGGCCAGCCTGCCCACCGCGCCGGCCCGGGGCTCGATCGCGGCGGTCGCCGAAGAACTCGGCATGCGCCGCGCCCGCGTCCTGTCCCGCTACGGCCTGCACATCGCCGCCGACCGCTGGGAGGAGGCCTTCGGCGCCAAGACCCCCATGGCCCAGGCGGCCCCCGCCACCTGCGTCAGCTGCGGCTTCCTCGCCCCCATCGGCGGCTCGCTCGGCCAGGCCTTCGGGGTCTGCGCCAACGAGTTCTCCCCGGCGGACGGCCGCGTGGTCTCCCTGGCCTACGGCTGCGGCGGCCACTCCGAGGCCGCGGTCATGCCCGCCCCGCCCCGTCCGCCCGCCCCGGTCATCGACGAGACACGCGTCGACCCGTTCCCGCTGCGGCCGGTCCGGGACGGCGGTTCGGTCCCGGACGTGACGGACGAGGACACGGCGGAGCTGGGCCACTCGTAGCGGGCCGGGCGGCGTACGCCCGCCCTCTCGCGGCAGGCCGGCCGTCAACGCCTCGCCCACGGCGCGGGGGGTGACGGCCGGCTCCGTCACACAGGCCTCACATCCGTGGGCGCACGCTCCCCTCGGGGACGGGTACCTTCATGGTCACCCCGATGAGGAGAGTGTGGACGTGAGCAAGTTCGTGCGGCCCGCGGCCGAGGGTGCTGACCCCTTCGGGACGGCTCGGCTCAGGCGAGGTGTGCTGGACGCGTGGGCGACCAGCCCGGCCCGGTTCCGGGAGGACGCGAACGCCGAGGAGGATCTGGTCCTCGGCGGATACCGGGACCGGCTCGTCGTCGAGCTCGCCCAGAACGCCGCCGACGCCGCCGCGAGGGCCGGGGTGCCCGGGCGGCTGCGGCTCACCCTGCGGGACGGCGTGCTCGTCGCCGCCAACACCGGGGCGCCGCTGGACGCGGCCGGTGTCGAGTCGCTGGCCACCCTGCGCGCCTCCGCGAAGCGGGAGAGCGGCACCGGGGCCGTCGGGCGGTTCGGCGTCGGGTTCGCCGCCGTGCTCGCCGTGACCGACGAGCCCGCCGTCGTCGGCCGGCACGGTGGCGTGCGCTGGTCGCTCGCCGAGGCCCGGGACCTCGCCGCCGAGACCGCCCGGCACAGCCCCGGGCTCGGGGACGAGATCCGGCGGCGGGACGGGCATGTGCCGCTGCTGCGGCTGCCCTTCGCCGCCGAGGGGAGCGCGCCGGACCCGTACGACACCGCCGTCATCCTGCCGCTGCGCGACGCCGCCGCCGCCGACCTCGCCGAACGGCTCCTCACCGCCGTGGACGACGCCCTGCTCCTCGCCCTGCCGGGCCTGGAGGAGGTCGTGGTCGAGACCGGCACCGACACCGTACGGACCCTGCGCCGCGACACCGACGGCGACCTGACCGTCGTGGCGGACTCGCGGGACGGCACCACCCGCTGGCGGACCGCCGCCGCGCACGGGACCCTCGCCGCCGAACTGCTCGCGGAGCGGCCCGTCGAGGAACGGCTGCGGCCGTACTGGTCCGTCACCTGGGCCGTGCCCGTCGACGACGACGGCTCGCCCGCCCGGCCCCGCACCAGCCCCGTCGTGCACGCGCCCACCCCCAGCGACGAGCCCCTCGGTGTGCCCGCCCTGCTCATCGCCTCCTTCCCGCTGGACACCACCCGGCGGCACGCCGCACCCGGCCCGCTGACCGACTTCCTCGTCGAGCGCGCCGCCGACGCCTACGCCGGACTCCTCGCCGACTGGCGGCCGGTGACCGCCGGGATCATCGACCTCGTGCCCGGCCCGCTGGGAAAGGGCGCGCTCGACGGGGCGCTGCGCCAGGCCGTCCTGGAGCGGCTGCCGCGCACGCCCTTCCTGCCGCCCGCCGCCGGGCCCGGCGAGGACCTGCCGGAGACGCTGCGGCCGAGGGACGCGGAGGTCGTCGAAGGTGCCGGGGCCGACACCGTCACCGTCCTCGCCGAGATGCTGCCCACCCTGCTGCCCGCGGGACTGGAGCGCCGCGCCGAGCTGCGCACGCTCGGGGTTGCCCGGGTGCCGCTGACCGACGCCGTGGACCGGCTGGCCGGGCTGGAGAAGGATCCCGGCTGGTGGCGGCGGCTGTACGACAGCCTCGCCGGTGTGGACCCCGACCGGCTCACCGGGCTTCCCGTGCCGCTCGCGGACGGGCGCACCACGATCGGGCCCCGCCAGGTGCTGCTGCCGACCGCGGACGCGGCCCGTATCGACGCCGAGGTGCTGGCCCGGCTCGGGCTGAAGGTCGCCCACGAGGACGCGGCCCACCCGCTGCTGGAGAAGCTGGGCGCGCTGCCCGCCACCCCGCGGGCCGTGCTGACCACGCCCCAGGTGCGGGCCGCCGTGGCCTCCTCCCTGGACGACGACGGCGGCCTCGACTGGGAGGCCGACGCGCCCGACGCGGAGGAGCTGGCCGACACCGTTCTCGCGCTGGTCCGCGACGCCGGCCTCGAACCCGGTGACGAACCCTGGCTGGGCGCGCTCGCGCTGCCCGACGAGGACGGCGAACTCGCGCCGGCCGGTGAGCTGGTGCTGCCGGGCAGCGCCTTCCACCAGGTCATGCGTGAGGGTGAACTCGCCGCCGTCGACGCCGACCTGGCCCGCAAGTGGGGCGAGCAGCCGCTGGCCGCCTGCGGGGTGCTCGCGAACTTCGCTCTCGTCCGCGCCACCGACGTCGTCCTCGACCCGGACGAACTGGAGCCCCGCGAAGGCGACTTCGCCGAACCTGACGACGCCGGGCTGCTGGACGCCGTGGACGTCTGGTGCGAGGACGTCCTCGACCGCTTCCCCGACTCGCCCGTGCCGCCGGTCGCCACCGAGCTGGTCGCCGTACGCGATCTCGACCTCGTCGACGACGACCGCTGGCCGCAGGCCCTCGCCCTGCTCGCCCAGCCGCCGCTCAGGGACGCCCTCACCCAGCCGGTGCGCATCCTGCTGCCCGACGGCACCCACGAGACCGTACGGCCGTACACCGCGTGGTGGCTGCGCGGGCACCCCGTGCTCGACGGCCGCCGTCCCGCGGGCCTCCTCGCGGCGGGCGGGGACCCGCTGCTGCGCGGGCTGTACGACGAGGCCGACGCGACCGGCTTCGACGACGAGCAGGTCCTGCGGGCGCTCGGCGTACGCACCTCGGTGGCCGCGCTCCTCGACGAGCCGGGCGGCGCCGCGGAGCTGCTGGACCGGCTGGCCGACCCGGAGCGCGAGGTGAGCGCCGCGCAACTGCACGGGTTGTACGGGGCGTTGGCCGACCTCGACCCCGAGCAGGTCACGCTGCCGGACGAGCTGAGGGCGGTGGTCGACGGGCGCACGGCCGTCGTGGACGCCGCCGACGCGGTGGTCGTCGACTCGCCCGACCTGCTGCCCTTCACCGAGGGCGTGCCCCTGCTGCCGGTCCGCCCGGCGCGCGCCGCCGAGCTCGCCGAGCTGTTCCAGGTGCGGCGGCTGAGCGAGTCCGTGTCCGGGGCCGTCGGCTCCGAGGGCACCGAGCACGCGGTGTCGGAGTCGGTGCGGGTGCTGCTCGGCCCGCGCACGCCGGCGTCGTACGTCGAGCACGAGGAACTGGTCGTGGACGGCGTCGAGATCGACTGGCGCCTCACCGACGACGGCGTCCTGCACGCCGCCACCCTGGAGGGCGTCGCCGCCGGCCTCGCCTGGGCGGCCGGTCAGTGGCCCCGCCGCTTCGAGGTGGCCGCCCTGCTGGAGGACCCGTCCCGGACGGCGGAGCTGGCGCGGGACCGCTGGTTCGACTGAGTTCCACGGGAGGACTGTGCGGTCGGCGGACATCACCCGTTCACCGGCCGTACAACCATTCCCGTCCCTCACGGATCTGATCGGACGAGTCAAAAGGCTCAGAAGTTCGATCAGTTGGGCCTGGCCACGCTCGCGAGCCGCGTGCGCGTCGCAGAGCGGCGAGGTCTCTTTCCCGTGGGGGGAAACCAGATATGCGCAAGCGTGTCACCCTCGGCGTCCTCACCGGCGCCCTGGCACTGTCCACGCTCGCCGTCCCGGCCGCACAGGCCGACGGCAGCTACGGCGACACCAAGATCACCAAGGTCGTCGTCGACGGAGACGACAAGGTCGTCGTCGGCAGGGACGAGACGAGGTTCACCGTCAGCGTCACGGTGACCGACGACTCCGGTTTCGACTGGTCCGAAGCCGCGGAGTGGATGGACGTGTACGGCCCGGACTCCGGCTGGTTCCACGCGAAGTACCCGAGCTGCTCGCTCGTCGACGACACCACCGCGACCTGTAGGGGCGGGTTCGTGGTCAACCCGAGGACCGACGCGCCCGAGCGTCTCACCGACGACAACGCCGGCACCTACCGCGTCGACACGTGGATCAACGCCATCGACAAGGACTGGGTCTGGAAGGAGTCCGCGGGCACCTTCAAGCTCCAGCGCCACACCAGGCTGACCGCCAACGCCTCCCCGGAGCCCGTCCGCAAGGGCCGCACCGTCACGGTGAGCGGCAGGCTGACCCGGGTCAGCTGGGAGACGCTCACCTACGGCGGCTACGGCGGCCAGTACGTGAAGCTCCAGTTCAGGAAGAAGGGCGCGACCTCCTTCACCACGCTGAAGACGGTCAAGTCGACCTCCGCGGGCTATGTGAGCGCCACCGCCACGGCCGGCTACGACGGCGCCTACCGCTTCGTGTACGCCGGCAACTCGGCCTCCGCCGCCGTGACCTCCGCGGCCGACGCCGTCGACGTGCAGTAGGCACGCGCCCGGTCCCGGACATCCCTGCGAATCCCGAGAAGGAACTCATGCGTACTCGTGTCACCATCGCCGCGGTCTCCGGCGCGCTGGCCCTTTCCGCCCTTGCCCTGCCGGCCGCCCGGGCCGACGAGGAACCGGCCGCGTTCACCGTCTCGAACGTCGTCGTCAACGAGGGCAAGCCGGTCGTCTTCACCCCCACCGGCGTCGAGCCGGTCAGCGTCTCCATGACCGTGCAGGCGCCCGCGGGCGTCAGAAGCGTCGACGCCCTGCTCTGGAGCGGCGGCACACTGCCCTCCCCCGACGACCTCGACGACCAGAGCTGGCCCGACATGGCGGGGCCCGCGACCCCCGACGGCATGCTCGACTGCACCGAGGTGAACGCCACCACCGCCACCTGCCGGGCGACGTTCATCCTGCGCCCGTGGCGGGGGGACGGCAGCTCCTGGGACACCCTGGTGACCGTCACCGACAAGCAGGGTGGCACCCACACCGACGAGAACGTCAAGACCTTCACGACCAAGCGCCACACCATCGTGCGGACCAACGCCTCCCCGGAGCCGGTCCGCAAGGGCGGGACCATCACCGCCACGGGCAAGCTCACCGTGGCCGAGTACCAGTTCGAGTACAGCTATGTCCCGCTGCCCAACCAGTACGTGAAGCTCCAGTACAGGAAGGCGGGCACCTCCACCTGGACCACGCTGAAGACCGCCAGGTCGAACAGCGTGGGCGCTCTGCGCACCACGACCACTGCCCGGTACGACGGCTACTACCGCTTCGTGTACGCCGGTGACGCCCACCGCACGTCGGCCGTCTCCGTCGCCGACTACGTCGACGTGCGATAGGCGGCCGGGGGCGACCCGCACACGCTCGGCCGGGCCCCTCTCGGGGGCTCGGCCGATCCCGAACAAAATCTTCGCCAGTCGTACAACCTTTCTCCGCCGTCACAGATCTGATCTTCCGAGTCAACAGACTCCTAGATCTCCCGGACCTCGCCGCGCTCACGAGCCACAGGCAACGAAGGGCACCGAGGTCCCGTCTCAGTGGGGAAGAGACATGCGCATGCGTGCCACCCTCGGCGTCGTCACCGGCGCCCTGGCCCTGTCCGCTCTCGCCGTTCCGGCCGCCCAGGCCGACGTGATCGAGGGCGACACCAAGATCACGCGTGTTGTCGTCGACGGCGACAACCAGGTACAGGTCGGTGCGACCGCCAAGAAGTTCAAGGTCACCGTCACGGCGACGGACAACTCGGGCATCCTGGACGCCGAGGACTCGATCGACCTGTACGGGCCGAACTACGGCGTGCTCATCAGCGACAAGCCCACCTGCACCGCGGTCAACGCCACGACCTCGACCTGCAGCGCCTGGGTGGCGGTGGACCCGAAGGCCGACCTGTTCAACAACAACGCCGGCACCTGGACCGTCGACGTCTGGATCAACGCCAAGGACGGCGACTACATCTACAAGGAGAACGCGCTGGCCTTCAAGCTCCAGCGCGCCACCCGCCTGACGGCCAACGCCTCCCCGGAGCCGGTCCGCCGCGGCAAGGTCATCACGGTCACCGGCCGCCAGACCCGGGTGAACTGGGAGAACGGCCTGTACTACAACTACGGCAGCCAGTACGTGCGCCTGCAGTACAAGAAGGCCGGCACCACCACGTGGACCAACGTGAAGACGATCAAGGGCACCACCACCGGTTACCTGAGCGCCACCACGACCGCCACGTACGACGGCTCCTACCGCTTCGCCTACAGCGGCAACTCCATCAGCGGCCCCACCGCCTCGGCCGCCGACTACATCGACGTGCAGTAAGACCTCCGGGTCCCCGTGACCCACCGCGCCCGACCCCGGCAGCCGGCCGGGGCCGGGCGTCCCCCTCCACCGCCCTCCTGGCGTTCCCGAGCCTCCGAAGGACCTCCATGCGTACGCGCACCGCTGTCGCCGCGGTTTCCGGCGCCCTCGCTCTGTCCGCCCTCGTCATGCCGGCCGCGCAGGCCGACGACTCGGCCGGTGTGGACCGTCCGGGCATCACCCAGCAGCGCGCGGTCTCCGTGCCGGGTGGCGCCGCCAAGTCCGGCTCCGCCTCGGCCGCCGTCGGCGCCCAGGCCGCGCCGGTCGTCAGCAACGTCCGTATCAACAGCGGCAAGGCCGTGGTCGTCGGCAGCAAGAGCGCCAAGACGTTCACGGTGTCGATGACCGCCAGCCACCCCAGCGGCATCGACTCCATCTACATCGACCTGTGGCACGGCTCGGACCCGTACCGGGCCGACGGCTATCTCCCCTCGGGTGACGCCGTCACCTGCGACGCGGTCACCTCCACCACCGCCGTCAACTGCAAGATGACCATCACGGCCACCCCGGGTGTCAACGACCCGAAGCTGGTCGGTGACCTGTACGCCAACGTGCTCGCCGGCACCTGGCACGTGGGCGTGGGCGCCTGGGCCAAGGACGGGAGCGAGTACGTCAACGACTTCTACCGGACCCACCGGGTCCAGCGGAACGCCGTCCTCACCATGAACGCCTCCCCGGAGCCGGTGGTCAAGGGCCGGGCCCTCACCCTCAAGGGCGCCTTCACCCGCGCCAACTGGGAGACGGGCACCTACAGCAAGTTCACCAACCAGTACATGCAGCTGCAGTTCAAGAAGGCCGGCGCCACCGCGTACTCCAAGGTGAAGACGGTCAAGTCGAACACCTACGGCGCCATCAGCACCACCCACACCGCCACCTACGACGGCACCTGGCGCTTCTTCTTCTCCGGCGCCTCCACCACGACGTCCCCGATGACCGTGTCGCCGGGCGACTACGTCGACGTGCGGTAAGCACCCGCGGCACCATCCCGCCGGTCCTGATCCGGGAAGCGGCGGTCGACCCACCTCCACAGCACCTCCAGGGCGACCGCCGCCACCACCGCGATGCCGACCGCGAGCCACGGCATCTCCATGCCGACCAGCCGCAGCGCGAAGAACTCCTGCAGCCACGGCACGACGAGCACCAGCAGGAACGCGCCGCCCATCGCCGCGACCAGCAGCACGCGCCACCAGGTGTAGGGGCGGGCGATGATCGCCAGCACCCACATCGACACCAGGAACAGCGTCAGGGTCGCGGCGCTGGTCTCGGCGTCCAGGGCGTCCTCGCCGTGGTAGTGGTCCCCGGCGATCAGATACGTCGTGAAGGTCGCGGCCGCCGCGACGACCCCGCCCGGGACCGCGTACCGCATGACCCGCCGCACGAAGTGCGGTCTGGCCCGCTCCTTGTTGGGCGCGAGGGCCAGGAAGAAGGCCGGGACGCCGATGGTCAGCGTGGACAGCAGGGTCAGATGGCGCGGGAGGAACGGGTACTCCACGCGCGTGCACACCACCAGCACCGCGAGCAGCACCGAGTAGACCGTCTTCACCAGGAACAGCGTCGCCACGCGCGTGATGTTGCCGATGACCCGGCGGCCCTCGGCCACCACCGACGGCAGGGTCGCGAAGCTGTTGTTCAGCAGCACGATCTGCGCGACCGCGCGGGTCGCCTCCGAGCCCGAGCCCATCGCGACACCGATGTCGGCGTCCTTCAGCGCGAGGACGTCGTTGACGCCGTCGCCGGTCATGGCGACCGTGTGGCCGCGGGACTGCAGCGCCCCCACCATGTCCCGCTTCTGCCGCGGGGTGACCCGCCCGAACACGGTGCCCTCCTCCAGGGCCTGCGCCATGCCCTCCCGCTCGGCCGGTATCCGCCGCGCGTCGACCACCGTGCCCGAAAGCCCCAGCTTGTCCGCGACCGCGCCCACCGACACCGCGTTGTCACCGGAGATCACCTTCGCGCGGACGTTCTGCTCGGCGAAGTAGCGCAGTGTGTCCGCGGCGTCCGGGCGCAGCCGCTGCTCCAGCACCACCAGCGCGGCCGGCTCGGCGCCCCGCGCCACCTCCGGGTCGCCCAGCTCGCGGGAGGCGCGGGCCAGCAGCAGCACCCGCAGCCCCTCCTCGTTCAGCCGCTCGGTCTCGCCGAGGGCCGGGGCGTCGTCGGCGAGCAGCACGTCCGGGGCGCCCAGCAGCCAGGTGCCGCTCTCGCCGTCGCCCTCGCTGAGGGTGGCGCCGCTGTACTTGCGGGCCGAGGAGAACGGCAGCGACTCGGTGCAGCGCCACTCCTCGCTGTCGTCGGGGTAGGCGTCGATGATCGCCCTCAGGGAGGCGTTGGGCCGCGGGTCGGACTCGCCGAGCGCGCTCAGCACCTGCCGGACGTGGTCCTCCTCGTAGCCGTCGAGGACGCGCAGCTCCGTCACGTCCATGCCGCCCTCGGTGAGGGTGCCGGTCTTGTCCAGGCAGACCGTGTCGACTCGGGCGAGGCCCTCGATGGCGGGGAGCTCCTGCACCAGGCACTGTTTGCGGCCGAGGCGGACGACGCCGATCGCGAAGGCGACCGAGGCGAGCAGCACCAGCCCCTCGGGGACCATCGGCACGATGCCGCCGACCGTGCGGGCGACCGAGTCCCGCAGGTCCCGGCTCTCCACGACCAGCTGGGTGACGATCAGGCCGAGCGCGGCCGGGACCATCATCCACGTCACGTACTTGAGGATGGTGGAGATGCCCGAGCGCAGCTCGGAGTGGACCAGGGTGAACCGGGAGGCCTCCTCGGCGAGCTGCGCCGCGTACGCCTCGCGCCCGACCTTGGTGGCCCGGAAGGCGCCGCCGCCCGCGACGACGAAGCTGCCGGACAGCACCGGGTCGCCGGGCCTCTTGACGACCGGGTCGGCCTCGCCGGTCAGCAGCGACTCGTCGACCTCCAGGCTGTCCGCCTCGACCCACACCCCGTCCACGACCGCCTTGTCGCCGGGCCCGATCTCGATGACGTCGTCCAGCACGATCTCCGAGGTGCCGATCTGTACGGCGGCCCCGTCCCGGCGCACCGTCGGCCGGACCTCGCCGATCACCGCGAGGGAGTCCAGGGTCTTCTTGGCCCGCCACTCCTGGACGATGCCGATGCCGGTGTTCGCGAGGATCACGAAGCCGAACAGGCTGTCCTGGATCGGCGCGACGCACAGCATGATCAGCCACAGGACACCGATGATGGCGTTGAACCGCGTGAAGACGTTGGCCCGGACGATGTCGGCCACGGACCGGCTGCTGCGCACCGGCACGTCGTTGACCCGGCCGGCCGCCACCCGCTCGGCGACCTCGGCCGCGGTGAGCCCGCCGGCCGGCGGCGCCGGCGCGGGCAGGGGATGCACAGGGTCGAGTCCGGCGCTCGCGTCGGTGTGCGTCATGCATTCGACGGTACGTGCGGATCCGTCCGTTCACCCGCCGACCGGTCGCTCCGGGCCGCCTGCCCTCGGGAGGCGGCTAGGAGGCCGGTACGTCGTCGCGGGCGGCCGCCCGCTTGATCGCGGCGTCCCGTCTGCGCACGTACCAGATGCCGATGAGTCCGAGGCCCCCGCCCGCCAGGCAGGTCCACACCCACCAGGCGTGGCCGCGGTCGTCGAACCAGCCGTAGAACGGCAGCTGGGCCAGGAAGAGGACGAACCAGAGGATCGTGCCGCCGACGATCGTCGGAACGACCGGGCCCTCAAGGGGCTCCGGCGCCTCGTGCTGGGGGGTCCACTTCGCCATGCGGGCAGTGTACGAGGCGGACCCGGTGAACCCGACCGCTTCCCCGGCGATCAGGTCTACGCGCGGAGATGGCAATCGGGGGACTCATATGTTCATACTGAAACCGTTTGCCTCTGTCCACTTCTGTTCGTAGGAACCCACAAATGTCCACCTCGGCCCCCGCCAAGGTCCCCGCTCCGGAGCAGCCGGGCGGCGCGCCCGCCCACGGCGCTCTCGACCGCTTCTTCAAGATCTCCGAGCGCGGCAGCACCCTGTCCCGCGAGGTCCGCGGTGGTTTCGCCACCTTCTTCGCGATGGCCTACATCATCGTGCTCAACCCGATCATCCTGGGCAGCGCGAAGGACATGTACGGCCACCAGCTCGACAACGGCCAGCTGGTCACCGCGACGGCCCTGACGGCGGCGTTCACCACGCTGCTGATGGGTGTCCTCGGCAATGTGCCGATCGCGCTGGCCGCCGGTCTCGGCGTGAACTCCGTCGTCGCCCTCCAGCTCGCCCCGCGCATGTCCTGGCCGGACGCCATGGGCATGGTCGTGCTGGCCGGCTTCGTGGTCATGCTGCTGGTGGCGACGGGCCTGCGCGAGCGCGTCATGAACGCGGTGCCCTTCGGCCTGCGCAAGGCCATCTCGATCGGTATCGGCCTGTTCATCATGCTGATCGGCCTGGTCGACTCCGGCTTCGTCTCCCGCATCCCGGACGCCGCCCACACCACGGTCCCGCTGCAGCTCGGCGGCGACGGCCACCTCAACGGCTGGCCGGTGCTGGTGTTCATCCTGGGCGCGCTGCTGACCCTCGCCCTGATCGTCCGCAAGGTGCCGGGCGCGATCCTGATCTCGATCGTCGTCATGACCGTCCTCGCGGTGATCATCGAGGCGGTCGCGAAGGTGCCGTCCTGGGGCCTGACGACGCCCACCTGGCCCGGCAACCCGGTCGCCACGCCCGACCTCGGTCTGATCGGCGAGGTGAGCCTGTTCGGCGGCTTCGGCAAGGTCGGCGTGCTGACGGGCGTCCTGTTCGTCTTCACCGTCCTGCTGTCCTGCTTCTTCGACGCCATGGGCACGATCATGGGCGTCAGCGACGAGGCCAGGCTGACCGACGCCCAGGGGCAGATGCCCGGCATCAACAAGGTGCTCTTCATCGACGGTCTGGCGGTCGCCGCGGGCGGCGCGAGCTCCTCCTCGGCCACGACCGCCTTCGTGGAGTCCACCGCCGGTGTCGGCGAGGGTGCCCGCACCGGGTTCGCGAACGTCGTGACGGGCGGCCTGTTCACCCTGGCGCTGTTCCTCACGCCCGTCGCCACGATGGTCCCGTCCCAGGCGGCCACCCCGGCCCTGCTCGCGGTCGGCTTCCTGATCCTGGCCGGCTCGGTCAAGGAGATCGACTGGGCCGACCACACGATCGCCGTCCCGGCGTTCGTGACGATGGTGATGATGCCGTTCACCTACTCGATCACCAACGGCATCGGCATGGGCTTCATCACCTTCGTGGCCATGCGTCTGGCGGCCGGCCGGGCGAAGGAGGTCCCGGCGGCGATGTACGTGGTGTCGGCGGTGTTCGCCTTCTACTACCTGATGCCGGCGCTGGGCCTCACTTAGCACTCACGTCAGGCCGTAGAACTTCTCGGTCTCCTCGACGGCGGCCTGGAACCGTTCGTCGAAGTCATCACGGATGAGCGTCCGGACGACATAGTCCTGGACGCTCATTCCTGTTTTGGCCGCATGGTCCCGGAGCCGCTCGAGCAGCTCCCCGTCCACCCGCAGGCTGAGCACGCTGGTCCCCATGCACACGAGGGTCGCCGCTCAGGGGTGGCCGATGCGTCACTTTCCGGAATCGGCTCACTCGTACGGGTGACGTCGGCGTTTGAGTGGCGAGGGTCACGGGCATCTGGCGCGTTCCGGGTGGTACTTAGCCAGAGTAATGAGTTAAGCTAATGAACATGCCGGACCTCACCCATGGCGACGACGCTGCCGCCGTGAACTCCCTGCGCTCCGCCGTGATGCGGCTCTCCCGCCGCCTCAAGCACCAGCGGGTCGACGAGTCGCTCAGCCCCACCGAGATGTCGGTGCTGGGCACCCTGTCCCTGTGCGGCCGGGCCACCCCCGGGGAACTCGCTCGCAAGGAACACGTCCAGCCGCCGTCCATGACGCGGATCGTCGCGCTGCTGGAGGCCAAGGGCCTGGTCCGGCTCGAGCCGCACCCCGAGGACCGGCGCCAGAAGGTCGTCACCCGCACCGAGCAGGCCGAGGCGATGCTCGAGGAGAGCCGCCGCAAGCGCAACGCGTTCCTGGCCGCGCTCGTCGAGGACCTCGACGAGGACGAGTGGGCCAAACTGCGCGCCGCCGCCCCCGTGCTGGAGAAGCTCGCACATCTGTAAGCCGCACCAAGGAGGCGAACGCTCTTGAGTACGGGAACCGGAACAGTTTCCGCACCCGCACCGAAGACCACCCACCACCCCCGCAGCTCCTCGATGTTCAGCTCGCTGAGGATCAGGAACTACCGCCTCTTCTTCCTCGGCCAGGCCGTCTCCAACATCGGCACCTGGATGCAGCGCATCGCCCAGGACTGGCTGGTGCTCAGCCTCACCGGCTCCGCCACCGCCGTGGGCGTCACCACCGCCCTGCAGTTCCTGCCGATGCTCCTGCTCGGCCTCTACGGCGGCGTCCTCGTCGACCGCCTGCCCAAGCGCCCCACCCTGCTGGTCACCCAGGCCGCGATGGCCCTCACCGCCCTCGCGCTCGCCGCCCTGACCATCACCGGACAGGTCCAGGTGTGGCACGTCTACGTCGCCGCCCTCGCCGTCGGCCTCGCCACGGTCGTGGACAACCCGGCCCGCCAGTCCTTCGTCACCGAGATGGTCGGCCCCGAGCAGCTGCAGAACGCCGTCAGCCTCAACTCGGCCAACTTCCAGTCGGCCCGCCTGATCGGCCCGGCCGTGGCCGGCCTGATGATCACCGGGGTCGGCACCGGCTGGGCGTTCCTCTTCAACGGCCTGTCCTTCGTCGCGCCCATCGCCGGCCTGCTGCTGATGCGGGCCCGCGAACTGCACGCCGTCGAACGCGCCCCGCGCGGCAAGGGCCAGCTCCGCGAGGGCCTGCGTTACGTCTCCGGCCGGCCCGAGCTGATCTGGCCGATCGTGCTCGTCGGGTTCGTCGGAACCTTCGCCTTCAACTTCCCCGTCTACCTCTCCGCCTTCGTCGACGACGTCTTCCACGCCGGCGCCGGCACCTACAGCCTCTTCAACACCCTTATGGCCGTCGGCTCCGTCGCGGGCGCCCTGCTCGCCGCCCGCCGCGGCACGGCCCGGCTGCGCGTGGTCAGCACCGCCGCGCTGCTGTTCGGCCTGATCGAGGTCGTCGCCGCGGGGGCGCCCACCCTGTGGATGTTCGCCGCGCTGATGATCCCGCTGGGCCTGTTCGGCATGACCATCAACGTCACCGCCAACACCAGCCTGCAGATGGCGACCGACCCGGTCATGCGCGGCCGTGTCATGTCCCTCTACATGATGGTGTTCCTCGGCGGCACCCCCATCGGCGCGCCCCTCGCCGGCTGGATCACCGACGCCTACGGCCCCCGCGCCGGCCTCGCCGCGGGCGGCGCCGTCGCGGCCCTCGCCGCCGGGGTGATCGCCGTGGTCCTCGCCCGCACCGGCGGACTGCGCCTGGCGGTGGGCTGGCACCACGGCCACCCGAGCGTGCGGTTCGTGCCGCGCGAGCGGCGGGAGGAGCTGGCCGCGGCGGCCTGATGGCAGGGTGGGGCGTATGAGACTCTTCGCCGCCGTGCTGCCACCGGACGAGGTGGTCGCCGAACTGGCCGCCGAGGTGGACGCGCTGAGACGCCTCCCCGGCGCGGACCGGCTCCGCTGGACCGGCCGCCCCGGCTGGCACTTCACCCTCGCCTTCTACGGTGAGGTCGACGACAGCGTCGTCCCCGATCTGTCGGCCCGCCTGGAGCGCGCCGCACACCGCACGGCCCCCTTCCCGCTGGCGTTGCGCGGAGGGGGCCATTTCGGCCACGGCCGCGCCCTGTGGGCAGGGGCCGACGGTGACCTGGAGTCCCTGCGGCTGCTGGCCGACCGCAGCGAGGCCGCCGGCCGCAGGGCCGGCCTCGACATGGGCGAGCACCGCCGCTACAAGGCCCACCTCACGGTGGCCCGCAGCCGCGACGCGGTGGACGTGGGGCCGTACGTCGACGCCCTCGCCGGGTTCGCCGGCCGCACCTGGACCGTGTCCGAGCTGGTCCTGGTCCGCAGCAACCTGCCCGCCTCCGGCGTACCGGGCGAGCAGCCCCGCTACGAGGCGGTCGCCCGCCGGCCACTGGGCGCGGCCGGTTAGGCTCGTCCCGTGGACCCGAAGACCCGGAACCGGATCATGGCCGGTGCGCTCGTGCTGATGTTCGTGCTGGTGGCGGTGGCGGCGGCGCTGGGGAGATAGCCCCAGGCCGCCGCCGCGCCGCCGTGCCCTACCAGGCGAAGGCCTCGGGGGAGGGCCCCGGTCCGGGGAAGATGTCCTCCAGCCCGGCGAGGAGCTCCGGCGACAGCTCCAGCTCGATCGCCCGCAGCGCCGACTCCAGCTGCTCCGCCGTACGCGGCCCCACGATCGGCCCGGTCACACCCGGCCGGGTCAGCAGCCACGCCAGCGCGACCTCGCCGGGCTCCAGCCCGTGCTTGTCGAGCAGCTCCTCGTACGACTGCACCCTGGTGCGCACGGCGGCGTCCTTGAGCGCGTCGGCGGTACGCCCGCTGGAGCGCCGTCCGCCCTCGACCTCCTTGCGGATCACCCCGCCGAGGAGACCGCCGTGCAGCGGGGACCAGGGGATGACGCCCAGCCCGTAGTCCTGCGCGGCCGGGATGACCTCCATCTCGGCGCGGCGCTCGTAGAGGTTGTACAGACACTGCTCACTGACGAGTCCGTACGACCCGCGCCGGGCGGCGGCCTCGTTGGCCTGGGCGATCTTGTAGCCGGGGAAGTTGCTGGATCCGGCGTACAGGATCTTGCCCTGGGCGACGAGCGTGTCGACGGCCTGCCAGATCTCCTCGAACGGGGTGTCCCGGTCGATGTGGTGGAACTGGTAGAGGTCGATGTGGTCGGTCCGCAGGCGCTTCAGCGAGGCGTCGACCGCCCGCCGGATGTTGAGGGCCGACAGCTTGTCGTGGTTCGGCCAGGGCTCGCCGTCCGTGCCCATGTTGCCGTACACCTTTGTGGCGAGCACGACCTTGTCGCGGTTGGCCGCGCTCTTGGCGAACCAGCTGCCGATGATCGACTCGGTGCGGCCCTTGTTCTCGCCCCAGCCGTACACATTGGCCGTGTCGAAGAAGTTGATCCCCGCGTCCAGCGCCGCGTCCATGATCGCGTGGCTGTCCGCCTCGTCCGTCTGCGGTCCGAAGTTCATCGTGCCGAGGACCAGTCGGCTGACCTTGAGTCCGGTGCGTCCGAGCTGCGTGTACTTCATGGTCTCCAAGCCAACGGCTTGGAGTGCGCTCTATGCAAGGAGCCCGCGGCCTTCAGTCGCGGGGGAACTCGTCCGTCTTGAGGGTCAGGCCGACGACTGTGCCGGTGAGGTCCACCTCGTGGCCGAAAGCGACCCTGGTCTCGACGGTGTACGCGTCGCCCTTGGGCTGGGTGTGGATGTGGCAGCGCCCCTGGTACGGGTCAGCGATCAGGTAGACCGGCACCTCGGCCAGGGCGTAGGCGGTCTTCTTGGGGCCGTAGTCATTGGCGGCGGTGCCCTTCGAGATCACCTCGGCGACGAACTCGACATCCTCGTAGCGCCAGAGACCGCCTGCCGTTCTGACCGCACCCTCGGCGATGACCGTCACGTCGGTGGCGAAACCGTTGAGATGCCCGGGGTAGTCGATGCGTACGTCCGACTTCACGCGCTTGCGGGGGTACTTGGTCCGCAGCTGTTCGACGATGTCCAGGATGATGTCCCAGTGGGTGTCCCGCTGCGGCGACATGTATACGGTCCCCTCGACGATCTCGACCTTGTATCCCTCGGGGACGGGCATCTGCTCAAGCCGCTCGAACATCTCGTCGAGTGTGCTCGTGTTGTCGCTCTCGGCCATCTCGATCCTGTCTTCGACGACGGTCATCGTGGCGCTCCTCCCCGGCCAGACTCACCACAAGCCCAGCCGCGCAGTACAACGATACGCACGGTCACCAGGTCACGTACGGACCTCGTACTCCGCTCCCCAGCCCCATCCCCGCCACATCGCGTCCGCGAAGGCCGCCGCCAGCTTGTGCTCGCCGGAGGCGTTCGGGTGGGTGCCGTCGTAGGTGTCCCTGTGGAAGTCGTACGAGTCGGGGACCGAGGCCAGCAGCAGCGGTGAGGCCGGCTCGTCGAGGTCGGTCACCGCCTTGGCGAGGTGGTCGTTGAAGAGGCTCACCTGGGCGGCGAAGTCCGGGTCGGCCTCCGCGCGGACGTTCCGGATCACCGGGAGCAGCACCATGCGGACGCGGGGGTTGGCCGAGCGGGCCGCCGCGACGAACGCCCGGACGTTGTCCGCGGTCTGCTCGGCGTTCGTGTAGAAGCCCAGGTCGATCAGGCCCAGCGAGACCAGCAGCACGTCCGCGCGGCACGCCCGCACGCTGTCCGCGATCAGCGGGACCATGTGCTGCCAGCCCTCGCCCCAGCCGGCCAGGTGGGCGCGGGGGAAGTCGGGGTCGGCGTAGTCGTAGGACGTCGGCTCCTGCGCGGCCTGGTCGTACAGCGTCTCGCGCGGGCCGACGAGGGCGAACGGGCCGTCGTGGGTGTCGCGCAGGTGCTGCCACAGCCGGTAACGCCATGTGTGTTCGCCGGCGCTGCCGATCGTCATGGAGTCACCTACGGGCATGAACCTGAGCATCCGCTCATGATGAACGATCCGGGTGGCCGGTGGGGTCACGGGGCGCTGTGAGGACCGCCACGACGATCATCACCGGTGCCTCCTCGGGTCCGCGCCCCGGGATGGCAGTCTTGGGGCATGCGCCGACGCCTTGCCGCCCTCCTCCCCGCTGCCGCCTGCCTGTTGTCGGGGCTCGCCGTGCCGTCGAACGCGTACGCCGCCGACGGCGACGAGAGCTTCACCATCAAGGACCCGCGCATCACCGAGTCCAGCGGTCTCGCCGCGTCCCGGCAGCACCCCGGCGTCTACTGGACGCACAACGACCAGGACGAGGGCGCCTACCTCTACGCCGTCGACAGCCGGACCGGGGAGACCGTCGCCACGGTCACCATGACCGGCGTGGGCGACCCGCGTGACGTCGAGGCCATCGCCGTGGGGCCCGACGACCAGCTCTACGTCGGCGACATCGGCGACAACGACGGCGTCGTCTGGGACCACGTCTGGGTCTACCGGCTGCCCGAGCCGGCCGAGCTGAAGGACCAGAGCGTGCGCGCCACGCAGTACGTCGTGAAGTACTCCGACGGCCCCCGCGACGCCGAGTCCCTCCTCGTGCACCCGAGGACCGGGCGCGTCTACATCATCGACAAGAGCGAGGACGGCGGCCATCTCTACTCCGGGCCCGCCGAGTTGTCGGCCACCGGCACCAACGTCTTCTCGCCCGGCCCGCCCATCGACCTGTGGGCCACCGACGCCGCGTTCTCCCCGGACGGCGAGCAGTTCGTGGTGCGCGGCTACATGGGCGGCATCGCGTACGACTGGAACGGCGGGAAGCCCCGGCGCCTGGACCGCGTCAACGTCCCGCTGGGACAGGGCGAGTCGGTCTCCTACTCCGCCGACGGCACCAAGCTGATGCTCGGCATGGAGGGCGCCGAGAGCCCGGTCGAGGCGCAGGACGCGCCCGGCGGCGACGCCAAGTCGCCCTCGGCCAAGGGCGGTTCGGGCGCCTCCGGGGACGACGGCGACTCCGGGCTGCGCATCGAGTACGTCGTCGTCGCCGGCATCTGCGTCGGCCTCTTCGGCATCGCCCGGCGCAGGCGGCGCTCCTAGGCCTCCCGCCCGGCCCTCTGCCTCGCGCCCCGTTCCGTACCGCCGGACACTGGGAGCAGGGGCCCGGAACCTGGAGGCAGCCATGATCGGACTACGCCGCGAGGACGTCCCCGTCGCCATGGCGGAGGAAGACGGCCTGGAAGTGCGCATGGCGGAGATGGGCGACATGATGGTCGGCTTCCTCCGCTTCCCCGAGGGAGCGGATCTCAGCTCGGCACTCAAGGGGCTGCCCGACGACCTGTGCCAGTGCCCGCACTACGGCTATGTGCTCAGCGGCCGGATCAAGATGCGCACGAAGGACGGCGACCACGTCTACGAGGCCGGCCAGGCCTACTACTGGGCCCCCGGGCACGCCCCCGAGCCGCTGGAGGACAGCGAGCTGGTGGAGTTCTCGCCGTCCGAGGAGTTCCAAGAGGTGGTCGAGCACATCAGCAAGTCGGCCGAGGGCTGAGACGCGTACGGCCCCGGAGGCTGTCCCTCCGGGGCCGTACGGCGGAGCCGGCCGCAGACCTGGTCGCCTACAGCTGCTCGATCACGTAGTCGACGCACTTGGTCAGCGCCTCGATGTCCGCCGGGTCGATCGCCGGGAACATCGCGACGCGCAGCTGGTTGCGGCCGAGCTTGCGGTAGGGCTCGGTGTCCACGATGCCGTTGGCGCGCAGCACCTTGGCGACCGCGGCCGCGTCCACGTCGTCGCTGAAGTCGATCGTGCCGATGACGGCCGAGCGCTTGGCCGGGTCGGTGACGAACGGGTTCGCGTACTTCACGTCCTCCGCCCAGCCGTACAGCGTGCGCGCGGAGGTGGCCGTGCGGCGGACCGCCCAGTCCAGGCCGCCCTGGCCGTTGATCCACTCCAGCTGCTGGTTCAGCAGGAAGAGGGTGGCGAGGGCCGGGGTGTTGTACGTCTGGTTCTTGCGGGAGTTGTCGATCGCCGTCGGCAGGCTGAAGAACTCCGGGATGTGCCGGCCGGAGGCGTGGATCCGCTCGGCACGCTCGATCGCGGCCGGGGAGAACACGCCGATCCACAGGCCGCCGTCGGAGGCGAAGGACTTCTGCGGGGCGAAGTAGTACACGTCGGTCTCGGCGATGTCGACCGGCAGGCCGCCCGCGCCGGAGGTCGCGTCGACCAGGACCAGGGACCCGGCGTCGGCGCCCTCGACCCGCTTGATCGGCATGGCGACACCGGTCGAGGTCTCGTTGTGCGTGAAGGCGTAGACGTCCACGCCCCCCTCGGCCTGCGGCTCGGGGTGCGTGCCCGGGTCGGAGGCGACGACGGTCGGCTCGGCGAGCCACGGCGCGAGCTTGGCGGCCTTGGCGAACTTCGAGCTGAACTCGCCGAAGTTCAGGTGCTGCGACTTGTTCTCGATCAGGCCGTGCGTCGCGACGTCCCAGAACGCGGTGGAGCCGCCGTTGCCGAGGATCACCTCGTAGCCCTCGGGGAGCTGGAACAGCTCGGAGATGCCCTCGCGCACCTGGCCGACCAGGTTCTTGACCGGGGCCTGGCGGTGGGAGGTGCCGAGCAGGGACGTACCGGTGGCGGCCAGGGCGTCCAGCGCCTCCACCCGCACCTTGGAGGGGCCCGCGCCGAATCGACCGTCGGCGGGCTTGATGTCAGCAGGAATCTGGATCTCAGCCACGGGGCGAGCCTAGCCGCTGGGGGAAACGCGGTCGAAACGCCGTCCGTCCGGTGAGACGGCGTGTTCGCTCCCGTGGGCACGGTCTTTGCTTTCCTGGACACATGAGCGATCTCGAGTCCGAACTGCGCGCGGCCGTCCGGGGCGAGGTGGGCTTCGACGTCACCGCCCGCGCCCTGACGACCATGGACGCCTCCAACTACCGGCGCGTCCCGCTCGGGGTCGTCGCCCCGCGCGACGCGGACGACGTGGCGGCCGTGCTGGCGGTGTGCCGGGAGCACGGCGTGCCGGTCGTGCCGCGCGGCGGCGGTACGTCGATCGCGGGCCAGGCGACCGGCACGGGCGTGGTCCTGGACTTCACCCGGCACATGAACCGGCTGCTCTCCCTCGACCCCGAGGCCCGCACCGCCGTCGTCCAGCCCGGTCTGGTCCTCGACCGCCTCCAGGAGGCCGCCGCCCCGCACGGCCTGCGCTTCGGCCCCGACCCCTCCACCCACAGCCGCTGCACCCTCGGCGGGATGATCGGCAACAACTCCTGCGGCTCCCACTCGGTCGCCTGGGGCACCACCGCCGACAGCGTCCGCGAGCTGGACGTCCTCACCGCGCGCGGGGAGCGGCTGCGGCTCGGGCAGGGCTGGGCCGGGGCGCCGGGCGGGCTGCGGGAGCTGGTGGAGGGGCAGCTGGCCCGGCTGCGCACCGGCTTCCCCGACCTGCCCCGCCGTATCTCCGGCTACGCGCTGGACGCGCTGCTGCCCGAGAGGGGCGCGGACGTGGCCCGGTCCTTCTGCGGCTCGGAAGGCACGCTGGGCGTCCTCACCGAAGCGGTCGTCACGCTCGTCGAGGCGCCACGCGCGCGTGCCGTCGCCGTCCTCGGGTACGCCGACGAGAGCGCGGCGGCGGAGGCGGCGGCGGGCCTGCTGGCATGGGGGTCCCCCCGCTCGAGCGAAGCCGAGAGTGGGGGAGGGCCGCTGACCGTGGAGGGCATGGCGGCCGACCTGGTGCCGGCCGGCACGGCCGGGCTGCCGCGGGGCGGGGCCTGGCTGTTCGTGGAGACGGGCGGGGAGACGGCGGGCGAGGCACACGCGCGTGCGGAGGCGGTCGTACGGGCCGCCGACGCCGTGGACGCGCGGATCGTCGCCGACCCGGCCGGGCAGCGCGCCCTGTGGCGCATCCGTGAGGACGCGGCCGGCACCGCGACCCGTATGCCCGACGGCACCGAGGCCTGGCCCGGCTGGGAGGACTGCGCGGTCCCGCCCGCCCGGCTCGGGGCCTACCTGCGCGACTTCCGCGCCCTGCTCGCCTCCCACGGCCTGCGCGGCACCCCGTACGGCCACTTCGGCGACGGCTGCATCCACGTCCGCATCGACTTCGACCTGCTGACCGGGCCGGGCGTGGCCCGCTTCCGCCGCTTCTCCGAGGAACTCGCGCACCTCGTCGTCGCCCACGGCGGGTCCCTCTCCGGCGAACACGGCGACGGCCAGGCGCGCGCGGAGCTGCTGCCCGTGATGTACGGGGCGGAGACGGTCGCGCTCTTCGGACGCGCGAAGGCGCTCTGGGACCCCGACGACCTCCTCAACCCCGGCATCCTGGTCCGCCCGGCCCCCCTGGACGCCGGCCTGCGGTTCGCGGTCCTGCCGCGCGAGCCGGTGGACGTGGCCTTCGGCTACCGGTCCGACGGCGGCGACTTCTCCGCCGCCGTCCGCCGCTGCGTGGGCGTCGCGAAGTGCCGTACGACGACACCGGCCGGCCCCTCGGTGATGTGCCCGTCCTTCCGGGCGACGGGGGAGGAGGAGCACTCCACGCGCGGGCGTGCCCGTCTGCTGCACGAGATGCTCGCCGGGGAGCTGGTGACGGACGGCTGGCGCTCGACCGAGGTACGGGACGCCCTCGACCTGTGCCTGTCCTGCAAGGGATGCCGCTCGGACTGCCCGGTCGGCGTCGACATGGCCACCTACAAGGCGGAGTTCCTGCACCACCACTACGCGGGCCGCCGCCGCCCGGCCGCGCACTACGCGATGGGGTGGCTGCCGGTGTGGCTGCGCCTGGCGGCCCGGACGCGCGCGGCGGCACCGCTCAACGCGCTGGCGGGGGTACGGCCCCTCGCCCGGCTCGCCCGGCGCCTCGGCGGCCTCGCGGCCGAGCGGGAGTTCCCGAAGCTGGCGCGCGAGCCGTTCAGCCGCTGGTGGCGGCGCAGGCAACCCGCCGCGGGCTCCGGTGAGCTGGTGGTGCTGTGGCCGGACACCTTCACCGAGCATCTGTCGCCGTCGGTGGGGCGGGCGGCGGTGCGGGTGCTGGAGGCGGCCGGGCTGCGGGTGGCGCTGCCGCCGACGCTGCTCCCGCGCGGGCCGCGGCTCGCGGACGGACGCACCCGGTCCGCGTTCGCGCTGGCGGGAGTCCGCGAGGGCCGGGTGTGCTGCGGGCTGACGTACGTCTCCACCGGGCAGCTCGACCGGGCGCGCACGGTCCTGCGGCGCACACTGGACCTCATGGAACCGGTGCTGGAGACCGGGGCCCCGGTCGTCGTGCTGGAGCCGAGCTGCGCCGCGGCCCTGCGCACGGACCTGACCGAGCTGCTGCCGGACGACCCGCGCGCGGCGCGCCTCGCGGCCAGGGTGCTGACCTTCGCCGAGGCCCTGGAACGCCACGCCCCCGACTGGCGGCCGCCCCGCCTGGACCGCCCGGCCGTCGGCCAGACCCACTGTCATCAGCACGCGGTCCTGGGCGACGGGGCGGAGCGCCGGCTGCGCGCGGCGGCGGGCCTGGAGGGCGACCTGTCCGGCGGCTGCTGCGGCCTGGCGGGGAACTTCGGCTTCGAACCGGGCCACCACGACGTGTCGGTGGCCTGCGCGGAGGAGCAGCTGCTTCCGGCCGTGCGCTCCGCCCCGGCGGACGCGGTGGTGCTGGCCGACGGCTTCTCCTGCCGGACACAGCTGGAGCAGCTGGCCGGGGTGCGGGGCCGGCATCTCGCGGAGGTCCTGGCCGAGGAACTGACCGGAAGGGAGTACGGAGAGTCATGGGCGTGAGAGCTGTACACGCCTGACCCGAGTCCATTACTGTGGACTCGCAAGTGCATCGTAATGAACATGATCCTCTTCGCGCACAGTCTCAGGAAGCCCCCGTGAGCACTTCGAGCACCACCTCCACGCCCACCACGGCATCCGCGCCGGTCGCCCCGGCGGGAACCGGCGGGCGACGAGCCGGCTCCCTGGGGCCGGTCGGACTGGTGCTGGCCGGCGGCATCTCGGTGCAGTTCGGCGGGGCGCTCGCCGTGACGCTGATGCCGCGCGCGGGCGCGCTCGGCGTGGTCACGCTGCGGCTGCTGGTCGCCGCGATCGTGCTGCTGCTCGTCTGCCGCCCCCGCGTGCGGGGCCACTCCCGCGCCGACTGGGGCACGGTCGTCGTCTTCGGCCTCACCATGGGCGCGATGAACGGCCTGTTCTACGCCTCCGTCGACCGCATCCCGCTCGGCGCGGCCGTCACCCTGGAGGTCCTCGGCCCGCTCGCCCTGTCGGTGATCGCCTCCCGGCGCCTGGTGAACCTCGTCTGGGCCGGGCTCGCCCTCGGGGGAGTGTTCCTCCTCGGCGGCGGGGGCTTCAGCGGGCTCGACCCGGTGGGTGCGGCCCTCGCCCTGGGAGCGGGCGCGATGTGGGCCGCCTACATCGTCTTCAGCGCCCGCACCGGCCGCCGCTTCCCCCAGGCCGACGGCCTCGCCCTGGCCATGGCCGTTGCGGCACTGCTCTTCCTGCCGCTGGGCATCGCGGAGTCCGGCGCGAAGCTGACCGACCCGGTGACGATCGGCCTGGGCGCGGGCGTGGCGATCCTCTCCTCGGTCCTGCCCTACACCCTGGAGCTGCTGGCGCTGAGACGCCTGCCCGCCTCCACCTTCGCGGTCCTGATGAGTCTCGAACCGGCCATCGCCGCGACAGCCGGCTTCCTCATCCTGGACCAGACCCTCACGGCCACGCAGTCCGCCGCGATCGCCCTGGTCATCGGGGCGAGCATGGGCGCTGTGCGGACGCAGGTGGGGCGGGGGAGAGCACCCTCCGAGCCGCCCGCCGGAGTATGAGGTCCTGCGCAGACGCGTGGGGGTTCGGCGGCTCTGCCGGTGAGTACCTGTACTCATGTCCGGGCGCGGCCCCTGGTCCATCGTGGAGATCACCAACGGACCGACCCGAGGAACAACCGATGCCGACTGCGTCCCACCCCCGCCGCGTCCCGCGCCTGCGCCGACTCCTCGTGCTGGCATCGGGCAACTGGCTCGCCCGGGGCTACCTGGCGGTGGTCGCCGTCTCCATCGCGGCCATGTTCCTCTTCCCGGACAGCGTCTTCGCCGGGAGTCCGCTGCTGCTGACGGCGCCCCTGTCCTTCCTGGGCATGTTCCTCCCCCTCGACCCCGGCGCCGAGATCGACGGCGCGGCCGACGTGACGGCGCTCGCGGTCTTCGCCGTATGGCTCCTGCTGTGCGCCCTCGTCAACGCCGCCCTACTCGGCGCCCTCGCCACGAGTGCCGCGACCGACCCGTCGGCCGCCGCGCGTGCACCCCTGCCGCCCCGCGCGGGCACCCGCCCGAAGGGGGTTCGGGCCTTGCTGGCGCCCGCGGTGGACAACTGGCTCGCGCGTGGATACCTCGCCGTGGTCGCGGCGGCGCTGGGATTCTTCCTGTACGCCGAACTCGTGCTGCGGGACCCCGGCTTCGCCGCGATCTGGCCGCTCATCACGACGGCGCCGTGCAGCCTTCTCGCCATGGCGGTGTCGACACCCGTCGCGTACTACTCCGAGACCACCTGGCTGAGCCCGCTGGTCTTCTCCCTCGGGGTGGCCCTGTCCGGGCTGGTCAACGCCGTGCTGCTCGGCCTGCTCGCCCGCACCCTGCGAACGCGGGAACCGCACCCGGCCGCCTGACGCCCGCCTCAGAGCGACAGCGACTCCACGAAGCGGGTCCAGGTGGAGGCGGGGAACAGCAGGACGGGGCCGTCCGGGTCCTTGGAGTCCCGGACGGCGAGGTGGGGCCGGAGATCGGCGACCTCTACGCAGTCCCCGCCGGTGTCACCGCTGTAGGACGACTTGCGCCAGGTGGCGGTGCCGAGGGGGGTGCACTCGACGCACTGGCCTCCGGTGTCTCCGCTGTAGGAGGACTTACGCCATATCGTGCCCGTCAGGTCCTGGTCGGTTCCCATAACGTTCCTCCATCACACGGGCGATCAACGCGGACGAGTCCCTCGTGGAGAGGGCCGCGGCCTGCAAATGATCGTAACGGGCCGAACCCTCCTTGAGGGCTTCTGGATTGGCCGTCATGTGCCCTTGGACGAAGTCCTCGGTGTAGACGATGTCGGGATCGCTTCGGAAGCGCAGGAGGTTGAACGAACCCATCAACCCCGTATGCGCGCCGGTCTCGAATGGCAGCACCTGAATGTCCAGCCACCTGCGCTCCTGCATGGTCAACAGGTGCGCCAGTTGTTCGCGCATGACCTCCTGGCCGCCGACCTCCTGGTGCAACGCGGCTTCACTCAGCACCACCCACGTCACGGGCGGATCGTCCCTGTCCAGAAGACGCTGACGATCGAGCCGCGCGGCCACCTTGGCGTCGAGGTCGCGATCCTCGCGAACGCCGAGCAGCGCACGCGCGTATGCCTCCGTCTGGAGAAGCCCGTAGACCACCTGCGCCTGAAAGGTGGAGATGTACGCCGCCTTCGCCTCCATCTCCGCATACGGCTGGAACCAGCTCGGCAACTGACTCCGCAGCACCAGCCCCACCAGCCGCGAGAACAACCCGTCCGTCCCCAGCGCCGCGTCCACCCGCTCCGAGAACTCCCGGGTCGGCACCTTCATCGTCGTCTCGATCTGCCCGATCAGGGACCCCGTGCAGAAGACGATCGAGCCGAGCGCCTTCTGCGTGAGCCCCGCCGCCTCGCGGGCGCGGCGCAGCTCGTAGCCGTAGTAGTCCAACGGGGACGCGCTCGGGTCGAGTTCGCGGATGTGCACGACGACCACCTCCTGTCACTGACGGTAGCCATACGAGTGCGCACAGGTCCCGGAATCCGGGAAAGAAATTAATGCAAGCACGCTTGCTTGTTTCTGGCGGCGCTGCCATCCTCGCCGCATGGCCGACCCGACGCCCGTCTTCGACGACCTGCGTGCCGAGAGCGACGAACTCGACCGACTCATGGCCGAGTTGGAGCCCGAACGGTGGAGACTGCCCACGCCCGCCCCCCGCTGGACCATCGCGCATCAGATCGCCCACCTCGCCTGGACCGACCACTCCGCCCTGCTGGCCGTCACCGACGCGGAGGCGTTCCAGGGGCTGGTGGAGGAGGCCCTGAAGGCGCCGGAGTCGTTCGTCGACGAGGGCGCCGACGCCGGGGCCGCGCTGCCGCCCGCCGAGCTGCTGGAGCGCTGGCGGCGCGGCCGTGAGGCCCTGGACGCGGCCCTGCGGGCGGCGCCCCACGGCGCGCGCTTCCCCTGGTACGGCCCGCCCATGTCGGCCGCGTCGATGGCGACGGGCCGGCTGATGGAGACCTGGGCGCACGGCCAGGACGTCGCCGACGCGCTCGGTGTCGTACGGGAGCCGACGGACCGGCTCCGGCATGTGGCCCGGATCGGGGTGCGGGCGCGGGACTTCGCCTTCCACGCGCGGGGGATCGCCCCGCCGGAGGGCGAGTTCCGGGTCGAGCTCCTCTCCCCTTCCGGTGACCTGTGGGCCTACGGCCCCGAGGACGCCCCCCAGCGTGTCACCGGGCCCGCCCTCGACTTCTGCCTGCTGGTCACCCAGCGCGCCCACCGGGACGACCTCGCGCTGACCGCCGTAGGGGAGGACGCCGACCGGTGGCTGGCCATCGCCCAGGCCTTCGCGGGTCCGCCCGGGGCGGGACGTACCCCCCAGGGGGGTCAGGGGTGACCCTCCGCATCGGCAACGCCTCCGGCTTCTACGGCGACCGGTTCGACGCCATGCGCGAGATGCTCACCGGCGGTGAACTCGACGTGCTCACCGGGGACTACCTCGCCGAGCTGACCATGCTGATCCTGGGGCGGGACCGGCTGAAGGACCCCTCCGCCGGGTACGCGCGCACGTTCCTCGGGCAGTTGGAGGAGTGCCTCGGCCTCGCGCACGAGCGCGGGGTGCGGATCGTGACCAATGCGGGAGGGCTGAACCCGGCCGGACTCGCCGAGAGGGTGCGGGAGTTGGCTGACCGGCTCGGCATCCCCGTCCGTGTCGCCCATGTCGAGGGCGACGACCTCACCGCCGAGCATCCCGGCAGTCTCGCCGCGCACGCCTACCTGGGCGGGTTCGGGATCGCCGCCTGTCTGCGGGAGGGCGCGGACGTCGTCGTCACCGGGCGGGTGACCGACGCGGCCCTGGTCAGCGGGCCCGCCGCCGCGCACTTCGGGTGGGGGCCGGGCGATCTGGACCGGCTCGCGGGCGCGGTCGTCGCCGGGCATGTGCTGGAGTGCGGGACGCAGGCCACCGGCGGCAACTACGCCTTCTTCACCGACGGCGACACCACCCGCCCCGGCTTCCCGCTCGCCGAGGTGCACGAGGACGGCAGCAGCGTCATCACCAAGCACCCGGGGACCGGTGGCTTCGTGGACGTGGGGACCGTGACCGCGCAGCTGCTGTACGAGACGCAGGGCGCCCGGTACGCCGGGCCGGACGTCACCGCCCGGCTGGACACCGTACGGCTCACCCAGCTCGGCCCCGACCGCGTCCGCGTCGAGGGAGTGCGCGGGGAGGCCCCGCCACCCACGCTGAAGGTCGGCCGCAACCGGCTCGGCGGCTGGCGCAACGAGGTCGCCTTCGTGCTCACCGGACTCGACGTCGAGGCGAAGGCGGACCTGGTGCGGCGGCAGCTGGAGCCCGCCCTCGCCAAGGTCGCCGACGCCCGCTGGGAGCTGGTCCGCACCGACCGCGCGGACGCCGGCACCGAGGAGACCGCCAGCGCGCTGCTGCGGCTCGTGGTGCGCGACCCCGACCAGGCCGCCGTGGGCAAGGCGCTCAGCGGGGCCGCCGTGGAGCTGGCCCTGGCCAGCTATCCCGGTTTCCACGTCACCGACCTGCCGGGCAGGGGCACGCCCTACGGCGTCTTCGACGCGGTGTACGTCCCGCAGGGTTCGGTCGCGCACGTGACCGTGCTGGACGACGGCCGGCGTATCCCCGTCCCGCCGCCCGCCGACAGCCTCGTACCGCGGGACGTGCCGCAGCCGCTGCTGCCCGAGCCGTTGCCGCGGGGGCCGGTGCGGCGCGCTCCGCTGGGGCTGGTCGCCGGGGCGCGCAGCGGGGACAAGGGCGGGGACGCCAATGTGGGGGTGTGGGCGCGCACGGAGGGGGCCTGGCGGTGGCTGGCCCATGAGCTGACCGCCGACCGGTTCGGGGAGCTGCTGCCGGAGACGCGCGCGCTGCCGGTCACCCGGCATGTGCTGCCCAACCTGCGGGCGCTGAACTTCGTCGTCGAGGGCGTCCTCGGCGAGGGCGTCGCCGCCCGGCACCGATTCGATCCGCAGGCCAAGGCGCTCGGCGAATGGCTGCGCTCGCGCCACCTGGACATACCGGAGGCTCTTCTGTGACGGTCATCGGCTCGGCCCTGGACACCACGAGCCCCGACTTCCGGGCGAACCGCGAGGCCATGCTCGCCAAGCTCGCCGCACTCGACGCCGAGCACGCGAAGGCGCTGGCGGGCGGCGGGGAGAAGTACGTCGAACGGCACCGCGGGCGGGGCAAGCTGCTCGCGCGCGAGCGCATCGAGCTGCTCCTCGACCCCGACACGCCCTTTCTGGAGCTGTCGCCGCTGGCAGCGTGGGGCAGCGAGTACGCCGTGGGGGCGTCGCTCGTCACCGGGATCGGGGTGGTCGAGGGCGTGGAGTGCCTGATCACCGCCAACGACCCGACCGTGCGCGGCGGGGCGTCCAATCCCTGGTCGCTGAAGAAGGCCCTGCGCGCCAACGACATCGCGCTCGCCAACCGGCTGCCGTGCATCAGCCTCGTCGAGTCCGGCGGCGCCGACCTGCCCTCGCAGAAGGAGATCTTCATCCCCGGGGGTGCGATCTTCCGCGACATCACGCGGCTGTCGGCGGCAGGCATCCCGACCGTGGCCGTCGTCTTCGGCAACTCCACCGCCGGAGGCGCGTACATCCCCGGCATGTCCGACCACGTGATCATGGTCAAGGAGCGGGCCAAGGTGTTCCTCGGCGGGCCGCCGCTGGTGAAGATGGCCACCGGGGAGGAGAGCGACGACGAGTCGCTGGGCGGTGCCGACATGCACGCGCGGGTGTCGGGTCTCGCCGACTACTTCGCCGCCGACGAGCACGACGCCCTGCGCCGGGCCCGCCGCGTCGTCGCGCGCCTCAACCACCGCAAGGCGTACGAGGACCCGGGCCCGGCCGAACCGCCCAGGTACGACCCGGAGGAACTGCTCGGCATCGTGCCGGGGGACCTGAAGGTGCCCTTCGACCCGCGCGAGGTGATCGCGCGGATCGTCGACGCCTCCGACTTCGACGAGTTCAAGCCGCTCTACGGGAGCAGCCTGGTGACCGGGTGGGCGTCCCTGCACGGTTACCCGGTGGGTGTGCTCGCCAACGCCCAGGGCGTCCTGTTCAGCGAGGAGTCCCAGAAGGCCGCGCAGTTCATCCAGCTCGCCAACCAACGCGACATCCCCCTCCTCTTCCTCCACAACACCACCGGCTACATGGTGGGCCGCGAGTACGAGCAGGGCGGCATCGTCAAACACGGCTCCATGATGATCAACGCGGTGTCGAACTCGCGGGTTCCCCACCTGTCCGTGCTGATGGGCGCCTCGTACGGGGCCGGCCACTACGGCATGTGCGGCCGGGCCTACGACCCGCGGTTCCTGTTCGCCTGGCCCAGCGCCAAGTCGGCCGTGATGGGCCCCCAGCAGCTCGCCGGTGTGCTGTCGATCGTCGCCCGGCAGTCGGCGGCCGCGAAGGGACAGCCGTACGACGAGGACGCGGACGCCGCCCTGCGCGCGATGGTCGAGCAGCAGATCGAGTCGGAGTCGCTGCCGATGTTCCTGTCCGGGCGGCTGTACGACGACGGCGTCATCGACCCGCGCGACACCCGCACCGTCCTCGGCCTGTGCCTGTCCGCCGTCCACACCGCGCCCTTCGAGGGCGTGCGCGGCGGCTTCGGCGTCTTCCGGATGTGAGGGACCCCCACGTGATCAAGACCCTGCTCGTCGCCAACCGGGGCGAGATCGCCTGCCGCGTCTTCCGCACCTGTGGTCAGTTGGGAATCCGGACGGTCGCCGTGCACTCGGACGCCGACGAGAACGCCCTCCACACGCGTGTGGCCGACACGGCCGTACGCCTCCCCGGGTCCGCCCCCGCCGACACCTACCTGCGCGGCGACCTCATCGTGAAGGCCGCCCTCGCCGCCGGCGCCGACGCGGTGCACCCCGGCTACGGCTTCCTCTCGGAGAACGCCGACTTCGCGCGGGCCGTCCTGGACGCCGGACTGGTCTGGATCGGGCCCCCGCCCGAGGCCGTCGAGGCGATGGCCTCCAAGACCCGCGCCAAGGAACTGCTGGGCATCGCACCCCTCACCGAGGTCACCGAAGCCGACCTTCCGGTGCTGGTGAAGGCCGCCGCGGGCGGCGGAGGGCGCGGCATGCGCGTCGTACGCCGCCTGGAGGAGCTGGGCAGCGCACTGGAGGGGGCGCGCGCCGAGGCCGCGAGCGCCTTCGGGGACGGCGAGGTGTTCGTCGAGCCGTACGTCGAGAACGGCCGCCACGTCGAGGTGCAGATCCTCGCCGACACCCACGGCACCGTCTGGGCGCTCGGCACCCGCGACTGCTCCCTCCAGCGCCGCCACCAGAAGGTCGTCGAGGAGGCACCCGCGCCCGGCCTCTCCGGCGAACTCGCCGAGGAGCTGCGCGCCCTGTCCGTCCGCGCCGCGCACGCCGTGCGGTACACCGGCGCGGGCACCGTCGAGTTCCTCGTCGCCGACGGCCGCGCGCACTTCCTGGAGATGAACACCCGCCTCCAGGTCGAGCACCCCGTCACCGAGGAGATCTTCGGCCTGGACCTGGTGGCCGAGCAGATCAGGATCGCGGAAGGGGCGCCCCTGCCGGAGAACCCGCCACACCCGCGTGGCCACGCCGTCGAGGTCCGCCTCTACGCCGAGGACCCCGCCCGCGACTGGGCCCCGCAGACCGGCACCCTGCACCGCCTCGCCGTCCCCGACGGCGTCCGCCTCGACACCGGCTACACCGACGGCGACGACATCGGCGTCCACTACGACCCCATGCTCGCCAAGCTCGTCGCCCACGCCCCCACCCGCACGGAGGCCCTGCGCAAGCTGGCGGGCGCCCTGGAGCGCACGGTCCTGCACGGCCCGACGACCAACAGGGACCTGCTGCTCGCATCCCTGCGGCACGAGGAGTTCACCGGCGCCCGCATGGACACCGGCTTCTACGACCGCCACCTCGCCACCCTCACCGGCCCGGACGCCGACCCGTACGCCCCGCTCGCCGCCGCCCTCGCCGACGCCCACGGCCGCTCCCGCTTCGGCGGCTGGCGCAACATCCCCTCCCAGCCGCAGGTCAAGCGCTACGAGATGGCCGGCGCGGAGCACGAGGCCCGCTACACCCGCACGCGCGCGGGCTACCAGGCGGAGGGCGTGCGCGTGGTGCACGCCGACGCGCGTCTCGTCGTCCTCGAAGTGGACGGCGTACGGCGCAGGTTCGAGGTGACGGCGTACGGCGACCAGGTCTACGTCAACAGCACGGCCCTGCGCGCCCTGCCCCGCTTCCCCGAGCCCGAGACCCAGCACGCCCCCGGCTCGCTGCTGGCCCCGATGCCGGGCACGGTCGTCCGCGTGGCGGACGGATTGAAGGCGGGCGTTCTCGTCGAAGCAGGTACCCCGCTGATCTGGCTGGAGGCGATGAAGATGCAGCACCAGATCACAGCCCCGGCGACGGGAACGCTGACGGCCTTGCACGCGGCCCCGGGACAGCAGGTGCAGCCAGGCGCTCTGTTGGCCGTGGTGCAGGAGACCTGAGGGGCGCGGGGCTGTACAGATATGCGGCTCCGCCGCGTGTGCGCGACCGGCCACCGACCACCGGCAGTCCGAAGGAGAGCAGTGAGCACCCACATCGAATCGGAAGAACACAAGGCCCTCCGCCACGCGGTACGGGCCCTCGGCAGACACCACGGCCCCGACCACAACCGCGACCACCTCTGGCAGGAGGCCGGCAAGCTCGGCTACCTCGGCGTCAACCTGCCGGAGGAGTACGGAGGCGGAGGCGGCGGCATCACCGAACTCTCCATCGTCCTGGAGGAGCTGGGCGCGGCAGGCGCCCCCCTGCTCATGCTGGTGGTCAGCCCGGCGATCTGCGGCACAGTGATCGCCCGCTTCGGCACAGAGGCACAGAAGCAGCAGTGGCTGCCCGGACTGGCCGACGGCACGAAGACCATGGCCTTCGGCATCACCGAACCGGACGCCGGCTCCAACAGCCACCGCATCACCACCACGGCCCGCAAGGACCCGGCGTCGGCCGACTGGCTGCTCACCGGCCGCAAGGTCTTCGTCTCGGGCGTCGACATCGCGGACGCCACCCTCGTCGTCGGCCGCACCGAGGACGCCCGAACCGGCAGCCTCAAGCCCTGCCTGTTCATCGTCCCCAGGGACGCCGAGGGCTTCCGGCGCCGGCGCATCGACATGGAACTGCAGGCGGCGGAGAAGCAGTTCGAACTCACCCTGGACGACGTACGACTGCCCCCCGGGGCCCTCGTGGGCGACGAGGACGCCGGCCTGCTCCAGCTCTTCGCCGGACTCAACCCCGAGCGGATCATGACCGCCGCGTTCGCGATCGGCATGGGCCGCTACGCGCTCGGCAAGGCGGTCGAGTACGCGCGTGACCGCACGGTCTGGAAGACGCCCATCGGCGCGCACCAGGCCATCGCGCACCCCCTCGCACAGGCGCACATCGAGCTGGAGCTGGCCCGGCTGATGATGCAGAAGGCGGCGCACCTGTACGACGCCGGCGACGACCTGGGCGCGGGCGAGGCCGCGAACATGGCCAAATACGCGGCCGGGGAGGCCTGTGTGAAGGCGGTCGACCAGGCCGTGCACACCCTCGGCGGGAACGGCCTCACGCGCGAGTTCGGACTGGCGAAGCTGATAACGGCCGCGCGCGTGTCTCGTATCGCGCCGGTCAGCCGGGAGATGATTCTCAACTACGTCTCGCACCAGACCCTGGGCCTGCCCAAGTCGTACTAGAGCCTCCTGGAGGAACCGTGTTCCGCAGTGAGTACGCAGACGTCCAGCCCGTCGAACTGCCCATCCACGACGCGGTCCTCGGCTCGGCCGCCGGCCACGGCGACACGCCCGCGCTGGTCGACGGCACGGACGGCACCACCATCACGTACGCCCAACTGGACCGGTTCCACCGGCGGATCGCCGCCGCACTCGCCGACACCGGAGTGCGCAAGGGCGACGTACTCGCCCTGCACAGCCCCAACACGATCGCCTTCCCGACCGCGTTCTACGCCGCCACGCGCGCGGGTGCCTCGGTGACCACCGTGCACCCGCTCGCCACGGCGGAGGAGTTCGCCAAACAGCTCGCCGACTCCGCGGCCCGCTGGATCGTCACCGTCTCACCACTGCTCGCCACCGCCCGGCGGGCCGCCGAACTCGCGGGCGGCGTCCAGGAGATCTTCGTGTGCGACAGCGCGCCGGGACACCGGTCGCTGATCGACATGCTCGCCTCGGCCGCCCCCGAACCCGAGGTCGCCATCGACCCCGCCGAGGACGTGGCCGCGCTGCCGTACTCCTCGGGCACCACCGGCGTACCCAAGGGCGTGATGCTCACCCACCGGCAGATCGCCACCAACCTCGCCCAGCTGGAACCCGCCGTCTCCGCGGGGCCGGGCGAGCGCGTCCTCGCCGTCCTGCCGTTCTTCCACATCTACGGCCTCACCGCCCTGATGAACGCCCCCCTGCGCAAGGGCGCCACCGTCGTCGTACTGCCCCGCTTCGAACTGGACACCTTCCTCGCCGCGATCCAGAACCACCGCATCACCGCCCTGTACGTCGCCCCGCCGATCGTCCTCGCGCTGGCCAAGCACCCCGCGGTCGCGCAGTACGACCTGTCGTCGCTGAAGTACCTGATCAGCGCGGCCGCCCCGCTGGACGCCCGGCTCGCAGCGGCCTGCTCACGACGGCTCGGCCTGCCGCCCGTCGCGCAGGCCTACGGCATGACCGAACTCTCGCCCGGCACGCACGTCGTGCCGCTCGACGCGATGGACGCGGCACCGCCCGGCACGGTCGGCAGGCTCATCGCCGGCACCGAGATGCGGATCGTGTCCCTCGACGACCCCGGCAAGGACCTCGGCACCGGCGAGCCCGGGGAGATCCTCATCCGCGGCCCGCAGGTGATGAAGGGCTACCTCGGCCGGCCCGACGCCACCGCCGCGATGATCGACCCCGACGGCTGGCTGCACACCGGCGACGTCGGCCACGTCGACGACGACGGCTGGCTGTTCGTCGTCGACCGGGTGAAGGAACTGATCAAGTACAAGGGCTTCCAGGTGGCGCCCGCCGAACTGGAGGCCCTGCTGCTCACCCACCCCGGCATCCTCGACGCCGCCGTCGTCGGCGCCCACGACGACGACGGCAACGAGATCCCGCACGCCCACGTCGTCCGCAGGCCCGACGCCGACGGGCTCACCGAAGGGGAGGTCATGATGTACGTCGCCGAACGCGTCGCCCCCTACAAACGCGTCCGCCGCGTCACCTTCATCGACAGCGTCCCGCGGGCCGCGTCCGGGAAGATCCTGCGCAGGGAACTCAGGGAGCGGCCGTGACGTTCATCGGTCGTACGCGAACCCGCGGGATCGAGACCCTCGCCCTCGACTCCCCGGACACCCGCAACGCCCTGTCGGCCGCCCTGGTGGGCGAGCTGGCCGACGCGCTCGCGGACAGCGGCAAGGACACCGACGTGCGCGCGGTCGTCCTGACCCACACCGGCAACACCTTCAGCGCCGGCGCCGACCTGCGCGACCCGCCGCACCCGGACGCGCTCGTCGCCCTGCTGCGGCAGATCGTGGAGCTGCCCAAGCCGGTCGTCGCCCGCGTCACCGGGCACGTCCGCGCGGGCGGCCTCGGCCTGCTGGCCTGCTGCGACATCGCGGCGGCCGCGGCCGGGGCGAGCTTCGCCTTCACGGAGGTGCGGATCGGGGTCGCACCGGCGGTCATCTCCCTGCCGCTGCTGCCCCGGACCGACCCGCGCGCCCTCGCCCGCTACTACCTCACCGGCGAGCGGTTCGACGCCGCCGAGGCCGCGCGGATCGGCCTGCTCACCGCCGCCGGCACCGACGTGGACGCCGTACTGGAGCCGATCCTCGACGGTCTGCGCAGGTCCGAGGCGCAGGCCCTGGCCGAGACCAAACGCCTGCTCACAGCTAGGGTGCTGGAGGCATTCGACCGGGACGCGGGCCGCCTCACCGCGCTCTCGGCACGGCTGTTCGCCTCCGCGCCCGCCCGCGAGGGGATGACGGCCTTCCTCGAACGACGGGATCCACCATGGGTGCTGTGACGACGAACGACACGGCCGACGAGACGGCCGACGACACGGCCGGCGCCCCCACCGGTGACAGTGCCGGCCGGGCCGAGCGCGCCGACCGCGTACCCAAGCAGGACCGCAGCCGGGCCACCCGGCAGCGGCTCCTGGAGGCCGCCGTGTCCTGCCTCGCCGAGCACGGCTGGGCCGGCTCCACGGTGTCCGTCGTCGCCGAACGCGCGGGCGTCTCCCGAGGCGCCGCCCAGCACCACTTCCCGACCCGCGAGGACCTGTTCACCGCCGCCGTGGAGTACGTCGCCGAAGAGCGGTCGACCGCCCTGCGCGCCCTGTTCCCCGACGGCGCGGCCGGCGACCGGCGGGCCGTCGTCGCCGCGCTCGTCGACCTCTACACCGGCCCCCTGTTCCGGGCCGCCCTCCACCTGTGGGTGGCCGCGTCGAACGAGGAACAACTGCGGGACCGTGTGACCGAACTGGAGGCACGCGTGGGCCGGGAGACCCACCGCATAGCCGTCGACCTGCTCGCCGCGGACGAGTCCCGGCCCGGCGTACGCGAGACCGTGCAGGGCGTGCTGGACATGGCCCGCGGACTGGGCCTGGCCAACCTCCTCACCGACGACGGCGCCCGGCGCGAACGGGTCGTGGCGCAATGGGCGGCCCTGCTGGACGAGACGCTGGGGCACCGGGCCGAGGACTGACACGCCGCCGCAGCGGCGGGTCGAGGACCGAGGCGCTCCGAGGTGCCGGCGGCAGCGGCGGGTCGAGGAGCGAGCCGCTCCGAGGTGCCGGCGGCAGCGGCGGGTCAAGGACCGAGCCGCTCCACCCGCCAGCCGCCGTCCGGCTGCCCGACGTACCGCAGCCGGTCGTGCAGCCGGTTCTCCCGGCCCTGCCAGAACTCCACGGTCTGCGGCGCCACCCGGAACCCGCCCCAGTGCGGCGGCACCGGCACCGGCTCGCCCTCCGGATAACGGGCCTGGAGCTCGGCGTACGACGCCTCCAGCTCCGCCCGGGTGCCGATCACCGACGACTGGCCGCTGGCCCACGCCCCCAGCTGCGAACCGTGCGGCCGGCTGCGGAAGTACGCCTCCGTCTCCTCCCGGCCGGTGCGCCGCGCGACACCGGTGACGACGACCTGGCGGGCCATCGCGTGCCAGGGGAACAGCAGCGACACGTACGGGTTCTCCCCGAGATCACGCGCCTTGCGCGAGTCGTAGTTCGTGTAGAAGACGAACCCCTGCTCGTCGAAGTGCTTCAACAGCACCGTGCGGGAGCTCGGCCGGCCCTCCGCGTCCGCCGTGGACACGATCATCGCGTTCGGCTCGAACAGATGGGCCTCGACGACGGCCAGCTTGAACCAGCGCGCGAACTGCTCCACGGGCGTCGCCGCAAGATCGCTCTCCGACAGCCCGTCGGTCCGGTACTGCTTGCGCATCGCGGCGGGATCGGGCACGGACGGATCGGGAACTGCGGTCGGCAGCGCGTCTGCGTCGGTCACCCGGCCATCTTGCCGCATCGCCACCGGATCACGGAGGGCGGCGGAGAACCCGCCATGGCACTCAGTGCCGCGAACCCTCCCCGAAGCTGGCACTCAGGGATATGGTGCTGATGCCATCCAGGTTGGGTGACCGCCGACCGTACGGGGCATCACTGGGAAGACAGCCCAGGACCGCCAGTCCCCGCACGGACCGTGGATCCATCGGCGTCATCTCTACTGATCATGAGGAGCCGCAAGATGTCCGACTTCGTACCCGGACTCGAAGGAGTCGTCGCGTTCGAGACGGAGATCGCCGAACCGGACAAGGAGGGCGGCGCGCTCCGGTACCGGGGCGTCGACATCGAGGATCTCGTCGGCCACGTCTCCTTCGGCAACGTCTGGGGCCTGCTCGTCGACGGCGCCTTCAACCCCGGCCTGCCGCCCGCCGAGCCCTTCCCGATCCCCGTCCACTCCGGCGACATCCGCGTCGACGTCCAGTCCGCGCTCGCCATGCTCGCCCCCGTCTGGGGCCTGAAACCCCTTCTCGACATCGACGTCGAAGAAGCCCGCGACAACCTCGCCCGCGCCGCCGTCATGGCCCTGTCCTACGTCGCCCAGTCCGCCCGCGGCCAGAGCCTGCCCATGGTGCCCCAGCGCGAGATCGACAAGGCCCAGTCCGTCGTCGAACGCTTCATGATCCGCTGGCGCGGCGAGCCCGACCCCAAGCACGTCAAGGCCGTCGACGCCTACTGGACCTCCGCCGCCGAGCACGGCATGAACGCCTCCACGTTCACCGCCCGCGTCATCGCCTCCACCGGCGCGGACGTCGCCGCCGCGCTCTCCGGCGCCGTAGGCGCCATGTCCGGACCCCTGCACGGAGGCGCCCCCTCCCGCGTCCTCGGCATGATCGAGGAGATCGAGCGCACCGGGGACGCCGAGGCCTACGTCAAGAACGCCCTCGACCGCGGCGAGCGCCTCATGGGCTTCGGACACCGCGTCTACCGCGCCGAGGACCCCCGCGCACGCGTCCTGCGCCGCACCGCCCGCGAACTGGGCGCACCCCGCTTCGAGGTCGCCGAGGCACTGGAGAAGGCGGCACTGGAGGAACTCCACAACCGGCGCCCCGACCGCGTCCTCGCCACCAACGTGGAGTTCTGGGCCGCCATCGTCCTCGACTTCGCCGAGGTCCCGGCCAGCATGTTCACCTCGATGTTCAGCTGCGCCCGCACCGCCGGATGGTCGGCGCACATCCTCGAACAGAAGCGGACCGGACGGCTCGTACGGCCGTCCGCCCGGTACGTGGGACCCGGGCCGAGGGACCCGCGTGAGGTGCGGGGCTACGCCGACATCGCCCACTGACACGGCGCCCGGGGGCGCGGGGAGCAGGAACCCCGCGCCCCCGGGGGCACGTTCGGCTCAGGCCGGCGTCAGAAGCCCGGCGTGATGCCGCTCCGCCACCAGCGGGTGGGCCCGCAGCTTGCCCTTCAGCTCGTTGTAGCCGTACTCCGCGAACAGCGGGTTGGCCGGATCGTCGGTGACACCCGGCGCCGCGTCGGCGTACGGGAAGACCAGCGGCTCCACCCGGGCGTCCAGACGCGGGTTGTAGAAGAACGGCACCGAGAAGCGCTCCGTCGCGCCGGGCGGGGACACGACCCGGTGGTTGGTGGCGAGGAGGTACCCGTTGGTGGCGACCTCCAGCAGCTCACCCAGATTCACCACGAAGGCGCCCGGGATCGGCGGCACCTCGTGGAACAGGCCGTCCTCCCGCTGCACCTGCAACCCGCCCACCTGATCCTGCAGCAACAGGGTCAGGAACCCGTAGTCCTTGTGCGCTCCCACGCCCTGACCGGCCCCGTCCCCGGCACTGCCCGGGTAGCGCACCAGCTTCAGATGCGGATGGGCGTGCTCGCCGAAGACACGGTCGTAGAATGCCGGGTCCGCCCCGATCGAGGCCAGCAGCTCGTGCAGCAGCTTCTCCGCGACACCGCTCAGCCGCTCGACCCACGCCAGCGCGGCCGCCCGCAGCTCGGGCAGACCCTGCGGCCACTGGTTCGGCCCCTGCAGCCACCAGTAGGCGGGCTCACCGGGCCCGGGCACACGCGCCGGCCGCTCGGCACCGATGTCCAGCTGGTCCCGCCAGTCCTGCCGCCCGCCCGTGCGCTCGTCACCGGTGCGCGTGTAGCCGCGGAAATGCGGCGAGTTCACATTGTCGATCGCCAGCCGCCACTCCTCCGGCAGCGCGAAGAACCGCCGCATGGCAGTCACCAGCCGGTCGGTCTCCTCCTGCGTGACCCCGTGCCCGATGAGCTGGAAGAACCCCACGTCATGCGCGGCACTGTGCAGCTGCGCATGCAGCAGAGCCCGCGCCTCGGGGCCACGATCGGCCGCGGAGAGGTCGATGATCGGCAGTTGCTGGTACGACGGGGTCGTCGACGCGTTCGTCATGGTGGTACGTCCGTGGATGTACGGGTCCCGAAGCCGCCCGGGGTGGGGGCGGCGCACGGGTGCCAGGTGGGCGAAGAAGAGGGAGGTCCCCAGGGCTGCTCACGGCAGCGGAAGAAGCGGGCGGAGGCTCAGATGGAGCGTCGACAGCCCATGCTCGTGACGCGGACGTAGTCCACGTGGCGGCGTCGAACGAGCGAAAGCATGCGCCCAGAGTACTGCGCGCCGAAGAATCCGTGGGTGACCTGCGTCACGACCGCAGACCTTCTCGTGAAAACGCAGCGACCCGCGAGCCTGGTCCTCCAGCGGAGGAGCCGGCCGGACGTACCGGCGACTCGCGGGTCGGGTGACTGCTTGGGTTTGGGCCGGCTGCGCGCGTAACTCACGCACTGGTCCGGCACCGCACTGGGTGTGGTGACGGGCCGCTAGCCCGCAGCCACCTCACGCGTCCGGGTTTCACTCATGTACCCGATCACCTCCCTTCTCGTGTAGCCCACACCCTAAGAACCGATGGGCTGCCGTTCAACGGGTTTTTCAAGCAGATTCCAGTGGCAGGCGTTGAACCGGCGGCTCAGGCGATGTTCCTGCCGACGACGGTCACTCCCGCCCCACCAGCTCCGCCAGATCCAGCGCCCCCGCTATCCGCACCGCCACGTCCTCGGCGTACGCCGCGTCGGTGCGCTCGAACGGGGTGCGGCCGGCGCTGCGCAGGAAGGTGACGACGCCGAGGGTGCGCCCGCGGCTGCGCAGGACCGCGCACAGGGCGTGGACCGCGTCGCCGGGCCACTGCCGGGCCAGGGCCCACTCGCGGGCCTGGTCGGCGGGGACGGAGCCGGCGCTCGCGCGGACGGAGCCGGCGCGCTCGACGCAGCTCAGGGCGGGGTGGCCCGCCGGGTAGCGGACCGGGAGGCCGGCGCGGCCGGCCAGGAGGCTGGGGCCGGGGGCGCCGGAGGGGGTGTCGGCCAGGCGTACGAGGCGTACGGGCGGGGCGTCCTCGCCCTCGGCCGGGGTGCCGCCGCTCGCGACGCGGTCGATGAGGGCGTGGTCGGCGAACCCGGCGAGCGCGAAGTCGAGGTGGACGGTGGCGGCCTCCAGCGGGTCCTCGCACTCGGCGGCCGCGCGGGCGGCGCGGTGCAGCTGGTTGGTGCGGAACCGCAGCAGTGAGGCTTCCTGTTCACCCTGCTTGGCCTCGGTGACGTCCTGGAACAGCCAGCCCACGCCCAGCGGGACCGGTTCCTCGGCGAGCGGGGAGGCGAGCCGGACGAAGCCGCAGCGCCAGCAGCGGCGCCTCTCGCCGTCCGGGGTGCGTACGCTCACCCAGATCTCCGCGGGAGCGGGCGGCGCACCTTCGGCCAGTACGTGGGTGAGGGCGCTCTCCAGTTCCTCCACCCCCTGGGAGAGGAGTTCGCCGAGCGGGCGGCCCAGGGCCGAGGTGCGGCCGGTGCCCAGCGCGCGGGCGGCGTGGGCGTTGACGACGGCGGGCCGCAGGTCGGCGTCGACGAGGACGACACCCCAGGAGGCGTCCTCGAAGAGGGCCTCGCTGAGCGCGATGGACCGCTCCAGGTCGATCTGCGCGTGGACCTCGCTGAAGGCGCAGTACACGCCGGCGGGCTTGCCGTCGGGTCCGCGCACGGCGGCGGACTGGGTGCGCACGAGCACACGGCCGCCGTCCTTGGTGAGCAGCGCGAACTCGTGCACCTGGCGGCCGGGCGCGTGCATCGCGGACAGCAGGCGCCCTTCGACCTCCTCGGCGTCGGCGGCGCGTACGGCCCATCCGGCGAACCCCGGCCGGCCGACGGCCTCGGCGGCCGTCCAGCCCAGGATCCGCTCCGCCTCGCGGTTCCAGTGGGTGACGACGCCGTCCGCGTCGAAGGCGCACAGCGCCGCGTCCATGCCGTCGAGCAGCGCGGCGAGCAGGTCCGAGCCGTCGCGGTCGGGCTGCTCGGGCTCGTCCGGCCCCAGTTCGTCTGTGGTCCCACTACGCCGTGAAGCACTCACCTGGACCCCCTGCAGGCTGCGTCCGCACGAACGGCGCGTCGGTTCGCTCACTTGCAATCATTCAACTCGAACGTGACGCAGCCCACACAGGGTTCCCGCAAGATTGCCGGGGAATCGTTGCACCGCGGCGATCCGGCGATCCGGTGATCCGGCGATCAGCCCCCGGACGTCAGCCGCAGGTCGATCCATACGTCGCTCTCGCCGTCCAGCGTGTAGCGCTCGGTCTCGGTGAACCCGCGCGCACGGGCGAAGGCGAGGCCCTCCTCGTTCACCGCGAGCACACACGTATCCACCGCCCCGGCGCCCTGCACGCGCGCGTGGGCGAGGCCGTCCTCGTACAGGGCGGTGCCGAAGCCGCGCCGCCGGTGCTCGGGCAGGACGCGCGCGATGACCATCACCGCCCTCTCCTCGCCCTGCGGCGCCCGTACGGTCGAGCAGCCGACCAGTTCGTCACCGGCGTAGGCGTTGCACAGCCGGTGACGGGCGGCGCGCTCGCGGACGTCGTCGAGGGACATCGCGGCGGGCGGCACGATCACGTTGTGGACGTGCCGCCACTGCCGCAGCATGGCGTCGCCCACCACCGGTTCGATACGAAGATCAGTCACGGCAGCAGCGAACAGGGGCGACCGCGCGGGCGTCAACGGGTTTGCGGCAGCCGCGCGCAGACCTCGATCTCGATCCGCATCCGCGGGTCGGCGAGCCCGCACACCATCATCGTCGCGGCGGGCCGCACATCGCCGAAGCGGCGGCGCAGCACCGGCCAGCACGGCTCGAAGTCCTCCCGCGCGGGCAGCAGATACCGCACGCGCACCACGTCCTCGAAACCGCAGCCCGCCTCGGCGAGGGCGTCGCCGATGTTGCGCAGGCACTGCTCTGCCTGCTCGACGACGTCGTCGGAGATGGTCATGGTCGCGTAGTCGTAGCCGGTCGTCCCCGACACGTGCACCCGGTCGCCGTCCACCACGGCCCGGGCGTAACCGATCCGCTCCTCGAACACGGAACCGCTGAGAATGGCGCGTCGCTCAGTCATGTCGGGCACGCTAGGCGAGCGCCTCCGATACGTCGAATACGCACGGTGAACAGCTTTGATACGTGCAGCAATATGATCCGGGCATGGAGCGCCCGGAACTGCCCCTGCCGCAGCTGCACGCCTTCGTCGTCCTCGCCGAGGAACTCCACTTCGGCCGTGCGGCGGTCCGGCTCGGCATCGCCCAGCCGCCGCTCAGCCAGCAGATCCGGCGCCTGGAGGAGAAGGTCGGCCACGCCCTGTTCACGCGCCCGCCCGGCCGTGTGGCGCTCACCCCGGCGGGCAGGGAGCTGCTCCCCGCCGCCCGCCAGGCGCTCAGCGGGCTAGCGCAGGGCCTCGCGGCCGCCCGCGCGGTGGGCGGCGGACGGACGGGCCGGCTGCGCGTCGGGTTCGCCGCCTCCCTCGCCCTGACGGTCCTGCCGGGCCTCCTGGGCGCCCACCGCAGGCGCTTCCCCGGGGTCGAGCTGGACATCCGCGAGATGACGACGGCGCCTCAGCTGACGGCCCTGCACGAGGGCACCATCGACGTCGGCCTGTTGCGCGAGCCTCCCGAGGACGCGCCCGACCTGGCCTTCCGCACGCTCCTCGCCGAACCCCTGGTGGCGGTCCTCCCGCTGTCCCACCCGCTGGCCCGCCCTCGCACGGTCCCGCTCGCCGCCCTGGCCGGGCAACCGTTCGTGCTGCTCCCCCGTGAGGCGGGCCCCGGCCTGTACGACCGCATCAACGCCGCCTGCGCCGCCGCCGGGTTCGCCCCGCGCATCGCCCAGCACGCGGTCGAGTGGCAGACGGTGTGCGCCCTCGTGGAGGCGGGCCTGGGCGTCTCCGTGGCCCCGGCCGCCATCCGCCGTATCCGCCTCAAGGGCCTCGCCTTCCGGACCCTGCGGGCCCCCGCCCCGAAGACGACGGTCGCGGCGGCGTGGCGCCGGGACGGGACGAGTCCGCTGGTGGCCAATCTGCTGGCGACGATGACGGATCAGTGATCTCCCGCCCCGGCTCGTGCTCAGTGCCGGTAGAAGATCCGGTCCCGGTACTGCTCCATCACCCGGCCGTTCCACTCGTGGCCGCCGTCGACGTTGCCCGAGCGCAGGAGGGGTGGTTCGAGGCCGCGGTCGGCGAGGGAGCCGGCGGCGGTGGCCATGACGGCCTGGAGGAGGGCCGTGGTGACGACGGTGGAGGCGGGGGCGAAGGGGGCCGGGACGGTGTCGAGGGCGAGTTCGGCGTCGCCGACGGCGATCTTGGAGTCGAGGACGATGTCGCAGTGGTCCCTGAGGAAGGTGCCGGAGACGTGGCGGGACGTGGTCTGCGTCGCGTAGGCGACCGAGGTGACGCCGATGACCTTCACGCCGAGGGCGCGGGCCTTCATCGCCATCTCCACGGGCAGCGCGTTGCGCCCGGACAGGGAGATGATCACCAGGGCGTCGCCCGCGCGCAGGGGCGAGGAGTCCAGGACCGCGCTCGCCAGGCCGTCCACCCGTTCCAGGGCGGAGCCGAGGGGCGCGGGCATGACGTCGACGCCGACGACCCCGGGGACGGCGAGCAGGTTCATCAGGGCGAGGCCGCCCGCGCGGTAGACGACGTCCTGCGCGGCCAGCGAGGAGTGCCCGGCGCCGAACGCGAACAGCCGGCCGCCCGCGGCGACGGTGTCGGCGAGGAGCGCGCCGGCCGCCGCGACGGACTCGGCCTCCTCGTCGCGGACGCGGCGCAGCAGGCCGATGGCGGCGTCGAAGTACTGGTCGGCCAGCTTGCTGTCGCCCATGCGGAGCCCCTTCGCCCTTCGCGGTGGCTGTGTCGCGGATCACCGTGCGGTCTGGACCACTGCGCTGTCAATACGGCCGCCCGGGCCGCGCTCCCGGGGCCGCGTGTCCCCGCGCGTACGGCGTCGTTTCGGCTGCGCGGCACGGTTGTCAGTGGTATCCGGCAGAATTGGTGCCAGGGCCAGCGCACGGGCCGGAGACCGTCGAGCCTCCGGCAGATCTCACCGAGGGGCACGTATGTCCGGACTGATCGACACCACGGAGATGTATCTCCGCACCATCCTCGAGCTGGAGGAGGAAGGCGTTGTGCCCATGCGTGCCCGCATCGCCGAACGGCTCGACCAGAGCGGGCCGACGGTCAGCCAGACGGTGGCGCGGATGGAGCGCGACGGGCTGGTGTCCGTGGCGAGCGACCGGCATCTGGAGCTGACCGACGAGGGCCGCCGGCTGGCCACCCGCGTCATGCGCAAGCACCGGCTCGCCGAGTGTCTGCTGGTCGACGTCATCGGCCTGGAGTGGGAGCAGGTCCACGCCGAGGCGTGCCGCTGGGAGCACGTGATGAGCGAGGCCGTGGAGCGGCGTGTGCTGGAGCTGCTGCGCCACCCCACCGAGTCGCCGTACGGCAACCCGATCCCGGGCCTGGAGGAGCTGGGCGAGAAGGACGGCGCGGACCCGTTCCTGGACGAGAGCATGGTGTCGCTGGCCGAGCTCGACCCGGGCAGCGACGGCAAGACGGTCGTGGTGCGCCGGATCGGCGAGCCCATCCAGACGGACGCCCAGCTGATGTACACCCTGCGCCGCGCGGGCGTGCAGCCCGGCTCGGTGGTCAGCGTGACCGAGTCGGCGGGCGGTGTGCTGGTGGGCAGCGGCGGTGAGGCGGCCGAGCTGGACTCGGACGTCGCCTCGCATGTGTTCGTCGCCAAGCGCTGACGTCCTGTCCCGCGTCACGGGCTGACTCGCGTCGAATCCCGGCCCTGCTGCGTCGAATCGCAGCGGCGGGGCGCCGCGCGTGCCAGGCTGTCGCGTGAGGCATACGACCGGGAGGGGCGGGCGGATGTGCCGAGAGCGAGCGGAGGGCCCCGGCGCCTTGTGGCGCCGGGGCCTGTCCTCCCCTGTGTCGACCCGGAGCCCCGAGCTCTCAGGGTCGTTCCCCTCGGACCGGTTTCCCCGAGCGGTCCGCCTCCCGTTGAAGGTCTCCCCTCGGCGGGGACGATCATTCCTTGAGCGGTGTCACTCGAATGAGGGGTGTTGCCGGGCAGAACCGCATTTTCGAATAGGGGTTCGATAGTCTGCGGATGGCGGGTGATCCGCACGGACCGCGGCACAACGGCGGTACGACGGCGGTACGACAGCGGAGCGGTACGACGGGCAGGGCGGATCCGGAACGGCGGACCGCGCCGCCCGAGCGGAAGCGGGCGGTCCGAGCAGAGCTTGGGGGTACCGGTAGCAATGGCGCGGCGCATCGATGTGACCGGAAGCGGCGGGGTACGCCTCGTGGCCTGGGAGTACGGCGATCCTCCCAAGCCGGGCGACACCTGCCGGCCGGGCGACCTCTCCGGACCGGGTAACCCTTCCGGACCGGGTAACCCTTCCGGACCGGGCGACCTCTCCGGACCGGGTAACCCTTCCGGACCGGGCGACCCGGCCGGGCCAGGCGACGGCCCAGGAGCGGGGGACGTCCCGGCGGTGGGGGACACCCCTGGGCTCAAGGGCGTCCCAAGGGCGGGTGACGTCCCCGGACAGGGCCACACAGCGGCGCACGGCCACGCCCCTGCCGACGGCCACACCCGCGCCCACGGCCGCACCCCTGCCGACGGCCGCACCCCTGCCGACGGCCACACCCCCGCGCTGCGCGCCATCCCGGCCCAAGGGCACGGCCACCTCCACAGGCCCGCCCCCGCGCAGCGGGGAGGCGACGTCGAGGCCGCTCCCGGCACGCCCGGCGTCCTGTTACTGCACGGCCTGATGGGCCGCGCCTCGCACTGGGCGTCCACCGCCCGCTGGCTGTCCGAGCGGCACCGCGCGGTCGCCCTCGACCAGCGGGGGCACGGACAGAGCGACAAGCCCCCGCAGGCCGCCTACACGCGCGAGGCGTACGTCGAGGACGCGGAGGCCGCACTCGAACAGCTCGGCCTCGCCCCGGCCGTCCTCGTCGGCCATGCGATGGGCGCGCTGACGGCCTGGCAGCTCGCCGCGAAACGCCCCGACCTCGTCCGCGCCCTGATCATCTGCGACATGCGGGCCTCCGCGCTCGGCGCGGCCTCGCAGCGCGAGTGGGCGGACTGGTTCGAGTCCTGGCCGGTGCCCTTCGCCACGCTCGCCGACGTACGCAAGTGGTTCGGCGAGGACGACCCCTGGGTGGAGCGGCCCAACCCGGCGCGCGGCGCCTTCTACGCCGAGGTCATGCAGGAGTCGCCGGACGGCTGGCGGCCCGTGTTCGAGCCCGCGCAGATGCTGAAGTCCCGCGAGACCTGGGTCTACGACGCGCACTGGGAGGAGCTGGCCCAGGTGCGGTGCCCCGCCCTCGTGGTCCGCGGCCTCGACGGCGAACTGGGCCGCGCCGAGGCGCAGGAGATGGTCCGCGTCCTGCCGCGCGGCCGGTACGCGGAGGTGGCCGACGCCGGACACCTCGTCCACTACGACCGGCCGGAGGCGTGGCGCGCGGCGATCGAGCCGTTCCTGGACGGCGTGCTCACCCAGTAGTCCGCTCGGAGCCCCGCACCGGTCCCGCCCCGTCGATCTCGCCCGCGCACCGCAGCACCGCCGCCACCAGCGCGCGGTGTGCGGGAAGCGCGGGCCGGGCGGCGAGGGCGGGGTCGCGGGCTCCGGCCAGGATCTCCTCCAGGGCGGAGGCGAGGTCGGGGTCGGTGCGGAAGCCGTCGAGGATGCCGCGGGTGACCTCGGCGGCGGCACCGTAGGACGTCGCGGCGGCCAGGAGGTTGCCCAGGGGCAGGCCCAGATGCGTCACCGGCCACAACTCCGCTGCCACGTCAGGCGCCTCACCCCGCAGCGCGGCCAGCGCCCGTTCCGCCACCGGTGCGTCGAAGGGCCCGAGCCCCGCCAGTACGGCGCCCGGGTCCCGCTCACCCGAGAGGACCCGCCGCAGTGTCCCGGCGAGCGGGCCGAAGCCCGGGTCGGTCGCGGCGTAGCGCTCCAACTGCTGCCGCGCCTTGACCCGAGCCGCGGTGTTCCCCCGCTCGGCGGCGACCAGCGCACCGAGGACGGGCTCCCACGCCAGCGCCCACACGGCCCGTGCGACGCCCTCCCCGGACCGCCCGGCCCCCGCGGCCCGCGCCTCCCGCCGTACCGCACGCACCGCCGTCTCCAGCAGCTCCCGCACCCGCCCCGCGTCGGGCGCCAGCCGCTCCAGGAGCCGGTCCAGCGCCACCCCCGGCACCCGGCCGACCCGTGCGCACAGCTCGGCCGGGCCGGCGGGCAGGGGGGCGGCGTCGGCGCCGAAGACCAGGACGTCGTTCACGGCCGCCCCGAGCGCGTCGGCCGTCCGGCCCCCCGTGAGGAGCCCGAGCAGGGCGCCCGCGAGGTGGTGGGCGACGGCGGCGGCGGCGTCGCGGGTGTGGGCGTGCAGATAGGAGCCGTAGTTGACGTGGCTGACGGCGACGGCGGCGGGGAAGCCGCCCCGGTAGGCGTAGCGCAGGCAGTCGCGGCCCCGGGCCAGCGCGAGCGCCCCGCGCCCGCGCGCGTCCTCGACGGTGGCGAGCGCGCCGAACACCTCCCCCAGGTGCACGGTGTCGTCGGCCGCCGCGAACACCTCCCGGCACTCCTCCAGCAGGGCCAGCGCGTCGGAGGCCCGCCCGAGGCGCAGCAGCGGCAGATACGCGGGGAAGCGGGCCTGCGCCACATCGACGTCCGGCGCGCCCCGGGACGCCTTCACCGCGCACAGCTCGGCGTTGGACTCCAGCGCCGCCTCCCACCGTCCGGCCTCGATCGCCGCGCGCTGCCCGGTGTCGCAGAACTCCTCCCGGACCCGCCACCACACCGTGCCGTCCGTGGAGCGCGACTCCGAGGTGCGCGGCAGGGCGTCCATCCGGCGGCGCAGTACGGCCGCCTCGGCCAGCACCTGCGCGGCCCGCCCCTGCTCGGCCAGCACATGCAGCCGGTGCACCTCGCCGACCAGCCCCGCCCAGCCGCCGAGCCCGGCCGCACGCGCGTGGGCTATCTCGGTCTCGGCCAGCTCCAGTGCCTCCCGCAGCCGCCCGGTCCGCACACACAGCCCGACCAGCCGGCCTGCCGCCGCCGACACGCCCGCCGCGTCACCCCGCTCCGAGGCCCGCGCAAGCGCCGTACGCGCCAGCCGTTCGGCCGCCGCCGGATCGGTCGCCCACAGCACCTCCGCCAGCGCTTCCGTCGGCGGCGCCGTACCGTCACCGGACGCTGCCAGTACGGCGAGCCGGTGCAGCACCGGCATCACCCGCGCCACCGTCGGCCGCGAGTCGTCGCGCCGCAGCACCGCCTGCAACAGCGCCTCCGCGCCCTGCGCCAGCCCGAGCCGGATCAGATACGGCGCCGCCGCGAGCCCCGCCCGCGCCAGCACCGGCCCCGCCGCCGGCGCCCCCTGCGCGTCCGTACCCTCGCGCCGCCACGCCATCTCGAAGACGCGCGTCCAGTACCCGGCCATCCGCTCGTCGACCAGCCGCCGCAGCTCCGGCCCGGCGCCCGCCCGCCCGTGTTCGGCGACCGCGGCCTGGACGTCGTACGACCGGATCGCGTACGACGATGCCGGGCGCGGCGTGATCAGGCCCCGCTCGGCGAGGGCGGTGAGGCCGTCGGCCGGTGGGCCGTCGGGGTGGCCGAGGCGGGCGCGGAGGTCGGGCCAGTTGTGCTCGACGCACGGGGCGACGCGGTCGGCCTCCTCCAGGCAGCACAGGAAGCGGAACAGGTCGGCGTGGGCGGGGGCCAGGCCGTCGGTGATGCCGTCGGCCCACACCCTCAGCAGGCGCAGGTGGTCGTCCGGATCGTCCCGGCCCTGCGGGGCGCCGTCGGTGAAGAAGCCCGCCGGGAGTCCGCCGCCCTCGGACCACGTGCGCCCCGCCGAACCCAGCAGGGCGGCGAGCCGTGCCGGGTCGGCCGCCTGCGCGTCGGCCAGTTCCATCAGCCGGGGGTGACCGCGGGTCACCTCCAGCAGGGCGGTGGCGTACCGGCGGGCGTCGCCCGGGGTCAGGCCGGCGGCCCGGCCCTCGGCCAGCGCGGCCAGGTGGGGCAGCTCCCGGGCCAGCAGCAGCGCCTCGTCCGGGGTGAGCAGGTCGACCGGGGCCGACGGCAGCCGGGGCCCGGCGCCGGGCGGCCGGGTACGGCAGGTGAGCAGCGTCCGGCCCGGCCCGTGATGCGCGGAGAGGGCTTCTGTCAGCCGTGCCCAGCGGGGGTCGCGCCAGGTGCCGTCCGGGTCGAGGAGCGCGTCGGCGTGGTCGACGACCAGGAGGACCCGGCGGCGGGTCAGACAGGCGGCCACGGCGGCGGCGAACTCCCCGTCGTCGTCGAGGGGTCGGTCCGCCGCTCCCAGTCCCGCGCCCTCCAGTGCCGCCGCGAGTTCCGCCGCCGCGCCCCGCGCCTGTGCGTCCGCGTCCGTCTCCCTGCGCTCCGCAACCTTGAACCACACCACCGTCTCGAAGGTGTGCCCGTGGGTCTCGACGACCTCCCGCGCGCACGCCGTCTTGCCCGCTCCGGGCATCCCCTGCAGGACCGCCCCGCACGCTCCGCTGCCCGGTGCGAGGAGCGCGCCGAGGCGGGCCATGAGGGCGACGCGGCCGACGAAGCGGTCGGGGAGAGGGGGCGGACCCGCTGGGCGGGCCTGGGCGGGGGCGCTTCCCACGGGTCCGCTCGGCGCCTTGAGGCGCAGGGTCGCCGCCCGCGCCCCGAACAGCGCGGGTGTGGCCGCCGCCAGGGCGGGCCCGTCCTGCTGCCCGGCCGTCCCGGCCAGCGCACCGGCGAGGGCGCGCGGCAGGGGCAGACCGTCGAGGACGAGCCGCCGGTAGAGGCCCTCGGCCAGCGCGACGGCGAACGTGTCGGCCACCGGGTAGCGCATCGCCAGCACGGCACAGTCCAGCCGCGCCACCAACTCCGCGGCGAGCACCCCGACATCGGGCGCGCCGCCCGGCTCCCCCTCGGCGTCCGGGCCGGCCGGCACCCCCAGCGCCCTGCGCTGCTCCCGTACGGTCAGCGCCGCCGACCAGCAGCAGGAGAGGGTGACCAGGCCGACGCGGCGGGCCGTGCCCAGCAGGCCCGCGAGGCCGGCCGCCGTGACCCGGTCAGGGTGGCCGGTGTCGGTCTCCAGGAGCAGCTCGCCCGGTGTGCCGTGGCCGGAGACGTGGACGACGTCCCAGCCGCCGGGGTCGGCCAGCACGGCCCGCAGCCGCTCGCGGCTCACCCCGTACTGCAGGGCCCGCAGCTCCACCGCGCGTCCGGAGCGGGCCGCCTCCGCGAACAGGGCGGTCAGGGCGGCGCGTTCACGGCGCAGGTTCAGCGCGCGGCTGCCCTGCGGCAGGCTGAACAGCGCCAGCACCCGCACCGGCCGCCCGTCCGGCTCCTGCGCGGCCGGGGCCGCCGGGCCCACCTGCATCACCGGCGTCACGTCCTGGGCGCCCAGCGGCCGGCCCCGCACATGCGCCAGCTCCAGCGGCACGAACAGCAACCGCCGCGCGGCGGGTACGTCCGCCGGGACGACGACCCGGACGACCGCGGGCGCGGCGTCGAGCAGCGCGGGCCCGACCGGGCCGAGGACCTCCGCGCCGATCCACGCCCCGGCCTCCCGCACGATGTCCCGCTCGCGCGTCACCCGCTGGTCCGGCGGCGCGTGCCGGCGCACATGCCCGGCGAGGTCCAGGAACGCCTCGTACTCCGGGCGGGAGGCATCGAGGCGTACGTCGTGCCGGGCCAGGACGCCGGAAGGCCCGGTCAGCTCCCAGCTCCACCGGTCGAGGCCCGCGAAGTCCCGCACGTACAGCCGCAGTTCCCGCACGGCTCAGAACCCGAACCGCTGCCGGAGCTGCCGGAGCTGCCGTACGGTGCTCTCCACCTGTCCGCGTGCGGGATGGCCGGGCGGCAGCTCGCTCAGGCCCTGTTCGTACCTTTCGTGCGCCTCGACCAGATGCGTCACCTGCCCGCTCCGGGCCAGCGCGAACAGCACGCCGCCGAGGTTGACCAGCCGTACGCCGTGCATCGGGTCGGTGGGCGGCGTGCCGGCGAGGGCGGCCCGGGCGTGCTGGACGGCCTCGCCGAGGACGGCGGGGTCGGGGTGGCGCCGGGCGCGCCGCAGCAGCGAGTTGGCCAGGTTGGACTGGAGGCCGGCGCGCTCGGGATGACCGTCCGGCAGGAGGTCGAGGCTCGACCGGTAGAGGGCGACGGCCTCGTCGATGTCCTGCACCCGCCCGTGCCGGTCGAAGGTCTCCTGGAGCGAGGTGGCCAGGGACGACATGTGCCGGGGCAGCTCCGGGTCGCCCGGCGGGGACGCCTCGACCGCCCGCCGCCCGTACTCCAGCGACCGCTCCAGCAGGCCCGCGTCCCGCTCGCGCTCCCAGCGCAGCCGGGTCAGCATGCACAGCGCCGACAGCGCGGAGGCGTGCCGCGGGTCCTCGGCCGGGTACTGCCGTACGGCCTGCTCGGCGGCCTGTACGGCGCGCTCCAGGAGGGCCGGGTCACCGGTGCGGGCGTACTCCAGCCGCAGCCGGTCGGCTCGGGCGAGCGGCTCCTCCCCGCCGGTCCCCTGCGCGGCGTGCCCCGCACCACCCGCACCCGGGACACCCGTACTGCCTGCACCCGCCGTACTGCCCGTACTGCCCGTACTGCCCGTACCGCCCGTACTTCTCGAACTCCTCTGGCGCCGGAACCACTTGGCCACGCCGTCCCCCCGTCCTCCTCGGTACGCACGATGTACCCAACGAGAGGACGGAGCAGCCGGGTTGATTCATCCCTTGCTGACCGCCGTCAGGATCTCCGGCAGCCGGCGGGCGGTGCGCGGCGCGGCCAGCCGCAGCCCGGCGAGCGTGAGGAGCGCCCCGTACGCCGAGCCCAACGGCAGCAGCAGCCACAGCCGGTGCTCGCCGTCCGCGTCGGCGTTCAGCCAGACCTCGAGGGCGATCACGGGCGCGCACAGCAGGGCGGCGGCGACCATCCCGCCGAAGATGGAGATCCAGGCGAGTCCGGCCTGGCCGGGGACGACGTTCTTGTAGCCCTCCTGCGGGATGGAGTACGGGAAGGAGGTGGACGTCCACGCCCCGGTCCCCAGCATCGCGCCGAGCAGCGCGAACGACAGCCCCAGCACCTCCGGCAGCCGCTCCCAGTCGCCCAGCAGGGCCGTCGTCACGACGGTCACCAGCGTCGCGTAGGGCAGCGTGATCACCAGCAGGGCCAGGGCGCGGGCGCGCAGTTCGGCGTAGGCGTCCCGGGGGGAGGAGATGGTCATGGCGACCATCCAGAAGGCGGAGGTGTCCTGCCCGAACTGGTTGTACATCTGGATGCCGAGCATCCCGGCGGCGAAGCAGGCGAAGTAGATCGAGCCGGTGCCCTGGACGGCGTTGAACACGGGCACGATCAGGCCGATGGCGAGCGAGGTGACCCAGGCGGCCTTGGTCTTGGGGTCGCGCCAGATGTAGCGCAGGCTGCGTTCCATCACCGTGCCCGTGCGCCCGGCCGGCAGCAGCCGGCTCAGCCCGGTGGAGGTGCGGGCGCGGGGCCCGGGGTCGGCGGCCTGGAGGGTGGAGCCGTCCGGCGAGGTCATCAGCCGGGTCAGCTGCCGCGCCCACACCGTGAGGGCCGCCGCCGGCGCCGCCACGGCGACCGCGAGCTGCGCGGCGGCCGTGCCGTACGCCCCCTCGCTCACCGAGTGCACGGCGCCGATCGCCGACGCGGGCGGCAGCCAGCGCAGCACGTCGGCGACCGGGTCGAGCTGTCCGAGGCCGCCCGAACCGAGGCGCTGCACCGCGAAGTTGACGACCTGCGCGCCGACGGCGATCACCAGCCCGCTCAGCACCGCGAGGTCGCGGCCCTTGCGGCTGGTCAGCAGCCGGATGTTGGCGGCGGCGACGGCCCGTGCCAGCGCCACGCACACCAGCAGCGTCAGCGCCACGCCGACGACCCCGACGGCGTACGCGGCACCCCCGTGCGCCACCGCGATCACCGAGCCGACGGCGAGGCACAGCGTGAACAGCGGTCCGATCCCCACCAGCGAGGCCATGAGCAGCGCCCGCACCAGCGGCCCGGGCCGCAGCGGCAGCATCACCAGCCGGGTCGGGTCCAGGGTCTCGTCGCCGCTGGGGAAGAACAGCGGCATCACCGCCCAGCCCAGCCCGAGCACGGCCGCCAGCAGGACGACGACGGCGTCCGCGTGGGCGTGGCCGCGCAGCGCGATCAGACCGAGCAGTTGCGCCACCGCGAACAGCAGCACGACCACGGCCGACGCGACATAGGCGGCCCGCCGCCCGCCGGACTGCCGCAGCCCGTTGCGCAGCAGCGACAGCTTCAGGCGTACGACGGTGGAGGTGAGGGCTGTGGGGGAGGGGGTCGTGGCAGTGGATGCCGTGACGGAGGGCGTCGTCATCGGGGGCCGCCGCCCAGCCAGTCGAGGTCGGTGGCCGTGTCCCGGTAGTGGGCGCCGACCAGTTCGAGGAAGGCCTGCTGGAGGGTGGGCGCCTGTCCGCGCACCTCGGCGATCGGGCCGTGCGCCCGGATCCGCCCGGCGGCCATGACGGCCACCCAGTCGCACAGCGACTCCACCAGCTCCATCACGTGCGAGGAGAACACCACGGTCGCCCCGGAGGCCGTGTACCGCTCCAGCACGCCTCGGATGATCTGCGCGGACACCGGGTCGACGCCCTCGAACGGCTCGTCCAGGAACAGCACTTCGGGGTTGTGCAGCAGCGCTGCCGCGAGCCCGATCTTCTTGCGCATCCCGGTCGAGTAGTCGACCACCAGCTTGTGCTGCGCGCCCGCCAGATCCAGTACGTCCAGCAACTGCGCGGCCCGCTTGTCGACCTCGGGGCCGGGCAGCCCCCGCAGCCGCCCGGTGTACGCCAGCAGCTCCCGCCCGGACAGCCGCTCGAACAGGCGCAGCCCCTCCGGCAGCACCCCGATGCGCGCCTTGACCTCCACGGGGTCCCGCCACACGTCGTGCCCGACGACCTCGACCGTGCCCTGGTCGGGCCGCAGCAGCCCCGTCACCATCGACAAGGTGGTGGTCTTCCCGGCCCCGTTGGGCCCGACGAGGCCGATGAACCGCCCGGCGGGCAGTTCGAGATCGATGCCCCCCACGGCGACCTGCTGCCCGAACCGCTTCCAGAGGTCGTGAACACGTACGGCTGACGTCATGGACGCCAACCTAAGGGGCGCGGGGCCGTGCCGGCATGCGGCTCCGCCGCGCGGGCGCGAACAGCCACGAGCGGTCCGCGGTCGCCGAACTACCGGTCCCGGCCGCACGCGTAGGCGAGCGGCGAGATCAACTCCTCCGCGTCCGGCAGCCACCGATTGGCGGGAGTGGGCCGGCAGGCCCACTGGACGGCCCCCCGGGACCCGAACCGAGTGGGAGGCGCGGCCACGTAGTCCCCCTCGCCCAGCGCCAACAGGTCCAGCGACGAGGGCGACCAGCCGAGCTTCCGCACCAGCTCGGGGACCTTCACCGAGGCACCCGGCAGCACGAAGAAGTGCATCCGCCGGGCCGGCGTCAACGTCACGGGCCCCAGCGTCAGCCGCATCCGCTCCATCCGGGCGAGCGCCAGGAAGCCGGCCGTCTCCGGCACGGAGACGGCGTCGAAGGTCCGTCCGGTCGGCAGCAGGATCGACGCGTTGGGCTGCTTCTGCCACATACGGCGGGCGACGGTCGCGCTGCCGGTGGCCTGCGTCGCCCAGTCCTCCCGCGCCGGATGCGCCCCGGGCACGGGGCACGCGGGGTCCCCGCAGGAGCAGCGCTGCACCCCGTCGACGGCCTCCAGCCAGGTGCCGGGGAACACGTCCCAGTGACGCTCCTCGGCATAGCGTACGGCTGTCTCCAGCAGGGATTCCCCGCGCTGCTGCGGGATCTGCGCGGTCTCGGTGCCCGGGATCGTCTCTTCCACGCTGAACACAACTCCGCCGCCCACCTCGGGTTACGGGCGCGCTCGCGCACGGGGCCGGTGCATCGATTCGGCGTCCGGGGCGCACGGGTGCACAGGCGGGGGCGCGCGGGAGGATCCGCGGCGCGGGAAGGGTAGGCACCGGTGGGTCGGTGTGCACCTTCACCCCGGATCTACCCCGGCAATTCTGGCATGCCTCGCATGTGCGGTATGTCCGTGGGGCATTGATCTTCACGGCCGGAACTCGTTCCGGAGTTTCCGCAGGACACGTCAACCCGGTGCACGGGCAGGCACCGCAGCCACAGGGGGTCGGAAAGCATGGCCGCAAGGCCTCTCGTCGCGCGGCAGCCGAACGAACGGCTGCAGGCGCTCATCCAGGAAGCGGGTTGCTCGAACGCCGGGCTGGCCCGCCGGGTCAACATGTGCGGGGCCGAGCACGGTCTCGACCTGCGCTACGACAAGACGTCCGTGGCCCGCTGGCTGCGCGGACAGCAGCCGCGCGGGCGCGCCCCGGCGATCATCGCCGAGGCCCTCGGGCGCAAACTCGGCCGTACGGTCACGATCGACGAGATCGGCATGGCCAACGGCAAGAACCTCGCCTCCGGCGTGGGTCTCCAGTTCTCGCCGACGGTACTGGGGGCCATCGAGCAGGTGTGTGAGCTGTGGCGCAGCGACGTGGGGCGGCGGGACTTCCTGTCCGGCTCCTCGGTCGCCGCGTCCGCGCTGGTCGAGCCCAGCCGGGACTGGCTGATCTCGTCGCCGGACGCGCAGGTGGCGCGCTCCGCGGGCCCGCGGGTGGGGCTCTCCGACGTGGCCGCCGTACGGGCCATGACGCGGGCGCTGACCGAGCTGGACCACCAGTACGGCAGCGGGCATGTGCGGCCGGTGGTCGTGCACTACCTCAACAGCGTCGTGTCCGGGCTGCTCGCGGGCTCGTACCGGGAGGCGGTGGGGCGGGAGCTGTTCGCCGCGGTCGCCCGGCTGACGGAGCTCGCCGGGTACATGGCCGTCGACACCGGGCAGCCGGGGCTCGCCCAGCGCTACTACATCCAGGCGCTGCGTCTCGCCCAGGCCGCCGGGGACCGCGGTTACGGCGGCTATGTGCTGGCCGCGTCCATGAGCCATCTCGCTGCACAGCTCGGAAACCCGCGCGAGATCGCGCAGTTGGCGCGGGCGGCGCAGGAGGGGGCGCGTGGAGTCGTGACCCCGCGTGCGGAGGCGATGTTCCTCGCGGCGGAGGCGCGCGGGCACGCCCTGCTGGGCGACGTGCGCGCGGCGCAGACGGCGACCGGGCGGGCGCTGTCGGCGATGGAGCGGGTGGACCCGGACTCCGGGGACGACCCCGCCTGGATCGCGCACTTCGACCACGCCTATCTCGCCGACGAGTTGGCGCACTGCCACCGTGACCTCGGACAGGCCGAGGCGGCCGCGCGCTGCGCCGAGCAGTCCCTGGCCGGGCACCCGGTCTCCCGCGCGCGGCGCCGGGCCATCGGCTATGTGCTGCTGGCCACGGCGCAGGTGCAGCAGCGGGAGATCGAACAGGCCTGCAGTACGGGCCTGAAGGCGGTGGAGATCCTGGAGACCCTGCGCTCCAACCGGGGCGCGGAGTACCTGGAGGACTTCCAGCAGCGCCTGGAGCCGTACCGGGAGGAGGCGGTGGTACGGGAGTTCGGGGCGCGGCTGGACCTCCAGCAGGCGGCATGAGCCCTCGTCACCGGCCTGCAGCCCTGTAACCGGCGTCACAGGAAAGGAGATCGCTCTCTGAGCTGCGTGGCACGCGGCTCGGGGGACCCGGTAGCGTGAGCCGACGATCGGCGAAGGTCCCCCATTGGCAGGAGTCCCGGTGACGCAGAGTGGACAGGGCGAGGAGCCCTCGGCGCGGCCCGCGCGCGAAGGCGTCGTGCTGCCCTCCGACGGCGGCGCGCCGCTCGTTCCGGGCGGTCCGGCCGCCGCGCCGCCCGGCGGCCAGGCCTGGGGCACGCCGTGGGGTCCGGAGGCCGGCCAGAACGACCAGGCGGCCGGCGGGCAGTGGCCGACACCGCCCGACCAGCAGCAGTGGGGCGCCCCGGAGCAGTCCGGCTGGTCCGGCGCGCCCGCCCCCGGCCCGGCCCCGTCGGCCGGCCCGCTGCCGCCCGAGACGCCGCCGGGCGCCCAGCCGCCGTACGGCACGCAGGGCGGGTACGGCGGTCAGCAGGCGTACGGCGCCCCGAACCCGCACGGCGGTGACGCCCACGGCTCCTACGGCGCTCCCCAGGGCGCCCAGGGCGCGCACGGCGGTGGTCATGGCGGCGCCCAGGGCGGGTACGGCGGAGCCCCGCTGCCGCCAGCCGTCGACGAGGCCACCCGTTACATACCCCCGGTGGCGGCCGCCCCCGCGCCCGGCGCGAACGCGGACGCCACCCAGTACCTGCCGCCCGTGGCCCCCGGCGCGCCCGCCGCCGAGGACGGCGCGACGCAGTACCTGCGGCCCGTGAACCCGGGCGCCCTGCCGCCCGAGACGCCGGGCGGCACCTACGGCGGCCCCGGAGCCGCACCCCAGGCTCCCTACGGCGGCCCCTCCGCGCAGCACGGCGCCGGGGCGTACGGCGCGCCGGGGGCCGAGGCGCCCGCCGAGACGACGACGTACCTGGGCCGTGCCCAGCAGACGGGGCCCGCCGCGGGCGGGTCCGACGCCGACGCCACGCAGTACATCCCGCCCGTGTCCGGCACCGGCGGCGAGCGGCAGCAGCCGCCCGCCGAGTTCGCCGGCCTGTTCCGCAGCGAGCCGGGCGAGCAGGGCGGGGCCACGCAGCAGATGCCCCGGATGCAGGCGCCGCAGGGCGGCTACGCCCCGCAGCCCTCGTACGACCACGGCGGTCCGGGCGGTCCCGGGCACGGCGGGGCGTACCCGGGCGACGGCGGCCGCAGGGGCGGCGACGGCGGGCGCGGCGGGCGCACCGGTTCCCGGGTGGCGGTCATCGCGGCGGTCGGTATCGGTATCGCGGTGCTGGGCATCGGCGCGGGCGCGCTGATGGGCAGCGGCGACGACGGCGACGACTCCAAGAACGTCTCCGCGTCCACGCCGGCGACCGCGCAGAGCACCGATTCCTCCCCGTCGGCCTCGCCGAGCGAGGACCCGGCGAAGGCGCAGGCCGTGGAGCTGGACAAGCTGCTCGCGGACAGCGGCACCAGCCGCCAGTCGGTGATCAACGCGGTCGGCAACGTGAAGTCGTGCGACAACCTCGGCCAGGCGGCCAAGGACCTGCGGGCCGCGGCGGAGCAGCGCAACGGCCTGGTGACCCGGCTGGAGGCCCTCTCCGTCGACCAGCTGCCCGCCAACGGCGAGCTGACCACCGCCCTGACCAACGCCTGGAAGGCGTCCGCGGCGGCCGACAGCCACTACGCCGCCTGGGCGGACCAGGTGGCCGGCAACAGGAAGAAGTTCTGCAAGGGCGGCCAGGCCCGGGTCACGGGGCAGGCCCAGGAGGGCAACACGGCGAGCGGCACCGCCACCGCCGAGAAGAACAAGGCCGCCGGGCTGTGGAACGCCATCGCCCGCAAGTACGGCCTGACCGAGCGGCAGCCGACCCAGCTGTGAGGTGCGCGGGGCGCGGGCGCCGTCAGACGTCCGCGCCCTGGAGGGTCTTCGTCATGTCGATGAAGCCTTCGCGGGCCGCGACCAGCCGGCCCTCGCGGACCACCTGCAGGGTGACGTCCGTGTTGACCAGGCGGGGGAACCCGATGGAGGCGAGCCGGTCCTGGAACTTCCAGCGCAGGGCGGGGGTGAGCCCGCCGGTGTCGATCTCCAGGCCGTCGTCGAGGGTGCGGCGCACGGTGTCCGCGGACACCTCACCGCCGCCGATCTTGTCGAGGGCGGCCTTGAGGACGGTGTAGGCGATCCACGTCGTCTGCACGCCCGCGTCCGCCGGGTCGATCCGGGTGTCGGTGAAGGCCTGCTCGCGGATCACCTTCTTCATGCCGTCCCAGCGCGGGTCGGTCTCCACCGGGTACCAGCCGGTGATGAACGACCCCTCGTACGGCCCCGACCTGCCGCCGGACGCGTCGATCACGGTCTGGTCGACGCTGCCGAGGACCGTGCCGGTACGCACCTCCGGGTACTCCGCGCGGGCGCGCCGGAACGAGTCCATGAAGGTGCCGGTGCGGTCGCCGAGCGCGGGCACCACACAGCCCGTGCGGTCCGCCTCGCCGGTCGCGCCGCCCAGCGCGGAGCGGGTCTGGGCGGAGAACTCGGTGGCCTCCTCCGCGGCGGGTACGTCGTCGGCGACCGTGTGTCCGCGCGCCTTCAGGCCCGCGTTGAGCATCACGGGCAGCTGGTCGCCGGCGATGGTGTCGGGCCGCACCAGGGACACCGGGCCGCAGTCGTCGGCGAGTTCCTGGCCGAGGGCGGCGAGCAGGGCGGGCTGGCCGCCGTTGACGGGGTAGGACAGTGGGGAGGTGAACTCGTCGTCGGTGATCCCGTAGCCGCCGATGAAGGGGATGCCGGCGCCTTCCAGGATCGGGAAGAAGGAGTTGGCGTGCTGGCTGTAGGAGCCGACGACGGCGACGGCGTTCTCCTTCACCGCGCGCCGCGCGCACCGCGCGGCCGACACGGAGTCGTTGCGCTCGTTGCAGGTGGCCACGTGCAGTTTGCGGCCGTTGATGCCGCCGTGGGAGTTGACCCAGCGGGCATACGCACGGGCGAAAGCGGGCATTCCGGGCTTGTTGGTGGAGTTGGTGTCCTGCGGGGCCCAGGTCATCACGGTGATCGGGCCGTCCTCGTCGCCCCCCGAGACGCCGGGGATGAGCCCGCATCCGACGGCGAGCGACGCGCACGCCACCAGGACACCCGCGGTGCGGATACCTGCTCTGACGGGCCTGGTGAGCGGGGGGAGGAAGGTGCTGCGGTCATGTCGCCTGCCGGTCATGCCCACGCACGATTCCGTCACATCCCTAACCCTGGAGTGTCCCTCGGGCAACAGCGGGTGACATCGGGGTGAATTACGGGGGACCGGTCCGGCCCCTGGGACGGGGAACGTACGATCGATGACCGTGCAAGGTTCGGAGAACTCTTCCCGTCGCGGCCGTCGCTCCTCCACCATGGGCGGCATGCCGCTCAACGACATGCCGTGGTGGCGCTGGCGCAGCAATGTGCGCTCCGCGCTGCACATGCTCTCCGACCCCGCCTTCCAGCGCGACGTCTGGCTGGCCGGCGTCGACGGTTACGGGGACGTCACCGACGCCGTGTACCGGCTGGTCGAGGACACCTGGCTGGACAACTGGTCCGCCGAGAAGTACGTGGGCACGATCTTCCGCGACTCGCAGGAGGCCGCGCTCGTCGACACCGCGGTGCTGCGCGTGCTGCGGATCATGCACCAGGTCGGCCCGGACGCGCCGGTGTCCTCCTACATGGAGCACCCGGCCTGGCCGGAGGCCGTCCAGGCCGCACGCGACGCCCATGTACGGATGGCGACCAGCGACGGCGAGGACCCGGACGCGCCGCCGCGCACCCTCGAGGTGCTGCGCATCCTGACCCGGTCCGCCTAGCGGAACGATTGCCGGCGGCCGGGCCGCGTGTGGGACCCTTTTCGGCATGAACGAACAGTCCCCCCGAACCGCGGCCCCGGCCGAGCAGTACGTCCTCACCCTCTCCTGCCCGGACAAGCAGGGCATCGTGCACGCCGTGTCGAGCTACCTGTTCATGACCGGATGCAACATCGAGGACAGCCAGCAGTTCGGCGACCACGACACGGGTCTGTTCTTCATGCGCGTCCACTTCTCGGCGGAGCCGCCGGTGACCGTGGACAAGCTGCGCGCCAGCTTCGCCGCGATCGGCGACTCCTTCCACATGGACTGGCAGATCAACCGGGCCGACGAGAAGATGCGCGTCCTGCTGATGGTCAGCAGGTTCGGGCACTGCCTGAACGACCTGCTCTTCCGCGCCCGGATCGGCGCGCTGCCCGTCGAGATCGCGGCCGTGGTGTCCAACCACACTGACTTCGCCGAGCTGGTGGGCTCGTACGACATCCCCTTCCACCACATCCCCGTGACGAGGGACACCAAGGCCGACGCGGAGGCGCGGCTGCTGGAGATCGTCCGCGAGGAGGGGGTGGAGCTGGTCGTTCTCGCCCGGTACATGCAGGTCCTCTCCGACGACCTGTGCAAGCAGCTCAGCGGGCGGATCATCAACATCCACCACTCCTTCCTGCCGAGCTTCAAGGGCGCCAAGCCGTACCACCAGGCGCACGCGCGCGGGGTGAAGCTCATCGGGGCGACCGCGCACTACGTCACCGCCGACCTCGACGAGGGCCCGATCATCGAGCAGGAGGTCGAGCGGGTGTCCCACGACGTCACCCCCGACCAGCTCGTCGCCATCGGCCGCGACGTGGAGTGCCAGGCGCTGGCGCGGGCGGTGAAGTGGCACGCCGAGCGGCGGATCCTGCTGAACGGGCGCCGGACGGTGGTGTTCGCCTAGGGCGACGCCCCTAGGGGCGCGGGGAACTGCGCGACCGGCCACGGACAGCCCGCGGCCGCCGACGGGCGACCGGCCACCCCTACAGGCGGCTCAGCGACGCCGCGGCGTAGAGCACGTCCCTGATCGCCTCCCGGTCGCCCATCTGCCCCACCGCCGCCTCCTCCGGCGCGAGCCGCCCCGCGGCGAGGTGGCAGAACTCCACGTCGTCCAGCGCGACATGGGCGACCTCGTGCGCGGCGGAGCCCACCGCCGCGGGGGAGTCGAGGGGGATCAGCCACTCACCGCCACCCGTGCCCTCGATCTCCAGGCGGAGGGTGCGGCCGGGCCGGCCGGCGGGGACCAGATGCCGCTCGGGCCCCGGCGAGGCGAGCCCCGCCCGGCGCCGGTCGGCCAGGGCGGCCGGGAGCGTACGGGCGGCCAGGTCGATCATGGCGTTGAGATGCCGGCCGGAGGGCGCCTCGTACGGGTAGTCCACGGCCTCGGCGATGTCCTCCGCGTGCACCCAGCACTCGAAGGCACGGTCGGTCATGGCGTCGCGCAGCGGCAGCTCGAAGTCGCCGTACGGCACGGTGAGGCCGCCGGCCGTGCCGCCCGTGAACGACACCGTGCGCACGAGGGCGTGGGACTGCTCCCGCCAGGGCGCCCGGACGGTGCGGGTGAGCGGGAAGTGCGAGGCACGCCAGTACGCCTCCGTGCGCTCGGCCGGGGTGCCCGGGCCCGGGGTCCCCGCGGCGTCGCCCAGAGGGTCGGCGAGGCCCAGCGCGCGGGCGACCAGGCCGTCGACGGCCAGCAGGTGGGCGATGACCCCGGCGACGGTCGTCCTGCGGGTCGAGGTCTCCCGGTCGTCGAACCAGCGCAGCCGCACGGGAGCGTGCCACTCCGACTTGCCGAAGTCCTGGAGGAGGGCGTCCAGGCGCGCGGTCTCGGCGTCGTACGCGGTGGCCCAGGCGGGCACCGGGATGCGCGGCGGGCGCCGCTCCAGGCAGCTCGCCAGGACGCGGGTGCGCAGGGCCGGGTCGAGGTCGAGGCTCTCGGGCCGCTGGAGCAGCCCGACGGCCTCGCGCAGCCGCAGTGCCTCCTCCGCGCAGGTGCCGCACGTGCCGAGGTGGTCCTCGACGGCCGCGGTCTCCTCCGGTGAGCAGGCGGCCAGCGCCCAGGCGCCGAGCAGCGCCTTCAGCACCCGGTGCTCCAGCACCAGCGGCGCGGCCTCCGGCGGGTCCGGCAGCGGCACCCCGCTGTCCTCGACGGAGGCGCGGGGCAGCGGTATCCGCGGCGACCGCCCGGGCTCGGAGGCCTCCCCGGAGCCGGTGCCGCCGGTGCCGCCCCCGCCGGAGCGGCCCGAGTCGTCGGAGGCACCCGCGCCGCTCCCGCCGGGGGCGACGGGGGCAAGGCCGTCGGGGGTGCTCCAGGGCGGGGTGCTTCCACCGGGGTGACCGGGGTGACCGGGGTCGTCCGAGCCGCTCCCGGCGGAGCCCTCACGAGCGCCTGGGGCACTCGGCGTGCCCTTGGCCCCCGAGGAACTTCGGCCCGGGGCACCCGAGCCCGGGGCACCCGAGCCCGGGGAGCCCGAGGTGCCCGAGGTGCCCGAGTCGCCGGCATGCGGCAGCCCGAGCGCGTCCTCCTGCCGCTCCTTCTCGTCGTCCGGCTCCGGTGCGAACGGGCTCAGTTCGCTCACGCCGCACCTCCGTAGCGAGGCGGGTCGTCGGCGTCGTGGGCCGTGGCGAGGAGTTGCAGGCCGAGGCGCAGACGCCGGCGGGCCTCGTCCTCGGTGACGCCGAGGTCGGTGGCGGCCTGGCGGTAGTCGCGGCGCTGGAAGTAGGCGAGCTCCAGGGCGGCGCGCAGGGGTGCGGGCATGGCCTGGACGATGTAGTCGGCGCGGGCGGCGACGGAGGCGTGGCGGACCTTGCGCTCCAGCTCCTCCGCGGTGCCGGCGCCGCCGCCCTGCTCCAGCGCGGCGGTCTCGGTGGCGCGCAGCCGCTGCACGGCCAGCCGGTGGGTCAGCGTGGCCACCCAGGAGCGCAGCGGCCCCTGCTTGGGGTCGTAGCTGTCGGGGTGCTCCCACACGTGCGCGAACACCTCGCGGGTGAGGGTGTCGGCGGCGCGCTCGTCACCGAGGACGGTGTGGGCGAGGCCGTGCACGAGCGAGGCGAAGCGGTCGTAGAACTCGCCGAGGGCCGCGGCCTCTCCACGGGCGAGGCGCTGCTGCATCTTGCGGTCCCAGCGGGGCGGTGCGTCCTTCGTCGCCATACGGCCCCCTCACCCTGCTCGTGTCCGGTCAGTGACAAGCGTGCGTCCACCGCGTTCTCGAATGTAGTCGGCACCTCTGACAACGCACGCCCCTTTGTGGCAATGTGCGCCCCCCGACGGCCACGAGTGATAGTGGACCTTTGGTACACCTCGTGCCTTCTGCCGTTCCTGCCTGCCTTCTGTGATCAGTTCTGACTCAGTTTGCCTGCAACTCGATCGAACAGGATCGAAGGCGATGGAAACAAGCCTCTTCCGTTCGGTTTCCGTTTTCCGAGCGGCGTTTCAGGGAACGGCGGCTGGGCAGCCGCGCTGACAGGAAGCGTAGGGACTGCTTCCGTTTCCGGGCTGTTCCTGGAAGTTCAGCGAGGGAAGGGCACGGTGGTGACGTTCAATGTGACCGATGACGAGCGCGGGGACTGGGCCGTGCTCCAAGTGACGGGCGAGCTGGACCTGGTGACCTCGCCGGTGCTGCGCCAGCGGGTCCACGACATGGTGGCCGAGGGCCGCCACAGCCTTGTCGTCGACCTCTCCGAGGTGGTCTTCTGTGATTCCAGCGGTGTCGGGGTGCTCATCGCCACCCGCCGTCTGCTGCGCTCCTGCCAGGGCCGGCTGCGGCTGATCCTGCCCGCCGAGGGCGCACCCGACGGCTCCCACGTCAACCGTGTCATCGGCGCCCTCGGGGTGCGCCGCCTGTTCGACGTACACCCCGATCTCACCTCGGCGGCAGCCGAGGAAGCCCTCCCCGAGCTCGCCCCGGCGGCCACCGAGGACGTCCGTGACGGTCTCACCCCGGCGCCCGTGGAGGAGGAACGCCCGCTGCCGGCGTGAACCGGCGCACACCAGGCGCCTCCCTGACCTGCTCTGCCACACCGTTGTCCCGGAATTCCCCCGGTCTTGGCACAACCCCCGCTTTCCCGCTGCCACGGGCCGCCCGGCGTCGTACGCTCCGTGCCGGAATACATCCCGACGTGATGTGAGGCGGCCCGAGAGACATGGTCAGCAGCGAGTACGAGCGCAGGATCGCGGCGAGGTTCGCCGGCTTCGACCAGGACGGCAACGGCTACATCGAGCGAGAGGACTTCTGCGGCGCGGCCAAGGCGCTGCTCGCGGAGTTCGCCACCCCCGCCCGCTCCGACAAGGGGCAGGCGCTGTATGCCGGGGCGGAGGCGTTCTGGCAGGGCATGGCGGGGATGGCGGACCGCGACGGCGACCAGCGCATCAGCCGGGAGGAGTTCGTGACCGGCGCGGTCAAGCGGCTGCGCGACAACCCGGACCGGTTCGCGGAGATCGCCCGGCCCTTCCTGCACGCGGCCCTGGCCGTCGCGGACACCGACGGGGACGGCGCGGCCACGGTCGACGACACCGCGCGCGTGCTCACCATCCTCGGGGTCGCCGAGGACATCGCGCGCACGGCCGCCGCGGCACTGGACACCGACGGCGACGGCAAGGTCGGCGAGGCGGAGGTCGTGCCCGCCTTCGCCCGCTACTTCACCGTGCCCGAGTGACGCCTCTCCTTGAGCGGGGCGTGCCCGGACTGAGGCTCCGCGAGGCGGCGTCGGCGCTCCTCGCGGCGGCCGGGCGGCTCGGGCCGGACCGGACGGACGTGCCGGCCCGCGGTGCAACACGCGCGGGTGCGCGAACAGTTCGGCCGGCGCATCGGGGCGTTCCAGGCATCGCCGAGGCCCGCCTGCTGGTGGACGAGGCAGTCGTACGCGGTGCCCGAGCCGAAGAGCTGTAGGCGGGCGAGCCGACGGCCGGGGCCGGGTGACGGGCGGCCGGGATGTCGCTGATCGTGGCGCACCGAAATCACGGAGCGTTGATATCGGGTTGTGTCCTCGGCGGGACTCGTCACGTCCCGGAGTCGGTGCCGGGCTCCGGTACCTTGTGTGAGATGCGAGTGGTTCCGAGGACGAGCCATGCCGGAGCAGCCCCCGAGGCGGCCCCGGACCGGGCGGTGCGCGCCGCGGTTCGCGGGGCGGGAGTGCGAGAAGCACCCGCCTGTTCGACACCCTTTGACGAGCGTCGCACAGTATGCCGCAGGGGTACTCCTTCGCGCTGGAATATGCCCGAAGCGCTTGTTGGGGTGACGGAACGTCAACCAAGCTGTTCTGCAAGGGATTCACGTTCCGTGACCCTTGCTCTGGCCGTTGTTCTGGTCATGCAGAAAATGGCTACGATCGTGGCCCTCGTGAGGCGCGAGCCTTTGTGTCCGCCGGTTCGGATGGTGTGAGCGGTGCAGGTGCTTCAAGTGCAGCTGGAGGTCCGGCCCGACCCCGCGGAGGTGGGGCGGGCCCGGAGGTGGGCGCGTGCGCGGCTGGCCGGGGCGGGGGTGGAGGCCGACGAGCCGCTGGCCGAGACGCTGATCCTGCTCGTGTCCGAACTCGTCACCAACGCCGTGGTGCACACCGGCCGTCCGGCCGTCCTGCGGCTCGCCCTGCCGCCCGCCACCGGGTGCGCGCCCGTGCGCGTGGAGGTCGCCGACACCAGCGAGCGCGCCCCTGCGCCGCGTTGTGCCGACGGCGAGGAGACGGGCGGCCGCGGGCTCGCCCTCGTCGACGGTCTCGCCGACCGCTGGGGCTGGAGCCCTGACGGCGGGGGCAAGCGCATCTGGTGCGAGCTCGACCGCTGTTCCGGCCCGCGTGCGGCGTCCGTCGCCTACGGCGGCAGCCTGCCGGCGTACGAAGGGCTGGCCTACGAGGCCGTCTGACGGATCAGGATCTGTGTGCCCCAGGTGTGGTCGGTGATGCGCCCGGATGTGCTTCTGTGCGCTCCCGCTCGCAAATGGTGCGTAAGTAATTATTTGCCGTACAGGTGTTGACGTCTCGTGTCCGTTTGATCACGCTTGTGGTCAGCGATTCGCCGCGAGGGGACGGCGAGGGTTTCGGTGACGGGAGCCCTCGGCGAGTGTGGGTCGTCGTTCGGCGTCGGTTCCCCCGGGGCTTCGTCAGAGGCCGGGGGACGGGGAGGGTGCGCCGAGGCCGGTCGGCGGCGCGCGATGCCGTGCTCGGGGCGGGCAGTTGCGCGCCGCAGGCCGGAGCCCTGTGGGGCGACCCGGCTCGGCCGCCTTCGGCTACCTCCGCCGCGCCGGCGTCGTGCACGGCTTTCTTCTCCACAGGCTGTGGACAACTCTTCGGGAAGTTCCGAGGGCCCTCTCTTTTCTGTGGCGCGGGAGTTGTCCACAGGCTGGGGGCGGCGTGTGGGGGCGTTGTCGGTGCCGGCTCCTACCGTTGTCGCATGTGGCTGGTCATGTGCTGGGTGGTGCGCTCGGTCGTGTGCCGGGCGAGGAGGCTGCCGCCGTCTTTGCTGCCGCCGTCCCGGGTGTCCGTGCGGGGCGGGGCCGAGTCGCGGCTGATGCGGAAGGTGCGGCGGTACGCGGTCGGTGTGACGCCGAGGGCCGTCTGCAGGTGCTGGCGCATGGACTGGGCCGTGCCGAAACCGGCGTCACGGGCGACCTGGTCGACCGAAAGGCCGGTGGACTCCAGCAGATGCCGGGCCCGTTCCACGCGCTGCTGGGTCAGCCACTGGCCGGGGCTGATGCCGACCTCCTCCCGGAAGCGGCGGGTGAAGGTGCGCACCGACATCGCCTCCTGCGCGGCCATGTCCCGCAGCTGGATCGGCTCGTGCAGCCGTCCCAGCGCCCAGGCGCGGGCCGCCGTCGTGGTCGCCGTCTGCGGATCGGGCACGGGCCGCTCGATGTACTGCGCCTGCCCGCCGTCGCGGTGCGGCGGTACGACGGTGCGGCGGGCGACCTCGTTGGCGACAGCCGTGCCGTGGTCACGGCGCACGATGTGCAGGCACAGGTCGATACCGGCCGCGACACCCGCGGAGGTCAGCACGTCGCCGTCGTCGATGAACAGCACGTCCGGGTCCAGGTCGACCTGTGGGAACACCTGCCGGAAGTGCGCGGCGTCGGCCCAGTGCGTGGTCGCGGGCCGCCCGTCGAGGAACCCGGCGGCGGCCAGGACGTACACGCCGGTGCAGATCGAGGCGAGCCGGGTCCCGGGGCGGATACGGGTGAAGGCGGCGGCCAGCTCCTCGGTCAGCACGCCCTGCTCGAAGACCGGGCCCAGCTCGTAGGAGGCCGGGACGATCACGGTGTCGGCGGTGGCGAGGGCCTCCGGCCCGTGGGCGACGTGGACGGCGAAGTCGGCGTCGGTCTCGACCGGGCCGGGCGGGCGCACCGAGCAGGTGATCACCTCGTACAGATGGCGGCCCTGGGCGTCCTTGGGCCGGCCGAAGATGCGGTGCGGGATGCCCAGCTCGAAGGGCAGCAGCCCGTCGAGGGCGAGGACGACGACGCGGTGCGGACGGAACTCCGGCTCATGGCTCACGGCCCGGTCCTGACTCATGGCCCGATCCTAGCGAACGCTGTCCTTCGGGCCACTCGATGGGAGTGGGCCCGCACCGGGAGGCTGGATGACGTGAGCCAGACAACCGAGAGGGCGGCAGAGCCCGCCGAGAACCCCGAGGGCCCGGAGAGCACTGAGAGCCCCGAGAACCTTGAGACCGCCAAGGGCGCCTCGCACGGGCGGCGCATCCATCGCGCCTGGTTCGTCGCCGCGGTCGCCTTCGTGACGATCATCGGCGCGGCCGCCTTCCGCTCCCTGCCGGGTCTGCTCTTCGACCCGCTCCACGAGGACTTCGGCTGGTCACGCGGCACGATCGGCGCGGCGGTCTCGATCAACCTGGCGCTGTACGGGCTGACCGCCCCGTTCGCGGCCGCGCTGATGGACCGCTTCGGCATCCGCCGGGTGGTGGCCGTGGCCCTGACGGTGATCGCGTTCGGCTCGGGGCTGACGGTGTGGATGACCGAGCCTTGGCAGCTGCTGCTGTGCTGGGGCCTGCTGGTCGGTCTCGGCTCCGGCTCCATGGCGCTGGCGTTCGCGGCGACGGTCACCAACCGCTGGTTCACCACGCGGCGCGGACTGGTCACCGGCATCCTCACCGCCGCGTCCGCCTCCGGACAGCTGATCTTCCTGCCGCTGCTGTCCTGGATCGTGGAGAACCACGACTGGCGCCCGGCCGCGGTCACGGTCGCGCTCGCCGCCCTCGCCGTCGTCCCGTTCGTCTGGCTGCTGCTGCGCGACCATCCGGCCGACGTGGGCCTGCGGCCTTACGGAGCCGGGGAGTTCGTGCCGAAGCCCGCCCCCGTGCCGGGGGCCGCTCGGCGGGCGGTGACCGTGCTGTTCTCGGCCGTCCGCACCGGGCCGTTCTGGCTGCTGGCCGGCTCCTTCGCGATCTGCGGGGCCTCCACCAACGGCCTGATCCAGACCCACTTCGTACCCGCCGCCCACGACCACCACATGCCGGTCACCGCCGCGGCGTCGCTGCTCGCCGTCATCGGTGTCTTCGACGTCGTCGGCACGATCGCCTCCGGCTGGTTCACCGACCGCTTCGAGGCCCGCCGGCTGCTCGCGGTCTACTACGCGCTGCGCGGTGTCTCCCTGCTGTTCCTGCCGCTGCTGCTGGCGCCGAACGTGCACCTGCCGATGGTGTTCTTCATCGTCTTCTACGGACTGGACTGGGTCGCCACGGTCCCGCCGACCCTCGCCCTGTGCCGCGAGCACTACGGCGAGGACAGCGCCATCGTCTTCGGCTGGGTGCTCGCCTCGCACCAGGTCGGCGCCGCGCTGGTCGCCTTCCTCGGCGGCGTCGCCCGCGACAACTTCGGCTCCTACGACGTCGTCTGGTTCGCCTCCGGCGCACTGTGCGCGGCGGCCACGCTGATGGTGCTGGTGATCCGGCGGGGCCGGGCGGCGGCACCGGCGCCGGCGTGACGCGGGGCTCTGCCTGCTGAGGGGCGCCGGCTGCGGGGGCTCGGTCGCGGGTGTCGTGATCTCAGCGGCACACCGCCAGCACGTCCAGTGCCACGGCCCCGTGCCCGCGGGGCAGCACCATCAGCGGGTCGATGGCCAGCGAGGCGAGGTCGTCACCCAGCTCCAGCGCCATGCGCTGCACCCGCAGGACGACCTCCACGAGCGCGTCCACGTCGGCCGGGGGCCGCCCCCGCACCCCGTCCAGCAGGGCCCGACCGCGCAGTTCGGCCGGCATGGTCCGCGCCTGCTCCTCACCGAAGGGCGGCACGCGTACGGCCGTGTCCCGCAGCACCTCCTCCAGCACCCCGCCCAGTCCGACCCGCACCGTCGGCCCGAACAACTCGTCGTGGGAGATGCCGACCGCCATCTCCACACCGTGCCCGACCATCTGGCACACGAGGACGCCGTCGAGGTCGACACCCTCGTAGCGGGCGACCTCCGTCAGCTCCCGGTAGGTGTCACGGACCTGCGCGGCCGACGTCAGCCCCACCTTCACCAGACCGAGCTCGCTCTTGTGGGCGGCCCGCGCGCCGGACGCCTTCAGCACCACCGGGTAGCCCACCTGCCCCGCCGCCCGGACGGCCGCGGCCGCACTGGTCACCAACTGCTCGCGCGGCACCCTGATCCCGTACGCCCGCAGCAGCTGCTTGGCCGCGTGCTCGCTCAACCGGCGGCCCGGCCGCAGCAGTTCGCGCGCCTTGCGGTAGGAGGGCGACGGCGTGCGCGGAGCCTCGTCGAAGGGGGAGCGGTAGCCGCGTACGAACCGGTGGTGGCCGAGGTAGGCGCGCACGGCCGACAGGCAGTTGCCGACCGTGCGGAAGGTCGCCACCCGGGACGAGCCGAGCAGGACCTCGCGGTAGGCCGGCTCGGTGCCCACCGGCGAGCCCCACACCACGCACACCAGCTTGTCCGTCCGCTCCGCCGCGTCCACCAGGTCCCGCACGAGCCGGTCGCTCAGTGGCGGGAAGGGCCCGGGGACCGGGCAGACCAGCACGCCCACCTCGGGATCGTCCAGCAGCGAGTCGATGATCCTCCGCCCGCGCTCGTCGCCCGCCGGAGGGCCGCCGCAGTCGACCGGGTTGGCCACGCTCAGGCACTCCGGTATCCACTGGTGCAGCTCCGCCTGCCGGGCCTCGGACAACACCGGCAGCCGCAGGCCGAGCCCGGCCGCGAGGCCGGCGACATGCGCGCCCGTGGCGCCCGAGACCGAATACACCACGACCCCGTCGGCGCGCGGCGGCCGTGCCCGGGCCAGCAGGGCCGCGGTGTCCTGGAGTTCGTCGAGGCCGTCCACCCGGATCACCCCGAACTGCCGCATCGCCGCGTCGACGACGTCGTCCGCGCAGGTCAGCCTGCCGGTGTGGGAGGCGGCCGGGCGTGCGCCCGTCTCCGTGCGGCGCACCTCGACCGCGACCACCGGCACCCCGCGCCGCGCGGCCCGGTCGGCGGCGAGCAGGAAGGCGCGCCCGTCCTTCAGTCCCTCCACACAGGCGGCGACGGCCCCGACCTCGGGCTGCTCGGCGAAGTAGGAGATGAAGTCGGCGGCCTTCAGGTCGGCCTCGTGGCCGGTCGGCACCCAGTGGGAGAGCCGCACGCCCAGCTCCTGCAGCGCGAACACCGGCCGCCCCTGATGTCCGGACCGGGTCACCAGGGCGATCGCCGGGCCGTGCAGGTCGTCCCGGAACCGCTCGAAGACGCTGAGGTCGGTGTTCGGCCCGAGCAGCCGCATCCCGGACCCGCCGACGGCGGCGGCCAGCCGGGCCGGCGCGGCAGCGTCCGGCTCGTCCGTCTCCGCGGACCCGGACGCGAGGACGGCCGCGAACTTCGCCTTGGCCGCGGCGAGTTCCTCGATCACCGGAAGGGGGTCGGCGACCAGCAGGACGGCGAGGTCGACCTGCTCGGGCAGGTCGGCGACGGAAGGGACGCAGGGTAAGCCGAAGACCTCGGCGCGGCCCGGGTGGACCGGGTACAGCCGGGCACCCATCCGCTCGGCCCAGGACAGCAACCGCCGGGTGACGCCGGTGTCCGGGCAACCGTCGGCGTCCGAGGCGCCGATCACGGCGACGGACTCGGGGCGGAACAGGCGGTCCAGTTCGGGTACGCCGGCGCGCAGGGGCCGCCCGCTGACATCGAGGTCGTCGGCCGGACGGCCGTGGACGGCGGGCCCGGGTCGGTGCTCACCGCAGGCGATGACGCGGGCCCGGCGGGAGTCGGTGGTGAGGGTGCCGTGGGTCGATCCGAGCATCGTCCGCCCGCTCCTGTCATGACAGTTCGAGACAGCTCCGACAACTGACGCTCTGTCAGGTTACTGAATGGACACATACTCAGGAACGGCTCGTGCGGGCAAAGATTGTGAAGCTTGGAGGGGGCGGGGCCGGCGTCGGACCCAGGGCCGGGGCCAGGGGCGCCCGCCGCCGCCCGACGGCGTCGGCCGGGTGCTCAGGACGGCAGGCGGGACACCTCGGGGCCGGCCTGGCGGGCGATGGATCGGGCGATCTTCCGGGCGTCGATGGCCAGTTCGCGGAGCATGCCGCTGATGGGGTTGGTGAAGCCGGTGAAGTAGAGGCCGGGGGCGTGCCGCGGGGTGCGGGCGCCGTGCACGACCGGCCGGCCGCGGGTGTCGAGGACGTCCAGGTGGCCGACCAGTCCCTCCAGGGCCCGGTGGTAGCCGGTCGCGGCGATGACGGTGTCGGGGGTGACGCGGGTGCCGTCGGCGAGGAGGACCGCGTCGCCCTCGAAGGAGTCGACGGCGACCACGACCTCGACCCGGCCCCGGCGTACGGCGTCGATCAGGCCGACGTCCTGGACGGGGATCGCCCCCTCGGTGACCCTGCGGTAGAGCCCGGTGCCGGGGCGGGGCAGGCCGTGCGCGGAGAGGTCCGGCACGCTCAGCCGGGCCACCGGCCTGGCCAGCAGGTCGACCAGGCCGACCGGCAGGCGCCGTACCAGGACGCCGGTGTACTGGGCGGCCCAGCCGGCCGTGGAGCGGCGCAGGATGTGCGGGGTCGTGCGCACGGCGAGCCGTACCCGCCCGGCGCCGCCCTCGGCGAGGTCGACGGCGATCTCCGCGCCGGTGTTGCCGGCCCCGACGACGAGGACGTCACGGCCGGAGAAGGGCTCGGCGTTGCGGTAGTGGGAGGCGTGCAGGAACTCGCCGGGAAAGGCGTCGCGGCCCGGCCAGTCGGGGATGCGGGGGGTGTGGTTGTAGCCGGTGGCGACGACGACGGCGGCGCCGGTGAGCTGCCGGCCGCCGGTGGCGTGCAGCAGCCAGCCCGTGCCGTCCGGGGTGCGCTCGACGCGGGAGACCTCGACGCCCGTCACGATCTCCAGGTCGTGGTGCTCGGCGTACTTCCGCAGGTAGCGCACGACGTCGTCCCGCGACACCCAGCGGCCGAAGCGGCGGGGTATCGGCAGTCCGGGCAGGGCGGACAGGCGTCGGGTGGTGTGCAGGCGCAGCCGGTCGTAGTGGCGGCGCCAGGACGCGCCGACGGCGTCGGACTTCTCCAGGACGACGGCACGGATGCCGCGGGAGCGCAGCGCGTACGCGGCGGCGAGTCCGCCAGGGCCGCCGCCGATGACGTAGACGGGGCGCTCGGCGGGGGTCGCTGCCGTGGGGGGTGCGGACGCTGTGGGGTCGGCCATGTCCGCGAGCGTAATCACGTGCCGGGTTGATGGGTCTCGGTCAAGACCGGAATTGATTGCGGAATGGTCACGGGTGAGGGGGTGGTGTGGCGGAACGTGTGGCGGATGCGCGGACGAGGCCGACGTGCGGTGGGCGAGCGGGTGCCGGGTCCGCCGCGGCGTCCTGACCTGACGTGCCGTCAGACCCGTCTCCCTCTCGCCTTTCCCCTCTGCCGTCCGCCGTCCGCCGTCCGCCGTCCGCCGTCCGCCGTCCGCCGTCCGTCTCCCGTCTTCCGGCGAGCCGCAGGTCGACTTCAGGGAAGGTGTGCCGGTGTTCGAAGTCCGTGGTGACAACGGGCGCGGGCTCGCTTGAATGGATGGATGACGTCGATACATGAACGTTTCCTCACCAGCACGGTCCCCCCGGTGTCCGGCCACGGTCTGCGGCTGGTGTCCTGGGACGCCGACTCCCCGGCCGACGCGGAGGCGTGGCTGCGCGGGCTGACCGACCCGGAGTTCCGGCGCTGGAACACCCCCCTCAAGCCGGTCGAGGACCTCGCGAGCGCCCATGCCTCGCTGCGCGCGAAGGCGGAGCGCGCGGCGGACGGCGCGGATGTCACCTTCCGGATCGCCGACGCGGAGAGCGGTACGACTCTGGGGCAGATCGGCGTGAACCTGATCGACCACCTCATGCGGGTCGCCCGGGTCGGCTACTGGGTGCTGCCCGAGGCCCGTGGCCGGGGCGTCGCCGCGCGTGCCCTGCGGCTCACCGCGCACTGGGCGCTGACCGACCTCGGCCTGCACCGGCTGGAGCTGGGCCACGCGGTCGGGCACGACGTGTCCTGCCGTGTCGCCGAGCGGTGCGGGTTCCCGTACGAGGGGACGTTGCGCGGGGCGATGTGGGAGGACGAGCGCCGGGAGACCTTCCGGGACGTCCATCTGCACGCCCGCCTCGCCACCGACCCCGAGGTGCCGGCGTGAGCGGCGGGGGAGCGGGCTGGCGGCTGACCGAGGATCTCGACGACTTCCTCGCCCGTGCAGGAACGTTCCTGCACTCGCGTCCGGATCTGCACACCGTCGTCCTCACCGTGACCGAGGGCCTGCGCACGCGCGGACCGCGCGCGTACGGCGACGAGGCGCCCTTCTTCGGGGTGCTGGAGGAGGCCGGGGCCGTACGGGCGGCCTGCTTCCGCACCCCGCCGCACCGGCTGGGCCTCACGCCGCTCACCGCCGCGCAGGCCGACTCGCTGGCGGCGCACCTGGCCGCCGTGGGCCGCCGGGTCCCCGGCGTCGGTGCGGAGGCCGGGACCGCCGGCCTCTTCGCCGAGGCCTGGCAGCGGCACACCGGCGTGACGCCCGAGGTGGGGGAGCGGCAGCGGCAGCGGCTGTACCGGCTGGACGCGCTGACCGTGCCGCAGCCGGTGCCCGAGGGGCGGCCGAGGATCGCCGAGGAGGCGGACCGGGACCTGCTGGTGCGCTGGTTCGGGGAGTTCCACCGGGACATCGGCGAGGACGACGGCGGACGCGGCGGCTCCTGGGCGGACGCCCGCCTCGCGTACGGCGGTGTCGTCCTCTGGGAGGCCCCCGACGGGACCCCCCTCTCCATGGCCGGACTGACCCCGCCGGTGGCCGGCCAGATCCGGGTCGCGCCCGTCTACACCCCGGCCCGTCTGCGCGGCCGGGGCTACGCCGGAGCCGTCACGGCCGAGGTGAGCCGGCTCGCCCGCGAGCGCGGCGCCGAACAGGTCCTGCTCTTCACCGACCTGGCCAACCCGACCAGCAACGCCCTGTACCAGCGGATCGGTTACCGCCCGGTGGCGGACTTCGCGCTGTACGACTTCACGGCCCAGGACCCCGACGCCCAAGCCCGCACGCCCCAAGCCCGCACGCCCCAAGCGCGCGCCGCCCCGGGCCGCACCGCCCAAGAGTCGACTGCCCAAGAACCAACCGCCCAGGACCCCACCGTCCAGGACCCCACCGTCCAGGACCCCACCGTCCAGGACTCCACCGCCCAGGGCGTCACGGCCGCCTGAGCGTCACGGCCACAGCAGTTCGCGCACCCAGCCGTCCTGGGCCCGCCGGTAGGTGAGCCGTACGTGGCGGCGCCGTTCCTCCCCCTGGAAGAACTCGACCTCCTCGGGGCGGAGCCGGTACAGCGTCCAGGACGGGACCGGCGCGTCGGGGTGCCGGCGCGCCCGCTCCCAGGCGGCCTCCGAGGCCCGCGCCAACTCGTCGGCCGAGCCGAGGACCTCGCTCTGCCGGCCGGTGAGGGCGGCGGCCAGCGCCCCGGTGGAGCGGGCGTGCAGATCCGCCTGCCCCTCCTGCGAGGGCGCGGCGGTCACCGGTCCCCGGACGCGCACCTGGCGGCCGAGGACCGGCCAGTAGAAGCCGAGCGCGGCGTACGGCCGGCCGGCCAGGTGGCGGCCCTTGCGGCTCGTCGCGTGGGTGGCGAAGGCCCAGCCGCCGGCGTCGGCGCCGTGCAGCATCACGGTCCGTACGTCGGGCAGGCCTGTCTCGTCCGCCGTGGCGAGGCTCATGGTGTGCGGCTCGGTCTGTCCTGCGGCCACCGCCTCCGCGAACCACCGCGTGAAGAGGTCGAGCGGCTCGGCGGGCGCGGTGCCGGGGTCGAACGGCGGCAGCTCGGTGACCTGCGGGTCCCACACCCGCAGCGACCGCAGCAGCTCGTGCAGATCCTGTGCCATGCCCCGAGTATGTCCGGCACCGCCGCACGGGCTCACCCGGGCCCAGCACCCCCGCCTCGGAGGCCGGCCCCACTTCCGGCTCGTACCGAAGGAGCGGGCGCCGGGCTCAGAGCGTGGCCAGGCGCTGGACCAGCAGGAACGCGCCGATCCCCAGCATCGCCGCGCCCGAGGTGCGGGTGACCGCGCGGGCGGCCGCAGGGCGGGCGCGCAGGACGGCGCGGGCCGCGACGCCGACGGTGAGGTAGACGGCCGCGCAGCACGCCATGTGGAGCACTCCGAGCGCGGCGGTCTGCGCCGGCACCGGGAGGCGGTCGCCGTCTGTGGTGAGGAACTGGGGCAGGACCGACAGGTAGAGCAGCAGTCCCTTGGGGTTCAGGCCGCTGATGGTGGCGCCGCGCAGGAAGACGCCCGTGGTGCCGCCGCGCACCGGCTCCTCGTCGGCGCCGGGAACGCCCGGGCGGCGCAGTACGCCCCAGCCGAGCCGTACGAGATAGCCGGCGCCCGCCACGGTGAGTGCGGTGAGCAGCGCCGGGGAGCCCGCCACCAGCACGGCGAGGCCCGCCGCCGCGAGAGCCGTGTGCAGCGCGTAGCCCGCGACGAGACCGCCCACCGCGGCGCCGACCGAGCGGCCGCGCAGCCCGGCGGCGACGGCGTACGCCCAGTCGGCGCCCGGTACGCACACCAGCAGCAGGTCGATCGCGAGGAAGGAGAGGAGGGCAGCCGAGTCCATACCGGGAACGCTATGCGCATATGCCCCGAAAGTGTTCCCGGATCTTGCCCGCCCTCTCGTACGATGAGGGAAGATCTGCCCCATGGACGACGTGGACCGGAAAATTCTTGCCGAGCTCCAGCAGGACGGGCGGCTGACCGTGACCGAGCTGGCCGCGCGGGTGCGGCTGAGTGTCTCGCCGTGTCACCGGCGTCTGCGGGAGCTGGAGCGGTCGGGGGCGATCAGCGGATACCGCGCGGTGGTGGAGCCGGCGGCGGTGGGGCTGTCCTTCGAGGCGCTCGTCTTCGTGTCCATGCGGCAGGAGGACCGGGACACGGTCGTGGAGTTCGAGCGCGCGCTGACCGAGGTGGAGCACGTGCTGGACGCACAGCGGCTGTTCGGGGAGCCGGACTATCTGCTGCGGGTCGCCACCGCCGATCTGGCGGCGTTCCAGAGGCTCTATGACGAGAGGCTGGCTACTCTGCCGGGCGTGCAGCGGTTGACCTCGACCCTGGTGATGAAGCATGTGGTGAAGGACCGGCCGCTGCCCTCGTGATCGCCGTAAGGCTTGATCGCCGGCTTGATCGCCGTCGCGGGCTCACGGCCGTCCTTCGCTCTTCGCGCAGTTCCCCGCGCCCCTATGGGGGCGCCTGACAAGACGGTGGGGAAAGATCTGCGGCTACTTCGTCGGCTTCTTGCCCGTCACGCCCAGGTGGACCAACAGCGCCAGGTTGGGCCTCAGTTCGGCCTGCTTGACGCCCCAGGACGTGAAGCCCTTCTGGTGGGAGGCGACCGCGGCGAGCATGGCGACGATCGAGCCGGCGACGGCGGCCGGGTTGACGTCCTTGTCGACCTTGCCCTTGGACTGGAGTTCGGTGACGGCGTCCGCCAGGGAGCTGTTCACCGAGTTCAGGATCTTCATGCGGAGCTTGTAGAAGCGCTTGTCGCCCTCGGCGGCCCCGAGGTCGACCACGCGCAGGATCGCCTCGTTCTTGCGCCAGAACTCCAGGAAACCGTCGACGAGTTCCTGCGCGGTCTGCCACCCGGCCTTGCCGACCCAGCTGCGGCCCTCGAGCAGATCGGTCAACCCGGCGCCCTCGGCGGCCATTTGCTCGGCGATCTCCAGGACGGCGCCCTCGACGTCCGGGAAGTACTGATAGAAGGTCGCGGGCGAAGTGCCCGCCTTCCGGGCGACATCGATGACCTTGACGTCCCGGTAGGGAGAGGAGCTGAGCATCTCACTGAGGCAGTCCAGCAGCTTCTGCCGCGTGGCCTGCCCACGCCGACCGGCCACGCGGCCGTCAACGGTACGCACTTGTCCTGTCATGTCGTCAGCTTACCGAGGGGTGATGGGAGCGCGATTCGGCCGACTGCAAATGGGGTGCACGGGGGATCGGAGCGAGGTGTGCCTGGTCTGCGCGCTGCGTGAACGGCCGTTACTTTTCTTGTATGGCCGAAAACAGGGCATCGCGGGTCACGGAGGGCGTCCCCGCATGGGTGGACGCACAGCTTCCCGACGTGGAAGCGGGGAAACGGTTCTACGGTGAGCTCTTCGGATGGACCTTCGAGGAGTGGTACGGCGGCTCCGTGCGGGCGCTGAAGGGCGGCGAGCCGGTCGCCGCGCTGGCCCACAAGACGGACGGCCGTATGCCCACCGTCTGGACGGTGTACTTCGCCAGCCCGGACATCGAGTCGCTGGCCCGGCGGGTCCGGGAGGCGGGCGGGCAGGTGGTGGCGGCACCGCTGCCCGTCGGCCGGCTGGGCGTCTCCGCGCTCGCCGCCGACCCCGAGGGCGCCGTCTTCGGCCTGTGGCAGCCGGGCACCCACCCCGGCTTCGGGGTGCGGCACGAGCCCGGCACCTTCGTCTGGGCCGAGCTGTACGCCCGGGACACCGCGGGCGCCAACGTCTTCTACGGCGGCCTCTTCCACGACGCCCTGTTCGGCCCCGACGCCGAGCCCGACTTCGGGCGGGCCCCCGTCACCGACGTCTTCCCCACCGAGATGCCGCCGCACTTCCTGGTCCACTTCCGGGTCGAGGACTGCGAGGCGGCCCTGGCGGAGGTGAGCCGGCTGGGGGGCCGGGTCCAGGCCGCGCCGTTCACGACTTCCTACGGCACTGTGGGCGTGGTCACCGACAACCAGGGGGCGTCGTTCGCCGTCCTGGAGCGCTGAGCGGATGGTTTTGCCCCTGTTTGCGGTCTGACACCCCAATTCTCACCAGGTTCGCAACCCGGCGCTCCGCCAGGAAGAATCGGGGTGCGTGCCGCCATGGCGGTGCGGTGGTGAGACGCTGCACGGGGTCGCGTACATACGTGGGTGACGCGGCCCGTACGGGGAGGTGGCAGGCAAGTGGTGGATCAGCTGACGCAGCACGATCCGCGGCGGATCGGGCCGTTCGAGGTGCTGGGACGGCTGGGGGCCGGCGGCATGGGGCTGGTCTATCTCGCGCGTTCGGCGTCCGGCCGGCGGGTGGCGATCAAGACCGTCCGGACGGAACTCGCCGAGGACCAGCTCTTCCGCGTCCGCTTCACGCGCGAGGTGGAGGCGGCCCGCGCGGTCTCCGGCTTCTACACGGCGGCCGTGGTCGACGCCGACCCGCGCGCCGCCGTGCCCTGGCTGGCCACCGCGTACGTGCCCGCGCCCTCGCTGGAAGAGATAGTGAACGAGTGCGGGCCGCTCCCGGCCCAGGCCGTGCGCTGGCTCGCGGCGGGCGTCGCCGAGGCGCTGCAGTCCATCCACGGCGCCGGGCTGGTCCACCGCGACCTCAAGCCCTCCAACGTCCTCGTCGTCGAGGACGGCCCCCGGGTGATCGACTTCGGTATCGCCTCCGGCGTGTCGAACACCCGTCTGACGATGACCAACGTCGCCGTCGGCACCCCGGCCTACATGTCCCCCGAGCAGGCCAAGGACTCCCGCAGCGTCACCGGCGCCAGCGACGTCTTCTCGCTCGGCTCCACCCTGGTCTTCGCCGCGACCGGCCACCCGCCCTTCCACGGCGCCAACCCGGTCGAGACGGTCTTCATGCTGCTCAGGGAGGGCCCGGACCTGGAGGGCCTGCCCGACGAGCTGCGCCCGCTGATCGAGTCCTGTATGCAGATGGAGGCCGCCGCCCGGCCCACCCCCGCCGACCTCCAGGCGCAGCTCGCCCCGCACCTGTTCGGCTCCGGCTCCGACGACAGCGGCACCGCGAGCGCCTGGCTGCCCGAGAAGGCCGTCGCCCTCATCGAGACCCGCCGCGGCGGCCGCCTCGCCCCGAAGCCGGCCCCCGCCGCGGGCCGCAGCACCGGCGGACACCGGCCGGGCCAGTCGGCCCACCCCGTCCTGCCCCCGCCCCCGCCTCCGCACCCGCCCGCCCCGGTGGGCTCCCCGTCCGGCACCCCCGACACCGGCCCCGTACGGCTGGCCGGCGCGCCCGTGCCCATCGGTCCGGGCCCGCGGGTCGCCGACGCCCGCGCCGCCGCCGTCAAGGCGCCCCCGCCCGAGGCCGGCCTCGTCGCCGCCTGGTCCAAGCCCCGCCCCGGCAGCGGCGTCAACGGCACCGACCCCGCCCCGGCGCAGCCGCCCGCGCCCGCCCCTGAGACGCCCGGTTCCTGGCGGCCGTGGCGCTTCCGCATGTCCAACGACGTCTGGGGCACGCCCGCCGTCGCCGACGACCTCGTCTACGTCACCTCCTTCGAGGTGCACGCCCTCGACGTCGCCACCGGCCGGCGCCGCTTCAAGACCCGCGACGTCGCCTGGTCCATGGCCGTCGCGGACGGCCGCATCCACGCCTCCGACGGGCCCACGCTCTTCGCCCTGGACGCCCGCGAGGGCACCGACCTCTGGCGCCTCCAGACGGACGCCTGGGTCTACTCCCTCAAGGCCGACCGCGGCACGGTCGTCACCGGCACCCGCGGCGGCGGCGTACAGGCCTGGGAGGCCGCCGGCGGCCAGAAGCTGTGGGAGCTCACCGGCGCCCAGAGCGACTTCGAGTCACCCGAGGCCGGCCCCACCGTCCACGACGGCACCGTCTACGTCTGGCAGGACGCCCGGCTGCGCGCCCTCGACGCCCGCACCGGCGACGAGCGCTGGTCCTACCCCATCGGCGACGCGGCCTCCTGCGGCGGCGTCCCCGTCCGGCTCACCCCCGCACCCGACGGCTACGTCTACGTCAGCGCCGGCACCCGTGTCCTCGCCATCGACATCGCCGCCGGGCACGTCAAGTGGCACTTCGAGGCCCCGGCCGTCTTCCTGTGCCCGCCCGCCTACGCGCCCGGCCCCGCCGTCACCGGCGGCGGCATCTACCTCGCCGACTACCTCGGCACCGTCTACGCCCTCGACGCCACCGACGGCCGCGACCGCTGGCGCATCGCCACGGAGAGCCGCGCCTCCATCGAGCCGGTCCTGGTCGCGGGCGGCCACGTCCACGTCGGCAGCGGCAACGGCCTGTACACCCTGGACGCCGTCACCGGCACGCCCAAGTGGCGCTTCCAGGCGGGCGGCGACATCGTGGGGGCGCCGTCGGTGGCCGAGGGCCGCATCCACTTCGGCTCCACCGACCACCTGCTGTACACCCTGAAGGCCGACGACGGCCGGCTGCGCTGGAAGCTGGCCACGGGCGGCGAGATCACCGGCTCCCCGGTCGTGCGGGACGGCATCGTCTACGCGTGCAGCAAGGACCGCTGCGTGTACGCGCTGGATGCGGAGAAGGGGACGGGAACGGCCCGGACGGCGTAACCCGGCCCTCGGGCGGGACGGCCGTCGTACCGGGGCACGGAAGGGGGTTCCAGACGGCGGCCGTCGCTGGTGGGAGGGGTGCGGGGGCCGTGCGCGGACCCGTCACCGCTCTCACGGCAGACGCTACGCCCGGCGAGCCTCACCCGCCACACACGCCCCGACGCGTCCGGTACGCCCATGAGCTGCGCCGCCATCCCGCCCCCCGCACCGGCCCCCGGACACACCTCGGCCGCGGTGGCTCCCCCTCCGCGCCACCGCGGCCGATCCCCGTCGGGATGGAAGTGTTCTGGGACTTACTTGCCGTCCAGGTCCAGGGCGGGCGGGGCCGGCATGTGGCTGTCGAGCGTGGTGACGGTGTCGTCGCTCGGCGGGACCGGCATGTGGCTGTCGAGCGTGGTGATCGTGCCGTCGCTCGGCGGGGCCGGCATGTGGCTGTCGAGGGTGGTGATGTCCTCGGTGTTCTTCTCGGTGTTGCTCATGTGCGAACTCCCCTGTGACAGAGCGCTGAGGTGGCAACGCCCGTTCGGCAACTCCCCCGAGGGCTGCCGAACGGGCGTTCCGGGGCGTTCACCTTATCCGTGAGCCCCGTTCGGCCCGTCTGCCCCCCGACGCGACGGACCCGATGACCAAAGAGTGGCAGCAGCCCATAAACGTTCGATGAACGCCGGGACGCGGGGTCAGCCCGCCACGGCCGGGTGGAGGAGGCCCCGCAGTTCGTCCGCCTCCGGCGCGCCCGCCGCCTCGTGGATCGTGAGGGCCTCACGCCAGCATGCCCGAGCGCGGTCGGTCTCGCCGAGCTGCTGGAGCGAACGGCCCAGCAGGGTCAGGATGTTGGCCCGCATCCACTCGCCGCCGATGCATCCCGTCGACAGCGCCTGCTCCGAGTGCTGGGCCGCTTGCGCAGGCCGGCGGGCCGCCAGATGGACCTGCGCGATGCGGAAGTGAGTCGTCCCCTCCCACAGACGCTGCCGGTTCTCGACGAACGTCTGCAGCGCGTCGGTGAGCTCGTCCAGCGCCTCACCGTGTCTCCCGGCGTGACCGAGCGCGATGCCGAGCGCGTAGCGGGCATTGGCCAGACGGAAGGTGAGACCGAGCCGGTCGTAGATCGCGATGCCTTCGCGGACCAGGTCTATGGCCGGGGTGACGCGGCCCAAGGACACCAGGACGCGCGAGAGATTGCAGAGCGCACTCGCCTCCCCGGCCCTGTTGCCGTCGAGTCGGAACGCGTGGATGGCTGCCAGGAGGTGGGCTTCGCTGGCGGCGCGCCGGTTCTGGCAGTTGGTGATGATGCCCTGTTCGTTGTGGGCGTTGCCGTTGGTCCAGGGATCGTCGGTGCGGCGCCCGAGTTCGATGGCCCGCTCGGCTTCCTCGCCGGCCTCCTCCCAACGGCCGGCACGGCTGAGCACTTGGGCCAGCGTGGTGCGTGCCCGCCCCTCGGCGTAGGCGTCACCGACAGCGGCCGAGGCGTCCCGGGCGGCGAGGGCAGCGGCTTCGTAGCGGAGCGAACTGGCTCCTGACTCGGCGAGGTCCTTCGCGGCCAGGAGCAGGTCCACGGCCCGCCGGAGGGTCTTCGGTTCCAGGGACTGCTGTACGCAGGAAAGAATGCAGGCCGCCTCGGAGTGCAACCAGTCCAGCGCCGGGCCGTCGTCGCGGAACTGCTGCCCCGGGTGCTCGGTGGCCTCGAGATGCTCCACGGTCCGGTCTCCGGGCCGTTCGATCGCATACACCCGAGCCGCGGTGGCGAGATAGAAGTCCAGCAGTCGCGACATGGCCGCGTCCCGCTCGCCCGGCGGCCACTCGTCCCTCTCCGCGCAAGCCCGCGCATAGAGCCGCACCAGGTCATGGAACCGGTAGCGGCCGGGTGCCGCGGACTCCAGGAGGGACGTGTCGACCAGGGACTCCAGGATGTCCTCGGTGTCCTCGATGTCCAGGTCCAGGACGGCGGCGGCCGCGGCCAGGGAGATGTCCGGGCCGTCGGCGAGGCCGAGGAGGCGGAAGGCGCGGGCCTGGGGCGGTTCGAGGGCGCCGTAGCCCAGTTCGAAGGTGGCCTTGACCGCCAGGTCGCCCGCCTGGAGTTCGTCGAGCCGGCGGCGTTCGTCGGCGAGCTTGGCCGCCAGGACCGAGACCGTCCAGGTGCGCCGGGCGGCGAGGCGGGACGCCGCGATGCGGATGGCCAGGGGGAGGAAACCGCAGGCCGCGACGACGTCCAGGGCGGCCTCGCGCTCGGAGCGCACCCGTTCGTCGCCGACGATCCTGGTGAAGAGGGCGAGGGCCTCCTCCGGGGACATCACGTCCAGGTCGACGAGGTGGGCCCCGGCCAGGCCGACCATCCGCACCCGGGAGGTGACGAGCGCGGCGCAGCCGTCCGTGCCGGGGAGGAGCGGGCGCACCTGGGCCGCGTCCCGCGCGTTGTCCAGGAGGACCAGCACGCGCCGGCCGTCCAGGACCGACCGGTACAGCGCCGCGCGTTCCTCCAGGGAGTCCGGGATCGCCGAGTCGGCCGTGCCCAGGGCGCGCAGGAAGGCGCCCAGGACGGTCTCGGGCTCCGCCGCGCGAGGGCCGGCGCCCTGGAGGTCGACGTACAGCTGCCCGTCCGGGAAGGCCGGCCGCGCCTGGTGGGCGACGTGCACCGCCAGGGTCGTCTTGCCCACGCCCCCGATGCCGGCCAGCGCCGACACCGCCATCACGCGGCCCTCGGACGAGGTCAGCACCTCGCTCAGCTCGGACACGAAGGACGCGCGCCCGGTGAAGTCCGGCACCGTCGCCGGCAGCTGGGCGGGGCGGACCGGGACGACGGCCGGCTCGGCGGTCCCCGAAGCCGGTTCCGCCAGGCCGGGGTCGGCCCGCAGGATCCGCTCCTGCAGCTCGCGCAGCCCAGGGCCCGGGTCGACGCCCAGTTCGTCGTCGAGGAGCCGGCGGGTGTCGGCGTACACCGCGAGGGCCTCCGCCTGCCGGCCGCTGCGGTAGAGGGCGAGCATCAGCAGCTCGCGCAGGCGTTCGCGCAGGGGGTGTGCCGCGGTGAGAGCCGTGAGCTCGGAGACCGCCTCCGCGTGGCAGCCCTGCTCCAGGTCGAGGTCGAGCCGGCTCTCCAGCAGGCCCAGGCGCCACTCCTCCAGGCGCACGCGCTGGGCCTCGGCGTAGGGGCCGGGGACGCCCGCCAGGGGTTCGCCGTCCCACAGGGCGAGCGCGCGGCCGAGCAGGGTGCGGGCCTCGCCCGGGTCTCCGGCCTGGCGGGCCTTCTCCGCCTCCGTCACCAGGTCCTGGGCGAGGGTGAGGTCGAGTGCCCCCGGGGCCCGCAGGGCGTAGCCGCCGGACTCGCTGACCAGCACCCCGGAGCCCAGCGCCTTCCGCAACCGGGAGGCGTACGTCCGTACCGCGGCCAGTGCCTGCGAGGGCGGCTCCTCGCCCCACAGCGCGTCGATCAGCTCGGCGGCCGTGGCGGTACGGCCCTCACGGAGCAGCAGGGCGGCGAGCAGGGCGCGTTGCTGGGGGGAGCCGGTCGGGACCGGTGACCGGGAATCCTCTTCGGGCGCCCCCTCGATCCGCCAGGCACGCACCGGTCCGAGCACGGCGAAGCGCAGCGGCGCGGGCTCCTCAGAGCCACGACGGCGCTGCTCCGGTACGCGCGGTACCCCGTCCATCGTCGTCCCCCTAGACATCCCGAACAACTCCGTCAGTCTGCCTTGTTCATGGCGGATGCGTCAGCCGTGCGAGACGCCGATCACAGACCGGCGCGCGGGAGTGCACAAAGCCCTCACATCCGCTCCTCCCGACCGCGCGTTCGACGGTCCGTCAGATCGCCTGCGCGGTGGCCCACATGGAGGCCAACACCGACTTCCCGCGCATCATTTCCGCCGACGGCCACACCGGCGAGCCGCCGGCTGTCGCCTCTCCGACCGCGGCCTCGTCGGCCAGGTCCGGTCCGTCGACGTGGCCCGCGCCTTCCGTGTCGCACGCCGGCCGTGCGCGGGCGGGGCCGGCGTGAGCAGAGGCCGGCCGCGCCACGGAGGCCCCCTTCGGCGGTTTCCGGGCCGCGCGCTCGGGGCCGTGCGCGGGTAGAGATGGGGCATGCGCATCGCCGTCACCATCTTCCTCACCGACGAGACGATCACCCCGACCCGGCTCGCCCGGGAACTGGAACAACGGGGCTTCGCCGGGCTGTACCTGCCCGAGCACACGCACATCCCGACCGAGCGGACGACCCCGTACCCCGCGGGCGGTGAGCTGCCGCGCGAGTACGGCCGAACCCTCGATCCCTTCGTCGCGCTCGGCCAGGCCGCCGCGGTGACCGAGCGGCTCGGGCTGGGCACGGGCGTCACCCTGGTCGCCCAGCACGACCCGATCGTCCTGGCCAAGCAGGCCGCCACGGTCGACCACCTCTCCGGCGGGCGGCTCACGCTGGGCGTGGGCTTCGGCTGGAACCTGGAGGAGGCCGCCGACCACGGCGTCGACCGGCGCACCCGGCGCGACCTCGTCCTCGACCGGATGCGGCTGATGCAGGCCCTGTGGGCCGAGGAACCGACCGGCTACCAGGGCGAGTTCGGCAGCGTGCGGCCGAGCTTCGCGCACCCCAAGCCGGTGCGTGAGCCGCGCGGCCCGGTGACCGGCCCGCGCACCCTGGTCGGCGGGGCCGCCGGGCCCAAGCTGTTCGACCACGTCTGCGCCTACGCCGACGGCTGGCTGCCCCTCGGCGGGCGCGGTCTGTCCGAGTCCCTGCCGCGGCTGCGCACCCGCTGGGCCGACGCGGGCCGCGACCCGGACGCCCTGCAGGTCGTGCCGTACGCGGTCCGCCCCAACCCGGGCAAGCTCGCGCACTTCGCCGAGCTGGGCATCGAGGAGGTCGTGGCGCAACTGCCCACGGGCGACGAGACGGAGGTGCTGCGGGCGCTGGACGGGATGGCGGGCCTGGTGACGGGGTGAGGGCCCGTGCGGGAGGGCCCGCGCGGGCTTGTACCGGGCCTGTACGGACCGGCCCGCTGGCCGGAAAAAGCCCTGGTGGGTGTTGATCAGCCCGACCGTATCCTCGAAGGATGACGACTTCCGCGGCCCCCGGATCCGGCCCGACCGAGAACTCTCTGCGTCGCGCCCTCAGACGCGCCCGTGACGGCGTCGCCCTGGACGTCACCGAGGCGGCCGTACTGCTGCGGGCGCGCGGCGAGGCGCTCGACGACCTCGTCGCGTCGGCGGGCCGGGTGCGGGACGCGGGGCTCGCGCAGGCGGGACGGCCCGGTGTCATCACGTACTCGAAGAGCGTCTTCATACCCCTGACCCGGCTGTGCCGGGACAAGTGCCACTACTGCACGTTCGTCACGGTCCCCGGCAAGCTGCGGCGGGCGGGGCACGGGATGTTCATGTCGCCGGACGAGGTGCTGGACATCGCCCGCAAGGGCGCGGCCCTCGGCTGCAAGGAAGCCCTCATCACCCTCGGCGACAAGCCGGAGGACCGCTGGCCCGAGGCGCGCGAGTGGCTCGACGCGCACGGCTACGACGACACCATCGCCTACGTCCGCGCGATCTCCATCCGCATCCTGGAGGAGACGGGCCTGCTGCCGCACCTCAACCCCGGGGTGATGTCCTGGACCGACTTCCAGCGGCTCAAGCCGGTCGCGCCGAGCATGGGCATGATGCTGGAGACGACGGCGACGCGGCTGTGGTCGGAGCCGGGCGGCCCGCACCACGGCTCCCCGGACAAGGAACCCGCCGTACGGCTGCGGGTGCTGGAGGACGCGGGCCGGTCCTCGGTCCCCTTCACCTCGGGTCTGTTGATCGGCATCGGTGAGACGTACGAGGAGCGCGCGGAGTCCCTGTTCGCCCTCCGCAAGGTCTCCCGCGCCTACCACGGCATCCAGGAGCTGATCATCCAGAACTTCCGCGCCAAGCCGGACACGGCCATGCGCGGCATGCCGGACGCCGAACTGGACGACCTGGTCGCCACGGTGGCCGTCGCCCGGCACATCATGGGTCCGGGCGCCTGCCTCCAGGCCCCGCCGAACCTCGTCGAGGGCGAGTACGAGCGGCTGATCGCGGCCGGCGTCGACGACTGGGGCGGGGTGTCCCCGCTGACCATCGACCACGTCAACCCCGAGCGTCCCTGGCCGCAGATCGAGGAACTGGCGGCGAGGTCCCGGGCCGCGGGCTTCGAGCTGCGTGAACGCCTGTGTGTCTACCCGGAGTTCGTGCGGCGCGGCGAGCCCTGGCTGGACCCGCGGCTGCGTCCGCACGTGGCGGCGCTGGCGGACCCGGAGACGGGCCTGGCGCGGGCGGAGGCACCTGTGCGGGGGCTGCCGTGGCAGGAGCCGGAGGAGGTGTTCGTGCCGTCCGGACGGACCGATCTGCACGCCTCCATCGACACCGAGGGCCGTACCTCCGACCGCCGCGACGACTTCGACGAGGTGTACGGCGACTGGGACGCCCTGCGCGAGGCCGCCGCGCCCGGCATGGCGCCGGAGCGCATCGACACCGACGTACGGCAGGCCCTCGCGACCGCCGCCGACGACCCGACGCGGCTGACGGACGCGGAGGCGCTGGCGCTGCTGCACGCGGACGGGCCCGCGCTGGACGCGCTGTGCCGGGTCGCGGACGACGTACGCAAGTCGGCGGTGGGCGACGAGGTGACGTACATCGTCACGCGGAACATCAACTTCACCAACGTCTGCTACACCGGCTGCCGTTTCTGCGCCTTCGCCCAGCGCAGGACGGACGCCGACGCGTACACGCTGTCGCTGGAGCAGGTCGCCGACCGGGCCCGGCAGGCGTGGGACGTCGGCGCGGTCGAGGTGTGCATGCAGGGCGGCATCCACCCGGACCTGCCCGGCACCGCGTACTTCGACATCGCGAGGGCGGTGAAGTCCCGTGTCCCCGGCATGCACGTGCACGCCTTCTCGCCGATGGAGGTCGTCAACGGCGCGACCCGCACGGGCATGTCGATCCGCGAGTGGCTGACGGCCGCGAAGGAAGCGGGCCTCGACTCGATCCCGGGCACGGCGGCGGAGATCCTCGACGACGAGGTCCGCTGGGTCCTGACGAAGGGCAAGCTGCCGACGGCGACATGGATCGAGGTCGTCACCACCGCCCACGAACTGGGCATCCGCTCCTCGTCGACGATGATGTACGGCCATGTCGACCAGCCCCGCCACTGGCTGGGCCACCTGCGCACCCTGGCGGGCATCCAGCGCGAGACGGGCGGCTTCACGGAGTTCGTGACGCTCCCCTTCATCCACACCAACGCGCCCGTGTACCTGGCCGGCATCGCCCGCCCCGGCCCGACCCTGCGGGACAACAGGGCGGTGACCGCGATGGCCCGCCTGCTCCTGCACCCCTGGATCCCCAACATCCAGACCAGCTGGGTCAAGCTCGGCACCGAGGGCGCGGCGGAGATGCTGCGCTCGGGCGCGAACGACCTGGGCGGCACGCTGATGGAGGAGACGATCTCCAGGATGGCCGGCTCGTCGTACGGCTCCTACAAGTCGGTGCGGGACCTGGTCGCGGTGGCGCGGGCGGCCGGCCGCCCGGCGAAGCCGCGCACCACCCTGTACGGCGAGGTGCCCGAGGAACGGCAGCGGGCCGCGGCCGCCTCCGACGGGCACCTGCCGGAGCTGCTGCCGGTGCTGGACTGAGGGAGGGAGCGCCCCCGGCTGGCAGTACGATGATCCGACCCGGGGGCCTCGGTGGGCCGCCCGAGCGATTGAGCGACTGAGGAGATGCGCCCGTGTCTGCCCGACTGCCCTCGTGGGCCTGGGTCACCGGACTGACCGCGGGCGCGGTCGCCGTGGTCGCCGTCCTCGCCGTACGGGCCGACCAGGGCCCGCGCCCCGAGCCGACGGCGGCCAGGCCGAGCGTCTCGGCCTCCGCGAGCGCGGAGCCGAAGCCCAGGGCGACGGAGAGCGCCCCGCCCGCCGCGCCGGCCGGCTCCGGCACCGGGCGGCGGATCGTGTACTCCCTCACCCGGCACCGGGTCTGGCTGATCGACGCCAGCGACGCCGTGCGCGCGTCCTTCACCGTCTGGCCCGGCACGGTCGCGCCGGACCCGGGCCGCTACAAGGTCGGCACCCGCACCGAGACGACCACCGGCTCCGACGGGGTGCCGATCGAGCACGTGGTGTTCTTCGCCAACAAGGACGGCATCGACATCGCCTTCTCCAACGCCCTCGACGGCTCCTCCCCGCCGCCCGCCCAGGGCCGCAGGACCGGCGGCATCCGCATCGCGAAGACCCCCGGCGACACCCTGTGGGCCTTCGCGACGGCGGGGACGCCGGTGCGGGTGGTCAGCTAGCCGTTGCGCCCTCCCGAGCGGTGAGCTGCACGACGACCAGCACCACACCGCTCATCAGGAACACCCGCGTCGCCGCGTCCAGCCCGTTCCAGTCCGCCGACTGCCACATCGCGAACCACTCACCCCCGATCCCGACGAACCCGGCCCCGAACAGCAGCATCAGCATCAGCAGCCCGTACGTGGACACCCGCCGCGCGACCTCGAACCGCCGCCGCGCCCACAGCCAGGACGCCCCGATCAGCACGAGCGCGCTCACCGTCTCCCAGACGATGATCGCCACATACGCCGCGTCCTGAAGCGCCGTACTGGTCACGGCTCTCCACATCAGATCCTCGTCCTTGAACGTCGTGTCCATCGCCAGCACATGCCGCACGAACTGCTGGTTGGTCCCGAAGTCGGTGATGTTGCCGAGGGCCACGAGGGCGATGTAGAGCGCGGCGACCGCGGTCAACACGCCTGCTGCCAGAGGGAGTACAGAGGCGTGGTCGGTTTTATTGGTGGACATGACAGCCATCCTGCCCTGCTGAGCCGAGTGATCCACCTGGGACGACCACGCACATTGTGTCCTGAACCGATCGTCCCGAGTCGATTACAGTGCTGAACGTCGTACATACGGACGGTCCCCTGGAGGTTCTGGTGGGTGCGGCAGCCGGGGCTGTGTGGGGGCGGGTCGAGCAGCAGGACTTTCGGAGCAGGGTGCGGGGCACGTTGCTGGGGGCCGCTGTCGGGGATGCGCTGGGGTTGCCGGTCGACGGGCTGGGGCTGGACGGGATACGTGAGGCGCACGGGGCGGACGGGGTCGTGGATCTCGTGCCGGCGTTCGGGCGGCGGGGGGCCGTCAGTCATCTGACGCAGCTCGGGCTGTTCACCGTGGACGGTCTGATCCGGGCGCAGGTGCGGCGGGACACCGGGGCCTGGCATCCGCCGACCGATCTGCACCGGGCGTATCTGCGCTGGGCGGCCACCCAGCGCGACTGGGGACCCGACCTGCGGCGCAAGGACGACGGCTGGCTGGCCCGGGAAGAGTGGCTGTACGCCCGGCGCGGGCCCACCAGGCCGCTGCTGCTCGGGCTCGGCGACGACACGATGGGCACCCTGGAGGCGCCGAAGAACCCGGGTGCGGCCGGGCCCGAGGCGGCGGCGCGGTCGGCGGCCTTCGGGCTGCTGGTCGGCTGGGAGCCGCAGCTCGTCGTGCAGCTCGCCCTGGAGTGCGCCGCCCAGACCCACGGCCACCCCGCCGCCGGCCTCGCCGCGGGTGCCTACGCCGTCGTCGTGCACGCCCTCGCCCGCGGCGACAGCCTCGACGGTGCCGTCCAGCGCGCCATGGGCCTGCTCGCCGCCCGGCCCGGCCACCAGCAGGTCAACGAGGCCCTCCAACAGGCCCTCGGCGCCGTCCGCCAGGGCATCCCCGCCCCGGGCCGGGTCGAGGAGCTCGCGGCGACCGGCTCCGCCGAGCAGGTGCTGTCCGCCGCCGTCTACTGCGCCCTCGTCGCCGAGGACGTCCGCCACGGTCTCCGTCTCGCCGTCAACCACGGCGGCCCCTCCGCCGCCACCTCCTGCCTCACCGGCGGTCTCCTCGGCGCCCTGCACGGCGAAACGGCCCTCCCGCCGGCCTGGCTGGCCGAGCTGGAGGGCCGTCCCACCATCCTGGAACTGGCCGACGACTTCGCCATGGAGATGACCCAGGGGCCCGCCCTGCACGGGCCTGCGGGTTCGTCCCCGGGGTGGCTGGCGCGCTATCCGAGGACGCCCTGAGGGTCGCGGGAAACCGCGCGACCAGCCATGTACGGCCCGCAGACGGCAATGATCAGTCGGCCACCCGCTCCTTCGCCGTCTGGGCGGGAACCGCCGCGACCCCGTCGCCGTCCGTGTTGACCCGCTCGATGATCGCCATCCGCTCCGGCGTGTCCTCGGGCCTGACGAACCCGATCACCACGTACAGCACCAGCGAGACCGCCAGCGGGATCGACACCTGGTACTGCAACGGCACTCCGCCGTCGACGTTCCAGTGGATCGGGTAGTTGACCAGCCAGAAGGTCAGCAGCCCCATCGCCCAGCTGGTCAGCGCCGCCGTCGGGCCCGAGCGGCGGAACGGCCGCAGCAGCCCCAGCATCATCGGGATCGCGATCGGGCCCATGAGCCCGGCCACCCACTTGATCACCACGGTGATGATGTCCTTGAAGGCGGGCGAGTTGACCTGCGTCGCCACCGCCATGGACAGGGCGAGGAACACCACGGTCGTCAGCCGCGCGGCGATCAGTCCGCTCCGCTCGCTCCAGCCGCGCGCCTTGGCGGAGACGACCGGCGCCACGTCACGGGTGAACACCGCCGCGATGGCGTTGGCGTCGGAGGAGCACATGGCCATGGTGTGGGAGAAGAACCCGACGATGACCAGGCCCAGCAGACCGTGCGGGAGCAGCTGCTCGGTCATCAGGCCGTACGAGTCGGACCCGTCCGGCTTCTGCGCCTCGACCAGCAGCGGTGACATCCACATCGGGAAGAACAGCACGACCGGCCACACCAGCCACAGCACCGCCGACAGCCGCGCCGACCGCTCGGCCTCGCGCGCCGACGGCGTCGCCATGTAGCGCTGGGCCTGGTTGAGCATGCCGCCGTTGTACTCGAACAGCTTGATGAAGAGGAAGGCCAGGAGGAAGACCGTCCCGTACGGTCCGACCAGCGGCTCCCCGTGCCCCTGGAGCTCCGGCTCGTCCCAGGCGCCGAAGAAGCCGATGCCCTTGTCGTTCAGCTCCATGACCACGGCGACGAACATCGCGATGCCGGCGAGGAGCTGGATGACGAACTGGCCGAGCTCGGTGAGCGCGTCGGCCCACAGGCCGCCGATCGTGCAGTAGATGGCCGTGATGCCGCCGGTGATGAGGATGCCCTGGTTCAGGGACACGCCCGTGAACACCGACAGCAGGGTCGCGATCGCCGCCCACTTGGCACCCACGTCCACGATCTTCAGCAGCATGCCCGACCAGGCCAGTGCCTGCTGCGTCTTCAGGTCGTAGCGGTTCTTCAGGTACTCCAGCGGCGAGGCCACATGAAGCCGTGAGCGCAGCCGGTTGATCCGCGGCGCGAACAGCTTCGAGCCGATGGCGATGCCGAGGGCGATGGGGAAGGACCAGGTCACGAAGGACGTGACGCCGTAGGTGTAGGCGATGCCGGCGTAGCCGGTGAACATCACCGCGCTGTAGCCCGACATGTGGTGCGAGATGCCGGACAGCCACCACGGCATCTTGCCGCCCGCGGTGAAGAAGTCGCTGACGTTGTCCACGCGTTTGTGCGACCAGACGCCGATGGCCACCATCACGCCGAAATAGCCGATGAGCACGGCCCAGTCGAGACCGTTCATGTGCGCCCTCCCAGGGATCAGCCCGGCGCTCATCGTGGGTGGTCGTGCGTGAGCACGACAAGGCGGCGATAGGTCAAGGGCAGGTAAAATCATTCGAGGTGATGTCCCGAGTTCACATTCATGAACCCGTCGCGCCGACTCCGGTACGCTGACCAGCAGTGGCTGTGCGGTGAGCGTCCCCGCCCCGTCCGATCCCAGGAACGGCCCAGGGGCGAGCCGGTCTACGCCGGCAGGCTGCGCCGGTTCAGCGCAGCTCCTCCGGGCACGGCGTGCCGCGGGGCAGCTCGTAGGGCGAGGCGATGCGGTAGGTGCCCGCGCGCGGGGCGAGGAGCTCGGTCCACTCCACGCCGAGGGCGTCCTCCTCGGTCTCCATCAGACAGCCGTTCACGTTCTCGTACGTCTTCGGCTCGCCCTCGGGCCGCTCCTCGGACTCCTCCGTCTCCCGCGGCCCCTCCACGCCCTTGCCGTCGGCGTCGACCAGCTTCAGCCACGGGGAGTACGGGATGCGGATGAGGATGCGGCCAGGCTCGGACACCGTCAGGGTCATCTCGTCCTGGTCGGCCCGGTCCACCGTGGCCGGCGGGTCAGCGAGCGGGGTCGGGTCGGTCACCGCGAACAGCTGCCAGTTCGCGTCGCCCCACACCTGCCGCAGATACGGCAGCCCGCGCTGCACCAGCTCCCGCTCCCGCGCGGCGCCCTCCCCGTCCGGCTCCCCCTGGGGCAGCACCACGTAGTGCACCGCCCAGCGGCCGAGCCAGTCGTGGTAGTTCGCCGAGTTCAGGGTGTCGTCGTAGAAGAGCGGGTTGCGCTCCATGTCGGCCTGCCGGTTCCAGCCGCGGGCCAGGTTCACGTACGGCGCGAGCGCGGAGGCCTCGCGGTGCGAGCGGGCCGGCACGACCTCCACCCGGCCCTGGCCGGCGCCGATCTCCTGCAGCTCGTTGACCAGCGGCGCCAGCTCGCGCGCCCAGGACGCCTCCGGGGTGGTGTGCACGATGTCGTCGACCGACTTGAAGCCGATCCAGACCGTGAACCCGGCGAACGCCACCACGATCGCGTACCACTTGCGCGAGCGCGGCACCGCGAACGGCAGCGCCGCCAGCAGCGTCACACCCGCGAACAGCATCGCCAGCCGGGTGATGTTCGAGCCGATCTGCGAGCTGATCACCCACACCATCAGCACCGCCAGCCCGTACACCGCGGCCGTGATCCGCACGGTCTTCCAGGCCCGCGGTACGACCGCGAAGACCACCGCCGAGAAGACCAGCGGCAGGAACGCCGACGCGAACGACATCGGCTGTGTGCCGGAGAACGGGAACGCCCACGCCGACACCGCCACCACCGCGGTCGGCCCGAGCCCCAGCGCCCAGGCGCCCGGCAGCCGCTTCTGCAGGAACAGCGCCGCCGCGACCAGACCCACGAACAGGCCCGCCACCGGCGAGGACATGGTGGCCAGCGCCGCCAGCGGGGCCGCGCACAGCGCCTTCGCCCACCGCTTGTAGCGCCACTTGTACGGCCAGCAGAACACCACCGCGACCGCGCCCAGCGCGAACATCGTGCCGAGCCCGAACGTCACCCGGCCCGAGGCCGCGTTGCACAGGAAGGCGAACAGCCCGGCCAGGGAGGCCCACAGCGGGTTGCGCACCGCGCGGCTGCGCATCAGCACCAGCGTCAGCAGGCCCGCGGACACCGTCCCGGCGATCATCATCGTCGTACGGACACCGAGGACCGACATCAGATACGGCGACACCACGCTGTAGGACACCGGGTGCATGCCGCCGTACCAGGCGAGGTTGTACGCCGAGGCCGGGTGGCGGCCGACGAACTCCGCCCACGCGTCCTGCGCGGCGAGGTCGCCGCCACTGTTCGCGAAGGTGAAGAACCAGACGATGTGCAGAACACCCGACAGGGCGGTGAACGCGAGGACCGGGTGGCGCAGGAACCTCTCGCGGACGGCGGCCACGGCACGGCGGGCGCGGGTGGGGGGCTCCTCAGGCGCGGGCAGCGGTATTCGCGGGCCGGCGTCCGGGCCCGGACCGGTCTCGTCGGCGCGTGTCGGCTCCGCAGTGGCCACCTGTTGGCACTCCCCGTGTCCCGTCTTCTGCTGTCGGCCGCGGGTTCCCGCAGACTTCACGGCCATGTCTCCACGGCCGGCGACCTTGTCCCGTTTCGTGACGCTAGCACGCGGCCCGCCGACCGCACCCGGGGCGGGTGCCGTCGACGGGCCCGGCGAGGTCCGTGCAGGTCAGGCGATACGGGTCAGCTTGTCCGTCCAGCCCGGTTCGACCAGTTCGCCCTGCAGGGCGACCGGTACCTTGACCGCGCCGGCCGCGCTGCCGTCACCGACGGTGAGCGTGCCGACCTGGGTGCCGGCCTTCGCGGTGTGCGGCAGGTCGTCGGCGGCGAAGTTCAGCTCCACCTCGAGGCCCGCCCAGCCGACCGCGGTGACGTCCTTCGTCACGACGACCGGGGTACGGCCGCCGAGGCCGTCGTCGACGTACCCGACGACACTGCCCTTCTTCAGGATCGTCGCCGACTCCAGCCGCTCCTGCGCGGCCCGGATCAGCTTGTCGCCGGCCGACAGGGCGCCCTGCAGGATCGTGTTGTCGAAGCCGCCCTCCGGCTGGCGCAGGACCGCGCCGACGATGGTGCGGGTCTCGCCGCCGACCTCCTTCTTCGCCGCGAAGACCAGGTTGCCGCGGGCGGAGGTGGTGGTGCCGGTCTTGATGCCGACGACGTCGTTCTTGCCGACCAGCTGGTTCCAGTTGGGGTGCCTGTCGCCCTTGTAGTCGTAGTACTCCATCATCGCCGCCACCTCGCGGAACGCGGGCTCCTTCATCGCGGCCTTGGCCAGCTTCACCTGGTCCACGGCCGTGGAGACGGTGGTGTCGTTCAGGCCCGAGGGGTCGGTGTACGTCGTGTTCGTCATGCCGAGGTCCGCGGCGGCGGCGTTCATCTTCGCCACGAAGCCCTTCTCCGAGCCGGCGTCCCAGCGGGCGAGGAGGCGGGCGACGTTGTTCGCGGAGGCGATCAGGATGCTCTCCAGGGCCTCGCGCTCGGAGATCGAGTCACCGGCCGTCACCTTCACGGTCGACTCCCCGTCCGCGGAGGCCTGCTCCTCGGCGGCCTTGTCGACCTTGATCATCGGGCCCTCGGCGCCGCTCTTGAGCGGGTGGTCGCGCAGGATCAGGTACGCCGTCATGACCTTGGCGACGCTCGCGATCGGCACGGGCTTCTGCTCGCCGGACGAGCCGAACGAGCCGATGCCCTGGACGTCCAGCGCGCCCTGGCCCTCCTGCGGCCACGGCATGCCCTGGAGGTCCCCGGCGAACGTGTAGCTGTCCTTCGCGGTCAGGGTCAGCTCCGGCGCCGGGAGCGGGCGCATGGACTGTACGACCGCAAAGACCACGAGAAGCAGCAGGACCAGCGGGGTCCAGATCTTGACGCGGCGCACCGCCGTTCGCAGGGGGGTCTGCGGGGGCGGCGGGGTGTTCGTCAGCTCGGCCAGCAGGTCCAGCGGCGGCTTGGGCGGCAGGGGCTGCTGGGTGGTGCGCTCCTGCTGCGCGGGCTGGGGCGGGTCGGCGGGCTTGAGGGCGACGAACTTGCTGGTGCGCTCCTGCGGCGCGGGCTCCGGCGCCGGGTCGGCCTTGGGCTCGGGCTTCGGCTCGGCCTTCGGGTCGGCCTTCGGGTCGGCCTTCGGCCGGGGCTTGGGGGCCGCGTCGCCGAGCTTGAGCATGGTGGTGGGCTGGTCGACCTGCGGCTTCGGCCGGACGGCCTTGAACATGGTGGTCGGCTGGTCGACCCCGGCCCCGGCGGGCGTCTGCGGGTCGCTGTCCGCGGGCTCGGCGGGGGTCTGCGGGTCGCTGTCCGCGGGCTCGGCGGGGGTCTGCGGGTCGCTGTCCGCGGGCTCGGCGGGGGTCTGAGGGTCGCTGTCCGCGGGCTCGGCGGGGGCCCGGTCGGCCTCGGCTTCGCCTTCGGCCGTGGTGTTCCCACCCGCACCACCCGTGCGGCGGCTCTCGTCGTCGGCTGCCGGTGACCCCTGCGGGGCGTCCTCGCCGTCGGCGGCCGCGGGCTCGTCGTCGCCGTCGGCGGCCGGCTCAGCGTCAGCCTGGGAGTCCGCCTCGGCGTTCTCCTCCGCGTCCTCCGCGTCAGCCTCGGCCTCCCCCTCCGCGTCCTCCGTGTCGGCCTCGGCCTCCTCCTTCGAGCCCTCCGTGCCCTCCGTGCCCTCCGAGCCCTCCACCGAGTCCGCCTCGGCCTCCGGGTCGGAGTCCTCGGCCTCGGGGCTCTCCTCGGCCTTCTCGCCGGCGCCCTCGCCGTCCGCGGCCTGCGCCGCCCCGCGAGGCTCCTCGGCGTCCTGCTGCGCCTCCTCGGCCGGCTCCCCGGAGGCCGGCTCCTCCGTGTCCTGGTCCGCCTTCGTGACCCATGCGGCGACCGCGGCGCGCAGGCGGGTGTCGTCCTCGTCGGGGGCGGGGGCGGGGGTGTCCTTGGGGAGGGAGAGGATCTTCGTGGCCGTGTCCGGCTCGGACTCGCGGGTGACCGCGAGGCGCGGGTCGCGCGACTCGGACCTGGCTTCGGGAACCGGACGCGCGCTCCCCGGCGTCGGTTCTGCCGACGACTCGCGCTGCTTCGACCTGTCGGGGGACTCGCCCGCCACCGATGCCTCCTGTTGAAACGAACCGTGAACCGCCGCCCGGACACGCGGCCCAGCCGCTGTCCGAACCATGTACCAGTGTCCTGTGTGTGGGCCTGACCAACGCGGTAGACGAGAACGACATACCTGCCGGTTCCCTTACAAACAGGTCACGCACCCTCGACAGACCAATGTGAGAGGGGTCACCCTGTCATTCATCCACGCGGGGAGGCATGGATGGGCAGGAGCCGCAGAACACTTCCGGAGGAGCTTCTGCTGCTGGCATTGGACCCGACGACGGGTACCACTGCACAGCCGCAGTCGCTCGACCTCGGTCTGGCCGGAGCACAGCTAGTGGAGCTGGCGCTGGCCGGACGGATAGCCCCAGACGGGGATCGTATCGCCGTGGTGGTTCCACGGCCGACTGGAGATCCGACACTGGACTGTGCGTTGGAGCTGCTGCGCAGGCGCGGCGCTCCCGTGCGGGCGGTCCACTGGATAGGCGGGCCGCGTCTCGGGCTCCGCCAGACCTACCTCTCGCATCTGGAGCGCTGCGGCATGGTGCATGCCGTGGAGGGCCAGATGTGCGGAGTCTTGCCGACGACTCGTTACCAGGCGACGGACAACGCCATCAGCCGTGAGATCAAGGCACGGCTGGACTCGGCGATCCGCACCGGCGTACCGCCGGACCCGCGGACCGCGGCGCTCGCCGCACTGGCACACGCGGTCGGCCTCGGCAAGCACCTGTATCCGGGCAACGAGGGCCGTTCCTCGCGCTCCCGGCTGCGGGATCTGATCCGGCACGACCCCATGGGCGGACTGGTGGCGCACGCCGTCATGGACGTCCAGAACGGCGTGGCCGCGCAGCCGCGCCGCAGCCCGGCCCAGGCGGGCCGTCAACCCGCCACGGCCAGGACCGCGACGGAACCCGCCCACGGTGTTCCGTTGCAGCCGCACCGCAGCCCCATGGCGCGTGCCGTGGCCCACTGAGCCGCAGTCCCACGGCAGCACCCGCAACACGGCGCCGCCCGGCGCCGACTCGAACCAGCACCGCCGCACGACCCCTCAAGCCCGGTCACGGGAGCCGCTGTTCGAGCGGGGTGGTACGACCGCACGGTCGTGCCACCCCGCTCGGGCGTGTCCGGAAACGGCCGTCCTGCGTTCACTGACGTGCACCTGGCGCATATCCCCCGTTTCCCAGCGGTAGTAAGCACCTTGGTGGCAGTCTGCTCAGCAGCAGATACGCAAAGTGTTAAGTACAGGCAGCAGCCGGAGGTGCACGTCCCGTGGCGTCCAATGTCAATCCCACCGTCAGGAGGCGCCGGCTGGGCCAGGAGCTGCGCAGACTCCGTGAGCTCAAAGGCATGACCGCGGAAGAGGTGGCGGAGCGGCTGCTGGTCTCCCAGTCGAAGATCAGCCGCCTGGAGAACGGACGGCGCAGTATCAGCCAGCGCGACGTCCGCGACCTGTGCGGGGTCTACGAGGTGGAGGACCAGCGGGTCGTCGACTCGCTGATGCAGATGGCCAAGGACTCCCGCCAGCAAGGCTGGTGGCACGCCTTCGGCGACGTCCCGTACAGCGTCTACATCGGCCTGGAGACCGACGCCGCGAGTCTCAGGGTCTACGACCCGCAGGTCGTGCCCGGTCTGCTGCAGACGCGCAGCTACGCCGAGGCGCTGATCGCGGGCGCCTTGCCGGAGGCCGCGCCGGCCGACATCGAGCGCCGCGTCCAGGTGCGCATGCGCAGGCAGGAACGTATTTCCGCGGCCGACAACCCGCTCCGGCTGTGGGCGGTGGTGGATGAGGCCGCGCTGCGCCGCGAGGTCGGCAACAAGCAGGTGATGATCGAGCAGCTGGAGTACCTGCTGGAGGCCGTGCAGCTGCCGCACGTCACCGTGCAGGTGATTCCGTTCTCCATGGGTGCGCACCCGGGCGTGAGCGGCCAGTACGCGATTCTGGAGTTCCCCGACGCCGCCGACTCGACGGTGGTGTACATCGAGGGCGTGACCAGCGACCTGTACCTGGAGAAGGCGCAGGACGTGTCCAAGTACAGCGTGATGTACGAGCACTTGAGGGCACAGGCGCTGAACGTCGAGCAGACGCGGGAGTTCATCGCGAAGGTCGCCAAGGACTACGCGAGCTGAGCCCCTCTGGACATGAAATGCCGGACAGTACACCGGTGAACGACCTTGGCGGAAGTCCCTCTGGAATATGTCATCCGGTCGGGTGAATGGCTGCTCCGGACGGTGGAGTTGGCGAGTAGCGTCGATCACGCCAATCGAGCACGGGGGTTGGCGCGAATGCAGCAACTCGCCTACGGAACCGACCGGAGTGAACATGGCAATCAAGCAGGGTTCGACGGACACGTGGATCAAGTCGTCCTACTCCCAGGGCAACGGCGCGTGCGTCGAGGTCAAGTCCCCTGTCCCCGCCGCTCTGGCCGTGCGTGACTCCAAGGTCACCGACGGCCCGACCCTCGCCTTCCCGGCGGACGCGTGGCAGGCGTTCGTGACGTCGGTCAAGGCGTGAGGGAGGGTCTTCCGATCCTCCGCCGATGACCACAACCTCAAAGGCACGACAAGCACCGCGTGAAGAGCCCTCTCGACGAGTTCGCCGTCCTTGCCGAGGGGGCTCGGCCTGTGCCCGGCGCCGGACGGACCGCTCCGTCCGGCGCCGGGCGTCACGCGGTCACCGCACCGGGAACGCCACGTCGCACACCGGGTCCTCGGGCCCGGCCGCGTCCCAGTCGGCGAAGTAGACCTCCCGGCACGGACCGTCGTAGGCGAGTCCCTCCCGCCTCATCCATTCCTCGACCGCCTCGAACGCGGCCACGATCTGCGGATACACGACCTGCGCCTTGGTGATCCGGGTGTACGCCAGCCGCCGCGCGGGCTCCACCCGCACCGACGCCTGGCGGGTCCGCCCCCGGGCCGCCGCCCACGCCCGTGCCGCCGCCTCGTCGACGACCGGCACGCACGCCTCCACGGGGCCGTCGCTCTCCGCCGACACCTCGGCGTGGTAGACGACGTACGGCGGTCCCGCCACACCCCCGCAGCCCGCCGCGGCCTCCTCCAGCCGGCCCAGCGCGGCCGGGATCCACACCGGCAGCTCCTCCGCCAGGATGTGCCGGGACTCGGCCAGCACCACCTGCGCGGGCACCTCGGCCGTCTCCACCGTGAACTTTCCGTACATCTCGGAGCTCCTCCCCGAAAGACGTCCACGGAGGTACTCGGCCAGCGTCCGCTGCGACGCGAACCGCGCCTCCACGTCCGCCCAGTACGCGGCGAGCAGCGCGGCCGCCTCGGCGCCCTCGGCGCCGGCCACCTCGGCGATCCGGGCGAGCGGCATGTCCAGCTGCCGCAGCAGCGCCACCAGCCGGGCCCGCTCCACCTGGTCGGCCCGGTAGTAGCGGTACCCGGTGGCCGCGTCGACCCGGTCCGGGGTGAGCAGCCCGAGCCGGTCGTACAGCCGCAGCGCCTTGGCCGACAGCCGGGCCCGCGCGGCGAACGCCCCGATGGTCAGCAGGTCGTCGTCCATCTCACGCAGCCTCGTCCTCCGTCGCCGGACGGCCTGTCCGCCCGGCGAGGAGCACGCTCCGCCCTGCCCCAGGGGCAAGGTCAACCGGTGTCAGCCGAGCGCCCGCTCCAGCGCGGCCACGATCTCCTGCGCCTCCGGCTCGGTCTGCGGCGAGAACCGGGCCACGACCTCGCCGTCCCGGCCGACCAGGAACTTCTCGAAGTTCCAGCGGATGTCCCCGCTGTACCCCTCGGCGTCCGCGAAGCCGACCAGCCGCTCGTACAGCGGGTGCCGGCCCTCGCCGTTCACCTCGACCTTCTCGGTCATCGGGAAGGTCACCCCGTACGTCGCCGAGCAGAACTCGGCGATCTCCTCGGCCGACCCCGGCTCCTGGCCCATGAACTGGTTGCAGGGCACCCCGACCACGGTGAAACCGCGGTCCGCGTACTGCTCCTGCAGCTTCTCCAGCCCGTTGTACTGCGGGGTCAGCCCGCACTTCGAGGCCACGTTCACGAGGAGAACGACCTTGCCGAGATACGCACCGAGGTCCGCGGGCCCGCCGGTGAGCGCGCCGATGGAGACGGAGAGGGGAGAGGTGGCACCGAGTTCACTAGTCATGCCCCGGAGCTTAGGGCCTTCACTGGGTCGGGCCCGGCTCGGGCGACGGCATACGGCCGCCGGCCGCGGACGCCCGGTGATCACCCCTGGTCGGAGGCGGCCTTCACCAGCACGTCCCCGGCCGCCGTACGCGAGTACAGCACCGACCGCCCCGCCCGGCGCCGCTCCACCAGCCCCGCGACCAGCAACACCCGCACATGCCGCCCCACCGACCCCAGCCCCTGCCCGGTCACGGCGACGAGCTGCGTCGTGCTCATCGGCGAGGCCAGCCGCACCAGCACGGCGGCCCGGGAGGCGCCCAGCAGCGCGCCGAGACCCGCGGGCGTCCGCCCCGGGGCGAGCACCCCGCTCGCCGGGTACACCACCGCGTGACGGGCCCGCTCCTCGTGACGGGCCCGCTCCTCCCAGGAGACCCAGCCCGCCCTGGGGGTGACCGGCACGAACACCAGCTCGGCCCCCGCGATCTCCCGGGGCGGATACTCGTGCGCGTTGACCTGCAGCCGGTTCTCGCCGAGCCACCGCGTGCCGGGCCGCAGGGCATCCAGTACGGCCGCCCAGCCGCCCCGGCTGACCTGCGCGGTCCGGGCGGCCACGTCCGCCTCCAGGATGCGCCGGCGCCGCTCCCAGTCGGGCGACACCGTCTCGTCCCACACGTACTCCAGAAGCCCGGCCGCCCGCGCCGGCAGGTCGTCCCGCTCCAGGGCGTCCGGCAGCGGCCCGGCGAGGGACATCCGCACATGCGCGCGGGCGTCCTCGGGCCGGGCGGCGCGCACCCGGGCGACCTCCGCCCCGAAGGGCTCGTCGCCGCGGGGGGTCGGCGTGAGGAAGTCGGCGATCCACTCGCGGCCGAGCCCGGAGCGCACCAGCAGCGCGGTGACCGGGTCGGCGGCGAGGCGGGCGCGGTAGCCGGGCAGATGGCGGCGCAGCCACGCGCGCTCGCCCGGGTGCGAGGGCACGCCCGCGTGCAGCAGCTTCAGGCTCGCGAAGGTCTCGGCGAGCGGGGACAGCACGAACCGGCTCCCGGCGAGCGTGTCGGCGTTGACCTGCCACCACCCCACGGCGGAGCACCACCTTTCGCGTACCGGCGAAACAATAACGACGGCACGGCCGTCACTCCCAGACTCCGTGCATGCGCAGCTACCGGGACCTGTTCCGCACCGCGGAGTTCACGCCCTTCTTCCTGTCCTCCGCCGCCCACACCGCGGCCCAGGCGATCGGCGGTCTGGCGCTCGCCACGCTCGTGTACCGGGTCACCGGCTCGCCGCTGCTGTCGGCGGTGAGCATGTTCGGCCCCCAGCTGGCCCAGGTGCTCGGGGCGACCGTCCTGCTGTCGGGCGCCGACCGGCTGCCCCCGAGACGGGCGCTGACCGGCATCGGTCTGGCCTTCGCGGCCGGTACGGCGGTGACGGCGCTGCCCGGTCTGCCGGTGGGGGCGGTCTTCGCGGTGGTGCTCGTGCTGGGGCTGGTCGCGTCGCTGGGCGGGGGCGTGCGGTGGGGGCTGCTGAACGAGATCCTCGCCAAGGACGGCTATCTGCTGGGGCGTTCGGTGTTCAACATGCTCTCCGGGCTGATGCAGATCACCGGATTCGCGGTCGGCGGCACCCTGCTGACGGTGGTGTCCCCGCGCTCCTGTCTGCTGCTCGCGGCGGCGCTGTACGCGATGTCGGCCCTCGGTGCCCGGCTGGGCCTGACCGACCGTCCGCCGCGTGCGGGGGGTCGGCCGTCGGCGCGGGCGACCCGGCGGACGAACGCCCTGCTGTGGTCCTCGCGGCCACGCCGTCTCACCTACCTGGGCCTGTGGATCCCCAACGGCCTCGTCGTCGGCTGCGAGTCGCTCTACGTCTCCTACGCGCCCGGCGCCGCGGGGGTGTTGTTCGCGTGCGGGGCGCTGGGGATGTTCGTCGGCGATGTGACGGTCGGCCGTCTGCTGCGGCCCGGGGTGCGGGCCCGGCTGGCCACGCCGCTGCTGGTGCTGCTGGCCGTGCCGTATCTGTTCTTCGCCCTGCGGCCGGGCGTGGTCTGGGCGGGCGTGGCCGCGTGCGTGGCTTCCGTCGGGTTCGGGGCGAGCCTAATCCAGCAGGAGCGGCTGATGGCGCTGACACCGGACGAACTGGCGGGCCACGCGCTCGGGTTGCACTCCGCCGGGATGCTCACCACGCAGGGCATGAGCGCGGCGCTCGCGGGCGCGATGGCCCAACTGACCTCTCCCGCACTCGCGATGACGGTGACGGCGGCCGCGTCCCTCGCGGTGACGCTCACGCTGGCCGGCCTCGGCCGCGCCTCCCGAAGGCCCGTGAGGCTCAGCCCTGCGGGTCGATGAACACCTCGGGCACCTTGTTGTCCTCCACCACGCGGGCCAGGAGCGCGGCCAGCCGGTCGCGCTCCTGCGCGCTCAGGCCCGAGGGCAGCTCGTCGATGCGGCGGCAGGCGTCGTCGTAGAACTCCTCGGCCAGCCGGGCGCCCTCCTCCGTCAGCGCCACCCGCACGGCCCGGCCGTCGCGCGGGTCGGCCTCCCTGCGCACCAGGCCGCGCTGTGCCGTCCGGTCCACCAGCCCGGTCAGGCTCGACTTCGCCAGCCCCAGCATGTCGCCCAGCTCGCGCATCCCGTACGGCTGCGGCATCAGCACGCACAACAGCTTGCCCTGCTGCGGGGTCAGTCCGTACGCGTGGCTCGCATCGGCGTACACGGCGTTCACCAGGTACGAGGACCGCACCAACGCCGTCACCACGCTCATCCGCCCGCCATCGGCCTGTGCCATGAGGGAAGCCTAACGGCCGTCAGCCGGCTGTCCGGTCCCGCCGTAGATCCTCGGCCGCCTCCGCGAAGGCCCGCGCCGCCCGCTCGAAGCAGTCGAACAGGACACGCGACTCGTCGGTGGGGGGCCTGCGGCGGACGTGGCCGGCCTGCTCCCCGACCCCGTCGGCGGCTCAGCCCGCGGGCGCGAACGCGGTGACCCGGACGCCGGTGTCACAGATCCGGACCGGGTTGCCGAAGGCCGGCCCGAGCGGGCGCGACTCGCCGGGCGGGACCACGTCGAGGCGGGTGACCGGCTCGCACTCGCCGAGACTGGTGAAGGTCAGCCCGGCGGCGGCCGCCTCGCCGGGGGAGAGGGTCACCTCGGCGGCGTCCTCCGCGGCCCCGGCCCAGTCGACCGGCAGCTCGGTACGGCCGGACGCGCCGACGAAGAGCAGCGAGGGGAAGCCCCGCAGCGTGCAGTCGCCCGGGCCCTTGTTCGTCAGCTCGACCGAGGCGCTGCCGGTGCCCGTGCTGCGGGCCACCGCCGTCAGATGCTCCGTACGGCAGTGGTCGGCGGCCGGGGTGGGGAGCCGGTCGGTGCCGTAGAGGACGCCGGGGGGCGGTGAGGGAGTGGCCGTGGGCGTGCCCGTGGAGGTGGCCGTGCCCTTCCCGGCAGGCGCCTGCCCGCTCGCGCCGGGGACCACGGAGCCACCGGTCCGCGGGGCGCCGGTGGAAGCCGTACCGGACGGCGCCGGAGCGGGCCTCTCACCCCGGCCGTCCGCCGTGCCCGAGGGCGACGACGAGCAGCCCGCCGCCCCCGCGAGCAGCAGGGCCGCGGACACGGAGATCAAAGCTCGGCGCATGAAACCGAGGGTATTAGACTCCCGCCCGATCGGTTCACCGGCGCTGCGCAGCGCACCGCCTGAAGGGAAGGGCGCGCTGTGGACGCCAGCGACAGCGACGACGGCATGCGCCGCGCTACGGGTGTCGGCGACGACGGCGTCCGCCGCGCTGGGGGAACCGGTGACGACGGTGTTCGCCGCGCTGGGGGAACCGGTGACGACGGTGTCCGCCGCGTGTCGCGTGCCGGCGGCAGCGACGACGGCATCCGCCGCAGACGCTTCCTCGGTGCCGGAGCCGTCACTCTGGGCGCCGCGGGCGTGGTGGTGGCCGGACAGCTGCCGCCGGGCGACGCGTCGGCGTCCGTGGGCGGCCCGGCCTCGCCGGCCGGGCCCGGTGCGACCGTCAGCGGCACCGTGTTCAAGCTGGGCGTCGCCTCCGGCGACCCGCTGCCCACCGCCGTCGTGCTGTGGACCCGGCTGACCCCCGCCCAGCCGGGCCACTCCGGCATCCTGCCCCCGAGCGTCCCCGTGACCTGGGAAGTCGCCGCCGACAGCGGCTTCACGCAGATCATCAGAAGCGGCACGGCCACCGCGGGTGCCGCCCTCGGGCACAGCGTCCACGTCGACGTCACGGGTCTGAGCCCGGCCACCGGCTACTGGTACCGGTTCAAGGCCCTCGGCCGAACGTCCCCCACCGGCCGCACCCGCACCGCTCCGGCGGCCGGTGCCGTCCCCGAGCGGCTGCGTATCGCGCTCGCCTCCTGCCAGAACTGGCAGCACGGCTACTTCACCGCCTACCGGGACATGCGGGAGCAGCAGCCGGACCTGGTGCTGTTCGTCGGCGACTACATCTACGAGAGCTCCGCCTACTCCTATCGCGTACGCCGCCACGAAGGCGCGGGGGCGCCCGTCACACTCGCCCAGTACCGGGCCCGCCATGAGCAGTACGGCACCGACCCCGACCTGCGGGCGATGCGTGCCGCCGCGCCCTTCGTCGCCGTCTTCGACGACCACGAGGTCGAGCAGGACTGGGCCGGGGACGTGGCGAACGACCCCGTCGCCTGGCCGCCCGAGAAGTTCCTGGCCCGCCGCGCTGCCGCCTTCCAGGCCTTCTACGAGCACATGCCGATCCGCACCGCGCAGAAGCCCAGCGGCCCCGACGCGCTGATGTACCGCAGCCTCGACTTCGGCGCCCTCGCCCGGCTGCACGTCCTGGACACCCGGCAATACCGCGACGACCAGGCCGCCGACGCCGCGGGCGCCCAGCAGACCGGCCGCGTGATCATGGGCGACACCCAGCGGAACTGGCTGGTCAAGAGCATGAAGGAGTCCGGTGCGGCCTGGAACCTCATCGCCTCGCAGGTGATGATGGCCGAGACCGACTTCCTGGCCGGCGAGGGCAAGGAGTGGTCGTACGACGCCTGGGACGGCTACCAGAAGGAACGCGCGGCGCTGCTCGCGGAGTTCCCCGCCGTCCGCAACCCGGTCGTCCTGTCCGGCGACCGGCACCGCACCATCGTCAGCGACCTCAAGCTCGACTACGCCGATCCCGCCTCGAAGGTGGTCGGCGCGGAGTTCGTCGGCACGTCCATCTCCAGCAACGGTGACGAGGACCTGGACGCCTTCGCCGCCGAATGGGCGCCCAAGCTGGCGGACAACCCGCACTGGAAGATCATCGACGCGCGGCGCGGCTATCTGCTGCTCGACCTCACCGCGAGCGGCATCGACGCACGGCTGCGGACGATGTCCACCGTGCTGACCCGGGACGGCACCACGACCACCGCGGCGACGTTCCGCGTGGACGCCGGGGTGCCGGGCGTCCGCCGGACCGGCGTTCAGGGCGAGCCCGAGACCGCCGCCGCGTCCCCCACCGCCTGACCCCAGGAGAGACCGTGTCCCCCACCCGATCCCGGCGCCGCCCCGCCCTGAAGGCACTGCTCGCCGCGGCAACGGCACTCGCGGCGGCGGGCGTCTTCGCGGCGCTGCCCGGCGACGCGGACGCGGTCACCCCGGTACGCGCCGACTTCGACGCCGACGGCACGTCCGACCTCGTCTACCGCAACGTGGCGGGCCAGCTGTACGTCAACACCGGTGCGGCCGAGACGATGGCGCTCGACTCGGACCTGGCCAAGGTCAAGGACGTCCTGACCCCCGGCGATGTGGACTCCGACGGCACCCAGGACGTGCTCACCCTGAGCCCCACCGGCACCCTGCGCCTGCACCCCGGCGTCTACGCCCGCACTCCCGGCGGCCTCGGCTCGTACCGTACGGTCGCCACGGGCTGGCAGATCTACAACAAGGTCACCGCCCCGGGCGACCTGAACCGCGACGGCAGGCCCGACCTGCTGGCCCGCACCCCGTCCGGCGCCCTCTACTTCCACCCGGGCACGGGCACGGGCGCCTTCGGCGGGCGGGTGGGGCTCGGCACCGGCTGGCAGCAGTACGACCAGCTGATCGGCGCGGGCGACCTGAACGGCGACGGCGTCGGCGACCTGCTGGCCCGCACCCCGGCCGGCGTCCTCTACCGCTACCCAGGCACCGGCTCCGGCGGCCTCGGCGCCCGCGTCAAGGACCCGAAGGCCGACTGGGCGACGTACAACCAGCTCCTCGGCGGCGGCGACTGGGACGGCGACGGGCGTACGGACCTGCTGGCCAGGGACTACGCGGGCGCCCTGTGGTTCCTCCCCGGCGACGGCAGGGGCACCTTCGGCGCCCGGCAGGCCCGCAGCAAGGGCTGGGGCCAGGTCACGCAGTTCGCGGGCGCGGGGAGCAACCCGCACTTCGGCAAGTACGGGATCATGGCCCGCACGTCCGCCGGGTCGGTCTACAGCTACCAGGTCACCGGGACCGGCGGCCTGACGGGCAGACTGCTGGTGGGCAGCGCCGCCTGGCCCCCGTCCAGCACCCGCCTCGCCTACGCTTCGTCGCTGCGCGAGGTGGGGCTCGCCGACCTGGTGGTGCACTCGGTGAGCACCGGCAGGCTGACGAACCCGGCGTACTACGCCCTCTCCGACCCCGAGATCGCCGGCGGGTCGACGTCGTACACCCGTGTCCTCGGCCCCGGTGACCTCACCGGCGACGGCAAGGGCGACCTGCTGTCCGTGACCTCGTCCGGCACGGTCTACCTCAACGCGGGCACCGGCTCCGGCATGTCCGTCGCCGCACGCGTGCAGGTGGCCACCGGCTGGCAGGGCTACAACGCCCTCGTCGCGGGCGGCGACTTCACCGGTGACGGGCGCCCCGACGTCCTCGCCCGCGACACCGCGGGCACCCTGTGGCGCCTGACGGGCACCGGCTCGGCGTCGGCCCCCTTCGCGACCCGCGTGCGGATCGGCACGGGCTGGCAGCAGTACAGAAAGCTCTTCTCCCCCGGTGACGCCGACGGCGACGGCAAGGCCGACCTGATGACCACCACCTCCACCGGCGCCCTCCACTTCCACGCCGGCACAGGCACGGGCACCTTCAAGCCCCGTGCCACCAAGGCGACTTCGGGCTGGAGCGTGTGGACCGACCTGCTCTAGCGGGCCTGTCCTCGCCAACTGCGCTGCCGTGCCTGCCGGTTCGCGGGGAAATCACACAAACCACCTATCGCAGGTGATCTTTCGAATGGCACCATTGGGGCGGCATACACGCCTTGTCCTCATCTCCTCAGCGAAGTGTGAGCATCCGTAGATGCGAATATCCCTCGGCGCGGCGCGCCGTACAGGTGGTGCGGCCGTGCTGTCCTTGGCCACAGCCGTGGCCGGTCTCGCCTTTCCCACGACGGCGCATGCGGCCGTGAACTGCTCGGCCGGCGTGTGGAAGGCCCAGTACTACGCCAACACCGCCCTCTCCGGCACTCCGAAGGCCACCGTCTGCGACACCGCCATCGCCGAGAACTACGGCTCCGGCGACCCGTCCGGCGTGACCCTGCCGAGCGACTACTTCGGCGTCCGCTGGACCACGACGCGCAACTTCGGCTCCGGCGGCCCCTTCGACCTGAGCATCGCCGTCCAGGACGGCGCCCGCGTCTACCTCGACGGCACCCGCAAGATCGACCTGTGGCGCAACGTCACCTCGACCCAGCGGAAGACCGTCCGCCTCACCGTGCCGCGCGGAACCCACACCCTGCGGGTCGACTTCGCCGCCTTCACCGGCGCCGCCAACGTCTCCTTCTCCTACAAGCCGGTCATCGGCGCCACGTACGACAAGACCGCACCCCTGGCCCCGGTCGGCGTGAAGTCCGCCTACTCGGCGTCCACCCTGAAGACGACACTGACCTGGTCCCGCAACTACGAGATGGACCTCGCCGGTTACCGCGTCTACCGCCGTGTCGCCGGCACGAGCGGCTGGAGCCTGCGCAACTCCACCCCGATCACGGGCACCACCTTCACCGAGGCGCCCCCGGCCACCGGTGCCGCCTACGAGTACGTCCTGCGCGCCCTCGACCGCTCCGGCAACGTCTCCGCGCTGTCGGCGGTGACGAGCGTCGTCAGCGCCGACAGGACGGCCCCCGACGCGCCCACCGGGCTCACGGCCTCGTACGACCCGACCGCCGGCGCCCGGCTCTCCTGGCCCGCGGTGAGCGGCGCGAGCTCCTACGAGGTGCAGCGGGCGGTCGCGCCCGACGGATCGTTCGCCTCCGTCGGCACGCCCACGCAGAGCACCGAGCTCACCGACCCGTCCGCCGCCGTGGGCACGACCTACTACTACCGCGTGCGGGCCAAGGACAGCGCGGGCAACGCCTCCGCGTACTCCGCGCCCGTCCAGCTCGACGCCACCGAGATCAAGCCGCTGCCGCCGGCGGCCGTCTCCGCCAACGGCTGGGTCGACCGCAACACCGTCGGCTGGCGGTACGACGGTGACGAGTCCCACCGGTTCCACGTCTACGCCGCCGCGTCGGCCGACGGTCCGTGGACCCGGCTGACCGAGACGCCGGTCACCGGCCCCGCCTACGACGACTACGCGGCGCCCGTCCGCGAGGTGCGCTACTACCGGATCAGGACGGTCACGACCCACGGCACGGAGTCGGACCCGTCGGCGACGGCCTCGGCCACCCGCACCGGCGACGTCACCCCGCCGCACATGCCGTACGGCCTGGACGCGACGGACGGCAAGGACGGCGTGCACCTCACCTGGACGCCCAACACCGACGACACGGACCACTACCTCGTCATGCGCCAGGTGACGCTGGGCACGTGGGAGCAGATCGCCGAGGTGTGGGGCGCCCAGTACCTGGACACCAGCACCCCGGTCGGCGTGCAGTACGGCTACACCGTCCGCGCCGTCGACGCGTCCGGCAACGTCTCCCCCCTGCCCGAGCCCGGCTACGGCACCGTCTACGGCAAGCGCCTGCCGATCTACGACCTGCCGGCCGCGCCCGCCTCGGTGACCGCGACGGCCGAGAACGGCAACGTCAAGGTGGAGTGGACCGCGAGCACGTCGACCGACGTGGCCGGCTACTACGTCTACCGCACGACCGGAACGGACCCGTCGTCGGCCTACGCGGTCTCCCCGCTCATCACCGGGACGACGTTCACGAACGAGAACGTGACCGCCGGCAAGACCTGGTACTACGTGGTGCGTGCCGTCAACAAGCAGAGCCGTTGGTCCGACTTCTCGCCGATGGCCGAGGTCACCGTGCCCTGCCCGGTCCTGACCACACCGGCCACCCCCCGGATCACCGGAGGCGGCAGGGGCGCGGACTACGCCCAGATCAACTGGGAGGTCGGAGCCTGCGACAAGGGTGCGACCGTCTCGTACAACGTCTACCGCTCGACGTCCAGCTCGGACGTCTTCACCCCTGAACACCGCATCGCCACGGGCGTGACGGCCCTGACGTACAAGGACCCCGGCCTGGCGCGGGCGTACTACTACTACTTCGTCACCGCGGTCGCCGCCGACGGCACCGAATCGGCGCCCCAGGCCACCCCGTTCGGCATCTCCCTGATGGCGCCCTGACCCCCAGCCCCACCACTCACCCCTCACCCCTCACCCCCGCCGCCCGGACGCCTCCCGCTTCCGGGCGGCGGGGGTTTCGGCGTAGGGGGGCGGTACAGGCAAACGGCCCGGACGAGGGGGCATCCACACCGGAAAGGTGCGGGTCATCGCGGCCTCGCTGGACACTCCCTACTCCCTCGGGCGGGTGCCGGCCGGAGGGCGGAGGCGGCTCGGTCCGATAGTCGGCGCGGGCGCGGGCGCGGGCGCGGGCGCGGGCGTGGGCCCGAGGCCGAACGTCGGCACCAGACTGGGGTCGTTGAACGCCGTGATACGGGAGACGCGGGCCCCGATGAGGGTCAGGACCTGGACGCCGTACGCGTCGTAACGGCCGTCGCCCGTGTGCTGACAGGCGACTGCGGCGGGTTGACCGTTGGCGAGGGTGGGCACCAGGCGCCACCGGTCCCTGGACAGGACCCGATGGGCCAGGAACCCGATGACGGCCCGTCGGCCGGTGAACCAGGTCGGAGTCGGCGGCATCTCCATCTCGACGTCGTCGCGCAGGAGTTCCACGAGCGCGGCGGCGTCGGCGCGGGTGAAGGCATCGACGTAGCGGTCGAGCAGGGTGCGCCGCGTCTCCTCGTCCGGGTCGCTCAGGTCCTCCTGGACCGGTCCGGCCTCGGCCAGGCGGGCCCGGGCGCGGCGCAGCGCGCCGTCGACGGCCGCGGGCGTGGTGCCGAGGATCTCGGCGACCTCGGCCGTCCGGAAGGCCAGCACGTCGCGCAGCGTGAGAACGGCGCGTTGCCGGGCGGGCAGGTACTGGAGTGCGGCGATGAAGGCGAGCCGAACTCCCGTCCTGTCGCTCACGACGGCTGCCGGGTCACCGGCACCCAACAGCGCGTCCGGCGCCGGCTGCAGCCAGGGCACCGACGGCTCGCGCCCGGCCACGGTCACCCGGTGATCGTCCGAGGGCGCGCCGAGGCCCGAGGGAAGGGGCCGCCGGTCGCGTGTCTCCAGAGCCGTCAGACAGACCCGGGTGGCGATCGTGTACAGCCAGCGCCGGACCGAGGAGCGGCCCTCGAACCGGCCGAAGGCACGCCAGGCCCGCACGTAGGTGTCCTGCACGAGATCCTCGGCATCGTGGATCGAACCGACGATCCGGTAGCAGTGCGCGACCAGTTCGGGCCGGTACGGCTCGGTACGGGCGGCGAACTCCGCCTGCATCGCGTCCTCGGCGTACGGGGGCATCGTGGCGGCTCCTCGTGGTGCGGTCGGCTCGGGTCTGCTGTGCGGCGGCGGCTCAGTCGACCGGGCGCAGTCCGGCGCCGGTGACCTTGTACTCCGAGGCGCTGTCGGGGTCCTGGACGACTTCCATGACGGCCCTGGCGGCCCGGTCGGCGGTGAGGACCGGCTGCTCCCGGTTCTTGACGAAGGTGTCCCGGTCGACGCCCTGGCTCGCGGCGTAGCCGTCGATCGCGGCCGAGCCGACACCGCCGGCCGGGGTCATGTTCGGCAACAGCGTGTGGAACCGGATGCCGAGCCCCGCCCGCTGCGCCACGTCGGCCGCGTATCCGTTCAGATAACGGACGGCGGCCTTGGCGCTGGCGTATCCGCCGCTGAGCGGGGAGCCGGCCAGGGCGGCTCCGCTGGACATCGACACGACGACGCTGCCCGGCGCCAGTGGCTCCCGCAGGGCCGCCCGGGTCCAGGCGAAGACGTGGCGGGTGTCGGTGTGCCAGTGACGGCTGAAGGTCTCCCAGGTCTGCTCGTGCACGGGCGCCATGTGCGGCGTGGCCCCCGCGTTGAGGACGAGCAGGCCGGGGCGGTGTTCCTGGATCACGCGCTGCGCGAGCGTGTCGTCGGCGGCATCGGCGGCGACCGGCGTGAACCCGTCACCGAGTTCGTCGCGCAAGGTGCGCAGTCCCCGCTCGTGGCGGGCGATGCCGACGACGTGGGTGCCCCGGGCGACGAGCGCGGTGGCGATCGCGCGCCCGAAGCCGCGGCTGGCACCGGTGACGACGGCGGTGGAGAAGAGATCGGACATCGGACACTCCGGGGTGGTGGTCGGGTGGTGCGGTCCGTATCAAGACCAGGCGCCAGAGGAAAATCCGTCACCGCACCCTGGACCGGGAGTATGACGTGAGTCACACGCGGGTGGACTTCGAGCACCTGCGCATTCCCCCGCAAGGCCGGGACCGCCCCGCAACCGCTCGGCGTGCTCCTCGGTCTGCCGCTGGAGGCGTAGGGCAAAGTGCCGTCTGCCGGGGGCGATCCGAGGAGCCGGCCCCGCCCCGGGTCACCGGGTCCCCGCCAGCCGGGACCCCTCCGGTGTACGGCGGTAGAGCACCGATCGGCCGGACCGGGCGCGGGCGACGAGGCCGGCCCGGTGCAGTACGCCAAGGTGGTACGAGACCGTGGCGGGACCGAGGAAGTGACGTGCCGCCAGTTGCGCGGTGGAGGCCGGCTGTGCCAGCGCGGCGAGCAGCTCGGCCCGAGTGGGGCCGAGCAACTGAGCCATCTCGGAGGATGGTGCTGCCGGGGCCATGGCGTTCGCACGGACTTCGTTGCGCACGGGATAGATCAGCATGGGAGGCCTGCCTCCGTCGCGCGTCGGGTCCAGCGCCACCCCCGGCCCGGGTGCGACGAGTGACGGCACGACGATCACCAGGGGCACGGGCAGCGCGATCCGGAACCGGCTCTCGACGCACAGGACGCCCTCGGCCCACCGGATGCCGGGGTGCAGGGAATTCAGGAGCCTGGCCGCTCCGTGCCGGGCCTGTACGCCGGCGCACCGGTCGACCTCCGCGTCGAGGGTGGCTTTGGCGGCCTCCCAGTGCGGGGCGAAGGCCAGCTCCCAGTAGCGCCGCATCTCGTCCGCCACCTGCCGGGCCACGTGTGTCCCGCCCAGCGCCACGGCCCGCCGCACCCCCGCCGGCAGCTCGGAACCGGCGAGGCCGACCCGCGGCCGCCCGTCACGCAACGCCTCCAACTCGCCCAGGAGGCGTCGGGGCGGAGTGCGCCGGACCCGCTCCAGTTCCTCCTCGACGGTGGGGGAGGGCCCGGCCGGGTGCGGGCTGAGGAAGTCGGGCACGTATCCGCCCTCGTCCAGAGCCAGTTCGGACAGCAGCGGCAGCCGGGCCCGGCGCAGCACGCGCCGTGCACGTGCCACCCACGGATCGGCATCCGGGACCGGTCGCCGCAACGCGTGCCGGATCAAGGGTGCCGACCGCTACGACGTGCCGGAACGGCCCGTTCTCACCGTGGCTGAGGTGTACGCCGTGGCCGACGCGATCGCCCCGCGCTACCGGTTGCTCGTTCTCCTCGCTGCCTTCTCCGGGCTGCGCCGCGTCCGGCGCGAGCCTGAGGGAGCTGATGACCCGGATGGGCCACAGCACACCCCGCGCGGCGCTGATCTATCAGCACATGGTCAACGGCCGTGACCGCGCGATCGCCGACCGGCTCGGCTCGATGATCCGCAAGGAACGGGAACGGGGCGATGTGGACTCTTAGTGGACTTTGTGGCACGGCCGTGATCACGGCATAGGGCCAGTTCGAGGGGATCAAGCCCCTGAACTGGCCCTTAGTCGTGTGCCCCCGGCAGGATTCGAACCTGCGACACCCGCTTTAGGAGAGCGGTGCTCTATCCCCTGAGCTACGAAGGCGTGGCGCAGCCGAAGCGGCGCACCGGCGCCAGTGTAGCGGGTGAGTGTGGATCTCGGTCGGAGTGCTGGTGAGGGCGTGGGGGACGCGGGTCGAGAGGTGCTGGGCGAGGGGAGGCCGGGTCGAGAGGTGCTGGGTGAAGGGAGGCCGGGTCGAGAGGTGCTGGGCGAGGGAAGGCCGGGTTCGAGAGGTGCTGGGCGAGGCCGGCGCGCTCTGCGTGCCGGTCCGGCGTCATCGCTCCCGGGTCACCCGCACCCGGTACACCCCGTCCAGGTCCGCTCCGGCCACGGTGATCGTCACGCCGTGCCGTGGGTCCTCGAAGGTCTCGCCGGGGGTGAAGGGGGCGTCGGAGAGTTCGGCGTGGACGTTGGGGCTGCGGGTGCAGCCGCCGCTGTCCCGGCGGGAGTCGAAGACGCGTATGGGGCCCTGGCCGGTGTCGACGTCGGCGTCGACCTTGTAGACGAGGACGCCGGGCCGGCACACGGACTCGTCGTTGCCGCCGCGGGTGCGCAGTTCGACGGCGTAGCCGGTGCGCCGGTCGAGAGGGACGAAGAGGAGTTTGGGGCCGCCGGTGCGGGCGAGCGGGGTGAGTTCGTACTCGCTGACGCCGGGCGCCGCCGCGCAGGAGACCTGGGCCGCGTCCAGCCAGCCCAGCTTCCACTTGTGCCAGCCGAGGAAGTCGTTGTTGGCCCCCCAGTCCTCGCTCATGATGTCCCAGTGGCCGACCGCGCCCCCGCCCTCCTGGGTGTAGAGGTCGGGCAGGCCGAAGACATGTCCGTTCTCGTGGGGCAGGACGCGGTAGCCGGTGCGGTCGTAGGAGCCGGAACCGTCGTCCTGGCGGGAGTAGACGAAGGACGCGTTGGCGACGGGCACCCCGTCGGCGACCGGGGCGTCGGGGTTGCCGGCGAACGTCACCGACAGCACCGTGTCCAGGGCGGAGGGCCCCGCGTTGGGAGTGACCAGGACGTTCAGCAGGTCGTAGGCGCGGAAGTCGACCTTCGCGTCGGCCGCGGCCACGATGTCCTGGACCAGGCGGCGGTAGCCGGGGTCGAAGGGTGCGCCGCGCTCTATGCCGTACGCATGGAAGGTCCGCGGCATGCGCAGCCAGTCGGTGATGGGTGCCTCCGGGCGGTAGTCCAGGCGGCCGTAGCTGGCGGTGCGGAACCACTCCTGGGTCTGCGGGAAGAATTCGCGGAAGCGGGCGAGGGCCCGGCCCTGTCCGGGTGCGTCAGGGAAGTCGACCATGACGGTCAGCGCGCGGACGGTGCCGGTGGACGGGGAGTAGCCGGTGGGGGTGGGCATCCCCTCCGACATCTGCACCTCCGCCCCGCCGCTGATCATGCAGGGGCCCAGCGCGGAGGAGCGGGCCAGTGCCGCGGGGCCGGGGCCGGACGTCGTGCCGCCGTGCGGGAGCCGGGCGCTGCCGGCCGAGGTGCTGACCGCGAGCGTCAGTGCCGTCACGGACGCGAGGGCGGCCGCCCGGCGCGGGCGTATGCGGCGACTGGTCGACTGCGGCTGCATGCAGGGCCCTTCGCTCCGGGCAGCCGCCGGTCACCGGCTGCACCCATGCGATCACCCTCGGTCGGGGGTCATGGGAGCGCGCGCTGGACAGGACCGATCGTGCGATTCCGGCCTACCCGTACGTGATCCAGGTCACAGGAATTCTTCCGGAGGTCGGGAAATAACCGGGGAGCCCTTCCCCGTTTAATCGTGCGTACGGCGAAACGGGGAACCTTTCCCCGGATCGCCCTCCACATCAGTCGAACCGTCCGAGACGGCCGAACCGTCCGAGACGGCCGAACCGTCGGAGACGGCCGAACCGTCCGAACCGAGACGACCAGTCGAAGGAGTGCTCAGTGCAGACGACCGCCCCCAGCGTGCCGCGTCCGGCGACCCGGCTGCGTGCCGACGCCCTGCGCAACCGGGAGCGGATCGTCACCGCCGCCCGGGAGATGTTCACCGAGTTCGGTCCTGACGTACCGCTCGACGAGATCGCCCGCCGGGCCGGTGTCGGCAACGCCACGGTCTACCGCCACTTCCCGGACCGCGACGCGCTGGTGCGCCAGGTGGTCTGCTCGGTCATGGACCGCACCGTCGCCGCGGCCGAGAAGGCGCTCACCGAGACCGGGGACGCCTTCGGCGCACTGGAGCACTTCGCGCATGCCTGTGTCGACGAGCGGATCAGCGCGCTGTGCCCGATGGTCGAGAGTGCGTTCGATAAAAATCACCCCGATCTGGAGGAAACGCGCGTACGGTGTGAGGGGCTGGTCGTGGCGATCATGGACCGCGCCAGGGCGGCCGGCCAGCTTCGCCCCGACGTCGGGTTCGGCGACCTCATGGTCGCGGTCGCCCAGCTCAGCCGGCCCCCGGTCGGCACCAACTGCCTCGACGTCGACCGGTTCGCCCACCGCCATCTGCAGCTGTTCCTCGACGGACTGCGGGCACCGGCCCGCTCCGTCCTGCCGGGGACGGCCCTGACCATGGAGGAACTGCGCCAGGCCTGACCGATCAGTTCGGCGCTCCCCGGCAGTCATGTACGAGGTCGGTACCTCTGCCGGCGTCCTCCGACGGCGATCTCCTCTCGCCGAGTCCAGCTTTCCGCACCTAGTCACTTAGCCGCTTAGTCACTTAGTCACCTAGTCGCTTAGCCACCCAGCCACTTAGTCCCGATTTTTCCGTCACGTAGTACTGAAGTGGGTACCTCCATGCCTGAAACAGCCTCCAAGGCCTCCCCGGCCTCCCTCGCGCCCGATCCGGGCCGCTGGAAGGCGCTCGTGTTCATCGCGCTGGCGCAGCTGATGGTCGTCCTCGACGCCACCATCGTGAACATCGCGCTGCCCTCCGCCCAGCAGGACCTCGGCATCTCCGACGGCAACCGGCAGTGGGTCGTCACGGCCTACGCCCTCGCCTTCGGCGGTCTGCTGCTCTTCGGCGGCCGTATCGCCGACCTGTGGGGCCGTAAGCGCGCGTTCGTCATAGGTCTGGGCGGGTTCGCCGCGGCCTCCGCGCTGGGCGGTGCCGCCACCACCGGCGCGATGATGTTCGGCGCGCGTGCGCTGCAGGGCGCGTTCGGCGCGCTGCTCGCGCCCGCCGCGCTGTCGCTGCTCGCGGTGATGTTCACCGACGCCAAGGAGCGCGCCAAGGCGTTCGGCATCTACGGTGCGATCGCCGGCGGCGGTGGCGCCGTCGGCCTGATCCTCGGCGGCTTCCTCACCGAGTACCTGGACTGGCGCTGGACGTTCTTCGTGAACATCCCGTTCGCCGTGGTCGCGGCCGCGGGTGCCTGGTTCGTCATCCGTGAGCCCCAGGGCAGCCGCAACCGCAACCCGCTCGACATCCCGGGCGTGCTGCTGTCCACGCTGGGCCTGGTCGCGCTGGTCTACGGCTTCACCCGCGCCGAGTCCGACGGCTGGGGCGACTCCATGACGGTCGGCATGTTCGTCGCCGCCGCCGTCCTGCTGGTCTCCTTCGTCGTCGTGGAGGCCAAGGTCAAGGCGCCGCTGCTGCCGCTGCGCGTGGTCACCGACCGCAACCGCGGCGGTATCTACCTCTCGCTCGGCCTCGCGATCATCTCGATGTTCGGCCTGTTCCTGTTCCTGACCTACTACCTGCAGATCGTGAAGGGCTACTCGCCGGTCAAGACCGGCTTCGCCTTCCTGCCGATGATCGCGGGCATGATCACGGGCTCCACCCAGATCGGCACGCGTCTGATGACCCGGGTCGCGCCCCGGCTGCTGATGGGCCCGGGCTTCCTGGTCGCCGCGGTCGGCATGCTGCTGCTGACGCAGCTGGAGATCGACTCCTCCTACGCCGCCCTGCTGCTGCCCGCGATGCTGCTGCTCGGCCTCGGCATGGGTACGGCGTTCATGCCGGCCATGTCCATGGCCACCCAGGGCGTCCGGCCGCAGGACGCGGGTGTCGCCTCCGCGATGGTCAACACCTCGCAGCAGGTCGGCGGCGCCATCGGTACCGCGCTGCTGAACACGATCGCCGCGTCCGCGACGACCTCGTACGTCGCGGACCACATCGCCTCGGCCACCAGCCGCTCGCAGCAGCAGCTCGTGGCGCTGCAGGCCCAGGTGCACGGCTACACCAGCGCCATCTGGTTCGCCGTCGGCATCCTGGTGGTGTCCGCGGTCATCGCACTGACCCTCATCAACGCCGGCAAGCCGGGCACCACCCCGGTCGCCTCCGGCGAGGGCGCCGAGGACGAGGTGCCGGTGCCGGTGGTCGCCCACTGAGGCCGAGAGGGCGTTTCAGGGCACTGAGGCCCTGAGGCCAGTCACCGAGGACCCGGTTTCTCCCGGGTCACTGGCACCGAGGTGATAGGGCGCCCTGAGGGAGGAACCCCGCGACATCCCGCGCGTACGGCCGAGGAAGGGGACGCCTCGGCCGTACGACGTCCCGGACCTGCCCCCGGCTCACCGGTGAACGCGCTTCACCGCAGCCAGGGCAGGTCCGCTCCCGCGTCCGCGGGCTGAAGGCCCTCGGCGACGATCTCCATGATCTCGCCGAGGGCCTTCTGCTGATCAGGGCTCAGCCGGTCGAACAGCGCCTGCCGTACGGCGGTGACATGGCCCGGCGCGGTCCGGCGCAGCACCTCGACGCCGTCGTCGGTGAGCACGGCGAACTGGCCCCGCTTGTCCGAGGGGCAGTCCTCGCGGCGCACCCAGCCGTTGTTCTCCAGGCGGGCGATCGCATGGCTGAGCCGGGACCGGGTGATCTTCGCGTCCCGGGCCAGCTCGGTCATCCGCAGCCGTCTGCGTGGAGCCTCGGCCAGCTTCACCAGCAGGCCGTAGTAGATGTGCGGCATGCCCGCGTCGCGCTGCAGCTGGCGGTCCAGATGGTCCTCCAGCAGGGTGGTGGCATGCAGGTAGGAGCGCCAGACGCGCTGTTCCTCGGCGGTGAGCCAGTGCGGCTCGGCTCCACTGTTCATGGTTCCCACTCTAAGCATGCGCTTCTTGAAACTTAAACGAGTCAGGCTTAGAGTCGAGTAGAAGCTTTAAAGTTCAAGCGTTCTGCTGCGAGGAGCCGCCGCCATGTCCGCCACCGTCCAGGAGCGCATGCCCGCCCTGTACCTCTCCCACGGTGCCCCGCCGCTCGCGGACGACCCCGTCTGGCCCGGCCAGCTCGCCGCCTGGTCGGCCGGCCTGCCCCGCCCGAAGGCGGTGCTCATGGTCTCCGCCCACTGGGAGGAGGCCCCGCTCGCCCTCGGCGCGGTGGAGACCGTCCCGCTGGTCTACGACTTCTGGGGCTTCCCCGAGCACTACTACCGGGTCCGCTACGACGCCCCCGGCGCCCCGGAGCTCGCGGAGTCCGTACGCAAGCTGCTGCGCGCCCCCGGTATGCCCGTGCAGGACATCCCCGACCGCGGCCTCGACCACGGCGCCTACGTCCCGCTGGTGGAGATGTTCCCGGCCGCCGACATCCCCGTCCTGCAGATCTCCATGCCCACCCTCGACCCGGTCCGGCTCATGGAGATCGGCCGCCGGCTCGCGCCGCTGCGCGACGAGGGCGTCCTGATCGTCGGCTCCGGATTCTTCACCCACAACCTCGCCGCCCTGCGGCACGTCGGCACGGGGGTGCCCGGCTGGTCGGCCGAGTTCGACGACTGGGGGCGGCGCGCGCTGGAGGCCGGTGACGTGGACGCGCTGCTCGACTTCGCCGCCAAGTCCCCGGCCGGCCGTCTCGCACACCCCCGCACCGAGCACTTCGCGCCGCTGTTCGTGACCATGGGTGCCGCGGACGCGGTGGGGGAACTGGGGGAACAGAAGCCGGTGATCGACGGGTTCTGGATGGGGCTCGCCAAGCGGTCGGTGCAGTTCGGCTGACGACCGGGGTTCCGGCCGGAGACCGCGGCCGGCTGACGACCGGGGTTCGGCCGACGGTCGCCGTTCGTCGACCACCGGGGTTCGGCCGACGGTCGCCGTTCGCCGACGGCCGGGGTTTCGGCCGACGGTCGCCGGCCTCGCGTGGAGGTGGTCACCCCTCGCGCGGCTGACGGCCCCAGCCGCCGACGACCCCGGCTCACCGACGACCCGGCTCGATGACAACCACGGCTCGGCCGGCGGCCGAACGTGTTTCGGCAGGGGCGTGCGGCAACTTTTGGCGCAGGCCGTTCGTCTTCAGGGTGGGAGAGCGGTCGAGGGGGCCCGCTTTTCGAGTGACGGGCATCTCACCGGGCAGGCGATCCCGGAGCCGGTGAGTCCCTCGGGAAGCCCGTCCGATCCTGTCTGACCTGCACCTCTGTGGGTGCCGCAGGCGCTGTGGGGTGGGGTGCGGCCCGACAGGGTACTGCAAGATCGGAAAAATCGAGGGGCAGGTTGGGAATTCTGTCCTGATTCCAGTCGTTGTTTCCATCGGATGCAGGGCACCCGAGCAGAGTGACCCAGACGTCCAGGACCACCCGCTGACCTACTTCGCAAGGGAGCACGCATGGCAACCCGTGCCGTCGCCCGTCGTACGTCCGCCACCGGCGAGACCACCGACGCGGCAAGCAGTGTTCGCGCCCATGGCGGCGAGATCGCCGATCGCGACCTGGTCGGCATGTACCTCGACGAGATCGCGCGCACACCGCTGCTCGACGCCGCCAAGGAGGTCGAGCTCTCCCAGACGATCGAGGCGGGTGTGTTCGCCCAGCAGGTGCTCGACGGGTACGAGGAGTCCAAGGCGGACGCCACCCGCGAGGAGCTGGAGGCCCTCGTCGCCGAGGGCGAGCGCGCCAAGGACGTCTTCATCCGCTCCAACCTCCGTCTGGTCGTCGCGGTCGCCCGGCGCTATCCGCGCAGCGGCCTGCCCCTGCTCGACCTGATCCAGGAGGGCAACGCCGGCCTGGTGCGCGCGGTGGAGAAGTTCGACTACCGCAAGGGCTTCAAGTTCTCCACGTACGCCACGTGGTGGATCCGCCAGGCCATCACCCGCTCCATAGCCGACCAGTCCCGCACCATCCGTCTGCCCGTCCACCTGGTGGAGGAGCTCGGCCGGATCCGCCGGGTGCAGCGTGAGTTCAACCGTGAGAACGGCCGCGACCCGGAGCCCGCCGAGATCGCCGCCGAGCTGGGCTCGACGCCGGAGCGCGTAGTCGACGTGCTCGACTGGGCCCGCGACCCGGTCTCGCTGAACATGTCCGTGGACGACGAGGGCGAGACCCAGTTCGGCGACCTCCTGGAGGACACCTCCGCCGTGTCGCCTGAGCAGTCGGTGCTGACCCTGCTGCGCAGCGAGGAGCTGGACGACCTGATCGGCCGCCTCGACCAGCGCACGGCCTCCATCATCAAGATGCGCTACGGCATCGAGGACGGCCGCGAGCGCACCCTGACCGAGGTCGGCAAGGAGCACGGCCTGACCCGTGAGCGCATCCGGCAGATCGAGAAGCACGCGCTGCTGGAGCTGAAGAAGCTGGCCCGCCAGACCGGCTTCGACGCGGCGGCGTGATCGACGCGGCCGGCTTCGACGCGGCGGCGTGATCGCCGCGGCCGGCTTCGACGCGGCGGCCTGATCGACGCGGCCGGCATCGACGCGGCGGCGTGATCTACGCGGCCGGCTGATCGTGGCGGTGGCCTGTGACGCGGTCGCCTGCGGGGCGGCGGCCTGATCGTCGGGATGGGTGCCCCCGCCGGAGCCGCCTGTGTGCACCTGTGTGCGCCCCGCGCAGGGGCGTACGCCGGGTGGCGAAAGGCCGCGCAAACATGGCTGTGTTCCATCGCTTCAACCGGCGAGGCGGCGGGAACAACCCTTCCGGGCGCGCTAGTTCGGGGCAGTGGCACCCTGAGGGGCTGCTTCTGCAGGACCGTTCCTTCGCGCGGCCTCGCCGACGGATCCAGACCCGCTCCACCCACAGCCACGTCCCGACGCACTCCCCCCCCGGTGCCGGGACTTTCCCGAGCCGGGCTTCGGCGCCTCCCCCCCCTGAGCGCCGGGGCCCGGCTCCTTTTGCGCCTGCTGCGGCCGGGCTCGGCGCGCGGGGACTTGACGACGGGTGACCGCAGCCGGGCCTGACATGCGGAAACGCCTGAAAGGGCGGGGCACCCCGAACCTGAACCCCGGGGTGGCCCGCCGGATGGCAGATTGTGCCACACCGGCATAGCCTGCCGACGTGAGCAGCACCACCCCCGCACAGAACCGGCCGGAATCGTCCATGTCGCTGACCGAGCGGCGCAAGGCCGAGACCCGGATGGACATCGCCCGCGCGGCCGCCGGACTCTTCGCCGGACGCGGCCTGAAGGCCACCCGCGCCGAGGACATCGCCCAGGCCGCAGGCATCGCCCCGCGCACCTTCTACCGGTACTTCGCCTCCAAGGAGGAGGCCATCGCTCCGCTCTACACCGTGGGCGCCGAACGCTGGACGGCGGCCGTCCGTGACGCCCCCGCCGGCCTGGACGCCCCGCAGGCCCTGGAGCACGCCGTACGACACACCCTGCTGCCCGGCTCCGGTGGCGTCTCGGCGCCGTCCTGGGAGTGGGTCCGCACGCTGATCCGGCTGGCCGAGTCGAGCCCCGCGCTGCGCAGGGTGTGGGCGGAGGTGTGCCGGGAGGCGGAGGAGGCACTGGCGGAGGTGCTGCGGGGGCGGGAGGCCGCCGGGCCGGCCGCGGACGGGGAGCGGCGGGAGTCCACCGGGCCGGCCGCCGACGGGGAGCGCGACAACGTTGCCGAGGCCGCCGCCCGGCAGCGGTTCGTCGCCGCCGTGGCGGGTGCCGCCGTACGGACCGCCGTGGAGGCGTGGGCGGCCGGGGACGCGCCCGCCGGGGGAGCGCGGGGTCCCGCGGCACTGGCCCTTCGCAACCTGGAGGCGCTGCGAGGGTTCCAGTGGGGGCGCTAGAAGGGCCGCCGCACCCTGCCGCCCGGCTTCGGTGAGGGCGCCGGCCCGGCGCCTCAGCTCGCCGCCGCCCGTGTCAGACGGGCGCCCAACTGCCGTACGCAGGCCACCAGTTCGGCGGGTTCCTGGACCGTGAAGTCGAAGCCCGACATGGCGAGGCGTACGGCCAGCCACTCCACGGGGTCGCCGGTGGTGGCGCGCAGGCGGCAGCGGCCGGGGTCCAGGGGTTCGGGCGGGCCCAGCCAGGCGGGGAGCCGGGCGGCGACGTCCTCGGCGGACGCGGCGAAGGTGACCGTGTAGTCGTAGGTCTCCTGGCGCCGGTGGATGGACTGGCGCAGGTACTCGGCGGCGCTGCCGGTCGGCAGCTCGCGCGGGGTGAAGCGGGCGCCGGTCGCGAACGGCTCGCTGACCCGGTCGACGCGGAAGGTGCGCCAGTCGGCGCGGTCGAGGTCGTAGGCGACGAGGTACCAGCGGCGGCCCGTCGAGACGAGCCGGTAGGGCTCGGTCAGCCGACGGGACTCGGTGCCGTCCTTGGCGCGGTAGGCGAAGCGCAGACGTTCCTGGCCGGCCACCGTCGAGGCCATCACGGTGAGCGTCTCGGGCGCGATGCTCGGGCCGTCGCCGCTGGTCAGCGCGGTCGTCGCGGCCTGGAGGGTGGTCACCCGGTGCCGCAGCCGGGCGGGCAGCACCTGCTCCAGCTTGGCCAGCGCCCGCACCGACGCCTCGTCGACGCCCTCGACCGCGTGTCCGGCGCCCGCGCGCAGGCCGACCGCGATCGCCACCGCCTCCTCGTCGTCCAGCACGAGGGGCGGCATCGCCTTGCCCGCGACCAGGCGGTAGCCGCCGTCGGAGCCCTTGGTCGCCTGGACCGGATAGCCCAGTTCGCGCAGCCGGTCGACGTCCCGCCGCACGGTGCGCCGGGACACCCCGAGCCGGTCGGCGAGCTCGCCGCCGGGCCATTCGCGGGGCGTCTGGAGGAGGGACAGCAACTGGAGGAGTCGTGCCGGGGTGTCCGTCGTCATGTCGTTCAGGATGCCGCAGATCTAGGACATGATCTGACCTAATGGACCTCTAGCTTTGACGCATGACCTCCACCGCTCAGCTTTCAGGGACGCAGGGGCAAGGGACGCAGGCGCCGGCCGACCGGCGCCGCTGGTTCGCCCTCGCCATCGTCATGACGGCGGCCTTCATGGACCTCGTCGACGTCACGATCGTCAACATCGCCATCCCGTCCATACAGAAGGACACCGGCGCCACCTTCAGCCACATCCAGTGGATCACCGCCGGATACGCCCTCGCGTTCGCCGCCGGGCTGATCACCGGCGGGCGGCTCGGGGACATCCACGGGCGCAAGCGGCTGTTCCTGATCGGCATCGGCGGCTTCACGGTCGCCTCGGCGCTGTGCGGGTTCGCGGCGAACCCGGACATGCTGGTCGCCGCGCGCATCCTGCAGGGCGCCATGGCCGCGCTGATGGTGCCCCAGGTGCTGTCGATCGTGCACGCGACCTTCCCCGCACACGAACGCGGCAAGGTGTTCGGCCTGTTCGGAGCGATCGTGGGCATGGGCGCGGTGCTCGGCCCGCTGCTGGGCGCCCTGCTGACGGAGTGGAACCTGTTCGGCCTCGAATGGCGGCCCATCTTCCTCATCAACCTGCCCGTCGGCATCGCCGGTCTGCTGCTCGGCCGCGCGTTCATCACCGAGTCGCGCGCCCCGAAGGCGCTGAAGCTGGACCTGGCCGGCGTGGGCCTGGTGACGCTGGGTCTGCTCATGCTGCTCTACCCGCTCACCCGCGGCCGCGAGCTGGGCTGGCCGCTGTGGGGCTACGTCTCGATGGCCGGGTCGCTTGTCGTCCTCGGCGTGCTGGTGGCGTACGAGCGGCGCAAGACCGCGCGGGACGGCTCCCCGCTGATCGAGCTGTCGCTGTTCCGGGTGAAGAGCTTCGCCGCGGGCATCGCCGTGCAGGTCGTCTTCGGCGTCGGACTCGGCATCTTCTTCCTGGTGTGGACGCTGTACCTGCAGATCGGCCTCGGCTGGAGCCTGCTGAAGGCCGGCCTGACCGGGGTGCCGTTCTCCATCGCCGTGTCGGTGGCGGCCGGGATGTCCGTGCAGAAGCTGGTGCCGCGGTTCGGGCGGAAGGTGCTCCAGGCGGGCGCGCTGGTCATGGCGACCGGAGTGCTGCTGTACCTGTGGGAGTCCGAGCGCTACGGCCAGGGCATCACCCCTTGGCAGATGGCGCTGCCGCTGATCGTCATGGGCGCCGGCATGGGCCTGATCTTCGCCCCGCTCACCGACGCGATCCTCTCGGAGGTGCCGCGCGAGCACGCCGGTTCGGCGTCCGGGCTCATCAACACGGTGCAGCAGATGGGCAACGCCCTCGGGCTCGGCCTGGTGTCGGTCGTCTTCTTCGGGGTCATCGACGAGGGGCTCACCCCTGTCCGGACGGGGCCGGCCTTCGTGGACGCCTTCCAGTACGCGCTGGGCTGGGTCGCCGGGGTGATGGGCGTGATCTTCCTGCTGATGTTCGCGCTGCCGAAGCGACCGGTGGTGGCGGGACCCGAGGGTGCGGACGCCGCCGGGCCGGAGGGTGCGGACGCCGCCCAGCCGGAGGGTGCCGAGGCGTCGCAGGGACCGCGGAAGACGGAGGAGGCGCAGGGCACGCAGGACACCCAGGGCACGCAGGACGCGCTGGCAGGTCTGAGCCGCTGAGCCGCTGAGCCGCTGAGCCGCTGAACCACTGAGCACTGAACCACTGACCACTGACCACTGACCACTGAACCACTGAGCACTGAACCGGCGACCGCGCCGGGGACGTGAACGGGCATCCGCCCCTTTTCCGCAGCCGATGCGGGACGGGGCGGATGCCCGTTTGTGTTGGAAGAACGCCCGAGCCTGTTTACTTCTAGCCCCGTTCGCGCGTAGCCTCCCCCGTAGGAACCACACATTCGGTCATACATCGGAGGCGAACGGACATGTACGCACCGGAGCGGCAGCAGGAGATCCTCCGCCTCGCCCGTGAGGGCGGCCGGGTGGACGTGCTGTCGCTGGCCGAGGAGTTCCAGGTGACGGCGGAGACGATCCGGCGCGATCTGAAGGCCCTCGGCCGCGCCGGTCTCGTGCGCCGGGTCCACGGCGGTGCCATACCCGCCGGCCGCCTCGACTTCGAGCCGGACCTCACCGAGCGCGAGGGCACCGCCGCCGACGAGAAGGACCGCATCGCGAAGGCCGCCGTGGCGGAGCTGCCCCTGGAGGGCACGCTCGTCCTCGACGCCGGCACGACGGTGGCCCGCCTGGCCGCCGCCGTCCCGCTGGAGGCATCCCTCACCGTGGTCACGCACAGCCTGCCCATCGCCGCCCGCCTCGCCGACCACCCCGGCATCCAGCTCCACCTCGTCGGAGGGCGCGTACGGCACAGGACCCGCGCCGCCGTCGACGCCTGGGCGCTGCGGGCGTACGGCGAGATCCGCGCGGACGTGCTGTTCGTCGCGGCCAACGGCTACTCCGCCGAGCACGGCCTGACCACCCCCGACCTGGCGGAGGCCGCGGTGAAGCGCGCCGCGATGGCGGCGGCCCGCCGGGTCGTGCTGCTCGCCGACTCCGCCAAGCACGGGCAGGAGCACTTCGCCCGCTTCGGTGACCTGAGCGACGTGGACCTGCTGATCACCGACAGCGGGCTGAGCCCCGAAGACGCGGCCGCCATCGAGCGCGGCGGCACGGAAGTAGTACGCGCATGATCCTCACCGTCACGCCCAACCCGTCCCTGGACCGCACCTACGAGGTCCCCGCCCTGGAGCGCGGCGAGGTCATCCGCGCCACCGGCGAGCGCATGGACCCGGGCGGCAAAGGCGTGAACGTCTCGCGGGCCGTCGCGGCCGCCGGCCGGCGCACGGTCGCCGTACTGCCCCTGGGCGGTGCTCCGGGAGCGCTCGTGGCCGACCTGCTCCAGGCACAGGGCATCGAGGTCGCGCCGGTGCCGGTCGCCGGAGCCACCCGCTCCAACATCGCGCTCGCCGAGTCCGACGGGGTGCTCACGAAGATCAACGCGCCCGGCCCGGAGCTGACTGCGGCCGAGCAGGAGCTGCTCCTGGAGACGGTGCGCGACCGCTCGGCCGGCGCTGACTGGATCGCCTGCTGCGGGAGCCTGCCGCGCGGGCTTGCCCCCTCCTGGTACGCCGACGTGGTCGCGCGGGCGCACGCCGGGGGCGCGCGGATCGCCCTGGACACCTCGGGACGTGCGCTGCTGGAGGCGCTGCCCGCCCGGCCCGACGTGGTGAAGCCGAACGCGGAGGAGCTCGCGGAAGCCGTCGGGCGGCCCCTGGCGACGGTGGGCGACGCGCTGAAGGCGGCCGAGGAACTGCGCGAGCGGGGTGCCCGAGCCGTCCTCGCGAGCCTGGGCGCCGACGGACAGCTGCTGGTGGACGACGCGGGCACGTGGTTCGGCAGCGCGCGGGTCACCGTCGTGCGCTCCAACGTGGGCGCCGGCGACTCCTCCCTGGCCGGCTTCCTCATCGCGGGCGGCCACGGCCCCGAGGCCCTCGCCTCGGCCGTCGCCCACGGCGCGGCCGCCGTACAGCTTCCCGGCAGCGTCATGCCGACCCCGTCCGACCTCGACCTCTCCGCGGTCACGGTCGCTACGGATGTGCCGGTGGACCGTGAGCTGAGGGAGCCGGTGTCATGACGTACGACGTGCATCGGCGCGCTCGGCGCACCGGGTCGGTACTTGCCCGGTGCACCGGTTCCGTCCTCGCCCTCTCCGCCTCCGCCGAAGCCGCAGCCCCCGCCCCCTCCTCAGCCCCCGCCCCCTCCTCAGCCCCCGCCCCTTCCTCGGCCCCCGTCCCCACCCTCACCCCCGCCCTCCCCACCCCACGGGCGATACGCGTCCGAAGGAGCCCGCGATGAGCGACATGATCACCGCGGACCTGGTCGATCTCGACCTGTCCGCCGACACCAAGGAAGCGGCGGCGCGGGCCCTCGCCGAGCGCATGGTCGCCCTGGGCCGGGTCACCGACCTGGAGGGCTTCCTCGCCGACGTGGCCGCGCGGGAGGCACAGATGCCGACCGGCCTGGACGGCGGCATCGGCATCCCGCACTGCCGCAGCGCCCATGTCACCGAGCCGACGCTCGCCTTCGGGCGCAGCACGGCGGGGATCGACTTCGGTGCCGCGGACGGCCCCGCCGACCTGATCTTCCTGATCGCCGCGCCCGCAGGCGCCGACGACGCCCATCTGAGCATCCTGTCCTCGCTGGCCCGGCAGCTGATGAACGCCGAGTTCACCGACGCCCTGCGCGCCGTGGACGCCCCGGCCGCCGCGGCCGCGCTCATCCGCGGGGACGAGGGGAACCAGGGAGACGAAGGAGACCGGGAGGACCAGGAGGACCAGGGTGACCTGGAGTACAGGGGCGAGCAGGAGGACCAGGGCGACCTGAGGGACCAGGCGAACCAGAAGGACCGGACGGACGAGCCCGCGGCGGCGGAGGCGGAGGAGACCCCCGCCGTCCCCGAGAACCCCGTGGTGGCGCCGGTGGCGGCCTCCGCCGGCGCCACCACGGACCCCGGCCCCGAGGAGGCCGCGCCCCGGCCGTTCCGGATCGTCGCCGTCACCTCCTGCCCGACCGGTATCGCACACACCTACATGGCGGCCGAGTCCCTGGAGAACGCCGGCCACGAGGAAGGCGTCGTCATCGCCGTCGAGACGCAGGGCTCGGCCGGCTTCACCCGGCTCGACCCCGCCGTCATCGCCGCCGCGGACGGCGTGATCTTCGCCCACGACGTGCCCGTACGCGACAAGGACCGCTTCGCCGGGAAGCCCACCGTCGACGTCGGTGTGAAGGCGGGCATCAACCGCCCCGCCGAACTGATCGCCGAGGTCCGCGACAGGGCCGCACGCGGCGAGCTGGGCACGGGGGCGCTCACCGCGGCCGGTACGCCGGTCGAGCGGGCGGGCGCGTCCGGCGAGGGCTACGGCACCAAGCTCCGCAAGTGGCTGATGTCCGGGGTCAGTTACATGGTCCCGTTCGTCGCCGCGGGCGGTCTGCTCATCGCCCTGGGCTTCGCGATCGGCGGCTACCAGATCAACGAATCCCCTTCCGTCATGGACCACTTCGTGTGGAGCCAGGCGGACAGCTGGGGCGCGCTGTTCTTCCAGATCGGCGCGGTCGCCTTCGGCTTCCTCGTGCCGGTCCTCGCCGGATACATCGCCTACGGCATGGCCGACCGGCCCGGTCTCGTCCCCGGCTTCGTCGGCGGCGCGATCTCCCTCACCATCAACGCCGGCTTCCTCGGCGGTCTGGCCTCCGGGCTCATCGCCGGTGCGGTGGTGCTCGCCATCCAGCGGGTGCGCGCATCCCGGCTGCGCTGCGCGGCATCATGCCGGTGGTGGTGATCCCGCTGATCTCCGCGGCGATCGTGGGCTTCCTGATGTTCGTGGTGATCGGCAAGCCCATCGCCTCCGCCCAGAAGGCGATGACCGACTGGCTGAACGGCCTCACCGGCACCAACGCCCTCCTGCTCGGCGCCCTCCTCGGCCTGATGATGTGCTTCGACCTGGGCGGACCCGTCAACAAGGTCGCCTACACCTTCGCCACCGCCGGTATCGCCGTCGCCGACCCCAGCGACTCCGCGATGAAGATCATGGCCGCGGTGATGGCCGCCGGCATGGTCCCCCCGCTGGCCATGGCCCTGGCCACGACGGTCCGCGGCAAGCTGTTCGACCGCACCGAGCGCGAGAACGGCAAGGCCGCCTGGGTTCTCGGCGCCTCCTTCATCTCCGAGGGCGCGATCCCGTTCGCCGCGGCCGACCCGCTGCGGGTCATCCCCGCCTCCATGGCGGGCGGCGCGGTCACCGGCGCCCTGTCGATGGCCTTCGGTGCGACGCTGCGCGCCCCGCACGGCGGCATCTTCGTGGTGCCCCTGATCGGCAACCCCTTCCTCTACCTCCTCGCCGTCGCCGCGGGCGTCGCGGTCACCACGGCCCTGGTCGTCGTACTGAAGAGCATGCGCAAGCAGGCCCCCGACGCGACGGCGACCGAGGCCGGGGACGCCCCGGCGCCCTCCTCACGGGCCGGTCAGGCCGTGGCGGCCTGACCGCGGCACCCGCGGGCGCTTGTCCCATTGGTGCCGCGCTGCACCACCTGCGAGATACATCACGGTCCGGGGCCAAAGTCCCGGACCGTGGTGTGTACTGGGGCGCATGCCTGAGCACGTCTCGATCCTCCCGTGGGCGGGCGTCGCCGTCCTCGCCCTGGCGGCCGTCGCCTGGGTGATCGGTGTGACCCGCATCCTGAGGCGCGACGGCATCGGCGCCACCACAGCCGACCCGCGCCCAGCCCTGTCCGCCCTCCCGCGCCAACGGCAGTCGGGCCCCGACCGGGAAGCCGTCGAACTGACCCCGGCCGAGAAGGCCGCCTTCGCGGGCCTGGTACGCCGCCTCGCCGACGGCCACTGAAGCCGGGCCTACGGGCCACGGGGTCAGGCCCTACGGGAGCCACGGGGTCAGACCCTGCGGGAGCCACGGGGTCAGGCCCTACCGGCCACCGGATCGGGCCCTACCGGCCACCGGATCGGGTCCTACCGGCCACCGGATCGGGCCCCTACGGGCCACGCGGTCAGGCCCTACGGGGCCGAAGGCTCAGGAGACCTGCGCCGCGCGCCGCTCCATCGCCTCGCGGGCCGCGTCCTCGCTGGCGTACACCTCGCACATGTGCCGTCCGTCGGGCGTGGCCGTGTGCTCGACCTCCCACAGGGACAGCTCCCTGCCGTCACGCAGCAGGAACGCGTGCTCGTAGAGCGAGAAACCCAGCCCGATCCGGCCCGCGCGGCACGGACGCCCGAAGGCCTGCGTGATCTGGTGTGCGAACGCCGAGGCCAGCAGCGCCGCGATCTCCGCCCCGGGCCGGTCCGGGTTCTCCGCCCGGCGCAGCAGCCGGCGCGCGTGGTCGGCGGAGTCGTCGGGCACGTACGCGTGGCGAGGGCCCGGCAGGGGCGGCAGCGGCGCGAGGACCGGCAGCTCGAAGTCCGGGGTCTCCGGCGGCAGCGGGAGCCGGCTGGTGGCCGTGCCCAGTTCCTCCTCGTCGGCGTACACCTCGTGCTGCGCGCCGCCCGAGGCGGTGTCGTGCACCAGCTCCCACAGGGTGAGCGCCGATCCGTCGGCCAGCAGCCAGGTGTGCCGGTACGTCTCGCGGTGCCGGCCCTCGCTGTGGTGCGCGGAGTGCAGCGAACTGTCGTGCGCCAGCGCGGTGTCGAGGCGCCGTATCACGTCGTCGGGCAGCTCGAAGGAGTTCAGGGCGCGGCCGAGCAGTCGCGCGAGATGCTCCTCCGGAGACTCCGGCGACTCGTGTGGTTCGTACGCTGCGGTCTCGTACGGAACGCTCAAGGTTTCTCCCGGCGTCGCTGCATGTCACCTTGTGGGTGCATACCGTAGCCCCTCGGTCGGACATCATGTCCGGGAACCGAGAAAACGTACGCGGGGAAAACGGCCGGGCCGCCGGAGAAGTTCCCGCGCGGCCCGACGTCCTGTCAAAATCCGCTGGTGGGCGCCGTTTTCGGGCGCTCCCGGGCGGTCAGACCGCGCTGCCCGCGACCCAGTCGCTCCACGCCATGTTCCAGCCGTTGAGCCCGTTGTCCGGCGCCACCGTCTCGTCGTGGGAGTTCTTCACGATCACCACGTCCCCGACGAGCGAGTTGTCGAAGAACCACTTGCCGGTCGTGTCCCCCTGCGCCCCCTGCGCGTCCTCGAGCCCCACGCAGCCGTGGCTCGTGCCCGCGCGGCCGAAGGGCGGATTGCCCTTGTCGTACCAGTAGTTGCCGTGGACGAAGGTCCCGGACTGGGTCAGCTGCATCGCGTGCGGCACGTCCGGGATGTCGTACTGCCCGGCGAAGCCGACCGTCGAGCCGTCCATCCGCATCTGCTCCCACTTGCCGGAGATCACCATCTGCCCGTTGTAGGTGGTGTTCTCCGGGCTGCCCGCCGAGATCGGCACCGTCTTGAGGGTGATGCCGTCCCGCACGACCGTCATCGTCTGCGTGGCGGCGTCCACCGTGGAGACCTGCGAGCGGCCGACGGTGAAGGTGACGGTCTTCTTCTGCACGCCGTAGAGGCCGTTCGCGCCCTGTACGCCGTCCAGGTCGATCTTCATCGTGACCTTGGAGCCGGCCTTCCAGTACTCCTGCGGCCGGAAGTCGAGCCGCTGGGCGCCGAACCAGTGCCCGACCACCTTCTGCCCGCTGTCGGACGTGACCGTGATGTGCGACTGCACGGCCTTCTTGTCGCTGATCTCCTTGTCGAAGGTGAACGACACCGGCATCCCCACGCCGACCGTCGCCCCGCCGTCCGGCACGTACGTGCCGATGAAGCTGTTCTCCTCCGACACGGTCGTGAACCGCGAGTCCGCCGAGATCGTCCGGCCCTCGCCGTCCTTCGCGGTCGCCGCGATCCGGTACGCCGTCCCGCGCTCCAGCTGCTCCTTCGGCTTCCAGCTCGTGCCGTTCGCCGACAGCGCCCCCGGCACCGCCTCGCCCGTCTCGGCCTCGGTCATCCTCACAGCGGTCAGCCTGCCGTCGGTGACCTGCACACCGGTCGTGTTGATCGACGCCGTCGTCGAGCCGTCCTTCGCCGAGATGACGATCCGCGGCGCCGACTTCTCGGCGTCGCCGTCGCCGTTCTTTCCGTTGTCGGCGCTGGCGCTGCCGCCGCACGCGGTCAGGGTGAGGGCGCCGACCATCAGGGCGGCACAGGCCACCACCTTGCGCCGCGAGGCTATGTCCGGCGTTGTCACGGGCTGCTCCCAGTTCGTCCGATGTGCGTGGTCCGCTGCACTGCGTGGGAAAAGAGGCGGACGGCGGCGAATGGGTTCCCAGGCCGGCGCTTGTGGCGCCATCGGTGACAGAACCGGGACAATCACCCGCAACAGCAACGGTGTTGGGGGCCTAACGCGCTCACCGAGGCCCGTACAGCTCCTCATAGGACGGCCACGTCCCGCCCGGCCCGTCCACGGACCGCGCGGCGCGCACCGCGCTGACGACGGCGCGGGTCACCGCGTCCGCGCCCGCGGCGAGGATCTCGTTCAGGGCGAGCGGACGCCCGGCGTCCAACGGCAGCGCGCCCGTCGCCAGCGCGAACACCGTGTCACCGTCGTTGAGCAGATGCACCGGCCGCACGGCACGCGCGATCCCGTCGTGCGCCGTGCCCGCCAGCTTCTGCGCCTGCGCCCGCGACAGATCCGCGTCGGTGGCGACCACGGCGAGGGTGGTGTTCAACGGGGGCGGCGCGCTTCTCGCCGCGGTCTCGGCGAGGCGCCGGCACGCGGCGGCGTGCACCCGCGCCCCGGGCCGCTCCAGGCGCCCCTCGAACCATTCCCCGTACAGCGCGCCCGTCTCCGGGTCCATCGCCGAGCCCGCCGCGTTGGCCACCACCAGCGCGGCGACGGTGATGCCGGAGGCGAGCACGACGCTCGCCGTGCCGACCCCGCCCTTCAGCGGCCCGACCGCCGCGCCCGTGCCCGCACCCACGCACCCTTCGGGCACCGGGGCGCCCGTCCCGCTCGCCGCGGCCGCCTCGACGGCGGCCCGCCCGGTGGCGGCGTCCGGCCGGGCCCGGAAGTCCCCGCCGCGGCCCAGGTCGAAGACGCACGCGGCCGGAACGACCGGCACGACATGCGTGGGGTCCGGCCCGACGGGCACCCCGCGACCCCGCTCCTCCAGCCAGGCCATCACGCCGGAGGCCGCGTCGAGCCCGTACGCGCTGCCCCCGGTCAGCACGATCGCGTCGATCCTCTGGACCACGTTGCGCGGATCGAGGGCGTCGGTCTCCTTGGTGCCGGGGCCGCCGCCCCGCACGTCCACGGCGGCGATCGCGCCGCCCTCGGGAGCAAGGACGACCGTGGTGCCGGTGAGCCATCCGTCGCCGGTGCGGGTGGCATGACCCACGCGCAGGCCGGCGACGTCCGTCAGAGCGTCGACTGTCATGGGGACCAGTCTTGCCCGCTCCGGGGCCGCGCAGGGCCCCGCCCGTTCCCGGCGTGGTGTCAGGACACCGGCGCGGCCGCCTTCGCCGTGCGCTCCCTCGCCACCATGCGCGCCGTCAGCGTCGTACCGGTCACCACCGCGAGCGCCGACACCAGACCCGCGGCGAGCACCGCCCACTCGCCCAGGAACGTGCAGCAGATGACGGCCAGCGCCGTCACGGGCAGCACGGCCTGCTGGACCATGCCCACCTTGAAGTGGCGGGAGTGCAGCAGCCAGAGGGTGATCAGGTACAGGGCGGTGGGCAGGGTGACGGCGGCCGAGGCGGCCAGCGTGGAGATGTGCGCCTTGCCGACCGCCTGCTCGACGGCCACCTCCAGACCCGCGCCGATCGCCGCCGCGGAGGAGAAGATCAGGTAGTGGCCGTAGCCCCACAGGAACGCCTGCCGGCTGGAGCGCAGATGGCCGTGGATGGGCACCACGAAGTAGATCCACCAGGCGGAGAAGACGATCAGCAGCCCACCCGTGGCGATCGGCAGCAGGTCGGCGAGCGCGTCGTGCTCGTCCACGCCCGTCTTCACCGCGACCGTCGCAGCGGCGATCGTCTCGCCCAGCACGATGATGGTGAACAGTCCGTACCGCTCGGCGATGTGGTGCGGATGCCAGGACGTCTGAGAGTGCCGCTCGGCGTAGACGGGCACGCACAGTTCGGCCAGCGCCATCACCAGGAACGCCCAGGGCCTGCCGCCTTCCGGCAGGAACAGCAGCCCCAGCCAGCCGACCTGGCAGAGCAGCACGCCGCCCGCGTAGCGCAGCGCGACGGTTCTCTCGGCGCCCCGGGCCGACCGCGCGGCCCGCAGCCACTGCGCGACCATGGCCAGCCGCATGATGGCGTAACCCAGCCAGACGACGAGGAAGTCGTGCTCCTCGAAGGCCCGGGAGACACCGGCGGCGAGCACCAGCACGCCCGCGATCTGCACCAGGGTGACCACCCGGTACAGCACGTCGTCGTTGTCGTACGCCGAGGCGAACCATGTGAAGTTCATCCAGGCCCACCCGTGAGCCAACGGAGCAACACCGCTCTGACCTGCGGTTCTTAGCTCACTCACTGGGAGTACCCCAAAGGGTCCCCGGTGGGAGCGACGGCACCGCAAGCCGAGGGCGGTACGACTTCGGCGAACGGATGACAGATGGAACGGGAAGACCTCCCCGCGCTGCGCGCCCTCGGTTTCGAGGACGACGAACTCAAGGAACTTGGGCTGTGGGAACCGGCTACCGGCGAACCAGCCGCGCTGGCAGAGATGTACGTTCGACGCTCCAAGAAAAAGGACACCCTTTCCTCGCTGCGGGCACACGTGCGCATCATGTGCGATCAGGCACGACGGGATAACACTCAGATCCGGCGCGTTTGGTTCGAGCAGAAAAGCGCGAGCAAGTCATACGTCCGGCGCGAGGAATTTGAAAGTGCCACAGCGGCAGTCGTGGCCGGTCTGTCCAAGACGCTGTATGTACTCAAGACCTCTCGCCTTTCCCGCCGAGGCATGGGGCAAGTCGGCTTGTTGATGGACACTTTCGAGGAGCGACAGGCACGTATCTACGTGTGCGCCGAGCACCTTGATTCTCGGTACGCCCGTACGGTCCTGGCGATTCTCTCGGAGCAAGCGCGCGACCAGGCGAAGGACATTGCCGAGTTCACGAAAATCGGCATCGACTCCAACAAGGCTGAGGGACGGTGGCCGGGCGGAGTCACGCCGTTCGGTCTGGAGTCGCCCAAGGGGTCCGGAAAGCTGCGGCGAAACAAGGAATACCCAATCTCTCGCCGCATCGCTGATCTCCTGCTGAAGACGCGCACACCGGCCAGCATTGCCGAGGAGCTGAACAGAGAGGGAATTACTACCCGACACGGGAAGAAGTGGCGTGCGCAAACCATCATTCACATGACCATGTCTGTTGCATGGGCGGGTCTGGTGCCGCAGCGGGAAAGAGCCCTTGACGAACACGGGAACTTCACCGGCAAATACCGGCGCTGCTCCGACCCGCTGTTGGACGCCAAGGGAAACCCTGTCTCCTGCGGCGAGTACGTCGTCACTTACGACGAACTCTTGAGGATTCGTGCGCTGATCACCGGCCGGTCCCGCGCGGGTAGTGGTTCTGCCATCGGTGACAAGCGCCGAGGAATCCGCCAGCCGGTCACGATCCTTACTGATCTCTTCAAGTGCCCGCACTGCGGGGGGATCATGGGAAACGGCGGGCGGAACTACAACTGCCGGACACGCGCCATGCAGGGGCCGTCCGTGTGCAAGGGCGCCGCCACACAGCGGGATCGAGTAGAGGACGCCATGACGCAACTCTGGATCAGTCATATTTCTAGCCTGGCCCCGGAGTCGGAAACCATTCAGAACATCGCGCGCCGCTGGCTCAGCTATCAGGACCCGGCCAAGGATGCACACAAGCGCAAGGTGTCGGCAGCGCTGGAAGGTGCTGTGGGTCGAGAAATGAAGCTGGAGAAAGAGTTCTTTGTCCTCGGCCGCATGGATGAAGAGAAGTTCGACCGGCTCCGCGAACAAGTCTCGGCCCAAATCACGGAACTCAAAAAGGAGTTGGCTGACCTCTCGCAAGAGGCCGACCTTTCTCCGCTGATGGACCCGGAAGCACTAATGGCCATTTGGGACAGCGAGGGAATCGAGGGGCGGCGAGCACTCCTGAAAGCGGCCGTCAAGTCTGTGACGATCACCCCGGCCAAGTACAAGGGCGACCGGACGCCGATCCTTGATCGGCTCGTTGTCGAGTGGCGGGACGAGAAGGACCCGTCAGCGCTGGCAGCAATGGACAGCGCCATGGGGTTGGTTGAACAAACGCGCCAGCGCCGTAAGGCCGAGGGGTTGTAAGCCCTGTAAGGCACTCGGAGGGGCTCGGCGGGATGGACTTCCCGTCGAGCCCTTTTTGCATGCCGCAGACGGCCGCCCAGAGGCTCCTAGGGCTTGCTCGTGCCGTGGGTCTGTCCGCGCCCGCCGACAGCGACCCCGATAGAGGCCAACCGGCGCCCCTGTAGGCCGTCGTTGCTGCCTCGCTGGCGCGTTCCTCCGCCGCACCACCGTGAGGCCGTCTGGCGAGCGCACAGCGCTTAACTCACACCCTCTCTGGACCGCGAAACCGCACAGGAGAGACAGCAGGGAGGTTGCGCGGTGCCCATCACGAACACCCTTGACCTTGAAACGCTCAGTGCCCGAATGGACTCGTGGGCCAGCGAGAGGGACACAAAGCGCGGCCGACTCGTTCGGGCCTTCCGAAAGAACCTTGGCAACTCCCCGGACCTACAGGCCGCCCGGCTGGCGCTGCTGATCGCTGAGGCTGCATGAAAGAGACCCCGTCAGAGATGGCGGGGTTTTCCTTTGCGCTGATTACGCCGAAAGCGCTGAGGGTTGTCTCTGGTTAAGCCGAAAGCGCGGACACCCGAACATTGATTCCGCCGAATGAACGGAGACCGAAAGCATGGAAATTCCTAACTACACCGAATTGCTTACAGTGCTACGGGCAGCGCACCGGGAGGCAGGAGACGGGCTCAGCGGTCAGACTACGCGCACCCCTTTCAGCTCCCTTGCTTACACCTATGAGCACCTTGAGGCGGCCCTAGGCATCGTTGAGTCCGTCTTGACCGGCCAGGAATGCGCACTTCCCACGTGTAAGAACCCGATTCCTTACAGGGAGCCGGGACAGCCGGGCCGTACCGCCCTCTACTGCGGGAAGCGTTGCCGGGACCGCGCGGCCTATCAAAACAAGAAACTCAAGGCACAGCGAGGGGCGGCAAGCTAGTAAAGAAACTCTAGAAATGTATAAGTGTAGAAGTGAACTACATTCTAGATATACCTATAGGAGTCTTACTAGCAAACGACGAACGCGGTCATCTACAACGAGGAACGTCACACCCCCAGGAGGAGTAAAAGACTGTGGATTTTGGTGATCCAACCTGCGACGTTTGCGACACCCCTCTGACCGGCCGCCAAAAGCGGTACTGCGCCGACCGGTGCCGACAAGCGCACAGGCGCGCTAGGGGCCTCACGGCTGCTGAGGAGCGGGCAAAGCGCATGGGGAAGGACTGTGAGCGCTGCGGGGACGTATTCGACCCCAGGAACGGCCGTCAGCGGTATTGCTCGGCGGGGTGTGCGGCGCAGGCACGAGAGGCCGGTTACGAGTCGCGTGAGGACGCTGTGTGCCAGCTCGACGGGTGCGGGAATAACGCGGGTTGGTCCGGTACCGGCCGGGCACGGAAATACTGTTCGGCCGCACACCGGAAGGAAGCATGGCGGCAAGGCAAGCGGGCGGCCTCGCTGTAAGTCCCTGAGTGGCCGTCTGAGTGCCGTTTAGCGGCTCGCCGGACTTCCCTGCCCAAGCATTCGGCGGAGGCCCCTAGGGACGCGTTAGGGCCGGAAGCCGGCTGGTCACGTTTCGATATCAATGCGACGCTCCTGGTGGGCTTTCTTCGGAAATCCGGCGTCCGCACTTAGCCAACTCACTCTCTGGAGCGTGTGGAGATCAACATCTCCTCTCGTCAGCGAACGAGGTGGGCCGGGTGAACTATTGCCCGGCCCATCGCTGAACACCTGGGAATGTTCCTAGGTGGCGCTGTCGTCGCGGCTGCACCCGCATCCCCTCATTCTTCGGCGAGTTGGATTACGCGCGCATGGACGGCGTACCTCGCTGATGGGCCCCCTTACTTAGCCTGTGCAGAGGCCGAGTAAGGGGGCCCTTTTGTATATCTGCTGGAGGTTCCGCAGTGCACAACGATGCCGCGTTCCGCACTGTTGTATTCGGGGCGTTGCGCGCAACCACCACGGACGGCCGCTATGTCGACCAATACGCGCTAAGCGCTGCGGTTAACCGCTGGGCAGGCAGAAATGGCCTAGGCCCGGTGCCCATGCAATCGCTCTTGCGACTCGTTGACAGCGCGGGCTATCCCCACTTCCAGACGGCCCGGCGAGGCTATATCGCGGGCCTTACCCTCAAGGAGGATTCATGACTATTCGTGATCACATTGACTCCGGCATGTCCGACGAGACCATTGCGAGTGTCCTGCGCTCCCGCGCAGAGTCTTGGAACTACAGCGCCGAAATGGAGAACGCCGCCAAGCTCGCGGCCAATGGTGGGCATCTGAGCCCTGAGACCCGGCTCGCCCTGGGCTTCTATACCGAAGGGCGTAAGGCTGCTGCCGCTTCCGGTCGAGACGTTACAGGCCCGGCGAATTCGACCGGTGAGGATCGGATTGCCGCCGCGTATCGCTCGCTGTCCGACGCTTCCTGAAAGGCTCACCAATGTCTAACGCACGAATCGATAAGGCACGCGCTGCCGCCCTCAAGGCTCAGCAGGACCTAGAGGCCGCTGAGGCCGCCGAACTCGCAAAGGCCGAGCAGATCGCCGCTGAGCGTGCAGCTAAGCAGCGCGAGCTAGACACTGAGTTCCTGGCACAGTGGGAAAAGCTCGACGCCGAACTGATGGAGGCCGGTTCCAAGTCTGCTGGTGACGCTGTTTACGAGGGGGTAGATCCGGTCGCCGCCGTGGCTGTCTTCTGGGTGGCGCGCGCAAAGCGGAATGCGGTTCGGCAGCACGCGCGGGACGCGTATTTCCGTCTGCATGGCGAGCACCCGGCCGACAATTTCGCGGCTCATCTGACTCACCGCGACGTGATGATTGCCGCTCAGTTGGATGACGCAATTTCCCGCGCTGCCACTCTTCACGCTGCCGACCTAGCAGACGAACTTGATGCTAAGTGGCTTGTGAGTGAGGTCGAGTAATGCCGCTGGATGCTCTTGACCCCGGTCCCGATTTCGAATACCCGCACTTTCCCCGGTTGCCCGATGGCTCACCAGCGTGGGCCGATTCTGTGCCCCCTGGTTATCGAGGAACCGTCATGCGGCGGGGCGTCGAATACGTGAAATTGCCGGACGGGCGGCGAATTGGATTCGACGTGACCCCTCGGGACGCTGCCGGTAACCCGATCAACCCGCCGGTCATCCCCGCCCGCGTAGCGCTGTGACCCGTTGCTGCCGCTACCTGGGGGTGAAAGCCGGCGTTTTCTGGCCCCCACCGTGAGCTGCGGAAACCTCCCCACGCAACCTCGCTGGCGTGTTCGCTGGCGGGAAGGAATCTCATGCTGAACGACGTTGCAGCCATATCGACCGGTGCCACCTACAGCACTGAGGCCGTACCGGTCGGCGATATCCACGCCGGAATTCTGATGGTGCAACCGACCATTCGCTGTGAGCACGGCTTCGATGTGGCCGCGTATGGCGATAGCGGGGAAATGCTGGCGCGTGCATGCCTCACCGGGTCTCAGGTCATGCTGCACGTTCCCTTTGACGGATGCCGGTCCGTGTGGGTGGAAGTCGAGAACGTGAACGGCTACGAGGAACACCCGCACGCTTACGAGATAACCCTCATTCCCGACGAGGACGGCCCTCATGCCGAGTAAGCCACCCCGCCCATGTGCGCAACCGGGGTGCCCCGAATTGGTGCGAGGGAAAGATGGCACGTGCGCTGAACACACCAAGCAGCGCGCGAGTCAGCGTGAGAATCGGGGCGGTAGTTCATACGGCCGTGGGTGGCGTGAGCGTGTGCAGCCGAGGTTTATCTACCGGAACCCTTGGTGTGTTCTCTGCGGCCAGCGCGCGCAAGTCGCGGACCATTGGCCAGTCTCGCGGCGCGACCTCATAGCAAGGGGCGAGCCGAACCCTGATGCCGTGACGCACCTTCGGCCACTGTGCAGGGCGTGCGATGCCAAGGAACGTCCTAAGCGCGAGCCGGGCGGATTCCTCGCTGAGAGGCGAAGCCAGCGCGAGGCGGAACAGCGCGTGCAGGGTGTTCGGTTCGATGATGTGCCGCCGTTCTGACTATGGGGGTGGGGGGTGCCTCCCCTCCCGCCCTTTTTCGGCGCGGCAGGGAGGGAAAAATCCACGATGGCTAATCAGAGCGTTTTGGTGGGCGAATCCCTGGGCTTAAGTCCCGGTCTTACGGGGATAAGGGGTGCCATTCTTGTCTGTGACCTCTGCCAACGTTGCGGGCTGCACCTCGACTCTGAGCATGGGCCATGGGGTTGGAGCCTCAGCGCTCCCACCCTTCAAAAGCATGTGGCGGACATAGGCACCCACCAAGAATTCGCGCTCAGCGAGGCGGCTGATGTACTGCTGTATCGCCTTCTCTGCGTCCCGATTTTCTCGGGCGCTTACAAGCTCCCCGGCTATGTCGAGGTAATCGCGCAACAGATCCATGAACTCGATGATCAAGTCTTCATCGTCGTCATTCAGATGGTCCGGCAAGGCGTATTCGAAGGTGACGCTCTCTTTGAGCATGTTCCAGAGCGGGTTTCCGCGCGTGATCAGCTTTAGCACTTTAGGCTGAGGGAACAATGGATCGGGCACTAGCCTCAAGCGTGTTTCGTCGGCATCCAGCACGGAACGTACCCACTTTTCATGTTCCGATTTGATTAGCCGCAGCCGTTCCACAGTGAAGTGTTCGGGCTGATCATCCACCCGTTTGTGATCCTTGCTGCACAATAGAATGAGGTTCGTGTGATGGTTAATCAGGTCCTCTGCGAGCCCTCCCGCGCGTGGACCGCCTTCTGAACGTGCGACGATATGCGCTTCCTCGCCAAATACAGAGGGGTCGTCTGTTGCGGTCCCAGGGGTGACCACTTGCTCTTTGCAGATGGCGCAGAGGCCGCCCGCCTGAACCCACAGAATCTTTCGGGTCTTCTCTGAGATGCCCATGCTTCAACCTCGCAAAGAAATAATGCATCGTCGACCCCGTACCTGCTGCCTCATTGGTGGCTGGTGCGGGGCGTTCTGCGTTTCTGGGGTGCTTTCGATAGAAAGGCGGGGTGAAACGGCCGGCTGTCGGTGCAGGTGCCGTGGCCAGTGATCCGAAGGAGTCTCGCGGCATTAGATTCCAAGGGTTTTCGCGCGTCTCTAGGCCGCAGCGTCGAGGATGGCCCGAACCTCGGGGACGTCGGCGTATTCAGCGAGTCGGGCGAGGACAACGCGCGCCCGTTCCGCAGTGCGCTCGCTGGCGACGTCCGCTGATAGCGAGATGACCCGTTCGGCAACGGCCGCTGATTCCTCGGGTTCGCCACCATCGGCCAGCGCCACGGCCAACCACGAACTGTAGAGTGCCAATTCGCGGGTGTGTGTGGCGTCGTATCGGCCGAGCACATCACGCAACAAGGGGACAGCGCGGAGCGGTCGGCGAAGTTCAGTCATTACGCGCGCTTCCATGACTTGGAGTTCTCCAGCGTCCACCCAGTAAAGCCAGGCGGGAGATTCGATTCCCTCGCTGTCCTCGCTGAGTGCTTGACTCGCCTCCCCGAGGGCGCGCATTGCCTGTTGCGCATTCTCGGTACCGCCCGCTTTCGTGTGGGCCCAAGCGACACGGTCGAGATATAGCGCGCGAGCTTTCGGTGGGGCGTCCGGCCCGGCCCCGTCCAATGCGGCGCGTGAAAGGTCTAGCCCCTCAACTTCCCTGCCTGTATTGGCGAATTGGTAGGCGAGCGATCCAGCGAGGTTTCCGGCTAGCGTTCGGTCCTCGGCTTGCGTGGCTGCGCTGAGGCCGAGACGGTAAATCCGTTCGGCTTCCTCCAACTGTCCTGCGTCGCTGGCGATCCATCCGGCGATTTGGGCTAGCTCACCAATCTGACGCAACATCTGACGTCCCGTCATGTCGGCGTAGCTGTGCTCGCGGTACAGGCGGACGGCTCTGCGGAGTTCACGCAGCGCGGGCCGCATCAGATCCCCACCGGCTAGCACGTCATCGGCCAGCCGTAGACCGTGCACCCGCTGTTGCAACTCGTCCACCTGACGCATCCCGACTCTGCCCCCTGTACGGGTGCTCAGAGGCTCTAGCGGGTCTTCCTCGGGCAGGAAGTCGGCCAGGGTCGGCAAAGGCGGTTCAGGGGGCGACTGAGGGGCTTTGAGGGCATCCACGGGAACGCCGAGTGCGCCAGCGAGGAACGGCAGCCATTCGCGCGGTGTGCGCTTCCCTATCTCCCATCGGCTCACCTCTTGGCGGCCGACCGGCTCGCCCTGGACGCCAGCGGCCCGGCAGACCTCCCGCGCTAGGCGTGCCTGACTCCACCCGAGGCGTTCACGCTCTCGCTTGATGTTGGCCCCAACGCTGCTACCCATGGACTCAGTCTGGCCGACAGTTGGCCTACACGTGGCCGCTAGTGCGGACGTTGTTCCGGAGTGACGATCTTCCCGACCGAGACGAGGGGAGGTGACCATGGCGAGCCAGACCGAGCCGGACACGGACGCACGACAGCGCGAGTACACGACTTACGCGCCAAAGGGCGAGACGTGCCCCAGGTGCACGAAACCGATCACGCCTCTTGCTCCGTGTCGTCGGATCGTAAATGAGCGTGTGTCGGCCGGTCCCGCTGTCCGATACCGCCACGCCGAGTGCCCGGCATGAGCACCCCGACAAGGAAGGGCGGCCGGAATGCTGCTCCTTGATCTGCGGATACCTCAGACCGGGCGCGCTGACCCGGAAACGTGCCGGGTGTGCTACGCGCTGCGGTCCGACCTAAAGGAAGCGATCACCGGAGGTAATCGGAAAGTGGCGCGGGCCGTCGTTCTCGGGATGTACGAGCACATGCACTACGGCCACCCGGACGACCCTCGGAACAAGACTCCGGCCCGCTGATTCGGTGTGCCGGTCTCCCGCTCGACATTCGGCGGGTGCTGCGAGACTCGTTCCGCAAAAGCGGGATGGGAAGTGGATCTCTGGAGGTAATCACGATGCGCGCTTGGTGGCTGACCATGGCCGACGGCAACCCGCAGGACGACAGCAACAGCGGAAACAAGCACGGTGGCGGCGGGTCGGACGAGGGCGGGAACACGAACGACGGCCAGGGCCCGGCGGACGGCAAGTGAGTCGATGAGCACCGACAGCGAAAAGGAGGCGGGTCTCAAGGGGCTCGCCTCCGCTCTCATGGAAAGTGGCGCGCTGAAAAGCGATTGGTTGCCCGCGTTCAACGCGGTGCCCCGTCACCTGTTCATCCCGGATGTGATTTGGCCCGGTCGTGCTGGTATGAACCGGCAGGATGACCGGGTGATCCGCAGCGAGGAACCCGAGGTCTGGTGGTCGGCTGTCTACCGGGATGCGCCGATCACAACGCAATGGGATGACGGCGCGTACACCGGGCCCGGTAAAGGCAAGATCCCGTCAAGCTCCAACTCCATGCCGACCATGGTTTTCTCGATGCTGGACGCGCTGAGCGTCGAGGCCGGACAGAGGGTGTTGGAGATCGGCACGGGCACCGGATGGAATGCCGCGCTGCTGTCTCACCGGGTCGGTTCCGAGAATGTGTTCACGGTGGAGGTGGACGGGGCCAGCGCGAGGGATGCACGTAAGCGTCTGAATAGCGCCGGATTCGATCCTGTCTCGATCATCGGGGACGGGGCCGAGGGTTACGCCGACGGGGCCCCGTATGACCGGGTGATCGCCACGGCCTCAATCGGCCGAGTGCCCCGGCAATGGATCAGGCAGACGCGACCGGGCGGGATCATCGTCGCGCCGTGGGGGCCGACCTACGGTGGGGAAGGTGTCGTTCGGCTGACCGTTTCCGAGGACGGTTCGGCGTACGGCTCGTTCATCGGGTCGTCCGCGTTCATGCGGCTACGCGATCAGCGAGTGAAGCGCACGCACGTCCGTGAATACCTCGGTGGGAAGAAGTGGCCTGCCGACGGCGTACGCAGCGTCACGCCGGTTTCGCCGGATGCCGTGGGGGACTGGCCGGTGATGTTCGCAATCGGCGTTCAGGTGCCCGGCGCATTCCCCTGGGCCGAGAACTACGACGACGGCTCGTACACGCTGTGGCTGCGGGATACGGCCGTCACGTCGTGGGCAACGGCGGATTACGAGCCGGACCGCGAAGAGTTCGAGGTCTTTCAGTCCGGCCCGCGCAAGCTGTGGAACGAGGTGGAAACGGCCTACCTCTGGTGGGAGAAACAGGGCCGCCCCGGATTCGAGCGGTTCGGGCTCACCGTGGACAGCGACGGCGAGCGTGTGTGGCTGGACTCGCCGGACAACCCGGTGCCGGTCCGTGGGAGCCTGTGATCCGGCCCCGTTCGTGTGCTCATCCGCCGTAGCGCACGGGCGGGGCTTCCCGCGTTCATCTGCCCTGGTCAACGCCCCTGCGCTAAGGTGTTGTTGCGTTGGTTCACGCCCACCAGATGGCGAAGAAGACCATCGCGTAGTTCATGATCCCCTCGCCGACATGGCTCTCGGCGAGCGCGTGCACCAGCTGGACTCCCGCCTGGGCGATGGCCACGACGAAGCACAGGTCGAAGAAGAGCTCGAGCGGTGAGGCGACTCGGTGCACCTCGTCGCGGCCGCGGGCGGTGAGCTTGCGCAGCGGCCGCCCGCCGGCGGACTGGCCGGACGGGGAAGGCACCGGTGAGGAGGCCGGGGAGGGGGTCGTGCTGGGTGTCATGCCTCCCAGCACAACAGATACCGGCCGGAAAATCCTGCGCGGGCGAAGGGGGGCCGTCACCGTCCCGGAGGGTGTCGCCGGCGGGGCCGTACGCTGGAAGGCATGACTACCGCATCCGCCCCCGAGCCGCGCGAGCCGAAGGCCGCGCTGATCTTCGACGACCCGCTGTCGCAGCAGTCCTCGGACGACACGGACAGCGGGTGGGGCGAGCGGCCGGCCGGCGGCAGCGGCGACGACCTCAAGCGTTTCCTCGACGAGAAGCCGCCCCACCACCTCTGAGCACGGCGGGCGACCCCACGGGCCCAGGCCCGCAGAGCCGCCCCGGCTGTCCTGCCTAGCGCTCGCTGTGGCCCGCGCCGCGCTGCGCGACCAGCGCGTCGCGGATCTCCTTGAGCACCTCCAGCTCGGTCACCTCGATGACCTCGACGGTGCCCTCCCGGGCCTTCCTCTGGGCCTCCACCCGTGCCAGGTACTTCGACATCGGCAGCACCATCAGGAAGTAGACCACCGCGGCCGTGATCACGAAGCTGAGCGTCGCTCCGAGGACCGAGCCCCAGAGGATCATGACGCCCTCCGTGACCGTCCCGTCGGCGGCCACCTCGCAGGGCCCCTTGAGGCACGAGCTGTAGCTGTCGAGGTTCTTGGTGCCGATCGCTCCGACCAGCGGATTGATGACGCCCTTCACCACCGAGTTGACGATGTTGGTGAAGGCCGCGCCGATGACCACCGCCACTGCCAGATCGATGACATTCCCGCGCATCAGGAAGGCCTTGAAGCCCGCCCAGACGCTCGGACCCTTCTTCTCGCTCACCTCGGAGCCTCTCCTCGCACACACATGTTGTGGAACAAACAGCTCCGCAACCTACGTCAGGGCGAGGCCATCCTGTCCAATTCCGTAGTTCGATCGAGCGACTTGACAGGGTGTCGCCGAGCCGGAGCAGGGCACGCCTCAGCACACCGTCACCGCCAACCGCGCCGTGGCGCTCGCCCCGGCCAGCCGGACCGCGGTGTCGCTCGGCACCGAGAGCACGACCAGCGCCCCCGCTTCGGCGGCGTCCGTGAGCGGTTCGGGCACCTTCGTGACCAGTGCCCCGTGCGCCACCACCCGGGCCTCACCGCCCGTGGCGGTCTCCTGCGCGGCGATGACGTCGACGCGGTCGCCGGGGCGCAGCAGCCGTACCGTCGCGCCGTCGGCGATACGCACCGGCGCGGTCACCGTCCGCACCGCCCGCTGCTCCGGCTCCCGCTCCCGCTCCGCCACCGGACGGCCGCCGGTCTCCTCGGCGATGTGGGCGCCGGCCCCCGTCCGGGGTCCGGCCGCCACGAGCGCGGCTGCCGTCACCGCGAGCCCCGCCGCCAGGGCCCGCCTGCGGTGCCGTAGGAGCCGGGCCAGCTGATACGGCCCGCCACGCACCTCTACGGGGGCGAAGTGCGGCACCTCGCAGGTGGCCGGCGTGTCGCTGCCCGGCGGATGTGCGGAGGAGTAAGAGGAGACGGGAGGGGCCGCCGAAACCGCCGGACGGACGGGCGAGACCTCCGTACGGGCGGGCGAGACCCCCGGAGGGACGGGCGAGACCCCTGGAGCGACGGGGGGCACGGGCGGGACGGGCGGGACGGGCGGGACGGGCCGATCGGACGGGAACACGAGAACCACCACCTGCGACGGGAACCGGTTTGCAGGCCTCACGATGAGGCCGCTCGCCTGCACCCGCCGAGGCCGGTGCACTACCGGCCGGTTGTGGAAAAGCCGGTCACCCGAACGTGAGCTGCGGACCCGCTCACCGAGCATGGGCTGCGGCCCCGCTCATCCGAAACGCGGGCTGCGGCCCCGCTCCCCCGAAACGTGGGCTGCGGCCCCGCTACCCGAAACGTGGGCTGCGACCCCGCTCACCCGAAACGTGGGCTGCGACCCCGCTCACCCGAAACGTGGGCTGCGGCCCCGCTCCCCCGAAACGCGGGCTGCGAACCCGCTCACCCCCACGTGAGCCGCGAAAAGAGGACCTACGGCAGCGCGAACCCCGGATCCATACCGCCCAGCGCACCCGTGCAGAGGCAGTCCCGCTCCGCGGTCGCGGGCAGCGCGGCGACCGCGTCGAAGAGCACGCCCCGCAGCCGGTCGACGTTCGCCGCGAACACCCGCAGCACCTCGTCGTGCGAGACCCCCTCGCCGGTCTCCGCGCCCGCGTCAAGGTCGGTGACCAGGGTGAGCGAGGTGTAGCAGAGCTCCAGCTCCCGGGCGAGGGCGGCCTCCGGGTGGCCGGTCATGCCGACCACCGACCAGCCCTGCGCCTGGTGCCACAACGATTCGGCGCGGGTGGAGAACCGCGGCCCCTCGACGACGACCAGCGTGCCGCCGTCCACCGCCTCCCAGTCCCGGCCGCGCGCCGCCTTCAGCGCGGCGGCCCGCCCGGTGGGGCAGTAGGGGTCGGCCAGGGACACGTGCACCACGTTCGGCACGGTGCCGTCCGGCAGCGGCAGCCCGTCGAAGTACGTGCCCGCCCGGGACTTCGTACGGTCCACCAGCTGATCCGGTACGAGCAGCGTGCCCGGCCCGAACTCGGGCCGCAGGCCGCCCACCGCGCACGGGGCGAGGACCTGGCGCACGCCGACGGAGCGCAGCGCCCACAGATTGGCCCGGTAGTTGATCCGGTGCGGCGGGAGATGGTGGCCGCGGCCGTGCCGGGGCAGGAACGCGACCCGGCGGCCCGCGATCTCGCCGAGGAAGAGGGAGTCGCTGGGTGGCCCGTACGGCGTCTCCACCTGGATCTCGGTCACGTCGTCCAGGAAGGAGTAGAAGCCGGAGCCGCCGATTACACCGATGTCTGCGTTCGCCATGACGAGCACGGTAGCTCGCGCGCGCAGGGCGCGGGCCACCGGTGCCGCGAACGCCGAAGACCCTGTCGTCGTGCGACGACAGGGTCCCGCGAGCAGGTGTGTCAGGCGGCGGAGCTGCCGGCCGAGCTCGCCGAGCCCGAGGACTTGGAGTCCGAGGACGACGAGGTGGAAGAGGACGAGGACGTCGAGGACGACGGCTTCGACGACGCCGGCGAGCTGCTCGACGAGGAGCCGCGGCTGTCGTTGCGGTAGAAGCCGGAGCCCTTGAAGACGATGCCGACGGCGGAGAACACCTTCTTGAGGCGGCCACCGCAGTTGGGGCACTCGGTCAGGGCGTCGTCGGTGAACTTCTGCACCGCCTCGAGGCCCTCGCCGCACTCGGTGCACTGGTACTGGTAGGTCGGCACTGTCTTCCTCCTGGCACTCTCACTCAATGAGTGCTAACGACGATCCATAGTGACGTATTCCGAGGGATCAGTCCACCGTCACCGGCACGCGGTGACCGACGCCACGCGCGACCGTGCGGCCGGCGGGCCGCGCCACGAGGCGCGAGCGCAGGGCGACCAGGGTCGCGAGGGCGAGCAGGGTGCCGCCCATCGGCACGAGGAAACCGGCACCGCCCCAGAGCCGGTCCTCCAGCTGACCTGCGACCGTGACGGCGGCGGCCTGTCCGAGCGCGACCGCGCCCGTGAGCCAGGTGAACGCCTCGGTGCGCGCCCCGGCCGGCACCAGGCTCTCCACCAGGGTGTAGCCGGTGATCAGGGAGGGCGCGATGCACATGCCGACCAGCAGGCCGAGCCCCGCGAGCAGCAGCACCGAGTGTGCCGCCCACAGGCCGGACGCGACCATGGCGAGCGCCGCGTAGCCGAGGAGCAGGCGCCGGTGCGGGGCGATCTTCCAGGCGATGGCGCCGCAGGCGATGCCGGACAGCATGTTGCCCGCCGCGAAGGTGCCGTAGAGCACGCCGTTCAGGCCGGGCTCGCCGATGGACTCGGTGAACGCCGCCAGCGCCACCTGCATGCCGCCGAAGACCGAGCCGATGCCGAGGAAGGCGACGATCAGGACGCGCACGCCGGGCACGCCCAGCGCGGAGGCGTGCCGCACACGCGTGTGCCCGGCGGGAGCGACCCGCGGCTGCGTGCCCTTCTGGGCGGCGAACAGCAGACCGCCCACCAGGGTCAGCGCCGCCTCGGTGACCAGGCCCGCGGCGGGGTCCACCGCGGTGCACAGCGCCGTCGCCAGCAGCGGCCCGACGACGAAGGTGAACTCGTCGGTGACCGACTCGAAAGCCGCGGCGGTGGTCATCAGGGGCGAACCCTGCAGTTTCACGCCCCAGCGGGCGCGCACCATCGGTCCGACCTGGGGCACCGAGGCGCCGGTGGGCACGGCGGCGGCGAACAGGGCCCACAGAGGAGCGTGGGACAGTGCGAGCACCGTGAAGGTGAGACCGGCGAGCGTGTGCACCAGCACGCCCGGAACCAGCACGGCGCGCTGCCCGACGCGGTCGGCGAGCCGCCCGCTGTACGGCGCGAACAGCGCCATGGAGACACCGGTGACAGCGGCGGCGGCGCCCGCCGCACCGTACGAGCCCGTCGTGTGCTGCACCAGCAGCACGATCGAGATGGTCAGCATCGCGAACGGCTGGCGCGCCGCGAAACCGGGGAGCAGGAACGTCCAGGCGCCGCGGGTGCGCAGCAGTTGCCCGTATCCCGGGCGGGAGGGTGCCGGCGAGGTCTTCGACGGCTCGGTGGTGACCGTGGACGCCACGGCCCGTGCCTTTCTGCCGCCTGGTAGCGCGGCCCCTTCGGGTGGGGGGCGGCGCCGAGAGCTGTCCTCTTGCGCGGAACTGCGGTAGATACCGGCACCCACTGGGGGGCGCGACGGCCGCCATACGGTCGCGCCAGCTCTGCGTCAGGCAGAGTTGGTTCGATCAAGGTCTGCCTTGATTGTACAAGGATCTACGCGCGTTGCGTCTGTGAAAGCGAGCACCATTGACGTGCCGGCCTGGGATTGCGGAAAGGGTGAACAGCGCGAAACACGCGCTTAACGGGACGAGTCCGCGCCCCCGGTGCCCAGCCACCCGGCGAGCTTTCCGCCCTGCCCCACGGCGCGCAGGCGCCGCTCGGCGGCGTCCCGCACCGGATCGGTGGCCACGACGAGCAGCTCGTCCCCGCGGCGCAGCACCGTCGAGGGCAGCGGCACGAACGATTCCTCGTCCCGTACGACGAGCGTGACGGCCGCCCCGGCGGGCAGCCGCAGCTCGCTGACCTCGACGCCGTGCATCTTGGAGCCCTCGGGGATCGCCACCGACAGCAGGTGCCCGCGCAGCCGCTCCAGGGGCGCGGACTCGATGCCCAGGTCGGAGGCCTCCGAGCCGTCGCCGAGGCGCAGGGTGCGGGCCAGCCAGGGCAGCGTCGGGCCCTGGACCAGGGTGTAGGCGACGACCAGGACGAAGACGATGTTGAAGATACGGCGGCTGCCGTCGACGCCGTTCACCATCGGGATGGTCGCCAGGATGATGGGCACGGCCCCGCGCAGCCCGGCCCAGGACATCAGCGCCTGCTCCGTCCAGGGCACCCGGAACGGCACCAGGCAGAGCACGATGCTGAGCGGGCGCGCGACCATGGTCAGGCCGAGCCCGATGACGAGGGCGGGCAGGACATCGTCGCCCAGCTCGTGCGGGGTGACGAGCAGGCCGAGCAGCACGAACATGCCGATCTGGGCGATCCAGCCGAGGCCCTCGGCGAAACCGCGTGTGGCGGGCCAGTGGGGCAGACGCGCGTTGCCCATGACCATGGCGGCGAGGTAGACCGCGAGGAAGCCGCTGCCGTGCGCCAGGGCGCCCGCGGCGTACGCGGTCACCGCGATGGCGACGGCGGCGATCGGATAGAGGCCGGAGGCGGGCAGCGCCACATGGCGCAGCCCCCAGGCGCCCAGCCAGCCCACCGCGAGGCCCACGGCCGCTCCGATGGCCAGCTCCAGGGCTATCTCGCCGAGCAGGACGTACCAGTGCTCGACGGGTCCGGCGGTGGAGAAGGCGACGACCAGGATGACCACGGGGGCGTCGTTGAAGCCGGACTCCGCTTCCAGGGTGCCCGTCACGCGCGCGGGGAGCGGGATCCTGCGCAGCACCGAGAAGACGGCCGCGGCGTCGGTGGAGGAGACGACCGCGCCGATGATCAGGGCCTGACGCCATTCCAGACCGACCAGATAGTGAGCGGCGGCGGCTGTCACGCCGACGCTCACCGCGACCCCGCCCAGCGCCAGCGCGGAGGCGGCCGGCAGGGCCGGTCTGATCTCCTTCCACTTCGTGCCGAGACCGCCCTCGGCCAGGATCACGACCAGGGCGGCGTAGCCGATGACCTGGGTGAGCTCCGCGTTGTCGAAGTGGATGCCGCCGATGCCGTCCTGGCCCATGACCATGCCGATGCCGAGGTACACGAGCAGGCTGGGGAGCCCGCTGCGCGAGGAGATCCGGACCGCGGCGACCGCGACGAGCAGGACGAGCGAGCAGGCGAGGAGGAGCTGGTTGAGGTCGTGGACTGTCAGTGGCCGTTCCCTTCCCTGGATCTTCCCTGGACCCAACTACTTCGTTACCTTACCTAAGTCTTGACGTTTTCTTGACGCTCGACCAGGCAAGATCGAACATCCGTCCGCGCTGGTTCCCGACTCCGCGTCAAGGGGCGTCGGGCCCTGCGCCTATGGTTGCTCCAGCGCTCTTTCATAGTCACAGCCCGACCTGCCGCTCGCGTTAGGACAGCAAGGACAGCGATGCCCCCCAACACCACCGCCTCTTCGGGTCAGAAGCCCGGCAAGTCCGGCAGGAAAAAGGGGCGCAAAGCCCGACTGATCGTGCTCCTGCTGGTTCTGGCCGTCGTCGGCGGCGTCGGATTCGGGGCGTACTGGTCCATCAGCACCGTGCGCGCCTCCTTCCCGCAGACCAAGGGATCCATCACCCTGGACGGCCTGTCCGGGCCCGTCGACGTCAAGCGGGACGGCAACGGCATCCCGCAGATCTACGCGTCCTCCGACGAGGACCTGTTCATGGCGCAGGGCTTCGTCCAGGCCCAGGACCGGTTCTACGAGATGGACGTGCGCCGGCACCTCACCTCCGGCCGCCTGTCCGAGATGTTCGGCAAGAGCCAGGTCGAGAACGACGAGTTCCTGCGCACGCTGGGCTGGGACCGGGTGGCGCAGAAGGAGTACGACACCAAGCTGTCGGACTCCACGAAGAAGTACCTCCAGGCGTACGCCAAGGGGGTCAACGCCTACCTCGACGGCAAGAACGGCGAGGACATCTCCCTGGAGTACGCCGCTCTGGGCTTCTCCAACGACTACCGGCCCGCGAAGTGGACGCCGGTCGACTCGGTCGCCTGGTTGAAGGCGATGGCCTGGGACCTGCGCGGCAACATGCAGGACGAGATCGACCGCGCCCTGATGACCAGCCGCCTCGGCCCCAAGCAGATCGCCGACCTGTACCCGTCGTACCCGTACGCCCGCAACAAGGCGATCGTCCAGGAGGGCCGGTACGACGAGCTTACCGGTGCCTTCGGCGCAGGCGGCGAGGACGGCGAGGAGGGCGACGGCGACGGCGGCACGGGCACCGACCCCGGCACGGGCGGCGAGGGCTCCCCGGACGGCTCCACGGACGCGGTGGGCGCCTCCACGGGCACCGCGGACGACGCGGCGCTCCAGACCCAGCTCGCGGGCCTCTACCGCGTCCTCGAGGACGTCCCCGAGGCCGTCGGCGTGAACGGCAACGGCATCGGCTCCAACTCCTGGGTCGTCGCCGGCAGCCACACCATCACCGGCAAGCCGCTGCTCGCCAACGACCCGCACCTGTCGGCGTCCCTGCCGTCCGTCTGGTACCAGATGGGCCTGCACTGCCGCGCGGTGTCGGAGAAGTGCCAGTACGACGTCAGCGGCTACACCTTCGCGGGCCTGCCCGGCGTGATCATCGGCCACAACAAGGACATCGCCTGGGGCATGACCAACTCCGGCGTGGACGTCACCGACCTCTACCTGGAGAAGCTCACCGGCGACGGTTACCTGCTCGACGGCAAGGTCAAGCCGTTCCGGACGCGCGAGGAGACCATCGAGGTCGCCGGCGGCTCGGCCAAGACGATCGTCGTGCGCGAGACCGACAACGGCCCCCTGCTGTCCGACCGCGACGACGACCTCGTCAAGGTGGGCCGCAAGGCCACCGTCGACACCGCCGCCCCCGACCGCGGCGACGGCTACGGCATCGCCCTGCGCTGGACCGCCCTGGACGCGGGCACCTCCATGGACGCCGTCTTCGCGATGGACCGCGCGGCCGACTGGGAGGACTTCCGCGCCGCGGCCGCGCTGTTCGACGTCCCCTCGCAGAACCTGGTGTACGCGGACACCGACAACCACATCGGCTACACGCTGCCCGGGAAGATCCCCACCCGCGCGGAGGGCCACGACGGCTCGATCCCCGCGCCCGGCTGGAACTCGAAGTACCGCTGGAAGGGCTTCATCGACCAGGACGAGCTGCCCTACGAGTACGACCCCGCGCGCGGCTACATCGTCACCGCCAACCAGGCCGTGGTGAACGAGGACGACTACCCGTACACCCTCACCGCCGACTGGGGCTACGGCACCCGCAGCCAGCGCATCAACGACCTCATCGAGTCGAAGATCAAGGGCGGCGGCAAGATCTCCACCGACGACATGCGGCAGATGCAGCTCGACAACAGCAGCGAGATCGCCAAGCTGCTCGTGCCGATGCTGCTGAAGGTCGACATCGACGACCCGGACGTCCGTGAGGCGCAGAAGCTCCTGGAGGGCTGGGACTACACCCAGGACGCCGACTCCGCGGCCGCCGCCTACTTCAACTCGACCTGGCGCAACCTCCTGAAGCTCGCCTTCGGCAACAAGCTGCCCAAGGAGCTGCGCGTCAAGGGCCAGTGCCTGTGGGTCGAGCCGACCGACACCACCGGCCCCGCCGACGAGAACCGCAAGGTCCGCGAGTGCGGCCAGCGCGACGCCGACCAGGCCCAGCCCGACGGCGGGGACCGCTGGTTCGAGGTGGTGCGCAACCTCGTCAAGGACGAGGACAGCGACTGGTGGAGCACGCCCGAGGTCGGCACCCGCGACGGCGCCGCCACCCGTGACGAGCTGTTCGCGCGCGCCCTGGTCGACGCCCGCTGGGAACTGACCGCCAAGCTCGGCAAGGACATCGACACCTGGAGCTGGGGCCGGCTGCACCGCCTGTTCCTGAAGAACCAGACCATGGGCACCGAGGGCCCCGGCGTGCTGCAGTACATGCTCAACCGCGGCCCCTGGAAGCTCGGCGGCGGCGAGGCCACGGTCAACGCCACCGGCTGGAACGCCGCCGGCGGCTACGGCGTCGTCTGGGTACCGTCGATGCGGATGGTGGTCAACCTCGGCGACCTCGACAAGTCGCGGTGGATCAACCTCACCGGCGCCTCCGGCCACGCCTACAACGCCCACTACACCGACCAGACCGACAAGTGGGCCAAGGGTGAGCTGCTGACCTGGGCCTTCACCGACAAGGCGGTCGACAAGCGCACGAGCGACACACTCGTCCTCAAGCCCTGACGGCCTGGTAGCCGACTACCGGCCGACGGCCCGCCACACGCGTGTGGCGGGCCGTCGGCGGTAAGGGGCCGACGAGGCCGGGGGAGCTAGCGAGGGCGGTGGAAGCGGCGTACGCCCGTCGGGGTCACCACCGCGTGGACCGGCCGGTCGTGCTCCTCCTGCGGGACGCGGTCGACGACCTCGCTGTCGTAGAGCAGCACCACCAGTGCCGGGTGGGCGCCCGCGCGTTCCAGCCGGGCCAGCACACGGTCGTACGAGCCGCCGCCGCGGCCCAGCCGCATCCCGCGCGCGTCGACCGCGAGTCCGGGCAGCAGGACGACATCCGCGGAGACGACCGCGTCGGGCCCGAGGCGCTCGCCGGCCGGCTCCCACAGCGCCATCCTTCCGCCGTGCCGCACGCGCGCGAGGGAGCCCTCGCCGTCGTACGCGCCCCAGTCCAGGTCGTTGTCGGGCAGCAGGGCGGGCAGCAGGACGCGCACGCCCCGCGCGCGCAGCGCGTCCAGCAGCGCGAGGGTGCCGGGTTCGGCGCCCACGGAGACGTACGCCGCGACCGTGCCCGCCCGCGCCAGCTCGGGCAGGTCGAGGGCGCGCTCGGCGAGGGCCCCGGCGGCGGTCCGCACGTCATCTGCTGTCAATCTGTTCCTCACCGCGAGGAACTCTCGCCGCAACACGCGTTTGTCAGTCTCGTCGGGATGTCCGAAGTGCCCCACTGATTGCTCCCGTTACGGTTCCAATGCGCTCATATGTGAGCCAATTAACCGGAGCCACAGATTCCTCTCAAAGGCACCGGATAGGGTGACGGCCATGACTCAGTCGCACCCCAGGATCAGCAAGGCTGTCATCCCCGCAGCAGGCCTCGGCACCCGGTTCCTGCCGGCCACCAAAGCCACTCCCAAGGAGATGCTGCCGGTCGTGGACAAGCCCGCGATCCAGTACGTGGTCGAGGAGGCCGTGTCCGCCGGCCTCGACGACGTCCTCATGGTCACAGGGCGCAACAAGCGCCCCCTGGAGGACCACTTCGACCGCAACTACGAGCTCGAGTCGGCTCTGGAGAAGAAGGGCGACGCCGAGCGCCTGGCCAAGGTGCAGGAGTCGAGCGACCTGGCGACCATGCACTACGTCCGCCAGGGCGACCCCAGGGGACTGGGTCACGCCGTACTGTGCGCCGCCCCGCACGTCGGCGACGAGCCGTTCGCGGTGCTGCTCGGCGACGACCTGATCGACCCGCGCGACCCGCTGCTGCAGCGCATGATCGACATCCAGGCGCTGTACGGCGGCAGCGTCGTCGCGCTCATGGAGGTGGCACCCGAGCAGATCCACCTCTACGGCTGCGCGGCCGTGGAGGCGACCGCCGAGGACGACGTCGTCAAGGTCACCGGGCTGGTCGAGAAGCCCGACCCGGCGGACGCCCCCTCCAACTACGCGATCATCGGCCGCTACGTCCTGGACCCGGCCGTCTTCGAGATACTGCGCAAGACCGAGCCCGGCCGCGGCGGCGAGATCCAGCTCACCGACGCCCTGCAGAAGCTCGCCGAGACGCATTCGTCAGCGGATACCGCCGCGGGGAGCGCCGGCGGCCCGGTGCACGGCGTCGTCTTCCAGGGCCGCCGCTATGACACCGGCGACCGGGGCGACTATCTGCGTGCCATTGTCAGACTCGCGTGCGAACGTGAAGATCTGGGCCCGGACTTCCGTTCCTGGCTTCGCAGTTACGTCACCGAGGAGATGTAGCACCTTGAGCACCGCCGCGCCCCGTCCCGCCGGCCAGGACCACCTGTGGTCGGTCGACGAGCACCTGGAGGACATCCTCACGACCGTCCGCCCCCTGGAGCCCATCGAGCTGCAGCTGCTGGACGCCCAGGGCTGCGTCCTGGTCGAGGACGTGACGGTCCCGGTGTCCCTGCCGCCGTTCGACAACAGCTCGATGGACGGGTACGCGGTGCGGGTCGCCGATGTCGCGGGCGCGAGCGAGGAGTTCCCGGCCGTCCTGGAGGTCGTCGGGGACGTCGCGGCGGGCCAGGCCGAGCTGCTGCACGTCGGCCCCGGCCAGGCCGCCCGCGTCATGACCGGCGCCCCGCTGCCGCCCGGCGCCGAGACGGTCGTGCCCGTCGAGTGGACCGACGGCGGTCTCGGCGAGGGCCCGGTGACCGGAATGCGCGCCCGCAGCCTCGCCCCCGAGGGCGCCGGCGGCCGGATCCAGGTGTACCGGCCGGCGGAGGCACGCGCGCATGTGCGCGCCGAGGGCAGCGACGTGAAGGCCGGGGATTGCGCCCTGGAGGCCGGCACCGTCCTCGGCCCGCCGCAGATCGCGCTGCTCGCCGCGATCGGACGCGGCACGGTACGCGTCCGCCCGCGCCCGCGCGTGGTCGTCATGTCCACCGGCAGCGAACTCGTCCAGCCCGGCGAGGAGCTGGGCAGCGGCCAGATCCACGACTCCAACAGCTTCGCCCTCACCGCCGCCGCCCGCGACGCCGGAGCCATCGCCTACCGGGTGGGCGCCGTCGCCGACGACGCCGAGACCCTCCGGACGACCGTCGAGGACCAGCTGGTCCGCGCCGACCTGATGGTCACCACGGGCGGCGTGAGCGTCGGCGCGTACGACGTCGTCAAGGAGGCCCTGTCGCACGTCGGCGACGAGGACGAGGCCGGCAGCGGCATCGAGTTCCGCAAGCTCGCCATGCAGCCAGGCAAGCCCCAGGGCTTCGGCTCCATCGGCCCCGACCACACCCCGCTGCTGGCCCTGCCCGGCAACCCGGTGTCGTCGTACGTCTCCTTCGAGCTGTTCGTCCGCCCGGCGATCCGCACCCTCATGGGCCTTCCCGACGTGCACCGCCCGCGCACCCGGGCCACCCTCGCCGGGGACAGGACGCTGAGCTCGCCCAAGGGGCGCAGACAGTTCCTGCGCGGGGCGTACGCCGACGGCCGCGTCACCCCGGTCGGCGGGGCCGGCTCCCACCTCGTCGCCGCCCTCGCGCACGCCGACGCGCTGATCGTCGTCCCCGAGGACGTCGAGTCGGTCGAGCCCGGCGGCGAGGTCGAGGTCGTCCTGCTCGGCTGAGCGCCCGCGGTTGGAGGTACCGTGTCGCGCACAGCAGGCCCGTGCGCCGCACCGCGACGGGCCCGGACCGGGAGCGCCGTACAGCATGACTGTCCCTTCCCGGGGGAAGACCCCCGGACCCCATGAGCAGCACCGACTGACGCACATCGACGAGGCGGGCGCCGCCCGTATGGTCGACGTGTCCGGCAAGGACGTCACCGCGCGGACCGCGCGTGCCAGCGGCCGTGTCCTCGTCTCGCCGAAGGTGGTGGAACTGCTGCGTGGCGAGGGGGTTCCGAAGGGCGACGCCCTGGCCACCGCGCGGATCGCGGGGATCATGGGCGCCAAGCGGACCCCGGACCTCATCCCGCTGTGCCACCCGTTGTCGGTGTCCGGTGTGAAACTGGACCTGTCGGTCGCGGACGACGCCGTGGAGATCACCGCCACGGTGAAGACCACCGACCGCACGGGCGTGGAGATGGAGGCACTCACCGCGGTCTCCGTCGCCGCGCTCACCGTCATCGACATGGTCAAGGCGGTCGACAAGGGAGCGGTCATCACGGACGTACGGGTCGATGAGAAGACGGGCGGCAAGTCGGGCGACTGGAGCCGGGCGTGAGCGCCGGGGCCGAGACCGGTGGCGCGCTGGTCGCGCCGTACGCCGCGCTGGTGGTCACCGCCTCCAACCGGGCCGCGGCCGGGGTCTACGAGGACAAGGGCGGCCCGCTGGTCAAGGACGGCCTGGAGCGCTTCGGGTTCGCGGTGGACGGCCCCCAGGTCGTGCCGGACGGGGAGCCCGTGGAGGCGGCGCTGCGGGCCGGGGCCGACGCCGGGTACGACGTGATCGTCACCACCGGCGGCACCGGCATCTCGCCCACCGACCGCACGCCCGAGGCGACCCGCGCGGTCATCGACCGTGAGGTGCCGGGCATCGCCGAGGCCATCCGCGCGTACGGCAGGGAGAAGGTGCCGACGTCGGCGCTCTCCCGCGGCCTGGCCGGGATCGCCAAGGGCACGCTGATCGTGAACCTGCCGGGCTCCACGGGCGGCGTGAAGGACGGCCTGGCCGTCCTGGAGCCGCTGCTCGTGCACGCCGTCGACCAGATCCGCGGCGGGGACCACCCGAGACCCGGCGCCGACCCAGGGGGTGCCAGCTGAGCAGCGCATCCTGGCCGGTCGAGCTGGTGGACGGCGACATCGTCCTCCGGCCGATAAAGCTGCGCGACCAGCGGGCCTGGCGCGACGTGAACCGGCGCAACCGCGACTGGCTGCGCCCCTGGGAGGCGACCATCCCGCCGCCCACACCCAGCGGGCCGGTCACGCACCGGCCCACCTACCGCCAGATGGTCCGCCATCTGCGGTCGGAGGCGAACTCCGGCCGGATGCTGCCGTTCGTGATCGAGTACCAGGGGCGGCTGGTCGGGCAGCTGACGGTCGCCGGGATCACCTGGGGCTCGATGTGCTCGGGGCACATCGGCTACTGGGTGGACGAGGCGGTGGCCGGGCGCGGGGTGATGCCGACGGCGGTCGCGCTCGTCGTGGACCACTGTTTCGGCACGGTCGGCCTGCACCGCATCGAGGTCTGCATTCGCCCCGAGAACACACCCAGCCGCCGGGTGGTGGAGAAACTCGGATTCCGCGAGGAGGGGCTGCGGCCCCGTTATCTCCACATCGACGGCGCCTGGCGCGACCACCTCGTCTTCGCGCTGACGGCGGAGGAAGTCCCGGACGGGTTGATGAACCGCTGGCGGCGGGCACGCTCTAGGGGAATCCCGCGCAGTCCACAAAATTGAATATCTGTTCGAATTTGATCGGCCGACGAGCGGTTCGGGGCGATCAATTCGTGTCTTCGGCGGCCTGCTGATCGCATCGGTCACAAAAAAAGTTCGAAATATCAGCCAGATCGTGCGACACACCGGCCCAATTGGCGGATGGCCTCCCGCAAACCCCTCTACGGTGTGAGACGTGAGCAGCAGCGGCCTCATCTACGCAGTCATCGTCGGGGCCTGGGCCGCCTACTTGGTGCCGATGTGGCTCCGTAGGCAGGACGAGCTGAACGAGGCCCGTCCGACGGAACGCTTCAGCACCGCCATCCGGCTGCTGTCCGGACGGGCGGCCATGGAGCGCCGGTACGCCAAGGACCTCCAGACGCGCTCCACCGATGCGGGGGAGCCCGGTCCGAAGGACCCGGACGCGGTCACCGACACGGTGGACGTCCGGGCCTTCGCCATGCCCCCGACCCGCCCGCAGACCCAGGCGGCGGTCCAGGCACCGGAGCGCGGCCCCGACCCGGCGCCCGCCCGGACCCCTGATCCCGCGCCCGCGCGCACTCCCGACCCCGCCCGCGCCACCGGTGGCGCTCCGGCGCGCAAGCCGGTGCCGGCCGCCCGGCGTACGGCCGAGCCCGGTGCCGCCGCGGCGCGCGCCCAGCGCTCGAAGGTGCTGGCGCGCCGCAGGCGTACGACCGTGATGCTCTTCCTGGCGTTCACCGCCGGCGCGATCGTCGCCGCTGTGGGCGGGCTGGCGTTCCTGTGGGCGCCGGGCGTGCCCGCGGTGCTGCTCAGCGGGTACATCGCCTATCTGCGCTCCCAGGAGCGGCGCAGGTTCGCCTACCAGATGGACCGCCGGCGGGCCGAGGCCGCGGCGCAGCGCCTGCACGAGCGGGCGCGCGCGCAGCGGCGCCCGGCCGCCCCGGAACCGGCCGCCGAGGACGCCGAGGAGCCCGAAGGGGCGGGCGAGCCCGAGCTGGACCCCGGGCTGTCGGCACTGGCGGCCGACCGGCGGGCGCTGGTGGAGCAGACCGATCACGCGGAGTGGGTCGACCAGCAGCGGGAGCGGCAGCGCGGGCCGGGCCGGGGCGAGAGCTGGGAGCCGGTGCCGGTGCCGCTGCCGACGTATGTGACCGCGCCGGTCGCCCCGAGGGCCACGGCCGATGTGGATCTCGGAGCGCCGGACGCCTGGAGCTCGGCACGGTCGAGCGCCGCGCCGCGCGAGCAGGAGCCCGCCGCCGAGGAGCCCCAGGGGGCGCAGGAGCCGGCCGGGGCCGAGGGCGACGGGCGCACCGACGCGCGCCGGGCGGCGTCGGCGCGGCGGTCGCGGGAGCGGGGGCGGACGCCGCTGTTCGACCAGTACGAGGACGGCGGACGGCCGCGCGCGGCCAACGAGTGACGGCCCGGCCTGCCCCGTCCCGGCAACGGATTTTCAAGCACGGCGATCGGGGTGCTAAAGTTTCACTCGTTGCAAGGGCCTGTGGCGCAGTCCGGTAGCGCACCTCGTTCGCATCGAGGGGGCCAGGGGTTCAAATCCCCTCAGGTCCACGCAGCATAGAGCCCCGTCGGGAAACCGACGGGGCTCTATCGTTTTCCGGGCCCGCGGCGAGCGGACCCGAGAGGCCGTGACGGCCCCTCAGGTGGCGCGGCTCACAGCGTCTTCGCGAAGCAGCGGCTCTCCTCGTAGAAGCGGTAGTAGCCGAACTTGGCGCACGGCTCGTAGCCGGTGGCCGTGTACAGGGCGATGGCCTCCGGCTGCTTGGTGCCCGTCTCCAGGACCATGCGGACGCGGCCGGCGGCGCGGGCGTCCTCCTCCAGCGCGGTCAGGATCCGCCGGGCGAGGCCGCGGCCGCGCATGTCGGGGACCACGTACATGCGCTTGAGCTCGGCGTCGCCGTCCTCGTTGCCCTCGTCGTTCCTGTCCTGGCTGCGCCAGCCGCCGGTGGCGACGGGGCGGTCGGACTCGTCGTAGGCGATGAGGTAGATCCCGCGCGGCGGCTCGAAGTCCTCGGGGGCGAGGAAGGTGGCGTCGCCGCCGTCGCCGTAGCGCTCGTGGTACTCGGCCTGCACCTCGTCGTTGAGCTTGACGGCGTCGGGGTGGTCGAAGGGGACGGGACGGATCTGCATGCTGGTCATCGTACGTATGACCGGTCTCTCCTCGATCGAATTCTGGACCGGGTCCAGTGTGCCGGTATCGTGCCCGGGTGCTCACTGTGACCTCTGTGAATGTGAACGGGCTGCGTGCCGCCGCGAAGAAGGGCTTCGTGGAGTGGCTCGCCGGGACGCAAGCCGATGTGCTGTGCCTCCAGGAGGTACGGGCCGAGCCGCAGCAGCTGCCCGAGCACGTGCGCGCGCCCGAGGGCTGGCACGTGGTGCACGCGCCCGCCGCCGCCAAGGGGCGCGCCGGGGTCTCCCTCTACACCCGCCGTGAGCCGGACGCGGTGCGCGTCGGCTTCGGGTCGGCCGAGTTCGACGGCAGCGGCCGCTACGTCGAGGCGGACCTGCCGGGTGTGACGGTCGCCTCCCTGTACCTGCCCTCCGGCGAGGTCGGCACCGAGCGGCAGGACGAGAAGGTGCGGTTCATGGGTGAGTTCCTCGCCCACCTCAAGGAGCTGCGCGAGCGGGCCGCTGCGCAGGGGCGCGAGGTGCTGGTCTGCGGCGACTGGAACATCGCCCACCAGCCGGCCGACCTGAAGAACTGGCGCGGCAACACCAAGAACTCCGGCTTCCTGCCCGAGGAGCGCGACTGGCTCGGCCGCGTCCTCGACGCGCAGGACGGCGGCTACGTCGACGTCGTACGGGCGCTGCACCCGGAGGTGGCGGGGCCGTACACCTGGTGGTCGTACCGCGGGCGGGCCTTCGACAACGACAGCGGCTGGCGGATCGACCTCCAGGTCGCGACGCCGGGGCTGGCGGAGCGCTGCGTCAAGGCGTACGTCGAGCGGGCCGCGAGCCATGCCGAGCGGTGGAGCGACCACGCGCCCGTGACGGCGGTGTACGACCGCTGAGGGCCGCCCGAGAGCGCCTCACGAGGGCGGCCCCGGCCGTGTGAGCGGGAATCCACATCGGGCTGAACCCCCGATGGCCACTCCGTATACTCCGGCGGAGCACGCCCGTCCGCATCCCCGGTCAGAGAGTGTCCGACGTCACCATGAACAGTCCCGTGCCTCCTCTCTCGCCCAACTACGCGACGCACATGGCCCGCTCCTACAAGGAGAGCGTGGAGGTGCACGGGAAGTGGCCGGTGGAGTTCGAGTTCCGGGCGGCGCAGGGGGATCACCGGCATCTGCTGGTGGTGTTCTCGTCGGTGGGCAGCAAGTACGGATTCGGCGGCGCGCTGGACACCGTCAAATGCAATGTCCTGCGCATCCGTGACCACTTCGACGGTGCGGCGTCCTATTACGTCGCCCGGAACATGGACTTCAGCGTCTCGGACTCCGTCCACGCGCTCATCCAGGACTTCATGCGCCGGCTGCGGGTGACCCGGGACGAGGTGACCCTGCTCGGCGCCTCGAAGGGCGGGAGCGCGGCGCTCTACTACGGCCTGAAGTACGACTACAAGAACATCGTCGCGTCGACCCCGCAGTATTTCCTCGGCAGTTACTCCAAGGGCCACGGCCAGCTCGGCGACGCCGTTCTCGGTGCGGGGCAGCCCGACGAGAACGTGGCGGTCATGGACGAGGTGATGAAGGACGTCCTGGCCGCGGACACCGACCTCAAGCGGAACGTATATCTGGTGTCCTCTCCCGGCGACTACCAGTACGAGCAGGAGGTCGTGCACTACCTCCCCGCGCTGCGGGCCTACGAGAACTTCAACTTCCTCTCCGTGGAGTCCCCGACGGTACGGCGGCACGAGGAGGTCGTACGGCAGGCGCTGCCGTCGATCCTGAGCATCGTGTACGCGGTGACCGAGGGCGTGGCGCCCCGCTGGGGAGAGGTGACGGTCGGCTCCGAGCCGGAGGATCCGGAGGCGGCGGCCGAGTACCTCGCCGAGCTGCGCGAGCAGGACACCGCCCTGGCCGTGCTCACCCGGGCCGTGTTCGTGGACGGCGGCCTGGATCTGAAGGGGCGCGCCTTCCTGCCGGGCCAGGCGGCCGGGGGGCCGGCCGAGGAGAGCAAGCGGCTGGTCCTGGAGAAGGACGGGCGGACCTGGGCGTACCCGCTGCGGACGACCGGCGAGCCACGGCTCTACCGCGACTACTTCGACGAGTACTTCTGCGAGTACGCCCGGGGCGGGTTCGCCACCCAGGGCGAGCTGACCTTCGCCGAACTCCCGCAGGGCACCTACGACGTCTCCGTGTCCGTCACCAGCGAGTCCGAGGGCATCTCCCGCCGCACCCGGCTGGTCTCCGCGGCCGCGGTGGACCGGCGCCAGGCGTGCGGTGACTCCGAGGTCCTCTTCCGGGGCGGCAAGGGCGGCGTGAAGCTGGTGAAGCGCGGCATCGTCGGCGTGGATTCCGCGGGTGTCGTCTTCTCCGTCGAGAAGGCGGAGGAGAGCGGGCGGAGGATCCACACCGAGGGTGTCCTCTACCTGCCCGGCCGGAACGCCGACCGTGAGACGCACGCCTCGTACTACCTCGTGCTGGAAGGAAAGTCCGCGGTCCACTCCTACGCCCTGAGCCCGCAGAAGAACCCGCGGTCCGTCCGGCCGCACAAGCACAAGGGCGACCTCGGCACCTACGACTTCGGGTACTTCACCTCGGGCCCCGCGGGAATCGACGTCTCCGGCCTTCCGGCGGGGAAGTACAACCTGCTCGTGTCGATGAGCACGGGCGGTGCGCTGTTCACCAAGAAGGCCGGGAAGGTCACGCTGAAGAAGCCGCGCTAGCCGCGCCGGTGCCGCGGAAGACAGACCTAGTCCCTCTTGCTCAGCCTGCGGTCCAGTGCCAGCGACAGTTCCGCCTCCACCACGCTGCGCGCCAGCGGCCGCATGCGCTGCAGGTCCTCCTCGGGGGCGTGGCGCAGGACGAGGTCGGCGAACAGTTCGGCGAGGGCGTCGGCGTGCTCGCGGACCCGGGAGGCGGCGGAGAGGACCTCGGCGAGCGGGATGCCCTCGCGGACCAGCTCGGCGGAGACCTCCAGGAGGCGGCGGCTGATGTGGACGATGTCCTCGCCGTCGGTGCCGAGGTAACCCAGCTCCATCGCGGCGGCGAAGTTCTCCGGTGTGACCTCGCCCGCGAAGTGGTCGGCGAGTTCCTCGGGGGTGAGGCGGACCGGCTCCTCCTCGGTGGGCGTGCCGAGGCCGAGGAGGTCGCCGACGTCGCGGCCGTGGTCGAAGGCCTCGGCCAGCTCGGCGATGCCGCTGAGGGTGTGGCCGCGCTCCAGCAGCGCGGCGATGGTGCGCAGACGGGCCAGGTGATGGTCGTCGTACCAGGCGATACGGCCCTCGCGGCGGGGCGGCGGGATCAGCTTGCGCTCGCGGTAGAAGCGCAGGGTGCGCACCGTGATGCCGGCCAGCTCGGCCAGCTCCTCCATGCGGTATTCACGCTTCTCTGCCACACCGGAAGCCTATGTCGTACCGAGGGTAACTTTCCTCGCCCCGACCCCTACCCATGAGTACGAACCTCCTCTACGCTCCCCATTGCGCCAGTGTTCACTGGCAGAGTTCATAGGCGATGCGCGGAGGCTTCGGGATGGCCCACGAACACGAACAGGCACGCGAGCATGTCCGGGTGGCGGTCGTCGGAACCGGATTCGGCGGGCTCGGAGCCGCCGTACGGCTGCGACGCGAGGGGATCACCGACTTCGTCGTCCTGGAACGGGCGAGCAGCGTCGGCGGCACCTGGCGCGACAACAGCTACCCCGGCTGCGCCTGCGACGTCCCCTCCCACCTGTACTCCTTCTCCTTCGCGCCCAATCCCGACTGGCCGCGCACCTTCTCCGGGCAGCAGCACATCCGCGCCTACCTGGAGCGCGTCGCCGACACCTTCGGACTGCGCCCGCACATCCGCTTCGACTCCGAGGTCAAGGTGATGACCTGGGACACCGAGAAGCTGCTGTGGCGCATCGAGACCAGCCGCGGCACCCTCACCGCCGACGTCGTGGTCTCCGCCACCGGCCCGCTGTCCGACCCGAAGGTCCCCGACATCCCGGGCCTGGACACCTTCCCCGGCAAGGTGTTCCACTCCGCCCGCTGGGACCACGACTACGACCTCACCGGCAAGCGCGTCGCCATGGTGGGCACCGGCGCCAGCGCCATCCAGATCGTCCCGGCCATCCAGAAGAAGGTCGCGAACCTCACCCTCTTCCAGCGCACCCCGCCGTGGGTCATGCCCCGCATGGACCGGGCGATCAGCGGCGCCGAGCACTCCCTGCACCGAGCGCTGCCCTTCACCACCCAGCTGCGCCGCGGACTGCTGTGGGGCATCCGCGAACTGCAGGTGCAGGCCTTCACCAAGCACCCGAACCAGCTCGGCCTGGTGGAGAAGCTCGCCAGGCAGAACATGGCCCGGGCCATCAAGGACCCGGCCCTGCGCGCCAAGCTCACCCCCGACTACCGCATCGGCTGCAAGCGGATCCTGCTGTCCAGCGAGTACTACCCGGCGCTCGCCCAGCCCAATGTGGACGTCGTCGCCAGCGGCCTCGGCGAGATCCGCGGCTCCACGGTCGTCGCCGCCGACGGCAACGAGGCCGAGGTCGACGCGATCATCTTCGGCACCGGCTTCCACGTCACGGACATGCCCATCGCCGAACGGGTCGTCGGCGCCGAGGGCAGGACCCTCGCCGAGACCTGGAAGGGCGGCATGGAGGCCCTGCGCGGGGCGTCCGCCGCGGGCTTCCCGAACTGGATGACCATCATCGGCCCCAACACCGGCCTCGGGAACTCCTCCATGATCCTCATGATCGAGTCCCAGCTGAACTACATGGCCGACTACCTGCGCCAGCTGGACGTCCTCGGCGGCCGCGCCGCCCTCGACGCCCGCCCCAGCGCGGTGCACGCCTGGAACCGCCGGGTGCAGGAGCGGATGAAGCGCACCGTGTGGAACACCGGCGGCTGCACCAGCTGGTACCTCGACGAGAGCGGCCGCAACACCACCATCTGGCCGGGTACGACGACCGAGTTCCGCCGCGCCACGCGCCGGGTCGACCTCGCCGAGTACGCGGTGCTGCGGCCGGCCGCCGCCGGGAAGCCGGCCCTGACCGTCGTACAGGAGCATCCCGACGGACGGCCGGCCGAGCGGTCGGCCGCCGAGGACGTGACCGCATGAGCCGTCTGACGCACGTCTCCTCCGGCCCCTACGCCCCGCCCGTCCCGGCCCGTGTGCTGACGGCCGTCTCCGCGGACGGCGCCCGCCTCCATGTCGAGGTGCACGGCGCCGAGGGCGCGCCGGCCGTGGTGCTCGCGCACGGCTGGACCTGCTCGACCGCCTTCTGGGCCGCGCAGATCCGCGACCTGGCCGCCGACCACCGGGTGATCGTCTACGACCAGCGCGGCCACGGCCGCAGCCCCGCGAGCCCCGCCTGCAGTCCCGAGGCGCTCGCCGACGACCTGGAGGCCGTGCTCCTCGCCACGCTCGCGCCCGGCGAACGGGCGGTGGTCGCCGGGCACTCGATGGGCGGCATGACCGTCATGGCGGCGGCGGCCCGGCCCGCGTTCCGGGCGCACGCGGCGGCGGTGCTGCTGTGCAGCACGGGCAGTTCACGGCTGATCGCCGAGTCGACGGTCCTGCCCCTGCGGCCCGGACGCCTCAGAAGCTTCCTCACCAGGCGCGTCCTCGGCTCCAGCGCCCCGCTCGGTCCGGTCACCCCGCTCGCCCGGCGCATCCTCAAGTACGCCACCATGGGCGCCGGTTCGGCCCCGCACATGGTCGAGGCGTGCGCGCGGATCGTGCACTCCTGCCCGCGCAGGGTCCGTCACGCCTGGGGCGGAGTGCTGGCCCTGCTGGATCTCGACCACGGCGTACGGGAGTTGCGGGTGCCGGCCGAGGTGCTCGTCGGCACCGCCGACCGGCTCACCCCACCGGTGCACGCCCGCGCCCTGGCCGCCGCGCTGCCGAACTGTGTCGGCGTCGTCGAACTGCCCGGGCTCGGGCACATGACACCGGTCGAGGCGCCGGAGGCCGTCACCGGCCGGATCAGGGCACTCGTCACCACGTACACGCAGGTCAAGGAGGGCGCATGAGCAGGGTGAGTCTGCAGGGGCAGGTCGCGGTCGTCACGGGAGCGGCGCGCGGTGTCGGCGAGCTGCTCGCCCGCAAGCTGTCCGCGCGCGGCGCGAAGGTGGCGCTCGTCGGACTGGAGCCGGACGCCCTCAAGGACGTCTCCTCGCGGCTGCACGGCGAGAGCGGCCACTGGTACGCCGACGTCACCGACCACGAGGCGATGGCCCGGGTGGCGCGCGAGGTGAAGGAGCGGTTCGGGAAGGTCGACATCGTCGTCGCCAACGCCGGTGTGGCGAGCGGCGGTCCGTTCGTCGACTCCGACCCCGACGCGTGGCGGCGGGTGATCGAGGTCAACCTCATCGGCTCGGCGGTCACGGCCCGCGCCTTCCTGCCGGTGCTGACGGAGAGCCGGGGCTACCTGCTGCAGATCGCGTCCCTCGCGGCCATCACCCCGGCGCCGATGATGACGGCGTACTGCGCGTCCAAGTCGGGCGTGGAGGCGTACGCGCACAGCCTGCGCGCCGAGGTCGGCCACAAGGGCGTGAAGGTGGGCGTCGGTTACCTGTCGTGGACCGACACCGACATGGTGCGCGGCGCCGACCAGGACGACGTCATGCGCGAGCTGCGGCAGCGGCTGCCGTGGCCGTCGAACAAGACGTATCCGCTGGGGCCTGCCGTGGACCGGATCGTCGCGGGCATCGAGCGGCGCTCCGCCCATGTCTACGGGCAGTGGTGGCTGCGCGGCATGCAGGGCGTGCGGGGTTACCTGCCGGGGGTCATCGGCGCGGTCGGGCAGCGGGAGATGGCACGGTTCGCGGACCGGCTGGACGGCATGCGCATCGGTCTGGTGGGCGCCGGCGGGGCGGCGGACGAGTCCGAGAGGGCCTCCCGCCAGGCGTGACTACGAGCGGTCACTGATCGACATGCGCAGGGTCACGGTGCGTGTGAATCTGGTCGGGGCCCGGTGCTCCGGGCCCCGATTCCCTCACCCACACAGGAGTGAACCCACATGGGTATGAAGGACAAGTTCCAGGACCAGGCCGAGCAGTGGCAGCAGAAGGCCAAGGGCAAGATGGGCCAGGCCGAGGAGCAGGCCAAGGAGCGCGGCCAGCAGCGTGGCCAGCGTCGCGACGAGGAGCCGGAGCGCACGCGCCCGCAGGACGAGCCGGACTACGACCAGGACTACCAGGTCTGACGCGTACTCCTTGAGCGACGAGGGCGCCCCCTTTCCCGGGGGCGCCCTTCCTCATGAAGTCCGTCGAACGGTCAGACGGTTCCCCGCGAGCGCGGCGGCAGCTTCGGCCGGGACCTGTCGGGGACGTCGCGGTAGTCCGGCGGGGCCGCCGGGGGATGGGTCTCCAGCAGTTCCAGGGCCAGTCGTACGGCGTCGTCGAGCTGGGCGTGGCGGCCCTCGGCCCAGTCGAGGGGGGTGCGCAGGATCTCCAGGTCGGGGCTGACGCCGCGGTTCTCCACGCTCCAGCCGTAGGCGTCGAACCAGGCGGCGTTCATCGGCACGGTGATGACGGTGCCGTCGCCGAGCTGATGCCGGCCGGTCATGCCGACGACCCCGCCCCAGGTGCGCTGCCCCACCACCGGGCCCAGCTTCAGCAGCTTGAACGCGGCGGTGATCATGTCACCGTCGGAGGAGGTCGCCTCGTCGGCGAGGGCCACGACCGGGCCGCGCGGCGCGTTCGAGGCGTACGACACCGGCTGGGCGTCGCGGGTGAGGTCCCAGCCGAGGATGGTCCGGGTCAGCTTCTCCACGACGAGTTCGCTGATGTGGCCGCCGGCGTTGCCGCGTACGTCGACGATGAGCGCGGGCCGGGAGACCTCCATGCGCAGGTCGCGGTTGAACTGCGCCCAGCCGGAGCCGCCCATGTCGGGGATGTGCAGATAGCCGCACCTGCCGCCGCTCAACTCCCGCACGACGGCACGGCGTTTGGTGACCCAGTCCTGGTAGCGCAGAGGCCGTTCGTCGGTGAGCGGGACGACGGCGACGCGGCGCGGCCGGCCGGCCTCGCCGTCGGCGGGGGTGAAGGTCAGCTCCACCGTCGTACCGCCCGCGCCCGCCAGCAGCGGATACGGCCCTTCGGCCGGGTCGACCGGGCGGCCGTCGACGTGCGTGAGGACGGCGCCCTCGCGGATGCCGGTGCCGGCCAGCGGGGAGCGGGCCTTGGAGTCGGAGGAGTCGCCGGGCAGGATCCGCTTGACCGTCCAACGGCCTTCCCGGCACACCAGGTTGGCGCCGAGCAGACCCTGCAGCCGGCGGTAGTGCGGCGGACCCTCGTTGCGCCGGGCGGCGCTGACGTAGGCGTGGGAGGTGCCGAGTTCGCCGAGCACCTCGCGCAGCAGGTCAGCGAACTCGTCGGGGGAGGCGACCCGTTCGACGAGCGGCCGGTACTGGCCGAGGACGGCGTCCCAGTCGATGCCGCACATGCCCGGGTCCCAGAAGTAGGCGCGGATCAGCCGCCCCGCCTCCGCGTAGGCCTGCCGCCACTCGGCGCCCGGGTCGACGGTGTGCAGGATGCGGCGCAGGTCGATCCAGACGGTGGAGTCGCTGTCCCCGGACTCGGCGGCGGGCACCGCCCGAAGATCGCCCTCGTCGACGACGACCAGCCGGCTGCCGTCGCCGCTGACCGCGAACCAGTCGAGGTCGCCGACCAGTTCGGTGCGCTTGGCCTTGGTGATGCTGAAGTGCTCCAGCGTCGGCCGGCCGCTGGTGTCGTCCGGGTTGGCGAACGTCTCGCCCAGCGCGCCCGAGATCGGCCAGCGCAGCCACACGAGCCCGCCGCCCGCGACCGGGAACAGGGCCGAATACTTGGACGCGGTGACCGGGAAGGGTGTGACCCGGCTGGCGAGGCCCTCGACCTCGACGGTGACCGTGCCGTCGCCGCCGTTGCCCTCGTCCTCCAGCGGGTCGAGGCCGCCCGCCGCCGGCCGGCCCTCGGGGGTCAGGGCGAAGGGGGAGGGGGTCGCCGAGGACAGCGGCACCAGATACGGGCGGCAGCCCAGCGGGAAGGACAGGTCGCCGGTGTGCACGTCGTAGACCGGGTCGAAGCCGCGCCAGGACAGGAAGGCCAGATAGCGGCCGTCGCGGGTGAAGACCGGGTTCTCGTCCTCGAAGCGGCCGTTGGTGACGTCGACGACCAGCCGGTCCTTGATGCGGGCCATCTTGATCTGCCTGAGCGTCCGTCCGATCCCCGGGTGCGACCAGGTCAGCCACGCCCCGTCCGGGGAGAACGCGAGGTCGCGGACCGGCCCGTTGACCGACCGGATCAGCTCGGTGACCTCGCCGGCCGAGTCCTCCGTCGCATCGATCAGCAGCAGCCGCCCGTCGTGCGAGGCGACGGCGAGGCGCTCGCCGTCCGGGTCCGACACCAGCTCCAGCACCCGGCCGAGCCCGCCCGGGGCGAGCCGGCGCGGCTCGCGGTCGCCGGTGGCCCGCGGCAGACAGGCGATCTCGACGGCGTCCTCGCCCTCGGCGTCCGTCACGTACGCCACCTGCCCGCCGGAGCCCAGCATCTCCGGCAGCCGCACCCGTACGCCGGGGGTGTCGGTGATCGTGCGGGCCGGGCCGTCGCGATGGGTCAGCCAGTACAGGCTGCCGCGGACCACGACCGCGCTCGCCCGGCCGGTCTCGTCGACCGAGATGCCGTCGATGTGCTGCGCGGCCGGCACCTGGTAGGGGCGGCGCCCCGCCCGCGGCCCGCTCAGCCGGACGTCGAGCCGGCGCGGCACCGAGTCGGGCGCGAGCGAGTCCACCATCCACAGCTCGCCCGCGCACTGATAGACCACCCGGGTGCCGTCGGTGGAGGCGGCGCGGGCGTAGAAGGCGTCGTGATCGGTGTGCCGGCGCAGGTCGGAGCCGTCGTGCGCACAGGAGTAGAGGTTGCCGACGCCCTCGTGGTCGGAGAGGAACGCGATCCTGCCGTCCACGAACATCGGGCAGGCCAGATGCCCCTCCAGATCGGCGAGCAGCCGCTCGCCGTGCAGCCACAGCCGGCCCGTGGCGCCGCCCCGGTAGCGCTTCCAGGCGGCGGGCTCGTGCGGCGGGGTGCCGGTGAGCAGAAGGGACTTGTGCCCGTCGGGCAGGTCCGCGACCTGGATGTCGGTGACCGGGCCCCAGGGGAGCTTGCGTCCGGGGTCGCCGTCGGGGGAGACCTTGTAGGCCCAGGTGAAGTAGGAGAACGGCTCGCCGTGCGAGGCGACCGCGAGGATCGTGCCGTCCGGGGTCCAGCCGCACACCCGGGTGTCCGAGCTGCCCCAGTAGGTCAGCTGCCGGCCGGTCCCGCCGTCCACCGGCGCGAGGTGCAGCTCGGGGACGAGGCTGCGCCAGCTGGTGTAAGCGATGTGGCGGCCGTCGGGCGAGAAGCGGGGGTGGCCCAGCTTGGTCCGGTCGACCGTGAGCCGCCAGGCCCGGCCGGGTTCGTCCAGCGGGGCGAGCCAGAGGTCGTCCTCGGCCACGAAGCAGAGCAGGTCACCGCTGATGTGGGGCAGGCGCAGATAGCTCACATCCCCATGCTTTTCCCCGGGGCGGGGCGGAGCAACTTGTGGGTTCGCGGGTACCCGGCCGACGTGAGCCAGACCACGTACGAAACCGTTTCGTTTCGCAAGGCTTCTGCGCTACATTCGTCGGTGTACGAGTTCCACGGACACGGAGCAGAAGGGGGCCGCAGATGGCTGAGGTCGCGACACCGCGTCGCAGCCGGATCACGCCCGAGCGCGCGGCCGAGCTGTACGAGGCCGTGCTCGACCTGCTCCGCGAAGTCGGCTACGACGCCCTCACCATGGACGCCGTCGCCGCCCGCACCCGGTCCAGCAAGGCCACGCTCTACCGCCAGTGGGGCGGCAAGGCCGAACTGGTCGTCAAGGCCCTGCGGCACAGCAAGCCCGGCAACGTCGGCGAGATCGACACCGGCTCCCTCCGCGGCGACCTGCACGCGCTGGTCACCATGGACGACGACTGCACCATGGAGCAGAACTCCGCGCTGATGCGGGGCATCGCCATGGCCATCCACCAGAACGCGGACCTGCGCCAGGCGTTCCAGGAGCAGCTCATCGAACCGGAGATGGCCGAGTTCCAGCGGGTGCTGCAACGCGCCGTCGACCGGGGCGAGGTCCGCCCCGACTGCCCGGCGCTGGACTTCATGCTCCACATGATGGTCGGCGGGTTCGTCACCCGCGCCCTGCTGGACGACCGGCCGCCGACCCAGGCCTTCCTGATCTCGTACGTGGACGCCGTGGTCCTCCCCGCCCTCGGCGTCCGAGCATCCTGATCCCCTTTCCGTAAGCACCTGACGTCACCGCTCACGTCGTCGGGCCGGCCGACCCTGCCTCCCCGCGGGCCGGTCACCCCTGCCCTGAATGAACCCACGACCTGACCGGGAGTACGCCCCGTGGCCACGTTCCTGTACAAACTGGGCCGCCTCGCCTTCCGGCGACGGCACCTCGTCGCCCTCATATGGGTGGCGCTGCTGACCCTCGCCGGAGTCGGCGCGGCCAGCGCGCCCGCCCCGGGCACCACCTCGTTCTCCATCCCCGGCACCGAGGCCCAGAAGGCGTTCGACCTGCTGGAGGAGCGCTTCCCCGGAATGAGCGCCGACGGGGCCACCGCCCGCGTCGTCTTCAAGGCGCCCGCCGGCGAGAAGATGACGGACGCCGGGAACAAGGCGACCGTCGCCAAGACCGTCAAGGAGCTGTCGACCGGCTCCGAGGTCACCTCCGTCACCGACCCGTACCAGGCGGGCGCCGTCAGCAAGTCCGGCGCCATCGCCTACGCGCAGGTCAGGTACGACGTCTCCGGCATGGAACTGGAGGACTCCAGCCGCGAGGCCCTGCAGGACGCCGCCGAGCACGCCCGGGACGCGGGGCTGACCGTCGAGATCGGCGGTGACGCCCTCCAGGCCACCCCGGAGACCGGCTCCACCGAGATCATCGGCATCGCCGTCGCCGCGGTCGTCCTCGTCATCACCTTCGGCTCGCTGCTCGCCGCCGGTCTGCCGCTGCTCACCGCGATCATCGGCGTCGGCATCGGCGTCTCGTCGATCGCGGCCCTCGCCAGCACGCTGGACCTGGGCTCCACGACCTCCACGCTGGCCACGATGATCGGCCTGGCCGTCGGTATCGACTACGCGCTGTTCATCGTCTCCCGCTACCGCGCGGAGCTCGCCGAGGGCCGCGACCGGGAAGAGGCCGCGGGACGCGCGGTCGGCACGGCCGGCTCGGCCGTGGTCTTCGCCGGCCTGACCGTCGTCATCGCCCTGGTCGGCCTGGCCGTCGTCAACATCCCGATGCTGACGAAGATGGGCGTGGCCGCGGCCGGCACCGTCGCCATCGCGGTGCTCATCGCCCTGACCCTGATCCCGGCCCTCCTCGGCTACGCCGGCCGCAAGGTGCGCCCGGCCGGCCAGAAGTCCAAGCTCCTCGGCGGCGGCCGCGCCGCCAGGAACGCCGGCCGCCCGAACATGGGCACGCGCTGGGCGAGCTTCGTGGTCCGCCGCCCGCTGGCCGTGCTGCTGCTCGGTGTCGTGGGCCTCGGCGCGGCGGCCGTCCCCGCCACCTCCCTGGAACTGGGCCTGCCCGACGACGGCTCCCAGCCCACCTCCACCACCCAGCGCCGCGCCTACGACCTGCTCTCCGAGGGCTTCGGGCCCGGCTTCAACGGCCCGCTGATGGTGGTCGTCGACGCGAAGGACAGCGCCGACGCGCAGGCCGCGTTCACCGAGACCGGCGACCGCATCAAGGCCCTGGACAACGTCGTGACGGTCACCCCGGCCGCGCCCAACAAGGCGGGCGACACGGCGACGATCACGGTGATCCCGGACGCCAAGCCGTCGTCGGTGACCACCGAGGACCTGGTGCACTCGATCCGCGAGGCGGGTGCGGGCATCGCGTCGGACACCGGCTCGGAGGTCCTGGTCACGGGTGCGACGGCGATGAACATCGACGTCTCCCAGAAGCTGAACGACGCCCTGGTCCCGTATCTGATCCTGGTGGTGGGCCTGGCGTTCCTGCTGCTGATCGTGGTCTTCCGCTCGATCCTGGTCCCGCTGAAGGCGGCCCTCGGCTTCCTGCTGAGCGTGATGGCGGCCCTGGGCGCGGTGGTCGCCGTCTTCCAGTGGGGCTGGCTGTCCGGCCTCATGGGCGTGGAGGAGACCGGTCCCGTCATGTCGATGATGCCGATCTTCATGGTCGGCGTGGTCTTCGGTCTCGCGATGGACTACGAGGTCTTCCTCGTGACCCGCATGCGCGAGGCGTACGTGCACGGGGAGAAGCCGAGCCAGGCCGTGGTGACCGGCTTCAAGCACGGGGCGCGGGTCGTCACCGCCGCCGCCGTCATCATGATGGCCGTCTTCGCCGGCTTCATCGGCTCCGCCGAGTCCATGATCAAGATGATCGGCTTCGGGCTGGCGATCGCCGTCTTCTTCGACGCCTTCATCGTCCGCATGGCCATCGTCCCGGCGGTGCTCGCCCTGCTCGGCAAGCGCGCCTGGTGGCTGCCGAAGTGGCTCGACCGGATCCTGCCCGACGTGGACGTCGAGGGCGAGGGCCTGCGGTCGCGGGGCGACCGCGGGGACGTCGACCCCGACGAGGAGAAGGAGCTGGTGCGCGCCTGACACGCGGGTGAGCGGCCGGCGGGGGCCCCGGGACGCCCGGGGCCCCCACCGGCCTCCCGCCGGCCCGGCCGTAACCCACTCGCGCGTCTCATACACGCACCGCTACCGTGCCCTGCATGACGACCACAGCCGCCCCTGACGCCGAGGGCTCCGGAGCCCACCCCCGCTTCGCCGAAGCCCTCTCGCAGGAGGGCCTGGAGGACCTCCTGAAGCGGGTCCGCCGGTTCCCGGACGCCACGCGGACCGCCGCCGAAGCCGCTGCGGCCATCGGATGCGAGCTGGACCAGATCTGCAAGTCGCTGATCTTCGCGGCCGACGGCGTGCCGGTGCTGGTGCTGATGGACGGTGCCTCGCGGGTGGACGTGGAGCGGGTGCGCGAGGCGCTCGGGGCGCGGAAGGTGACACGGGCCGACGCCGGGGTCGTGCGGGAGACCACCGGGTACGCCATCGGCGGGGTGCCGCCCTTCGGGCACCGGACGCGGACGACCGTCCTCGCCGACCGGGCGCTGCTGGAGCACCGCGAGGTGTGGGCCGCCGCCGGCGACCCGCACGCCGTGTTCCCCATCGCCCCCGACGCGCTCGTCGAGCACGCCGGGGCGACGCTGGTGGACGTGCGCGAGCGTACGGCGTGACGCCTCTGGTCACCGCGGCGGTGCTGCTCGCCGCCGTCACGCACGCCGGCTGGAACGCGATCGCGCACCGGATCACGGACAAGCTCGTCGGGTTCACCCTGATATCGGGCGGCGGGGCGCTCATCGGGTGCGGTCTCGCACCGTTCGCGGCCTTCCCCGCCGCCGGCGCCTGGCCCTACCTCGTCGCCTCGGCGCTCCTGCACATCGCGTACTACGCGCTGCTCATGCGCTCCTTCCGGCTCGGCGACTTCGGCCAGGCCTACCCCATCGCGCGCGGCAGCGCCCCACTGGTGGTGACCGTACTGGCCGCCCTGTTCGCCGACGAGGTGCCCGACGGCTGGGCGGCGGCCGGCATCGCGCTGTCCTGCGCCGGACTGGCCGGCGTCGCCCTGTGGGGACTGCGCGGGAGGCGCCCCGACTGGCCGGCGGTCGGGGCGGCGCTGGCGACGGGGGTGTCCATAGCGGCGTACACCGTGGTGGACGGACTCGGCGTGCGGGCCTCCGGGTCGGCCCTCGGGTACGTCGCCTGGCTGATGATCGCCGAAGGGCTCGCGCTGCCCGCGTACGCCCTCTACCGGTGGCGGCGGGACACCCTTGCCACGCTGCGGCCCTTCGCCGGGGTCGGGTTGCTCGGTGCGGCCCTGTCCGTGGCGGCGTACGGGCTGGTGCTGTGGGCGCAGACGCGGGCGGAGCTGGCGCCCGTGGCGGCGCTCAGGGAGTCCTCGATCCTGGTCGGCGCGGCGATCGGTGCCGTCGTCTTCAAGGAACGGTTCGGCGCGGCCCGGATCTGGGCGGCGGGCCTGCTGGTCGCCGGGATCGGGCTGATGCTGCACTCCGGGTGAGCCTCAGCCCCCGGCGCGCCTGATCGCCGCCACCGTCGGCACCGGCTCCCGGGTGAGGAAGTCCAGCAGCAGCGCGTTGACCAGGTGGGGCTTCTCCTGGGTGAGGAAGTGGGAGGTGCCGGGGACGACGGCGAGCTCGGCGTTCGGCAGGGCGTCGTACATCTCCACGACATGGCTCATGGTCATCAGGTCGTCGTCGGCGGACATCACCAGCGAGCGCGCGGTCACCGCGGCCAGGTCCGCTGCCCGGAGGTTCGGCTCCTTGGCGGCCATCTCGCCGATCTTCGTGGCGACGACCCGGAAGTGGTCGGCGCCGTCGGGGGAGACCTCGGCGTAGGACGGGCCGAGGAAGCGGGTGATCGCGTCGACGTCCCACTCCATGTCCGGCGCGGCTTCGCCCGCCTTGCTGAAGCCGCCGCTGATCATCACCAGCCGTTTGACCAGGTCGGGCCGCCGCATGGCGACCAGCATCGCCACGAACGCCCCGTCGCTGTGCCCGACGAGGTCGGCGGGCTCGCGGACGGCCTCCTCCAGGAAGGCGACCGTGTCGTCGGCCATCAGCTGGTAGGTGATCGGCCCGGGCACGTCCGGGGTGTGGCCGTGGCCGCGGCGTTCGGGCGTGTAGACGTGGAAGTGCTCGGCGAGGGCGCCGAGGTTCGGCTCGAAGAAGCGGGCGTCGACCAGTCCGCCGTGCAGCAGCACCAGCGGCTCGCCCGTGCCGTGCTCGTCGTACCAGGTCCTCACGTCGCCGAGCTGTACGTACGTTCCCATGTCGGCCTCTCTCATCGGGCTCGGAGCGCGTGGGCGACGAGGGCGTTCGCGTGCCCGTGGCCCAGGCCGTGCTCCGTCTTGAGCCAGGCGACCAGCTCCATGTGCCTGGTCAGCGGGGAGGAGCGGATCAGCTCGATCCAGTCGGCGACCGGACGGCCGTACTTCTTCTCGATGGCCGGGAAGTAGCTCGCCGGGCCCTTCGCAGGAGTGCTCATGTCAGTTCGTGCCCTTCTCGTCGGCCTCGGCGAGCCGGTGGCGCAGCAGGACCACCTTGTCGTCGAAGGTCCGCGCCTCGACCAGGTCGAGGGCGAGACGCGGCAGCGGGGTGCGCAGCACGGGCCTGCCGCCGCCGAGGACGACCGGGTGGACGAAGATCTGGTACTCGTCGATCAGGCGGTGCTCGGTGAGGAAGGACGCCAGCTCCGAGCCGCCGAACAGCACCAGGTTCGTGCCGCTCTCCTTCAGCGCGGTCAGTTCCTCCACCACGTTCTCGCCGATGACGCGGGTGTTCCAGTCGGCCTGGTCCAGGGTGGAGGAGACGACCGCCTTCGGCTTCTCGCGCCAGAGCGGGGCGAAGGCCAGGTCGTGCTCGTCGGTGGTGAACTCCTCGGCGCGCGGCCAGTAGCCGGACATCAGGTCCCAGACCTTGCGTCCGTAGAGGAAGACGTCGGCCTCGGCGGTCAGGGCCTGCGCGTAGGCCGAGGTCTCGCCGGCCATGTGGGGCCAGTCGAACTCGCCGTTCGGGCCCTCGATGAAGCCGTCCAGCGACTGGTGGACGAAGTGCGTGATCCGGCCCTTGGCGCTGCTCGTGACGTGATGCATGGCGGATACCCCCCGGAAGCCGTTGTGTACGATGTCCACATTCGGAGGGTGTGGTGATCCGCGCCCCCCGAACGATCTTGCAGAAGCCTAGGCCATGAAAGTGGATGCTGTCCACATGTCTTCCAAGCGTGACACCTACCGGCACGGCGACCTGCGCAACGCCCTGGTCGAGGCCGGACTCGAACTCGCCCGCGAGGGAGGCCCCGAGGCCGTCGTGCTGCGGGCCGCGACCCGGCAGGCGGGTGTGGTGCCGAACGCCGCCTACCGCCACTTCGCCGACCGCGCCGCCCTGCTGCACGCGGTGTCCCAGGCGGCGATGGCCCGGGTCGCCCGCACGATGGAGGCCGAGCAGGCCGCCCTGCCGGACCATCCCGACCCGGCCGCCGCGGCACGGGCCCGCTTCCGTGCCGTCGGCACCGGTTATCTGCGCTTCGCCCGCGAGGAGCCGGGCCTGTTCCGTACGGCGTTCCATGTGCCGGGCGACATGGCCCACGCGGCCGACGACAGCGCGGCCGGCGTCAGTGGCCGTACGCCCTTCGAGCTGCTCGGCGAGGCGCTCGACGGGCTGGTCGAGCAGGGGCTGCTGCCCGAGGAGCGGCGGCCGGGGGCCGAGTTCCTCGCCTGGTCCGCGGTGCACGGCATCGCGGTGCTGATGATCGACGGGCCGCTGCGGGGACTCCTGCCGGAGCAGGCGGAGGAGGCCGGGGAGCAGGTCATCGACATGGTCGAACGGGGGCTCTGACGGCCCGGTCCGGGTGTGGTGCGGGTGCGCGGCGCCGGGGGCACTCTGGAAGGAGGTCTTCCGGAGGTGATCGTCATGATGCACACCACAGTGGGATGGCATGTCGAGCTGGAGTTCATGGAGGACGACCAGCACACCAAGGCGGCCGCGCTGGTGCGCCTGCCCGACGGGAGCGAGGTGCGCGCCCACGGGCACGCCAGCCGGCACCACACCGACTCGAATCAGCCGCGGGTCGGGGAGGAGATCGCCGGGGCGCGGGCGCTCAACGAGCTGGCGATGCAGCTCCTGACGAAGGCGCACGGCGAGATCGACCAGGCGTCCGGGCGGACGTCCCACCCCATCCACATCTGATGCCCCACCCGGCCTGCCCCGGGCTTGGCGTCCTTCGGCCTAGCGGTTCGCGTCCCCCGCGAGAGCCGTGCGGACCGCCCGCACCAGGGCCTGGGCCCTCGGGTCCGCCGTCACGCTCTGGCGGAAGCCGTTGGTGACATAGCCGAAGGCGATGCCCGAGTCGGGGTCGGCGAACCCGAGGGCCCCGCCGCGGCCCGGGTGGCCGAAGGAGGCGGGGGACAGCAGCGGGGACGCGGCGCCGTGCAGCATGTGGCCGAGGCCGAAGCGGGTGCCGACCACCAGCACCCGGTCGGTGCCCGCGGACTGCTCGGCCCGGGCCAGCGCGGCCGTCCCGGGCGCGAACAGGCGGCGTCCGCCGTCGACCTCGCCGATGAGGGAGGCGTAGATCCGCGCCAGGCCGTCGGCGGTGGCGATGCCGTTGGAGGCGGGCAGTGCGGCGGCGCGGTAGGCGGGGTCGTTCTCGTCGGGGAGCGGGGTGATCGCGGCGAAGGCGCGGCGGGTGAGGGAGCCGGGGTCGGCGTAGGCGTCGGCGACCGCGCGCTTGGGGCGGGTCTTCAGGGCGCCCGCCGCCTCGGGTATCTCGGCCGGGCCGACCCGGCCCGCGCGGGCGGCCCCGGCGGCCGGCAGGCCCAGCCAGAAGTCCGCGCCGACGGGCCCGGCGATCTCCTCGGCGATCCACTCGCCGATCGGCCGGCCCGTCACACGGCGCAGCAGCTCGCCGGTCAGCCAGCTGTAGGTCTGCGCGTGGTAGCCGTGGTCGGTGCCCGGCTCCCAGGCGGGTGCCTGCGCGGCGACGGCCTGCGCGCCGAGCTCGGGGTCGGCGGCCTCGGCGGGGGTGAGCGGCCGGTCCAGGACGGGCACGCCCGCGCGGTGCGCGAGCAGATGGCGCACCAGGGTGCGCTCCTTGCCCGCCGCCTTGAACTCCGGCCACCACTCGCCGACCGGCGCGTCCAGGTCCAGCTCACCGCGCTGGTGCAGCAGCAGCAGCGCCGCGGCGGCGACGCCCTTGGTCGCCGAGCGCACGATCTGGGCGGTGCCGCGCTCCCAGGGGGCCGTGCCGTCGATGTCCCGGGTGCCGCCCCACAGGTCGACCACCCGGTGGCCGTCCCGGTAGACGGAGACGGCCGCGCCGCGGTCGCCGAGCACCTCGAAGTTGCGTACGAACGCCTCCCTGACCGGCTCGAAGCCCTCGGCCACTGTGCCGTGCACGTCCACGTCGTACGCCCCTTCCGCTTGCCCGCTGTCTCTTGCCCGCTGTCTCGCCTGCCGCCCTTTGCCTACGACAGTGGGTGCAACAGTAGGCGGCGGCCTGGGATTCCTCGGCGCAGCCCCGTCAGCCGAGGACGATGCTGACGTCGATGTTGCCGCGGGTCGCGTTCGAGTACGGGCAGACCTGGTGCGCCGCGTCCACCAGGGAGGCCGCGACCTGCTGGTCGAGGACCGGCAGCGAGACGCTGAGCGCGACCGCGAGGCCGTAGCCGTGCTGGGCGTTGGGGCCGATGCCGACCTTCGCGGCGACCGTGGAGCCGGTCAGGTCGAGGCCCGCGCGTCGGCCGACCAGCACCAGGGCGTTGTGGAAGCAGGAGCTGTAGCCGGCCGCGAACAACTGCTCCGGGTTGGTGCCGTCGCCGCTGCCGCCCAGCTCCGGCGGCATCGCGACCTTCAGGCCGAGCCGGCCGTCCTGGCTCGTGACATACCCGTCCCGGCCGCCGTGCGCGGTCGCCTCCGCGACGTACATGATCTTCTTCGGACGGGTGTCGACGGCGGAATCGACGGCGGCTTCGCTCACGGCTCGGACCTTCCCCTGGGTGTGCGGTGAACACAGTGGTGTGCAACTACATCGTGCACAAGGTACCGACCGGTAGGGAGGGCCCGTGAAGGAGGGTGGGAAACCGGGGTGGGGCTCAGCGGGCGCGGGACGCCGCCTCCTCCGCCCGCCGCGCGAGCCCGCGCAGCTCCTCGCGCAGCCGCGCGACCTCGGGACCGTCGAGCCCGGTGGCCGCGAGCAGGGCGCCCGGTACGCGCGCCGCCCGCTCCCGGAGTTCCTCCGCGCGCCCGGTGCAGGTCACGTACACCGAGCGTTCGTCGTGCGCCGCGCGCTCCCGGCGCACGAGCCCGGCGCTCTCCAGGCGCTTGAGCAGCGGCGACATCGTGCCGTAGTCGAGGCGCAGGGCCGCCGCGAGGTCCTTCACGGCCGTCTCGCCGCGCTCCCAGAGGACCAGCAGGACGAGGTACTGCGGGTAGGTGAGGCCGAGCTCGTCCAGGAGCGGCCGGTACGCGGCCGTCACCGCGCGCTGGGCGGCGTACAGCGCGAAACACAGCTGCTCGTCCAGCAGCAGCGACCCGGCGGGGGCCTCGGGGTGCTTCTCGTCCTGACGCTTCACGCGCCCATTGTCACGGACCGCGGGTCGAACCCGAAGGGCAGCTCCAGCCGGTGGGCGCGCATCAGGTCCTCGTCGGACAGCAGCGCACCGGTCGGGCCGTCGGCGGCGATCACGCCCTCGGAGAGGATCAGCGAGCGCGGGCACAGCTCCAGGGCGTACGGCAGGTCGTGCGTGACCATCAGGACGGTGACGTCGAGGGAGCGCAGGATGTCGGCGAGCTCACGGCGCGAGGCGGGGTCGAGGTTGGAGGACGGCTCGTCCAGGACGAGGATCTCCGGCTCCATCGCGAGCACCGTGGCGACGGCGACCCGGCGGCGCTGGCCGAAGGACAGGTGGTGCGGCGGGCGGTCCTTGAACGCGGCCATGCCGACCTGCTCCAGCGCCCGGTCCACGCGCGCCTCCAGCTCGGCGCCCTTCAGTCCGGCCGCCGCGGGCCCGAAGGCCACGTCCTCGCGGACCGTCGGCATGAACAGCTGGTCGTCGGGGTCCTGGAAGACGATGCCGACCTTGCGCCGGATCTCCGCCATGTGCCGCTTGCCGACCGGCAGTCCGGCGACGGTGACGGTGCCCGCCCCGCCGGTGAGGATGCCGTTGAGATGCAGGACCAGCGTGGTCTTGCCGGCGCCGTTCGGGCCGAGCAGCGCGACCCGCTCGCCGCGGCCGATGGCGAAGTCCACCCCGAACAGGGCCTGATGCCCGTCGGGGTAGGCGAAGGCGAGGCCGGAGACCTCCAGCGAGGCGGTCACGGGCTCCGGGTGAGCAGTCACAGGGTCCATCCCAGCAGACATACGACGAGGGCGGCGAAGGGCAGGGTCAGGGCGTGCGTCCACTGCGCGCGGGAGGCGGTCACCTCGTCGATGACCGGCATGGAACCGGCGTAGCCACGGCTGACCATGGCCAGGTGGACGCGCTCGCCGCGTTCGTAGGAGCGGATGAACAGCGCGCCCGCCGACTTGGCGAGCACGCCCCAGTGCTTCACGCCGCGCGCCTCGAAGCCGCGCGACTCGCGGGCGATCCGCATCCGGCGCATCTCGTCCGCGATGACGTCGCCGTAGCGGATCATGAAGGACGCGATCTGCACCAGCAGGGGCGGCAGCTTCAGGCGTTGCAGGCCGAGCAGCAGCTCGCGCAGCTCGGTGGTGGAGGCCAGCAGCACCGACGCGGCGACGCCGAGGGTGCCCTTGGCGAGGACGTTCCAGGCGCCCCACAGTCCGCTGACGCTCAGCGACACGCCGAGCACCTCGGTGCGCTCGCCCTCCGCAACGAACGGCATCAGCACCGCGAACGCCACGAACGGCACCTCGATCAGCAGCCGCTTGAGCAGGAAGCCCGCGGGCACACGCGCGTACGCCGCGACGCACGCCAGCAGCACGGCGTACAGCCCGAAGGCCCACACCGCCTCGCGCGGCGTCGACACCACGACCACCACGAAGGCGAACGCGGCGACGAGCTTGGTGTGCGGCGGCAGCCCGTGCACGGGCGAGTGCCCGTGCCGGTAGAGCCGGTGCGCGTGGCCCGCGCCCATGTCAGACGCTCACATCCGCGGGGGAGGCCGGGACGGAGCCGGAGCGCCGCCTGCGCACCGCCCAGAACACGCCGCTTCCCGCCACGACGGTGACGCCGACGCCGATGACACCGGCGAGGCCCCCGGACAGCCGGGAGTCGTCGACGTCCTTGACGCCGTAGTCGGCGAGCGGCGAGCCGGCGGCCGCGTGCTCCTCGGCCTTGTCGTCGATGCCGTGGTCGGCGGCGACCTTCTCCAGGCCGTCGGGGCTGGCGGAGGCGTAGAAGCTGACGAACCCGGCGAGCAGCAGCGAGGCGGCCAGGCCGGTCGCCCACACCTTGCGGGTGGAGCGGGCGGCGACCGGGACCGGGACGGTGCCCGGGGCGTCCACCAGCTCGCCGTTGACCCGGAGCTTCAGCGGACGGTGCAGGTCACGGGCGCCGTGGACGAGGTCCGGGCGTACGGCGAGGACCGCGCCGACGGTGAGCGAGGTGATCACGGCCTCGCCGATGCCGATGAGGACATGGACGCCGACCATGGCGGTGGCGACCTTGCCGATCGAGACGTCGGTGGTGCCGCCGACGGCGTACAGCGCGGTGAAGGCGAGCGCCGAGACCGGCACGGACAGCAGCGCGGCGACGAAGGCCGCGCCGGTCACCGAACGGCGGGTGCGCGGCAGGACCTTCACCAGGGCGCGGAAGACGGCGTAGGCGACGACGGTCGTCACGATCGCCATGTCGGTGATGTTCACGCCGAGCGCGGTCAGGCCGCCGTCGGCGAAGAGGATGCCCTGCATCAGCAGCACCACCGACACGCACAGCACACCCGTGCAGGGGCCGACGAGGATCGCGGCCAGCGCCCCGCCGAGGAGGTGCCCGCTGGTTCCGGCGGCGACCGGGAAGTTGAGCATCTGCACGGCGAAGATGAACGCCGCCACGAGCCCGGCCAGCGGCGCGGTCCGCTCGTCGAGTTCACGGCGCGCGCCGCGCAGGCTCACGGCGACGGCGCCGGCGGCGACGACTCCGGTGGCGACCGAGGTGGGGGCGTTGATGAATCCGTCAGGCACATGCACCGTTCGATGATAGTGGCTTAATGCGAATAGGTTGCAAGAGCGCACTGGGTGCCGATCGCGTATATGAGATGCGCCACCGGGGGGCATGATCCGGGAAATGTGGGACATTGGAGAAGAAGCGGAAGCTGGGCTTTCGTCTTGGTCACCGAGCGTAAGGGGACTGCCGATGTCTGTGATCGAGCAGTACGCACGAGCCCACATCGTCACGGACACCGACGTCACGACACAGGACACCGGCGCGGTTCCCGTCATCCTGCGGTACGACCCGGACACCGACCCCCGCGCCGTGCGGGTCCGGCTTCCCGGCACCCGCGAGTGGACCTTCGCCCGCTCCCTCCTCGAACAGGGGCTGCGCGCCCCCGCCGGCAGCGGGGCGGTCCGGGTGTGGCCCTGCGGACGCGTGCAGGCCGTCGTCGAGTTCCACTCCGCGCAGGGCGTCTCGGTCGTGCAGTTCGAGTCGAAGACGCTGATGCGGTTCCTGCGCCGCACCTACACGGCGACCAAGCAGCCCGTGGCCCACTGACGCGCGGGGCCCGAGGAGCCCCCGCGCGTCAGCCCAGCCGCCCTCGGCAGGGCCGTCAGCCCGCCGCCTTCAGCAGGGCCGCCACGATCGGGCCCGCCGTGCTGCCGCCGTGGCCGCCCGCCTGCACGACGCCCGCCGCCGCGAGATCGCCGCGGTAGGCCGTGAACCAGCCGTTCGGCTTCTTCTGCCCGTCGACCTCCGCCGAGCCGGTCTTCGCGCCGACGTTCCCGGTGACCCCGGCCATCGCCTCGGCCGCCGTGCCGTATGCCGCCGTGTACGCCATCACCTCCCGCACCTGCGCCAGCGTGCCCGCGGACAGGGTGCGCGAGGCGGTGGCCAGGGTGCGGCCGTCGACCTCGGGCGAGACCAGATAGGGCTGGCGGAAGGTCCCCGACTGGATGGTCGCCGACACGGACGCCATGTTCAGCGGGTTCATCCGCACCCCGCCCTGCCCGATCAGCGAGGCCGCCATCTGCGCCTGCGACTGCACCGGCACCGAGCCGTCGAAGGTGGGCACCCCGACCGCCCAGTTGTCCATGCCGAGCCCGAACACCTCCTGCGCCTGCTGCGTCAGGTCGGCGTCCTTCAGCTTCGGCGCCTGGCTGATGAAGGCGGTGTTGCAGGAGCGGGCGAAGGACGCCTTGAAGGTGCCGCCCTTGATCTCGAACTTGTCGTCGTTCTGGAACTTCCAGCCGCCGTACGTGAAGAACTTCGGGCAGGGGTGCGCCTTGTCCGCCGCCGCCAGCTTCTTCTCGAACAGCATCGAGGAGGTGATGACCTTCATCGTGGAGCCGGGCGCGAGGGAGCCCTGGAAGGCGGTGTTGAAGCCGGGCGAGGAGTTCGCGACGGCGAGGATCTCGCCCGTCGACGGGCGCAGCAGCACCACCGAGGCCCGCTTGCGCGCGGCGACCTGCCGCTCCGCCTCGGCCTGCAGTGCCGGGCTGAGGGTCGTCCGCACCGTGCCGGGGGTTCCCTCGCTCAGCTCCAGCAGCGTCTTGTCGGACAGCTCGGCCTTCTGGGAGGCCGCACCGCGGACGACCCGGAGCTCGACGCCCGCCGTGCCGCCCGCCGTCTCGCCGTACTTCTCGCGCAGCCCGTCCAGGACCGGCGCCAGCGACGGGTACTTCTTCGTCGTCAGCTCCCCGCCCTCGCGGTCCAGCGCCTTCACCGGCGGGGTGCCGGCCTCGCCGGTGACCAGCCGGTCGCCGTCCTTCAGATCGGGGTGGACGACCGCGGAGGCCCACCGCACCAGCGGCTCGCCGTCGCCCTCGCCGCGTACGACGGTCAGGGCACTGCCGTACGTCAGCGGCTTGCGTACGGTGCCGTGGTGGACCGTGGCCCGCACGGTGAACGGCACCTTGTCGCCCTGGCGGACGCCGGGGGTGAGGGTGACGTGCTCCAGGTGGGCGTCCTTGGCGTAGCCGGCGAGCAGGGTGCGGGCGGCCGCGGCGTCGGTGGTGGCGGCCGCGGCCTCGGCCGGGCGGCCCCGCTGCCAGGCCGTGAGGAAGCGCCGCGCGGCCCCGGTGACCTCCGCCTCCGACAGCGGGCCGGTCTTCACCGCCTTCTCCCGCCCCTCGGCGCCGGCCGAGGCCTGGCCGGCCACGGCGCCGCCGCCGTACAGCGCGTAGGCGCCGACCCCGCCGCCCAGGACGACCGCGGCGATCACCGAGCCGATGACGGCCGGTCGGATGCTCCGTCGCTGGGCGACGCGCCTTCTCTTGCCCACTGCTTTTCCGTTCCTCCGCGAAATCCCCGGGGTCCCCGACGCCCTCGTGTCCCTTGTGGTCGTGCCTCACCGTCCCGACGACGGTGCCGTTCTCCGGTCCCGACCTGTGCGGGTGACGTCCGCCACCCGTGGGCCGGTTCCCCCTCGCTCAGCCGCCGGCGCCCAGGACGCGCGCCACGATCGGTCCGGCAGCGTCGCTGCCGTGGCCGCCCTGCTGGGCCATCGCGGCGGCCGCCATGTCGTCGCGGAAGCCGGTGAACCAGCTGTTGGACGTGGCCTGGTGGTCGACCTCGGCCGAGCCGGTCTTCGCGCCGATGCTGCCGGGCAGCCCTCGCATCGCGTTCGCGGCGGTACCGCTGGTCGCGGTGCGGTTCATCATGGCGCGCAGCTGCGCCACGGTGCCCGGCTCAAGGCCCTCGGCCCGGGCCAGCTCGCGGCCGTCCAGGCTCTGCGGCACGATCACCGGCTGCCGGAACGTGCCGGTGACCGCGGTCGCCGTCACCGACGCCATGTTCAGCGGGCTCATCTGCACCTTGCCCTGACCGAGCAGCGCGGCGGCGGTGTCGGGGCCCTCGGAGACGGGGACGCTGCCGTCGAAGGTGGTGATGCCCGCCTTCCAGTCGTCACGGCCGAGCCCGAACTTGTCCTGCGCCTCCTTGGTGAGGGAGTCGTCCTGGATCTCGTCGGCGAACTTCACGAACGCGGTGTTGCAGGACCGGGCGAAGCTGTCGGCGAGCGTCGCGCTCTCGTTGGGCGCGAGACCCGGCAGGTTGTGGAAGGTCGCGCTGTCGGAGACCGCCTGCGGGGGACAGGGCGCCGGGCCGTCCGCCGTGGTCAGGCCCTGGTCGATGAGCAGGGCCGCGCTGACGATCTTCATCGTGGAGCCGGGTGCCAGCTCGCCCAGGAAGGCGGCGTTCCAGCCGTCCGCGCGGTTGTTGGCGACCGCGAGGATCTCACCGGTGCTCGGCTTGACCGCCACCACCGACGACTCCTTGTACGCGGTGACCGCCTTCTCGGCGGCCGCCTGCGCGCGCGGGCTGATGGTCGTGGGCAGCCGGCCCGCCCTGCCCTCGGTGAGGGTCAGCAGCGAGGTGTCGGCGGCGCCGCTCGCGGTGTGCCGGATCGACAGCTCGACCCCGCGCGTGCCGCCCGCCTGCCTGCCGTACCGCTTGCGCAGGTCGTCCAGGACCGGGCCGAGGGAGGGGTACTTCTCCTTCGTCAGCACGCTGCCGTCCCGGCCGACCGCCTCGATCGGCGGGCTGGCCGATTCCTCGGTGACCAGGGTGTCGCCCTCGCCGAGCTCGGGATGCACCACCGTCGGCCGCCAGTCGACCAGCGCGCGCCCGGTGGTGATCCCGCGCACCACGGTCAGCCTGCTGTCGTACGACAGCGGCTTGCTCCGCCCCTTGTACGACACGGTCGCCTCGACCGAGAACGGCACGGTGGTGCCCCGCACCGCGCCCGGGGTGATCTGCACGTCGGTGAGGTGCCCGCTGCCGCCGAAGGACGTCAGTACGGGCTCGGCCGCCGCGGCGTTGTTCGTGTACGACGCGGCCTTCGCGCCCCGGCCCTGCTCCCAGGCCGCGAAGAACGCCTTCGTGGTCTCGGCGACCTCGTCCTCGCTCGGCGGCCCGCTCCTGTCGGACGCCGTGCCGTTCCCACCCGCGCCGCCGTCGCCGTCCAGAGCGGACACCAAGTTGTAGGCGCCGTACCCGGCGCCGCCCAGCATCACGGCGAACACCGTGCCGATGACGGCCCCCTTGACCCCCTTGCGCATCGCCCGGTCCCTCCCGTGCCCCCGTTTCACCTTCCCGTGCACTGTAAGGGGCGGCACCGACAACGCGGACCGGAGCCCTGCTTTGTTGGCTGAACGGAGACCGGCGGCAGGGGGCCGGCTAGACCCAGGTGTCGAGCCACATCCGCGACCGCCAGTCGTCGATCGGGATGGCGGTACCGGTGTAGATCGGCCAGAAGTAGATGAAGTTCCAGGCGATCAGCAGCACCACCACGCCCGCGCCCGTCGCCCCGGCGACCCGGCGGGTGTCGGTCGAGCCGGGCGGGCCGACCAGCGCGCCGACCAGCATCGCCACCGCCAGGCACAGGAACGGCACGAAGACGACGGCGTAGAAGTAGAAGATGGTGCGTTCCTGGAAGAAGAACCAGGGCAGATAACCGGCCACGATCGCGCAGGCGATGGCGCCCGCGCGCCAGTCACGGCGGAAGAACCAGCGCCACAGCACGTACAGCAGCGCGAAGCAGCCCACCCACCACAGCACCGGCGTGCCCAGCGCCAGGACCTCGCGCGCGCACTTGTCGCCCGCGTCGGCCGGGCAGCCGTCCGCGCCGGGCGCCGGGGACTCGTAGAAGTACGACACCGGACGGCCGAGGACGATCCAGCTCCACGGGTTGGACTCGTACGTGTGCGGCGAGGACAGGCCGACGTGGAAGTCGTACACCTGGTTCTCGTAGTGCCACAGGCTGCGCACCCAGTCCGGGAACAGCCACGCCCAGTCGCTGTCCCTGCCGTCCTTGACGGCCCAGTCGCGGTAGTAGCCGCCGCTGCCGTCGGACGGGGACAGGATCCAGCCCGTCCAGGACAGCACGTACGTGGCCACGGCCACCGGCACGGTCGCGAGGAACGCGAAGCCCAGGTCGTACTTGAGCACCGCCAGATACGGGTGCCGGGCGCCCGCGACCTTGCGGGAGCCGATGTCCCACAGCACGGTCATGATCCCGAACGCGGCCAGGAAGTAAAGGCCGTTCCACTTGGTGCCCACGGCCAGGCCCAGCATCACGCCCGCCGCCCACCGCCAGGGCCGCAGCCCCAGCCACACGGTGTCGGCGACCTCGGCGTTCGGCCGTACCCGCCCCTCGGCGTCGGCGGGCAGCGCCGCCGCGAGCCGCTCCCGGGCCTTGTCGCGGTCGACGACCAGACAGCAGAACGCGGCCAGCACGAAGAACATCAGCACCCCGTCGAGCAGCGAGGTGCGGCTCATCACGAAGTGCAGGCCGTCGACCGCCAGCAGCCCGCCCGCGAGGCAGCCGAGGAACGTCGAGCGGAACAGCCGCCGCCCGATCCGGCACACCATCAGCACCGACAGCGTGCCGAGCAGCGCCGTCATGAACCGCCAGCCGAACGGGTCGAACCCGAAGAGCAGCTCCCCGAGCCCGATGACGTACTTGCCGACCGGGGGGTGCACCACGTACGCCGCGTCCGTCGGGATCGGCACGTGCCCGCCCGAGGACAGCACCAGATCGTTGGCGTTCTTGTCCCAGTTGACCTCGAAGCCTCGGTGGACGAGCGCCCAGGCGTCCTTGGCGTAGTACGTCTCGTCGAATATCACCGCCTTGGGGCTGCCCAGGTTCCAGAACCGCAGCACGCCCGCCAGCAGCGTCACCAGCAGCGGACCGCCCCAGCCGGACAGACGCCCGACGCGCCGGGCCAGGGTGGGCGGCACACCGAGCACCGACCAGATCCGCGGCGAGGGCTCCGCGTACGGCGGCACCAGCCGGTCCCGGACGTCGCTCTCGGGCCGCGCCGCGTAGCCGAACCGGCGCAGCCGCTGCTGCCACGACGGCTCCTGGTCGTGCGGGGCCCGCTCTTGGCGGAGGTCCGTCGAGGACGCGGAGGACGCGGTACTGGTCACCGCGCCATCGTAGGGAAACGTTCTGTGTGAGTCCCGCGCATGCGGAGCTTGCGTCGGCCCCGTGACGGCTCCGGGAGGACCGGCGCCTTCCCTCCGGGCGGGTGAGGGCCTTCCCTTTGGGAGGATGGGGGATGTGACTGGAACCCTTGTTTTGGCGGGCACCCCCATCGGCGACATCGCGGACGCGCCGCCGCGGCTGGCCGAGGAGCTGGCCGGCGCCGACGTCGTCGCGGCCGAGGACACCCGGCGGCTGCGCCGGCTGACGCAGGCGCTGGGGGTCACCCCCAAGGGCCGCGTGGTGTCGTACTTCGAGGGCAACGAGTCCGCCCGTACGCCCGAACTGGTCGAGGAACTCCTCGGCGGCGCGCGCGTGCTGCTGGTGACCGACGCCGGCATGCCGTCCGTGTCCGACCCCGGCTACCGGCTGGTCGCCGCCGCCGTCGAGCAGGACATCCGCGTCACCGCCGTGCCCGGCCCGTCCGCCGTGCTCACCGCGCTCGCGCTGTCCGGGCTGCCCGTGGACCGCTTCTGCTTCGAGGGGTTCCTGCCCCGCAAGGCCGGGGAGCGGCTGTCCCGGCTGCGGGAGGTCGCCGGGGAGCGGCGCACCCTGGTCTACTTCGAGGCACCGCACCGGCTCGACGACACCCTCGCCGCGATGGCCGAGGTGTTCGGCGCCGAGCGGCGCGCCGCCGTGTGCCGTGAACTGACCAAGACCTACGAGGAGATCAAGCGCGGCCCGCTGGCCGAGCTCGCCGCCTGGGCGGCCGAGGGCGTGCGCGGGGAGATCACCGTCGTCGTCGAGGGAGCGCCCGAGCGCGCCCCCGAGACGCTCGACGCGGCCGAGCTGGTACGCCGGGTCCGGGTGCGCGAGGAGGCCGGCGAACGGCGCAAGGAGGCCATCGCGGCGGTCGCGGCCGAGGCGGGCCTGCCCAAGCGGGAGGTGTTCGACGCGGTCGTGGCGGCGAAGAACGCGGGAACCTGATCGGGTATGCGCGCGCGTGGCTGAATTCTGGGCAAAGGGCGGAGCGCGCCAGGCAAAGCGCGGACCTCTGCGCCGGGGCGTTGCGGCAAGGAACGGCCAAGACGGCTCCAATACTCGGCAGGCCCGTTCCGCACGGATGCGCGGAAGAGTCCACTGGTCGTGGGGTGGTCGGGGACGTACCGGTCCCCGCCCGCCTGCGGACCTCAGGAGCCTGCATGACCGAGATCGCACGCGCCGTTCCCGCCGTCCATGAGTCCTACTCCTTCGCCTGTATGCACTGCGGACACGGCTGGGAGCAGTCCTATGTCATAGAGCACCATCTCGACGCCCAGGGACATGAGTTCGTCACCTACCTCACCGACGGCCGGCGGGTGCCCTCGCCGCTGAGCCGCCCCCAGTGCCTGAACTGCGACAGCCGGGTGCTGCGCATCATGCGCGCCGGCCAGGTCGCCCTGGCGCTGAACGCCGACCGTCCGCGGCCCGCCCGGGCGGCCGTGCCGAGGCAGCGCCGCCATCTGTCGGATCTGCTGCACGCCGCCTTCCACCGCAGGGCGGGCTGAGGCTCGTCGGCCGGCCCGGCACGCCCCTTCCGTAGGATCGGGGCATGCCTTCGAACGCCGCCGACAAGAACGCCGCGCCGCCCCTGCCCGTGCCCCTGGCGGTGCCGGTGGCCGACTCCCACACCCACCTCGACATGCAGTCCGGCACGGTCGAGGAGGCCCTGGCGAAGGCGGCGTCGGTCGGGGTGACGACCGTCGTGCAGGTGGGCTGCGACGTGGCCGGATCGCGCTGGGCCGCCGAGACCGCGGCGGCCCACGACGCCGTCCACGCGGCCGTCGCCCTGCACCCCAACGAGGCGCCCCGGATCGTCCACGGCGACCCCGACGGCTGGTCCCGGCAGGGCGCCCGCGCACCCGGCGGCGACGCCGCGCTCGACGAGGCCCTCGCCGAGATCGACCGGCTGGCCGCGCTGTCGCACGTCAAGGGCGTCGGCGAGACCGGCCTCGACTACTTCCGCACCGGCGAGGAGGGCAAGGCCGCACAGGAGCGCTCCTTCCGCGCCCACATCGAGATCGCCAAGCGGCACGGCAAGGCCCTGGTCATCCACGACCGTGACGCCCACGCGGACGTCCTGCGCGTCCTGAAGGAGGAGGGCGCCCCCGAGCGGACCGTGTTCCACTGCTACTCCGGCGACGCCGACATGGCGGAGATCTGCGCCCGCGAGGGCTACTTCATGTCCTTCGCCGGCAACGTCACCTTCAAGAACGCCCAGAACCTGCGCGACGCCGTCGCGGTGGCGCCCCTGGAGCTGCTGCTGGTGGAGACCGACGCGCCCTTCCTCACGCCCGCGCCGTACCGCGGACGGCCCAATGCCCCGTATCTCATTCCGGTCACGGTGCGAGCGATGGCCGCCGTGCGCGGCATCGACGAGGACGCGCTGGCGACGGCCCTCGCGGCGAACACGGCCCGCGCCTTCGGCTACTGACCACACGGCGTAGTCGCGTCGCTTTGGAGAGTGACGATCGCTCCGCTAGGTTCTGGGGGCCCGATCCGGCCCCCGCGGACCCCTGGAGCGTGTCGGCGTGAGCGATTCGCAGTACGTGCGCGACGAGCGGTACGCGCGCATCCCCGAGTACGAGCCGACCGAGTCCTACGACCCGACCGAGTCCTACGACCCGACCGAGTCCTACGACCCGCACGAGGCGTACGACCCGCACGAGGCGTACGAGCCGTTCGACCCTCACACCGCCGAGACCCTGGGCTACGGCGAGCCGTACCCGGCCGCGTACACCGCGTACACCGCGCCCGCCTCGTACCAGCCGCCCCGGCCGGCGCGCTCCTTCGGCCCCCAGCCGCAGCCGCACTACGCCGACACGTACGCCCCCGCCTACGAGAGCACGGCCCCCTACGACGAGCACGCCGTCACGCGCGCGTACGACGACGACCCCGCCACGCGCGCGTACCGAGTGCCCCCCGAGGCGGGACGGCGGCCCGGGCACCGGCGCAGGGCGCGCGGCGCGGGACGCGCGGAGGGCTTCGCGCGCGCGGTCGGCACGGTCCGCGCGGACGGATCGGTGCGCCGGCTGCTGCCGCAGGCACTGGTCGTCGCCTTCCTGGCGGGCGGCACCACCGCGTTCGTCGCCGAGGACAAGGCCGTCGAACTGAGCGTCGACGGCCGGTCCCGCACCCTGCACACCTACGCCGACGACGTGACCGAGCTGCTGGAGCAGCAGGGCGTCGAGGTCGGACCGCACGACGTGGTGGCGCCCGCTCCCGGCACGGAGCTGGACAGCGGCGACGAGGTGGTGGTGCGGTACGGCCGCCCGCTCCGGCTCACGCTCGACGGACACCGCCACGAGGTGTGGACGACGGCGGGCACCGTGGAGGAGGCGCTCGGACAGCTGGGGGTCCGCGTGGAGGGCGCGTACCTGTCCGCCGCGCGCTCCAGACGGATCGGGCGGGAGGGACTCGCCCTCGACGTGCGCACCGAGCGCTCCGTGACGATCATGGCGGACGGCCGCGCCCGCACCATCCGCACCAACGCCGCCACCGTGCGCGAGGCCGTCGAGCAGGCCGGGATCACCTTGCGCGGTGAGGACACCACCTCCGTGCCCCAGGGCAGCTTCCCGAGGGACGGGCAGACCGTGACGGTGCTGCGGATCACCAGGACGAGGGAGGTGCGCGAGGAGCTGATCCCCTTCGAGGTGGAGCGGACCGAGGACCCGGCCCTGTTCAAGGGGATGGAGGTGATCGAGCGGGCCGGGCAGCCCGGCCTGCGCCGGGTCACCTTCCACGTGCGCACGGTCAACGGCGTGCGGCAGAAGCCGCGCCTGGTCGGGACCGAGCTGGTGCGCGAGCCGGTCAGCCGGATCGTGAAGGTGGGCACCAGGCCGATGCCGGCCTCCGTGCAGGGCGCCGACCACCTCGACTGGCAGGGCCTCGCCGCCTGCGAGTCGGGCGGACGGCCGGACGCGGTCGACCCGTCCGGCACGTATGGCGGGCTGTACCAGTTCGACACCCGCACCTGGCAGAGCCTCGGCGGCAGCGGCCGCCCGCAGGACGCGCCCGCGGCGGAGCAGACCTTCCGCGCGAAGAAGCTGTACACGCGGCGCGGCGCCGGCCCCTGGCCGCACTGCGGCGCACGGCTGCAGGGCTGAGCCGCCCACGACCCGGCGGGGCTGCACGGCTGAGCCGCCCACGACCCGGCAGGGCTGCACGGCTGAGCCGCCCATGGCCCGGCAGGGCGGGGGCCGGGCCCGGTGAGCCGTGAAGGGCTGTCGGTGCCTCCCCGTACTCTTGTGCCGTGAGCAGCCCCACCCCCGACGCCCTCCTCGGGCCCGCCGACGTCCGCGAACTCGCGAACGCGCTCGGTGTGCGCCCGACCAAGCAGCGCGGCCAGAACTTCGTGATCGACGCCAACACGGTCCGCCGTATCGTGCGGACCGCCGAGGTCCGGCCCGACGACGTGGTCGTCGAGGTCGGCCCGGGGCTCGGGTCCCTCACCCTGGCGCTGCTGGAGGTGGCCGACCGGGTCACGGCGGTGGAGATCGACGACGTCCTCGCGGCCGCGCTGCCCGCCACCATCGAGGCGCGTATGCCGGGAAGGGCGGACCGGTTCGCGCTGGTGCACTCCGACGCGATGCACGTCACCGAGCTGCCCGGACCGCCGCCGACGGCACTCGTGGCGAACCTGCCGTACAACGTGGCCGTGCCGGTGCTGCTGCACATGCTCGACACCTTCCCGAGCATCGAGCGCACCCTGGTGATGGTGCAGGCGGAGGTCGCCGACCGGCTCGCCGCGGCGCCCGGCTCCAAGGTGTACGGCGTGCCGTCCGTGAAGGCGAACTGGTACGCCGAGGTCAAGCGCGCCGGAGCCATCGGCCGGAACGTCTTCTGGCCCGCACCGAACGTGGACAGCGGACTGGTCGCCCTCACCCGCCGCACCGAGCCGCTGAAGACCACCGCCTCCAAGCGTGAGGTCTTCGCCGTCGTCGACGCGGCCTTCGCCCAGCGGCGCAAGACGCTGCGCGCGGCACTCGCCGGCTGGGCCGGTTCCGCGGTCGCGGCCGAGGCCGCCCTGGTCGCCGCGGGAATCTCGCCGCAGGCGCGCGGGGAGTCGCTCACGGTGGAGGAGTTCGCGCGCATCGCCGAGCACAGGCACGAGCAGGGGGAGACCGACCGGTGAGTGTGACCGTACGTGTCCCGGCCAAGGTCAACGTCCAGCTCTCCGTGGGCGCCGCCCGCGCGGACGGCTTCCACGACCTGGCCAACGTCTTCCTCGCGGTCGGCCTGTACGACGACATCACCGTGACCCCGTCGCCGCAGGGCCTGCGGGTGACCTGTGAGGGCCCGGACGCCGCCCAGGTCCCCCTGGACACCTCGAACCTCGCCGCGCGCGCGGCGATCGAGCTGGCCCGGCGCTACGACCGCACGCCCGACGTGCACATCCACATCGCCAAGGACATCCCCGTCGCCGGCGGCATGGCGGGCGGCAGCGCCGACGGCGCGGGCGCCCTGCTCGGCTGCGACGCCCTGTGGGGGACGGGCGCCACCCGCGAGGAACTGCTGGAGATGTGCGCCGAGCTGGGCAGCGACGTGCCGTTCAGCTTCGTCGGCGGGGCGGCGCTCGGCGTCGGGCGGGGCGAGCTGCTGACCCCGCTGGAGGTCGGCGGCGTCTTCCACTGGGTGTTCGCGGTCGCCGAGCGTGGCCTGTCCACCCCGGCCGTGTTCCGCGAGTTCGACCGGCTCGCCGAGGGCCGCGACATCCCCGAGCCGGCCGCCTCGCCGGAGCTGCTCGCGGCCCTGGCCAAGGGCGACCCCGAGGCGCTGGCCGCCACCGTCACCAACGACCTGCAGCCCGCCGCGCTCTCCCTCTTCCCCGAGCTGGCCGACACCCTGGCCGCCGGGCGCGCCGCGGGAGCCCTGGCCGCCCTGGTCTCCGGCTCCGGCCCGACGACCGCGTTCCTCACCCGCGACCCCGACGCGGCCCAGCGGGTCGCCGGCGCCCTGCGCGCCTCGGGCACCTGCCGCACGGTCCGCATGGCCCAGGGGCCGGCGGAAGGCGCCACGATCAGCTGAGCCCGACCCCACGGAGGCGGCCGGATGGACCACGCTCTTGCGGCCGCCGTGCGCCGCGGCGACGCCGAACAGGTGCGCACCCTGCTGGACGACGGCGCCGACCCGGACACCCCCGACCCCGAGAGCGGACTGCCCCTGCTGTGCACGGCCGTCGCGGCGTACGAAGAACCCGTCGCCGAGGCCCTGAGGGCCGCCGGGGCCGACGCCCTGCGCCCGCTGCCCGACGGCAGCACCCCCCTGCTGCGCGCCCTGGACTCGGGCTCGCCGTGGCTGACGCTCGCCGTGCTGCCCGACCGGGCCGCCTACCCCGGCCCCCTGCGCGAGCAACTGCTGGAGCGCGCCCGCCACTGGGCCCGTACCGGCGCCGAGGCCGAGCTGAGGCGACGGACCGGCCTGACCGAACCGGCCGTACGGACCAGGCTGCACGACACGACCGGCTGCTGGTACGAGCGCCTCGAACTGGGCGGGCTCGCCCTGCACGACGGCCACCTGGCGACCCTCACCGTCCTGGAGACGCGCTTCGGCCTGCGCGTCCCCTTCGACGAGCTGATGGCCCGCGCCCTGGCGTACCCGGACCGCGGCCACCTGGTCTGGTCCCAGGTGATGCACCAACTCGGCCGGAGGCCGAACGAGCGGACCTGGGCGGCGGCGACCCGGCTGAGCGAGAGCCCCGACCCGCTGCTCCGGCTCTTCGCCGCCGACGTCCTGCTGTCCCTGGTCATCGGGGACGTGGGCCGCGGGCGCGACTCGTACGCCGGGCGGGCGGGGCAGCTCGCCCCCTGGGCGCTGCGGGAGCCGGACCCGGCCGTCCTGGACGTCCTGCTCAACGCGCTGACCTGGGCCGACGGCCCGGAGATCCAGGCTGTCGGCCTGGCCTGCCGCGCGCACCCGGACCCCCGGATACGGGCCTGGGTGCCGAACCTGCTGTCCGCGGGGGAGGCTCTCGGCGCGGGCGGCCTCGCCGCCGTGCGCGTCCTCGCCCGTGACCCGGACGCCGGGGTACGCGCGAGCGTGTGCCACTGGCTCTGCCATCAGGGCAGCGGCGAGAGCGCGGTCCCCGGGATCGGGGACATGCTGTGGGACCTCTCGCGGGACGAGCGGCAGCGCATCCGGATCCACGCCGTCGCCGGTCTCGCCAACCGTGACGACCCGCGCTGCGTCGAGGCCGAGGCCCGCATCGGGCCGCTGGAGGAGGGCCTCGCCGACGAGCACCTGCCGCTGCAGGCGGTCTGGCACTACCGGCGGCGCCGCGAGGAGCAGCGAGGCGGGGGCTGACCTCCGACTACTCTGGACGGGCGATCCATCCCCCGGGCAGGAGTGAAATGGCCGTCAACCTGGTCAATGTCGAGAACGTCAGCAAGGTGTACGGCACCCGTGCCCTGCTGGACGGGATCTCCCTGGGCGTCTCCGAGGGCGACCGTATCGGGGTGGTCGGCCGCAACGGCGACGGCAAGACGACGCTGATCCGGATGCTCGCCCGGCTCGAGGACGCCGACTCCGGACGGGTCACGCACTCGGGCGGACTGCGCCTCGGCGTGCTCACCCAGCACGACTCCCTCGACCCGGAGGCGACCGTCCGGCACGAGGTCATCCGGGACATGGCGGACCACGAGTGGGCGGGCAACTCCAAGGTCCGCGACGTCCTCACCGGACTGTTCGGCGGGCTGGACCTGCCCGGCTTCCCCAAGGGCCTGGACACCGTCATCGGGCCGCTGTCCGGTGGTGAGCGGCGCCGTATCGCGCTGGCCAAGCTGCTCATCGAGGACCACGACCTGATCGTGCTCGACGAGCCCACCAACCACCTCGACGTCGAGGGCATCGCCTGGCTCGCCCAGCACCTGCGCGAGCGCCGCTCGGCGCTGGTGTGCGTCACCCACGACCGCTGGTTCCTGGACCAGGTCTGCACCCGCATGTGGGACGTGCAGCGCGGCGCCGTCTACGAGTACGAGGGCGGCTACTCCGACTACGTCTTCGCGCGCGCCGAACGCGAGCGGATCGCGGCGACGGAGGAGACCAAGCGGCAGAACCTGGTCCGCAAGGAGCTGGCGTGGCTGCGCCGCGGCGCCCCGGCCCGAACCTCCAAGCCGCGCTTCCGGGTCGAGGCCGCCAACGAGCTGATCAAGGACGTGCCGCCGCCCCGGGACACCAGCGAGCTGATGAAGTTCGCGTCCTCGCGGCTCGGCAAGACCGTGTTCGACCTGGAGGACGTCACCGTCCAGGCCGGCCCCAAGGTGCTGCTGAAGCACGTCACCTGGCAGCTCGGCCCCGGCGACCGCATCGGCCTCGTCGGAGTCAACGGCGCGGGCAAGACGTCCCTGCTGCGGGCGATGGCCGACGCGGCGCGCACCGACGGCGAGGCGCAGCCCGCGGGCGGCCGCGTCAACGTCGGCAGGACGGTGAAGCTGGCCTACCTCTCCCAGGAGGTCGCCGAACTGGACCCCGCCACCCGGGTCCTGGAGGCCGTGCAGCAGGTGCGCGAGCGCGTCGACCTGGGCAAGGGCCGCGAGATGACGGCCGGTCAGCTGTGCGAGACGTTCGGCTTCAACAAGGAGAAGCAGTGGACGCCCGTAGGCGACCTCTCCGGCGGTGAGCGGCGCCGGCTGCAACTGCTGCGCCTGCTCATGGACGAGCCCAACGTCCTCTTCCTCGACGAGCCCACCAACGACCTCGACATCGAGACCCTCACCCAGCTGGAGGACGTCCTCGACGGCTGGCCCGGCTCGATGATCGTCATCTCCCACGACCGGTTCTTCGTCGAGCGCACCACCGACAAGGTGTACGCCCTCCTCGGCGACTCCACGCTGCGGATGCTGCCGCGCGGCATCGACGAGTACCTGGAGCGCCGCAAGCGCATGGAGGAGGCGGCGGCCGCCAACGCCCCGGCGGCGGCGCCGAAGCCGGCCACCACCGAGAAGAGCGCCGCCGACCAGCGCGCCGCCAAGAAGGAGCTCCAGAAGATCGAGCGGCAGCTCGACAAGATCTCCGAGAAGGAGAGCAAGCTGCACGCGCAGATCGCCGAGAACGCCACCGACTTCGCGAAGGTCGCCGAACTCGACGCCGACCTGCGGGCCTTGGCCGGCGAGCGCGAGGAACTGGAGCTGCGCTGGCTGGAACTGGCCGAGGACGCGTAGCCGCACCCGGCGCGCGCCGCGCGTGAAGGGGGCGTGAAGGCGCGTAACGGCAGCATCACGGCCCGGTCCTCCCTTGGGAACAGGGGTGGAGCCGGGCCCCTTGACTGTCAGGGGTCAGTGATAGAAAGAGCCGTCTGAGAACCGTCTGAGACCGAACGGCTCTGGGTCCATCACGTACCTCAGGGCGTGGCTAAAAATCAGTGAACGAGGGGGAAGACGCTGATGACTCAGCCGCCCGACCAGCCGCCGCAGCCCGGCGGTTTCGGAGCACCGCAGGACCAGCCGCCGCAGCAGCCCGGCTACGGCGCGCCGCAGCCGCCTCAGACCCCGCCCACCCCGCCGGCCCCGCAGCCCGGCTACGGCTACCCGCAGCAGCCCGGCCCCTACGCGCAGCCGGGTCCCTACGGCCAGCCGCAGCAGCCGGGCCCGTACGCCCAGCCGGGCCCCTACGGCCAGCCGCAGCAGCCGGGTCCCTACGGCCAGCCGCAGCAGCCTGCCCCCTACGGCCAGCCCCAGCCGGGCCCGTACGGCCAGCAGCCGGGCTACGGCTACCCGCAGCAGCCCCAGTACCCGGGTGCCCCGGTGCCCTCCGGCGGTGGCTCGCGCAACCCGTTCAAGGGCAAGCCCGCGATGATCATCGGCGCGGCGGTGGCGGCGCTCCTCGTCGTCGGCGGCACGGTGTTCGCGGTGACGAGCGGCGACGACGACAAGGGCGGCAAGAAGAAGCCGGTCGCCCAGAAGAGCGACGACGCCAAGCCGACCGCCACCGACGCGCCGGTCAACCCCGGTGACGGCTCGGGCGACGGCGGCGAGGAGACCACCGACCTCAACGAGGGCCGCAAGCCCGGCGAGGCGAAGGTGCTCTGGTACAAGGAGGCGCCCGACGCCCCCGGTTCGGGCGCCGACGCCAACGGCATGTGGATCAACGACAAGACCGCGGTGAAGGCGGCGTACAAGCAGCTCTTCGCCTACGACGTCGCCGACGGCAAGCCGACCTGGGAACCGATCACCTTCCCGCAGAAGATCTGTGCCACGACCCGGCAGAAGTCGGCCGACGACAAGATCGTCGTGGCGTACATGAGCGGTGCCAGCGACCGCGCCAAGTGCAACCAGCTCCAGCAGGTCGACCTCAACACCGGCAGGCAGGGCTGGAAGGCGGAGGTCGCCGACGGCGCGCTGTTCGACAGTGCGATCACGGTCGAGCTGTCGCTGGCGGGCAACACCCTGATGGTGGGCCGCTCCCAGTCGGGTGTGGCCTACGACGTGCACAGCGGCAAGAAGCTGTACGAGAAGAAGAAGTACGGCGACTCCTGCTACCCGAGCGCGTTCGCGGGCGGCACCCGGCTGATCTCCGTCGCCTCCTGCGACCTCGGCGGTGCCGGCGAGCACGAGGAGCTGCAGGAGCTCGACCCGAGGACCGGCAAGGTCAAGTGGACGTTCAAGTACGACAAGGGCTACCGCATCAACCGGACCCTGTCGGTGGACCCGCTGGTGGTCTACAGCGAGAACGAGGACAAGGACACCTGGAACATCGCCGCCTTCACCCCGCAGGGCAGGATCCGCTCCCAGGTCTCCACCAAGGAGTCCATCGCGCCCGAGTGCGGCTGGGCGATCCTGCAGCGTGATCTGACCGGCTGTCAGGGCGTCGCCGTCGGCGGCGACATGCTCTACCTGCCGACCGAGGCGACCAGCGGGGCGAACGAGATCCTCGCCATCAGCCTGGCCACCGGCAGGGAGAAGTGGCGGGTGAAGTCCCCGACGGACCAGACGATCCTGCCGCTGCGGCTGGAGGGCGGCAAGCTGGTCGCCTACGTCGAGCCGTCGTACGACGCCGGCGGCCAGGTCGTGTCGGTCGCGACCGCCGGCACGACGCACACGCCGGTGAAGGTGCTGCAGAACCCCGAGGGCGTCTCCGGCATCGAGAACAGCTTCTTCTCGCGTGAACTGAACTGGACCGGCGGGCGGCTGTACCTGGCCACGACCCGGCTCACCGGCAACGACGAGGACAAGGAGAAGCTGATGATCGTCTTCGGCAAGTGATCCGGCCCGCCCGTCCGGCGCCCGGCACCCGAGCGATCACACCTCGTCCGCCCGCGCACCCGTTCCGTCCCACCGAGGTACTCACACCATGACGACGCCGCCCCCGCCGCCCGGCCAGCCCCCGCAGGGGGGAGCCCCGCAGGACCAGCCGCCGCAGCAGCCCGGCTTCGGCGCGCCCCAGCCGCCGCAGACCCCGCCGCAGACCCCGCCGCCGCCTGCGCAGCAGCCGGGCTTCGGCGCCCAGACCCCGGCCCCGCAGCCGGGTTACGGCACCCCGCAGCCGCAGCCGCAGCCGCAGCCGCAGCCGCCCGGCTACGGCTATCCGCACGCGGTCCCGCAGCCGCCGCAGACGCCCGCGCCCGGCTACGGCTACCCGGGCCGGCCGAACCCGTACGGCCAGCCCCAGCCGGGCGCGTACGGCCAGCAGCCCGGCTACGGCTTCCCGCAGGCGACGGTGCCCATGGCCCCCGCGGCCGCGGGACAGGGCGGCGGGCGGAGGATCAACGCCCAGCTGGCGATCATCGTCTCCGCGGTGGTGGCGATCGCGCTGATCATCGGCGGCGGTGTCTGGTACGCCAACTCCTCCGACGACGGCGGCAAGAAGGACTCGGCGGGTTCCGGCGGAGGCACCGGCGGCGGTGGCGGCGACGAGAAGGGCGGCTCCGGCGGGGGGGAGGGCGGCGGCTCCGCCAAGGCCACCGAGAAGGTGCCAGCGGACCCCAAGGCGAAGGTGCTCTACCAGGTGCCGATGCCGAAGGTCCGCAAGGACGAGACGGTCGCCGTCGAGGGCTCCTGGCTCACCGACAGCGTGTACGCCAAGAGCGGGGTCGCCGAGATCGTCGGCTACGACCTCGACAAGGGCACCGAGAAGTGGACGGTCGAGCTGCCCGGACCGGTGTGCCACGCCAGCCGGTTCACCAGCGACGACAACAAGGCCGCCGTCGTCTTCCAGCCGAAGATGCCCGCCGTGAGCTCCTCCGAGGGCTGCAGCCAGGTCGCCGCGATCGACCTGGAGGCCGGCACCAAGCTGTGGCAGAAGAGCGTCAAGCTCGGTGACGAGGACATCTTCCTCGACAACGTCACCGTCAGCGGGTCCACCGTCGCCGTCGGCGGCACCAGCGGCGGCGGCGCCTTCGACATCGCCACCGGCAAGCAGCTGTGGGCCCCCAAGGCCACCGACACCTGCTACGACGCCGGTTACGGCGGCGGCCCGAAGCTGGTCGCGCTGCGCAAGTGCGGCCAGTACGGCAACCGCACGCTGCATGTGCAGACCATCGACCCGAAGTCCGGGAAGGTGATCTCCGAGTACAAGATGGACAGCGGCATCGAGTACGCCGGCATCGTCTCCACCGATCCGCTGGTGGTGGCCGCCGAGGTCGGTGACATGGCCGGTGACGGTCCGCAGATCCTGGACTTCTTCTCCATCGACAACAAGACCGGCAAGCTGCGCACCCGTATCTCCGCCTCCGACGAGGACTACGACGGCGAGTGCGAGACGATCTCCCGGGTCGAGGACTGCGCGGGCGTCGTCGTCGGCAACGACCGGCTGTACCTGCCGACCGTGGAGCGCGACTCCACCAACGCGATCGTCTCCTTCGACCTGGCGACGGGCAAGGAGACCGGCCAGCGTGCGGACGCCGGCGAGGAGTACGAGCTGTGGCCGCTGCGGATGGACGGCCCGAACCTGATCGCGTACAAGACCCCGCCCTACGACAGGGGCGGCCAGATCGTCAGCCTCGACGGCGGCTCCTTCAAGGAGACGAAGCTGCTGCAGAACCCGGACGCCGAGCAGATCCGTGACGTGGAGGCGAGCTTCCTGCCCAACCACGCCGAGATCCGTTACGCGCAGGGGCGGCTGTTCATGGCGGACGTGTACGCCAGCACGCTGGGCTCGATCGGCGGCGAGACCGACTACCTGTTCATCGCCTTCGGCGCGAGCTGAGGCCCCCGGCGAGACCCCCGCGAGGCCGCACGAGACCCCGTCCCCCGTCCCGGGACGGGGTCTCGTCCGTGCGGGCCTGGCATTTCCCCGGTTTTTCCCCGATCGGGAGGCACTTCTCGCCGGGAGGGGCAGCGCGATGCCGAGCGAGCCTGTAGCTTCCGGGACATCCACTGGGGGGACTGGGGGGTCTCGATGGGAATGCGGCTCATGGTGGTCGACGACCACCGTCTGCTGGCCGAGGCGCTGGCCTCGGCGCTGAAGCTGCGTGGGCACCGGGTGCTCGCCGCGGCGGCGCCCGCGGCGGGCGCGGCGGAGCTGGTGATCGCGCGGGCGCCGGAGGTGTGCCTGCTGGGCACGGCGACACCGGCGGAGCCGGGGGCGTTCGACCCGGTGGTGCGGATCAAGCGGGAGCGTCCGCAGGTGGCGGTGCTGGTGCTGGGCCCGGTGCCCAGCCCGCGCGGGATCGCGGCGGCCTTCGCCGCGGGTGCCTCGGGGTACGTACGCCACGACGAGCGGATCGAGGGCGTGGAGCGGGCGATGATGAAGGCCCGCCAGGGGGAGGCGGCGGTGGCGCCGCAGCTGTTGCAGGGGGCGTTCGGCGAGCTGCTCAATCCGGCGGCCCAGCCGGACGACGAGGGCCGGCGGTTGCTGGAGATGCTGACGCCGCGTGAGGTGGAGGTCCTGGTGCGGGTCGCGGACGGCGAGGACACCCGGCTGATCGCCGCGGGGATGGGTATCGCGCCCTCCACCGCCCGCACCCACGTCCAGCGTGTGCTGATGAAGCTGGGCGTCGGCTCCCGTCTGGAGGCGGCGGCCCTCGCCGCGCGCACGGGCCTGCTGGACCGGGCGGGCCCGGTCCCGGGAAGACCCCGGGACCAGCACCACCAGCCGTGAGGCCCACGCCGGTCGGTCCGCGCCCGCGGGCGCGCCCTACTCCAGCGGTCCCCCGTCCAGCGGCCCCTTCTCCTGCGGCAGTTCGTCCGGCGGCGGCGGGGCCGTCGGGCGCAGCTTCAGCCAGATCAGGAAGAACAGGCCGAGCAGCAGCATGCCCAGGCCGGTCCAGAGGTTGATGTTGACGCCCTGGGCCTTGTCGATGGCGGCGTCGTCGTCGGTGAGGCCGGTGACGGTGACGATGACGCCGTAGAGGACGAACAGGCCGCCGATGATGCGGCGGATGTCGAACAGGCGGGCGGCGGTGGCCGACCTGCCCTGCAGTTCGGAGACCTCGCGCTGGACGTCCCGTTCGCTGAATCCGTGGTGCTCGGACATAGGTGTGGGACCCTCCCTGGGATCAGAACGAGAACGGGATGTAGCAGGCGGCCGCCAGGATCACCGCGCCCCAGCCGAGCAGCGCGGGCCTGCGGTACCAGGCCTCGTCGCCGGGCGCGGGCGGCTCGGACATGCCGGGGGAGCGGGTGCCGTAGACGAGGCCCTGGAGTTCGTCGGCGGGCTTGGGCTTCGTGAACAGGGACACGGCGACCATGACGACCGCGCCGGCCACGAACCCGGCGATCGCGGAGACGAAGTTGGCGCCCTGGTCGGAGGGGATGTCGATGACGCCCTGCTTGTAGAACCAGAAGTAGTTGACCATCGCGGCGGTGGTGCCCGCGAGCAGCCCCCAGAAGCCGGACTTCATCGACGCGCGCCGCCAGAACATGCCGATGATGAAGACGACGAACATCGGCACGTTGAAGAAGGAGAACAGCGTCTGGAGGTAGCTCATGATGTTGGAGAAGGAGGACGCGAGGAACGCCGTGCCGATGGAGGCGAGGACGCCGATCGCGGTGATGAGCCGGCCGAAGCGCACGTAGTAGCCGTCCTCGCGGCCCTGCACCACGTACTTGGCCCAGATGTCGGTGGTGAAGACGGTGTTGAAGGACGACACGTTGGCCGCCATGCCCGCCATGAACGCCGCCAGCAGGCCGGTCACCGCGATGCCGAGGACGCCGTTGGGCAGCAGTGACTCCATCAGGTAGGGGATGGCGTCGTTGTACTGCAGGTCGGAGCCGGAGGTGCCGATCCTCGGCACGAGCGCGGCCGCGACCAGGCCGGGGATCATCACCAGGAAGACGATGAAGATCTTCGGATAGGCCGCGATCAGGGGCGTGCGCTGGGCGGCGGAGAGGTTCTTCGCGGACAGGGCGCGCTGCACCTCGGCGAAGTTCGTCGTCCAGTAGCCGAAGGACAGTACGAAGCCGAGGCCGAGGACGATGGTCAGCCAGTTGGCGCCGAGCGGGTTGTCGTGGCCGATGCCGGTGCCGCCCCAGGCGGTCATGAAGTCGTCGCCGTGGCGGGCGGTGAGCTTGTCGGACAGCCCGTCCCAGCCGCCGACCGACTTCAGCCCGAGGACGGTGATCGGGATGAGCGCGGCGAGGATGACGAAGAACTGCAGTACCTCGTTGTAGATGGCGGAGGACAGGCCGCCGAGGGTGATGTAGGCGAGGACGAAGAACCCGGCGACGACGATCGCCACCCACTGCGGCCAGCCCAGCAGGGCCTCGACCACGATCGCGAGGGCGTAGAGGTTCACCCCGGCGATCAGGATCGCGGCGCAGGCGAACAGGATCGAGCTGAGCAGGTGTGCCCCTTTGTCGAAGCGCAGCAGCAGGAACTCGGGGACCGAGCGGACCTTGGAGCCGTAGTAGAACGGCATCATCACCAGGCCCAGGAACACCATGGCCGGGATGGCGCCGACCCAGTACCAGTGCGTGGTGTAGACGCCGTATTGGGCGCTGTTGGCGGCCATGCCGAGGATCTCGGTGGCGCCCAGGTTGGCGGCGATGAACGCGAGCCCGGTCACCCACGCGGGCAGCGAGCGCCCGGAGAGGAAGAAGTCGAGGCTGGTCCTCACCGAGCGGCGGGCGGCGAAGCCGATGCCGAGGACGACGACGAAGTAGATCGCCAGGATCGTGTAGTCGAGCCAGTTGGTGGGGAGCCGTAGCTCGGCCGCGAGCGGGAGTGGCTGGTCAGAGGCGTGCTGTGGGGGGATCTGCATCCGGACCTCACCTTGCTTGGTGTTCTTTGTTCGGTTGTGATGGTGACCGGCGTGGGGATTTGTGCTTGGATGTGTTCGGTTCTGTTTGAAGCCTTGCCCTGTGGACACATGGTGCGCGTACGGATGGAGAGTCGCGGTGAAGAAGACCTCGACCCGCTTGGCCGACGGTCGTGAGCTCATCTACTACGACCTGCGGGACGACTCGGTGCGCGACGCGGTGGACCGCCGCCCGCTGGAGCCGACGGTCACCACTTCGGAGGTACGCCGCGACCCGCTGCTCGGCGATGCCGTCGCGATCGCCTCCCACCGGCAGGGACGCACCTACCACCCGCCCGCCGACGAGTGCCCGCTCTGCCCGACCGAGGGCGACCGGCTCAGCGAGATCCCCGACTCGTCGTACGACGTCGTCGTCTTCGAGAACCGCTTCCCCTCCCTCGCCGGCGACTCCGGCCGCTGCGAGGTCGTCTGCTTCACCTCCGAGCACACCGCGTCCTTCGCCTCCTTGAGCGAGGAGCAGGCGCGGCTGGTCCTGGACGCGTGGACCGACCGCACGTCGGAGCTGTCCCATCTGCCCTCCGTCGAGCAGGTCTTCTGCTTCGAGAACCGTGGCGCCGAGATCGGCGTGACGCTGCAGCATCCCCACGGGCAGATCTACGCCTACCCCTTCACCACGCCCCGCACCGCGCTGATGCTGCGCCAGGTCGCCGCGCACAAGGACGCCACCGGCGGCGAGAACCTCTTCGACACCGTCCTGGAGCAGGAACTCGCCGGTGAGCGGGTCGTCCTGGAGGGCGAGCACTGGGTCGCGTTCGTGCCGTACGCCGCGCACTGGCCGTACGAGGTCCACCTGTACCCCAAGCGCCGGGTACCGGACCTGCTCGCGCTGGACGAGGCCGCGCGCACAGACTTCCCCAAGGTCTATCTGGAACTGTTGAGGCGCTTCGACCGGATCTTCGGCCCCGACGAGCCTCCGACGCCGTACATCGCCGCCTGGCACCAGGCGCCGTTCGGCGCCCTGGAGGAGTTCGACGGCGTCCAGCGCGACGACTTCGCACTCCACCTGGAGCTTTTCACCATCCGCAGGACTTCCGGAAAGCTGAAGTTCCTCGCGGGTTCGGAGTCCGGCATGAACGTGTTCATCAACGACATCCGGCCGGAGGCCGCGGCCGAGCGACTGCGAGAGGTAGCGAGTTCATGAAGTACCTGGTGACAGGCGGGGCGGGATACGTCGGCAGTGTGGTCGCCCAGCACCTGCTGGAGGCGGGCCACGAGGTCACCGTCCTCGACAACCTCTCCACCGGCTCGCGCGAAGGGGTCCCCGCGGGTGCCGCCTTCGTCGAGGGCGACATCCGCGACGCCGCCAAGTGGCTCGACCCCTCCTTCGACGCGGTGCTGCACTTCGCCGCGTTCTCCCAGGTCGGCGAGTCGGTGGCGAAGCCCGAGAAGTACTGGGACAACAACGTCGCCGGCACCATGGCGCTGCTCGGCGCGATGCGCGAGGCGGGCGTGCGCAAGCTCGTGTTCTCCTCCACCGCGGCCACCTACGGCGAGCCCGAGCAGGTCCCGATCACCGAGACCGCGCCGACGAGGCCGACCAACCCCTACGGCGCCTCCAAGCTCGCCGTCGACCACATGATCAGCGGTGAGGCCGCCGCCCACGGCCTGGGCGCGGTCTCCCTGCGCTACTTCAACGTCGCCGGCGCCTACGGCGACCGCGGAGAGCGCCACGACCCCGAGTCGCACCTGATCCCGCTGGTCCTCCAGGTCGCCCAGGGCCGCCGCGAGGCCGTCTCCGTCTACGGCGACGACTACCCGACCCCGGACGGCACCTGCGTCCGCGACTACATCCATGTCGCCGACCTCGCCGAGGCCCACCTGCTGGCGCTCGGGGCGGCCACCCCGGGCGAGCACCTGATCTGCAACCTCGGCAACGGCAACGGCTTCTCCGTGCGCGAGGTCGTCGACACCGTCCGCAAGGTGACGGGCCACCCGATCCCCGAGGTCGTGGCCCCCCGCAGGGCCGGCGACCCGGCCGTGCTGGTGGCGTCCGCCGAGACCGCCCGCGAGCGCCTCGGCTGGACCCCGTCCCGCCCGGATCTCGCCGGTATCGTCGCCGACGCCTGGCAGTTCGCACAGCACATCGCAAGGGAGTCCTAAGTGGGGGCAGTTGAGGTCCGGGACGGCTTCACCGCACTGTACGGGGCCGAGCCCGAAGGGGTCTGGTCGGCGCCCGGCCGGGTCAACCTGATCGGCGAGCACACCGACTACAACGACGGCTTCGTGATGCCCTTCGCGCTGCCGCACACCGCCGTCGCCGCGGTCTCCCGCCGCACGGACGGCATCCTCCGGCTGCACTCGGCCGACATCGACGCGGGCGTCGTCGAACTGCGCCTGGACGCGCTGCGGCCGCAGTCCGACAAGGAGTGGACCGCGTACCCGGCGGGCGTGGTGTGGGCGCTGCGGGAGGCCGGGCACCCGGTCACCGGCGCCGACATCCACCTCGCCTCCGCCGTCCCGGCGGGCGCGGGCCTGTCCTCGTCGGCCGCCCTGGAGGTCGTCGTGGCGCTCGCCCTGAACGACCTGTACGAACTGGGCCTGCCGCCCTGGCGGCTGGCCCGGCTGTGCCAGCGCGCCGAGAACGTCTACGTCGGCGCGCCCACCGGCATCATGGACCAGACCGCCTCCGCCTGCTGCGAGGACGGCCACGCCCTGTTCCTCGACACCCGCGACCTGGCGCAGCGGCAGATCCCCTTCGACCTGGCCGCCGAAGGCATGCGCCTGCTGGTCGTCGACACGCGCGTCAAGCACGCCCACAACGAGGGCGAGTACGGCAAGCGCCGCGCCGGCTGCGAGAAGGGCGCCGCCCTGCTCGGCGTGGACGCCCTGCGCGACATCGCCTACGACGACCTGGACGCGGCCCTCGCGCGGCTCGGGGACGAGGAGGAGGTGCGCCGCCTGGTGCGCCACGTCGTCACCGAGGACCAGCGCGTCGAACGCGTGGTCGCCCTGCTGGAGTCCGGCGACACCCGCGCCATCGGGCCGCTGCTCACCGCGAGCCACGTCTCGCTGCGCGACGACTTCCGCGTCTCCTGCCCTGAGCTGGACCTGGTCGTCGACACGGCGCTGGCCGCCGGCGCGCTCGGCGCCCGGATGACCGGCGGCGGCTTCGGCGGCTCGGCGATCGTGCTGGCCGGGGCCCCGGACGTCGACACCCTCACCAAGGCCGTCGAAGAGGCCTTCGCCGCGGCCGGGTTCACCGCGCCGCGGGTGTTCGAGGCGGTGCCGTCGCCGGGGGCCCGGCGGATCAGCTGAGCCGCTTGGTCAGGGTGTACTCGGTGATCCCCGGCGGATAGTCGGGGATCACGCACACCACCTCGTAGCCCTGCTTCTTGTAGAACTCCGGCGCCTGGAAGTCCCAGGTCTCCAGCCGGGCCGCCCGGCAGCCGCGCTCCTCGCGCGCGATCCGCTCGGCCTCCGCCAGCAGCCGGGCCCCCAGGCCCGTACCACGGTGGCGTTCGTCCACCCACAGCAGCGCCACATGCAGCCAGCTCGTCCAGGTGTGCCCGACGAGCCCGCCGGCCAGTTCGTCCGCCGCGTCCGTCGCCCACAGGTGCAGCGGCTCCTCGCGCTCCTGCGGGGTGCCGCGCAGCGCCCGCAGGACCGGCGAGGCCGCGGTGTTGGTGTCCCGCAGCCGTGAACCGAGCAGATCACGCCGGGCCTTGTCGACTTCCGCCTCGATACGAAACATGCGGCTCACCATAAACGCGTCCGACGGCCAGTTCTGCAAATAGCCTTCCGCTCCCCGCCGCCGTCCGTACCCTGTTGAAACAAGCACCGGTGGGGGCCGGTGCCGTTCAGGGGGCGAGGGAAAACCGGGTACGACGCCCGAAGTGGGGGTAGCAGTTCCGCACGGCGTCGGTCGCGCGGCGGTTCACGCTTCGGGCGCCGCACCCGTGCCTGTCGTAGTTCTCCCGGCCTTGGGGTATCCCCTGCTCCCGACGAGGGAGCGCGGGGAAGGGGGTTTCGTGGTACGCATCCGAGTCCTGGTCGTCGACGACCACCGCATCTTCGCCGAGTCGCTCGCCGCCGCGCTCGCGGCCGAGCCGGACGTCGACGTCTCCGCCGCCGGCAGCGGCCCGGCCGCGCTGCGCTGCCTGGAGCGCGCGGCCGGCGAGGGGCGCCGCTACGACGTGCTGCTCGTCGACGCCGACCTGGGCGGCACGCCGGGGGTCAGGGCGGGGGCGCCGGTGCAGCCCGTGGCGTCGCTCCGCGAGAGCGGCGAGGACGGCACGGGCGACGGGATCTCGCTGGTCGCCGGGGTGCGCACCGCCCACCCCGGCGTGCGGACCGTCGTCCTCGCCGAGCGCGACGACCCGCGGCGGGCCGCGCTCGCCCTGCAGTCGGGGGCGTCGGGCTGGGTCGCCAAGGACTGTTCGCTGTCCCGGCTGCTGACCGTCATCCGGGGCGTGCTGCGCGACGAGACGCATCTGCCGCCGGCCCTGCTGACGGGGGTGATGCGCGAGCTGACGGCCGCGCGCAAGCACCGCACCGAGAGCGAACGCCTGGTGGAGTCCCTCACCCCGCGCGAGCGCGAGGTGCTGCGCTGCATGGTCGCCGGGCTGGGCAGGAAGGCCGTCGCCGAGCGCCTGTTCCTCTCCCCGCACACCGTCCGCACCCATATGCAGAACGTCCTCGGCAAGCTGGGCGTGCACTCGACACTGGCGGCGGTCGCGCTGGCGCGGCGGGCCGGGGTGGGACCCGTGGACCTAACCGGGGATGTTGTCGAACGGGGCGGTCAGCTGGCGTAGCAGGGCGGCCAGTTCACCGCGCTGGGCCCGGGACAGCTCGGCGAGGATCGCCCGCTCCTGGTCCAGCAGTCCGGCCAGCGCCTGGTCGGCGCGGTCGCGGCCCTCCTCGGTGAGGCGCACCAGCACACCGCGCCGGTCGCTGGGGTCGGGCAGCCGCTCGACCAGGCCCTTCTTGGCGAGCCTGTCGATGCGGTTCGTCATCGTGCCGGAGGTGACCAGCGTCTGGGTCAGCAACTGCCCCGGTGAGAGCTGGTACGGCGTCCCGGCGCGCCGGAGCGCGGTCAGCACGTCGAACTCCCAGGGCTCCAGGCTGTGCTCCGAGAAGGCCAGCCGGCGCGCCCGGTCCAGATGCCGGGCCAGTCTGCTCACCCGGCTGAGCACCTCGAGCGGTTCCACGTCGAGGTCCGGGCGCTCCCGGCGCCACGCTGCGACCAGCCGATCGACCTCGTCCTCCATGACGATCAGTGTAGTGGTTGTGTCGATGTGAAGTCTCTTGATGTGAAGTCTCTTGACGTCGAGAGAGTCGGGGCGGGAAGGTGGAGACCATGACGACACCGACGCCACCGACCTGGGACCCCGCGCAGTACCTGCGCCACGCCGGCCACCGGGCCCGCCCCTTCGCCGACCTGCTCGCCCGCGTCCCGGACCTCCCCTCGGCCCGCCCCCGCATCGCCGACCTCGGCTGCGGCCCCGGCAACGTCACCGCCCTCCTCGCCGGCCGCTGGCCCACCGCCCGCATCACCGGCTACGACAACTCCACCGAGATGCTCGACCGCGCGCACGTCGAGCACGCGGGCGAAAACCTCGACTTCGCGCACGCGGACGTCCGCACCTGGCTGCCCGCCGAGCCGCACGACCTGATCATCAGCAACGCCACCCTCCAGTGGGTGCCGGGCCACGCGGACAGGTTCCCGGACTGGATCGCGGGCCTGCGCGACGGCGGCACCCTCGCCTTCCAGGTCCCCGGCAACTTCGACGCCCCCAGCCACCGCCTGATGCGCGACCTGGCCGACCGCCACGGCCTCGCCGGCACCCTCCGCCACCAGGACGCGGTGCTCACCCCGGCCGCCTATCTGTCCCGCCTGGCCGACCTGGGCTGCGCGGTGGACGCCTGGGAGACGACGTACCTCCACGTCCTCCAGGGGCAGGACCCGGTCCTGGACTGGGTCAAGGGCACGGGCCTGCGCCCGATCCTGACAGCGCTCGCCGACGACCCCGAGACCCGCGACGCCTTCCTGAACGACTACCGCCAGGCCCTGCGCGAGGCGTACCCGGCGACACCCCACGGCACCCCGTTCCCGTTCCGCCGCGTGTTCGTGGTGGCGCGGAAGGAGGGAGGCTGATGCTGACCGAGTTTCTGGAGCCGACGGGAACGTGAGACACCTCGCGTGCCGGCCGAGCAGCCGGCAACGCGCCGAAAGGGGCGCGGGGAACTGCGCGACCAGCCACCACGGTGCCGCACGGGCCACCACCGGCCGGAGGTCAGCTCTTGCGGTGCCCGATCAACCGCGGCTTCGGCTCCAGCCCGTCCAGGCCGTGCCACGCCAGGTTCACCAGGTGCGCCGCCACCTCGGCCTTCTTCGGGCGGCGGACCTCCAGCCACCACTGGCCCGTCAGGGCGACCATGCCCACCAGCGCCTGGGCGTACAGCGGGGCCAGCTTCGGATCGAAACCGCGGGACTTGAACTCCTTGCCGAGGATGTCCTCCACCTGGGTGGCGATGTCGGAGATCAGCGAGGCGAAGGAACCCGTCGACTGGGGGATCGGCGAATCACGCACCAGGATGCGGAAGCCGTCCGTGTACTCCTCGATGTAGTCCAGGAGGGCGAAGGCCGCCTGTTCCAGCAGCTCCCGGGGATGGCCGGCCGTCAGCGAGCCCGTCACCCCGTCCAGCAGGCGCCGCATCTCGCGGTCCACCACCACCGCGTACAGCCCCTCCTTGCCGCCGAAGTGCTCGTACACCACCGGCTTGGACACCCCGGCCCTCGCCGCGATCTCCTCCACCGACGTGCCCTCGAAGCCCTTCGCCGCGAACAGGGTGCGCCCGATCTCCAGCAGCTGCTGGCGGCGCTCCGCACCGGTCATCCGGGTACGGCGCGTCCGCCGCGGCTTGTCATTGCTGGAGGTGCTGGAGTCGGTCGCCACGGCGTCAATCATGCCGCCCCGGCCGTCACCTTCCGCCGCCGGGAGCCGTCCTCACCGCCGTTACGACGCGAATCGATACGCGAGCGTGACGGCCAGCGCACGTCGTACGCCCAGCCCAGCTGCTCGAACCAGCGGATGATCCGGGCCGAGGAGTCCAGCTGGCCCCGCATCACACCGTGCCGCGCCGCCGTCGGGTCCGCGTGATGCAGGTTGTGCCACGACTCACCGCACGACAGCACCGCCAGCCACCACACGTTGCCCGAACGGTCCCGCGACTTGAACGGCCGCTTGCCCACCGCGTGACAGATCGAGTTGATCGACCACGTCACGTGATGCAGCAACGCCACCCGCACCAGCGAGCCCCAGAAGAACGCCGTGAACGCGCCCCACCACGACATCGTCACCAGCCCGCCGATCAGCGGCGGCAGCGCCAGCGACACCACCGTCCACAGCACGAACGTCCGGGAGACCGCCCGCAGCGCCGGGTCCTTGATCAGATCCGGGGCGTACTTCTCCTGCGGAGTCTGCTCCTCGTCGAACATCCAGCCGATGTGCGCCCACCACAGGCCCTTCATCAGCGCGGGCACCGTCTCGCCGTAACGCCACGGCGAATGCGGGTCACCCTCCGCGTCGGAGAACCTGTGGTGCCGGCGATGGTCCGCCACCCAGCGCACCAGCGGACCCTCCACGGCCATCGACCCCGCGATCGCCAGCGCGATCTTCAGCGGGCGCTTGGCCTTGAACGACCCGTGCGTGAAGTGACGGTGGAAACCGATCGTGATCCCATGGCAGCCCAGGTAGTAGAAGAACACCAGCAGGCCGAGATCCAGCCAGCTCACGCCCCATCCCCAGGCCAGCGGCACCGCCGCCACCAGCGCCAGGAACGGCACAACGATGAACAGCAGCAGCGTGATCTGCTCGATCGAACGCTTCTGCTCCCCGCCGAGAGTGGCGGAGGAAGCGACAGTGTCGTCGGGCGCCTTCTCAGCGTCAGCGATCACATCGGAACTAGTGGTCATACGCGTCCCCTAGGGGGTCGAGGTTCTGGGCGATGCCGAGCTGCGGGAACCCGCACTCTTTCCTACGGTTCCGTAACCTACGGCATCGTAAGTATGGCAGCGTGCCGCCTTGCGGCAAGAGCCCGTGGGCCTGCGCGTTCCGACGCCACCTATCCTGGAGGCGGTCGGACAGCGCGGTCCGCTCTGTAGTTTTTTCCCGGACGTCCGGCCCGCAAGCGGTGCCACCGCGGCGACGCCCGTCCGGGTTCCCCTCCCAGACGAGCTTCAACACTGCAAGGAGCCGCACCTGTGAGCAGTGCCGACGACCAGACCACGACCAGCAGCGAGCTGCGCGCCGACATCCGCCGACTGGGCGACCTCCTCGGTGAGACACTCGTCCGCCAGGAAGGCCCCGAGCTCCTCGAACTGGTCGAGAAGGTACGCCGCCTCACCCGAGAGGACGGCGACGCCGCCGCCGAGCTGCTGCGCGGCACGGAACTGGAGACCGCCGCCAAGCTCGTACGCGCCTTCTCCACCTACTTCCACCTGGCCAACGTCACCGAACAGGTCCACCGAGGCCGCGAACTGCGCGCCAAGCGCGCCGCCGAGGGCGGACTGCTCTCCCGCACCGCCGACCGGCTCAAGGACGCCGATCCCGAACACCTGCGCGAGACCGTCCGCCACCTCAACGTCCGCCCGGTCTTCACCGCCCACCCCACCGAAGCCGCACGCCGCTCGGTCCTCAACAAGCTCCGGCGCATCGCCGCGCTCCTGGAGACCCCGGTCATCGACTCCGACCGGCGCCGCCACGACACCCGCCTCGCCGAGAACATCGACCTCGTCTGGCAGACCGACGAACTGCGCGTCGTCCGCCCCGAACCCGCCGACGAGGCCCGCAACGCCATCTACTACCTCGACGAACTCCACGCCGGCGCCGTCGGCGACGTCCTCGAGGACCTCACCGCCGAACTCGAACGCGTCGGCGTCACCCTCCCCGACGACACCCGCCCCGTCACCTTCGGCACCTGGATCGGCGGCGACCGCGACGGCAACCCCAACGTCACCCCCCAGGTCACCTGGGACATCCTCATCCTCCAGCACGAACACGGCATCAACGACGCCCTGGAGACGATCGACGAACTGCGCGGCTTCCTGTCGAACTCCATCCGCTACACCGGCGCCACCGACGAACTCCGCGAATCCCTCCAGGCCGACCTCGACCTCCTCCCCGAGATCAGCCCCCGCTACAAGCGCCTCAACGCCGAAGAGCCCTACCGCCTCAAGGCCACCTGCATCCGGCAGAAGCTGGAGAACACCAAGCAGCGCCTCGCCAAGGGCACCCCGCACGAACCGGGCCGCGACTACCTCGGCACCAGCGAACTGCTGAAGGACCTCACCCTCATCCAGACCTCGCTGCGCGCCCACCGCGGCGCCCTGTTCGCCGACGGCCGGATGAACCGCACCATCCGCACCCTCGCCGCCTTCGGCCTCCAGCTCGCCACCATGGACGTCCGCGAACACGCCGACGCCCACCACCACGCCCTCGGCCAGCTCTTCGACCGCCTCGGCGAGGAATCCTGGCGCTACGCCGACATGCCCCGCGACTACCGCACCAAGCTCCTCGCCAAGGAACTGCGGTCCAGAAGGCCCCTCGCGCCCACCCCCGCCCCCGTCGACGCCGCCGGAGAGAAGACCCTCGGCGTCTTCCAGACCATCAAGCGGGCCCTGGAGGTCTTCGGACCCGAGGTCATCGAGTCGTACATCATCTCCATGTGCCAGGGCGCCGACGACGTCTTCGCCGCCACCGTCCTCGCCCGCGAGGCCGGCCTCCTCGACCTCCACGCCGGCTGGGCCAAGATCGGCATCGTCCCGCTCCTGGAGACCACCGACGAGCTCAAGGCCGCCGACACCATCCTGGAGGAGATGCTCTCCGACCCGTCGTACCGCAGGCTCGTCGCCCTGCGCGGCGACGTCCAGGAGGTCATGCTCGGCTACTCCGACTCCTCCAAGTTCGGCGGCATCACCACCAGCCAGTGGGAGATCCACCGCGCCCAGCGCCGCCTGCGCGACGTCGCCCACCGCTACGGCGTACGCCTGCGCCTCTTCCACGGCCGCGGCGGCACCGTCGGCCGCGGCGGCGGCCCCTCCCACGACGCCATCCTCGCCCAGCCCTGGGGCACCCTCGAAGGCGAGATCAAGGTCACCGAACAGGGCGAGGTCATCTCCGACAAGTACCTCATCCCCTCCCTCGCCAGGGAGAACCTGGAACTCACGGTCGCCGCCACCCTCCAGGCGTCCGCCCTGCACACCGCCCCCCGCCAGTCCGACGAGGCCCTCGCCCGCTGGGACGCCGCCATGGACGTCGCCTCCGACGCCGCCCACGCCGCCTACCGCCGCCTCGTCGAGGACCCCGACCTGCCGACGTACTTCCTCGCGTCGACACCCGTCGACCAGCTCGCCGACCTGCACCTGGGCTCGCGGCCCTCCCGCCGCCCCGGCTCCGGCGTCTCGCTCGACGGACTGCGCGCCATCCCCTGGGTGTTCGGCTGGACCCAGTCCCGGCAGATCGTCCCCGGCTGGTTCGGCGTCGGCTCCGGCCTCAAGGCCCTGCGCGAGGCCGGCCTCGACACCGTGCTGGAGGAGATGTACGAGCAGTGGCACTTCTTCCGCAACTTCATCTCCAACGTCGAGATGACCCTCGCCAAGACCGACCTGCGCATCGCCGGACACTACGTCGACACCCTCGTCCCCGATGAGCTCAAGCACGTCTTCGACACCATCCGCGCCGAACACGAGCTCACCGTCAACGAGGTCCTCAAGGTCACCGGCGAGGACGAACTGCTCGACGCCCAGCCCGTCCTGAAGCAGACCTTCGCCATCCGCGACGCCTACCTCGACCCCATCTCCTACCTCCAGGTCGCCCTCCTCAAGCGCCAGCGCGACGCCGCCGCGGCCGGCGAGCAGCCCGACCCGCTGCTCTCCCGCGCTCTGCTGCTGACCGTCAACGGCGTGGCGGCCGGCCTGCGCAACACCGGCTGATCCCGCCCAGCACGAAGGGCGGCACCCCACGAGGGTGCCGCCCTTCGTCATGTCCCTACGTCAGCTCCGGCCGGCCCTGCGACGGCGCAGGAACAGCAGACCGCCGCCGACGGCCACCAGCGCCGCCGCGACACCCGACAGCAGCCCCACCGGCGCACCGTTGCCCGTCTCGGCCAGGTCGCCCTCGCCGGACGTGCCGCCCTGCGGGGACCCCGACGCCCCGGGAACCGCCTCCGACGACCCCGGCGACGGGCTCGCCGACGCCGACGAGGACGGGGACGGGGCCGGGGACTCGGACGAGCCCGCCGACTGCGACGGCTCGGCCGACGGCGACGAACCGCCCGGACCGCCCTCCTCGTCCTCGCAGTCGGCCCAGAAGACCTTGTGCTTGGCGGAGCCGTTCTCACCCTCGAAGTTCCAGAACAGCTTGTAGTGGCCGTCCGGCAGGGTCATGTCGTCCGTACGGCCGTGACCCTCGCCGTCCAGGGCCAGCGAGCCGGACTCGACCGTCTCGCCCTTGTTGGTGCTCGGCGGGATCGCGTCGATGTGCCAGTCCACCTGCTGGACACCGTCGAACCCGAAGGCGTCCAGATAGAACGAACACACATGCGGCTCGTTCCTCTTCAGCTCCTCACCGGTCGAGGCGTCATGGATCTTCACCGTCCCGTTGTCACCGGACGGAGTGGCATGAGCGGAAGGACTCGCGAACAGGGCGGCCACGGCGACAGCGCACACGGCGCCGACACGAGGGAAGGTACGCATGGGGGGGTCCATCTTCGAGAAGGGAACGGGAAGATGTGGAGGGGGCGGCTCAGCCTCCAGCCGAACGCCTGACCAGGTCAATCACAAAGAGGCAACGCTTGAGGTCTCCACAGACATGGAGAACGGCGAAAACCCTCAGACGGTCACGAACGCCGCCGTCAGCAGCGTCAGCCCCGCCCCCGCCATCACCCACGCCGCCCGCGTCCGCCGCAGCCCGCCCGCGACCACCACCGACGCCAGCAGCAGCGCACCCCCCAGCGGAACCCACGCGTACAGCACCCCGGCCGGCCCCGACCGCACCGCACTGTCCTCACCCGGCTTCACCACGACCGTGTACGTGCGGCCCCGCTCCACCGCCACGGTGTCCTCCACCCGCACACTGCCCCGGGCCAGGGACCCCGGCGACAACGGCGTGAACGGACCCGAACAGGACCGCTCACCGCAGTCCGTCACCTCGACCGTGCCGACCTCACGGCCCTTGGTCAGCATCACGTACTGAGCCGTGCCCCACGATGCCCACACACCCGCGATCAGGATCAGCACCGTGACGACACCCATGGCAGCGACCCGGGCAACCGCAGAAAACATGGCCGCGATCCTTGGCCATGCCTGCACGGCCAGTCAACCGCGCCGGGGCCTTCCGACGCCAATGTCAGGAGTTGTACGTCCCCTGAGCACGCTCCAGCCCCTCGATCACCAGACACTCCACCGCGTCCGCCGCCCGGTCCACGAAGTAGTCCAGCTCCTTGCGCTCCGCAGACGAGAAGTCCTTCAACACGAAATCCGCCACCGGCATCCGCCCCGGAGGCCGCCCGATCCCGAACCGCACCCGGTGATAGTCCGAACCGAACGCCTTCGTCATCGACTTCAACCCGTTGTGCCCGTTGTCCCCGCCACCCAGCTTCAGCCGCAGCGTCCCGTAGTCGATGTCCAGCTCGTCATGCACCGCCACCACATGACCCACCGGCACCTTGTAGAAATCCCGCAGCGCGTTCACCGGCCCGCCCGAGAGGTTCATGTACGACATCGGCTTCGCCAGGATCACCCGCCGGTTCGACGGCCCCGGCGGACCGATCCGCCCCTCCACCACCTGCGCCTGCGCCTTGCCGGCCCGCTTGAACTTCCCCCCCAACCGCTCGGCCAGCAGATCCACCACCATGAACCCGACGTTGTGCCGGTTCATCGCGTACTCCGGTCCGGGATTGCCGAGCCCGGCGATCAGCCAGGGGGCACTCGGGTCGGTCGTCACGTCCGTCTCCTTGGATACGCCACAGTTCGGGGGTGCCGCAGCTCAGGTCCGCCACAGCTCGAATACGCCGCAGCCGCCGCTCCCCGCGGGAAGCGGCGGCTGACGACACAACGGCAGAGCTCAGGCTCAGGCCTCCGCGGCCTCTTCACCCTCGGCGCCCTCGCCCGCCGGGGCCTCCTCGGCCTGCGCGGCCAGCACCTGCAGAACGACCGTGTCGCCCTCGACGTTCAGCGAGACACCCTTCGGCAGGGTGATGTCCTTGGCGAGGATCGAGTCACCGGCGGACAGACCCTCGACGGACACCGTCACCTGCTCCGGGATGTGCGTGGCCTCGGCCTCGACCGGCAGCGCGTTCAGCACGTGCTCCAGCAGGTTGCCACCGGCGGCCAGCTCGCCCTCGGCGACGACCGGGATCTCGACCGTGACCTGCTCGCCACGCTGGACCAGCTGAAGGTCGACGTGCTCCAGGAAGCCCTTCAGCGGGTCACGCTGCACGGCCTTCGGGATCGCCAGCTCCTGGGTCTTGCCGTCGATGTCCAGCGCGATCAGGACGTTCGGCGTACGCAGCGCCAGCAGCAGGTCGTGACCCGGCAGCGTCAGGTGCAGCGGGTCGGAACCGTGACCGTACAGAACACCGGGAACCTTGTTCTCACGACGGATACGTCGCGCGGCACCCTTGCCGAACTCGCTGCGCGTCTCGGCGGCGATCTTCACCTCGGACATGTTCACTCCTCGTTAGCTAGGAAACGGACGTGGTCACCCGGCCACGAACGGCCTGCTACGAAGAGCGCGTCGATAACGGACCGCCGTACACACGAGTACGGCCTCCCTCGCCGAGCAACTTCAGCAGTCTACTCGGAGAGGGAGGCCGCACCCAAAACGATCACAGCAGGGGCTGTGCAGAACCCTTACTGCTCGTCGAACAGGCTCGTCACCGAACCGTCCTCGAACACCTCACGCACCGCACTCGCGATCGTCGGAGCGATCGACAGCACCGTCAGCTTGTCCAGGTCACGCGACAGCTCACCCGGCGTCGGCAGCGTGTTCGTGAACACGAACTCACTCACCCGAGAATTCTTCAGCCGGTCCGCCGCCGGACCCGACAGCACACCGTGCGTCGCGGTGACGATGACATCCTCGGCACCATGCGCGAACAGCGCGTCCGCGGCCGCACAGATCGTGCCACCCGTGTCGATCATGTCGTCGACCAGCACACAGACACGGCCCTTGACCTCACCCACGACCTCGTGGACGGTCACCTGGTTCGCCACATCCTTGTCACGCCGCTTGTGCACGATCGCCAGCGGCGCACCCAGCCGGTCACACCAACGGTCCGCGACCCGCACCCGGCCCGCGTCCGGCGACACGACCGTCAGCTTCTCCCGGTCCACCTTCGCACCCACGTAGTCCGCCAGCAGCGGCAGCGCGAACAGATGGTCCACCGGACCGTCGAAGAAGCCCTGGATCTGATCCGTGTGCAGATCGACGGTGAGGAGCCGGTCCGCACCCGCCGTCTTCATCATGTCCGCGATCAGACGCGCCGAGATCGGCTCACGACCACGGTGCTTCTTGTCCTGCCGCGCATAACCGTAGAACGGCACGATCACCGTGATCGAACGAGCCGACGCACGCTTCAACGCGTCGATCATGATCAACTGCTCCATGATCCACTTGTTGATCGGAGCCGTGTGGCTCTGGATCAGGAAACAGTCCGCACCACGCGCCGACTCCTGATACCGCACATAGATCTCGCCGTTCGCGAAGTCGAAGGCCTTCGTCGGGACGACCCCGACACCCAGCTGTTGGGCGACCTCCTCGGCAAGCTCGGGGTGGGCGCGGCCGGAGAAGAACATCATCTTCTTCTCGCCGGTCGTCTTGATCCCGGTCACAGCACTGTCTCCTCAGAGGTGTCGCAGCTGGGTGTCGAGAGACCTCGCCGCTGGGGCGCGGCGGGCCGTCTCAGCTGGTGGGGTGCGGGTGTGCACTTATCACGGTACGCCGTGTTTGACGGACCTGTTTCCGGTCAGCCCTCGCCGCTCTCCTCACGAGAGGCCGCCTCGGCCGCCTTCGCGGCCGCACTGCCCGGACGCTTACGGGCCACCCAACCCTCGATATTCCGCTGCTGACCGCGGGCCACGGCCAGCGAACCGGGCGGCACATCCTTCGTGATCACCGACCCGGCAGCCGTATAGGCACCGTCCCCGACCGTGACAGGCGCCACAAACATGTTGTCCGAACCGGTCCGGCAATGCGACCCGACGGTGGTGTGGTGCTTCTCCTGCCCGTCGTAGTTCACGAACACGCTCGCCGCACCGATGTTCGTGTACTCGCCGATCGTCGCGTCACCGACATAGGAGAGATGCGGGATCTTCGTCCCCTCACCGATCGACGCGTTCTTCGTCTCGACGTACGTACCGATCTTGCCCTTCGCCGCGAGCCGCGTACCCGGACGCAGATAGGCGTACGGACCGACGGACGCCTGCGCACCGATCCGAGCCCCGTTGGACACGGTGTTGTCCACCCGCGCCCCCGGACCCACCTGGGTGTCGTTCAGCCGGCTGTTGGGGCCGACCTCGGCACCCTCGGCGATGTGCGTGGCGCCCTGGAGCTGCGTCCCCGGGTGCACGACCGCGTCCTGCTCGAAGGTGACCGTCACATCGACCCACGTGGTCGCCGGATCGACGACCGTCACACCCGCGAGCATGGCCTCGGTCAGCAGCCGGTCGTTCAGGATCCGGCGGGCCTCGGCCAGCTGCACACGGTTGTTGATACCGGCGATCTCACGGTGATCGGCGGCCACCGAGGCACCCACGCGGTGCCCCGCCTCACGCAGGATGCCGAGGACGTCGGTGAGGTACTCCTCACCCTGGCTGTTGTCCGTACGCACCTGCTTGAGGGCTTCCGCCAGCAGCCGGCCGTCGAACGCGAACACCCCGGAGTTGATCTCCCGGATCGCACGGATAGCGTCGTCGGCGTCCTTGTGCTCGACGATCGCCGTCACGGCACCGCTCTCGTCCCGCACGATCCGGCCGTAGCCGGTCGCGTCCGGCATCTCGGCGGTCAGCACGGTGACGGCGTTGCCGTCGGCGGAATGCGTCTCGGAGAGGGCCTTCAGGGTCGCGCCGGTCAGCAGCGGGGTGTCACCGCAGACGACGATGACCGTCCCGTCGACGACACCGCCCAGCTCTTCGAGCCCCATCCGTACCGCGTGCCCCGTGCCGTTCTGCTCGGCCTGCACGGCGGTGCGGACATGCGGGGCCACGCTGCTCAGATGCTCGGTGACCTGCTTCCGGGCGTGCCCCACGACCACGACGAGGTTCTGCGGCTCCAGCTCACCGGCTGCGGCCAGCACATGGCCCACGAGGCTGCGGCCGCAGATCTCATGCAGGACCTTCGGTGTGGCCGACTTCATACGGGTGCCCTCACCCGCTGCGAGAACGACGACGGCTGCCGGGCGAATGGCGCTCACGGGATGCCCTTCGGCTGTTTGGGGGAGGGGTGGACATCCGCAGGATACCGGGGTGGGGGTGGGGGGTAATGAGTGCGGGCCCTGACTTGGGGGTCAGGGCCCGAACTTGGGTCTTGTGTGCTGTGAGCTCCCCTGCCAGGACTCGAACCTGGAACAAATCATCCAAAGTGACCCGTGTTGCCAATTACACCACAGGGGAGTGTAAAGCCACCCGAAACGGACATCTTGCTAGTCCGATGAGGTCGCGGCACCTACTATGCCGCACCACCAGCCTTCGATGCGACGGTACAACTCCGCTCCCTGCAGCACGCGGACGACGAGGCAGCCGGTGTAGGACTCGCCGATGTTCTTCCGAACCGTCTTGGGGTTGTGCTTTTTCAGCGTCGTCTTGCCCAGACTCGTCCTGTCCACGCCGACAAGGTTGGCCCAGTAGTGCTCGGCGGCGGCCACATCAGCCGTCTCATGGATCATGACGCGGAAGGCCAGTCGCTCTCTCTCCACGCCGAGCAGGTCGAGCCATGCCAGAAAGACCTGGATCACGTCTGGATCACTGTTGACGAAGATGACCGCTTCACGGCGCTGGTAGGGCTTGCTCTTCTGGCCCTCGGCCCAGTACAGGGCGACGCCGACCAGGAACAGCTCGCGGTCGCTCAGCTCGCCGATGGCTGCAGCCGCCACCCTCTTGGTCTCCGCGCGCTCACGATCCTGTGACGCGCGTAGTCGCGCGAGGCCCGCGTTCATTCGCGCCTGCCGCTCTTCGGGTGTGCATTTGGGCTCGGGGTGGGGCAGGTCCCGTACCCACAGCGACACCGAACTCTTCGAGCAGCCCAGTTCGGCCTGGATCTGGTTGTACGTCCAGCCCTGCTGCCGCAGCTCCCGCGCCCTCTCGCGGAGGTGGTCCTTCGCGTTCGGCCGTTTCGTCCAGTCCGGAGGGGGCTCGCCCTCCACGAGTCGCTGCAGCGTCTCCTTGTTGTGGACCTGAAGCTCCTCGCGGATCTGCCGGAGGCTGAGCCCCGCCCGCCGTAAGGCGATCGCCTTCTCGCGCAACCCCTCGAAGTCCGCGTACTTGCCAGTGGAATGTGTCATACGCATACCGTCCGGCCGGAATGGGAGCTTCCGGCCTCGAACAGAGGTGATTCACCAGTTCGAGGGATACCTGTCGGTTTCGCAGTTATTCGATTACGGAGTGTGGTGTAGGCCAGTCGTGGAAACTCGCCGGAAAAGCCGGGGTGGGCGCCCGTAGGCTGGAGCCATGACCACGACGGGGGAAGAGCACGCCACGGTCCGGAAGGGGCCGTGGTGGTGGGTCAGATGGCGTAGCGCGCTCTTGGACGGGGGCCTCGCGCTGGCCTCCGCGGTGGAGTGCGGGGCGCGCGGGATTCCGTTCGCGCGGGACGCCGGGGTGCCCGAGGCGGCGGGGGTGGTGTTCGGGGTCCTCGCCGGCTCCGTGCTGCTGGTGAGGCGGCGCTGGCCCATCGCCGTCGTGCTGGTGTCCATCGCGGTCGCGCCCGCGCAGATGGGCTATCTGATGGGCGTCGTGGGTCTGTACACGCTCGCCGCGTCGGAGTTGCCGCGCAGGATCATCGCGTCGCTGGCGGGGATGTCGCTGCTGGGGATGCTGGTGGTGACGTTCGTGCAGGCGCGGGAGATGTCGGACGCGGATGTGGACGCGGGGGAGTGGTTCGCGCCGTTCGTCGCGGTGACCATGTCGGTGGGGATGACCGCGCCGCCGTTGCTGCTGGGGATGTACGTCGGTGCGCGGCGCAGGCTGATGGAGAGCTTGCGGGAGCGGGCGGACAGCCTGGAGCGGGAGTTGCAGTTGCTCGCGGAGCGGGCGGAGGAGCGGGCCGAGTGGGCGCGTAACGAGGAGCGGACGCGGATCGCGCGGGAGATGCATGACGTCGTCGCGCATCGGGTGAGCTTGATGGTGGTGCATGCTGCCGCGTTGCAGGCCGTTGCTCGTAAGGATCCGGAGAAGGCCGTGAAGAATGCCGCGCTGGTGGGGGACATGGGGCGGCAGGCGCTGACGGAGTTGCGGGAGATGCTCGGGGTGCTGCGCAGCGGGGATGGTGCTGCGCGGGTGCGTCCTGCGCCGGTGGTGGCGGCTGCCGAGGTGGAGGAGCAGCAGGTGGCCGAGGGGCCTTGTCTTGAGGACTTGGAGGAGTTGATCGGGCAGTCGGCTGCCGCGGGGATGGTGGTGGCGCTGTCGGTGGAGGGGCGCGAGTGCACGTATGCGAGGGAGATCGAGCAGACGGCGTATCGGGTGGTGCAGGAGGCGTTGACGAACGCGCACAAGCATGCGGCGGGTGCGAAGACGTATGTGCGGGTGGCGCACCGGGTGTCGGAGATCGCGATGCAGGTGGAGAACGAGCCGCCGCCCGAGGTGTCGTCGCCGGGTCTGCCGTCCGGGGGGAACGGGCTGGTGGGGATGAGGGAGCGGGTCCTGGCGTTGGGCGGGGTGTTCGTGTCGGGGCCGACGGAGGCGGGGGGTTTCCGGGTGTCGGCGGTGATTCCGGCGTCCTGATTCCTCGGGCTCAGCCTGCTGTGAGGCGTACGGGCTGTATCCCGGTGACGAGGGTGGTCAGCGCGTGGTCGATGTCGGGGCCGAGGTACCAGTCGCCGGTGTGGTCGAGGGCGTAGACGCGGCCTTCGGCGTCGATGGCGAGAAGGGCTTGGGTGTCGGTCTCGGCGCCGAGGGGGCTGACTTCGGTGTCGAGGGCGCGGCCGAGGTCGCCGAGGGTGCGGGCGAGGTGGAGTCCGTGGAGGGGGTCGAGGTGGAGGGCGGCGGGGGCGAGCTGGCGTCCGGGGCCGCTGGGGGTGATGTGGAGGCTGCCGAATTCTGCCCAGGCTTCGACGGCGGCGGGGAAGACGGCGTGGCGGTGGCCGGCGGGTGAGGTGTGTCCGCGCAGGGTGTCGGCCCAGGTTTCGGCCTGTTTGATGTCCCAGCGTCCGGGTTGCCAGCCGGCGGTGCGCAGGGCGGCGTCGACGGGGACGGGGAAGCGGGTGGTGGAGGTGCGGTCGGGGTGCATCTGCCCTTTGTCCGGTGTGCGGTGTCTCTGAGTCGTGGTGTCAGTCGGCTGTGACGGCCGGGTCGACGATGCGTACGCCGAAGTGGGCGCTGAGGGCGGTGCAGGCGCGGCAGGGGGTGGCGAAGGTGCCGTGGAGGGGGTCGCCGTCCTCGCGGATGCGGCGGGCGGTGAGTTTGGCTTGTCTGAGTGCTTTGCGGGCTTCGCCGTTGGTCATGGGTTTGCGGGCGGCGCGTTTGCTGCGGGCGGCGTCGGCGGTGGTGAGGTGCCGGGAGATGAGGATGGTCTCGGCGCAGCGGCCGGTGAAGCGGTCGCGGTGGTCGCTGGTGAGGGTGTCGAGGAAGTCCTGGACGAGTGGGTGCAGTGGGGGTGGGGTGTCGCCGCGGGCGGCGGTGCCGGTGAGGGTGGCGCCGCGTACGGAGAGGGCGGCGGCGACGGTGGGGAGTATGCCGTCGCGGCGGTGGCGCAGGGTGGGGGCGGGGGGTGTGTCGGTGCTGCTCCACCCGATGCGGGGGTCGCCCGCGGTGGCGGTGTGTGGTCCCGTCTGCGTCGCGTTCATGATCGTCATCCCCTCCCGAGCATCCCCCCGAAGGGTCCAGACTGCCAAATGGCGTGGCTGGTGCGGAAGCTGGGGCGGTGCGACACGCCCGGGTTTGGGCGGGCTGTCACGGCGGGGTGACGGCTGGTCACGGAAGTGGAGCGCCGGTGACCGGTGGGGGCGTACCGCATAGGCTGTCGGCACCGCGGGAGGCGCGGTCGATGCGTTGGTGAAGCGGTCAGCGCGTTGGAGACAGTCGGATACGGGCCGTGGTGGGCAGAGTCGGCGGTGGGCCGGCGGCTACGGGCCGTACAGAGTGCCGCAGGGGGCAATCGCCATGACGACAGGTCGGCTCGGGCAGCAAGCCGCGCCGCCGAACGCGGCGTACGCCGGGCAGGTCGTGCATTTCCCGGATCCGGTCCGGGCGTCTCGTCATCCGGCCGGGGTGCGGGTGGATGAGCGCGGCTACCCCGACTTCTCTCCTTATGCGCGTGCGGCGGTGGAGATCGCTGATCCGCCGGAGGGTTTCGGTGTCGACGAGCTGCGGTTGACGGACTATGTGTCGGCGAATGCCGCTTTGTCCGCTTCGGGGCATGCGTTGTGGGACACGGTTCCGGCGGTGGCGACGCCGCACGGCTGGACGTGGCATCACGTGGCGGGGACGCGGCGTCTCGAGCTGGTGCCGGTCGAGGTGAAGGCGTTGCTGCGGCATCACGGTGGTGTGGCGACGGCGGCGGTGGACCAGTCGAAGCGGGGGACGCGGCCGTTGCAGGAGACGCGTCCGGCGCATTTCGGGCTGCCGAAGTCGGGGGTGGCGGTGACGGAGCAGCAGGTGCAGCAGGTCGAGGAGGACCTGGGGTACCGGCTGCCGGGTGCGTACCGGTCGTTCCTCAAGGCGGCGGGTGGTTGTGCGCCTGTCGGGACGGCGCTGGACGCGGAGTTGGGGCTGTTGCTGGACCAGCCGTTCTTCACGGTGCGGGACGAGGCGGCGGTCAACGACCTGGTGTACGTGAACAAGTGTCTGCGTGACCATCTGACCAAGGACTATCTGGGCGTCTCGTTCGTGCAGGGCGGTCTGCTGGCGGTGAAGGTGAAGGGCGAGCGGATCGGTTCGGTGTGGTTCTGCGCGTACGACGACGCGCGGGACGTCGATCCTTCGTGGTCGCCGGCCGAGCGGGTGGAGCGGTTGTTGCTGCCGTGCGGTGAGGACTTCGATGTGTTCCTGTCCCGACTGGCGGGTTCGCCGCCGGAGTTGGAGACGGTGGCGAATCTGATGGTGGACGGCGGGTTCGCACGGGCCGTCGCGGTGGGGGAGTGAGTTCGCGATGGTGACCTTTGCGCAGGCGCAGGAGCGCGGCGAGGAGTGGATCAACGGTGATGTGCCGTCGTACCAGCATCGTGAGGTGCGGGTGCGGGAGTTCGGTCTCGGGTTCGTGGTGTGGGCGGAGGACCGCCCGGACGGGCCGCGTTCGGACGGTGGCGCGCAGCGGCTGGTGATCGCCCGGGACAGCGGTGAGGCCTCGTTGTGGCCTTCGCTGCCGGTGGGTGAGGTGATCCGCCGGTACGAGGAGGAGTACGGCTCGAGCGCGGACGCTCCCGTGGATGCGCCGGCGCCTGCCGCGGCGCGGGTGGACCTCAACCAGACGTCGTTCCTGCTGACTCCGCCGGAGTGGTTGCAGGAGGCGGCGGACCGGATGGGGGTTCCGGACCGGCGGGGCGAGGCGGGGGTTTCCTCCGCTTCGGCGCCGTCGGCGGGTTCGGCCGCGCCCGCTGCCGCGTCTGCCGTGCCTTCCGCGCCTTCTGCCCCTTCCGTTCCTGGTCCGGGTTCGCCGGCCGGTGGTGAGCGGGCCTCGCTGCCGGAGACCCAGGCGGGGGTTCCGCTTGCGCGGACTCAGGCGGGGGTGCCGGTGGGTGGTTCCTCGGGTCCCGCCGGCTCGTCCGGGCCTGCCGGTTCCTCCGGGCCTGCCGGCTCGTCCGGTTTCTCCGGCTCCTCCGGCCCGTCCGTGCCGGGGGGTTCGCTGGGCGGGCCTCCGCCGGGGGCGACTCCTTGGGCGGGCACGGACACCAACGCCGCCGACGCCGGTGAGGATCGTTCTGTTCCGTTGCCGGAGACCGTCTTCGCGCCGCCGCTGAGCGGTGTCGACGACGACACGCCGCCGCCGGTGGCGCCGGAGGCCAAGACGGCGCTGATGTCGGGCGGCAGCCAGCTTCCGCCGACGGCGATCTCGCCTGCGCTCGGCGGTCCGGGTGCGCCGCAGGGGAGTACGCCGCCGCCTGTGCCGGGGGCCCCTGCTGCTCCGGGTACGCCTCCCGGCGGGGTGGGTGCCGGGGCCGCGGGTGACGCGGCCGGTGCTCCGTCGAGGCCGCTCGCGCCGAACGCCGGCGACATCGCCGACGCCGCGACCAGCAAGGCCGCGCCGCCTCCGCGCCGGGCGCGTGGTGGTGCGACGCCGCCTCCGCCGCCGGGTGTGCCGGGTGTCCCCGGTGCGCCGGGTGCGCGTCCGGGGAGCACGCCGCCGCCCGCGCCGGGCGCGCCTGGTGTTCCGGGTGCGCCGCAGGGCAGTACGCCTCCGCCGGGGCCGGGTGCGAGTGGGTATGTGCCGACGCAGCTGGTGTCGGCGCTGGGTCCTGACGGGCCGCAGCCGCCGGGTGCGCCGGGTGCCCCCGGTGCTCCGGGTGCGCCTCAGCCGCCGAACGCGCCGGGTGGTACGCCCCCGGGCGGGGTGCATCACGCGGCGACGATGCTGGCCGACCCGAGCCTGGGCGGTGCGGGTGTGGGCGCTCCGCAGCCTCCGCGCGCCCCGGGCGTGCCGGGTACGCCGGGCGTGCCGCAGGGCGTCCCTGGGGTTCCGGGTGCCCCTGGGGTTCCGGGCGCTCCGGGTGTGCCTGGTGCGCCGCAGCCTCCGGGTGCCCCGGGTTCCATGGGGGGTGCGCGGGGTGCGGTGCACCACGCGGAGACCATGCTGGCCGGGCCGCCGGTGACCGGCCCCGGCGGTCCTGGCGGTCCTGGTGGCCCCGGCGGCCCCGGCGGACCCGGTGGGCCGGGGATGCCGCCTCCGCCTCCGCCGGCCCCCGGTGCTCCGGGTGGGCCGGGCGCGCCTGGGGTTCCTGGCGGACCCGGTGTGCCAGGGGTTGCGGGCGGGCCCGGGGTGCCGGGTACGCCTCCGCCCGCGTACGGCTATCCGCAGCAGCCGCCCACCGGTCTGCCGACGGTCGGCCCGGGCTACCAGGCGGTGCTGCGCTATCGCGCGCAGGACGGTTCGGAGCAGCAGCTGATCCGGCGTTCGGCGCCGGGTACGCCGCACCCGGAGTGGCAGATCTTCCATGAGCTGCGGGCGATGAACGTGCCGCCGGACCAGGTGCTGGAGCTGCACACCGAGCTGGAGTCGTGCGAGCTGCCGGGCGCGTACTGCGCGCGGATGATCCGGGAGCAGTGGCCGCAGGCGCGGATCACGAGCATCGCGCCGTACGGCACGGATCACGCGAGCCGGCAGCAGGGCATGCAGCAGTTGCTGGCGCACCAGGGTGAGCTGCACCAGGTGGCGGACGGGCCCGCGCGGCCGGCACCGGTGCGGGCGCCGTTGCCGCCGGTGCAGCCGGTTCCGCCGGTTCCGCCGGAGGCGGTGGGCCAGGAGCTGGCCGCCGCGTTCGGGCCGGGGGTGTTCCGGTTCGAGCAGGCGGCGGTGTCGCGGCAGGGTGTGCCGCCGGTGGTGGCGCACACGCTGGTGGTGGCGGGTCTGCCGGTGGACATGGGGCCGTTCTTCTGGGCGCAGGCCCAGCCGGGGCGGCCTGTGCCGACGCTGGCGGAGCTGGCGGCGGAGCGGGGTGTGCAGCCGGCCGCGGACGCGGGGTCGTACCTCGTGATGGGCACCGACTTCGGCAAGGCCCTGTGTGTGCAGTACGGCACGGCGAACATCGTCGCGGTGCCGGTGGAGGCCGGGCCGGGCGGGGCGCCGGTGCCGCCGCAGTTCGTGAACACCGGGCTGCCGGAGTTCGTACGGTGCCTGGCGCTGCTGGGCCGGATGTGGCGGCTGCGGTTCGGGCTGAACCAGGAGCAGGCGGGCCGCTGGACGGTCGACTTCCAGGCGCAGCTCGCCGCGCTGGACCCGGCGGCGCTGGGGTCGCCGGAGAGCTGGTGGTCGGTGCTGCTGGAGCAGATGTGGGACGGCTTGCTGTGATGTCTCGCCGCTGAGGAGGCGGGCCGCCCGTGGAGGGGCCGGGCCTGGTCGCTGGACGACCGGGACCGGCCCCTTCTGCCTGCTTCCGTAACCTGTGTGCGGAGTGTCGCGTTATGAACACTTCCGTCTGATCCATCAAGATGTGCGCGAAATCGAAAAGCGACAGCGGTCGAGCGAATCGGTCGTACGTCGTTTCGTGCGGGTCGGCGGAGAGGGGTTCCACGATGAGCAGCGCACCGGTGTCGCCGCATGGCTTTGTCGCCGCCCGCGGGCGCGGCTACCGCCCCGAGCAGGTGGAGAGGTTTACGGCCGAGCTGTGCCGGGACCGGGACGCGGCCTGGGAGCGGGCCGCCCGGCTCACCGTGCTCGCCAAGGAGATGGAGGCCGAGCTCGGGCGGTTGCGCGAGACGGTGGCGGGGCTCGCGCCGCAGACGTACGACTCTCTGGGGGAGCGTGCGCGGCGTATTTTCCAGCTCGGTCTGGAGGAGGCGTCGGCCGTGCGTGAGCAGGCGGAGCGCGAAGCGCACGAGCAGGTCGCCCGGGCCGAGGAGCACGCCGTGCGCGTGCGCCGGGAGGCGCAGGAGGAGGCCGACGCGTTGCGCGCGGACGCCGAGGAACGCGCCCGGGTGAGGGTGCTCGCGGCGCGCGCCGAGGCGGACGGCATCCGTGTCACCACCCGGCGCGAGGTGAAGGAGCTGCGTGCCGAGGCGCTCGCCGCCCTGCGGGAGGTGCGCCGGCGTACCTCCGGTGTGCTCGCCGACCAGCACAAGGAGTACGCCGAGCGGTGGGCTGCCGTCGAGCGCGAGACCGAGGCCCGCGCGGCCGCCCTCGACGCCCGCCACGCCCAGCTCGCCGCCCGCGCCGAGGCCGCCCTGTCGGACGCCGGACAGGCCTTCGCCGAGGCCGAGGCGTCCGCCCGCCGCCACCAGGAGGAGGCCTGCGCGCGTGCTGCCGAACTCCTCGCGGAGGCCCGTCTGCACGAGGACCGCGTAGCCCTCGAGACCGAGCGCGTCCTGCGGGAGCACGGGGAGCGCTGGGACGACGTACGCGCCCAGATGGACCACGTACGCAGCAGCCTCACCACGTTGACAGCGGGCCGCCTGCCGACGGAGTAGCACCTCGGAAACGGGCCTGGAGGACATCGCCCCAGGGGCGCGGGGAACTGCGCGAGCAAGCCCCGACGACCGGCAGCCCGGTGACGGCGTCACGCCTTCGGGCGATGCCGTTGAGGGGCGCGGGGAACTGCGCGAGCAACCCCCGGCCACCCGCGGCCCGACGACGACATCACGCGTCCCCACGGTCGGCGGCGACGGCATCACGCGCCCCCCGCGGTCGGCGGCGACGGCATCGCGCGCCCCCACGGTCGGCGGCGACACTCACCCCTTCCGAACGGCCCCCGCCAGAATCCACGCCTCGACCGCCTCGTACCGACGCCGGTGCTCCCCCGCCGCCCGGCCGCCGGAGGCCACCGTGCCGAGCCAGCCCAGCGCGAAGCCGAGCGGGATGGTGACGAGGCCGGTGGTGGTGAAGGGGTAGAAGTTGAAGTCGGCTTCGGGGAAGGCGGAGTGGGCGGAGCCGGAGACGAGGTTGGTGCCGGGCATCAGCACCAGGACGGACAGCGTGCCTCCGATGAGGGTGCTGAGCAGGCCGGTGCGGGTGTAGCGGCGCCAGAAGAGGCTGTAGACGAGCGCGGGGGCGAGGGCGGAGGCACCGACGCAGAAGGAGAACGTCACCAGGGGCTGCAGGCTGCGGTGCTGGGCCAGGGTGGCGAGAAGGATGGCGGGGACGCCGACGGCGAGGGCGGAGATCCGGGCGAGTGCCATCTCGTGGCGGCCGGACATCTCGCGCACGCGGGTGGCGAAGACGTCGTGGGCGAGGGAGTTGGCGCAGGCCAGGATCATCCCGGCGACGGAGGCGAGCAGGGTGAGGAAGACGGCGGTGGTGACGGCGGTGAAGAGGAAGGCCTCCGCCGTGGACAGCCCGGTGCCGAACGCGGCGCGTGAGCCGAGGAGATAGGCGGAGTTGCCCTGCGGGTCGGCCCGGACGACCGCGGCCCGGCCGACCAGGGCCGTCGCGCCGACGCCGACGACGGTGACGACCAGCACGAACAGGGCCACGGTCGACACGGCCCAGGACATCGAGCGTCGTACCTGGCGGGCGCTGGAGGCGGTGTACATGCGCATGGTGACGTGGGGGAGGCAGGCGCCGCCGAGGACGACCGCCAACTGGGTGCTGATCATGTCCAGTTCGGGGACGGGGCTGCCCGCGAACCACAGGCCGGAGCGAAGGAACTCGTCGCCCACCCCGCTCTGCCGGGCGGCCGCGCCGAACAGTGCTCCGGGGTTCCAGTCGAAGCGGTTCAGCAGCAGCGCGGCGACGACGGCGCCGGAGCCGAGCAGCATGACCATCTTCAGCATCTGGATGAGGGCGGTGCCCTTCATGCCGCCGATCGCGGCGTAGCTGATCATCAGGGCGCCGAGGCCGATGATGCAGCCGGTGCGCACGGAGGCGCCGGAGAAGCCGAGGATGAAGGAGAGCAGTTGTCCGGCGCCGGCGAGCTGGACGAGCATCATCGGCACCAGCGCGGCGAGTGTGACGAGGCATGAGGTGATGCGTACGGAGCGGCCGGGCATGCGGCGGGCGAAGGCGTCGCCCATGGTGAACCGGCCCGCGTTGCGCAGGGGTTCGGCCAGCAGGAACATCAGCAGCATCAGCGACAGGGTGGTGCTCAGGGCGAGGACGATGCCGTCGTAGCCGTAGATGGCGATGACGCCGCCGGTGCCGAGGACGGTCGCGGCGGAGATGTAGTCGCCGGCGATGGCCATGCCGTTGCGCAGCGGGGACAGGGAGTTGTAGCCGGTGTAGAACTCGTCGAGGTCGTCGCGGTCGGGGCCGGTCATCACGCACAGCAGCAGCGTGACGGTGGCGACGGCGGTGAACGCCAGCAGGGACAGGGTCTGGGAGTCGTCGCTGAAGCCGTTCATCGGCCGGCCTCCCGCTTGGCGTTCAGCCGGGCGTGTTCGCGGATGCGGTCGGCGATCGGGTCGACGTAGCGGCGGGCCGTGTACTCGTAGAGGGCGATCGCGAGCCAGGTGACGGGGAGTTGCACCAGTGCGAGGAGCAGGCCGACGGGCAGGCCGTTCGCCGCGGTGTCCGTCATGAAGCCGGGGGCGAGTGCCGACATCACCAGGAACAGCACGAAGTAGCCGAGCGCGGTGAGTGTGGCGGTGCGGCGCTGCCAGCGGTAGGCGCTGCGCAGGACGCGCAGGTCGCTGTGGTGCCCGAGCGGGGCGTGCGCGGGGGCGGGCGCAGTGGGGTGCTGTGCGCCGTCGGGTGCGGGCTGCCAGGGGTAGGCGGCGTACGAGGGGGACGCGTACGGCTGCGATGTATACGGCTGCGATGTATACGGCTGTGGTGCGTACGGCTGTGCCGCGTACGGCGGTGAGGGGTACGGCGCTGAGGGGTGCGGTGGGGGTGTGTGCGGGTACGACGGGGACGGGTCGTGGGACATCCCGGGGCTCCTTGCGCGGCTGGGGTCCGGGCGGCGGACCGCAGGGAGTGGGGGGTGCGGGGCACGCACGTTACTCGCCGGGAACATGATCGGCACGGTTTTCGACAAACTGACGGGTCGGTAACCGTTTACCTCGATGACCTGCGGTGTTACCGCCGTTAACTCGGACTTTTCACAAGCCGCTAGTCAGCGGGCAGCACCGGAAACCGCCGGGGCGCCACGCACAGCAGGACCAGGAACGCCAGGGCCGCCGCGCTCGCCGCACCGAGGTAGACGGCGTGGACGGCGTCGGCGATGGCGTGCCGGACGGACTCCGGGGCCGGGCCGGTGTCCAGCGCTGCGGTGAGGGAGTCGAGGTCACCGGCGCCGCCGAGACGGGCGGCGAGGACGCCGTTGGCGACGGCGCCGAAGACGGCGGCGCCGACGGTCTGCCCGGTCTGGCGGCAGAACAGCACGGAGGCGGTGGTGGTGCCGCGCTCGGACCAGCCGACCGTGGACTGCACCCCGACGATGAGCGGCAGTTGGAAGAAGCCGAGGGCGGCGCCGAGCAGCAGCATCAGCAGCGCGGGCTGCCATGCCTCGCCGGGGTAGGGCAGGAAGGGGAAGGCGGACAGGATCAGCGCGGCGGTGCCGATGCCCAGCAGGGCGGTGTCGCGGAAGCCGATGCGCCGGTAGAGGTGCTGGCTGTGGGCGGCGGCGATGGGCCAGCTCAGCGTCCACACGCACAGCACGAAGCCGGCCGCGACGGGACCCAGACCGAGCACCGACTGGGCGTACGTCGGCAGGAACACGGTCGGCGCCACCATCAGCAGGCCCAGGGCGCCGAGGGCGAGGTTGACGGCGGCTATGGTGCGCCGCCGCCACACCCAGCCGGGGATGATCGGCTCGGCGGCCCGGCGTTCGACGGCCACGACCACACCGGCCAGCACCAGGCCGGCCGCGAACAGGCCCAGCGACGGGGCCGACAGCCACGGCCAGGCCACCCCGCCCTGCACCAGCGCGGTCAGCAGGACGCCGCCGCAGGCGAAGACGGCCAGGGCGCCCGCCCAGTCCACACGCGCGCGTGCCGCGTTCTTCCGCTCGGGCTCGTGCAGATGACGGACGATCAGCCACAGCGCGAGCGCGCCGATGGGCAGGTTGACCAGGAAGATCCAGCGCCAGTCGGCGTAGCCGGCGAGGACGCCGCCGACGGCCGGCCCGGCGACGGCGGCCAGGGCCCACACGGTGGACAGCTTGGCCTGGATCTTGGGGCGTTCCTTCAGCGGGTAGAGGTCGGCGGCCAGCGTCTGCACGGTCCCCTGCAGTGCCCCGCCGCCCAGGCCCTGCACGACACGGAAGGCGATGAGCGCGGCCATGTTCCAGGCGAGCGCGCACAGCAGGGAGCCCAGCAGGAAGAGGCAGGCCCCGGCGACGAGGACGGGTTTGCGGCCGAAGGTGTCGGACAGCTTGCCGTAGACGGGCAGGGTGACGGTCACGGCGAGCAGATAGCCGGAGAAGAGCCAGGAGAAGACGGAGAAGCCGCCGAGGTCGCCGACGATCTGCGGGACGGCGGTGGAGACGATCGTGGAGTCGAGGGCGGCCAGCGCCATCGACAGCATCAGCGCGGCGACCACGGCCCCGCGCCGCCGTGGTGCCGTGTCCTGGCGCGCGCCGTCCGTGGCCGCGGGTCTGGTGGTGCCCACGTGTGCGTCCTCCCGGTTCGCCGTCGGTCGTCGCCGCACGGGTCGTTGTCCCTTGCACTCATCTGCTGCGGGACAGCTTCCCACTTGAGCCTGACGCGGCGGGAGGGTGGAGCCTGGGTGGGTCCGAGGGTCTACGGATCCCCGAGAGGACGTCCGACCGCGGGTGGACTCCCCTAGGGGTACCTCCGTACTTCGGCTCGGGGAGCGTTCGTCCCGCCGGAGGACGAGACGGCGGCGGGCCGTTCCTAATCTGGCAGTACGCCGCTGGGGGCGGCGTACCCGAACGACGGGGGTGGGGTTTTCCCCCGCACAAGAGGGGGCCGGGCACCAGCGCGCCGGACCCGCCCCGGCCAGCAGACTCATGGACGTACCGCTTCACCCGTACCGCTCGACGACCGACTGAGGAGACATACCGTGACTTCGGCTGTGACCATTCCCGGGCACAAGAGCACTGGAGGGCGTACGGCCGTCGCCGCGCGGGCGCGACAGGTCGTCAAGGCGTACGGGTCCGGGGAGACCCGTGTCGTCGCCCTGGACCATGTGGACGTCGACATCGCCCGCGGGCAGTTCACCGCGATCATGGGACCGTCGGGGTCCGGCAAGTCCACGCTGATGCACTGCCTGGCCGGCCTCGACACCGTGACGAGCGGTCAGATCTACCTGGACGACACCGAGATCACCGGGCTGAAGGACAAGAAGCTCACGCAGCTGCGCCGGGACCGGATCGGCTTCATCTTCCAGGCGTTCAACCTGCTGCCCACGCTGAACGCGCTGGAGAACATCACCCTGCCCATGGACATCGCGGGCCGCAGGCCGGACCGGGCGTGGCTGGACCGGGTCGTGGAGACCGTCGGGCTCGCCGGGCGGCTCAAGCACCGGCCGACGCAGCTGTCGGGCGGCCAGCAGCAGCGGGTGGCCGTGGCGCGTGCGCTCGCCGCCCGGCCGGAGATCATCTTCGGTGACGAGCCGACCGGAAACCTCGACTCGCGCGCGGGCGCCGAGGTCCTCGGCTTCCTGCGCCGCTCGGTGGACGAGCTGGGCCAGACGATCGTCATGGTCACTCACGACCCCGTCGCCGCGTCCTACGCCGACCGGGTGCTCTACCTCGCCGACGGCCGGATCGTCGACGAGATGCACCAGCCGACCGCCGACCAGGTGCTGGACCGCATGAAGGACTTCGACGCCCGGGGGCGTACGTCATGACCGTGCTGAAGACCTCGATGCGCAACTTCTTCGCGCACAAGGGCCGTATGGCGCTGTCGGCGGTGGCGGTGCTGCTGTCGGTGGCGTTCGTGTGCGGCACGCTGGTGTTCACCGACACCATGACCACGACGTTCGACAAGCTGTTCCAGGCCACCGCCTCCGATGTCACCGTCAGCCCGAAGGAGGCCTCCGGCACCGGTGAGACCACCTCCGACAACGGCCGTCCGCCCGCCATGCCGGCGTCCGTGCTGGAGAAGGTGCGCCGGATCGACGGCGTGCAGTCCGCGGAGGGCGCCGTCTTCTCGACGTCGGTGACCGTCGTCGACGCCGACAAGGACAGCCTCTCGCCCTCCAGCGGCGCCCCGACGATCGTCGGCAACTGGAACGCCAACGAGGCGCGCACCATGAAGATCGCCTCCGGTTCGGCGCCCGAGGGACCGGACCAGGTGATGGTCGACGCCGACACCGCCGACAAGCACCACCTGAAGCTCGGCGACGAGCTCGGCGTCATCACGGCCGTCGGCACGCACCGGGCGAAGGTCTCCGGCGTCGTCGAGTTCAAGGTCACCAACCCCGGTGCCGCGCTGTTCTACCTGGACACGAAGACCGCGCAGCGGGCGCTGGTCGGCGAGAGCGGCGTGTACACCGACGTCAACGTCACCGCGGCGGCCGGCATGACCGACGCGCAGGTGAAGCGGAACGTCGCCCGGGCCCTCGGCGGCGGCTACCAGGTGCAGACCGCCAAGGAGATCGCCGACGAGAACGCCAAGGACGTCGGCGAGTTCATGAACGTCATCAAGTACGCCATGCTCGGCTTCGCCGGGATCGCGTTCCTGGTCGGCGTGTTCCTGATCATCAACACGTTCTCCATGCTGGTCGCCCAGCGCACCCGGGAGATCGGCCTGATGCGCGCCATCGGCTCCAGCCGCAAGCAGGTCAACCGGTCCGTGCTGGTCGAGGCGCTGCTGCTCGGTGTCGTCGGCTCGGTACTGGGCGCCGGCGCGGGCGTCGGCCTCGCGATCGGGCTGATGAAGCTCATGGGCCTGATGGGCATGAACCTGTCCACCAGCGACCTGACGGTCGCCTGGACGACCCCGGCGCTCGGCCTGCTCCTCGGCGTCGTCGTCACCGTCCTGGCCGCCTACCTCCCCGCCCGCCGCGCGGGCAAGATCTCGCCGATGGCCGCCCTGCGCGACGCCGGCACCCCCGCCGACGGCAGGGCCGGTCTGGTGCGCGCGCTGATCGGTCTCGTCCTCACCGGCGCCGGCGGATTCGCGCTGTACGTCACCACGACCGTGGACAAGGCGAGCGAGGGCGCGCAGTTCCTCGGCCTCGGCATCGTCCTCAGCCTCATCGGCTTCGTCGTGATCGGTCCGGTTCTCGCGGGCGGTGTCGTCCGGGTCCTCAGCGCCGTCCTGCTGCGGATGTTCGGGCCCGTCGGTCGCATGGCCGAGCGCAACGCGCTGCGCAACCCGCGCCGCACCGGCGCCACGGGCGCCGCGCTGATGATCGGGCTCGCGCTGGTGGCGTGTCTGTCGGTGGTCGGCTCCTCGATGGTGGCCTCCGCGACGGACGAGCTCGACAAGAGCGTCGGCACGGACTTCATCGTCATGGACGACAACGGCGACCAGCTGATCACCGCCCAGGCCGTCCAGGCGATCAAGAACTCACCGGGGCTGGAGCGGGTCACCGAGTACAAGCACCTGGAGGCCGACTTCCGCACCCCCGACGGCAAGACCGTCGAGGACACCGCGCTCACGGCCGCCGACCCGACGTACGCCCAGGACCTGCGCGTGGAGACCGTCCAGGGTGACCTCGCCGACGCCTACCGGCCCGACGCGATGTCCGTCCACGAGGAGTTCGCCGAGGAGCACGGCATCCGCCTCGGCTCCACGATCGACGTCTCCCTGCCCGGTGGTGCCAGCGCGAAGCTGACGGTCCGCGCGATCACCAGCAGCGAGGCCGTCCTCGACCAGGGCGCCATGTACACCTCCATCAGCACGCTGGCCCGCCATGTGCCGGCCAAGGACATGCCGCTGGACATGATGGTCTTCGCCTCGGCGAAGGACGGCCAGGAGGCGGCCGCGTACAAGGCGCTGAAGGCGTCGATGGACGACTACCCGCAGTACCAGGTCCGCGACCAGACCGACTACAAGGAAGCGCTGAAGGACCAGATCGGCCAGCTGCTGAACATGATCTACGGGCTGCTCGCCCTGGCGATCATCGTGGCGATCCTCGGTGTGGTGAACACTCTCGCCCTGTCGGTCGTCGAGCGGACCAGGGAGATCGGCCTGATGCGCGCCATCGGCCTCTCGCGCCGCCAGCTGCGCCGCATGATCCGCCTGGAGTCGGTCGTCATCGCCCTCTTCGGCGCCCTGCTCGGCCTGGGCCTCGGCATGGGCTGGGGCGCGACCGCGCAGCAGCTGCTCGAACTCGAGGGCCTGAAGGTCCTGGAGATCCCCTGGCCGACGATCACCGGCGTGTTCATCGGCTCGGCGTTCGTGGGCCTGCTCGCGGCACTGATCCCGGCGTTCCGGGCGGGACGGATGAACGTCCTGAACGCGATCGGCACCGACTAGGGCGGGTACGTCCACCGCACACGGGGGTTGCGGGGGAAAGGGTCCGGCGCCGGAAGTCACAGCGACTTCCGGCGCCGGACCCGTACGCGCTCCACCGGCCGGCCGTTCGATTCCGCCGGGTGACCGTCCCCGGGTGGACGTACTCTGGGAAGCCCCGGCCCGCCCCGCGTGTCGGGCCCTTCGCGTTGCCCACCTGGACGGAAAGCCCCCTCCATGAGTCTGCACGGTCTGCTCGACGCCGTCGTCAAGGACACCGCCCTCGCGGAAGCGATCACGGCGGCCGCGGACGGCAACCGCATGCACGTCGACCTCGTCGGCCCGCCCGCGACCCGTCCCTTCGCGGTCGCGGCCCTCGCCCGCGAGGCCGGACGCACGGTCCTCGCCGTCACCGCCACCGGCAGGGAGGCCGAGGACCTCGCGGCCGCCCTGCGCTCCCTGCTGCCGCCGGACACCGTCGTGGAGTACCCCTCCTGGGAGACGCTGCCGCACGAGCGGCTCAGCCCCCGCAGCGACACCGTCGGCCGCCGCCTCGCCGTTCTGCGCCGCCTCGCCCACCCACGCCCCGACGACCCCGAGACCGGCCCGGTCTCCGTCGTCGTCGCGCCCGTACGGTCCGTGCTGCAACCGCAGGTCAAGGGCCTCGGCGACCTGGAGCCGGTCTCCTTGCGGACCGGGCAGAGCGCCGACCTGAACGAGATCGTCGAGGCCCTCGCCGCGGCCGCGTACGCGCGCGTGGAGCTCGTCGAGAAGCGCGGCGAGTTCGCCGTCCGCGGCGGCATCCTCGATGTGTTCCCGCCCACCGAGGAACACCCCCTGCGCATCGAGTTCTGGGGCGACGACGTCGAGGAGATCCGCTACTTCAAGGTCGCCGACCAGCGCTCCCTGGAGGTCGCCGAACACGGCCTGTGGGCGCCGCCCTGCCGTGAACTCCTGCTGACGGAGGACGTCCGCACGCGTGCGCGTGCCCTCGCCGAACAGCACCCCGAGCTGGGCGAGCTGCTCGGCAAGATCGCCGAGGGCATCGCCGTGGAGGGCATGGAGTCCCTCGCGCCGGTCCTCGTCGACGACATGGAACTGCTGCTGGACGTCCTGCCCAAGGGCGCCATGGCCGTCGTCTGCGACCCGGAGCGGGTACGCACGCGTGCCGCCGATCTCGTGGCGACCTCCCAGGAGTTCCTGCAGGCGTCCTGGGCCGCCACCGCGGGCGGCGGCGAGGCGCCGATCGACGTCGGCGCGGCCTCCCTGTGGTCCATCGCCGACGTGCGCGACCGCGCGCGCGAGCTGGACATGATGTGGTGGTCGGTGTCGCCGTTCGCCGCCGACGAGGAGCTCGACGCGGACACCCTGAAGGTCGGCCTGCACGCCCCCGAGGCCTACCGCGGCGACACCGCCAAGGCGCTCGCCGACACCAAGGGCTGGCTCGCCGACGGCTGGCGCACCGTCTTCGTCACCGAGGGCCACGGCCCGGCCGCCCGCACCGTCGAGGTCCTCGGCGGCGAGGGCGTCGCCGCCCGCCTGGAGACCGTCCTCGGCGACATCGAGCCGTCGGTCGTGCACGTGGCGTGCGGGTCGATCGAGCACGGCTTCGTCCACCCGGCGCTGAAGATCGCCGTCCTCACCGAGACCGACCTGTCCGGACAGCGGGCCGCCGGCCGCGACGGCACCCGGATGCCCGCCCGCCGCCGCAAGACCATCGACCCGCTCACCCTGGAGGCGGGCGACTACATCGTCCACGAGCAGCACGGCGTCGGCCGCTACATCGAGATGGTCCAGCGCACCGTCCAGGGCGCCACCCGCGAGTACCTGGTCGTCGAGTACGCGCCCGCCAAGCGCGGCCAGCCCGGCGACCGGCTGTACATCCCCACCGACCAGCTGGAGCAGATCACCAAGTACGTCGGCGGCGAGGCGCCCACCCTGCACCGCCTGGGCGGCGCCGACTGGACCAAGACCAAGGCGCGCGCCAAGAAGGCCGTCAAGGAGATCGCCGCCGACCTGATCAAGCTGTACAGCGCCCGCATGGCCGCCCCCGGCCACCCCTTCGGGCCCGACACGCCCTGGCAGCGCGAGCTGGAGGACGCCTTCCCCTACGCCGAGACGCCCGACCAGCTCACCACGATCGCCGAGGTCAAGGAGGACATGGAGAAGACGGTCCCGATGGACCGCCTGATCTGCGGCGACGTCGGCTACGGCAAGACCGAGATCGCGGTACGGGCCGCCTTCAAGGCCGTCCAGGACGGCAAGCAGGTCGCCGTGCTGGTGCCGACCACCCTGCTGGTGCAGCAGCACTTCGGCACCTTCAGCGAGCGATACGCGCAGTTCCCGGTGACCGTGAAGGCGCTGTCCCGGTTCCAGACCGACACCGAGGCCAAGGCCGTCCTGGAGGGCCTGCGCGAGGGCTCGGTGGACGTCGTCATCGGCACGCACCGGCTGTTCTCCTCGGAGACCAAGTTCAAGGACCTCGGCCTGGTCATCGTCGACGAGGAGCAGCGCTTCGGCGTCGAGCACAAGGAGCAGCTGAAGAAGCTGCGCGCCAACGTGGACGTGCTGACCATGTCGGCCACGCCGATCCCGCGCACCCTGGAGATGGCCGTCACCGGCATCCGCGAGATGTCGACGATCACCACCCCGCCCGAGGAACGGCACCCGGTGCTGACCTTCGTCGGGCCGTACGAGGAGAAGCAGATCGGCGCCGCGATCCGCCGCGAGCTGCTGCGCGAGGGCCAGGTCTTCTACATCCACAACCGTGTCGAGTCCATCGACCGCGCGGCCGCGCGGCTGCGGGACATCGTCCCCGAGGCGCGCATCGCCACCGCGCACGGCCAGATGTCGGAGGCCGCGCTGGAGCAGGTCGTCGTCGACTTCTGGGAGAAGAAGTTCGACGTGCTCGTCTCGACGACGATCGTCGAGTCCGGCATCGACATCTCCAACGCCAACACCCTGATCGTGGAACGCGGCGACACCTTCGGCCTGTCCCAGCTGCACCAGCTGCGCGGCCGTGTCGGTCGCGGCCGTGAGCGCGGGTACGCCTACTTCCTGTACCCGCCGGAGAAGCCGCTGACCGAGACCGCGCACGAACGGCTGGCGACGATCGCCCAGCACACCGAGATGGGTGCGGGCATGTACGTGGCGATGAAGGACCTGGAGATCCGCGGCGCGGGCAACCTGCTCGGCGGCGAGCAGTCCGGCCACATCGCCGGCGTCGGCTTCGACCTGTACGTCCGCATGGTCGGCGAGGCGGTCGCCGACTACCGGCGGCAGCTGGAGTCGGGCGAGATCGAGGAGGAGCCGCCGCTCGAGGTCAAGATCGAACTGCCGGTCGACGCACACGTCCCGCACGAGTACGCGCCCGGCGAGCGGCTGCGCCTGCAGGCCTACCGGGCCATCGCCTCCGCCAACTCCGAGGAGGACATCAAGGCCGTCCGCGAGGAACTCCTCGACCGCTACGGCAAGTTGCCCGAGCCGGTGGAGAACCTGCTGCTGGTGGCCGGGCTGCGGATGCTGGCGCGAGCCTGCGGGGTCGGCGAGGTCGTGCTGCAGGGCAACAACATCCGCTTCGCGCCGGTGGAGCTGCGCGAGTCGCAGGAGCTGCGGCTGAAGCGGCTGTACCCGGGATCCGTCATCAAGCCGGCCGTGCACCAGGTGCTGGTGCCGCGCCCGAAGACCGCGAAGGTCGGCGGGAAGCCGCTGGTCGGCCGGGAACTGCTGGGCTGGGTCGGGGAGTTCCTGGCGTCGGTGCTGGGGTCGTAGCCCCCGCCCCCGCCCCGGGTCCCGTCCCGTTCTCCGGTTGTCCACAGGGCCGCACCGCTGTCGGTGACATGTGGTGCACTGGGGTCGGTCGGAGAACGGACGGACGGGGGTACGCCATGGGCGAGCAGGTCGAGGTGCGGGACGCGGACGGCGCCATGGGTGTGGAGCCCGCGCGGGTGCGGCAGTTGTGGCATCTGCTGGAGCCGCTGCACGCGGTGCTCTACTACGCGCCGGAGGTCTTCGAGGAGGCCGCCGCGCTCGGGTACGGCACCGAGGAGCGCTGGCCGAGCTACTTCCCCTTCCGCGCCGCCCCGCTGGGCGCGGTGGGCAGCCGCTCGGTCACCTCGGCGTTCTACAGCTTCGCCCCCGGCATGGTCGCCGAGCACATCGACCGGGCCTGGGCGACGGCGAGCCCCGAGGACGTGCTGCGCGCGCGGTCGCGGGGCATGGACCGGGCCTACCGCGCGCTGTTCGGCGCGGACCGCGTCGACGGCCCGGAGCTCGCCGAGGCGGCCGCGCTCGCCCGGCTGGCCGCGGAGGCGGCCGTGACCGCCGGACGCCCGCTGGCCGCGGCCAACGCCGCGCTGGAGTGGCCCGAGGCCCCGCATCTGCAGCTCTGGCACGCGGCGACCGTCCTGCGCGAGCACCGCGGCGACGGCCATGTGGCCGCCCTGCTCATAGCCGGCCTCGACCCGGCCGAGTCCCTGGTCTCCTTCGCCGCGATCGGCGCCGCCTCCGAGGAGCGCTTCGCCAGCCGCGGCTGGAGCGACCAGGAGTGGGCCGCCGCCCGTCGTCGTCTTGTCGCGCGCGGTCTGGTCGAGGAGGACGGCACGGCGACCGAGGCGGGCCGGGAGCTGCGCCGCTCGGTCGAGGCGGACACCGACCGGCTGGCCGCCGGGCCCTGGCAGGCGCTCGGCGCCCAGCGCGCCGACCGGCTCGTCGAGCTCCTGGGCGACTTCTGGGTGGCGGTGCTGTCCTCGGGGCTGCTGCCGTCGGAGACGACCCTGGGGATCGGGAAGGTGTGAGGGCCGCCGAGCGGGGCCGGGCGCACCGAGAAGCCGTCCGCGGTCGGTGGGGAACGGCGGACGGCTTCCTTTTCCGGATGGTCGCGGAGGCCGAAGGCCGAAGCGGGCCACGCCGGCACTCCGGCGGCCCGCGCACCCTTCCGCTACGTCTCCGTGTCCGGCGGGTGCGCCGGTTCTACGGCCGGTCGGGCGGCGACTCGTCCCGGTCCATGCCGAGCCGGCGCTCGGCCTGCCGCTGCGCGGCGTCGACCTGGCTCTCGTACTTGTTGCCCGTCCTCTCGTTGACCTGCTTCTCGGCGGCGTCGGACATGCCCTTGGCCTTGTCGCGCGACGCATGGCTCTTGAACCTGTCGAAGATGCCCATCCAGAGCTCCTTCCGAGGTGACTCAGAATCGACGATACGCCCGAGTTGCGAGGCATGTGCAAGTTGGGACGGTTCTGGTCTGGACCTCTCCGCCGCTACCGTGGAGGCAGGCACAGACAAGGGGAGGGGCTCTCGGTGGCGCGTCGCAGGGGCTGGGCCGTGACCGCGGTGGCGGTGCTGTTCGCCGTCTCCGGGTGCACGGAGGAGACGGGGGGCACGGGCGCCTCAGGTGAGAACGGAGCCGGAGCGGGCGGGGGTGCCGCACTCACCGCCGTCGACTCGCTGACCGTCAAGGGCCGTGCGCCCAGGAGCGGTTACGACCGGGACCGCTTCGGCACCCCCTGGGCGGACACCGACTCCAACGGCTGCGGCACCCGCGACGACATACTCCGACGCGATCTGGAGGACGTCGAGTTCGGCGACGGCCACTGCAAGGTCACCTCCGGCACCCTCGACCCCGACCCCTACACCGGCCAGGACATCGCCTACGTACGCGGGCGCAGCCAGGTCGACATCGACCATGTCGTCGCGCTGTCCGACGCCTGGCAGAAGGGTGCCCAGAAGTGGGACCCCGGCAAGCGCATAGCCTTCGCCAACGACCCGCTCAACCTGCGCGCCGTCGACGCTGGCACCAACCGCGCCAAGGGCGACGGCGACGCGGCGACCTGGCTGCCGCCCAACAAGGAGTACCGGTGCGCGTACGTCGCCAACCAGGTGGCCGTGAAGCGCAAGTACGGGGTGTGGGTGACGGCCGCCGAGAAGGAGGCCATGAAGCGGGTGCTGTCGCACTGCCCCGGACAGCGGCTGCCGGCCGGAGGGAACCCGACGGACGCACCGGCGAGGTTCCACGCCGACTGAGCGTCACGCGTCGAGGGGCGGGGGACGAGGGTCGCGCGCTGAGGGGCGGGGGTGAGCGGGACGCGTTGACGGGCGGGGGTGAGCGGGACGCGTTGAGGGGCGGGGGGTGAGCGGGACGCGTTGAGGGCGTCGGGCGCGGGAAAACCGGTTTTCGGCCGCTCGCCCCTGTGCCTACCGTGAGCGCATGGACGTGAAGGTGTCGACTCTCGCCGACCGCCCCGACCTGGTGGAGCCCGTCTTCGCCATGGCGGACACCTGGCCGGAGTTCGTGACGCAGGACCTGGTGGGCAACGCCCATTACGGCCGTATCGCCACGGAGTTCCCGCAGTACGCCCTGGCCGCCGAGGACGAGCGGGGCGAGGTGGTCGCGCACGCCTTCAGCGTGCCGTTCGCCCTGGCCGCCGAGGGCCGTGGCGAACTGCCCGCGCGCGGCTGGGACCAAGTGTTGATCTGGGCCTTCTCCGACCTGCGCCGCGGAGTCGCCCCCGACACCGTCAGCGCTGTCTCCGTCGTCGTCGCGCCGCACGCCCAGGGGACCGGACTGTCCGGCCGTATGCTCACCGCGATGCACGACAACGCGCGTGCACTGGGCCACCGCCAGGTCGTCGCCCCGGTACGCCCCAACGCCAAGCACCTCGAACCCCGTACACCCATGCGGGAGTACGCCCACCGAGTGCGCCCCGACGGACTGCCGCACGACCCGTGGCTGCGGCAGCATGCCCGCGCGGGCGCCGCCGTGGAGTCGGTGGCGCCCGCGTCGATGACCGTGGCGGCGTCGCTGGAGGAGTGGCGCCGCTGGACCGGTCTGCCGTTCGACACCGACGGCGAGGTGGAGGTGCCCGGCGCGCTGGTTCCGGTACGGGTGTCGGCGGCGCACGGGTACGCGGTGTACGTCGAGCCGAACGTGTGGATGCGGCGGGTGTTCTGAGGCGCCTTGGACCGGCGTGCCTTGCGCGCCGGGCCTTTGCGCGTCGGGCCTTTGCGCGTCGGGCCTTGCGCGTCGGGCCTTTGCGCGTCGGGCCTTGCGCGTCGGGCCTTGCGCATTGGGCCTTTGCGCGTCGGGCCTCGCGGGTTGGGCCGTGGGCCGTGGGCCTTGTGCTCGGGGCCCGGGGCCCGGGGCCCGGTTCCTTGTGTCCGGGCGCCTTCGCCTCAGCCGAGGTCGTCGAGGTCGAGGATCTCGCCGGCCGGCTTCTTCGCCGCGACGGGCTTGTCGTAGTCGCTGAAGACGAGGCTGCCGGTGTCGTCGGCGGCGTCGCTGTCCAGGCGCAGGACGTAGGGCTTGCCCGTGGTGGCGACGTACGCCGTGTAGGTGTCCTTGCCGTCCTTCTCCTCGAGGGCCAGCGCGGGGGTGCCCCCGACGGTGGTGGTCCTGCCGCGGGTGGCGTCGGAGGCGCCCTGGGTCTCGTCGCCGAGCAGCGTCTCGAGGTCGCACAGGTCGGCGATCTCGGCGGCCTCGGCGTCCTTGCCCGAGGTGGTCCACTTCCCGGCGAGCATGTCCACGGCCGCGTCGGTGTCCTCCTTGGGCTCGCCCTTCATCTGGGCGCGCAGGAAGGCCTCGTCGAAGCGCGTGTACACGGCGTCGCCGACCCTGATCACATCGGTCCTGCCGCCGTCGGCGCTCAGCGTGCCGACACAGTCGCCCTCGCTGTCGAGCGCGATGTCGATCCGCAGCGGGCCGCCGCTCGCCTCGTCCTGGATGTCGCCCTTCACCCGCACCGACCGGGCGTCCATGGTCGTCCTGAAGGCCTTGTCGGCGATCTCGCCGCCGCTCATGCCCGGGAACGGCTCCGCGGCCTTGGACGGGGTCGGGGTCGCGCCGCCGGTGCTCTTGGCGTCGTTGCTGTCGGCGCAGCCGGTGAAGACCACGGCCGTCGTGGCGGCGATGCAGAGGGCGACAACGGTGTTGATGCGCATGGCAGTTCCTCGGAGTGGTGATGCGGTTGTTGATGCGGGTGGGGGGTGCGGTGCGGTGCGGTGATGCGGGTGGGGGTGCGGGGGCCGGCGGGGCGTCGCGCGTTCGCGCCACGCCCCGCACGAGGGGCTCGCTCAGGCCTTCTTCCAGTCCTGGCAGCCCGACGTCTTGAAGTAGGCGTCCGAGGCGTCGATGGTCACGACCGCGGTGCCGGAGACGTTGTTGTTCGCGATGATCGAGTCGATGGAGTGCTCGGCGTCCTTGGTGCGCTCCCAGTAGCACATGTCGTCGGTGTTGCCGGTCGACTTGTACGTACCCGGGGCGATGTCGACCCCGACCTTGAACATGCCGCCGTCGCCGGCCATCGCGGCCTTCGGGGAGCTTCTCTTGGCCTTCGGGTCGACGGCCTCCCAGTCGGCACAGTCGCTGGACGTGAACAGCTTGTCCGTGGCCTTGACGGTGACGTAGCTCGTACCGGTGACGTTGTCGTTCGCCAGCAGGGAGTCCAGCTCGCCGGAGGCGTCCTTGGCGCGCTCCCAGTAACACATGCCGTCGCTGTTGCCGGTGCTGCGGTAGGTGCCGGGCTTGATGTCGCCGCCGACCTGGTAGTCGCCGTCGCCGTCGATGGCGGCGGCCTTGTCCGTGCGCTCGGCGGTGTCGCCGGTGTCCTCGGCGGCGCCCCCCGGCTTGCGGTCGGCGGCCGCGGAAGAGCCCTTGCCGCTTCCGGAGGTGCCGCCGTCGCCGTTGTCCCCCGCGTTCGCCGACACGGCGGCGATGACGACGACCCCCACGACGGCACCCAGCGCGACCTTGCCCTTCATACCCATGGCTGTTCCCTCCCCTAAGCGACGACTGCCTCCGACCGGCAGCCGCTCGTTCGCTGGGTCAATAAGAGCATGCGCTGTGAACCGAGTCAACACGGTTCACAGAGTCGGAGTGGTACACGACCGTGAACTCCCGAATCTTGCGTACGGTCCGTGAATCGGTAGCTCTTGCGTACGTCGGTATGCTCGACGCCACACAGGGGTCACGGGGATTCGGGACGAGGGGAGCGGCTGCCAGTGCAGGACAACGCGACAGAGGTGACGGCCGCCGGAATCGCACGGCTCGCCGGTGTCGGCCGAGCCGCCGTGAGCAACTGGCGCCGCCGGCACGCCGACTTCCCCAAGCCCGTCGGAGGCACCGAGACCAGCCCCTCCTTCGCACTCGCCGAGGTCGAGGCATGGCTGCGCCGCCAGGGCAAACTCGCCGAAGTACCCCTGCGGGAACGGGTCTGGCAGCAGCTCGCCGGGCACCCCGAGGGACCGGTAGCGGCACTCGCCCACGCCGGGTGCGTCTTGCTGCTCATCCATGACCGGCCGACGGTGTGGCTCGAAGTGAGCGCCGGCTCCGACGAACGGCTCGCCGCGATGCTGCCGGAGGCGCTGCGGCAGGTGATCGTGACGCGCTTCGGCGGCGGTAGTGACTCCGGAGCGGGCGGTGCCTCGGGAGCGGGTGCTGTGAACTCGGCCTCCGGGCGGGGGCCTGTGAACGCACCGTCTGGGCGGGACTCTGTGAACGCGCCGTCCGGGCGGGACTCTGTGAACGGTCTTTCCGCGCAGGCGACTGTGAGCGGGCAGACAGGGCAGGGGGCTGTGAACTCGGGACCGGGGCGGGGCGGCGTGAACTCCGGCTCGGCCGGGGCTGCTGTGAACGCCGACTCGGGGGCCGACGCTGTGAACCCCGCATCGGCGCAGGGAGCTGTGAACTCCGGCTCGGCTGGGTCCGCTGTGAACTCCGGCTCGGCGGAGCCCGCTGTGAACCCCGCACCGGGGCACGCTGCTGTGAACCCCGCAGGGCACGCTGCTGTGAACCCCGCAGGGCACGCTGCTGTGAACCCCGCACCGACGCAGAGCCCTGTGAACCAGAACACCCGTCGCCACGCCAACACCGTCGGCGCCGTCCACATCCCCACCGGCCCGGAGATCCTCCCCTCCGTCCCCCTCCTGCGCGGCGCGGCCGAGCTGGCGGCGGAGCTCGGCGCGCGGCAGACCTTCGAGTTCCTGCTCGGCCGGCACCTGGACGCCAACCCGCGCCAGTACACCCTCACGCCCGCCGAACTCGCCCGGCTCATGGCCGACCTCGCCGGACCCTCCCGCACCGTCCTGGACCCGGCCTGCGGCACCGGCGCCCTGCTGCGTGCCGTCGAGGCCCGCCCCGAGCAGGAGCTGTACGCCCAGGACAGCGCCCCCGACCTGGCCGCGCTCACCACGCTCCGGCTCGCCCTGCACACGAGGGCCGTCGTGCACGGAGCGGCCGGTGACGCGCTGCGCGCCGACGGCCACCCCGGGCTGCGCGCCGACGCCGTCCTGTGCCACCCGCCGTTCAACGAGCGCAACTGGGGCCACGACGAACTCGCCTACGACCCGCGCTGGGAGTACGGCTTCCCCGCCCGCAACGAGTCGGAGCTGGCCTGGGTGCAGCACGCGCTCGCCCGGCTGCGGGACGGCGGCACGGCCGTGCTGCTGATGCCGCCCGCCGCGGCGTCCCGTCGTTCCGGCCGCCGTATCAGGGCCGATCTGCTCCGCCGGGGCGCGCTGCGCGCGGTCGTCGCGCTGCCCGTCGGCGCCGCGCCGCCGTACAACATCCCGCTGCACCTGTGGGTGCTGCGCCGGCCCGCGCAGACGTCCGCGCAGCCTGTCGCCGCCGAGGTGCTGCTCGCGGACGCCGGGCAGTTCGCGGGGGAGGGGCGCGGCGGGCCCGACTGGCGCGCGGTGCAGGAGTCGGTGCTCGACGCCTGGCGCGCCTTCGACCGCGCGGGCACGGTCGAGGAGCAGCCGGGCGTGGCCCGCGCGGTGCCCGTCATCGAACTCCTCGACGACGACGTCGACCTCGCCCCCGCCCGTCACCTGCCGCCTCCGGCCGCGGCCGACGGCGCCGAGCAGCTCACCGCCGTACGCGACCGCCTCGGCGAGACCCTGCGGCTGACGGCCGACCTCGCGCCCGCACCGGCCGGTGCCGCCCAGCAGACGCGCTGGCCGCTGACCACCGTCGGCGAACTCGCGCGCGGGGGTGCCCTGGTGATGCGCACCGGCGGAAACGGCGGCCACGCGCGTGTGCCGGTGCTCACCGACCACGACGTGCTGGCCGGAACCACGCCTTCCGGCTCGCTGCCCGAGAGCGACGAGGAAGCCGTGCTGACGCGGCCCGGGGACGTCGTCGTGCCGGTGCTCGGCGGCGGCGCGGTGGCGCGTGTCATCGACGAGGCGACCGGGGGCGCCGCCCTGGGGCGCAACCTCGTCCTGCTGCGGCCCGACCCCACGGCGCTCGACCCGTGGTTCCTGGCCGGCTTCCTGCGCGGCACCGCCAACAACCGCCAGGCCAGCAGCTATGCCTCCACCGCCACCCGGCTCGACGTACGGCGCCTGCAACTGCCCCGGCTCGCCCTCGACGAACAGCGGCGCTACGGCGCGCGGTTCCGTGCACTCGACGAGTTCGAGCGGGCGCTCAGGCGCGCGAGCCGGCTCGGGGAGCAGCTGGTGCGCGGGATGTACGACGGGCTGACGGACGGCACGGTGACACCGGACTGAGCCGCGCCGGCCGGGGCCGGCCGCCCCTCGGGACCGTATGACGGGATGACGAGGCGGTGCCGACCTGATCAGGACGACAACGGTTCGGTACAACTCCGGACCGGTTGTCGGTGTCGGCCTATACGCTCGACCTCTACGTCGAAGTCAGTCCATCCCGGTCCAGGAGCAGTCATGTACGGCCACGGCGCGGTGCCGCCCTCCCGAGGTTCGGCCACGGTCATCACCCTGCGCGTGCTGTTCGCCGTCGCCGGTCTGCTCTCGTGCGGACTGCTCGCCTGTGTGCCGCTCTTCCGCGTCGCGTACCTGCGTGGCCGGTGGTACGACTGGACGGCGGCCTGGGTGAGCCTGCCGCTGTCCATCACCGCGCTCGCGGTGGTGGGTTCGGTGCCGGAGTCGGACGCGCGTGGCGATGTGGCCATGGCCGGGGTCATGCTCCTGGGCGCGGCGAGTGCCGCCTACTTCCTGACCGTGGACATCACCCTCGGCGGCCGGCGGCGCCCGTTCGCCGGTCCGGTCCCGCCGCCGGTGGCGCCCGCCTTCCAGGCGCCCTACGGCTACCCGCACCCCACCCCGCCGGCGTCGCCGTACACGAGCACGTTCGGCAGCCAGGGCGCCCCGGTGTTCGGGCCCGGCGCCCCCACGCCGGTCCCCCAGCCGCAGCCCGACCGGATACCCCAGGCCCCCGCGCAGGGCCCCGCCTCGGCGCCGCAGCGCCCCGAGCCGGCCCGTATCGACCAGGTCCGCGCGGAACTCGACGAACTGAGCAACTACCTGCGCAACCAGGACGGTCACGACGGCCGGTCCGAGGGCGGACGATGACCGTGACGGCAGGCCGTGTGGTCGCCGGCCGCTACCAACTGGCCACGCTCATCGGCCAGGGCGGCATGGGCCAGGTCTGGACGGCGTACGACCAGAGGCTCGACCGGCGGGTGGCGGTGAAGCTGCTGCGCCCCGACAAGGTGGCCGGACAGGAGGCCGACGAACTGCGCCGCCGTTTCGTGCGCGAGTGCCGGGTGACCGCACAGGTCGACCATCCGGGGCTGGTCACCGTGCACGACGCGGGCAGCGAGGGCGAGGAACTGTTCCTCGTGATGCAGTACGTCGACGGGGCCGACCTCTCCGACCACCTCGCGGAGCACGATCCGTACCCGTGGCAGTGGGCGGTGGCGGTCGCGGCGCAGCTCTGCGCGGTGCTGAGCGCCGTGCACGCCGTGCCGATCGTGCACCGGGACCTCAAGCCGCGCAACGTGATGGTGAAGCAGGACGGCACGGTCACCGTCCTCGACCTCGGTGTCGCGTCCGTCATGGACACCGACACCACGCGGCTGACCCACACCGGCTCGCCCATCGGCTCACCCGCGTACATGGCGCCGGAGCAGGCCATGGGCGGCGCGGTCGGCCCGTACACGGACCTCTACGCGCTCGGTGTGCTCCTGCACGAACTGCTGAGCGGGAACGTGCCGTTCGCGGGTTCCACCGCGCTCGGTGTGCTGCACCGGCACCTTTACGAGCCCCCACTGCCGGTACGCCGGCTGCGCCCGGAGGTGCCCCAGGCGCTGGAGGACCTCGTGCTGCGGCTGCTCGCCAAGGACCCGCAGCACCGGCCCGGCTCCGCGCAGGAGGTGTACGAGGAGCTGGCGCTGCTGCTGCCCGCGCGCGGGACGCCCACCGGGGCGCCCCTGGACCCCACACGGCCCTTTCTTCGCCCGCACGCCCCTTGGCCCGACCGCGCGCGTACGCCCGCGCACCAGCCCGCCCCGGTCGCCCCGGCCGAGACGGTGGACAAGCCGGATGTGGCCGGCGCCGTCGACGAGGTCAAGCGGCTGCTCGGCGAGGGCCGCATCACCCAGGCCGTCGACATCCTCGGCGCGATCCTGCCCGCCGCCGCGCAGCAGCACGGCGAGCACTCTCCGGTCGTACGCACGCTGCGCAAGCAGTACGCGGCCACGCTCATGGACGACGGCCAGTACCGGCGCGCGCTGCCCGAACTGCGCCGCCTCGCCGACGAGCGCGCCGCCGAGGCCGGCCAGGCCGACCCGCAGTCGCTGCGCTACCGCTACGACGCCGCCCAGTGCCTGGAGCAGCTCGGCGAACCGGCGGCCGCGCTCGCCGCGTACCGGGAGCTGCTGCCGTACTACGAGAACCAGTACGTCTCCGGCGACCCCGAGCTCGCCCACGACGTGCGCCGCCGCATCGGACACCTGCTGCTCGCCCTGGGCGACCGGGCGGCCGCCCACGACACCCTGATACGCCTGCTCCACGACGTGGAACGCCTGCAGGGGCCGGCCCACCCGCTGTCGGCGGACATCCGGCGGACCCTGCAGTGGCTGGGGCAGGTGCGTGGCTGACCGGGAGTCGCCCTTGCGCAGGGCCGTCGAACGGCTCATGGCCCCGCTGAAGGCCAACATGTCCCGGCCGGGGACTTCAGCTCCGAGTCGATCCAGCGGCTCGGCGACCCGGTGCCGATGCTGGTGCGCAACGACGGCACCGAGCCGCTGCGGCTCTGGCTGGAGCCCTTCGGCCAGGACTGCCGGCCGGCGCCCGATGAGGCCGTGCACGTCACCTCGTACGGCGACTGGAACGACCACCCGTTCGAGACGCTGCACGAGCCGGGCTGTTCTGACGGTGTGGGCCACCTCGTTCTTCGCCACGGTCTCCTACGAGAACGGCGACGAGTTCCCGCCGGGGCCGAGGGACGGCCTCCAGGGCTGAGGCCCCGGCCCGGTGCGGCCCGGGCAGGCGCGGCCCGGCCCGGGCCAGGAGCGGGCGGACCGCGTGCCGGTGCCCGAAGTCCCGGTGAATCGTTGGTCGAATGGGTTGGCCAGAGCTGCGCCGCTGCCTAACATCGATCACCGCAAGACTTTGTGCACCGTCGCACAATCTCCTCGGGAGGCTTCCTTGCACCGCCGCCGTCGCACCGCGCTCGTCCTCACCGCCGCGATCGCCGCCGCGGCCCCCTTGCTCACCGCCTGCGGAAACGATGCGCACCCCGGTGCTGCGGCCGTCGTCGGCGGCCAGCGGATCACCGTCTCCCAACTGGAGAACCGCGTCGAGGAGGTCCGCGACGCCCAGCGCGCGGCGGTGGCGGACGAGGCCCAGTACAGCCAGGTCATCGCCAAGACCGGCACCCTCACCCGCGACACCCTGCACGGCATGGTCCTCGACCGGGTCCTGCACCGTGCCGCCGAGGACGCGGGCGTCACCGTCAGCCGCCGCGAGGTCCAGAAGATGCGCGCCGGTCTCGAACAGCAGGCGGGCGGCGCCAAGGCGCTCCAGACGGCCTGGCTGCAGCAGTACTCCGTCGCACCGGAGCGCCTCGACGAGAACCTGCGGCTCCAGCTGGAGGCCCAGAAGCTCGCCGAGGCACTGGGCACCGACACCAGCCAGCCCGCCTTCTGGAAGGCCCTGTCCGAGGCGTCCAAGGAGCTCGACGTCGACCTCAACCCGCGCTACGGCACCTGGGACGCGGAGAAGGTCGGCCGGGTGGACGCCAAGGCACCGTGGGTGCGGGACGTCACGACGGCGGCCGAGGAGCGGCCGGCGTAGGGGAGACCTGGCCGGTGGACAGGGGAGCAGCCCGGTGGACAGGGGAGCAGCCCGGTGGACAGGAAGCGCGCCCCGCGGAACGAAGAAGCGTGCGGCGGGCGGGCCCGAGGTCCGGCGGGCCTGCGGTGCGCCGGGCGTGAGGGTACGGCGGTGATCACCTGCCTGGGGCCGGCCGGGCCGGAGTCCGGAGTCACGTCCGGTCGGATCATCAGATGATCCGCTCCAGCCTGTGGACGACGCTCGTCGGTCCGTCCGCGGCTTGCGTTACGTTCGGATCGTGAACGCAACCAGCTTCGAACCCGCCGCCCCGGATCCCCAGGCACACCCGGAGCCCCACGACGCCCCCGGCCGTATCGTCCTGCTCACCACCAGCCACCGGGTCGCCCCCGGCCTGCTGTCCTGGCCCGCCTGGCAGGCGCTGCGCACCGCCGACCGTGTCCTGTGCGCGGACGGCGCCCACCCGCAGCTGCCGTATCTGCGGGAGGCGGGGATAACCGTGGCCGAGGCGGCCCCGACCGCCGAGGAGCTGGTGGACGCCTGCGCGCGCGGACACACGGTGGTCGTCGTCGCGACGGGCGAGGGCGAGCCGGCCCTGACGGACGGCCTGGCCCGCCTCGCCGGCTCCGGCCGGGTGCGCATGCCGGAGCTGGAGCTGCTCCCCGCCTCCTACGACCTGCCGGGCGCCCGGCTCCTCGACCTCGTACAGGTCATGGACCGCATCCGCGCCGAGTGCCCGTGGTCGTCGCGGCAGACCCATGAGGGGCTGGCGAAGTACGGCATCGAGGAGGCGTACGAACTCGTCGAGGCCATCGAGGAGGGCGACCGCGACGAACTGCGCGAGGAACTGGGTGACGTCCTGCTCCAAGTGGTCTTCCACGCGCGGATCGCCGAGGAGCACCCCGACGCCCCGTTCTCGATCGACGACGTCGCCGGCGGCATCGTCGCCAAGCTCATCCACCGCCACCCGCATGTCTTCGGGGACGCGACCGCCACCACTCCCGAAGAGGTCAAGGAGCACTGGCTGCGCACCAAGGCGGAGGAGAAACGCCGCTCCTCCGTGACCGAGGGCATCCCCCTGCACCAGCCGGGCCTCGCCCTCGCCGCCAAGCTCGCCTCCCGCGCCCGCACGGCAGGCCTCGACGTCTCCCTGCCCCACACCGACGCCATCGGCTACGAACTCCTCGCCCTGGCCGTCCGCGCCGAGTCCGAGGGCGTGGACCCGGAAGCGGCCCTCAGAGCGGCGGCCCGCGCCTACCGGGACGCGATACGCGAGACGGAGACGGCCGCGGCGAAGACGGGACACCGGCGAGTCACGGACGACAAGGACGACAAGGACGACAAGGACGACACGGACGGCACGGACGGCACGGACGGCATGGGGAACACGGGCGGCGTCCAACACTGACCCGAGCGGCCCCGCCGAGGCCGAGTCCCGCGCAACCGCGCCCGGCCAGCTACCGTCAACCGGTGACCAACCACCCCCACCCCAGCCCCGACCCCAAGCCCGGCCACGACCCGAAGCCCAGCCCCGCGCCCAGCCCCGCGCCCAGCCCCGACCCCCACCCCGCGCCCGACCCCGCGTCGGCGCCCCACCCAGCGCCACCAGAACTCTTCACCTGGGAGTTCGCCACCGACCCGTACCCCGCCTACGCCTGGCTGCGGGAGCACGCGCCGGTGCACAGGACGCGTCTGCCGAGCGGGGTGGAGGCGTGGTTGGTCACGCGATACGCCGACGCCAAACAGGCGCTGGCGGACGCGCGGTTGTCGAAGAACCCGGAGCATCACGACGAGCCCGCGCACGCGAAGGGGAAGACCGGCATCCCCGGTGAGCGCAAGGCGGAGCTGATGACGCATCTGCTGAACATCGACCCGCCGGACCACACCAGGCTGCGGCGGCTGGTGAGCAAGGCGTTCACACCGCGAAGGGTGGCCGAGTTCGCGCCGCGGGTGCAGGAGCTGACCGACCACCTCATCGACCAGTTCGCGGCGAAGGGGTCGGCGGACCTCATCCATGAGTTCGCCTTCCCGCTGCCCATCTACGCCATCTGCGACATGCTGGGCGTCCCGCGGGAGGACCAGGACGACTTCCGGGACTGGGCGGGCATGATGATCCGGCACGGCGGCGGCCCGCGGGGCGGGGTCGCGCGGTCGGTGAAGAAGATGCGCGGCTATCTCGCCGAGCTCATCCACCGCAAGCGGGAGGCGCTGCCCGCGGAGCCCGCGCCGGGCGAGGACCTGATCTCGGGCCTCATCCGCGCCTCGGATCACGGTGAGCACCTCACCGAGAACGAGGCGGCGGCGATGGCGTTCATCCTGCTGTTCGCCGGATTCGAGACGACCGTCAACCTCATCGGCAACGGCACGTTCGCCCTGCTCAACCACCCTGAGCAGCGTGAGCGCCTCCAGCGCTCGCTCGCCGCGGGGGAGACCGGCCTCCTCGCGACGGGGGTGGAGGAACTGCTGCGGTTCGACGGGCCGGTGGAGCTGGCGACCTGGCGGTTCGCCACCAGGCCGCTGACCATCGGCGGACAGGACATCGCGGCCGGCGACCCCGTGCTGGTGGTGCTGGCCGCGGCGGACCGGGACCCGGCCCGGTTCCAGGACCCTGACACCCTCGACCTCGCCCGCCGTGACAACCAGCATCTGGGCTACGGGCACGGCATCCACTACTGCCTGGGCGCCCCGCTGGCCCGGCTGGAGGGGCAGACGGCGCTGGCCACCCTGCTCACCCGGCTGCCGGACCTGCGACTGGCCGTGGATCCGGCCGAGTTGCGCTGGCGCGGCGGCCTCATCATGCGCGGCCTGCGCACCCTGCCGGTCGCCTTCACACCGACCCGGTGAGCACCCGTCGCACCAAGGCGGCGTACAGCACAGGCCGTTGACGACGGCGAACGTGACACACCCTCAAGTCTGTGATCTTCACGTGATCTGTGCGGCATTAACTTGTGACAAGTGATCGTCTGCCGATACGTTCACCCATCAGCGCGGCGCCCCGCTTCACACGCCGCGTGGTCCCTGCTGTCGCACGAAAGGCTTCCGCATGCTCTCCGGGAACGGTCGTCACCGTCGCCCCCGCCAGGCTCCGGCTCTCCTCGTCGCAGCCGGAGTGACCGGCTCCGCCATCGCGATCCCGCTGCTCGGCGCCTCGGGCGCGAACGCGGCGGACGGTACGACCTGGGACCGGGTCGCGGAGTGCGAGACGGGCGGTGCCTGGAGCGCGTACGACGGCTACGGCCACTTCGGCGGCCTGCGGCTGACCCAGACGGACTGGGAGACCTACGGCGGCCTGGACTACGCCCCGAGCCCCGAGCAGGCCAGCCGTCAGCAGCAGATAGCCGTCGCCGAGCGCGTCCTCGCGGACCAGGGCGTCACGGCGTGGCCCACCTGCGGCCCGCTCTCGGGCCTCGGCGAGGACTCGGCGCCGGCCGACGTCGACACCGGAGTCTCCGAGGACGCCTCCTCGGGTCTGGGCGGCCTGATCGACACCCCCGGATCGTCCGAGTCGTCCGGTTCCTCCGGTTCCTCCGACTCCTCCCCTCTGCTCCCCTCCCCGTCGTCTTCCTCGTCGCCCTCGTCGTCTAACGGCTCGACAGGGAGCGACGGTCAGGACGAGCAGGGCAATCAGAGAAATACGACCAAAGCGGACCCTTCGCCTGATGCGGACTCCGGCTCGAGCCGGGACGCGGGTGCCGCTTCGCCGGAGTCCGACAGCTCCGCCACAGGCAACCTCCAGGACGACTCGGACAAGTCCGGCCAGAGTGGTACCTCTTCGGCCGACGCTGACGCCGACACGGGCACCGGCCGGCACCGCGGCGACAGCGCCGACGAGGGTGTCGGGGAGGACGTGGCGGACGGCCGTACGGGCGATTCCACGGCGCGTCACGCCTCGCGCGGCGGCGCGGTCGTACGGGATGCGGCCGACGGCGAGTACACCGTGCGGGCCGGCGACAGCCTGTGGGGCATCGCCGACTCCCTTGGACTCCAGGGCGGATGGTCGGAGCTGTATGCCGAGAACCAGCAGACGGTCGGTACCGATCCGAACCTCATCCTGCCCGGTCAGACGCTTGCTGTAGGGGTCGAACCGGGCGAAAAGTAGCGGGAGTTCACGCATGGTTCGCCGCCATATGTCCGGTTTGGCGAAACTGTGGGATGAGTCTCAGAAGCCCTGATCGTCTTTGAAAATCCGCCGATCGCCTGTCTACGGTCGTGACCGCTCGCCAACACGAGCCCCGGCAGCCACACACGCCGAATCCTGCCAGTGGCCGCCCGGGAACAGTCGTCGCGTCAAGCGCCGTAGGCAGGAGCGGGGGACCCAAGGTAAGCGCCGGGTCCGGGGGTTGAGGAAACTCGACACCGGAACCGGCTTGGGGTGAAGCCGCAGCTCGTGAGAGCCGCGGCCGGGCAACTCAACCGGCCCGAACCCGACAGCTCACCTCGCAGGCGTCGGTGAGGGGATCTTCCATGCTGTTTTCCGGCAAGGGCAAGCACCGTCGTCCGAACAAGGCCACTCGCGCCATCGCCATCGCCGGTGTGACCGGCGCCGCCGTCGCCGCCCCGCTCATGGCGGCCGGCAACGCCTCCGCCGCCACCGCTTCCGAGTGGGACGCCGTCGCCCAGTGCGAGTCCGGCGGCAACTGGTCCATCAACACCGGCAACGGCTACTACGGCGGTCTGCAGTTCTCCGCCTCCACCTGGGCCGCGTACGGCGGCACGCAGTACGCCGCCACGGCCGACCAGGCCAGCAAGTCCCAGCAGATCGAGATCGCCGAGAAGGTCCTCGCGGGCCAGGGCAAGGGCGCCTGGCCGGTCTGCGGCGTGGGCCTGTCCAGCACTCCGTACAACGGCGGCTCCGCGGACTCCGGCAGCACCGCCACGCAGGAGAGCACCCCCGCCCCGGCCCCCACCCGCGAGACCGAGCAGCAGAGCGCCTCCCGCTCGCAGGAGCGCCCGGCCGCGAAGAAGACCGTCACCACGCCGACCGGCAAGAAGGTCGAGAAGGGCGACGGCGAGTACAAGGTCGTCAAGGGCGACACCCTCAGCTCGATCGCCGAGAAGCACCACGTCAAGGGTGGCTGGCAGAAGCTGTTCGAGCTGAACAAGGACATCATCGACGACGCCGACTTCATCTACCCGGGTCAGCAGCTGCACCTCAAGTAGTCGGCGCTCTCCCCCCCTGGCTCCCCGCCCCGGTGCGTGTTCCCCCGTACGCACCGGGGCGGGGCCATGCCCGGGGGCCGTCGCCGGGATCATCGCCGGGGTCATCGCCGGGGTGGGCCGCGCCCGGCGGTGAGGGGGCGCGACGGTGCACGGACGAGCTCACCTCCGCCCGTTTGTTCCGTTCGGAAACAATTTACGCTCGGTTTCCGTCCACGGGGTGGGCGATCGGCTGGCCGATCCCCCGGAGCCGGTTAGGCTCGTCTCGCAGAGCCACCCGCGGTTCTGCTCAAAAGCGTCACATCCACGAAGGAGATGCTCGTGCCGTCCATCGACGTCGTCGTAGCCCGGGAAATCCTGGACTCCCGAGGCAACCCCACGGTCGAGGTCGAGGTCGGCCTCGACGACGGCAGCACGGGTCGTGCCGCCGTCCCGTCCGGCGCCTCCACGGGCGCCTTCGAGGCCATCGAGCTCCGCGACGGCGACTCGAACCGCTACCTCGGCAAGGGTGTCGAGAAGGCCGTCCTCGCGGTCATCGAGCAGATCGGCCCGGAGCTCGTCGGCTACGACGCCACCGAGCAGCGCCTGATCGACCAGGCCATGTTCGACCTGGACGCCACCGACAACAAGGGCTCGCTCGGCGCCAACGCCATCCTCGGTGTCTCGCTCGCCGTGGCCCACGCCGCCTCCGAGGCCAGCGACCTGCCGCTGTTCCGCTACCTGGGCGGCCCCAACGCGCACCTGCTGCCGGTGCCGATGATGAACATCCTGAACGGCGGCTCGCACGCCGACTCCAACGTGGACATCCAGGAGTTCATGATCGCCCCGATCGGCGCGGAGTCCTTCTCCGAGGCCCTGCGCTGGGGTGCCGAGGTCTACCACACCCTCAAGAAGGTCCTGAAGAGCAAGGGCCTGGCCACCGGTCTCGGCGACGAGGGCGGCTTCGCCCCGAACCTCGGCTCCAACCGCGAGGCCCTCGACCTCATCCTCGAGGCCATCAAGGAGGCCGGCTACACCCCCGGCGAGCAGATCGCGCTCGCCCTGGACGTGGCCGCGTCCGAGTTCTACAAGGACGGCTCGTACGTCTTCGAGGGCAAGAACCGCTCCGCCGCCGAGATGACGGAGTACTACGCCGAGCTGGTCGACGCCTACCCGCTGGTCTCCATCGAGGACCCGCTGTTCGAGGACGACTGGGACGGCTGGAAGACCATCACCGACAAGCTCGGTGACAAGGTCCAGCTCGTCGGCGACGACCTGTTCGTCACCAACCCCGAGCGCCTGGCCCGCGGCATCGAGGAGGGCGCCGCCAACGCCCTGCTGGTGAAGGTGAACCAGATCGGCTCGCTCACCGAGACCCTGGACGCCGTCGAGCTGGCCCAGCGCAACGGCTTCAAGTGCATGATGTCCCACCGCTCCGGCGAGACCGAGGACGTCACCATCGCCGACCTGGCCGTCGCCACCAACTGCGGCCAGATCAAGACCGGCGCCCCGGCCCGCTCCGAGCGCGTCGCCAAGTACAACCAGCTGCTGCGCATCGAGGAGATCCTCGACGACGCCGCGGTGTACGCCGGCCGCAGCGCCTTCCCGCGCTTCAAGGGCTGACCACAGCCCGACCGGCGGCCCGACCGGCGGCCGGCAGGGCCGACCGCGCCCTGAAGGCGGCCTGACAGGCAGCGTCGTACGTACGTCCCCGTACTCGGTCCCGTACCGTGTGCGGGGACGTACGCGCGTGAACGGGAGGCGGGCAACATGGCCGTGAAGGACCGGGACCGGTTCTCCACCGCGACCAGACTGCGGCTGCTCGGCGAGCAGACCGCGGCCCGCGTCTACCGCTCCCAGACCCGGCGCCAGGCGCGCCGCTCCCGGCTCACCGGCCGGGCCGCGCTGCTCGCCCTGGTGGTCTGCTCCCTGATCGTCGCCCTCGCCTATCCGATGCGGCAGTACGTCGCCCAGCGCGCCGAGATCGCCGACATGGAGCGGCAGCAGCGGCAGGCCCGGGAACGCGTCGAGGAACTGCGTGACCTCAAGGCGCGGTGGCAGGACGACGCGTACGCCGAGCAGCGGATCCGCGAACGGCTGCACTATGTGATGCCCGGGGAGACCGGCTACATCGTCGTCGACCCGGACGCGGCCGAGCAGTCCCGCGCCGACCACGGGGCGGCCGACCGCCCCTGGTACTCCAACGTCTGGGACGGCGTCGACAAGGCCGACGCCTCCGGCCGGTGAGAGACCGCCTGCGCACGACCTCCAGCGAAAGACACCAGAGAAAGACAGGCATGGAAACGCCCCCGCCGACCACTCCGCGTACCGAGCCCACCGACGCGGACGTCGAGGCCTTCAAGCAGCAGCTCGGGCGGTCGCCGCGCGGGCTGCGCGCCATCGCGCACCGGTGCCCGTGCGGCCAGCCCGACGTCGTCGAGACGGCCCCCCGGCTGCCCGACGGCACCCCCTTCCCGACGCTGTACTACCTGACGTGCCCGAAGGCCAACTCGGCCATCGGCACGCTGGAGGCCAACGGCGTCATGAAGGAGATGACCGAGCGCCTCCAGTCCGACCCGGAGCTCGCCGCGGCCTACCGTGCCGCGCACGAGGACTACATCCGGCGCCGCGACGAGATCGAGGAGCTGAAGAACTTCCCGAGCGCCGGCGGCATGCCGGACCGGGTCAAGTGCCTGCACGTCCTGGTCGCCCACTCGCTGGCCGCGGGCCCCGGCGTGAACCCGCTCGGCGACGAGGCCCTCGCCATGCTGCCCCAGTGGTGGAGCAAGGGCGCCTGCGTGACCCTGCCCGAGAAGACCGAGGAGGGGGAGCAGTGACCCGGGTCGCCGCCATCGACTGCGGTACGAACTCCATCCGCCTGCTGGTCGCCGACTGCACCGTGTCCGACGGCGCCGACGGCGCGGGTGCCACCGCCGAACTCGTAGAGCTGGACCGCCGTATGACGATCGTGCGGCTCGGACAGGGCGTCGACCGCACCGGACGGCTGGCGCCCGAGGCACTGGAGCGGACCTTCGCCGCCTGCCGCGAGTACGCGGCCGTCATCAAGGAACACGGCGTCGAGCGGCTGCGGTTCGTGGCCACCTCCGCCTCCCGGGACGCCGAGAACCGCGACGAGTTCGTGCGCGGGGTCATGGACATCCTGGGCGTCGAGCCCGAGGTCATCACCGGCGAGCAGGAGGCCGAGTTCTCCTTCACCGGGGCGACCAGGGAGCTGGCCGAGCACGACCACCTGCCCCGGCCCTACCTCGTCGTGGACATCGGGGGCGGCTCCACCGAGTTCGTCGTCGGTGACGAGCACGTCCGGGCCGCCCGTTCCGTGGACGTCGGCTGTGTGCGGATGACCGAGCGGCACCTGGTGCACGACGGCGAGGTGACCGACCCGCCCACCGGGGCGCAGGTCGCGGCCATGCGCGCCGACATCGAGGCCGCGCTCGACCTCGCCGAGCAGACCGTGCCGCTGCGCGAGGCGCGCACGCTGGTGGGCCTGGCCGGGTCGGTGACGACCGTGTCGGCGATCGCGCAGGAACTGCCCGAGTACGACTCGGCGGCCATCCACCACTCGCGGATCTCCCGGGACCGGGTCCGCGAGATCACCGAGTGGCTGCTGCGCTCCACGCACGCCGAGCGGGCGGCGATCGGGGCCATGCATCCGGGCCGGGTCGACGTGATCGCCGCGGGCGCGCTGGTGCTGCTGTCGATCATGGAGCGGACCGGCGCGGAGGAGGTCGTGGTCAGCGAGCACGACATCCTGGACGGCATCGCCTGGTCGGTCGCGTGACAGTACTCCTCTGAAGTGCAGCGGCAGCACTTACGGAAAGAATGTGCCCTTTGTGGCTCGTGTGTAGTTTCGCCCCTTTTGTGGTGTCAACCCGCCAAGGGAACCGCTCCCGGAGAAGGGTGAAACGAGCATGATCACCAAAGAGCAGATTCCCGCAGTCCTGGACCACGCGGTCCACGACGAGGACGGCAGGAAGATCGGTGAGGCCAAGCACGTCTTCCTCGACGACGCCACCGGGCGCCCCGAGTGGGCGTCGGTGAAGACCGGCATGTTCGGCACCAGCGAGTCCTTCGTGCCCATCCGCGACGCCTCGCTGGTGGACGACCACATCGAGGTCCCGTACTCCAAGAGCAAGGTCAAGGACGCCCCTCACGTGGACGTCGACGCCGGCGGCCATCTGTCCGCGACCGAGGAGCACCGGCTCTACGAGTACTACGGCATGAGCTGGGACGAGTCCTGGGCCCGCGCCAACGAACCCGGCGAGAGCGGCTGGGCGCACGGGGGCACCGGAGGCGCGGCGGGCACGGCGGCGGCCACGGGCACCGGCACCGGTATGGGTACCGGCGGGGACGCCACCGGCATGGGCACCGGCACCGGTATGGGTACCGGCGGGGACGCCACCGGCATGGGCACCGGCACCGGTATGGGTACCGGCGGGGACACCACCGGCATGGGCGCCGGCGGAACGGCCATGGGTGCGGGAGCCGGTGCGGCGGCCGGCGCGCGTGCGGGGCGCGAGAGCGCCGGCCACCAGGACGACGCCATGACGCGGTCCGAGGAAGAGATGCACGTCGGCGTCGAGCGGCGCGAGACGGGCCGTGCCCGGCTGCGCAAGTACGTCGTGACCGAGGAGGAGCAGTACACCGTCCCGCTGCGGCACGAGGAGGTCCGCGTCGAGCGGGAGCCCATCACCGACGCCAACCGTGACGCCGCCCTGTCCGGCCCGGAGATCACCGAGGCCGAACACGAGGTCGTCCTGCACGAGGAGCGGCCGGTCGTCGAGACCGAGGTCGTGCCGAAGGAGCGCGTCCGCCTGACCACGGACGAGCACACCGAGGAGGAGACCGTGCGCGGGCAGGTGCGCAAGGAGCGCATCGAGAACGACACGGGCATGACCGACGGCGACACCGAGGAGGGCTACGGCACCGACAGGCCGGGCCCCGGCAGGTAGCGCTCGGCGCCCCGCGGCCGACCGCGGCCGGAAGCCGGCCGGAAGCAAGCCGGTAGTCGGCCGGAACTCGGACCGAACCCGGAACCGAAACCCTGAGCGCCGCCGGTGCCTCCGGCGGCGCTCCACCGGGCCCGCCTTTTGCCGCCCGGTACCTCTGTTGAGCAGGTCAGGGCGTCGTATGAGCGCCTCGGAGGCCGCTTCGGGCCCCTCCGGGGCCTGTCCGATGACGCCGCGTCGGAAAAGTTCGTGAAGTTCTTCACAAGGAATTCGGTCCCGAAGGGGGCTGGAGGGCCTCCGATAGGCCGTTCAGGGCACCCTCGGGGCCTTCGAATGCGAGACGGGCCGTCTTACCCGAGAGGGGTGCCCACGGGGCCGACGGGGGCCTCACGACGGTTTCCGAGGCCCGGAGAGGCAGCTCACGCGGTATGGACAACGTTCCAGGCCACCGCCCGGTTCCCGATCCGCAGCGTGTCCAAGATCACGCGAGCCGCGGAGTGTAACACGACCCTCGGAGAAGCTTGTGAAGGGGCGCACGAGCAACCCCCCTGGGGCGGGTGGATACTCGATGGCATGAGCACCACGGAGCGTCCCAGGATCCTCGTAGTAGGCGGTGGGTACGTAGGCCTGTACGCAGCTCGGCGCATTCTCAAGAAGATGCGCTACGGCGAGGCGACCGTCACGGTCGTCGACCCCCGGTCGTACATGACCTACCAGCCCTTCCTCCCCGAAACCGCCGCCGGCAGCATCTCCCCGCGCCACGTCGTCGTCCCGCTGCGACGCGTGCTGCCCAAGGCGGAGGTGCTCACCGGCCGGGTCACCACCATCGACCAGGACCGCAAGGTCGCCACGATCGCCCCGCTGGTCGGCGAGGCGTACGAGCTGCCCTTCGACTACCTGGTGATCGCCCTCGGCGCGGTCTCCCGCACCTTCCCGATCCCCGGCCTCGCCGAGCAGGGCATCGGCATGAAGGGCATCGAGGAGGCCATCGGCCTGCGCAACCACGTCCTCGAGCAGCTCGACAAGGCCGACTCCACCACCGACGAGGAGATCCGCCGCAAGGCGCTCACCTTCGTCTTCATCGGCGGCGGCTTCGCCGGTGCGGAGACCATCGGTGAGGTCGAGGACATGGCCCGCGACGCGGCCAAGTACTACAAGAACGTGTCCCGCGAGGACATGCGCTTCATCCTCGTCGACGCCGCCGACAAGATCCTGCCCGAGGTCGGCCCCAAGCTCGGCCAGTACGGCAAGGAGCACCTGGAGAGCCGCGGCGTGGAGATCTACCTCTCCACCTCGATGGACTCCTGCGTCGACGGCCACGTGGTGCTGAAGAACGGCCTCGAGGTCGACTCCAACACGATCGTGTGGACCGCCGGCGTCAAGCCGAACCCGGCGCTCGCCCGCTTCGGCCTGCCGCTCGGCCCGCGCGGTCACGTGGACGCCGAGCCGACCCTCCAGGTCAAGGGCACCGACTACATCTGGACCGCCGGCGACAACGCCCAGGTCCCGGACGTGATCGGCCGCAAGGCGGGCAACGAGAACGCCTGGTGCCCGCCGAACGCCCAGCACGCGCTGCGCCAGGCCAAGGTCCTCGGCGACAACGTGATCTCCGGAATGCGGGGCTTCCCGCAGAAGGAGTACAGCCACGCCAACAAGGGCGCGGTCGCCGGTCTCGGCCTGCACAAGGGCGTCGCGATGATCGTCCTGGGCAAGTTCAAGATCAAGCTCAAGGGCCGGCTCGCCTGGTACATGCACCGCGGCTACCACGGTCTGGCCATGCCGACCTGGAACCGCAAGATCCGCGTCTTCGCGGACTGGACGCTCGGCATGTTCCTCAAGCGCGAGGTCGTCGCCCTGGGCGCCCTGGAGACGCCGCGCGAGGAGTTCTACGAGGCCGCCAAGCCGGCCCCGGCTCCGGCCGCTGCCGCCGCCAAGAAGACCGAGGAGAAGGCCAAGGCCTCCTGAGCCCGGGGCCGCTGACCCCAGGGCCCTGACCCCAGGGCCCTGACCTCAAGGCCCTGACCTCACGGTCGTAGCACGCCCGAAGGACCTCCCGCCATCCGTGGTGCGGGAGGTCCTTCGGCGTTCCCGGGCGCTTGCCGTGACCCGGCGAAGGATTTGCCCGGACGTGACGCGCGTGGGGGACTGCCCTCCGGGCGCACAGGTGTTTACGTGGTGTCAGACATCCGGGATCGCATCTCACGGAGGTGTGTGTCATGGCCGAGGTCGCGCCGCGGCTGAAAAGCCTTCTCGAACAGGTGCTGGGAGTTCCGCTCCCGGTCCGCATCCGGGTCTGGGACGGATCGCAGGCCGGCCCTCCGGACGCGCCGGTGCTGGTCGTGCGCAACCGCAGGGCGCTGCGGCGGCTGCTGTTCAAGCCCGGCGAACTGGGCCTGGCCCGCGCCTGGGTGGCCGGCGACCTCGACGTCGAGGGAGACTTCTACGCCGCCCTCGATCTGGTGTCCGGCCTGGTGTGGGAGCGCGGCGAGGACGCGCGGACCCTGCGGCAGGCGCTGCGCGAGCCCGGCGTACGCGCCGCCGCGGCGGGCCTGCTGAGACTCGCCGGGCCGCCGCTGCCGCCCGCGCCGCCGCCCGAGGAGGTGCGCCGCCCCGGCCATCTGCACACCCGCCGCACCGACCGGCGCGCCGTCAGCCACCACTACGACGTCGGAAACGACTTCTACGAACTCGTCCTCGGCCCGTCCATGGTGTACTCCTGCGCCTACTGGGAGGACGGCGGAAGCCTGGAGGACGCCCAGCGCGACAAGCTCGAACTCATCTGCCGCAAGCTCGCCCTGCGGCCCGGTCAGCGCCTGCTGGACGTCGGCTGCGGCTGGGGCTCGATGGCCGTCCACGCGGCCCGTGAGCACGGGGTGAGCGTCGTCGGCGTCACCCTGTCCCAGGAGCAGGCCGCCTACGCCCGCAAGCGCGTCGCGGAGGAGGGCCTCACCGACAAGGCCGAGATCCGGGTGCAGGACTACCGGGACGTCACCGACGGCCCCTTCGACGCGGTCGCCTCCGTCGGCATGGCCGAGCACGTCGGCGCCGAGCGGTACCTGGAGTACACCCGGACCCTGTACGCGCTGCTGAAGCCCGGCGGGCGGCTGCTGAACCACCAGATCGCCCGCCGCCCGCAGAGCGACGAGGACTCCTACAGCGTCGACGCGTTCATCGACGCCTACGTCTTCCCCGACGGCGAGCTGCAGCCCGTCGGCACGACCGTCGCCCAGCTGGAGCGGGCCGGCTTCGAGGTCCGGGACGTGGAGGCGATCCGCGAGCACTACGCCCTCACCCTGCGCCGCTGGGTCGCCAACCTGGAGGCCGACTGGGAGCGGGCCGTCCGGCTCGCCGGGGCCGGGCGGGCCCGCGTCTGGCGGCTGTACATGGCCGCCTCCGCGCTCGCCTTCGAGCACAACCGCATCGGCGTCAACCAGGTGCTCGCCGTACGCACCCCCGCCTCGGGCGGCTCCGGGATGCCGCTGAGGGCGCGCACCTGGAACTGAGCACACGAAGGGCCCCGCTCTCCTGCCCGGAGAGCGGGGCCCCGTCTCGCGTGCGGCTACTCCGACTTGATCGCCGTGAGCATGTTGAGCCGGGCCGCGCGCCGGGCCGGCCACAGCGCGGCCAGCATGCCGACCCCGGCGGCCAGCAGCAGGAACACGCCCATCCGGCCCCAGGGCAGGACCAGTTCGTACGTCGCCATGCGCGTGCCCAGCAGTTCACCGGCGGCCCAGCCGAAGAACACGCCGAGCCCGACCCCGAGGACACCGCCGAACAGGGAGATCACCAGGGACTCCAGGCGGACCATGCGCTTGACGTCGCGGCGGTCGAGGCCGATCGCGCGGAGCATGCCGATCTCCTGGGAGCGCTCGAACACCGACATGGCCAGGGTGTTGATGACGCCGAGGACGGCCACGATCACGGCCATGGCGAGCAGGCCGTAGAGCATGTTCAGCATCAGCGTGAACATCTGCGCGATCTCGTTGGAGATGTCCTTCTTGTCCTGGACGCTGATCGCCGGGTTGTCGCCGAGGGCCTTCTCCAGCCGGTCCTTGACCGCGGCCGAGGCGCCGCCGTCCGTCTTGACCAGGACGTTCATGTCACCCGGCTCGTCCTGGTGCGGGGCGAGCGCGGTGTTGTCGATCAGGATGCCGTTGAGCATGTCGTTGCCCTGGTAGACGCCCGCGACGGTCATCCGCTGCCTGGCGCCGTCCTCGTAGGACACGGTGAAGGCGGAACCGGCCTTCCAGCCGTGCGCCTTGGCCGTCGCGTCGTCGACGACGGCCTTGGAGCCGGACACCGTGAAGGCGCCCTCGTCGAGGGGGAGATCGGTGAGCCGGCCGATGGCCGGGCCGTCGACGCCGGTGAGGTACTCGGTCTCGCCGTCGATGCGGGAGGGCGCGTTGCGCATCGGGCTGGTGGCGGTGACGCCCTCGACCCGCTTCACCTTCCGCTCGACGTCGGGCGACAGGGTGTTGCCGTTGGACATCGAGACGACGTAGTCCGCCTTCAGCGAGGCCGAGGCCATCTTGTCGATGGACTTCTGCAGGCTTCCCGCCATCACCGTCATGCCGGTGATCAGCGTCAGGCCGATCATCAGCGCCGACGCCGTGGCGGCCGTACGGCGCGGATTGCGCACCGCGTTCTGCCGGGCCAGCTTGCCGGAGACGCCGAACACGCGAAGCACCGGGGCGGCGGCCGCGATCAGCGGGCGCGACAGCAGCGGGGTCAGCACGAACACGCCGATGATCAGCAGGACCGCGCCGAGGCCCATCGGGGCCTGGCCGTCGGAGCCGCTCATCGTGGTCGCCGCGAGGACGACCGCCACACCGGCCGCGGAGAACAGCGCGCCGATCGTGTTGCGCAGCATCAGCGACTTGGCGGTGGCCTTGGCGTGGACGCTGCTCATCGCCGCCACCGGCGGGATCTTCGCGGCCCGGCGGCCGGGCAGCCACGCGGCCAGCATGGTCACCACGACGCCCACCACGAGCGCGGTGGCCACCGTGCCGGGCGCGATCACCAGCGGGCCGTCCGGGACGGTCGCGCCGAGCGTGCCCATCAGGCCCCTGAGCCCCGCCCCGACGCCCACCCCGGCGAGCAGGCCGGTGACACCGGCGACCGTGCCGACCACGAACGCCTCGATCAGCACCGACCGCGTCACCTGCCGGCGCGAGGCGCCGACCGCGCGCAGCAGCGCCAGCTCCTTGGTGCGCTGCGCGACCAGCATGGTGAAGGTGTTGGCGATGATGAACGTGCCGACGAACAGGGCGATCCCGGCGAACACCAGCAGGCCCTGCTTCAGGCCGCTCATCTGCGAGGAGATCATCTCGGCCTGCTCGTCCGCGAGCTGCTGCCCCGTCGTGGTCTCCACGAGGTCCTTCGGCAGCGCCTTGTCCAGGGCGGCCTTCAGCTGCTCCTGCGAGGTGCCCGGGGCGGCCTCGACGTCGATCTGGTCGAAGGTGCCGGGCTTGCCGAACAGCTTCTGCGCGGTCGCCGTGTCGAACAGGGCGAGGCTGCCGCCGGCCGCGACGTTGCCGTCGTCGGTGGTGAACACGCCGGTGACCTTCGGCGTCAGCACGGGCCCGTCGACGGAGAGCCGTACGGTGTCGCCGACCCGGTAACCGGCGCGCTCGGCCGTCCTCGCGTCGAGCAGCACCTCGCCCGTGCCGTGCGGGGCCCGGCCCTCGGTGAGGGGGTAGCGCGGGTCCTTCGTGCCCCAGTAGTTGCCGCCCTGGGACTGGAAGCCGTCGCCGATCAGCTTGCCGTCCTTGTCGGCGAGGGCGGTGTAGCCGGTCACGACGCCGACCGCGGAGGCGGCGCCGGGGACCTTCGCGCTCCGGTCGAGCAGCGACCGGGTCAGCTCGGGCGTCTCCCCGACCCGGTCGCCGGCGGCCTCCCGGTGCTCGGGCTCGACGGCGACGTCGACCCCGTCGAAGCCCTTGGCGAAGCTCGTCTGGTACGCGTCGGAGAGGGTGCTGGTGAACACCAGCGTGCCGGAGACGAACGCCACGCCGAGCATCACGGCGAGCACGGTCATCAACAGCCGGGCCTTGTGCGCGAGTACGGTGCGCAGGGCGGTGCGGAACATCAGGAAGTCCGGCCCTTCGCGTCGAACCGCTTCATACGGTCGAGGACGCCGTCGGCGCTCGGCTCGTACATCTCGTCGACGATCCGGCCGTCGGCGAGGAAGACGACCCGGTCCGCGTAGGCGGCGGCGACCGGGTCGTGGGTGACCATCACGACGGTCTGCCCCAGCTCGCGCACCGAGTTGCGCAGGAAGCCCAGGACCTCGGCGCCGGAGCGGGAGTCGAGGTTTCCGGTGGGCTCGTCGCCGAAGACGATGTCGGGCCGGGAGGCCAGCGCGCGGGCCACCGCGACGCGCTGCTGCTGGCCGCCGGACAGCTGCGAGGGCCGGTGCCCCAGGCGCCCGGACAGGCCGACCATGGCGATGACGGTGTCCAGCCACTGCTTGTCCGGGCGGCGGCCCGCGATGTCCATCGGCAGGGTGATGTTCTCCAGCGCGGTCAGCGTGGGCAGCAGGTTGAACGCCTGGAAGATGAACCCGATCTTGTCCCGGCGCAACTTCGTGAGCTGCTTGTCCTTCAGGGAGCCCAGCTCGGTGTCGCCGATGCGCACCGAGCCGGAGGAGAAGGTGTCCAGCCCGGCCACGCAGTGCATCAGCGTGGACTTGCCGGATCCCGACGGGCCCATGATCGCGGTGAACTCTGCCTGGTGGAACTCGACGGAGACCCGGTCGAGGGCGACCACCCGGGTCTCGCCCTGTCCGTAGATCTTCGACAGCTCCGTGGCGCGTGCGGCCACCGCTGTGGCGCGGCCGGCGAGGGGAGTCGTGGTCACGGGGAGGCGCTCCTGTCGGGACGGGATTTCGAAGGATGAACCCATCGTCCCGGCGGCCCGGCGCCGTGTAGTCAGCCGCTGTTCCGGTTCCGGGGGCAGCCTGCGGTCGGACCGGTGACCGCGCCGTCATACCTGGGGATGACGCTCGACCCTGACTCGAGGCCTGGTGGAGGGCCTGTCCAGACGTCTTGAGGTATGCGGGCAGGGACGGTGAAATTCCGTCATTCCGCATACACCGCGCGCTACGGCACGCAACGCTATTGGCAAGTGCGGATGGCCTGCACCGGTGTCTGATGCTCCCTCAGACGCCAATAAAATAAGACAACATGGCCTCTGTGACTCGGCTGTTCGGGTGGTGTCTCCCGATAGGCTCGAACCGCGAAGCGGAGCCCATGGCCTGCCCGGATGGTGGAATGCAGACACGGCGAGCTTAAACCTCGCTGCCCCTCGCGGGCGTACCGGTTCGAGTCCGGTTCCGGGCACCTCCGACGTCGCTCCGCCCTGGCGAACGAATCTTCGTTCGCCTATCTTCTCCGCCCCCCGGGGCCGGGCGGCGGTCTCCGGCTGGTTCCGGATGCGTACCGGCTGGGTACCGGCTGTGTCATGAGTACGTCTCAGCAGCTCAGGGAATCACCAGGCCGCGTAGCGTGTTGCGCAGCACATGGCGGGGGAAAGATCCTCCCCAGGCACTAGGGTCATTCTTTTGCCTTTCCATTACTCTTGAGCCAAGGCTGCGCAGTGTGGCCATGGAGGAGTGAAATGAGGAGCAGCAACCCGGTCTTCTCGCGACGGGGGTTCAGCCGCGACAACGGCTACGCGGGCTTCAACACCGCGCCGCAGGCCGGGGCCGTCGGTACGCAGGGCAACCCGTACGCCCAGCCGACGGGCACCAACCCGTACGCGCAGAACCCGTACGCCCAGCAGGACCTGCAGTACGGCACGCCGCCGCAGGCCCCGGTCACCACCGGCCGGATGACGATGGACGACGTCGTCACCCGCACGGCCATCACGCTCGGCACCGTCGCCCTCGGCGCCGTGCTCGCGTGGGCCCTGCTGCCGGTGTCGTCCACCAGCTACGGCCTCGCCATCGGCGCCGCGCTCGTCGCCTTCGTCCTGGCGATGGTGCAGTCGTTCAAGCGCACGGCCTCGCCCGCGCTGATCCTGTCGTACGCCGCCTTCGAGGGCGTCTTCCTCGGCGTGATCAGCGAGATGTACAACAGCCAGTGGTCCGGCGCGCCCTTCCAGGCGGTGCTCGGCACCATGGCCGTCTCGGCCGCCACACTGGTCGTGTACAAGGCCGGCTGGGTCCGCGTCACCGCGCGCTACGCCCGCATCGGCATGGCCATCGCCCTGGCCTTCATCCTGGTCATGGCGGTCAACCTGCTGCTGGTCGCCTTCGGCGTCGCCGAGGACGGCGGACTGCGCAGCTTCGGGCCGCTCGGCGCGATCGTCGGCATCATCGCCATCGTGCTCGGCGCGTTCTTCCTGACGCTCGACTTCAAGCAGATCGAGGACGGCATCGCCTACGGCGCGCCGCGCGAGGAGTCCTGGCTGGCCGCGTTCGGCCTGACCATGACCCTGGTGTGGATCTACGTCGAGATGCTGCGCCTGGTCGCCATCTTCAGCGGCGACGACTGACCGACGCCCCTGACGCACGCATGAGAAGGGCCCCGGGTCTCCCCGGGGCCCTTCGGCGTGTGTGGGCGCGCTCACCGCAGCTTGCGCGCGGCCCTCCTCAGGTCGTACTCGTGGACGATCGCCTTGGCGTGGCCGTAAGCGAGGTCGTACTCGTGGCGCAGCCAGCTGACCTTCTCCTCGAAGCGGAAGAGGGAGGGGCCTTCCTCGACGGTGCGCAGCCAGTCGGAGACTTCACGACCGGTGCAGTGGGGGATGCGGGCGAGCATGTTGCGGTGGGTCTCCTCGGAGAGGACGTGGGACATCGGCGCCTCCGGATGCATGGGGTGTAAGCCGGTCCTTCAGGTCACCGTGCCTGAGTGTTCGCGCGTTGGCAACAGTGCCTGCGCGGCGCGTAGTCTCGCGGGGTGGTTGATACGACGGAACTCGTCCGGGCTGTGGATCACTTCGCCGACCGGTTGCGGGCGGCGCCGCAGTCCCGCCTCCAGCGGGGTGCGGCCGCTGAGGCGTTGCAGCTGGCCCGCGCGCTGGCCCGGTGGGCGCAGGAGGTCGAGGCGCCGGGCGCGCGGCCTCGGGAGATGCCGGACGCGGGGATGTTCGCCGCGGCGGACCAAGTGACCGTGGCGGGGCGGGATCTGGCCGTGGTGCTGACGAGTGACGCCGATGTCGCCGCGGCCGTGCGGCTCGTCGAGGAAGCCCAGAAGCGGGCGGGGATCTGAGGTTCGTCGGCGGCCCTGTGCCGTGGTGGGCCGCTCGCGCGGCTCCCCGTGCCCCTGGGGAGGTCCACTTCTCGGCGCCTCAGATGCTCGCTATGACCCTGTCCGCCAGGACGTAGACGTTCTCCTGCCCGCACTGGAACGTCAGGGTGTACGCGCCGGAGATGCCCGAGCCGCCCAGCAGGTGGGGCTTCTCGCCCGCGGCCAGGGCCTTGGCCAGGCGTTCGGCGGTCTCCTTGTGGCCCGGGGTCATACAGAGGGTGGTGCCGTCGGCGAAGACGTAGACGTCGAGCGTGCCGAGCGGGCCCGGGCGGACGTCCGTGAGCTCCGTCCGGGAGGCGGCGAGGTCCTCCAGAGTGGTGATCGTGCGCTCGTGGTCGTTGACCATGGGCGAGGCGACCGGGACGAAGTCCGGGTGCGAGGGGTGGCGGCGGCGGGCCGCGGCCAGCTCCGGGGACTCGCCGGCGAACTCGTCGCCCGGCTCGGTCACCGGCTCCAGGCCCACGAAATCGGCCTGGCGGGGCAGGAACAGGTCGTTCTCGGTCAGCCCCAGCAGCGACGGCGCGTCGGAGGCGTCACGGGCCTCCTGGGCGGCCCAGAAGGCGCGGGCCTCGGCCAGCTCGCGCTCGCGCTCCTCGGCGAGGGCCTCGGCGACGGCGGCGCGTATCTCCTCGGCGTCGGCCGTGGAACGGGCGGCGGGCACGAGGGCGCGCACGGAGGCGCGGCCCTCAGCGAGCTCGGTGCGCAGGGCGGCGACCTGACGGCGCAGCCCGATGAGGGTGCGCAGGACGGCGACGCCCACGGCGCCGGTGGCGGCCGTGGTGACCAGCAAGGCGATCGGCATGGCGCTCACTGACGTACTCCCGGTTCAAAGTCGACCCCCGACTTCCTACATCAGCTTGAAGGGCGGACTATCCAGCTGTCAGTGCGTAACGTCACGAAACGGGCAGGACTTTGGTTCCTGCTGGGACCTTCGGAACGCCACTGAGCTGCGAGTTCCCTCGGGGATGGGAGGTAGGTCACATCCTGAGGGAGATTGGATCACAAATCGGCCCGGTGTCCGAGTGGTTCTCGGACTCCGGGCCTGATCGTGACGGTGGGTGCCTCAGCGGTCACCCCAAGTCTCTCGGCTGGGCGCCGAGTCGGTCAGCTGAGGCGCTCGATGACCATCGCCATGCCCTGGCCGCCGCCGACGCACATGGTCTCCAGACCGAACTGCTTGTCGTGGAACTGCAGGGAGTTGATCAGCGTGCCGGTGATGCGGGCGCCGGTCATGCCGAAGGGGTGGCCGACGGCGATGGCACCGCCGTTGACGTTCAGCTTGTCGATGTCGATGCCCAGGTCGCGGTACGACGGGATCACCTGGGCGGCGAACGCCTCGTTGATCTCCACCAGGTCGATGTCGTCGATGGTCAGGCCGGCGCGGGCGAGGGCCTGCTTCGAGGCCTCCACCGGGCCGAGGCCCATGATCTCCGGCGACAGGCCGGACACGCCGGTCGACACGATGCGGGCGAGCGGGGTCAGGCCCAGCTCGCGGGCCTTGGTGTCGGACATGATCACCAGGGCGGCGGCGCCGTCGTTCAGCGGGCAGCAGTTGGCGGCGGTGACCAGGCCGTCGGGGCGGAAGACGGGCTTGAGGCCCGAGACGCCCTCCAGGGTGACGCCGGCGCGCGGACCGTCGTCCTGGGAGACGACCGTGCCGTCCGGGAGCGTCACCGGGGTGATCTCGCGCTCCCAGAAGCCGTTCTTGATGGCCTGCTCGGCGAGGTTCTGCGAGCGGACGCCGAACTCGTCCATGTCCTGGCGGGTGACGCCCTTGACACGGGCGAGGTTCTCCGCGGTCTGGCCCATCGCGATGTAGGCGTCCGGCACGAGGCCGTCCTCGCGCGGGTCGTGCCAGGTGGTGCCCTCCTGCTGGGCGACCTCGGCGGTGCGGGCCTCGGCCTCGGCGAAGAACGGGTTGTGCGTGTCGGGCAGGCTGTCGGAGTTGCCCTTCACGAACCGGGAGACCGTCTCGACGCCGGCCGAGATGAACACGTCGCCCTCGCCGGCCTTGATGGCGTGCAGGGCCATCCGGCTGGTCTGCAGCGACGAGGAGCAGTAGCGGGTGACGGTGCAGCCCGGCAGGTGGTCCATGCCCATCTGCACGGCGACGATCCGGCCCAGGTTGTTGCCCTGCTCGCCGCCGGGCAGACCGCAGCCGAGCATCAGGTCGTCGATGTCCCTCGGGTCAAGCTCGGGGACCTTGGCGAGGGCGGCCTGGATGATCGTGGCGGTCAGGTCGTCGGGGCGCAGGTCCTTGAGGGAGCCCTTGAAGGCGCGGCCGATGGGGGAGCGGGCGGCTGAGACGATCACGGCTTCGGGCATCACGGCTCCAGACGACGTCGGATGGGGGTACTCCGGCGAAATTACCGGTACGTAGGGGGCGTGGTCATCGGGAACGCTGTGTGATGAGGGCCTCTTTTCCAAGCGCTTGCTTAGGCGGCATCGGCGGGGTGCTCGTGCTCGCGGCGCAGCCGTACGGTCAGGTGGCCACGGTGGGAGCCTGCTCCGGCTCCTGCAGCCGCCTCCTCCTGCGGCGCTTAAGCAGGGCCCACGGGCCCCTGGGCCCCGCCGGGACGGCCGCCACCTCGGTGCCCGCCTCGGACGCGGCCTCCGCCGCCGCCTTGGCGACCGGCAGGAAGCCCTCGCGGCGGCTGAGGTCGGGCCGGTCCTCGTCGGCCGGCCACAGGCCCAGGGCCGCGCACACCGTCGGCAGGACGGCCATGGCGGCGGTGGCGTAGCCCTCGGCGGAGGGGTGGTAGTTGTCGGGGCCGAACAGTTCGCGCGGGTTGGCGGCGAACTCCGGGCCCAGCAGGTCGCCCAGGGAGACGGTACGGCCGCCCTGTTCGACCACGCCGATCGTCTGCGCGGCGGCGAGCTGCCGGGAGGCCCGGCGGGCCAGCCAGCGCAGGGGCTGCTGCACCGGCTCGATCGTGCCCAGGTCGGGGCAGGTGCCGACCACGACCTCGGCGCCGGCCGTGCGCAGCCGTCGTACGGCCGTGGCCAGGCAGCGCACCGAGCGGGTCGGGGGCATGCGGTTGGTGACGTCGTTCGCGCCGATCATGATCACGCAGATGTCGGGGATCCGGCCGGGGTCGGACAGGGCGAGCGAGACCTGCCGGTCCAGGTCGTCGGAGCGGGCGCCCGGCAGCGCCACGTTGCGCAGGTCCACCGGCCGCTCGGCGACCGCCGCCAGGCCCGAGGCCAGCAGCGCGCCCGGGGTCTGGCCGGATCGGTGGACGCCCTGGCCGGCGGCCGTGGAGTCACCCAGCAGCGTCAGCCTGAGCGGCGGCTGCCCCGGCACCGTGTACCCGACGCCGTACAACCCCTGTGCCCTCGGTACATGCGGCGTCGCGCCGTTGCCCACGTGCCGCCTGGCCATCCGGACCTCGGCCAGCAGCAGCCCGACGACGGCCACGCCGGCCAGACCGACACCGCCGCCCCCGTACGCCGCGCCGGCCGCGATGCGCCGGGCCACCCTCGCCCTCGACATGCTCGTCATGCGTCGCCGCCACCTCCTCGTACCCGTACACCCACTCCTTGCCCCGTACGGGCCGTCGGCCAATCGCAACGGGGAGTGAACGACCCTCGGGGGCCGTAGGCTGGCGGCACATCACGACCATCCTTTTTGCGGCATCCGGAGACAACGGTGCAATTCCACGACTCGATGATCAGCCTCGTCGGCAACACCCCGCTGGTGAAGCTCAACAGCGTGACCAAGGGCATCAGGGCGACCGTCCTGGCCAAGGTGGAGTACTTCAATCCCGGCGGCTCGGTGAAGGACCGTATCGCCCTGCGGATGATCGAGGCCGCGGAGGAGAGCGGTGCGCTCAAGCCCGGCGGCACGATCGTCGAGCCCACCAGTGGCAACACCGGTGTCGGCCTCGCCATCGTGGCCCAGCAGAAGGGCTACAAGTGCATCTTCGTGTGCCCGGACAAGGTGTCGACGGACAAGATCAACGTCCTGCGTGCCTACGGCGCCGAGGTGGTCGTCTGCCCGACCGCCGTCGCCCCCGAGCACCCCGACTCCTACTACAACGTCTCCGACCGCCTGGTGCGCGAGACGCCGGGCGCGTGGAAGCCGGACCAGTACTCCAACCCCAACAACCCGCTGTCCCACTACCACTCCACCGGCCCGGAGCTGTGGGAGCAGACCGAGGGGCGGATCACGCACTTCGTGGCGGGCGTCGGCACCGGCGGCACCATCTCCGGCACCGGCCGCTATCTGAAGGAGGCGTCCGGCGGCAAGGTCAAGGTCATCGGCGCCGACCCGGAGGGCTCGGTGTACTCCGGCGGCTCCGGCCGCCCCTACCTCGTCGAGGGCGTCGGCGAGGACTTCTGGCCGACCGCCTACGACCGTGACGTCGCGGACGAGATCGTCGCCGTGTCCGACAAGGACTCCTTCCAGATGACCCGCCGCCTCGCCAAGGAGGAGGGCCTGCTGGTGGGCGGCTCCTGCGGCATGGCGGTCGTGGCCGCGCTGGAGGTCGCCGAGCGCCTCACCGAGGACGACGTGGTCGTCGTACTCCTCCCGGACAGCGGCCGCGGCTACCTCAGCAAGATCTTCAACGACGAGTGGATGGCCGACTACGGCTTCCTGGAGGACGCCGGCTCCAGCGCCCGTGTCGGCGACGTCCTCAGCGACAAGGAGCACGGCGCCATGCCGTCCCTCGTCCACATGCACCCCGAGGAGACGGTCGGCCAGGCCATCGAGGTGCTGCGCGAGTACGGCGTCTCGCAGATGCCCGTCGTCAAGCCGGGCGCCGGCCACCCCGACGTGATGGCCGCCGAGGTCGTCGGCTCCGTCGTCGAACGCGAGCTGCTGGACGCCCTGTTCAGCAAGCGCGCCTCGCTGGACGACCCGCTGGAGAAGCACATGTCGGCCCCGCTGCCGCAGGTCGGCTCCGGCGAGCCCGTCGGCGACCTGATGAACGTCCTCGGCCGGGCCGACGCGGCGATCGTCCTCGTCGAGGGCAAGCCGACCGGTGTGATCAGCCGCCAGGACCTGCTGGCCTTCCTGGCGAAGTCGGGCAAGTAGCGGCGAACACCCGGTGAACTGCCGGTCGACCGGCGCCTCTTGCCGGTCATCCGGCGGGGTGACGGACTTCGCGCAAGTGGTACGAGCGCGTCACGTCCGCGCAGCACCCGCTTAACACGGGTCCGGCACAGTAGTGGGTGTCGGCAGGGAGACGAGGCCACCACCCAGGCGTCGAGCACTGGGGGAGGCTTCCTTCCCGGGCCGGCACCCGAACGGCGTCAAGGACCTCCGGAGCGGCTCCCGGACCTCCATGGACGCCACGGACGCGAAGGCCTCCTGCGGCCCGCGTCCCTCGCGGGGACCGCCGTCGTCCCGCCCCCCGGCAACGGGGGTGCGGCGGTCCCCGCGCAACCTCCCTCTCCCGGCGCGGTCAGCCCTCCCAGGTGTCCTGCCCGTCCCGCCCGCGCCGCCGGAACAGGCCCGGGTTCACCCGGACCGCCTGTACGACGTTCACGCCGACGATGCCCGCCCAGGCGATCAGCAGGCCCGGCAGGTTGGCGACACCGCCGCCGATGCCGGACAGCGGGATCGCCAGCACCAGCGAGACGATGCCGAAGCCGTAGCGCTCGCCCCAGGAGTCCGTGCCGCCCGGCGCCCGTGTGTCCCGGGCCGCCGCCATCTGCTGCTCCGCCAGCTGCCGTCGCACCCGGCGCTCCACCGCGCCGTCGATCCGCTGGTCGACCTTCTCCAGGAACGACTCCACCAGCGCCGACTCGTACTCCTCACCCAGCTCCCTGCGAGCGTGCAGCGTGGCGTCGAGTTCCTTCTTCAGGTCGGTGTCCCGCCCGTCCATTCCGGTCATGCCCTCCACGGTAGGAACCGGACGCCGGCGGCGCATTGGGGCTAACCCCCGGTTCCTTGCTCGGGAGAGCCGGGGGAGAGCCGCCTCTGCTTGAACGGTGGTGTCGGCCGTGAGACGCCACTTGCCCGGCTGCATAAGAGCATGCAGAGTTCTTGCCAGATGAATAGCGGCCCGGATCTCCGGAGGGGGAGCATCCCATGAGCGTGACCGACAGCCCCGCAGCACGGCTGCAGGCGCTCTTCGAGGGGCATCGGCTCACGCCCACGCAGCGGCGTATCGCGCACAGCATGGTGCGGCGCGCGGCCGATGTGCCGTTTCTGTCCAGTGTCGAGCTCGCCGAGCTGGCCGGTGTCAGCCAGCCCTCCGTCACCCGGTTCGCCGTCGCCCTCGGCTTCGACGGGTATCCCGCGCTGCGCCGCCATCTGCGGGAGGTGGCCCCCGCCGAGCCGTCCGCGGACGCGGCCGTCGCCAACGAGTACCAGCAGGCCGTCGAGGCCGAGATCGAGAACCTCCGTCACCTCGCCGACGCCCTCGCCGACCCCGCGCCCGTCGCCCGGGCCGGCCGGGTGCTCGCCGCCTCCCGTCCGCTGCCCGTCCTCGGTCTGCGCGCCGCCGCCGCCCAGGCGTACGGGTTCGCCTACTTCGCCGCCAAGGTCCACCCCGACGTACGGCTCCTCGACGAGGGCGGCACGATGATCCACGACCGCATCGACGCCGCCGTGCACGCCGGCGCCACCGCCCTGCTGTGCTTCGCGCTGCCGCGCCACCCCCGCGAGGTCGTCGACACCCTCGCCTACGCCCGCGAGGCCGGGCTCACCGTCGTCACCGTCGCCGACTCCGCGTTCGCGCCCGTCGCCAAGGTCTCCGACCTGCTGCTGCCGGCCGCCGTCGGTACCGGGCTCGCCTTCGACACGGCCTGCGCGCCGATGCTGCTGGGGCGGGTGCTGCTGGAGGCCATGGCCGACGAACTGCCCGACGCCCAAGCCCGGCTGGAGGAGTTCGACGCCAAGGCCGCGGCCCGGGGGCTGTTCGTCGACTGACCCCCGCACGGTCCCGCCGCGTCGTTCTCAGACTGGTCTCAGGTTCCTCCGCTAACCTCCCGGCCCGACACAACTGCGCCGAGGCGACAAGGAGGCGGAACGTGGCGCACGCAGATCGCAGAGCTCAGGGTCTGGCTCGGGTGGCCGTGGTGGTACGGGCGGGGGCGGCGCCCCTGTGGTGGCTCGGGGTGGGCGCGGCGGGCACCGGCCTGCTGGTGCCGGGGCTGACCGGGCGGCGGATCGGGGTCCTGGCCGGGGCCGCGCTGTTCCTCGTGGCGACGGCCGTGGCCGCCTGTGCCCGCAGGCGCCGTTACACGGCACTGGCGAAGGGCGCCGTGCGGGCGGCGCGGCACGATGTGCTGCAGGACCGGGCGGTCAGCGTGCGCACCTGGCGCCGCGGGCACCGCTGGTGGCTGCTGCTGGCCTTTCTCGCGGCCCTCGGCTCCTCCGTCGCGCTGCCCGCGGCCGGCGGCATGCTGCTCGCCGGGTGCGGCGCCGGGCTGTGGCTGAAGGCCGCCTGGCTCGGGCGCCGTGAGCGGCAGCTGGAGACGCTGCTGTGGGTGCGCGTCGACTGGCTGGACCGGCGCGGCGGCTGCCCCGCCGGCAAGGCGGTCAAGGCCTACCGCGGCACCGGTGTCGCGGCCGGCGACGCGGCCCCTGGCGGGGCCCGCCGCCGTGCCGTCGCGGCCCCGGGCGCGGCTCGCCGCCGTGCCGTCGCGGCCGTCTGAGCCCCGCTCAGATCTCCAGCGTCTCCTCGATCTTCCGCAGCTGGTGGCGGGCCATCGCCAGGTTGGCCCGCTTGGCGTCCAGCACCAGGTAGAGGAAGAGGCCGTTGCCGCTGCGGCCGCTGAGCAGCCGGATCAGGTGGTACTGGTCGGACAGGGTGATCAGGATGTCCTCGATCTCGCCCTTGAGCCCCAGGTGCTCCATCGTGCGCATCTTGGCGCGGATCACGTCGGTGTTGCCCGCGGCGGCGACGTTCAGGTCGAAGCTCTTGCTGCCGCCGATCGTGCCGAGCGCCATCCCGGTGGTGTAGTCGACGAGTGCGGCTCCGGTGGCGCCCTCGATGGAGGTGAGGGCTTCCTTCAGCGCGGTCTCGGTGTTGGCCATGGCTGGGTTCCTTTCAGATTTCCGTCATACGGGTCGGTTCGGTGGGCGATGTGGCAGTGGGTGTGCCGGCAGAGGGCGTGCCGGCAGAGGGCGTGCCGGTGGGGGCCGCGGTGCCTGCGGCGGTCGGCCGGGTCGGAAGCCGCGCGGTGCCCTTCACCGGGGTTGGCGCGGGCGTCCTCGGCGCGCTCTGCGGGACGGGCGGGACGGCGGCGGGCCCGGCGGCGGCCACGAGGCCCGCGATGTGCGCGCCGGACCGGCGGCCCTCCAGATGCAGCCGGCCGACGTTGATCCGGTCCTCGGCGAGCAGCGTCAGTACGGCGGAGGGGCCGGCCGCGTAGGTGGCGACGTAGCCGTTGCGGCCGCGCAGCAGCAGCTCGCGCAGCTCACCCCGGCCGGTCGCGTCGCTGGTGCGCAGGGCGACGCCCAGCGCGGCGGCGGTCAGCGCGGCCAGGCCCTCCGGCTCCACACCGGGCGTGTCGTGGGCGAGGACGAGGCCGTCCACGCTCGCCGCGAGAGCGCCGGTCAGCTGGGGCAACCGGGCCCGCAGCCGCAGCAGTTCGTCGAGTATGCCGGCCTGGGCCGCCATCAGGTCGCTCCTCTCGGCGCGCGGTCGTTGCCGTTCAAAGGGCCTCCAGCGCATCCCTGAGCCTCTTCAGCAGGGTGATGTCGGGGTCGGTCGCGGGCGGCGGGGACGGGTCCGCCGGGGGGCCGGCCTCCGGGGGCGGGGCGCCCGCCGCGACCAGCCCGGCCGCCGCCAGCCGGCGTACGTCGACCAGGGTGTGGAAGGTGTGCCGCCCCAGCGCACGGGCGATCTCGGGCGCGGTGCGCACTCCGTCCACCAGCTCCAGCACCGCCCACCGCCGGGCGGGCGGCACGACGCCGGTGCCCGCGACGGTACGCAGCAGCGGGGCGCTGTCGAGGCGGCCCTCGGGCCACAGCCGGTGCAGCAGGGCGCGGCGGCGCAGGGTCTCGCGCTCCAGCGCCGCCACGCTCACCGGCCGCAGCGTCCCGAGCGGGTGCCGGTCGCCGTAGCGGAAGCGGCCCGGTGTACGGCTCGGGGCGAGTGCGAAGTACCCGGCGTCGTACAGCACACCGGTGTGGCACAGCTCCAGCGGGCCCCGGCCGATCCGGCCGGCGTCGAGCAGCAGACGGGCGGCGCCGCACCGGTCGTCGGCCCGGGCGAGCACCTCTGGCCAGGTCTCGGCGGACAGGGTGCCGTGCGCCGAGAGCAGGACGTCCAGGCCGGGGGCCGGCGGGCTCTCGGCGTGCACCACCTGCCCTTCTGCCAGGTACAGGACGCCGTGCTCACGCTCCAGCGCCCCGGTGGCCCGCTCGGCGGCGAGGCGGCTCAGCATCGGCGACAGGCCGCCCGTCCGCCGGGCCGCCGTCTCGCGCAGCGGCAGCCTGGGCGGTGTCGTGTCCACCACGGTCATCCCAGCACCAGCCGTCCGGCCATCTCGTCGAGCCGGATGCGGGCGAGGGCGAGGTTGCCGTCGGCGCGGCCGAGCCACACGTGCAGGAACACGCTGCTGTCGAACGACGTCCCCACGAACCGCAGCAGGTGGAAGCTGTCGCGGTTGGTGATGATGAGGTCCTCGACCGGCGGGTCGGCCGCCTCGCCGTCCGCGGGCGCGAACGCCCTTTGTTCGGCGGCCAGTCGGGCCAGCTCGGCGGCCTCGGCGGCGGCCGCCTCCAGGTCACCGCCGGGGAACTCCCCGACCGAGCCCAGGGCGAGCCCGCTCGTCCAGTCGACCAGCGCGGCCCCCCTGGCTCCGGGCAGCCGCATGGCCTCCAGCAGACACTCGTCGATTCCGGGCACGCCGGATCTCCTCCCACCCGCGGTTCGGCTGCGTGAGGGAGACGCTACGCACCGTGTGTGCGACGGGTGGAGCTTCTGGCATTTTCCGGTGGAACATGCGTCCGGCGACTAGGGTGGGTCAACTGAGGCCTGTCGCAGCGCCGTTGATCAGTGCTGGGCGCCGGCGCGCGTCAACCGCCCTTGCGGGAGGACCAGGAGGTCAGCGCGTTGGCGTACGCGCCGCCGGACTCGGCCACGATCTCCGCCGACGTCTGCGGTGCCCGTACCGTCGCGAACTCCACACCCCCGCGTCCGTCCCTCACGAAACCGTAGATCCCGGTACGCGGCAGGGAGTTGTACGCGTAGTGGTGGACGAAGTAGTAGGCGCCGGTGTCCAGGGCGGCCGCGTAGTCGCCCTGGTCCAGTCGGGGCAGGGGACAGGCCGTGGCGAGGAGGTCGCCCGCGAAGCAGGCGGGGCCGGCCACGTCCTGGACGACCGGCGGGCCTTCCTTGGGGCGGCCCTTGGGGTCGTAGGCGGTGATGCGCAGGGGCCAGGAGGCGGGGGCGTAGACGGTGCGGGTGGCGACCTGGACCCCGGCGTGGGTCACGGCGACCGGGCGGCCGCCCGCGGACTTGGCGTACTCCACGCGGGCCACGATCGTGCCGTGCTTCGCGAGCAGGGAGCGGCCGAACTCGGTGACGAGGCCGTAGCGTCCGTCGAACAGGCCCGGGACCACCTCGCGCAGCAGCCGGGCGTACTGGGCGTAGGTCGGGGTCGTCGCGTCCGAGGCGAAGTTCACCGGCAGGCCGCCGCCGATGTCGATCGTGTCGATCTGCGGCCGGCCGATGCGCCGGTTGATCTCCTCCGCGAGCGCGTACGCCTCCGCCACGCCCTTCGCCATCAGGGACAGAGGGATGCCCTGCGAGCCGGTGTGCGTGTGCAGCCGGGTCAGCCAGGGCCGGGCGCGGTAGGCCTGCACGACCCATTCGCGCGCCCCCTCGTCCCGTAGCGCCACGCCGAACTTCGAGGTCGGCGTGGCGGTCGACAGCGCCTCGATCGCACCCCCGCCGACCTGCGGGTTGACCCGGATGCCGAGGGGGGAGCGGCTCGGGGCGGACCGCATCATGGCGTCGATACGGTCCAGCTCCTGCGGGTTGTCGGCGTTGACGGCGATCCCCAGCGCGAGCGCCTCGCGCAGCTCGGCCGGGGTCTTGGCGGGGGAGTCCAGCACGGTGTCCCTCGGCGGCACCCCGGCCGCCCGGGCCAGGGCCAGTTCGCCCGGGCTGGCCACCTCCGCGCCGATGCCCTCGGCGTGCAGCAGCCGCAGCACCGGCACCAGTGGGGACGCCTTCACCGCGAAGGCGTGCAGCACGGGCGTGCCCGGCGCGACGACCGCGTCGAACGCCGCCCGCAGCTCGGCCGCCGCGTCCCTGATGCCGGCGACGTCCAGCAGCCCCACGACCGGCTCCTCCGGCCCGAGCAGCCCCTGCTCCACCGCCGCCCGCACCGCGTCGTCCCGCCGTACCACCCGCTCACGGTCGAGGTCCGTCATACCCTCCCGAGCGGCCGTCCCTGCACCGCCGCCACCCGGCACCTCGTCCGGCCGCACCGCCCCCCGACCGCCGCCACCCGGCACCTCGTCCGGCCGCACCGCCCCCCGACCGCCGCCACCCGGCACCTCGTCCGGCCGCACCGCCCCCCGACCGCCGCTGCCCGGCACCTCGTCCCGGCGGGCCGCCCCCCGACCGCCGCTGCCCGGCACCTCGTCCCGGCGGGCCGCCCGGCCCGCGTAGGTGCCCGGCGTCCCGGACGTCTCGTCGTCTTGACCGTCCATCCCGCATCGCCCCCGTGTGGTCGCAGATGTTCCCGGCATCCCGCGCGCCGTCGATGCCGGGGGTTTCTGCATCCAGCCAAACATCTCGCGCGCGGCCACGCCGGGGGACCGACGTATTGACTAGCTCTATTCAGAAGGTAAGGATGTGAATAACAAGAGCAACATTCGCAGGGAGCCCAGCCACTAGGAGGCAGACCATGTCAGGACCCCGCCCCGTCCGAGCGCCGCGCGGTACGGAACTGAGCGCCCTGGGATGGCAGCAGGAGGCCGCCCTGCGGATGCTCCAGAACAACCTGGACCCCGAGGTCGCCGAGCACCCCGACAAGCTCGTCGTCTACGGCGGCACCGGCAAGGCCGCCCGCGACTGGCGCTCCTTCGACGCCATGGTCCGCACCCTGCGCACCCTCAAGCAGGACGAGACCCTGCTCGTCCAGTCCGGCCGCCCGGTCGGCGTCATGCAGACCCACGAGTGGGCCCCGCGTGTCCTCATCGCCAACTCCAACCTGGTCGGCGACTGGGCCAACTGGGAGGAGTTCCGCCGCCTGGAGCAGCTCGGCCTGACCATGTACGGCCAGATGACCGCCGGCTCCTGGATCTACATCGGCACCCAGGGCATCCTCCAGGGCACCTACGAGACCTTCGCCGCCGTCGCCGCCAAGAAGTTCGGCGGCACCCTCGCCGGGACCATCACCCTCACCGCCGGCCTCGGCGGCATGGGCGGCGCCCAGCCCCTCGCCGTCACCATGAACGACGGCGTCGCGATCTGCATCGACTGCGACCCGCGCGCCATCGAGCGCCGCATCGAGCACCGCTACCTGGATGTGAAGGCGGACAGCCTCGACCACGCCCTCCAGCTCGCCACCGAGGCCCGCGACCAGCGCAGGCCGCTGTCCATCGGCGTCCTCGGCAACGCCGCCGAGCTGGTGCCGCAGCTGCTCGCCATGGGCGCGCCCATCGACATCGTCACCGACCAGACCTCCGCCCACGACCCGCTGGCCTACCTGCCGCTCGGCGTGGCCTTCGAGGACATGGCCGACGCCGCCGCCAAGGACCCCGCCGGGTTCACCCAGCGCGCCCGCGAGGCCATGGCCCGGCACGTCGAGGCCATGGTCGGCTTCATGGACGCCGGCGCCGAGGTCTTCGACTACGGCAACTCCATCCGCGGCGAGGCCCAGCTCGCCGGCTACGACCGCGCCTTCGCCTTCCCCGGCTTCGTCCCCGCCTACATCCGCCCCCTCTTCTGCGAGGGCAAGGGCCCCTTCCGCTGGGCCGCGCTGTCCGGCGACCCCGCCGACATCGCCAAGACCGACAAGGCGATCCTGGACCTCTTCCCGGAGAACGAGTCCCTGGCCCGCTGGATCAAGATGGCCGGCGAGCGCGTCCACTTCCAGGGCCTGCCCGCCCGTATCTGCTGGCTCGGCTACGGCGAGCGCGACAAGGCCGGCGAGCGCTTCAACGACATGGTCGCCTCCGGTGAGCTGGCCGCGCCCCTCGCCATCGGCCGCGACCACCTCGACTGCGGCTCCGTCGCCTCCCCCTACCGCGAGACCGAGGCCATGCTCGACGGCTCCGACGCCATCGCCGACTGGCCGCTGCTCAACGCCATGGTCAACGTGGCCTCCGGCGCGTCCTGGGTGTCCATCCACCACGGCGGCGGCGTGGGCATGGGCCGCTCCATCCACGCCGGGCAGGTGACGGTCGCCGACGGCACCGAGCTCGGCGGCGAGAAGATCCGCCGCGTCCTCACCAACGACCCCGGCATGGGCGTCATCCGGCACGTCGACGCGGGCTACGACATCGCGGAGTCCGTCGCAGACGCCAAGGGCGTCCGGGTGCCCATGCGCGAGGGTGACTCGGCGTGACCCAGGACGGCATCCCCTCGGCGGGGGCCGAGGTGCGGCCCGCCACCGGCGGCGGCTCCTTCCACAGCATGTGGAAGGACCTGCTCCCCATCGGCCGCCACCCCGACTCCCACGGTTACCGACGCTTCGCCTGGACCGGCGCCGACGCCGACTGCCGGGCCTGGTTCGAGGACCAGGCCCGCGCCCGGGGCCTGGCCTACGAGGTCGACCGCAACGGCAACCAGTGGGCCTGGCTCGGCGACCCCGCCGCGGGGGACGCCGTCGTCACCGGGTCCCACCTGGACTCCGTGCCCGACGGAGGGGCCTTCGACGGGCCCCTCGGGGTGGTGTCCTCCTTCGCAGCGCTCGACGAACTGCGCGCCAGGGGCGTCGCGTTCACCAGGCCGCTCGCCCTCGTCAACTTCGGCGACGAGGAGGGCGCCCGGTTCGGGCTCGCCTGTGTCGGGTCGCGGCTGACCTCGGGGGCGCTGACCGTCGAGCAGGCGCACCGGCTCACCGACGCCGACGGGATCACGCTGCCGCGGGCCATGGAGGCCGCCGGGTACGACCCCGACGCCATCGGACCCGACCCCGAACGCCTCGGCCGCATCGGCGCGTTCGTCGAGCTCCACGTCGAGCAGGGCCGCGCCCTCGACCTCACCGGGGACGCCGTCGGCGTCGCCAGCGCGATCTGGCCGCACGGCCGCTGGCGGTTCGACTTCCGCGGGGAGGCCAACCACGCGGGAACCACCCGGCTCGTCGACCGGCGCGACCCCATGCTGTCCTACGCCGACACGGTCCTCGCCGCCCGCCGCGAGGCCGAACTCGCCGGAGCAGTCGCCACCTTCGGCAAGATCGCCGTCGAGCCCAACGGTGTCAACGCCATCCCCTCGCTCGTGCGCGGGTGGCTGGACAGCCGTGCCCCGGACCAGGACACCCTCGACACAGTCGTCGACGGGATCGAGAAGGCCGCGCGGGAGTACGCCGAGCGGCACGGCGTCGACCTCGACGTCGTCCGGGAGTCCTTCACCCCGGTCGTGGAGTTCGACCACGCCCTGCGTGACGAGCTGGGCCGCATCCTCGGCAAGGACACCGGCCTGACCGTCCCCGTCCTGGGCACGGGCGCCGGACACGACGCCGGGATCCTGTCCGGGCGCATCCCGACCGCCATGCTGTTCGTACGCAACCCCACGGGCGTCTCGCACTCGCCGGCCGAACACGCCGCCGAGGACGACTGCCTGGCCGGGGTGACCGCCCTCGCCGACGTACTGGAAGGACTGGCCTGCAGGTGACCAAGGGGACCTACTGGTTGGAGCACGCCTGGCTCGGCGACCGGGTCGAGCCGGGCGTCGCCCTGGACGTGGCGGACGGCCGGATCACCGCCGTGCGCACCGATGCCACAGCACCGCCCGCGGGCGCGGAGGTGCTGCGCGGGCTGACCCTGCCGGGCCTGGCCAATGCCCACAGCCACGCCTTCCACCGCGCGCTGCGCGGCACCGTCCAGGTCGGCTCCGGCACGTTCTGGACCTGGCGCGAGGTCATGTACGCGGTCGCCGACCGGCTCACCCCGGACAGCTACCACGCCCTCGCCCGCGCGGTGTACGCCGAGATGGCGCTGGCCGGCATCACCTCCGTGGGCGAGTTCCACTACCTCCACCACGCCCCCGGCGGCACCCCCTACGCCGACCCCAACGCCATGGGCGAGGCGCTGATCGAGGCCGCCGCCGAGGCCGGGATCCGGATCACCCTCCTCGAAACCTGCTACCTCTCCTCCGGCTTCGGCGCGGCCCCGGACCGGCACCAGCTGCGCTTCTCCGACGGCAGCGCGCAGAACTGGGCCGAACGCTGTTCAGTTCTCAAGGAACGGGATCACGCGCGGATCGGGGCGGCGATCCACTCGGTGCGGGCGGTCCCCGCCGGGCAGCTCGCCACGGTCGCCGAATGGGCCGGGGCACGCCATGCCCCGCTGCATGTGCACCTGTCCGAGCAGACCGCCGAGAACGAGGCCTGCCTCGCCGCCCACGGCTGCACCCCGACACAGCTCCTGGCCGAGCACGGCGTGCTGGGGCCGCGCACCACCGGCGTGCACAACACCCACCTCACCGACGAGGACATCGCCCTTCTCGGCGGCAGCTCCACCGGCACCTGCATGTGCCCGACCACCGAGCGCGACCTCGCCGACGGCATCGGCCCCGCCGCGGCCCTTCAGCGGGCGGGCTCCCCGCTGTCCCTCGGCTCCGACAGCCATGCCGTCGTCGACCTGCTCGAAGAGGCACGCGCGATGGAGCTGGACGAGCGGCTGCGCACCCGCACCCGGGGCCACTGGACGGCGGCCCAACTGCTGCGCGCGGCCTCGGCGGACGGCCACGCGGCCCTGGGCTGGGACGACGCGGGCGCGTTGGAGGCCGGGGCGCGGGCCGACTTCACGACCATCGCCCTCGACTCCGTCAGGACGGCGGGACCGCCGCCCCGGCTCGGCGCCGAGACGGCCGTATTCGCGGCGACGGCAGCGGACGTACGGCACACGGTCGTCGCCGGGCGGCACGTCGTACGGGACGGGGCGCACACGCTCGTACCCGATGTGCCGCAGGCGCTGGCCGCCGCCCTCGCGGCGCTGCACGACTGACCCGCGCATCCCAAGCCCACGCCCCCGCCCCTGAGGACACGACGATGAGCACCGTCATCACCAACATCGCCACGCTGGTCACCAACGACCCCTCCCTCGGTGACGGCTCCCCGCTCGGACTCGTCCGCGACGCGGCCCTCGTCATCGACGGCGACCGGGTCGCGTGGGCCGGTGAGTCAAGCAAAGCACCCGCCACCGACAACCGGGTCGACGCCGGCGGCCGGGCCGTGATCCCCGGCTTCGTCGACTCCCACTCGCACCTCGTCTTCGCCGGCGACCGCACCGCGGAGTTCAACGCCCGTATGTCCGGGCGCCCCTACAGCGCGGGCGGCATCCGCACGACGGTCGCGGCGACCCGTGCCGCCACGGACGCGGACCTGGAGGCCAACCTCACCCGCCACCTCGCCGAGGCCCTGCGCCAGGGCACGACCACGTTCGAGACCAAGTCCGGCTACGGCCTCACCGTCGAGGACGAGGCCCGCGCCCTGCGTATCGCCGCCCGGCACACCGACGAGGTCACCTACCTCGGCGCCCACATCGTCTCTCCGGACTACGCCGACGACCCCGCCGGCTACGTCGCCCTCGTCACCGGCGAGATGCTCGACGCGTGCGCCCCGCATGCCCGCTGGATCGACGTCTTCTGCGAGAAGGGCGCCTTCGACGGCGACCAGGCCCGCGCGATCCTCACCGCCGGCAAGGCGAGGGGCCTGCACCCGCGCGTCCACGCCAACCAGCTCTCCTACGGCCCCGGCGTGCAGCTCGCCGTCGAGCTCGACGCGGCCAGCGCCGACCACTGCACCCACCTGACGGACGCCGACGTGGACGCGCTGGCCAACAGCCGTACGGTCGCCACGCTGCTGCCCGGCGCGGAGTTCTCCACCCGCGCCGCATGGCCGGACGCGCGGCGTCTCATCGACGCCGGGGTCACCGTCGCGCTGTCCACGGACTGCAACCCCGGGTCGTCCTTCACCTCGTCCGTGCCGTTCTGCGTCGCGCTCGCGGTGCGGGACATGCGCATGACCCCCGACGAGGCCGTCTGGTCGGCCACCGCGGGCGGCGCCGCCGCCCTGCGCCGCGACGACATCGGCCGTCTCGCCCCCGGCGCCCGCGCCGACCTGGCCCTCCTGGACGCGCCCAGCCACGTCCACCTCGCCTACCGGCCGGGGGTCCCGCTGGTCAGCGCGGTGTGGCGGAAGGGCCTACAGGTGGTGTGACCGCGGCGGTGCGACGCCCCGAACGGCCGGCCCGTTCGCCGCGGCCGGCCACGGTCACGCGGCCCGGCCGGCCCGCCAGCGCTGCCGCGCGTCCCCGTCGATCCAGCCCAGCCACACGCCGTCGCCGCCGGTGGCGGTCAGCGCGGTGTCCGGGGCGACGAAGGGGCGGATCCGGCCGTCGCCGTCGACGGAGAACATCAGGTTGACGCCGTTGCGGCCCCAGACCGAGTCGCAGTTCCAGATGCCGACGCCCCGGTCGGCCGAGCCGCGGCTGTCCAGGCAGAATTCCTGGTCGGCGTACGACTGCAGGACCCGGCGCTCGGCGTCGTAGCGCCACTGCTGGGCCGGGGAGCCGGAGCAGACGGCGGTGATCACGTCCATGCCGTTGTCGAACCAGTCGTCGCGGACGTCCAGGCACCGTCCGGTGGCGGTGTTGACCACCGGCGCGAAGCTGCCGTTCGGCGGATGCGCCGGGGGTGGCGGCGGTTTCGGCGTGGCCGAGGGTGTCGGGCGTGCGGAGGTGCGCGAGGGCGTCGGGGTCGGTGTGGGCGACGGTGACGGCGACGGCGGCGGTGACGTGCGGGTCCTCGACGGCGACGGGGAGGGCGACGGGGTCACCGAAACCGTCGCGGTCACCGTCACCGGCGGCGGCGCCGGCGGGGTGCGCATCGTCTGGGACGCGGCGTTCTCCGTGGGCGGCTCACCCGGGGAGAGCAGGAAGACCAGCAGGGGCACCAGGGCCACCCCGAGCGCGGCCGAGGCCAGTGCGAGCCGCCGAGCCGGCGGCCACACCTGCCCCGCGGCCCCCGCCCCGCCCCTCAGCCCCCGTCCCGCAGCGGCGGAAGCCCGCCCCCACGCCGCCCAGTCACCGCCGTCGGCACCGGCCGCGGGGCCCTGCGCTCCGTGCCCGACGCCGACGCCGACGCCGACTCCGACGCCGGTCGCCGTAGCGCCCTCGGCGGCACCAGCCGCCCGTCCGCGGCCCCGCGAGCGGCCGCCCCGGCCGGACCAGGTGACGTCACCGCCGCCGTGTCGGCCGCCGCCCGGGCCGGTGTCGTCACCGGCCGTCAGCCCGGGCCCGCCCGGCGCCGACGCGCCGGCGGCCACCTCCCGCGCATAGGCAGCCCCGCCCCACCCGAGCAGCCCCTCCGCCGCGGCCAGGCGCGGGGAGTCGCGCAGCGCGCACTGCTCCTCGTAGGCCGTGGTGCAGTGCGGGCAGTGGGCCATATGGGTGGTGAGGTCGGGGCTGTGGCGGGGGGAGCCGGGGCGTACGGACTCCTCGATCAGGCGGCGGAAGTCCTGGCAGTCGGGGTCGTCGGAGTCGGCGAGGCGGGTGTGCAGGGCGGACTTGGCCAGGGCCTGGAGGGCGGCGGGCGTGTCGTAGGTGACGTCGGCGGGGCCGATGCCGAGCAGGAGCGCGGTCCGCTCCTCAAGTTCCTGGTCGATCAGGCCGTACCAGATCAGGCCCTGGGTGCGCGGCGGCAGTGCGCGGAACGCCCGGAGCAGGGGCGGCACGGGGGCCCCGGCCGTCAGGGCGGGCAGCAGGGCCGCGTCGAGGCCGGCGGCGCGTTCGTCGGAGGCCCACTGGGCTGCGACCTCGCCCACCAGGAGCAGCAGCCGGTGGCGTACGGGTGTGCCCGGGTCGGTGCCGCGGGCGGCCTCGCGGGCCGCGGCGTTGAATGCGTGGGCGGCCAGCTGGCGGGCCGCGGTGTCGCCGGCGGTGCACAGGCGGGCGTAGGTGAGGACGGACGCGCGGTGCCGGGCGCGCAGCTCCTGCAGGGCGGGGTAGGCGGTGACGCTGCGGGTGCGCAGCAGCTCCGTCAGCCGGGTGTCCGGCGCGTTCGCGTACGCGCTGTTCACGGCCCCGGCATCGTTGTCGGTTCCCTCGGCCCGCGCCATTCGTCCGCCTCCTCGCGTCCCTGTCGGCCTCGCCAAGTCACTGACGTACCAGTCGGTTTGGGGGGCCATAGTGGTGGACGCGCGTCGACGGGGAAAGACGTTTCCTGCGGTAACAGAGAGACAGAAGGGCGCGGTCCGGTAACGACCGCCGGGGCGGTCCGACTGGTCGAACCGCCCCCGGGAAGTCGTACAGGAACAAGGGGAGCAGGGGGAGTACGCGACGTACGAGGAGAGTGCGGCGGGCCGTCACTCCTCGACGGTCAGCCCCTTGCGCAGGCGCCCCAGCGTGCGGGACAGCAGCCGGGAGACGTGCATCTGGGAGATGCCCAGCTCCTCGCCGATCTCCGACTGGGTCATGCCCGCGACGAAGCGCAGGGACAGGATCTTCCGGTCGCGCGGGGCGAGTTCGGCGATCAGCGGCTTCAACGACTCGACGTACTCGATGCCTTCGAGCCCGTGGTCCTCGTAGCCGATGCGGTCCGCGAGGGCGCCCTCGGAGTCGTCCTCCTCGGGCTGGGCGTCCAGCGAGCTGGCGGTGTAGGCGTTGGAGGCGGCCATGCCCTCGACGACCTCGTCCTGGCTGAGCCCCAGATGCTCGGCGAGCTCCGGCACCGTCGGGGCGCGGTCCAGCCGCTGCGCCAGCTCGTCCCCGGCCTTGGCCAGGTCCAGCCGCAGTTCCTGCAGCCTGCGCGGCACGCGCACGGACCACGAGGTGTCGCGGAAGAAACGCTTGATCTCGCCGATGATGGTCGGCATCGCGAAAGTGGGGAACTCGACGCCGCGGGCGAGTTCGAAGCGGTCGATCGCCTTGATCAGGCCGATGGTGCCGACCTGCACGATGTCCTCCATCGGCTCACTGCGCGAGCGGAACCGGGAGGCGGCGAACTTGACGAGCGCGAGGTTGAGTTCGACCAGGGTGTTACGGACGTACGCGTGGTCGTGCGTGCCTTCCTCGAGGGACTCCAGCCGCTCGAAGAGGGTCTTGGACAGGGCCCGTGCATCCACCGGCCCCACTTCTTCGTATGGGGGGATCTCCGGAAGACCGGCGAGCGCGTCGCCCGCGTCGGTCGTCGGGTCGATGGGATCCAGATGTTCCGGAGCGATTGCCGACGTCGCTGTGGGGGTACGCGATGCGTCGAGCCGGGGTGACATGATGTCCTCCATCGTTCTCGGCATATGGCTGCCGGGGCCAGTACGTGCACTGCGGTGTGCGGCGCCTCCAAAGCCGGCCGTGTCGGTTACGTGTCCTTACTAGCCCTACCCGCTTTTCAACAGCCGCCGCAAGTGCGTTACATGGCGGTATGCCCGTTTCCTGGTACTTGTTCGGGTGTCGGAGTGTGTGATGAAGGCGTAGGGTTCGAGGACGTCAGTCAGTAGCCACGACCTCGGGAGAGAGACGGCATGGACCACGGGACGGTCGGCAGTGCGCAGTCTGGCCGGCTTCTGGTGGAAGTGCGGCAGGAGGGCTCCAGCGCCGTCGTGACACCGGCGGGTGAGCTCGATCACCACACCGCCGCCCTGTTGCGCGAACCACTGGAGGACTGCCTCGAGAAGGGGTACAGCCGCCTGGTCGTCGACTGCTCCCGGCTGGAGTTCTGTGACTCCACCGGGCTGAACGTCCTGCTCGGCGCCCGCCTGAAGGCGGAGGCCGCCGGTGGCGGGGTGCACCTCGCCGGGATGCTGCCCGTGGTGTCGCGGGTGTTCGAGATCACCGGCGCGGACGCCGTCTTCACTGTCCATGACACGCTTGAGGCGGCCTTGGCCGACGAATCCGGCTGATCCGGAAAAGAGCGGGTGTTCCGCCGGGCCGCATGGGCAGGAGACCTCCTGAGCATGTCGGCAGGGACCACCGCGGGTGCGGTCGTCCTACTGAAGTGACTCTTGAATCGTGATCTGGTGAATCGGTGAGGTGAAGCGCTGATGAGCACCACCCGGCCCTACTCGCCGGGCTCCGACGAGCCCAGCGGCGCTTCCGGGGGGCCAGGGGCGCCCGGGGCCTGTGAGGGAGGCCGGCAGGTCCGCCGGCTGGACTTCGCGGGACAGGCCGGCGTCGTGCCGCTGGCCCGCGACTTCGCCCGTCAGGCGCTGTACGCGTGGGGCTGGCTGCCGGCCGAGACCGCGGACCGGCGGGCCGCGGCGGAGGACGTGCTGCTCGTCGTCTCCGAGCTGGTCACCAACGCGTGCCTCCATGCCGAGGGGCCCTCGGAGATGGAGATCGCCTGCGACAACAAGGTGATCCGGGTCGAGGTCTCCGACCGGGGCTCGGGACAGCCGGCGCCGCGTACGCCGCACCGCGCCGCGCGGCCCGGCGGGCACGGCATGTTCATCGTGCAGCGGCTGTGCCTGGACTGGGGCGTCGTCCGGACGCCCGGGGCCGCCGGAAAGACCGTGTGGGCCGAGCTGGGGGCTCCGGCCTAGACCGCGGGGCCGTCTGCGCGCTCCGGGCCGCCTGCCCGCTGCGGTCCCCTCGCGCGGTTCGCCGCGCCGCTCCTCCCTCTTCCTACGCGCTTCCCTCTTCCTGCGCGCTTCCCTCTTCTTGCGTGCGGGCGCACCTCGACGGCCGATCTGACGCTTCACCAAGAGCAGGCCGTTCAGGGGAATCGGCGTACCTCCCCGCGCCGCGTGCCCTCGACGCTCTCCAGCGCCGGACCGTGCCAGGACGACGGCGAGAGGGCCGCTGCATCCCCCTCGGATACAGCGGCCCTCTACGGAACCCGGCTCAGCCCCGTGCTAGCGCACGGACCCCATGAGCTCCTTGACCCGCTTGCGGTACATGTGGACCGCGACACCGGCGAGCACCGCAAGCGCGGCCTCGGCCGCCACGACGCCGGTCTTGTTCAGGTCGACGCCGTAGGTGGACAGCAGGCCCGTGATCGCGTCGCCCGCGGTGACCGCGAGGAACCAGACGCCCATCATCTGGGAGGCGTACTTGGCCGGCGCCATCTTCGTGGTGACGGACAGACCCACCGGGGACAGCATCAGCTCACCGGTCGTCTGGCAGAAGTAGATCAGCACGATCCACCACGGGGAGACCTTGCCGCCGTCCGCGGCCACCAGCGGCAGCAGGAAGACGAAGAAGGAGATGCCGACCAGGGCCAGACCGCCGCCGAACTTGACGATCGTGCTGGGCTCCTTGCCGCTGCGGGCGAGGGACACCCAGATCGCGGCGAACACCGGGGCCAGCGCCATCACCAGGACGGGGTTGACCGACTGGAACCAGGAGACCGGGAACTCCCAGCCGAAGACGTGGTTGTCGACGTGCTCGTCCGCGAAGATCGACAGGGTCGAGCCGCCCTGGTCGTAGATCATCCAGAAGACGGCCGCGGCGACGAAGAACCAGATGTAGCCGGAGACGCGGGACTGCTCGGCGTCGGACAGCTCCTTGTCGCGCTTGATGCGCGCCAGGACGGTGACCGGGACGACCAGGCCGATGACCATCAGCGGGACCATGACCCAGTTCAGGGTGTAGTGGCCGGTGGCGACGACGATCGTGTAGAAGACGGCCGCGATCAGCATCCAGATCATGGCCTTGCGCAGCGTGGAGTTGCGCTCGTCGGTGCTCAGCGGCTTCGGGACGACGCTGGAGCGGTCCGACAGGTGACGGCTGCCGATCAGGAACTGGACCAGGCCGAGCGCCATGCCGAGGGCGGCCAGCGCGAAGCCGAGGTGCCAGTTGACGTTCTGGCCGACGGTGCCGATGACCAGCGGCGCGGCGAACGCGCCGAGGTTGATGCCCATGTAGAAGACCGTGAAGCCACCGTCGCGGCGCGGGTCGTTCGGGCCGTCGTAGAGGTGGCCCACCATGGTCGAGATGTTGGACTTCAGCAGGCCGGAGCCGATGGCGACCAGCAGCAGGCCGAAGTAGAAGGTGCCCGCGGTGGGCAGCGCCAGGACCAGGTGGCCGGCCATGATGACCGAGCCCGCGACCGTGACGGTCTTGCGGGGGCCCCAGACGCGGTCGCCGAACCAGCCGCCGGGCATGGCGAGCAGATACACCGTCGAGACGTAGACGGAGTAGATCGCGATCGCCGTGCCGGCGTCCAGGCCGAGCCCGGCGGGGGCGACCAGGTAGAGGGGAAGCAGTGCCCTCATGCCGTAGTAGGAGAAACGCTCCCACATCTCGGTCATGAAGAGGGTGGCCAGGCCGCGGGGGTGGCCGAAGAAGGTCTTCTCGGAACCGGGGGTGCCCGGACGGACCGAGTCCTTCGTCAGGCTGGACGCCATGGGTCGTTCCTTGCTGGTCGGGACGCGCGGAGGAGCGTGCGCGCCCGGTGGGGCGGCCGGCACCGGCGGGATCGGACCGCCCGCCCCCACGCCCAGGGGGAGTCCGCTCCGGATCACGGAGCGGTGGACGGCGACCACCGGGATCCACGCCTCGGTGCGCTTCGTCGCGCGTGAGGCCCGGCCACAGGTCATTCCTTTCGAGGCCGGCGTGGACCGGCCCGCACACAAAAGAGACCCTCAGCGTCAAATGGCCGCCGAAGGTCCCCGTGGTGCTACAGGCGTTGAAAGCACCATACGGCAGTGCAGTGCCGGATATGGAAGGACTTGAGACATGGATCACAGGTGACATCGGAACCGCAGGGCCCGATTCGAATGTGATCACAGGGATGGCCCCCGCAATCCTAGGTTCGCTCCTGGAGCCACCCCGACCGGCTGTCCGGTATGCCCGACAAGTCGGCGGGTAAGAATCGGGGCTGTCGATCTCACCTCGGGCGCGGTGGCGGGCGGACTACCATCAGCTCATGACCCGTGTACTGCTCGCCGAGGACGACGCGTCCATCTCCGAGCCCCTGGCCCGCGCCCTGCGCCGGGAGGGGTACGAGGTCGAGGTCCGTGAGGACGGCCCGACCGCGCTCGACGCCGGTATCCAGGGCGGCGTCGACCTGGTCGTCCTGGACCTGGGCCTGCCCGGCATGGACGGCCTGGAGGTCGCCCGCCGGCTGCGTGCCGAGGGTCACACCGTGCCGATCCTGATCCTGACCGCGCGCGCCGACGAGGTGGACACGGTCGTGGGCCTGGACGCGGGCGCCGACGACTACGTCACCAAGCCGTTCCGGCTCGCCGAGCTGCTCGCGCGGGTGCGGGCCCTGCTGCGGCGCGGCTCGGCCGAGCCCCAGCAGCCGCCGGCCACGCACGGCGTGCGCATCGACGTCGAGTCCCACCGGGCCTGGATGGGTGACGAGGAGCTCCAGCTCACCGCGAAGGAGTTCGACCTGCTGCGGGTGCTGGTGCGCGACGCGGGCCGGGTCGTCACCCGCGACCAGCTCATGCGCGAGGTCTGGGACACCACCTGGTGGTCGTCCACCAAGACCCTCGACATGCACATCTCCTGGCTGCGCAAGAAGCTGGGCGACGACGCGGCGAACCCGCGTTACATCGCGACCGTGCGGGGCGTGGGCTTCCGCTTCGAGAAGAGTTGAGCCCCGCCGCTGGGCCCGGCCGGCCTGGCGCACCATCGCCGTAGGGGCTTGCCGTCAGGTCGCGGGTGCGGCGCCGTTGTGGTCGATCGCGCCCGCGCGGCGGAGCCGCACAGCGACACGGCCCCGCGCCCCTGGGGGCGCTGCCACACTGGTCGTCGTAAGTCATTGCCCCGGAGGGCTCCGTGCGTCGCCGTCTCATCCAGTCCACGCTCGCCGTGGTGCTCGTCGTCATCGCCGTGTTCGGGCTGTCGCTGGTGATCGTCGAGACGAGGACGATCACGGCGAGCGCGCAGGAGCGGGTGAACTCCGAGGCCGGCCGGCTGGCGGGAATCGTCGACGGCCGCATCCTGGGCCGTGAGGAGATCACCGCGGAGATACTGCGCGACCAGGTCGGCGACGAGCGGTACGCGGTCGTGCGGATCCCCGGCCGGCCGCCCATCGAGATCGGCGACAAGCCCGGCGGCGACGTCATCGAGCACACCGCGCTCGGCGAGGAGCGCGAGACGGTCACCGTGCAGGAGCCGCGCTCGGCGATCACCCGCGAGGTGGGCCGGACGCTGCTGATCATCGGGGCGGTGGCGTTGCTCGCGGTGATCGCGGCGGTGGCGCTCGCGCTGCGGCAGGCGAACCGGCTGGCCTCCCCGCTGACCGACCTGGCCGAGACCGCGGAGCGCCTCGGCTCCGGCGACCCGCGCCCGCGCCACAAGCGCTACGGCGTCCCCGAGCTTGACCGGGTCGCCGATGTGCTGGACGCCTCCGCCGAGCGCATCGCGCGGATGCTGACGGCCGAGCGGCGGCTGGCCGCCGACGCCTCCCACCAGCTGCGCACCCCGCTGACCGCGCTGTCGATGCGCCTGGAGGAGATCACCCTCACCGACGACCCGGACACGGTGAAGGAGGAGGCGACCATCGCGCTGACGCAGGTGGAGCGTCTCACGGACGTCGTCGAACGGCTGCTGACCAACGCGCGCGACCCGCGCACCGGCTCCGCGGTCACCTTCGACCTCGACGAGGTCATCCAGCAGCAGCTCGCCGAGTGGCGCCCCGCCTACCGCAGCGCGGGCCGGGCCATCGTCAGCTCCGGCAAACGGCACCTGGAGGCCGTCGGCACCCCGGGCGCGGTCGCGCAGGTGCTGGCGGCGCTGATCGAGAACTCCCTCATGCACGGTGGCGGCACGGTCGCGCTGCGCACCCGGGTCACCGGCAACCAGGCCGTGATCGAGGTCACCGACGAGGGCCCCGGCGTCCCCGCAGACCTGGGCGCGAGGATCTTCGAGCGCGCGATCAGCGGCCGCAACTCCACCGGCATCGGCCTGGCCGTGGCCCGCGACCTCGCGGAGGCGGACGGCGGCCGGCTGGAGATGCTCCAGGCGCAGCCGCCCGTCTTCGGGCTCTTCCTGTCCCGTACGACCCCGGCCAAGCCGGAGGAGACCCCGCCGACGGTCCGCTGAGGGTCAGACCCGCTGCTTGACGCGCTGCCGGGACGTCCTGCCGTGCGCGTGCCCCGCGTGCGGCCGGGGTCCGCCCACCGGCCTCGGCGGCGCGGCCGGCTCCGCCGGTGTCTCCGGCGGCAGGGCCTTGAAGACCCAGCTGCGGTAGGACCAGAAGCGGAACAGGGTGGCGATGCCGATGCCGAGGAACTTGAAGATGTTGCTCTGCAGCGGGCTGTCCCAGCCGAACCCGTACGTCGCGGCGTACAGCACCCCGTTCTCGATGACCAGACCGATCGCGCTGAACACGACGAACAGGGTCAGCTCACGGGTGCGGCCGCTCTTGTCGCGGTCGCGGTAGGTGAAGTACCGGAACCCGATGTAGTTGAAGACGATCGCGGCGACGGTGGCGATCACACTCGCGCGGACCACCTGCAGGTCGGTGACGCTGCGCACCAGGTTGAACACGCCGAGGTTGACCAGAAGGCCGGCCCCGCCCACCGCCCCGAACTTGGCGGCCTCCCTGACGAGGCGGTCGACGCGCTGCCGCATCGCACCGGGGGGCGCCGCATGCAGCCCCGAGGAACCGTGTTCCATGGCGATGAAGGCCCCGTCCGTCGGAAATCGTCAACTCCGTCATGCTAACCACCCCCCTTTCGTGATCGCTTGCAGATGGCTGCACAGCTCGGTCACAGATCGCCGGGAAGCATGGAGGAGGACGCCCTCCGACCCCGTACGGGAGGAGCGGAATCCGGCCATGTCCGTGTGGCCGATACCCTGGGGGCGTGACGTTCCCGGTAGTCGGCATGGTCGGCGGGGGCCAGCTCGCTCGTATGACACACGAGGCAGGCATCCCGCTCGGCATCAGGTTCAAGCTTCTCAGTGACACCCCTCAGGATTCCGCGGCGCAGGTCGTGAGCGATGTCGTCATCGGCGACTATCGCGATCTGGACACGCTGCGCGAGTTCGCGCGCGGGTGCGATGTGATCACCTTCGATCACGAACACGTTCCCACCGAGCATCTGCGGGCCCTGGAGGCGGACGGCATCCCCGTGCGCCCCGGCCCGGACGCGCTGGTGCACGCCCAGGACAAGGGGGTGATGCGCGCCAGGCTCGACGCGATCGGTGTGCCGTGCCCACGGCACCGGATCGTGAGCGATCCGCAGGACGTGGCCGCCTTCGCGGCCGAGGGGGACGGCTTCCCGGTCGTCCTCAAGACCGTCCGCGGCGGCTACGACGGCAAGGGCGTGTGGGTGGTCGACTCCGTCGAGGAGGCGGCGGACCCGTTCCGCGCCGGCGTGCCCGTGCTCGCCGAGGAGAAGGTCGACTTCGTGCGCGAGCTCGCCGCGAACGTCGTCCGCTCCCCGCACGGCCAGGCGGTCGCCTACCCGGTGGTGGAGTCCCGCCAGGTGAACGGCGTGTGCGACACGGTCATCGCCCCCGCACCCGACCTGGAGGAGTCCCTCGCGCTGCAGGCCGAGGAGATGGCCCTCAGGATCGCCAAGGAGCTGGGTGTCGTCGGGCACCTCGCGGTCGAGCTGTTCCAGACCCGCGACGGCCGCATCCTCGTCAACGAGCTCGCGATGCGCCCGCACAACTCCGGTCACTGGACCATGGACGGCGCGATCACCAGCCAGTTCGCCAACCACGTCCGCGCCGTGCTCGACCTGCCGCTCGGCGACCCGCGCCCGCGCGCGAAGTGGACGGTCATGGCGAACGTCCTCGGCGGCGACTACCCCGACATGTACTACGCGTACCTGCACTGCATGGCCCGCGACCCGCAGCTCAAGATCCACATGTACGGCAAGGACGTGAAGCCGGGCCGTAAGGTCGGACACGTCAACACCTACGGCGACGACCTGGCCGACGTGCTGGAGCGCGCCCGCCACGCGGCCGACTACCTGAGAGGCACGATCACCGAATGAGCCCCCTTGTTGGCATCGTCATGGGTTCGGACTCCGACTGGCCGGTCATGGAGGCCGCGGCGAAGGCGCTCGAGGAGTTCGAGATCGCCTACGAGGTCGACGTCGTGTCCGCGCACCGCATGCCGCGCGAGATGATCGCCTACGGTGAGCAGGCCGCCGACCGCGGGCTCAAGGTGATCATCGCCGGTGCGGGCGGCGCCGCCCATCTGCCGGGCATGCTCGCCTCGGTCACCCCGCTGCCCGTCGTCGGTGTCCCCGTCCCGCTGAAGTACCTCGACGGCATGGACTCCCTGCTGTCGATCGCGCAGATGCCGGCCGGTGTGCCGGTGGCCACCATGGCCGTGGGCGGTGCCCGCAACGCCGGCCTGATGGCCGCCCGCATCCTCGCCGCGCACGACGAGGAACTGCTCGGCCGGATGCGCGACTTCCAGCAGGACCTGAACGACCAGGCCACCGAGAAGGGCAAGCGCCTGCGCGCCAAGGTCGACGGCGCCGCGAACGGCTTCGGCTTCGGGAAGTGACGCCGATGTCCTCCTCCCTGGAGGCCGCCCGGGAACTCCTCGCCGAGTTCCCGGTCGCCGACGGCCACAACGACCTGCCCTGGGCGCTGCGCGAACAGGTCCGCTACGACCTCGCCGCCCGCGACATCGCCGTACGGCAGGACACGCACCTGCACACCGATCTGCCGCGGCTGCGCGAGGGCGGGGTCGGCGCGCAGTACTGGTCGGTCTACGTCCGCGCGGACCTGCCCGGCCCGGTCGAGGCCACGCTGGAGCAGATCGACTGCGTACGGCAGCTGATCGAGCGTCATCCGCGCGAGCTGCGGGCCGCGTTCACGGCGGCGGACCTGGAGGCGGCCCGCGCGGAGGGCCGTATCGCCTCCCTCATGGGCGCCGAGGGCGGGCACTCCATCGCCAACTCCCTCGGCACTCTGCGCGGGCTGTACGCGCTGGGCGTGCGGTACCTGACCCTCACCCACAACGACAACGTCGACTGGGCGGACTCCGCGACGGACGAGCCGAGGGCCGGCGGGCTCACGGAGTTCGGCCGCGAGGTCGTGCGGGAGATGAACCGGCTCGGCATGCTCGTCGACCTCTCCCATGTGGCGGCGACGACCATGCGGGACGCGCTGGACGCCTCCAGCGCGCCGGTGATCTTCTCGCACTCCTCCTCCCGGGCGGTGTGCGACCACCCGCGCAACATCCCCGACGACGTCCTGGAGCGGCTGCCCGCCAACGGCGGTGTGGCGATGGTGACGTTCGTGCCGAAGTTCGTGCTCCAGGCGGCGGTCGACTGGACGGCCGCCGCCGACGACAACATGCGCGCCCACGGCTTCCACCACCTCGACACCACCCCCGAGGCGATGAAGGTGCACCGCGCCTTCGAGGAGGCCCACCCGCGCCCGGTCGCCACGGTCGCGACGGTCGCCGACCACCTGGACCACATGCGCGAGGTCGCCGGCATCGACCACCTCGGCATCGGCGGCGACTACGACGGCACCGCGTTCACCCCCGAGGGCCTCGGTGACGTCTCCGGCTACCCGAACCTGATCGCCGAACTGCTGGACCGCGGCTGGTCGAGGGCCGACCTCGCCAAGCTGACCTGGCAGAACGCCGTACGGGTGCTGGGCGCGGCGGAGGACGTGGCCCGGGGGCTTCAGGCGACCCGGGCGCCGTCGAACGCGACGATCGAGTCGCTCGACGGCTGAGGGGCCGCGTCCAGGGCGGGGTAGTCGTTGTAACCGGCCGCCCCGCCCGTGTACATGAAGTACCGCTCCCGCACCGGGTTGAGCGGCGCGCCCCGGCGCAGCCGCTCGACCAGGTCGGGGTTGGCGAGGAACGGCCGCCCCAGCGCCACCAGATCGGCCCCGCCGGCCAGCATCCGCGCCGAGCCGTCGCGTACGGCGTCCGTGGTGAGGTCCGTCAGGACGGGGTTGCCGATCAGCGTGCCCGGCCACTGGCGCCGCAGCCGCCGGAACAGCGCGCTGTCCGGGTCCGCGTGCACCAGGTGCAGATAGGCGATCCCGCGCAGCCGGGCCACGAGCTCCGGGTACAGCTCGCCGGTCTCGGCCGCCTCCTCCCGGATGCCGTTGACGGTGGTGCCGGGGGAGACCCGGACGCCCACCCGGTCGGCCCCGATCGCGTCGGCCACCGCCTCGGTCACCTCCACCGCGAACCGCACCCGCCGCTCGACGGAACCGCCGTACGCGTCGGTGCGGCGGTTGGTGTTGGCGGCGAGGAACTGGTGCAGCAGCATGCCGTTGGCGGAGTGCACCTCCACGCCCTCGAAGCCCGCGTCGACGGCCCGGCGGGCCGCGGCGGCGAAGTCGGCGACCGTGGCGCGGATGTCGGCCGCGGTCATCTCGCGCGGGACGGCGGCGGGCCGGTGCCCGCCCGGCGTGAAGATGGTCTCCGGCAGCGCGATCGCGGACGCCGACACCGGGGTCAGCCCGGTCGTCGCCGGGTGGCTGACCCGGCCGCCGTGCTGGAGCTGGAGGAACATGTGCCCGCCGGCCGCCCGGACCGCGTCGGTGACCCGCCGCCAGCCGGCCACGTGCCGGTCGGTGTGGACGGCCGTGATGTTCGGGTACGTCTGCCCGACCGGGTTCGGCGTCGACCCCTCGGCGATGATCAGTCCGGCCGAGGCGCGCTGGGCGTAGTGCGTGACCATCAGATCGGTCGGAGTGCCGTCGGCGGCCGCCCGGTTGCGGGTCAGCGGGGCCATCACGAGGTGGTGGGGGAGCGCCAGCCGGCCGAGCCGGGCCGGGGCCAGGAAGTCCGTTGTCTGCGTCATGACGGCACGGTAGAACCTGACACCAGTGTCAGATTCAAGCCCGGCCGGCGGCTCGGACCGGGGCCGTACCCCCGAACGCCCCGCCCACCAGGAAGCCCCCGCCCCTGCGTGCGACGGTGACTGTACTGCCGCTCACGCCGACGATCACGATGTACGGAGCCTGCCATGGCCGACCTCCAGGACGAACTCCACCCCAGCACGGCAATCGGCGAGCTCCCGCTGCCCGAGTCGCTGCCCCCGCCCGCGCCGGACGCGGTCGGCCCCCTGGACGAGGCCCACACCCTGCTCGCCGCCCACCCCGTCGCCGACGGCTACAGCGGGCTGCCCTGGGCACTGCGGCACCTGCCCTGGTACGACCTCCAGCTCGGCGAGAGCGCGGTCGACACGGACGTGCCACGACTGCGCCAGGGCCATGTCGGGGCGCTGTTCTGGGCGCTGCACCTGCCCGACGGTCTGGCGGCGGACCGGGCCGTGGGCGCCACGCTGGAGCAGCTGGAGCTGGTGCGTGCGGTGATCGACGCGCACCCCGAGGGGCTGCGCCTCGCCTACACGGCCGGGCAGGTCATCGACGCCCGCAACTGCGGCCGCGTGGCCGTCCTGGTCGGCCCGGCCGCGGCCTCCGCCCTGGACGACTCCCTGGCCATCCTGCGCGTCCTGCACTCCCTGGGCCTGCGGGTCCTCACCCTCACCGGCACCTCCTGGGCCAGCGAGGCCGGACTGACCCGGTTCGGTGAGGAGGCCGTGCGCGAGATGAACCGGCTCGGCGTGCTCGCCGACCTCTCCGGCGCCTCCGAGGCCACCGCCGCCCGCACCCTCGCCCTGTCCCGCACGCCGGTGCTGTGCACCCGCTCGGCCGCCCGCGCGCTGCGCCCCCACCCGGCCAACCTGCCCGACGACCTGCTCGCCGCGCTGGGCGCGGCCGGGGGCCTGTGCATGGTGCCGCTGACCGCCGAGCAGACCGGGCCGACCGTACGGGACGTGGCCGACCATCTCGACCACGTCCGCGCCATCGCCGGCCCCGAGTGCGTCGGCCTGTCCGGCACCTACGACTCCGGCGCCGCCCACCCGCAGGACCTGCCCGACGCCTCCGGCTACCCGCGCCTGATCGCCGAGCTGCTGCGCCGCGGCTGGACCGAGACCGACCTCGCCCTGCTGACCTGGGGCAACGTCCAACGCGTGCTGCGCACGGCCGACTTCACCGCGCGGGCCGCCCAGCAGCGCCGGGAGCCCTCCACGGCCCGGATCGCCGATCTCGACGGATAGCGGGCCGTCCCGCCGCGGTTCACCGGTGCATGCGCGCCCCCTTGAGCACCTTGTCGACGGCGTTGCGCGGCCCGTACACCGCCAGCCCGACCAGGTCCAGCCGGTCCGCCGGCACGGCGCGCACCGCCGCGCGGTTGTCGCGGTCGTTGCCGGTGGCGAACAGATCCGAGGTGAACACCGCCCGGGGCAGCTCCCGCGCCAGGGCGCGCCCGTGCGCCGCGGTCAGGGCCTCCCCGGTGCCCTCGAACACCAGCACCGGCTGGCGGAACATCGGCAGATACGGGGTGCCGTCGGCGTCGGCGTACGGCTCGCCGATCACCTCGGGAAGCCGTGTGCCCAGCCCGCTGACCAGGAACGCGGTCACGTTCAGCCGCTGCCAGAGCGCCAGGTCCTCGCGCAGCAGGACGGCGATCTTGGTGTCGAAGCGGACGGGCGAGGTGTCGGTGGTCATGCCGGTGGTCATGCCTGGGGACGTCATACCGTGAGACTGCCGACCGCCGCCGTCCGCGTTCTTGTACGTTCTTTGCATGGTGGCAGCCCGGAACGAGGTCTCCGCGTGGCGCCCGCGCGTCCCCGGTGTCGTCGAGGTCTTCCACGCCCACTTCACCGAGCACGCCTACCCGATGCACGTCCACGACGTGTGGACGCTGCTGATCGTCGACGAGGGCGCGGTCCGCTACGACCTCGGCCGCCGCGAGCACGGCACCGCCCGGGACACGGTGACACTGCTGCCGCCGCAGGTCCCGCACAACGGCTCGCCCGCGACGGCCGGCGGCTTCCGCAAGCGCGTCCTCTACCTCGACCTGACCCGCCTCGACGAGACCCTGATCGGCCCGGCGGTCGACGGCCCCGACCTGGTCGACCCGCTGCTGCGGCGGCGCGTGGGCCGGCTGCACACCGCCCTCGCCGACCGGGGTGACGCGCTGGAGGCGGAGAGCCGACTCGCCCTGATCGGCGAACGGCTGCGCCGCCATCTGCGCCACCGGCCCGAACCGCCCCGGCCCGCGGCGGACCGGGGCGTGGCCCACCGTCTGCGCGACCTGCTGGACGCCCGGCTGCCCGACGGGGTGACCCTCCAGGAGGCGGCACGGCTGCTGCACGCCCACCCCGCCCACCTGGTGCGAGCCTTCACGGCGGCCTTCGGCATCGCCCCGCACCAGTACGTGATGGGGCGCCGGGTCGACCACGCCCGGCGGCTGCTGCTCTCCGGGCTGCCGGCCGCCGAGGTGGCCCCCGCGGCCGGCTTCTACGACCAGCCGCACCTCACCCGGCACTTCAAGCGCCTCACGGGCACGACCCCCGGCCGCTACGCCCGCGGGGCGTAGTCAGCAGGCACACAGACAGAACGGGTGGCCCGCCGGGTCGGCGTACACCCGCCAGGTCCGCGAGCGGTCCTCGGTGTCCAGCGGGCGGGCCCCCAGGGCGAGGACCTCCTTCTCGGCCGTGTCCAGGTCCTCGACGGTCAGGTCGAGGTGGAACTGCTGCGAGTGGTCGGCGGCGGGCCACTCGGGCGCGACGTATCCCGGCGCCTGCTGGAAGGCGAGCGCCTGCCCGCCCGGCACCTTCAGGTCCACCCACTCGCCCTCGCCCTCGACGCTGCCGCCCAGGACACCGGCGTAGAACCCGGCGAGCGCGGCGGGGTCGGGGCAGTCCAGGACGACGACACCCAGCTTGGCGACAGCCATGACTTCCTCCTCGGGAACACGGGGTTACCGCTAGACGTTGGTAACCGGTAACCGTTACCCCATGCTCCCGCATTGGCGGTAACGTCGCAAGGGAAACGGCGGAGGGTAGCGTGCAGCCATGAGCGAGAGATCACCCGCGCCCGGAGGCCTCGCCCTGATCGAGTCCCTGGTCAACACGCTGGACATCGAGTCGGGCGCCGACGCGCTCGACACGGAGGACGGCCGGGCGCGCCTCGGACTCACCGAACGGGACCTGCCGGACGCGCGCGAGCTGCGCGAGTCCCTGCGCGTCGCCCTCCTCGCCCACGCCGGCCACCCGCCGCACCGCGAGGTGACCCCGCTCGGCACCCTGCTCGCCGCCGCCCCGCTGCTGGTCGCCGTCGACGACCGGGACGGCTCCGCCCGGCTCGCCCCCGCCGCCGAGGGCCCGCTGCTGTCCCGGGTCGCCGCCGCCGTCGCCGAGGCGCTCGTGGCCGGCACCTGGACCCGCCTCAAGGCGTGCGAGGCCACCACCTGCCACTGGGCGTACTACGACCGCAGCCCCGCGGGCCGCGGCCGCTGGTGCTCGATGCAGGTGTGCGGGGCCCGCGCGAAGATGCGCCGCTACCGCGCGAAGTAGCGAGCCCGCCCTGCAGGACGCCGCGGTTGCGGCAGAATGCCAGAAGACGCCGTTTCGGCCGACTGAGCCTCGGCCGAAACGGCGTCGCCGTCTCGCTGCGGGGGTGGTGTACGGCGATCAGGCCGCGGGACGCCCCATCGCCCGGTACGTCCACCCGGCCCGCCGCCACACCTCCGGGTCCAGGGCGTTGCGCCCGTCCAGCAGCACCCGGGCCTTGACGGCCTCACCGAGCGCCTCCGGATCCAGCTCGCGGAACTCGCGCCACTCGGTCAGATGCAGGACGACGTCCGCGCCCCGCACCGCCTCCAGCGCGGAGTCGGCGTACCCCAGCGTCGGGAACAGCCGGCGGGCGTTGGCCATGCCCTTCGGGTCGTACACCGTGACCTGCCCGCCCTGGAGGTGGATCTGCCCGGCGACGTTCAGCGCGGGCGAGTCGCGTACGTCGTCGGAGTCCGGCTTGAAGCTCGCGCCCAGCACCGCGACCCGGCGGCCCAGGAACGACCCGCCGCCGAGCGCCTCCCGGGCCATCTCCACCATCTGGCCGCGCCGCCGCATGTTGATCGAGTCGATCTCGCGCAGGAACGTCAGCGCCTGGTCCGCGCCCAGCTCGCCGGCGCGCGCCATGAACGCCCGGATGTCCTTGGGCAGGCAGCCCCCGCCGAAGCCGATGCCGGCCCGCAGGAACTTCGCCCCGATCCGGTCGTCGTAGCCGATCGCCTCCGCCAGCTTGGCGACGTCGCCGCCCGCGGCCTCGCAGACCTCGGCCATCGCGTTGATGAAGGAGATCTTGGTGGCCAGGAAGGAGTTCGCGGCGGTCTTCACCAGCTCGGCGGTCGGGAAGTCGGTGACCACGAACGGCGTGCCCTCGGAGACCGGCGTCGCGTACACCTCGCGCAGCAGCTTCTCCGCGCGCTCGCTGCGCACCCCGACCACGATCCGGTCCGGGCGCAGCGTGTCCTGCACGGCGAAGCCCTCCCGCAGGAACTCCGGGTTCCACGCCACCTCCGCGTCCGCGCCCGCGGGCGCGTGCTCGGCGACATAGGCGGCCAGCCGCTCGGCGGAGCCGACCGGGACGGTCGACTTGCCGACGATCAGCGCGGGGCCGGTCAGATGCGGGGCGAGGGAGGCGAAGGCGGCGTCGACGTACGACATGTCGCAGGCGTAGTCGCCGTGCCGCTGCGGGGTGTTCACACAGACGAAGTGGACGTCACCGAAGGCGGCCGCCTCGGCGTAGTCGGTGGTGAACCGCAGCCGCCCGCTGGACCCCTCGATCCCCGCCACGTGCCGGCGCAGCAGGTCCTCCAGACCCGGCTCGTACATCGGCACCTCGCCCCGCCGCAGCAGGTCGACCTTCTCCTCGACGACGTCGAGCCCGAGCACCTCGAACCCCAGCTCCGCCATCGCGGCGGCGTGGGTGGCACCGAGATAACCGGTACCGATCACGGTGATCTTCAGGGCCATGGACGCTCCAGGGAGACCGATAGGGGGTATACGGACGGAACCGGTGCCGAGCATAGCCGGGGGCAGGTCGAGCCCATGCGGGCCCACCGCGGCGGACCTGCGGCGGGCTCCTTCCCTCTGTCGCCTACCTCACGTATCACTGAAGTGAGCGGTGGCACTAAAATTTGGGTTACTTAACGGTAATTAGCGCCAGCATCGCAGCGTCTTTGGAGCGTGAGAGACCTTGGCCGGATCGGCTGACTTCGACCTGTACCGCCCGTCCGAGGAGCACGACATGCTCCGCGACGCCGTCCGCTCCCTGGCCGAGGCGAAGATCTCGCCCTACGCCGCCGCGGTGGACGAGGAGGCGCGCTTCCCGCAGGAGGCGCACGACGCGCTGGTCGCCAACGACCTGCACGCGGTCCACGTACCCGAGTCCTACGGCGGCGCGGGCGCGGACGCGCTCGCCACGGTGATCGTGATCGAGGAGGTGGCGCGGGTCTGCGCCTCGTCCTCGCTGATCCCGGCGGTGAACAAGCTGGGCTCCCTGCCGGTGATCCTCTCCGGCTCCGAGGACCTGAAGAAGAGGTACATGACCCCGCTCGCCAAGGGCGACGGCATGTTCTCCTACTGCCTCTCCGAGCCGGACGCCGGTTCCGACGCGGCCGGCATGAAGACGAAGGCGGTCCGCGACGGCGACCACTACGTCCTCAACGGCGTCAAGCGCTGGATCACCAACGCGGGCGTCTCCGAGTACTACACGGTGATGGCGGTCACCGACCCCAGCAAGCGCTCGAAGGGCATCTCGGCCTTCGTGGTCGAGAAGGGCGACGAGGGCGTCTCCTTCGGCGCCCCCGAGAAGAAGCTCGGCATCAAGGGCTCCCCGACCCGCGAGGTCTACTTCGACAACGTCCGCATCCCCGCCGACCGCATGATCGGCGAGGAGGGCACCGGCTTCATGACGGCCATGAAGACCCTCGACCACACCCGCATCACCATCGCCGCCCAGGCCCTCGGCATCGCCCAGGGTGCCCTCGACTACGCCAAGGGCTACGTCCAGGAGCGCAAGCAGTTCGGCAAGCCCATCGCCGACTTCCAGGGCATCCAGTTCATGCTCGCAGACATGTCCATGAAGATCTCGGCGGCCCGCGCCCTCACCTACCAGGCCGCGGCCGCCTCCGAGCGCGGCGACGCGGACCTGACCTACCTGGGCGCCGCGGCCAAGTGCTTCGCCTCGGACGTCGCCATGGAGGTCACCACCGACGCCGTCCAGCTCCTCGGCGGCTACGGCTACACCCGCGACTACCCGGTCGAGCGCATGATGCGCGACGCGAAGATCACGCAGATTTATGAAGGCACGAACCAGGTCCAGCGGATCGTCATGGCCAGGAACCTGCCGTAAGGCCCCTGCCACCGCACAGCGACAGCCCCCGCCGGGCACCCGGCCGGGGGCTGTCGGCGTCCCACGGCCTCCGGCATGGGGCCCGAATCGGTCAAGTGGCCGACAAGCGTGGTCGATTGTGTCTAGGTTGAGGACGCAAGAAGACCAAGGTCACAAGAAGACCGAGGTCGCGAGAAGACCGAGGCCGTGAGCAGACCGAGGTCGCGAGAAGACCGTCCGCGCGCGAAGGAGACCGCCCCCATGTCCGACCCCGTCCTGCCGCACGACGAAGGTGTCGCCCGGGTGAACCGGCTGCGGACCGATGTGTCGCACTCGGCGCGCATCTGGAACTACTGGCTGGGCGGCAAGGACAACTACGCGGTGGACCAGGAGGTCGGGGACCAGATCCTCGGGTTCGTGCCGGCGCTGCCGCGGTCGGCGGTGGCGGACCGGGCGTTCCTGGCGCGGGCCGTGCGGCACCTCGCAGGGGAGGCGGGGGTGCGGCAGTTCCTGGACATCGGGACCGGGCTGCCGACCGCCGAGAACACGCACGAGGTGGCCCAGCGGGTCGACCCGTCCTGCCGGATCGTGTACGTCGACAACGACCCGCTCGTCCTCACGCACGCCCACGCGCTGCTCACCAGCACCCCCGAGGGCGCGACCGACTACATCGAGGCGGACGTCCACAACCCCGAGGCGATCCTGCGCGGGGCGGCCGAGACGCTGGACTTCGACCGTCCGGTGGCCGTCACCATGCTGGGCATCCTCAACTTCGTCATGGACACCGACGAGGCCGTCTCCATCGTCCACCGGCTCCTCGACGCCCTGCCCTCCGGCAGCTACCTCGTCCTCTCGCACCCCACCACCGAGGTCGACGGCGAGGCGATGACCCAGGCCGTCGAGTACTGGAACAGCCAGGGCTCGGCCCCCATGACCCTGCGCACCCGCGCCGACCTCGCCCGCTTCTTCGACCGCGTGGAACTGCTGGAGCCCGGCATCGTCACCTGCTCCCGCTGGCGCCCCGAGGGGCCGGGCGAGCCCGTCGACGTCACCCACTTCGCGGGCGTGGGGCGCAAGGCGTGAGCACGGCCTCTGCCCCGACCCCGTTCGACTCCGCCGAGCGGCGGATGTGGGCCGGACGCGCCGACGCCTACGACTCCACCTTCGCCCGGCTCTGCGCGCACCCCGTCCCCGCCCTGCTGGACGCGGCGGCCGTCGGCCCGGGCACGTACGTCCTCGACGTCGGCACCGGCACCGGCACGGCGGCCCTCGCCGCCCAGGCCCGGGGCGCGAAGGTGCGCGCGGTCGACGCCGACGGCGGCATGGCCCGTCTGGCGCGCGCCCGGGGTGTCGACGCCCAGGAGGGGGCTCTCCCCGAACTGCCCTTCCCGGACGACGAGTTCGACGCGGTCGTCGGCAACTTCGTGCTCAACCACGTCGGCCGCCCGCGCACCGCCCTCGCCGAACTGCGCCGGGTGCTGAGGCCCGGCGGGCGGCTCGCGCTCACCCTGTGGAGCCCCGGCCGCCAGGCGGGCATGGAGCTGTTCGGCCGCGCCCTTCAGGCCGCAGGCGTCGTACCACCGCGGGACCTGCCCCGGCTCGACCCCGCCGAGGACTTCACCCGCACCCCGGAGGGCGTGCAGGACCTGCTCGCCGAGGCCGGCTTCACCGGCGCCGGCTGCGCGGAGACCCGCTTCACCCACCGCCCCAACGTCGAGGAGTGGTGGAGCGCCGCCGCCTCGGGCCTCGCGATGATCGGCCTGATCGTCGCGGCGCAGGACGCCGGGACGGTCGTACGCATCCGCGGCGCCTACGACGAACTCGCCGCCGCGGAGTACACCGACGGCGGCGAGCTGGCGCTGGAGCACGGTGCGCTGCTCGCGCACGGGGAGGCGTAATACGGTCAGTCGCCGGAGACGGTGACCGTCTCGTCGCTGTTCAGCTGGTTCACCAGCGTCTTGACCTTGTCCTTGTCCCACAGCAGGTTGCCGCCGCCGGTGGAGCCCGCCAGCGGCATGTTCATGGACTTGCCGTCGCCGCCGCTGACGCCCTTCATGCCCCAGAACATGTCGGCCAGGTCGAACAGGCCCATGTCCTTGTCGACGATCAGGGAGTCCAGGCCCGCGCCCATGGTCGGGTAGAGCTTGAACGGGTTGAGGACGGTGCTCGGGGTCGCGACCTGGCCGGCCAGCGCCGAGAGGAACTTCTGCTGGTTCTTGGTGCGGTCGAGGTCGGAGCGGGCGAACGCGTAGCGGGTGCGGACGAAGGCGAGGGCCTCCTGGCCGTTCAGGGTCTGCTTGCCCGCCTCGAAGTCCGCGCCGGAGTTCTTGTCCTTGAAGGCCTTCGGGATGTCGATCTCGACGCCGCCGACCGCGTCCACGATGTTGGCGAAGCCGGCGAAGCCGATCTCGACGTAGTGGTCGATGTGCAGCCCGGTGTTGAACTCGACGGTGCGCACCAGCAGTTCCGGGCCGTCCTCGGCGTACGCCGCGTTCAGCTTCACATGGCGGCCGGTGGCCGGGTACGTCTTGCCGGACTCGGAGCCCTTGAAGCTGGGGATCTCCACGTCCGAGTCACGCGGCAGGGAGATCAGCGTCGGGGCGCCGTCGCCGGTGTGCAGGATCATCATCGAGTCCGTGCGCTTGCCCTCGGCGGACCCGGTGTGCAGCTTCTTCTTCTGCTCGGCGGTCATGCCGGCGCGGCTGTCGGAGCCGACGATGAGGTAGTTCGTGCCCTCGCCCGCCTCGGGCCGCTCGATGACCTTGGACAGGTCGACCTCGCGGTTGAGCTTGGAGTCGGCCCAGAAGTAGGTGCCGACCGCCGTGACGACCAGCACGGTCGTGACGGTGATCGCGGTCCACTTGATCCGGCGCCGCCAGTCCGGCCGGGGCCGGCCCGCGCCGGGGTGACCGGAATCACGCGGTCCGCCGCCGCCGGGGCCGCCGTAGACCTGGCCGGTGTTGTAGCCGCTGTCGTAGCCGCCGAAGTCGTCACCGCCGCCGTTCACGTACGACGCCTGCTGCGGGACTCCGCCGTGCTGCGGCGGCGCCTGCCGGCCGCCCGCGGACGGGCCGCGCCTGACCTGGCGCATCACGCGCGCGCCCTCGGGCTGGGCGCCCTCGCTGCCGCCGCCGTAGCGGGGGCCGCGGCTGCCGCGGTTCTGGTCGGACCATCCGTCGGGCCAATCATTCATGCCGAACAGTGTGCCGGTCGCGGCGGTGTGCTTCACAAGAGAGCGGTTGGAACCGGGGCAGTGCTGTTGCCAAGCTGACACAAATCTCCCACCTGCCGGTTCGGCATAAGGTGGAGGCCATGACAGACCAGCCCAGTGCCGCCGACATGGACAACGACGACATCCCGGGCAAGCCGACCTCGGCGTCCCGGACCACGCTCAGCCACATCATGACCCACAGCGACACCAATCTGCTGGGCACGGTCCACGGCGGCGTGATCATGAAGCTGGTCGACGACGCGGCCGGAGCCGTGGCCGGCCGGCACAGCGGCGGGCCCGCCGTCACCGCCTCCATGGACGAGATGGCCTTCCTGGAGCCGGTCCGGGTGGGCGACCTCGTCCATGTGAAGGCCCAGGTCAACTGGACCGGCCGTACCTCGATGGAGGTCGGCGTCCGGGTCCTGGCCGAGCGCTGGAACGAGTCGGCCCCCGCCACCCAGGTCGGCTCGGCCTATCTGGTCTTCGCCGCCGTCGACGCCGACGGCAAGCCCCGCCGCGTCCCGCCGGTCCTGCCGGAGACCGACCGCGACCGCCGCCGCTACCAGGAGGCCCAGATCCGCCGCACCCACCGCCTCGCCCGCCGCCGCGCGATCATGGAGCTGCGCGAGAAGCGGGCGGCCGAGGGCTACGAGGACTGACCGCCGGACGCGGCGACGGGCCGACCGCCCGACCGCCCGGCCGGTGTGCGACCCGGGTCACCGGCGAGCCGCTCGCACCGGCTCCGGGTGACACCGGCCACGCCTGACGCACCGGGTCGCGCCGTCGCTCAGGAGCAGCTCACCTCGTCGCCCCTGACCACGCCGAACTCGCCCTGCCGGGCGTCCTCGGCACGCACCTTGCGCACCTTCCGGAAGTCCGGGCCGACGACCACCTTCAGGGTGGAGCCCTGGCCCTTGACCGGCCGCAGCTCGCTGCCCGGCAGGGCGGCGGCGAGCGATCTGGCGGAGCGGTCCCAGCGGGGGTCGTAGGCGACGACCGTGCGCCGGACGGGGGCGGCGTTCGCCGGCTGGCCCGTGGTGCGGAAGCCGGTCGCGGCGAGCGCGGAGTCGACGCGGCGGCCGAGGCCCGCGGTGGTGGTGCCGTTCTCGACCTGGACGCTGATCTGCTGCGGGGCGACGGGCACCCGTACGGCCCTGCTGTGCGGGCGGTACGCGGCCAGCGGCTTGTCGTCGCGCAGGGACCTGAACAGGCGGGCCGACTTCACCGGGTCCCATTTCAGCGTCGAGCCGATGCCCTTCACGGCGTAGCCCATCTGCCCGATGGGGACGGTGACGAACTCCGAGGACGACGGCGAGAAGGTGCGCATCGCCCGCCCCAGGTCGAGGAGTTCGCCGGTCCCGAAGCCCTCGTCGGCGCGGACCGAGCCCAGTACGGCCCGGGTGACGTCCCGGAACTTCAGCGGGTTCAGCAGCACCCCGGAGGAGGTCGCCCGCTGCACCAGCGCGGCCAGGAAGCGCTGCTGGCGCTGCATCCGGCCCAGGTCGGAGGCGCCGTCGACATGGCGGGAGCGCACGTACTGCAGGGCCTCGCCGCCGCCCAGGTCGTGCGGGCCGGGGGCGAGGTCCAGGCCGGTGTAGGAGTCCTTGAGGCGCTCGGTGGTGCAGATCCGCACCCCGCCCAGCACGTCCACGGTCCTCATGAAGCTGGTGAAGTCGACCTCCAGGTAGTGGTCGATCTTCACCCGGGTCATCTTCTCGACCGTGCGCACGGTCAGCTGCGGCCCGCCCTCGGCGTAGGCGGCGTTCAGTTTGATCGGGTGGGCCTTGTGGTGCTCGCCCGTGGTCTCGTCGGTGTGCGCGGGCAGCTCGGCGTAGGAGTCGCGGGGGAGGCTGACGACGCTGGCCCGCTCCCGGTCCTCCGAGATGTGCACGATCATGATCGTGTCGGTGCAGTGGCAGGGCGCGCCGCCGAGCCGGTACTTCTGCCGCTCGGCCTCGCTGATCCGGTCGCGGCCGTCGGTGCCGACGAGCAGGACGTTCATGCCGTGCCCGGCGCGCGGCCGGTTCTTCATGTCCTTGAACGGGTCGACGCGCGCGATGTCCGCGTCGAGGCTGGTGACGACGGCGTGCCCGATGCCCGCGGCGGCCAGCACGACGACCGACAGGGCGGTGGCCGCCCGCATGGCCCAGCGCGGCCGCTTGCGCCGGGGGGCGGGCCGGGGCGGGCGGCGGGCCGGCCGCGGTTGGGGCTGCGGCCGGCCGGGGGACCTGGGCGGCGTGGGCAAGGGACACCTCCGGGCGAGGCCGTACGCGGGAACCGTGAGCACCGTAGGCCCATACGATCTGTGGCCCGGGGCGGCGCCACGGCCGGGGCGCACCCGTGTCCCCCGTTCGCGGTAACGTGAGGCCCCTATGAACGCGAAGTCCGACGTGCGGCTCCCCGCCGTTTCTGTGATCATGCCCGTCCTCGACGAGGAGCGGCATCTGCGTCACGCCGTCCAGGCGATCCTCGCCCAGGAGTACGCCGGTGAGATGGAGGTCGTGATCGCCCTCGGTCCGTCCACGGACCGCACGGACGAGATCGCCGCGGAGCTGGTGGCCGAGGACCCCCGGGTGCACACCGTGCCCAATCCCACCGGCCGTACGCCCGCCGCCCTGAACGCCGCGATCAAGGCCTCCCGGCACCCGGTCGTGGTCCGCGTCGACGGCCACGGCATGCTCTCGCCGGACTACATCGCGACCGCCGTACGGCTCCTTGAGGAGACCGGCGCGCAGAACGTCGGCGGGATCATGCACGCCGAGGGCGAGAACGCCTGGGAGGACGCGGTCGCGGCCGCGATGACCTCGAAGATCGGCGTCGGCAACGCCGCCTTCCACACCGGGGGACAGGCCGGCCCGGCCGAGACCGTCTACCTCGGGGTCTTCCGGCGCGAGGCGCTGGAGCAGCAGGGCGGCTACAACGAGGAGTTCATCCGCGCCCAGGACTGGGAGCTGAACTTCCGCATCCGTGAGGCGGGCGGGCTGATCTGGTTCTCGCCCGAGCTGAGGGTGTCGTACCGGCCGCGGCCCAGCGTGAAGGCGCTGGCCAAGCAGTACAAGGACTACGGGCGCTGGCGGCATGTGGTGGCCCGCTACCACTCCGGGTCGATCAACCTGCGCTATCTCGCCCCGCCGGTGGCGGTGTGCGCGATCGCGGCCGGGATCGTGGTGGGCGCCCTGGTCACGCCGTGGGGCCTGGTCGTCCCCGGCGGCTATCTCGCGGCGATCGTCGCGGGCTCGGTCCCCGCGGGCAGAGGGCTGCCGGCCAAGGCCCGGCTGCAGATCCCGGTGGCCCTCGCCACCATGCACATGTCCTGGGGGTGGGGCTTCCTGACCAGCCCGAAGTCGCTGGCCAGGAAGGTGATCGCGAGCCGGCGCCCGGCCGTGCGGGCGGAGGCCGGCTCACACTGACCGACGGTTCAGCAGCCGGGGCCGCTGCAGCCGCCCGAGTAGTACTTCTTGCTGGAGGCGTTGTTGTTCTTCAGCCAGGTCGGCAGGTTGACGCGCTTGGTGCCCAGCGTCTTGAACGAGTCGCCGCCGTAGCCGGAGTTGTAGAACGTCTCACAGGTGAACAGCGGGCCCATGTTGCAGAACAGCGAGGCCGCGTTGTTGCCGACGACCTGGTTCTGGCCGTTGCCGGCCGAGATGAAGTAGTCGTCGTGGTGGGTCCACTGGTCGCCCTCGTAGTCGATCATCGACCCCGAGGTGTTGGAGTTGAAGTAGTAGCAGGCGTCCTGCACTTCGCAGACGCCGTCGGCGGCCTGCGCGGTGCTCGAGTAGGCGAGCACGGAGGTCAGTGCCGCGGCACCGGCCGTGGCCAGCGTGGCCCAGCGGTTCATGTGGGTTCCCCTCGATTTTCTGTGGTCGGCCGGCCGTGGTGCACGGCCGGTCCGTGGCTCGGTGCCGTGGTCAGTTCTGGTCGGCACCGACGATTCGGCCGGCCCGGGCGATGAGCCGGGCCGTTTCCCTGCGGGCCTTCGCCAGCCGCGCGCCCTCGGACTCGATGAGGGTGCGCTGGAGCGCGGCCTCGGTGTTCCGCCAGGCGGCGACCAGACCGGTCCGCTGCTTGCAGGCGATGTCGGCCATGGCCACCGCGCGCTCGTACGGCGTCACCTTCTCGCCGAGGACCCTGCGGTCGGACAGCGGGTCCAGCGGGGTGCGGAAGCGGTGGCCGGACCCGGCCATGCAGCGGGACCAGTCCGCGAACGCCCGGGTCACCCGCGGCTCGCGCAGGGACCGCTGGAAGGAGTCCCGCTTGAACCACTGCGGGAGGTCCACGGCGTCCATGTCGATGCCCCGCTCCAGCTCCTCGTGGGCGCGGCCGGCGCAGCCGTCGTCGAACTTCCCCTCGACGCCGGTGGGCCGGCCGGTGCCCATCAGGGCGCGCTGGTAGCGCTGGGAGCGCGGTGCCGGTGCCACCTCCCGGACGGGCGCGCCGCCCAGGTGGTAGCCGTACCTCCGCGCGGTCTGCGGCACGGTGATGCCGTAGCGCCGCTCGTGCCCGGTGGCCGAGGTGGCGACGCCCTCGGGCGCCTGCTCGTCGTAGCGCAAGCCCTGCTCGCGCATGCAGCGGTCGGTCAGCTCCGCCAGCGCGCGCGAGACGGTGGAGAAGTCCTCGTCGGACACCTGGTACGGGTCGAGCGGCAGGGTGATGCGCGGCGCGGGTGCCGTGGCGGCCGGGGTCCGGGGCGTGGCCGTGCGGTCGGCGCCGCCGGCGCGGTCGGTGGCGCCGGTGCCGGACGAGCAGGCCGTCAGCAGCGCGGCGAGCAGCACGGCGGGCGCCGCGCGCCGCACGGGGCCGCGCCCCAGCGGGCCGCGCCTCATGGGGTGGCACCGGCGCGGGCGGCCGCCCGGAGGATGGCCTCCTTGCGCTGTCCGAGCGTGTCCAGCTGCTGCTGGTTCTGCTCGACGGCACGCTCCTGGTAGGCGACCTCGACCGCGTACCAGACGCCGATGACGTTGTGCCGCTGCTTGCAGGCGACGTCGGCCTCGGCGACCTGGATCTCCCGCCGGGAGGCCCTGGCCGTCTTGAAGGCGGGGTCCTCCACGGCGTCCATCGGACCCTTGTAGGCGTAGCCCTTGTCCTTCATACAGCCGGACCAGGCGGCGAACGCCTTCTTCACCCGCGGGTCCTGCTGCGACGCCTGGTAGGTGAAGGTGGCCAGCTGGTCGGCGAACTCCTCGTCCTCCGGGCGCACTTCGGGCCCGTCGGCGGCCAGGTCGCGCAGGGCCTGGCCCCAGCAGCCGCCCTCGGGCACCGACTTGCCGTCGGCGGTCCGGCCCGTGCCCTGTCCGTCCTGCGGGCCGAACAGCACGAGGGACTCGGCGGTGGAGTAGTTCTCCTCGGGCGGCTTGGGGCCGCGGGCCGCCGGGTCGATGCGGTAGCCGAAGCGCGAGGCGGTGTCGGGGTCGCTGATGCCGTAGCGGCGGGCGTCCCGCAGTGCCTTGTCGCCCCGGTAGGCGGGACGGGGCGCCAGGTCGAAGCCGTAGCGGCGCATGCACTGCGCGGCCAGCAGGTCCTCGCCCTGGCGGCGGGTGCGCTCCTCGGCGTCGGTCCAGGCGTACGCCTCCAGCGGCAGCTCCAGGGCGGTGGAGGCGCGCAGGGTGGGCGTGGCCGTGACCGGCGGGGGCGTGGCGAAGTCGACCGGCGGGGCGTCCCCGGACCGGGACCGGGCGTCGGTTCCCGGGTCCGAGGAGGAGCAGCCGCTCAGCAGCAGAGCGGCGCAGCCCAGCGCCAGGCCGAGCCTGGGGTTACGCACGTGTACGGCCCCGCGGTCTAGTAGGGCTCGTAGCTGGAGGCGTTGTTGTTCTGCAGCCAGCCCGGGGTGTCACGGCGCACACCGTCGCAGGTGTGGTTGTGCCGCTGGCCCGTGAAGTTGGAGTTGAAGAAGATCGCGTAGTTGTACCGGGTGCCCCAGCACTTCGCGGACGAGGCGTTGTTGCCCACGACCTGGCCCTGGCCCGGTCCGGAGGCCAGGAAGCGGTCGTCGTGGTGCGTGGGCTCCTCGTCGTAGTAGTCCATGAAGGAAGACGAGGAGTAGCCGGCGGAGTGGTAGTACATGCACAGCTCCTCCGCCACACACCTCCCGTCCCGGTAGTTGTCGAACGAGTAGGCGGTGGCGGGCGTGGTCGTCGCCGCCACGGCGCCCGCGGCGAGCACGAGCCCGGCGAGCTTGGCGCCGATGCGCATGGGTGTTTCCCCCTGTTTTGTGGTCATGTCAGGCTTGCGAGCCGTCGAGGATCCTGACACGGGCCGCTGTCCGTGCCGCAAGTGGATTTCGGCCCGGACGGCCGGAAGTGATCTTGTCGGCTCGAAGTTGACCGTCAGTAAACCACAGGCCTAAACCAGTACTTGACGGAGCGTCGGAAGTGACTTGACAGGCTTCTCCTGCGAGTGATCGTCTGTGGTCGAACACGGTTGCGGATGCCCGGGACTGACCAACCCGACGACCAACTCCGCGGCCGGAAACAGACTTTGGGGGAACCATGTCCCAGCCGGGGACCGGCTCCGGGCTGTCGCGGCGCAAGCGTGCCGTGGCGGCCCTGGCGACGGGCGCCGTGGTGCTCGCCGGTGCCGCCTTGTGGACGTCCACGCTCGTGAAGTCCCCGGCCCAGGCCGCCGCCGACGCGGGCCCGCCCGCCCCGGACGTGCTCACCGCGCCCGTCGAACGGCGCGTCCTCGCCGACACCGTGGTCACCCGCGGGATCGTCGCCGCCTCGCAGACCGTCGACCTGGCACCGTCCGCCGGCGCGGCCGGCGGTTCCGCCGCGCCCGTCGTCACCAGGGTGATGGTGCGCTCCGGGCAGACCTTCGAGGCCGGCCGTGTGCTCGCCGAGATCTCCGGGCGGCCCGTCTTCGCGCTGCCCGGCACCCTCCCCGTCTACCGGGACCTCAGGCCGGGCACCCAGGGCGACGACGTACGACAGCTGCAGGACGCCCTGCGCACACTGGGCCACGACCCCGGCTCCGACCCGGCCGGCACCTACGGCCCCGGCACCAAGCAGGCGGTCGCCGCGCTGTACGCGGCCCTCGGCTACGAACCCCTCGTCGCGGGCGGCGAGGGCGGCGAGGACCCCGTCGAGGCGGCCCGCGACCAGGTCAAGGAGGCCCAGCGCCGGCTCGACGGACTGCTCGGGCAAGGCGGCGACGGCACATCCGGCGACGACGCGAAGCCCTCGGGCGACGGCAAGCCGGCCGACGGCAAGGCCGGTGACACCACCGCCCGCGCCGACGACGTCCGGTACGCCAGGGAGGACCTCGCCGAGGCCGAGGACGACCTGGCGCAGGCCGAAGCCGTCTCCGGCGCGATGGTCCCCGCCTCCGAGGTCGTCTTCCTCAGCGGCTTCCCGGCCCGCGTCGACACCATGAACGCCAGGGTCGGCAGCGAGGCCGGCGAGAAGCTCGCCACCCTCTCCGCGGGCCGGCTGGTCGTCAGGGGCACGCTCGGCGCCCACGAGAAGGACCTGGTGCGTCCCGGCCAGAAGGTCGAGGTGCTCTCCGAGGTCTACGGCGACCAGGTCACCGGCACGGTCGCCTCGGTCTCCGACACCCCCGCCGCCCCCGAGGGCGAGGAGGCCGACGCGGCCGCCGCCTCCCTGGGCCAGGGGTACACCGTCGTCGTCCGGCCCGCCTCCGCGCTCGCCGCCCGCCTCGCCGGGCAGGACGTGCGCCTGACCATCGAGGCCGCCACCACCGGGCGGAAGGTGCTCGTCGTCCCCGTGTCCGCGCTCTCCGCCGGCGCCGACTCCCGCACCACGGTCACCGTCCTGGAGCGGTCCGGCGAACGCCGCCGCGTCGAGGTCCGCGCCGGCACCTCCGGCGACGGCTACACCGAGGTCACCCCGCTGCGCGGCGCCCGGCTCGGCGCCGGCGACAAGGTCGTCGTCGGGATCGCCCGGTGAGCCGATCCGTCCTGGCGCGGATCCGCCGGACCCGGTCGGCACACCTCGCGGCGCCCGCCCCCGACGGGTCCGCCGTGCCGCCCGTCGTGGAGTTCCGCCGGGTCGCCCTCACCTATCCCGGGCCGCCGCCGGTCGAGGCGCTCAAGCCGTGCGACCTGACCATCGAACGCGGCGACTACGTCACCGTGGTGGGCCCCTCCGGCTCCGGCAAGTCCACCTTCCTGAACATCGCCGGCCTGCTCGACGCGCCCACCGAGGGCAGCTACCTCCTGGACGGCGTCGACACCGGGCGGCTCGGCGACGCCGACCGCACCGGTATGCGGGGCAGGCGGATCGGGTTCGTCTTCCAGAGCTTCCACCTGCTGCCGCACCGCTCGGCCCTGGAGAACGTCACCCTCGCCATGCTCTACGACCCGGGCAGCCGCAAGGACCGTGCCGAGCGGGCCCGTGAGGCGCTGCGCCGGGTCGGTCTCGCCCACCGCACCGAGGCGCTGCCCACCCGGCTCTCGGGCGGCGAACGCCAGCGCGTCGCCATCGCCCGCGCCCTGGTCGCCCGCCCCTCCCTGCTGCTGTGCGACGAGCCGACCGGCAACCTCGACACGGCCACCGCCGAGTCGATCCTGGCCCTGCTGGACGAACTCCACTCCGACGGCATGACCCTCGTCGTCATCACCCACGACCCGGGCGTCGCCGCGCGCGGCCGGCGGACCGTCGCCATCCGCGACGGCGTCCTCACCGAGCAGGCGGTGACGGCCGCGTGAAGGTCCGCATACCCGCGATACCCGCCCTACCGGGCGGCTCCCGCCGTGGCGGTCGTACGGCGTCGCCGGCCGACCGCTCCCGGCTCGGGGCCCGCGACCTGGTCTCGGAGTCGGCCGCCGGCATCCTGCAGCGCCCCGCGCGCTCGGCGCTCACCGCGCTCGGCACCGTCCTCGGCGTCGGCACCTTCGTCGCCGTCCTCGGGCTGACCGCCACCACGTCCTCGCAGATCGACTCCCGGTTCAACGCGCTGACGGCCACCGAGGTGACCGTCGAGGACACCGGCGGGGACCGCCCCGACCTGCTGGCCAACGCCTTCCCGGCGGACGCCGACGCGCGGATCGGCGCGCTGAACGGCGTACGCGACGCGGGCGTGTACTGGCCGGTGCGGCTGAACCCCGAGGACCTGGTGTCCGCGGCGCCGCCCGGTGCCGGGGCGCCCGGCGAACGCACCCAGGTGGTCGCGGCGTCCCCCGGCGTCCTCGCCGCGGCGGGACCGCGCCTGGAACAGGGCCGCACCTTCGACGCGTACCACGACCGGCGCGGCGAGAACGTGGCCGTGATCGGCTCGGGTCTGGCCGACCGGCTCGGCATCACCACCCTGGAGACCGCGCCCGCGGTGTTCGTCGGCGACCACGCCTTCACCGTCATCGGCATCGTCGAGGACGTCCGGCGCAAGGCCGATCTGCTGCTGTCGGTGGTGGTGCCGCGCACCGCCGCCGAGCGGATCTGGGGCGGCCCGCAGGGCGGCGAGCGGGCCCGGATGCTCATCTCCACCGACCTGGGCGCCGCCCGGCAGATCGCCTCCGAGGCGGCCCTCGCCCTGGACCCCGCCCACCCCGAGCACTTCCGGGCCGTGCCGCCGCCGGATCCCAGGAGCCTGCGCTCCACCGTCACCTCCGACCTCGACGAGCTGTTCATGCTGCTGGCCGGGATCTGCCTGGTGATCGGCGCGGTCGGGATCGCCAACACCACGCTGGTGGCCGTCCTGGAGCGCACCGGGGAGATCGGACTGCGCCGGGCGCTCGGCGCGCGCGGCCGGCACATCACCGCGCAGTTCCTCGCCGAGTCCGGTGCGCTGGGCGCGCTCGGCGGGCTGGTCGGCACCAGCCTCGGCGCCGTCACCGTGGTCGCGCTGGCGGTCGTACGCGACTGGACGCCGGTGATCCACCCGGCGACCGTCGTCACCGCCCCGGCGGTCGGCCTGGCCACCGGGCTGGTCGCCGGCCTGTACCCGGCCTGGCGCGCCAGCCGGATCCAGCCCGCGGAAGCGCTGCGGCGCTGACCCCCGGCCCTTCCCCCCATCCCTTCGGTTCTCGGCCTCGTCCGGCAAGGAGAGACGTGCGAAAGACGACAGCGGCGGTGATGCTCGCCGGCACCCTGCTCCTCGCGGGCTGCTCCTCGGACGGCGACGGGGACGGCGGCGCCGCGCCCCCGCGGCCGGACAACTCCGTCGCACCCGAGTCGTCCAGCCTCACCGCCGGGCTGGCCCTGCCGGTGGAGGGCTATATGTTCTCCGAGGCCGAGATGGCCCAGCTGACCCGCGCGATGAGCACGCTCACCCAGCGCTGCATGGAACGCGCGGGCTTCGACTACCGCCCGCAAGCGGACACCGGGGCGCCCGACATCGGGGTGATGGACCGCCGCTACGGCGTCGCCAACTCCTACACCGCGCAGGTCTACGGCTACCACTTCCCGGTCCCCGAGGCGCAGCGGGAGAGCGCGGCGAAGTCGCTCAGCGCGGCCGGGCGGGTGGCGCTGGTGGGCAGGCCCGCGGCCGACGGCACCCTCGACCCGGACGGCGGCTGCGTCGGCGAGGCCAAGCGGCGGCTGGCGGGCCGGGAGGCCGAGTTCGGGCCGGACGACAAGGCCCGGCAGCTGAACATGGAGAGCTACGCGCGCAGCCAGAAGGACCCGCGCGTGCTGGCCGTCTTCCGTGACTGGTCGGCGTGCATGGCCGGGCGCGGCTATCGCTACGCCTCGCCGATGGACGCCATCGACGACCCCGCGTTCGCCACCGAGCAGGCGAGCGGCCAAGAGATCTCGACGGCCCGAGCGGACGTCGAGTGCAAGAAGAAGACCGGACTCGTGCGGACCTGGTTCGACGTCGAGTCCGGGTGGCAGCAGGAGCGCATCGAGCAGGACGCCGAGGACCTCGCCGAGGTCAAGCGGCACAAGACCGACCAGCTCAAGCGGGCCGCCGCCGAGCTCGGCGAGTCCTCCTGACCCGTACGCGCGAGCGCGCCACCCGAGTTTCCGCCCCAACCCCCCATACAGAGGAAAGAAGGGACACCTTCCCATGCGTATGCGCACCTCGGCCCTCGCGGCCGCGCTGGCCGCCGCCGGCACCCTCGGGATGCTGGCCACCGCCGCTCCCGCCCAGGCCGACACGATTCCGGACGGCCTGTGCGGCGGCGTCATCGACGTCGACTACTGCCTCTGGTACAACTCCAACCAGCTCGGCGGCTGGACGGCCACCTACGAGAACATCGCCAACTGGGGCGGCACCTACCCCTGGCGCTTCACCGACGGCGGCCAGGGCACGGCCGGTGTCGGCCAGGTCGTGAAGAACAACGCCGCGTCCTACGCCAACAGCCACGACAGCAAGACCGGCCTGTCCTACTTCAACTCCAACTACGCGGGCGCCTACGACGTGGCGCCGCCGCGTGACAAGGGCAACCTCGTCAACACGTACAACAACAACGCGTCCTTCCGCTGGCGCTGAGCGGTACCCACACGAAGAACGCCCGGCCGGGTCCTCCCCGGCCGGGCGTTCGGCGTCTCGGCGTCTCGGCGTCTCGGCGTCCCGGTGTCCCGGTGTCCCGGGTCAGCCGCAGGAGTGCGGGCCGATCTGGCCGACGAACGCCTGGGTGCCGCCCGGGGTGTAGACGTCGAGCATCTCCACCACGCAGGTGCCGGGCGCCTTGATGCGCACCGGGCCCGCGTAGCTGCTGAAGTTGCCCGAGTCCTCGTCGTACGTGCCGTCGTTGGGCTCCCGGTAGATCGCCAGCGTGATCCAGCTGGGCGTCCCCGCCCAGGCGGACTTCACGAAGACGGAGCAGTTGTACGTCCCGTCGAAGTAGTCGTAGACGGTGCCGAGCTTGCTGCTGTATCCGTTCCGGTTGCCGTACACGGCCTTCGAGTACGACAGGTTGCCGGCACAGCCGTAACCGGCGGCCGAGGCGGGCGCCGCGGTGACGACCGGCGCGACCACGCCGACGCCGAGCAGTGTCGCGGCGGTGGCCACCCACCGGGTGGCCTTGGTGAGCTTGCGCATGCTGGTGTTCCCCCTTGTGCGGTCCTTGTGCGGTGCTGGTGCGGGTCAGCCGCAGTTGTGCGGCGGAGCGGCCTGGCCGAAGAAGATCTGGGTGCCGCTGGGGTTGTCCATGATGAGCATCTCGCTCACGCACGAACCGGGCGCCTTGATCCGCACCGGGCCCGCGTACTGGGAGAAGGCGCCGGTGTCGTCGTCGAACGTGCCGTCGTCCTCCTTGTAGATGGAGAAGTTCATCTGCGTGGGCGTGCCCACGTACGCGGACTTCACGAACACCGAGCAGTTGTAGGTGCCGTCGTAGTACGACTGCACGGTGCCGATCTTGTTGGTGTAGCCGTTGCGGTTGGCGTACACCGACTTCGTGTAGACCAGGTTGCCGGCACAGCCGTAACCGGCGGCCGAGGCGGGCGCGGCGGTGACGACCGGCGCGACGACGGCGACGCCGACCAGCGTGGCGGCCGTGGCCGCCCACTGGGTGACCTTGGTGAGCTTGCGCATGCTCGTGTTCCCCGTTCCGCGGATCAGCCGCAGTTGTGCTTGCCGTAGTTGTAGGCCTGGGCGATGTTGCGGCCCGAGGTGTTCCACATGTCGAGCTCCTCCCAGATGCAGGAGCCGGCGGCCTTGACCTTCACCGGGCCCGCGTACTGGGAGAAGTAGCCGCTGTCGACGTCCGAGCCGTAGTTGGACCACAGGGTGAGCTCCATGCGGGTGCTGGTGCCCACGAAGACCTTCTTGACGGCGACCTCACAGTTGTAGGTGCCGTCCCAGTACGCGTAGAGGTGCGCCACGACGGTGTCCGAGTAGGAGTCGACACCCTTGACGTCGGCCGAGTAGACCAGGTCGCCGTTGCAGCCGTAGCCGCCGGCGCTCGCGTTCGAGACGGGGCCGAGGACGGTGGCCGCGGCGGCGATGCCGAAGACGGTCAGGACACGGGAGAACTTGCCGAGCACGTTCGCTTTCCTGTCTGTAGGGCCTGCAGGGGGGAAATGATCATGATGATCATCGCATCCTGTCAGAAACATGACACTCGGCCACTCGTGCGGGAGCGGTGACAATGATCACTTGACTGACCGTCAACAGCGCGGCGACCGGCAGTAGTTGACCCTGAGTCCGGCGCCGCCGCCCACCCCGGGGCCGTCCCTACCAGCGATACGGCTCGTACACGTCCATGCACTTGTCGCTGTCCTCGGCGCCGTTGAGCGCGTCGGAGTTCTCCGGCAGATCGCCGGCCTTCGGCTTCTCCCGCTTCGGGTACGTCGTGCCCTCGCGCCAGTCGCCGCCCACCACCACGGTCACGCCGGACACATCGGCCGACCTCTTGACCGAACTCAGCGGGATGCCGAGCGACTTGGCGACCCGCTGGGCGTCGCCCTCCAGCTCGGCACTGGGATAACGCACCACGCTGCGCTCCTCGGCGTACGAGCCCGAGGTGTCGGCCGCCGCACGGGCGAAGCCCTGCTGCACGAGGGCCTGGGTGACGGTGTTCGCCCGGCCGTTGACCACACCGAGCGACTCGGACCGGGTGGCGTTCTGCACCAGCACCCCGATCTCGCCGACGGGCGCGGCCGGGTCCGCGGACACCCTCTCCACGGGCTTGGCGCCGGCCGGCTTGCCCGTGCCGTTCTTGTCGAAGGGCACGTCGTCGCGGAGCATCGCCCACATCTTCTCGGCGTTGTCGCCGTCCGGGACCACGTGGTTGGGGTCCTCCGGGTCGGGCACGTTCGGCATCGTCGTCATCGTGATGCGGTTCGTCGGCACCGACTTCAGCTGCATGCCCAGGTCGTAGAGCTTCTTGACCGAGGCGATCTCCTCGGAGACCTTCAGCGACGACGTGGCGGCCTCGGCCAGATCCATGAGCCGGCCCGTGTCCGTGAAGACGTTCTGGTCGCGCAGCTCACGCATCATCGAGTTCATGTACATGTGCTGGGCCCTGGCCCGCAGCAGGTCGCTGCCCCAGGCGTGCCGGGTCCGCAGCCACTGCAGGGCCTGCTTGCCCTCGACCTTGTGCGGGCCCTTCGTCAGGAACAGGCCCGAGCCGCCCTTCCTGCCGGGCTTCGGGCGGTCGTCGACGTTCTGGTTCACACAGACCTCGACCCCGCCGATGGCGTCGGCCATCCGCACCACGCCCGCGAAGTCGATCGTCATCCAGTGGTCGATGTAGACGCCGGTGAGGTTCTGCCAGGTGGCCAGCGTGCAGCCGGCCCCGCCGTGCGCCAGCGACTCGTTGATGATGTCGTTGTCCGCCGCGAACTCCGCGCCGGACTCCGGGTCCGTGCACTTGGGGATGTCGACCCGGGTGTCGCGCGGGATGCTCACCACGGCGGCGCTCTTGCGGTCCGCGGACAGGTGGATCAGCATCTGCACGTCGCCCAGCGGCGGACTGTCGCGGTGGTCCCGGCCGCCGCCCAGCCTCACGTTCTCGTCGGAGGCGCGGCTGTCGGAGCCGATGAGCAGGATGTTCAGCGGCGTCTGCCCGGCGGCGTTCGGCGGGGTCCTCGTCGCCTTGGAATCGCCGCTCTCGCGCTGGCCGTGCCGGATGTTGCTGTTCAGATGGCGGTAGTACAGGTAGCCGGTCCCGGCCGTGCCCAGTATCAGCACCGCGAGCGTCGTCGCGGACCACCTCAGCACCCGGTGCTTGCGCGGGGCCCGGCGTCTGCCCTGCCGGCGCAGCGCCGTGGCGTCCGTCGGCGGGCCCCCCTCGGCCTCCGCCTCCGCCTCACCGGCGTCCAGCACCGCCGCGGCCGCTCCCGCACCCTCTTCTCGCACGCTGTTCCGCGTCACGTCTGACGTCCTCCCCACCCTGCGCCGTCGAACGGGCCTGCCGTTCGTCAAGTCAGACGCACGACAGGCCCGTTCGGTGGCGTTACGAATCTCAGCTGGCGCACTGCACCTTGTCTGCTGTGGTCTTGTCCTTGACGTCGATCTTCGCGGGACCCGTCAGCGGGATCCCCGCCCCCTTGAAGTCCTTGCCCAGGGTCAGCGTCATCGTCGGCAGCCCCTGGGAGTTGGTCACGCTCTCGCCCGGCTTCATCGCCGCGCCGGACAGGCCCATGATCGCGGCGAGGGCGCGGGCCTGATCCGCCTGCTCGGGCGCGTACTCCAGCGTGGTCCTCGACAGGTCCGCCGGGGCGTTGCCGCCGTTCTCCGACTTGGTGACGCCCTTCTCCAGCTGCAGCCAGTTGAGGGTCCGCTGCGCGGAGCCGTCGGCGGCGCCGCCGTTGAGCACCTGCACCCGCACGTCGGAGGCCGGGGCCTTGGGGCCCTTCAGCCGGGCCGCGACGGCCGCCTTCTCCTTCTGCTGCTTCTGCTTGACGTCGGTGAAGGAGACGTCGTTCTTGATCGCCTCGAAGATCGGCGGCGCCTTCTCCTCGTTGACGACGACGGTCACCTTGCGCACCTCGGCGGGGTTGTCCAGCACCGGCACCGTGGTGAAGGAGATGTTCTTCGGCGGCACCTTCTTCAGCTCCAGGGCGATGTCCTTGAGCGTGCCGACATTGCCGATGGGCTTGTCGACGGTCAGCGCCTTGGTGGCCGCCTCCGCCAGCTTCACCAGCTTGGTCGGGCTGGTGAGGGTGTCGCCGGAGGACATCTGGCGCATCAGCGAGGCCAGGAACTGCTGCTGCACCTTGATGCGGTCGAGGTCGCCCTCGTTGCCCCAGGCGTGCCGGGTGCGGACGAAGGCCAGCGCCTGCTCGCCCTGGATCGTGGAGGGGCCCTTGGGCAGCTTCAGACCGGACTTGTCGTCGTCCACCGCCTTCTCGACGCACACGTCGACGCCGCCCACGGCCGTGGTCAGGGTCTTGATGGCGTTGAAGTCGGCCATCATGAAGTGGTCCGGCTTGACGCCGGTCAGCTCGTGGACGGTGCGCATGGTGCAGCCGGCGTCCCGGCCGGCGACGCCCAGGCTGTAGCCGAACCGGTCGTGGATGCCCGGGATCGTCTTGAAGGTGCCGTCCTCCTGCTTGGTGTCGCAGTCGGGGATGTCCACGATCATGTCCCGCGGGATGCTCAGCACCGTCGCGTTCGTGCGGTCCTTGGCGACGTGCAGCAACAGCGTGGTGTCGGCGTGCCCGGAGGTGTTCTCCTTGTCGCCGTAGGACTCGTTGCCCTTGCCGGTGCGCTTGTCCGTGCCGATCAGCAGGATGTTGAAGGCCTCGTCCTTGCGGAAGCTGCTCGCGCCCGCGGTGCCCACGTCCGTGGTGTCGACGTTGCCCTCGAGGTGCTTGACGTACAGATAGCCGGCTCCGGCGACGGCGACCAGGACCAGCGCCATGCCGCCGCCGGTCCACATCGCGATCTTCTTGCCCTTGCCCGCCTTCTTCGCGGGCCGCCGCCCACGCCTGCCCGGCAGCGGCTCCTCGGGGACCGCGCGGCGCCTGCGCGGCGGCGGCACATCACGGCCGGGCGCCTCGGGCGCGCCGCGCCCCGGAGCGCCGGTACGGGAGCGGACCGCCTCCTCGGCGCGGCGGGCGGCTCTGCGCGGGCCCGGTACGGCCGACTGTTGCGGTGCGGAATCACCCAGTCGCAGTTCGTATTCGCCGGTGTTCGGATTGAGCACCCACTGGTCTGCGGGGTCGATGTTCTCCGCCCGCCCACGGCCTTGCGCGTCCACGGTTGTCCGAATCCTCCGTCGGGGCCACGCGGCGCCTTCCCCCTCAAAGGCGCTCGGGTCTCGTACACAGTGCGCGACCCCGGACGGAGGACCGGTCGGACCTCTGAGCCGGGGGCACCGGAAGCGCTCACACTATCCGCCCAGTTCAGCGTGGGGCGACGACGGTGACAAATTCCACGTCCCTACAACCGGGCAATACCGCCCATTTCTTTGAACGCGCGTTCGCCCGGACCCGGTGACTTGGGGATGGCTTTACCCGCAGTCGTGCTCGGCGGCGGTGTTTCCGCGGAACGTCGGCGCGGGGGAGGGACTCGCATCGTCGTACGCAGCGTGACCGGACGACTGCGATTCCGTGTCGCCCTTCACGGCGGAATCCCGGGGAACCGCCTTGGTGACGGCGATCGGCTTGTCCGAACGCAGCCGGGCGAACAGCTTCTGCGCGGCCGGTTCGACGAGCTGGTCGCGATTGGCGTTGTAGACGTACGACTCCCGCGGCACCGTGAGGAACTGCACCCGTTCGGTGGGGAGGTCACGCAGCCCCCGTACGAGTTGGTACAAACCGCGCAAACTCGCCAGCGGGGGGTCGGTGGTGAGCGAGGACGTGGCCGCGTCCAGCACCGGATAGAGCTTCACCGGATTCAGCAGGACGTCATTGCCGCGCACCTTGTTGACGAGCGCGCCGAGAAAACGCTGCTGGCGGTCCATGCGGTCGGTGTCGCTGCCGTTGCCGAGGGACTTGCGGGCGCGCACATAACCGAGCGCCTGTTCCCCGTTCAGTTTCACCCGCCCCGCCGGCAGCCGCAGTTTCGCGGCCTTGTCGCGGATCGGCTCGGTGAGGCAGATCTCGACGCCGTCGACCGCGTCGACCATCTTCTTGAAGCCGCTGAAGTCGACCACCATGTGGTGGTCGATCCGAATCCCGGTCAGCTTCTCCACGGTCCGGATCGTGCAGGCCGAACCGCCCGCCTCGAACGCGTAGTTGAACATCGCGAACATCGGCTCGGTGCGGGTGCCGTCCGGCCGCCGGCAGCCGGGCACGTCCACCATCAGGTCCCGCGGCAGGGACACCGCGGTCGCGGTGTGCCGGCCCACCGACAGATGCAGCAGGATCGTCGTGTCCGACCGCTCGGTGCCCGAGTCGCGCCCGTAGGCGCGGTTGCCGTCCCCGGCCCGCGAGTCCGACCCGATCAGCAGCAGGTTCTGCGCGCCCTTCACCAGCGAGGTCGGCCGCTCCTTCTCGTACCGGGCGAGCTCCGCGGCCGCGGCCTCGTCGGCCGTGATGTTCCCGTCGAGCTTGGCATACACCGCCCACCCCGCCCCTGCGGCGGCCAGGACCAGGACGCCCACCGCGCAGGCGGTGCCCCGCACCCACCGCCTGCGCCGCCGCCGTATGAGCCCCCTCCCCGACGCCGACGCCCCCGCACCGGTCGCACCCGGCCACACGGAAGGCGTCCCTGCGGTGTCGCTCACGTCTGAGTCCACCTCTCACGGCGTACGGGCGTGTCGTCCTGCGTCCCTACGACGATGCCGGGGATCGAGGGCGGCCGCGGGGTGGGCTGAGCCGAACGGGTGACGTGGCGGGGGCGGGTGCCGTGCGGGTGCGGCGGCCGCGCCGCGGGATTGCTTGCCGCGTTCCGGGCGCGGACCGGGGGCCGGCCGGCCGCGCGGGTCCCTGCGCCGGTGGGGGCGTGCGCCGGTGCTGGCCGGCCGTGCAGTTCCCCGCGCCGGTGGGGGCGTGCGCCGGTGCTGGCCGGCTGCGTGGTTCCCCGCGCCGCTGGGGGCGTGCGCCGGAGCCGGTGGGGGCGTGCGCCGGAAGCCGTTCCCGCCGCGCCCACCCCCGCCGCCCCAGCAGCAGACGCCGGCGCGGTGAGCGGAAACGCCCCGCCCCCGCCCCCGCCCCGCCGCACTCGGCGCCGGCTGACACCTCAGCGAGCCGTGGCGGTCACCCGTTCGCTCTCGACGCGCTTGGCCACGGTCTCCTCCGACGCCTGCTCCAGATGCCGGCACAGCACCACCGACCCGCCCGAGGCGAGCGGCGCGTACAGCCCCGCGCTCAGCCCCTCCCACGTGTCGTACGGCAGCCCGGACAGCAGCCGGGACCCGGGCCCGGTCAGCCCCAGCGCGCGGGCGTCCCCGACAGCGCGCTCCACGACCTCGGCACCGGTCAGCTCCGCCCCGGCGACCACCAGCGCGGGCTCCTCGGGATCGACGGGCGCGTACGCCGCGAAGCGGTCCCCGAAGCTCGGCACGTCCACCGCGTAGTCGGCGTACCCGTCCGGAGGCCCGGGCACGAACCTGCGGCCCAGCGGCGCCAGCGACAGCGCGTACCGCTCGCCCCGGCACGCCAGCCCCTCCTCGAACCGCCCGGGCCCGGCCACCACGAAGTCGGCGCGCCCCGCGTCGCCCCCGACGTCCGCGACCACGCCCACCGAGGAACAGGCCAGCAGCCACACGGCCGTCTGCCAGTGCGCGGGCAGCAGCAGCGCCACCCGGTCACCCGGCTCGGCGGACAACCCGTCCTGGAGCAGATTCGCGGTCTTGGCCACCCAATTGGCGAACGTGGCCACGGACAGTTCGACGCGTTCGCCGGTCGCGTCGTCGTAGAAGGTCACCAGCGGTCGCGCCGGGTCGGCGGCGAGCGCGGAACGCAGCAGGTCGGCAGGGGTGCGATCGGTCACAGTCACCCGCGCAAGCGTACGCGGGCCCGCCCATGCCCGCCGGGTGGCGCCGCCACCGGTTCGGCCCAGCGCCCGCCACCGGTTCGGAGCAACGGCAGCCGAAGGTCCGTCAACTCCCCGATGGACAGGTTTGTATGCCTATGTCCAGGATCAGGGGCATGCGTGGATTCAGTGGATACCTTGCCTCTTCCCTCGGGGTCACCTGTGCGGCCGCCCTCACCCTCCCGCTGGCCCTGCCGGCGGCCACGGCGACGGCCCTCCCGACGCCGCTCGTGGAGCAGGCCCCTGCCAAACACCCCCCCAACTCCCCGGACCTGCCCGGCTCCACCCAGTCCCTGCCCCTCGTCCCGCTCACCGTCTCGCGCACCCTCGGCGCCACCGCCGTACAGGGGCTGTCCCGTCAGGACGTACGGCGCTTCTCGCTGCTCGGTGTCGTATGGGACAACCCGGACACCGAACTGCACGGCCGCGTCCAGGTCCGCACCCGCGAGGCCACGAGCGGACAGTGGTCGGGCTGGCAGGACGTCGAGACGCACAACGCCGAGCACGCCGCCGACCCCGACACCGCCGAGCGCACCGCCCGCCGGGTCCGCGGCGCCACCGCCCCCCTGTGGGTGGGGGAGTCGAACGGCGTCGAGGTCCGGGTGCGGGCCACCACCCAGAGCCGCGTCGAGGAGACCGCACGCGGCGACCGCACGGCCACCAGCGAGGCGCCGCTGCCCTCGGGCCTGCGTCTCGAACTCATCGACCCCGGCCGGGCCAAGGACACCCCGAAGGGCTCACCGGCGGACAGCCCGCGCGTCGGCGCCCTGGAGATCCCCGCCCTCACCCGCGCCGAGACGGAACGCGAACTGGCCTCCCTGCAGGGCGCGCAGGCGGGCGCCGAGCCCAAGATCGGGCCGCGCCCGCGGATCGTCACCCGGGGCGGCTGGGGCGCGGACGAGAGCCTGCGCGAGAAGACCTTCATCTACACCGACAAGGTCAAGGCCGCCTTCGTGCACCACACCGCGTCCGGCAACAAGTACACCTGCTCGCAGGCCCCGTCCGTCATCCGCGGTATCTACCGCTACCACGTCAAGAGCATGGGCTGGCGGGACATCGGCTACAACTTCCTCGTCGACAGGTGCGGAAACATCTACGAGGGCCGCGCCGGCGGGGTGGCCAAGCCGGTCAAGGGCGCCCACACCCTCGGCTTCAACACCAGCAGCATGGGGATCGCGGTCATCGGCACCTACGACACCACCCGGCCGTCCGACTCCTCGGTGCGGGCCGTCGCCCAGCTGACGGCGTGGAAGCTCGGCCTCTACGGAGTCAATCCGCTCGGCAAGACGTACCTCACGTCCGGTGGTGGAAATCTCTACCAAAAGGGCAAGAATGTGCGACTGAACGTGATCTCCGGTCACCGGGACGGCTTCGCCACCCAGTGCCCGGGCGGTCTTCTGTACAGCAGGCTCGGCACCGCCCGCACCCAGGCCGCCGAGTACCAGGGCCGCTGACACGGGCCGCGAGCCGCGCACGTGCCCCGGGCGCGCGTGCGGGGCGTCTGCATACACTGGCCGGCCGAAAGACAGTTCGGCCGGTCCCGGCAGGAAGCAGAGACGACAGGTGACAGAAGCGATCCTCCTGGTCGGCGGCAAGGGCACCCGGCTGCGCCCGCTCACGGTGCACACGCCCAAGCCGATGGTCAGGGCGGCGGGGGTGCCGTTCCTCACGCACCAGCTGGCGCGGGCGCGGGCGGCAGGGGTGGAGCACATCGTGCTCGCGACCTCCTACCTGGCGGAGGTCTTCGAACCGTACTTCGGCGACGGCTCGTCCCTCGGCCTGCACATCGAGTACGTCACCGAGGAGGAGCCCCTCGGCACGGGCGGCGCGATCCGCAACGTCGCCTCGCGCCTGCACTCGGGCCCCGACGACCCGGTGCTGATCTTCAACGGGGACATCCTGACCGGCCTGGACATCCAGGCCCTGGTCGACACCCACGAGCGCACGGGCGCGGACGTCTCCCTGCACCTCACCCAGGTGACCGACCCGCGCGCCTACGGCCTGGTCCCCACGGACGGCACCGGCCGTGTGCTGGCCTTCCTGGAGAAGCCCCAGACGCCCGAGGAGATCGTCACCGACCAGATCAACGCGGGCGCCTACGTCTTCCGCCGCTCGGTCATCGACGCGATCCCCGCGGGGCGGCCGGTGTCGGTGGAGCGGGAGACCTTCCCCGAACTGCTGTCGGCGGGAGCGCACCTGCAGGGCATGGTCGACTCCACCTACTGGCTGGACCTCGGCACCCCGGCGGCCTTCGTCCGCGGCTCGGCCGACCTGGTGCTCGGCCGCGCCCCGTCCCCGGCCCTCCCCGGCCGCTGCGGCGACCGCCTCGTCCTGCCCACGGCCACCGTCGCCCCCGACGCCAAGCTCGCCGGCGGCACGGTCGTCGGCGAGGGCGCCTTCGTCGCCGAGGGCGCCCGCGTCTTCGGCTCCACCATCCTCCCCGGCGCCGTCATCGAACCCGGCGCGGTCATCACCGACTCCCTCATCGGCACCCGGGCCCGCGTCGGCACGCGCTCGATCCTCACGGGGACGGTGATCGGGGACGGGGCGGTGATCGGCGCGGACAACGAGCTGACGGACGGGGCGAGAGTGTGGTGCGACGCCCGCATCCCGGCGGGATCGGTGCGCTTCTCCTCGGACCAGTAGACGCAGACCGGGGTGCCGGGGGGCGAAGCCCCCTGGTCAGAGTCGGCCGATATCGACCCTGGGCATCTTGGGCACCCGCCGCGCCGGCACCTTCCCGCTCAGCAGAATGAGCCGGGCAGCCCGATGCCGCTGCCCGGCATACGGCTCCAGCAGCGACAGCATCACGGAGTCGTCGGCGTCCCGGTCACCGGCCAGGGCCCACCCCACGATCCCGGGCAGATGCACATCCCCGACGGTCACGGCGTCCGGCGCCCCATGACTGCGCTGCACGGTCTCCGCCGACGTCCACGGCCCGATCCCCGGCACGACCTCCAGCCGGGCCCGGGCGGCCTCGGGAGCCATCCCCACGGTCTGCTCCAGCCGCGCGGCCACCCGCACGGCACGCAGGACCGTCGAGGCCCGCTTGTCGTCGACCCCGGCCCGGTGCCACTCCCACGACGGGATCAGCGCCCAGGTCCGGGGCTCGGGCATCACGAACAGCCGCCCGCCCGCCGCGGGCCCCGGCGCCGGCTCCCCGAACTTGCGCACCAGCAGCCGCCACGCCCGGTACGCCTCGTCCGTCGTGACCTTCTGCTCCAGGATCGACGGGATCAGCGACTCCATCACCAGCCCGGTCCGCGTCAGCCGCAGCCCCGGCCGCCGATGCCGCGTCATCGCCACCAGCCGGTGCCGCGGGACGAACGCGTCCGGGTCGTCCGAGGCGCCGAGCAGGTCCGGCAGCCGCTCCAGCAGCCACTCGGCCCCCGGCCCCCACGCCTCGCCGCGCACCTCACCGCCGTACGCGGACACCCGCAGGGTGCCCGGCCCGGCGGGTGTGCGGCTGGCCCGCCACACCGACCCGTCGGACAGCGCGCGGAAGGTGGGATCGGCGGGCCCGCGCCGCAGCGGACCCAGCACCAGCCCCAGATCGAGCGGCCCCTGCGGCGCGTACGTCCGCACCCGCGCGGGCGCCGGAGCCGGCCGCGGCACACCGCCGGGCACGGCGACATGGCCGCCGCGCACGGTCGTACGCGTGGGCGGCTGGGGGCGCTGCGGGAAACGTCCTGCCACGAGTGAGATCCCTGGGAAGCCGGTCGGGTCCTACGAGCCTACGAGCCCCGGCGCCCCGCCACGCCCCTCTCGCGCATAGACGTACGCCACACCCTCAGCGCACCTCGATGAACGCCCCCGCGTCCCGCTCGGGCCGGGGGCGGGGCTCCTCGGCCGGATGACCGACGGCGACCGCGCCCATCGGGTCCCAGTCCTCGGGCAGCCCGAGCACCTCGCGCACCACGTCCCGGCAGAACATCGTCGAGGACACCCACGCCGAGCCCAGCCGCTCACCGGCCAGGGCGACCAGGAAGTTCTGCACGCCGGCGCCCGCGGCGACGACGAACATCTCCCGCTCGGCCCCGTCGCGGCGGGCGTCGCCGTAGCTGTGCGAGCCGTCCATGACCAGGCAGGGCACCACCAGGCAGGGCGCGTGGCGCAGCACGTCGCCGCGGCGCACGCGCTTGGCGACGGACTCCTCGGACTTGCCGTCCCGGCGCAGGTCCGCGATCCACGCCTCCCGCATCGCGTCCAGCAGCCGGGTGCGCGACTCCCGCGACTCCAGCAGCACGAACCGCCACGGGGTGGTGTGGTGCGGTGCGGGCGCGGTGACGGCCGCGGCGACCGCGCGGCGCACGGCACCGGGATCGACGGGGGCGTCGGTGAAGGCGCGGACGGTACGGCGCTGGGTGACCGCGAGCCGGACCGCCTCGGAGGTGCCGAGCCGGAACATGTCGTCCTGCCCGGCCCGCACCAGCGCCCGCGCACCGTCCCCGTCGCCCTCGGCGGTCACCTGCGGCAGCCCGCGTACGACGGCGACGGGCAGCCCGGCGGCCTTGCCCTTGACCAGATCGCCGGCGGCGGCCAGCTCGTCGGCCGTGGCCACGACCGTGGCGCTGAGCGGATTGCCGTGGGCGTCGGTGCCCCCGCGCAGATCGTCCAGCACGCGCACGCCGGCGGCGCCGATCGCGACGTCCGTGAGCCCCGCGCGCCACGGTCGACCGAACGTGTCGGTGACGACGACCCCGACGTCGACGCCGAGGATCTCCCGCAGCCCCGCGCGGATCGCCCGCGCGGAGGCGTCCGGGTCCTCGGGCAGCAACAGCACCGTCCCGGTGGGGGTGTTGGAGGCGTCGACCCCGGCGGCGGCCATGACCAGGCCCTGCCGGTTCTCCACGATCCGCAGCGCCCCGCGCCGGGCCACCACCCGCACGGTCTCGGCGTCGATGGCGGCCTCCCGGTCGGCGGCCTCGACGATCCGGCCCTCCGCCTTGGAGACGATCTTGGAGGTGACGAGGACGACGTCCCCGTCGGCGAGCCCCGGCTCGGCGGTGGCGATCAGCTTGGCGAGGTCGTCACCCGGCGCGACCTCGGGAAGCCCGGGCACCGCCCAGACCCGGTACTCCGGCGCGGCTGCCTCGCTCACCGGGCTCGTACCTCCTCGGCCAGGGCCAGCGCCTCGCGGGCCATCTGCGCGGCCGCGTCGAGGTCGGTCATCATCAGCGGCACGGCCCGGCAGCGGATGCCGGCCGCCTCCACGCGCTCCACCGCGCCCGCGTCGACGGTGTCCACCAGCCAGCCGTCCAGCAGTCCGGAGCCGTAGTGCTCGGCGACCGCCGCCGCCGTGGACTCCACGCCCACCGCCGCGAGCACCTTGTCGGCCATCCCGCGCACGGGCGCGTCCCCGACGATGGGGGACAGGCCCACCACCGGCACGTCCGCGTCGGCGATCGCCTCGCGGACGCCGGGCACGGCGAGGATGGTGCCGACGGACACGACGGGGTTCGACGGCGGGAAGAGCACCACGTCCGCCTCGGCGATGGCCTCCAGCACGCCGGGCGCGGGCTTGGCCTGCTCGGCGCCCACCGGCACGACCGCCTCGGCCGGCACGGACGCGCGCAGCCTTACCCAGTACTCCTGGAAGTGCACCGCCTTGCGCTCGCCCTCCAGCTCGACGGCGACATGCGTCTCCACGCGGTCGTCGGTCATCGGGATCAGCCGCACGCCCGGCTGCCAGCGGTCGCACAGCGCCTCGGTGACCGCGCTCAGCGGATAGCCGGCGCTCATCATCTGCGTCCGCACGATGTGCGTGGCGAAGTCGCGGTCGCCGAGCCCGAACCACTCCGGCCCGACGCCGTACGCCGCGAGTTCCTCCTTCAGATGGAAGGTCTCGTCCGCCCTGCCCCAGCCCTGCTCCTCGTTGATGCCGCCGCCGAGCGTGTACATCACCGTGTCGAGGTCCGGGCAGACCTTCAGCCCGAAGAGGTGGATGTCGTCCCCGGTGTTGCCGATGACCGTGATGTCCGCGTCCGGCGCGGCCTTCTTCAGACCGCGCAGGAACCGGGCACCACCGATGCCGCCTGCCAGAACCACAATGCGCATGGGTCAAGTCTGGCAGGCGGGTCCGACAATCCGTCAGGCGGTCACGGAACGCGCCGCGCAGAACGCCGCGGTGTGCATGGGCATCTCGGTCAGGCCCGGGAAGTACACGTGCAGGCTGACCGCCGGTTCCAGGGCGTCGTTGACGACCTCGTGGACGTAGCCCGGCGCGAACACCCGCTGGGCCCCGGCGCCCAGCGCGCGCGTGCCGCGCCCGGTGCGCTCGGTGAGGGTGCCGTCCAGCACGGTCAGCACCCCGGAGGAGCGACCGTGGTCGTGCGGTCCGCTGCCCTGTCCGGGCACCCAGGACAGCAGCCACACCTCGTAGCCGGGCCCGGTGCGCAGCCGGTGGTACCAGCGCGTGGTGGCGTCGTACCGGACGAGGTGCTCCCACTGGGAGCGGTCGGCGGCGATCGTGCGGGCCAGGCCGGCGAACTCGGCGACGGTGGCCGGGTGCTCGCGCGGGGCCTGGAGCAGGTGCGGGACCTCGAGGATGTCGCCGGCGATCTGGAGGTCGCTGTCGCTGTTCATGGATGCGGGGGTTCCTCGGCGGGGTGTGGGGGGCGGCTGGGTGTCGCGGTCCGTCCGCCCGGATCACGGGGGACAGGGGTGCCCGGGTACGGGCGACGGGAACAAGCAGCCGAGTCGCGGTGGACTCAGGAGGCAGCCGGAGCGCGCGTGGGGCTCAACAGCTGGGACAACAGCAACAGCCACGACGAACGGTGGCAGCACCGAGGGACCCGGCGGTGCGGGTCGAGGTGAGCGCCAAGTTCGCGAGCATGCCCACAAGGACAGCGGTTCACACCTTCACTGTCAACTTCACGCCCGGTATGTGGGACACGGTTCACCTCATTCGGTTCATCTGCGAGGCGAAAGGTTTGTTCAGCCGTCCGCCCGGACACATGGCGCACAACCGGGCGCACAAGCCCCGTTGCGAACCCGTGATCCCGTTGTGATCCGGTTCGCTTCGGCGCGCGTGTCGGAACGAGATCGAACGTCCGGGCGTCCTTCTCCGTACAGGTCCGTGCGGGGCCGGAGGCCCCCGGGGCTCTCTCTGCCTGTCGAGGTTTATGGCGATTTGAACACTTTCCGCATGGCCTTGGTTCCGCAGAGTGAATAAGGGGCCCAATAGCAGATCTCGGCTTGACTCGCCCGGAGCAGCACACTTGTAATTTCACTCGTGTCGTTCAGCCGGAATCGGTAACGGCTACATCACGGGGACGCGAAAGACAGACGAGGGGCGCACATGACCGAGCTGGTGCAGCAACTGCTGGTCGACGACGCGGACGAGGAACTCGGCTGGCAGGAGCGCGCGCTGTGCGCCCAGACCGACCCCGAGTCCTTCTTCCCCGAGAAGGGCGGCTCCACCCGCGAGGCCAAGAAGGTCTGCCTCGCCTGTGAGGTCCGCTCCGAGTGCCTCGAGTACGCCCTCGCCAACGACGAACGCTTCGGCATCTGGGGCGGCCTGTCCGAGCGGGAACGCCGCCGACTGAAGAAGGCCGCCGTCTGACGCACGGCCCCGACCGCACGACCGAACGGCCCGTCGCCGGTGGGTTATCCACAGGCGGCGGGCCGCTGTGGTGGCCAGCCGATAGTGTGGTCGCTCGTCCGAGACGCCTCGTCATCCCCACGGGACACGGGCGTCCACCGCAGTCCAGCGAACCGGGGCCCGTACCTCGATGTCCGTGCACAGCCACACGGCGGCGCAGAACGGCGCCGCCACACCAGAGTTCCCGCGCCATGTCGTGACCGCGGTCGTCGTCTCCCACGACGGTGCCCGCTGGCTGCCCGACGCACTCGCCGGGCTGCTCGGCCAGGAGCGCCCCGTCCAGTACGCCGTCGCCGCCGACACCGGCAGCGCCGACGACTCCGCCGCGCTGGTCACCGACGCCCTCGGCCCCGACCGCGTGCTCCACCTCGCCCGCCGCACCGGCTTCGGCCAGGCCGTCGAGGAGGCCCACCGCACCGCCCCCCACCTCACCCCCGAGGACCTGCCGTACCTGAAGCGGCCCAGCGGCTGGGACCCCGTCACCCGCCAGTGGCGCGACGACACCTACGACCTGCCCGAACTTCCCTACGGCGAGCCGGTCCAGTGGCTGTGGCTGCTGCACGACGACTGCGCCCCCGAACCCGACGCCCTCGCCCAACTGCTGCGCGTCGTCGACAACGAACTCGAGCTCGGCCGCGACGACGTGGCCGTGGTCGGCCCCAAACTCCGCGGCTGGTACGACAAGCGCCAGCTCCTCGAGGTCGGCGTCTCCATCGCCCACTCCGGCCGCCGCTGGACCGGCCTGGACCGCCGCGAACAGGACCAGGGGCAGCACGACCACGTCCGCTCCGTGCTGTCGGTGTCCACCGCGGGCATGCTGATCCGCCGCGACGTCTTCGAGCGGCTCGGCGGCTTCGACCGGCGCCTGCCCCTGATGCGCGACGACGTCGACCTGTGCTGGCGCGCCCACGCGGCGGGCCACCGCGTCCTGATCGCCCCCGACGCCGTCGTCCGGCACGCCGAGGCCGCCTCCCGCGAGCGCCGCACCGTCGACTGCGCGGGCCGCACCACCGCCTCCCCGCACAAGGTCGACAAGGCCGGCGCCGTCTACACCCTGCTGGTCAACACCCGCACCGCCCTGCTGCCCTGGGTGCTGCTGCGGCTCGTCCTCGGCACCGTGCTGCGCACCCTCGCCTACCTCGTCGGCAAGGTCCCCGGACAGGCCGTCGACGAGATCCGCGGCCTCCTCGGCGTGCTGCTGCGGCCCGAGCGGATCATCGCCGGCCGGCGCACCCGCGGCCGCCCCCAGATCGACAAGGGCGAACTGCGACAGCTCTTCCCGCCGCCGGGCGCGACCGTCCGCGCCACCGTCGAACAGGTCGCGGGCGACCTCTTCGGCGGCTCCGACGCCGAGTCCGCCTCCGGCGCCGGACGGCACGGCGGCGCCGTCGAGTCCGGACCCGGCGGCGACGACGCCGACTTCCTGGAGATCGAGCAGTTCGCCCGCCTCAAGCGCGTCGCCCGCAAACCGGCCCCGGTGCTGTTCCTGGTCCTGCTGCTCGTCTCACTGGCCGCCTGCCGCGCCCTGTTCGGCGGCGGCGCCCTCGCCGGCGGCGCGCTGCTGCCCGCCCCCGCGGGCGCGGGCGAACTGTGGTCGCGCTACCTGGACTCCTGGCACCCCGTCGGCGCCGGAGGCACCCCCACCGCCCCGCCGTACCTCGCCGTCGTCGCCCTGCTGGCCTCGCTGCTGCTGGGTTCCACCGGGCTCGCCCTCACCACCCTGCTGGTCGCCTCCGTACCGCTGGCCGGCCTCAGCGCCTACTTCGCCTCGCGGCCGCTGGTGACGTCGAGGCTGCTGCGCGCCTGGGCCGCCGTCGCCTACGCCTTCCTGCCCGCCGTCACCGGCGCACTCGCCGGCGGCCGCCTCGGCACCGCCGTCCTCGCCGTGCTGCTGCCGCTCATCGCCCGCGCGGGCGTCGCGGCGAGCGGCCTGACCCACTCCTCCGGCGCCCGCGGCAGCTGGCGCGCCACCTGGGCGTACGCACTGCTGCTGACGATCGCCACCGCCTTCACCCCCATCGTGTGGCCCGCCGCCCTGGTCCTCGGCGTCGGCCTGCTCGTCGTACGCCGCGGCGACATCACCGCCTACGGCCTGCGCTTCCTGGCCCAGCTCGGCACGCCCCTGCTGCTGCTCGCGCCCTGGTCGCTGACACTGCTGCCGGCCGGCTTCTTCACCGAGGCCGGCCTGGAGTACGGCCCGTCGACCGCCACGGCGCTCGACCTGCTCGGCGCGAGCCCGGGCGGGCCCGGCACCGTGGACGGGCTGATGCTCGTCGGCATCGTCCTCGCCGCGCTGGCCGCCCTGCTGCGCGCCGAGCGCCGCCCCGCCATCGTGACGGCCTGGGCCGTCGCCCTGGTCGGCCTCGCCCTCGCGGTGCTGTCCAACCGCTCCGCCTGGGCCGGACCGGCCACCCTGGTCTACGGCCTCGCCCTGCTCGCGGCCGCCGTCCTCGGCGCCGACGGGGCACGCGCACGCGTGGCCGAGCAGAGCTTCGGCTGGCGCCAGCCGGTCGCCGCGCTGATCGCGTTCGCCTCCGCCGCGGGCCCGCTGCTCGTCGCCGTCGGCTGGATGATCGGCGGCGCCGACGGCCCCCTGGAGCGCCGCGACCCGGTGCAGGTGCCCGCGTTCGTCGCCGAGGAGGGCAACAACCCCGACCAGGCGCGCACGCTCGTCCTCGACAGCGACTCCACCGCCCACGTCGGCTACACCCTGGTCCGCGGCTCAGGCGCCCGCCTCGGTGACGCCGAACTGGCCGCGGCCGACGGGGACAACGCCCGCCTGGACAAGGTCGTCGCCAACCTCGTCGCGGGCTCCGGCGCCGACCAGGCCACCCAGCTCGGCGACTTCGCGGTCCGCTACGTCCTCGTCCACAAGGGCGCCCCGCGCGAGGTCAGCCGCATCCTGGACGCCACCCCCGGCCTGTCCCGGCTCAGCCAGAAGGACGGCAGCGCCCTGTGGCAGGTCGACCGGCAGGTCGCGCGCGCGACGATCGTCAGCGACGGCGCCGCCGAACCGCAGCCCGTCGCCGCCGGCCCGGTCGAGATCCACACCACCGTCCCGGCCGGCCCCGAGGGCCGCGTCCTGCGCCTCGCCGACACCGCCTCCGAGGGCTGGACCGCCACCCTCGACGGCACCCCGCTCACCCGCAAGACCCTCGACGGCTGGGCCCAGGGCTTCGAACTGCCCGCCGCGGGCGGCCGCCTGGACCTCACCCACGACGACCCGATCGGCCACACCGCCCGGCTGTGGACGCAGGGCTTCCTCGCCCTCGTCCTCGTCGTCCTCGCCCTGCCCGGCCGCCGCCGCGACATCGACGACGACCTGCCCGAGGAGACCCCGGTCCCCGCCCAGGCCACCGCAGGCGAGGGCCGCCGCGCCCGCCGCCTGCGCGCCCAGGCCGAGGCCGGGACCGAGCCGGCGCCCGCAGAGGACGTCCACGCCGACGAGTTCCCGCCGATGCCCGAGCAGACCCCGGTCGCCGTCCCGCAGCAGCAGTCGTACGACACCTGGGACACCACCGCCGACCCCTATCCCGGCCACGCCGAGCAGTACCCGGCGGGCACCTACGGCGGCGGCCACCAGCCCGACCCGTACCAGTCGGGCCAGTACGACCCGTACGCCTACGGCGGGACCGCCCGGACGACGTCGTACGACACCCACTACGACCAGGGCTACGACCAGGGCTACGGCCAGGGCTACGACCCGTCGTACGGCCAGGGGTACGACCCCGGGTACGACCCGGCGAACCCGGACCCCTCGGCCCACCCGCACGCCACCGGCAGCGAGCGCCCCGACGGGAGCCAGCAGTGAACCGCACGACCCTGTCCCTGATCGCCGCCACCGCCGCGCTCGCCGCCGTCACCGGCCTCGGCGCGCTCACCGCGCCCGGCGCCTCCGGCACGGACACCGCACAGGCTGCCGCGTACCTGCCCGTGGAGCGCAGCACACTCGTGTGCCCGGCGCCCAGCACCTCCGACCTCGCCGACACCACGTACACGTCGTTCACCCCCGTCACGAAGGGCACCGGGGAGGACGGCAGGGCCGCCCTGCTGCCCGCCACCGCGGCCGGGCCCGGCTCCGGGAAACCGGTCAAGAAGGCACCCAGGCCCGTCCTGAAGCCCGGCGCCCCGGGCACGCCCGTCAGCGGGGACATCTCCGGCGGCCAGGCGCCCGCCCTGATCGGCACCGCCGAGGGCAAGGCCGCCCCCGGCTGGAGCGTCCTGCAGACCACCGAGGTCGCCGCGGGCACGGGGCGGGGCCTGGCGGGCGTCGACTGCACCGCCCCCGACACCGAGTTCTGGTTCGTGGGCGCCTCGACCGACGCCGACCGCACCGACTACGTCCATCTGACCAACCCCGACGACTCGGCGGCCGTCGTCGACCTCGAGCTGTACGGCAAGGACGGCGCCCTGGAGTCCACGGTCGCCGAGGGCATCACCGTCAAGCCCGGCGCCACCGAGCCGATCCTGCTGTCCACCCTCACCGACGGCCCGCAGAGCGACCTCACCGTGCGCGTCAACGTGCGCAGCGGCCGCGTCGGGGCCGCCCTGCTGGCCCTGGACGACAAGCTCGGCGGCGACTGGCTGGCCCCGGCCGCCGACCCCGCCGGCACCCTCGTCGTGCCCGGCATCCCCGAGGACGCCACGTCCGTGCGCCTGATCGCCTTCACCCCGGGCGACTCCGACGCCGACCTCAAGGTGCGCCTCGCCGCCCCGTCCGGCCTGATCACCCCCGCCGGACAGGAGACCCTGCACGTGAAGTCGGGCATGACCACCGCCGTCGACCTCGGCGACGTCACGCGCGGCGAGGCCGGTTCGCTGGTGCTGACCCCGACCGACCGCTCGGTGCCGGTCGTCGCCGGCGTACGGGTCGTACGGGGCAAGGGCGACAAGCAGGAGACGGCCTTCATCCCGGCCGCCCGCCCGGTCGGCCCGCGCGCGAACGCCCTCGGCAACACCGCCAAGGGCACCACCCTGTCGCTCACCGCGCCCAGCGGCGACGCCAAGGTCGAGGTGACCGCCTCCGCCGGCACCGAGGGCGGCACGGCCGTGACCGAGACGTACACGGTCAGGTCCGGCACCACCCAGGACGTGGAACTCCCGGAGCTCAACGGCCTGAAGGGCACCTACGCGCTCACCGTGGAGACCGTCTCCGGCGGGCCGCTCTACGCCTCCCGGACCCTTCGGGCGACGAAGGACGGCGTACCGGCGTTCACGGTGCAGACCCTGTCCGACGACCGCGGCATGGTCGCCGTGCCGCGCGCGGAGCAGGATCTGTCGGTGCTGCAGTAGCCCGGGCGGTCAGTCCTCGCCGTAGCGCGGGTCGACCGTCTCGGGGGTGAGCCCCAGCAGTTCGGCGACCTGCTCGACGACGACCTCGTGCACCAGGGCGGCGCGCTCGTCGCGTCCCTTGGTGCGGATCTCCACCGGCCTGCGGTAGACCACCACCCGCGCGCGGTGTCCCTCGTGCGCGGGAACCGTGCCGCCCAGCGGGACCGGCTCGTCGTGCCATGCCTCTCCCGCCGAGGCCGGCCGCGGCACCTCCAGGACCATGAAGTCGATGTCGGCGAGCTGCGGCCAGCGCCGCTCCAGACGCTCCACCGAGTCCTGCACCAGGTCGGCGAACAGCTCGGCGCGGCTCGCGGCGAGCGGCACCTGCGGCGGCGCGATCGGGCCGCGCATGCCCCGGCCGTGGCGGTCGCGGCGGCGGGGCCCGGGGCCGGTGGCAGGGGGCGGTACGGGGGTGTCCATCACTGGTGAAGCCTAGTTCTTGTCCGCACGGGCCGCCCGGTGCCCACGCGGCGCACCGGACGGCATCCGGCCACACCTCGGAGTGTGTCGGAGGATGACCATTCCAGCCAAGGTTGGGCTCGATTCCGTATCTCTCCGAGACTGTTGAAGACGGGCCGAATGCTGCGGTTTGTGCCGAGTGGTGACCGTGCCCGGTGCTGTGGGATCCGCCGAAAATGCATGTCTGTGCAGGTCAGCGGGGTATGACAGAAGGGGTTTGTGGGACGTTTCGCTACACGACACGGTGGGGTGACCTGGTGGAGAGTCGTCGCGGCCCGCTCAAGAGTGCGGTACCGTCCAACGTCGTGAGCCCTGTACGTCGCTGTTCGCGCACCGCCTGCGGCCGACCCGCCGTCGCGACGCTGACGTACGTCTACGCCGACTCGACCGCGGTCCTCGGCCCGCTCGCCACCTACGCCGAGCCCCACTGCTACGACCTGTGCGCCGAGCACTCCGAGCGCCTCACCGCGCCGCGCGGCTGGGAGGTCGTCCGGCTCCTCGACGGCTCGGCCCCGGCCCGCCCCAGTGGCGACGACCTCGAGGCGCTCGCCAACGCCGTGCGCGAGGCGGCCCGTCCGCAGGAACGCGCCGCCCAGGCCGGCGGCGCCCGCACGGCCGACCCGATGGAGGTGGCCCGCCGTGGCCACCTGAGGGTGCTGCGCTCCCCGGACAACTGACCTGTCCCGGCGCCCGGTCGGGCACCTTTCCGGCCGGTCCGGCCCGAATCCACCCGGTCCTGAGGTCCACGTCGCGAAGACCACCAGATGGTGCGCTCACCGTGTCCGCAGGCCGTACGGGTAGTTTGAGGCGACCGACAGGACATTCAGGAGGGTTGGCCGTGGTTGCTGATCTGTCACAGATCGTGAAGGCGTACGACGTTCGCGGAGTCGTCCCCGACCAGTGGGACGAGTCGCTCGCGGAGCTGTTCGGTGCCGCCTTCGCCCAGGTGACCGGCGCCGACGCGATCGTCATCGGATACGACATGCGGCCCTCGTCGCCGGGCCTCGCGGGCGCGTTCGCCCGGGGCGCCGCCGCGCTGGGCGTCGACGTCACCGAGATCGGACTGTGCTCCACGGACCAGCTGTACTACGCCTCGGGCGCCCTGGGGCTGCCCGGCGCGATGTTCACCGCCTCGCACAACCCGGCGCAGTACAACGGCATCAAGATGTGCCGGGCCGGCGCCGCCCCGATCGGCCAGGACACCGGCCTCGACGAGATCCGCGAACTCGTCGCGAAGTGGCGCGAGTCGGGCGCCCCGGCCGCGGCCGAGGCGCCGGGAACCGTCACCCGGCGCGAGACGTTGAAGGACTACGCGGCCCACCTCCGCTCCCTCGTCGACCTGACCTCCATCCGCCCCCTGAAGGTCGTCGTCGACGCGGGCAACGGCATGGGCGGCCACACCGTACCCACCGTCTTCGAGGGCCTGCCCCTTGAGCTGGTGCCGATGTACTTCGAGCTGGACGGCACCTTCCCCAACCACGAGGCCAACCCGCTGGACCCCGCCAACCTCGTCGACCTCCAGGCGCGTGTGCGCGAGGAGCGCGCCGACCTCGGCATCGCCTTCGACGGCGACGCCGACCGCTGCTTCGTCGTGGACGAGCACGGCGACCCGGTCTCCCCGTCCGCCGTCACCGCCCTGGTCGCCTCCCGCGAACTCGCGCGCCACGGCGGCTCGGGCACGGTCATCCACAACCTCATCACCTCCTGGTCCGTCCCCGAGGTCGTCGAGGAGAACGGCGGCACGCCCGTCCGCACCCGCGTCGGCCACTCCTTCATCAAGGCCGAGATGGCGCGCACCGGCGCGATCTTCGGCGGCGAGCACTCCGCGCACTACTACTTCCGCGACTTCTGGAACGCCGACACGGGCATGCTGGCCGCCCTCCACGTCCTCGCCGCCCTCGGCGGCCAGGAGGGCCCCCTGTCCGCCCTCACCGCGTCCTACGACCGCTACGCCGGCTCCGGCGAGATCAACTCCACGGTCGACGACCAGGCCGGCCGCCTCGCCGCGATCCGCTCCGCGTACGAGGGCCGCGAGGACATCGTCCTCGACGACCTCGACGGGCTCACCGTCACCTCCACCGACTGGTGGTTCAACGTCCGCCCCTCCAACACCGAGCCGCTGCTCCGCCTGAACGCGGAGGCGCGGGACGAGGCGACGATGGCCAAGATCCGGGACGAGGCGCTGGCGATCATCAGGGGCTGAGGCTGGATCCACCTACGGGGGTCGCCTCCGCGGGTGCGGGTGCGGGTGCGGGTGCGTGTGCATGTGCGTGTGCGGCTCGGGCTGCGGGTGCGGGCCGTGGGTGGCCGGTCGCGCGGTTCCCCGCGCCCCTCGGGGGCGCGTAGTGGCCGGCGCCGGCAGCCTGGGTGCCGCCGGTGCGGGCGAGCGGCACCGGCCCCGCCCGCACGTGCCGGCTTCCCGCCGATACCCCCGTACCGCCACAGACCACCCACTGCGGCGGTACGCTGACCAGGCACATACGCATACCCAGCCCCGCCCCGAAGGGACGCCCCCATGCCGCTCGAAGCCGGCCTTCTGGAGATCCTCGCCTGCCCGGCCTGCCACTCGGCCCTCAAGGACCAGGACACCGAGCTGCTCTGCACGGGTCAGGACTGCGGCCTGGCGTACCCGGTCCGCGACGGCATCCCCGTGCTCCTGGTGGACGAGGCCCGCCGCCCGGCGTAACGGCACCGCACCCCAGCCCCCCGCACAGGCCAGCGCAGCGCTCACGCACCGAACCCGGCGACCGGAGGCTTCCGCCCATGCTCGACGAATCGCTGCTCGACACCCCGGACGCCCTCGCGGAGGCCGACCAGCGCGCCCTGCTGCGCGGTGCCGCCGAGGCCGGCGCCCGCGTCCGCACCGCCACCCGGGCCGCTGCCGAGTCCGGCGTCGGCGACCTCAAGCCCGACGGCCGCCCGCGCGCGGTCCTCATCGCCGGCCCCGGAGCGGCCGCGATCTGCGTCGCCGACCTGCTCGGCACCCTCGCGGGCCCCGGCAGCCCCGTCATCCGGCTGGCCCCCACCGGCGTCGCCCCCGCGGCCGGCGCCCTGCGCTGGGAGCTGCCCGGCTGGACCGGCTCCGTCGACCTGCTGCTGATCACCACCCCCGACGGCACCGAACCCGGTCTGTCCCTGCTCGCCGAGCAGGCCTACCGCCGCGGCTGCACGGTCGCCGCCGTCGCTCCCGCCGGTACGCCGCTCGGCGAGGCCGTCGCGCAGAGCCACGGCCTGTTCGTGCCGATGGCGACCGCCCCGTACGAACTGGAGCAGACCCCCACCGCCTCCGCACCCGGAGTCCTGTGGGCCCTGCTCACCCCGCTGCTCGCGCTGCTGGACCGCATCGGCCTGGTCTCCGCGCCCGCCGACGCGCTGGAGAAGGTCGCCGACCGGCTCGACCAGGTCGCCGAACGCTGCGGCCCCGCCATCGCGACGTACAGCAACCCGGCCAAGACCCTCGCCGCCGAACTCGCCGAAGCGCTACCGGTGATCTGGACCGAGGGCACCTCCGCGGGGCCGGCCGGCCGCCGCTTCGCCGCCGCGCTCGCCGAGCTCTCCGGCCGCGCCGCGCTGGTCGCCGAACTGCCCGAGGCCCTCTCCTCGCACAGCGCCCTGCTGGCCGGCCCGCTCGCCGCCAGCGCCGACCCCGACGACTTCTTCCGCGACCGCGTCGAGGAACCCCCCGCCCTGCGCGCGCGTGTGGTGCTGCTGCGCGACCGCCCCATCGGCGGCCTCACCGCCGCGCCCGCCGCCCGCGAGGTGGCCCTCAGCCACGACACGCCGATCAGCGAACTCGAACCGGAGCCCGGCGACGAGCTCGTCACCCTCGCGGAACTGATCGCCATCACGGATTTCGCCGCCGTTTACCTGGCGCTCGCCTCGGGAGCCTGATGTAGCCCAGGACACCCTGACCGTCGTACGCGAAGACGCCCCGCCGTCCTACGCTTCGCACGCGTCGCGAGAAGAGAGAGCAGACAGACACGCGCATGGACCGCCTCGACAACACCGTCCGCCCCTACGCCTGGGGCTCCACCACCGCGATTCCCCGGCTCCTCGGCGTCGAGCCGACCGGTGAGCCGCAGGCGGAACTGTGGATGGGCGCCCACCCCGGCGCGCCCTCGCGCACCGGGCGCGGCACGCTCGTCGAGGTCATCGACGCGGACCCGGTGCGCGAGCTGGGCGAGGCGACGGTCGCCAGGTTCGGGCCGCGGCTGCCTTTCCTGTTCAAGGTCCTCGCCGCCGGCGCCCCGCTCTCCCTCCAGGTCCACCCCGATCTGGAGCAGGCCCGGCAGGGCTACGCCGACGAGGAGCGCCGCGGCGTCCCCATCGACGCCCCGCACCGCAACTACAAGGACCCCAACCACAAGCCCGAACTGATCTGCGCCCTCACCGAGTTCGACGGCCTGTGCGGCTTCCGCGACCCGCTGCGCTCCGCCGAACTCCTCGACGGCCTCGGCGTCGACTCCCTCAAGCCGTACGCCGACCTGCTGCACGCCCACCCCGAGGACGCCGCCCTGCGCGAGATGCTCACGGCCGTGCTGAGCGCCGACCCCGAGGACATGGCCCACACCGTCGCCGAGGCCACCGCCGCCTGCGTCCGCCTCGGCGGCCCCTACGCGCCCTACGCCGAACTCGCCCACCACTTCCCGGGCGACGCGGGCGTCATCGCCGCGATGCTGCTCAACCACGTCCGGCTGCAGCCCGGCGAGGCCCTCTACCTCGGCGCCGGCATTCCGCACGCCTACCTCGGCGGCCTCGGCGTCGAGATCATGGCCAACTCGGACAACGTCCTGCGCTGCGGCCTGACCCCCAAGCACGTCGACGTCCCCGAACTCCTGCGCGTGGTCCGCTTCGAGGCCGCCGACCCGGGCGTGCTGCGCCCGGAGGCGTCCCCGGACGGCGAGGAGGTCTACGAGGCCCCCATCGACGAGTTCCGGCTCTCCCGCTACGTCCTGCCGCCCGGCGGCGCCTCGCACGACCTCACTCGCGCCACCCCGCAGATCCTGCTCTGCACCGCCGGCACGATCCACGCCGGCGAGCACCGGCTCACCTCCGGCGCCTCCGTCTTCGTGCCCGCCGGCGAAACAGCCGAAGTGTCCGGTACGGGCACGCTCTTCCGGGCCACCGTCATCGCCTGATCGGGCGTCATGACCGGGGGGACGCGCCCGTCCCCGAGCGGGCTGCAACAATGACCCACCGGCAAAGGACGGGCAAAGCCGTGGGCGAGGCCCGGGCGGCGTACGACCTCGTACGACCGCGTACGACTGGGCATGAAGGGAATACGCGAACTCATGAGCGCGTCAGGCGGTACCAAGGCGATCGTGGCGGCACTCGCCGCCAACCTCGCGATCGCGGCATCGAAGTTCGTGGCGTTCGCCTTCAGTGGCTCGTCCTCCATGCTCGCCGAGGGCGTCCACTCGCTCGCCGACTCCGGCAACCAGGCGCTGCTCCTGGTCGGCGGCAAGAAGGCCCAGCGCGAGGCGACCCCGCAGCATCCCTTCGGCTACGGGCGCGAGCGCTACATCTACGCCTTCCTCGTCTCCATCGTGCTGTTCTCGGTCGGCGGCATGTTCGCCCTCTACGAGGGCTACGAGAAGATCAAGCACCCGCACGAGATCGAGCACTGGTACTGGCCCGTCGGCGTCCTCGCCTTCGCGATCATCGCCGAGGCCTTCTCCTTCCGCACCGCCATCAAGGAGTCCAACGAGCTCCGCGGCACGCAGTCCTGGAAGGAGTTCGTCCGCCGCGCCAAGGCGCCCGAGCTGCCGGTCGTCCTGCTGGAGGACTTCGGCGCGCTCGTCGGCCTGGTCCTCGCGCTCGGCGGCGTCGGCCTCGCCCTCGCCACCGGCGACGGCGTCTGGGACGGCATCGGCACCCTGTGCATCGGCGTCCTGCTGATCCTCATCGCCCTCGTCCTCGCCGCCGAGACCAAGTCGCTGCTGCTCGGCGAGGCCGCAGGCGTCGAGGAGGTCAAGAAGATCGAGGCCGCCGTCGTCGACGGCGACACCGTCACCGGCGTCATCCACATGCGCACCCTGCACCTCGGCCCCGAGGAACTCCTGGTCGCCGCGAAGATCGCCGTCCGCCACGACGGCACGGCCGGCGAGATCGCCACCGCCATCGACGCCGCCGAGTCCCGCATCCGCACCGCCGTCCCCATCGCCCGCGTCATCTACCTCGAGCCCGACATCTACAACGAGGCCGAGGCCGCCAAGGGCCCGGACCCGGAGGCGACCCCCGGCGGGCCGGTGCCCACCACGGGGCACTGACCCCGGCTTCCCCCGCTCGTACGCCCGGGCCCGCCGAACCTTCGGCGGGCCCGACGCGTGTCCGGCCCCACCCCGGGGGGAAGGCCTCACACCCCGAGCGGCCCCACCCCGGGGGAAGGCCTCACACCCCGAGCGGCCCCACCGGCCAGGGCGGATCCGCCAGGCCGCCCCGTCGGCGCACGTGCCGCCCGCCCAGGACGAGGATCAGGCCCGCCAGGGCGACGACCAGCCCGCCCAGCGCGACCACGACCAGCGGGAGCGCAGCACTCCCCCCGTCCACCACCCGCCCCTGCACCGCCTCCACGGGAACCGTCCCGCCCAGGCCGCCCCCGTAGGTCCGCGAGTCGTTGGAGACGCTCCGGTAGTCGCCGAGCACGAACAACCGCCCCTCGGGCACCTCGACGACGTACTCCTCGTTCGCCCCGCCCGGAACCCGCCCGTCCACGATTCCGTCCGCCACATACGGCTCGTCCAGCGGCCGGCCGTTCACCAGCAGCCGCTGCCCCGCACCGGCCCCGGCGCAGCACTCGACGCGATCGCCGCCCACCCCCACGACCCGCTTGACCACCGAGTCCTCGAAGCCCTGGACCTCGGGCGCCGAGAAGACCACGACATCGCCCCGCTCGACCTCGGCGCCGCCGACAGCCGTGTCCACGACCAACCGCTCCCCGGCCGCGTACGTCGGCCTCATCGAGTCGCCGCCCACCCGGACCCCGTCATGACCGGCCCACCACCACCCGAGGCAGCCGACCACCACCAGCAGACCCACACCCACCGACACCCACCCGGCCACCGACAGCCGACGCACCAACCCCATGGACCCGCCCCTCCGAATCTCCGTACGGCCGCCGACAGTAACGCCCACCACAACGAGCATGATCGGCCGGATGAGTTCACAGGCGGACTGGGGACGGCCGGGCCCAGCGGTGTAGCTTGGAGTGGAGCCAGACGTCGCTGCTGATGGCGGTCGGGCGGTCCCATGGCGGACCGACCGAGGGAGAGAGGGCCTCCGACGGACTGCGCTGCGCGCACGCGGGCATGCCTGTGTCCTCTTTCGGGCACCCCTGTGTCCGCCGCCGCGCAGAACAGCCGTACCCAGACCTCGACCCGATCCCGAGGAGCAGCCCGTAATGACGACTGTCGACAACCGACAGGACTTCAAGGTCGCCGACCTCTCCCTGGCCGAGTTCGGCCGCAAGGAGATCACCCTCGCCGAGCACGAGATGCCCGGCCTGATGGCGATCCGCAAGGAGTACGCCCAGGCGCAGCCCCTCAAGGGCGCCCGCATCACCGGTTCCCTGCACATGACCGTGCAGACCGCCGTCCTGATCGAGACCCTGGCCGCCCTGGGCGCGCAGGTCCGCTGGGCCTCCTGCAACATCTTCTCCACCCAGGACCACGCGGCCGCCGCCATCGCCGTCGGCCCGAACGGCACCCCGGACAACCCCCAGGGCATCCCGGTCTTCGCCTGGAAGGGCGAGACCCTGGAGGAGTACTGGTGGTGCACGGAGCAGGCCCTGACCTGGCCGAACACCCCCACCGGCGGCCCCAACATGATCCTGGACGACGGCGGCGACGCCACCCTCCTGGTTCACAAGGGCGTCGAGTACGAGAAGGACGGCAAGGTCCCCTCGCCCGACACCGCCGAGTCCGATGAGCACCGCGTCATCCTCGAGCTCCTCACCCGGACCGTGGCCGAGACCCCGCAGAAGTGGACCCAGCTGGCGTCCGAGATCCGCGGCGTCACCGAGGAGACCACGACCGGCGTCCACCGCCTGTACGAGATGCAGCGCGAGGGCACCCTCCTGTTCCCGGCGATCAACGTCAACGACGCCGTCACGAAGTCGAAGTTCGACAACAAGTACGGCTGCCGCCACTCCCTGATCGACGGCATCAACCGCGCCACCGACACCCTGATCGGCGGCAAGACCGCCGTCGTCTGCGGCTACGGCGACGTCGGCAAGGGCTGCGCCGAGTCCCTGCGCGGCCAGGGCGCCCGCGTGATCATCACCGAGATCGACCCGATCTGCGCCCTGCAGGCGGCGATGGACGGTTACCAGGTCACCACCCTGGACGACGTCGTCGAGACCGCCGACATCTTCATCACCACGACCGGCAACAAGGACATCATCCTGGCCTCGGACATGGCCAAGATGAAGCACCAGGCCATCGTCGGCAACATCGGCCACTTCGACAACGAGATCGACATGGCCGGCCTCGCCAAGGTCCCCGGCATCGTCAAGGACGAGGTCAAGCCGCAGGTCCACACCTGGACCTTCCCGGACGGCAAGAAGATCATCGTCCTGTCCGAGGGCCGCCTGCTCAACCTGGGCAACGCCACCGGCCACCCGTCCTTCGTGATGTCCAACTCCTTCGCGGACCAGACCCTGGCCCAGATCGAGCTGTTCACCAAGCAGGCCGAGTACCCGATCGGCGTCTACACCCTGCCCAAGCACCTCGACGAGAAGGTCGCCCGCCTCCACCTGGACGCGCTCGGCGTCAAGCTCACCAAGCTGCGCCCGGAGCAGGCCGCGTACATCGGCGTCGAGGTCGACGGCCCGTTCAAGCCGGACCACTACCGCTACTGAGGCGTGCCGTCGCCGTCGCCGGACTCGCAACCGCAGAGTCCGGCGGCCCGGCCCGCCGGGTGCGCGTCCGTGCACTGACGCGCACCGCAGCGCCAGGTCCGACCCCAGAGGCAGGCCCCCGCACCCCCGTGCCGGGGGCCTGCCCCTTTCCACGGACCGGCAGCCTCGGCGAGCCGGCCGACCCCGAGCCCGTCAGAACCCAGGACCCCCATGCCCCGCGGCCGTTATTCGCTCCACGATCCGCACGATCACACCCTCCTCGCACTCGAACACTTCCACTGCGCACCCGGCCCCTCGGGCTGGCGCTACGTCTCCCAGCTGACCACTCCGTCGGGAGACCACCACGGCTCCGTCGACCTCGCCCTCGACGAGCTCGGCCGCCCCATCCGCCTGGAACTCCACGCGGGAAGCTGGCAGGTGCGCGGCGCCGCCCTCGACGGCGTCACCTGGGTCCGCACGGACCCCACCGGCACCCATGCCACGGAAGGCAATGTGCGCGCCCACGCCTTCACCGGCACGTCCCCCGCGTTCCTCGTCGCCACGGCTCGTCTCCTGCGCCTCACCCCCTCCGGCGAAGCGACCCGCGTACGCCTGGTCGCCTTCACGGACCCGGTCCTCGCCCCCCGCACCGTGGACCAGTCCTGGGCCCTGGTGAACAGAGAAGCACACGCCACTGACAACGCCCCCCTGACCGTGGACGAATACCAGGTCACAGCCCTGGACACGGGTGAACAGCACTCGGTTCACATCGCCGGGGACGTGGTCCTGGCGGCCCCCGGCATCGAGCTGGAGGACCTCGAAACGCCACCGTCCCGGTTCGACTGAGGGGCTACGGGCGGAGGGGCCGGCCTGGTCGCCGGCCGCGGCGGCCTCGACGGCTTCGACGGCCACGCGGTCACAGGGGCCACGACGGTCACGACGGCCACGATGCCACGATGGCCACGACGGTCACGACGGTCACGCGGTCACGATGGTCACGACGGCCACGCGGTCACGATGGTCACGACGGCCACGCGGTCACGATGGCCACGACGGCCACGCGGTCACGATGGCGGGCCGGTGGCAGGAAAAGTCGGCCGCGCCCGCAGGCAGGCGGGGCAGCCGTCCCAGGCGAGCCCACCGGACCCGGCTCTGGACGGCGTCCAGCCCACCGGCGGCCTCACGCCGGAGGCGCGAACCCCCCGCCCGGCCTGTCCGCCGACGACTCGTCCCGGACGCCGGCTCCGGGCCCAGCACCCGGAACCGCCGGCTCGGACGCCACGGCCGGAGGGGAGTAGGGGACAACCGGGGGGGAGCAGGGCGCGGCCGGAGGGGTGTACGTCCCGGCCGGAGAGGCGTACGTCCCGGCGCCACCCGCCGCCCCCACGGAAGCCCCCGTACCCGCTGCCGGCGCAGACGCAGGTCCGTACGACGACTCGACGGCCGCTCCCGGACCGCCCGGCACCGCGCCGCCGACGGCAGCGCCCTGCCCGAAGGCCCGCTGAGCCTCCCGAGCCTGCCGCTCCTGCAGCACCGCGGCCAGATACGCGGCCGGCGGAACGCCCTGCGGGACGGGCGCCCCCGTACGCGCCGTGACATCCGCGGCGAGCCGACCCGCCATCGCCGCGCCGACCTGCGGATCAAGCTGCTGCATCCGCGTCAGGTACTGACGCACGGCCAGCCACAGCCCATCGGGCACCGCGGACAGGTCGACGCCGGAGAAACGACCCGACATCCAGGGCGGAGGCGGCGGCACGAACCCGCTGCGCGCCGCAGGCACACGCTCCCGCACCACGAGCGTCCCCGCGAAGACGTCCCCGAGCCGACGACCTCGCGCCGACACGAGCGAGGCGATACAGGCGACGACCCCGAACGTCATCAGGATCTCGACCACGCCCACGGCACCCCGTACCAGCGCGTGCCGGAAGCGGATCGGCCCGCCGTCGTCCCGCACCACCCGCAGACCGCACGCCATCTTCCCGAGCGAACGCCCGTGACTGAGCGTCTCCACCGCGATGGGCACGCCCACCAGGACGAGGATGAACGACGCGATCGACACGGCCATCTGCGCGGCCTCGTCCAGCGACGCCGTGGCTATCGCCAGCACGATCGTCACCGCCGTATAGGCGACGCCGACCACCACCAGGTCGAGCAACACGGCAAGCGCCCTGCTCGGCAGCTTCGCCGGGCGCAGCTCCAACGCCACCGCCTCGCCCGTCACCAGCTCACTCACGCCCGCCGTCCTTCCCTGACCTGCCCGGAGAACCGTCAGTCTGCCAAGCTGAGGGCGCATCGCGCCCCAGTACGACAAGCTGACATCCGCGACGACCGCGACGACAAGCCGAGGAGCAGGCACACCGATGGACCTCGACGTCTTCGTCTCCGCCCACCGCGCGGAGTGGGACCGCCTCGACGCCCTCCTCGGGCGCCGGCGCCGCCTCACCGGCGACGAGGTCGACGAACTCGTCGCGCTCTACCAGCGCACCGCCACTCATCTCTCCCAGATCCAGTCCAGCGCCCCCGACCCACAGCTCACGGGCCGGCTCAGCCAACTGGTGGCACGCGCGCGCAGCGCCGTCACGGGCACCCGCCGCGCCTCATGGCGCGACGTCACGGCCTTCCTGCTGTACGGCTTCCCCGCCGCGGTCTACCGCGCGCGCCACTGGTGGGTTCCCACCGCCCTCATCTCCACCCTCGTCGCCGCCCTGCTGGGCTGGTGGATCGGCACCCACCCCGAAGTGCAGGCATCCATCGGGGCCCCGACCGAGCTGCGCGAGATGACACGCCCCGGCGGCCAGTACGAGACCTACTACTCCAGCCATCCGGCGACGTCCTTCGCCGCCCAGGTGTGGACGAACAACGCCCAGGCCGCCGCGATGTGCCTCGTCCTGGGCATCTTCCTGGGCCTCCCCGTCATCTGGATCCTCTTCCTCAACATGCTCAACCTGGGGGTGGGTATCGGCCTGATGTCCTCCGCAGGACGCCTGGACACCTTCCTCGGCCTGGTCCTCCCGCACGGCCTCCTCGAACTGACCGCCGTCTTCGTCGCCGCCGGCACAGGCCTGCGCCTCGGCTGGACCCTCATCGACCCCGGTCCGCGCACGCGCCGTACGGCCCTGGCCGAAGAGGGCCGGGCGGCCGTGGGCATGGCGATAGGCCTGGCCCTGGTCCTGTTCATCTCCGGCGCCATCGAAGGTTTCGTCACCCCCTCCGGCCTGCCCACCTGGGCCCGCATCGCCATCGGCATCACCGCCGAGGTGGCCTTCCTGCTGTACGTCTACGTCCTCGGCGGCCGGGCAGCCCGCGAGGGCGCCACAGGCGACGTCACGGCCGCCGAGCGCAGCGCCAGGGTGCCGACGGCCGCCTGATGTGCGGATCGCTCCGCTGAGCTGCTAGTCTCCTCTTCGCCCCGCAGGAGCCGTTGACACGGAGCAGGCGGGGAGGTAGATTCGAACAGTTGCCTGGACTGGTCCTGAACCGGTCGGCGGCGGGTTAGAATCTACGAGCTTCTTGAAACATCGATCGCATCGATATCAATGAAGCCGCCCCCGATGAAATCGGAAAACGACGGCCGGTCAAACCGGCTCGAAACTTCTGATAAAGTCGGAACCGCCGGGAAGGGAAACGCGGAAGCGGGAACCTGGAAAGCGCCGAGGAAATCGGATCGAGAAAAGATCTGATAGAGTCGGAAACGCAAGACCGAAGGGAAGCGCCCGGAGGAAAGCCCGAGAGGGTGAGTACAAAG
>NZ_JBITYN010000006.1:0-534627 GCF_044545925.1 Streptomyces sp. NPDC053367 | reverse complement strand
GGAGCGGGTACCACATCGCTGCGCGATGTGCAAGCGAACACCCGTGCTGCGCACGGGTGTTGCGCTCCCGCGGAGCGGGAGCGCCAGCGGGTGGCTGCGCCACCCGCTCAACCGTGATGCTGTGCATCACGGTTGACGGTCCGTTCGCTGCGCTACCGGACCGGGCGGGACTCCGTCCCGCTACCAGGCTTTCGCTTCCAGCCTGGGCCGGCGGGTCCGCTGCGCTCCCCCGCCTGACGGTCCTTCCGGCTGCGCCTCCAGGACCGCAAGGCCCGCTCACGCGGGCCAGGCTGGCTATGAGGGGGTCGGTTCAGTCTTGCTCGCGTTGGTTTGGTGACGTCCAGGGCTTCGGGAGAGGCGGTGGCCCCTCCAAGGCGTTGCGGAATTTCTCCTTCATGCTTTTCGGTGGTGCTTCCTTCTCTTCCTGCGAGTGCATGAGTCGGGCCGTGGTCACCCGTATGTGACACTCACGGTGCCGCTGCCTCACAAGCACCACCCACGCGCCGTCTTGAGCAAGGAATGCATGCCGGGCCGGCTCGTCTCCCGGCCGCGCATGCCGGGCCAGTACCCCCGGCATGTAGTTCAGGGCCGCGTCCTCGGCCGCCGCCACCGCTTCCGCCTCGTCCTGGCCGATGTGATAGGTGCCCACCAGCATCCACCGATGCAGCTTCAGCTCCACACCGTCGGGTCGCTCCGTCGTTCGGGTGTCCTCCTCGACGAGGACATACCACTCGGCAGTCACAGCCGGCGCCTACCTGTCTTCCGAGGCCCGCGGGCCCAGACGGCAAAATGGCCCTCGCGCCCTGAAGCTATCATGCTGCTTGTCCTCTTCGATTGCTGTGCTTCATTCTTTGACGGCGATAGACTCTGGACTGGTGAGACACCACCCTTGGAGACATCTGGAGCTGCGATCGTCGTCAGCCGTCGAATCTGTGTCTCTCGACGGTCCGTGGTCCCTCGCTGTCACGGTGAGGCCAATCGCCAACAAGGACATGTCACTTCGCGAGATCGCACCGCACTCCGACAGACAGCAGAAAGCCGGCCGATATGGCAGTGAAGGAACTTCGCCCCCACCAGCGAGAAGCCGTAGACGCGGTGCTGCGGGCTCTTGAATTGCCTGCAAGATCGACTGTGCCAGAGCGGGGGCTGCGGACGCAGGTGGTCATGGCGACCGGATCGGGCAAGACCCTCATCGCCGCGCGCAGCGCCGAGGAGTTGCAGGCGGGTCGGGTGCTCGTGCTCGTGCCCTCGCTGGACCTGCTCGCCCAGACCGAGGCGGCCTGGCGCGAGGGCGGCCGTAGCGGGCCGATGATCGGGGTCTCGTCCCTTCGGGGGCCGGAGGCGTCCTTCCCGAACACCACAGATGTGGACGAGCTGGTCGCCTGGGTGCGGCCCTTCGACAAGGTCACCGTGTTCGCCACGTACGCCTCCCTCGGGCTCGGCACGCTGGAACGCGCGCACGCCGCCGGCCTTCCGGGGTGGTCGCTGATCGTCGTGGACGAGGCGCACAGGGTTTCGGGCCGGATCGGCAGGCCGTGGGCGGTCGTCCATGACAACACCCGTATCCCGTCCTTGCGGCGGCTGTACATGACCGCCACGCCCCGGCTGTGGCAGCCGGACGACGATTCCGAGGCCGGGCCGGGCGTGCCGGGCGAACTGGTCGCGTCGATGGATGACGACCCGGCTTCGCCGTTCGGCACCAGGTGTTTCACCCTGACGCTCTCGGACGCCGTTGACAGGGGTATCTGTGCCCCCTACCAGGTGGTGTGCGTAGACATCACCGACACCCATCTCCAAGCCGCGCAGCTCCTGGGCGAGGACGCACGGTCCGAGCAGGTGCGCGGAGCCCGGCTCGCCGCGCTCCAGACCACGCTGGTGAAGGCCTCAGCCGAGGAAGGCTTCCGCAGGACGCTCGTCTTCCACCACGTCGTCAGGGAAGCCGAGGCCTTCGCCGCCGGTCTACCCGACGTCGCCGAGCGGCTGCACGCCGCGGACCCCGCGCTGTACCCGCGCACCATCTGGGCCAACTGGCTCTGCGGCGACCACAAGCCCCTCCACCGTCGCCGCGTCGTGGACCAGTTCTCCCAGGGGATCACTGCTGACGGCACCGTCGTAGAGAAGACGTTCCTCGGCTCCGTTCGCGTCCTCGGCGAAGGCGTCGACACCCGCGAATGCGACTCCGTCTACTTCGCCGACGTCCGCGGCTCCATGCCCGACCTCGTCCAAGCCGTCGGCCGCGCCCTACGCATCCGCCCCGGTGAGGGCAAGGTCGCCTCACTCGTCGTGCCGGTCCTGCTCGGACCCGGCGAGACAGTGGACAACATGCTTACCAGCAGGGCGTTCGCTGGCCTGGCCAGGCTCTTGGAAGCTCTCCGCGCGCACGACGCCCGCGTCGTGGAGGCACTGGCCGAGCCCCAAGCGCCAAGCCGCGTCAGAGGCGTGCAGAGCCGCTCCTGGGGCGAGGAAAGCGAGGCTGCCGAGGGCGACCGAAGCAACCGGCTGTCGGCGCCGGCCCGAGAGCTACTGAAGTTCAGCACACCTCGTGACCCTGCACAGCTGGCAGCCTTCATCAACCTGCGCGTCCTCAACCCCGAACACACCCACTGGCGACGCGGCATCGAAGCCGCCACCTTCTACCAACGGCTCCACGGGAACCTGAAGGTGCCCTTCACGTACCGCGTACCCGGCCGCGACGACCAGGAGGCGGAAGCCGAAGAGTGGCCGGCCACGCTCGCCGGGTTCCCCCTTGGGCAATGGATCGCCGACGCCCGCCGCGTCTACGCCCGCGGAGACATGGACACCGACCGCACCCGGCAGCTGGAGAAGCTCGGCATGATCTGGTCGCACTACGACGTCGCATGGGAAGAAGGCCTCGCCGCAGCCCGCGGCTGGGCCGCCGAGAACGGGCACCTCGCAGCACCCACCGACGCCACCTACAAGGGATACCGGGTGGGGCTATATCTGAAGAACGCACGGGCCGCGGCCCGGCGAGCGGCAGTCGACGAGCAGCAGCATGCGGAGGGACTTCCCGTCGTGGCAGTGGGGGTGCTGTCCGAGGAGCGGCGCGAGCAGCTGGACGACATCGACCCTGCCTGGTGCCCGGCATGGCCCATCGACTGGCAACGCTGCTTCCACCTCACCCGGCAGCACCTGGAAGCTGGCGGCCAGCTGCCCACGTCGCCGGGCATGGTCGTGCACCAAGGCGAAGACCTCGGACGGTGGGTACGCGCACAGCGGCTCAGCTGGGAACGGCTGACCACCGTGCAGCAGTGGCTGTGCGAACACATCATCGGAATCACACCCGCCACCCAGGACGAAAAGCCCAAGCCACGGCGCAGCCAGGCCGACAAATGGGCGCTCCACCTCGCCGCCGCCACGCAGTACTACGAGCGCGAGGGGCATCTGCGGGTGCCGAGGAAACACATCGAGACCATCGTCGACGAAGGCCAAGAGGAGCGGCAGCTCCGGCTCGGTGCATGGATCGGGAACCAGCGGAGCAGGGCCGCAACCCTCTCCGCGGAGCGGATCGAGCAGCTCTCCGCCATCGGCATGCGGTGGACCTAGTGAGCAGGACCGGTCCCGGGTCCCCTTAGAAGCGTACGCACTGCGTTCCTAAAGCATTCTTTTTGCGCACCGAACGCGTACGGGCGTCCAGCCTCGCGTTGTTCCCACCCCTGAGACCCGAGCCGGTGATGCTGGGGGTATCGCAGCGCACTGTGCAACGTGGTGGGTGTCCGGTATACGGGCACACGGTAGCCCTGATCGTGCAGCCACTCACGCCATCGGCATGCGATGGGCCTGACCAGCCAATCCTGGCCGGTCAGACGCAGCGGCCCGCACCACACCGTGCAGCGACCGCACCGCAAACGGTCATAAAGCGTACGGGATACGTACAAATGGTGGCCCGAGGCTACGTACCGATAAACCGTGGGCTCTATATGCAGGATCCGCCTCGTCTTCCCCCACCGCTGCCTGAACGCTTCACTCACTTGCAACGCAAGCCGGCCTCCTCCCGCCAGCATCGCTCGCTGCTCTAATGTGACGCCCATGATTGCGAAGGCCGGGGTGTCGGCACCGCGCTCGTGCGGAAATTCGCCCGCCGACGCCCGGGCGGCGCACTTGGACAGCCTGTGCTCTACCCGGATCCGCAAGAATCCGGGTACGAAAGACGCATGGCCTTCTTCGCCTCCTGCGGCATGCAGAAGACGGACTCCCCCGGACTGATCGGCGCCCGGTTGGCCTGCCTCTTGTCCGACTGATGCGTCCGCCGCGCATTGAAGGACGAGATAGGCACCCATCGACCAGCGCTGAGTGGAGCACTTCTTCGTAGGCGGGGGCGGAGTGTTCCAGCACGAGATCGCGCGGCACCTCGCCGTCTCCGCGCGCCGGCCCATCGACGAACTCACCGAGCTGCAGATCACGCTCCTTTGGGCATGGCGCCACACCGAATCCGAAGATTGTCAGACCTGGATCAACCAACGCTTCGACCAGGAGTGGGACCCGCTTGCCCTCCTCTCCGTACTCCTCCCGCCCGACCGGGCACCGTTCCCCGTCATCGACCACGACACCCTGCAAAGTCTTGACGCGCTCATCGGCCTCGAGGCGCTATACAGCCGACTCGGGCCACTCCTCGACGCCCCCGACCCCCAGAACGAACACCGGGCGCGCATCCTCCAAGCACTCCGGCGACACCGCGGCAACCCTCCAGGCAGCGACTGACCACCCCTGCCCCATCCCTCCGACAAGACGGAGCAGCAAACCGTGACAGACACCGCCCCCAACACCAAACTGATCAGCCCAGACCAGCCCACCCCCCCCACTGATCAGAAAAACCGCCCCTAGACAGCAGCTTTCTGCCATCGGCATGCGCTGGACGTAGACATTGGAGGGACGATATTCCCGTGATCAATACTCTGGTGCAGGAACCGTTGCCGCGAGCCGAGTGGCTCCAGGAGGAGTCGTGGCAGGCAATTGTCGATCACTATGGGCGTCTTGGTTCCGCCGTCGCGGCGAACGATCGTCCCCTAGTCGTAGGTTCGGCGAAGGAGCTTGTCGAGTGTGTCGCGCGCGTCGTTCTCATCGCGCACGGACGTGTGACAGGCGATAAGGACGAATACGACAAGGTCCTCGGTCACGCGCACACCGTTGTCGAACACGCCGCTGACCACGGTCTGCCGGCGAACGACCCGCTACGACAGATCCCGAACGCGGCGAAGAAGATGGCATCGCAGCTTCGTGAACTGCGCAACCGCTTCGGGACCGGGCACGGCCGTCCTGTTGTCCATGAGATCACTGCCGAGGTAGTCGAGGCGTGCGTGCACGGTGCCCTGGTCTGGGTGCGGTGGGCGCTAGCCAGACTTCAGACCGTGCCCCTGGGCGCTGTTGAACCTCTGGTCCATGACCTACGCGGGGGCCTCTTCTCCGGAGGCGACCTGGCTGCTCGACTGGCCGCTGCAAACATCCCCGAACTTGAGGCACCGGAGCAACGGCGCCTCGGAGTGGCCGTGGGTCAGCGATCGGCCCGAGAGACATTCAACGTACGTATTGAGGGCATCCGTGCGTGCGCGGACAACCTGGAGCGCTGGCCAGACGCGTACCGTCAAGGCGTTGTGGAGGGCCTGTTCCTCAACGAGGACGGCCAGGTGGCAGCGCGTCCCCGCATCAGTCCGGATTGCGCTGCCGATGTACTGCAGCACCATCCATCGCCTGAACGGGTACTTGCCGACCTGCGAGACGTCCTCAGCGCGGCCTCTTGGTCCGTGCTCTTCCAACAGGAGCACGCAGCAGTCATCACCGCCATGCGTGAGGAACTCCCGCGTCTACCGGGCTTGGCACAACAGTCGTGGACCGACATCATCAACGACCTGGAGGCTCGTGCGCCCTTCGGGCCCAGATGACGCTGTAGAGGCCAGCTCATCCGGGTGAACCCGGCTCCAGCCGGAGTGCTCCACCCAGCTCCGCCGGTTCAAAAGGGTGGTTCGTCGGTGTATCCGCCTGTGGACGGGGTGGACGGAGGCGGGGTTGTGGCCCACGGGTCATCCTGCTTCGGCTGCGAGGGACTACTGCCCCAGCCTCCGGTCGATGCAGGTGGAGTACTGCCCCACCCCCCGGATGACCGCGGCGGCGGAACAGCTGACGGGCCGGAGTGCTGCTCGGGCTGCACCTCGTCGATGTCGTCGTAGAGGAGCTGGCGCAGGTGCTGCCGGCAGGTGGTGGGATCGCCGTCATCGTTCCAGTCGCCGCTCTCCTGCCATCGCCTGCGGTCCGGGTCCTGGTTGCCGATCTCGCACAGGGCACGCAGGACTGCGTCGACCCGTTCCCATCGGGCGACTGATTCCCCGCGCAGGAGTCGGCGGATCGTCTCCCGGCTGACGGGAAAGGCGTCGGTCATGGACCGAGTGGCTGCTGCCACGCGGGCGAGTGTGGGACGGCCGGCCTCGGTGTAGTGGAAGAACAGCTCTGCCACGAACGCTCGCCTGGTTCCAGGGGGCAACTTGTCGGGACCGGGCATGCGCATCATCTGAGGCATCCGCCAACTCTGGCAGGTCCAGGCCTCCTTCAACCCGCAAAAACCCATATTGGCCAGGCATGACACCCCATGTAGACACAGGGTAGCCCGTGTTGAGGTCATGAAGACCTGCAGTAACTCGCGTCGAGGTCGTTTCAACCCGGATTAACTGGTTTTGACAAGTAGCTGTTTTCGCTGGTCAGAGCCGTTTCAAGGGTGCTTTTCTTAGGTCTCGTCCACCCCAGACGGAGCAAAAATCTCAAGGGTTGGACAGCAGCAATGGTCGTCGCCAGAAACGGCGACGGCCCCCTGGTGGGCAGGGAGCCGTCTGCAGATGACCGAACAACTCCAGCAAAGGAGAAGCTCATGTCCAAGGGCGAGAGTACGGGCAACGACGCGGTCCCGGAACCCCACGGCAGGCCCTCAATGGCACGGTGGGCGAGGCGGGTACGGCGGGCGCGCAACGAGGCCGGCCTCTACCTGCTCCGGGGCGCGGCGACCGCCGTCGGCGGTGCCATCGTGGCGTACGGCGGCGTATGGCTCCACACTCGCTGAGGCCCTCGTTCCGGGCATCAGGCCCTCCGGTTCCCGTCTCGTCTATTCGGCGCAGGGCGCCAAGACCTCGCCCTTCCAGGCCGCTGAGCTCCTGCTCGATAACTGTGGAGGGCATACCGTTGTCGTCCGTGATCGTGTAGAAGCCAGTCTCGGCAGCGACGTTCCTAACGTTGGCGAGGTGCGTCTTCGGCGGGCACCGGCGCCTCACCCTGACCATGTCGCCTCGCCCGAATCGTGCCAGGTAGCTCTGAGGCACATAGTGGTGAAGTTTCGGTGCAGACACGTCACCCAGCGTAAACGGCCTGACCTCGAACGCACACGAGGTTTCTCCGGGCTCAGCGGCTCGCTGCGTCGGTTCGATGGGCGCGGACTGATGCTGTGGAGCGGCCCGTAGACGCCCAGACGACCGCAGCGACGTGCAGCACGGGGATTTCCCGTGCAGCACGTCGGTGTACAGCGCCGGAGGGGCGCCACAGCGGTTCGCAGGGCTCGGGTGCCGGCCGCCGGGCTTCATCACACCAGCCCCAGTTTCGGTACGTCAGGAGAAGAGGCCAGCGACGAACACGGTAACCGCTCCCAGTCCGAAACAGATGAAGGACCACTGCACATGGCGGTGCTTGCGCCAGGCGATGTGGCTCATGTTGATCAACTGCTGGCTGAGCACAGGGAGTACGTCGGTCTGGAGCAAGGCCGTGGTCAGCTCACCGGCTTCGCGGTGTCGGAGGTGGCCGAAGTAGATGAAGTGGTTGGGGGCTTCTGCCACAAGGTCCTTAGAAGAGCGGAGCCGGGGGACAACGACCAGGGTTGCGAAGAGTCCGCCGATCAGGATGAGGATCGTGCCAGCCCAGAGGGGGGCACGGACTCCCCAACCGTGCAGGTGGGCGAACATGTGATCGTCTGTGGACAGCGCGATGATGCCGGCCGTGGCGGCCGATTCGAGGGTGAGCGCGAATGAGGCTTTAGCGTCGACCCGGGCCGTCCACTCCCCCAGGGCGGTGTGGATCTGCCAAGCGGTCTCCGTTGCTTGTTGAGGCGTACTCATACGCTCCACCAGTAGTTGGAGCGGTAGATCGTCATGTGCTCACCACCGACGTCAGCGCCCCGGGCCTCCCACATGTTCTTGCCCTTAGACAACTTGGTCTCCTCGCTGAGCCGCTTGTAAACAGCGGCGGTGATGTACGTCCGGTACTGGACCGTCTCCCGGATGTCGCTGAGCTTGGCGGCCACGTTCGGAGCACGGCCGATGGAGACGAGGTCGCTGCTGTCGCGAACGCCGGCGCGGGCGATGAACGCTTCCCCGGATGCGATGCCGACGCACATCCGAGCTTCGAAGCCGTCGCGCTCCAGGTGCGGCAGTTTGGAGTACAAGCCGGGCTGCACAATCTTCTGCATCGCATAGTTGATCTGCAACGCTGCCTTCGCAGCGTTCGAGTTCTTCGAGCCGCCGATGAAGATTCCCATGACGCGGTCGCCGTCGTAGCTGCGAATCTCTCCCCCGCGCCGCTTGATGATCGTGGAAGCTGTCCGAAGAGAAGCTCTGATCACTTTTCCTGCCGTCTCCGGACGGAACTCCCGCGCCAGCTTCGTCGACCCCAAAAGGTCCGCGTAGAGGTACACCGCGTCCAGCTTGACCGCGTCGTTGGAGTACAGCTTGACGTCGTCCGTGGCTGGAACGACATAGCCGTTACGGGTGGTCCACGGCGTACCTACCAGTTTGTCTACATCTGACCGAAGATCATCGCCCAGTGCCATAAGCCCCTCCCACACCTGTGCCCATACCGGCATGGAACGTAGCAGCCCCCACTGACAACGGAAGGTCTCTCCCATTGCTGCTAGTTCCGGGATCAAGGCATCCTGCTCGGTGAGCGCCTTGGAGGAACTTGTGGGCCTGAAGAGCACGATCGAGGAGAAGCTCACCGAACTGGTGGGTCACGAGTGGCAGATCCGAAACGGACTCACCGTCCCGAGGACCGACGACATCGTCCTTCGGGACGGCGCAGTCCAGCTCGATGCCGTCTACCTGTACACCGACATGATGGGTTCGACAAGACTGGTGTCCGAGTTCGCTCCGGGGACCGCAGCCAAGGTGACCCGGGCCTTCATCAACACTGCTTGTCGCGTCATCCGAAACCGAGATGGGCACATCCGCAGCTTCGACGGCGACCGCGTCATGGGCATCTTCGTTGGCGCAGACAAGGAAGGCCGTGCTGTCCGGACGGCACTGGAGATCACCTACGCTACGGACAAACTCGTGTGGCCAGCGCTCGAACGACGTCTCCCGTCACTCACACGGCAGGGCTTCAAGCTCAGGCACGTGTCCGGCGTTGCGGCCGGTCCAGTCTTCATGGCCCGTACCGGCATCTACGACCACGCCGACTTGATCTCCATCGGCTCCGCCGCGAACGTCGCAGCGAAACTCAGCGACATCCGGGAAGACCCTCAATACCGCAGCTACATCACTAGATCCCTCTACGACGCAATACCGGAGCACTGTGCCGTTACGGATGGGAAGGTCATGTGGCAGGCACACCGCGTCCCTGTGAACGGGGAGCAACTGGCCGTCTGCCGGTCGAACTGGGAGTGGCCTGTCACATAGGTCAGGCGTGCCGCCGGACTAGTCCCAGCGGTTCCAGGCGCAATCGTTCCAAGGCCGGTGTTGGTCTGGATTGGCGTCAGCGTTCGGAGGGCCTTGCATCCGCTCCATCTGGGGGGCAACAGATCACGGCGTTCCCCTGCCGACCGGACCCGCCCTCGGCATCCTCGACTAGACCCGAGCAGCGTCAACCTGCCGCCGGGTGACCAAGCCGTCCAGTCGCGCTTCTGGTGATTCGGCGTGGAAGGCATCAGGTCATGACATGGTCCTTGCCGGAGCCGATGCTGACCGTGGCCGTGGACAGCCCGGCCCTGCCCACCGGGTGGGCGGCCGAGCCCAAGTGGGACGGCTACCGTGCCCAGCTCGCCGTGCACGCTGACCGACGGGTGCTCCTGCGCTCCAGGCAGGGGACGGACATGACGGCCTCGTTCCCCGAGATCCGCACGGCGGCCCTCGCACAGCTGCCGGCGGACACGGGCCTGGACGGCGAGCTGGTGGTGTGGGAACAGGGTGGGCTCGCGTTCGAGCGGCTGCAGCAGCGCCTCGCCCGGCGCGGGACCGGTGCGGCCGAGGCGGCACGTCAGTGGCCGGCGCACTACGTGGTGTTCGACCTGGTGCACGCAGGCGGGGAACTGACCGGTTGGCCGTACGAGCAGCGGCGCGCGGCCTTGGAGGCGCTGTTCGCCGACCAGCGCCTGGAGGCACCGCTGACGTTGTGCCCGTCGACGACCGACCCGGCTGTGGCGCGAGGGTGGCTGGAGTGGACGGCGGCCGGGCTGGAGGGGCTGTGCTTCAAGCGGCTGGATGAGCCCTACCTCAGAGGCGCTCGGTTGTGGCGGAAGTAGGTCAGCGAGACGAGCGAGGCGATCGTCGGCGCGGTCACCGGCGCGCTCGCCGCTCCGCGGCTCGGCAGGTACGACGACGAAGGCCGCTTTCAGTACGTCGGCCGCACCACCACCCTCGCCCAGGCGGCAGGTGCGGCGGTCACCGACCTGCTCGCTGCGGGGCGGCGCGGTCATCCGTGGACAGGCTGGTCGTTCTCCGCCAGGTGGGGCAGCCGGGAAGAGCTGAACGTCACCCTGGTGGAACCCGAGCTGGTGGTGGAAGTCGGCTTCGACGTCGCCCGCGACGCCTGCGGCCGGTGGCGACACCCCGCACGCTGGCACCGCGTCCGCCCCGGCCTCTCCCCCGCCGACGTCCCCCCTGACGTCACCGCCGCACTGACGGCAGCCGGGCACGGAGGTCCTGCCGACGCGCACCACGAAGAACGCCGCCCCGATTCCCGGCTGTGCCCGCGCCGCCCATCCCGCCCTCCCTCATTCTTAGGAGCAGCTCCGCCAAGGACAGCCAGGCGATGGCCGCGGTGATCAGCCAGACCTGGCGGACGGCCGACTCGGAGTCGGCGGTGGCGGCCACCACGGCGCACAGGACCGATGAGCATGTCGCGGTCACCCGCGCGCCAGCAGCCCATGTCGATGAGGTCCTCGACCACACCGCGGACTTGGACCGCGGTGACCTCGGCGACGTCGTCGGCCCGGTCCCAGCCGCAACGCGTCCAGGATCGGGCACCACGAGGTACGGCCCGACTCCATCGCAGCAACGAACGAGCACGGCCAGCCGGGCACGAACTGGTCCGACGAGCGTCCGCTGCGGCCGTCAACGTGACAGAACAGGCGCCTCCGGGCTGGTCGGCGCGTCCGGACGGAGCCAGTGGGTACCGTCCACCGCCAGGACCAGGCGTCCGTCAGAGGCCTCAAGGCTGTCAGCCACCGGCGACCATAACGAACAAGTTAGGGGGCCGACCTCACCCAGCCGTGTGCCTCACTGTGTGGCACGACAGCCAGAAAGCCCGTACCGGCGACGTCAACCACCTCGGTAAGCGATACACCCGGAGCGGCTTGGCAGCATCAGTGCTCGAAGGCGAGGCGGAACAGCATCTCCGCCTTCTTGGTGGCGTGGTCGGTGCCGCCGCAGGCCGGGACGACGCCGTGGTCGGCCGTGACGAGGTAGGACCGACCGACCTCGAACGTCCATGCATCCGCGTTGCCGTGGTCGCTGATGAGCCGGGCAGACGTCGCTTTGCCGCCGCGGAACCAGTGGTCGATGCGGAAAGCGACGCCGTCGCCGTTGTGGGAGGTGACCGTGCCCTTGAAGGCGGTGGGGTACTTGCGCAGTGTCTCGACGGTGGGTTCCGCGCACTGCGCGGCGGGTGCGTCGGTGTCCACCGCCTCGGGCGTCAAGGTCACAGAGGAGCTGATCCGTGCCTGCTGGTGCTGTGGAGCGCTGTCCGCCGTGACCTGCCAGGCGACAGCGGCGCCCGCGACGAGTACAGCTGCGGCTGCAGCAAGTCCCAGGTGGCGACGGCCTCCTCCCCCGACGGTGGTCCGGGCGGGAGGGTTGGCGCTGCCACGGGCGGGTTCCGCGGTCCTGGGTGTGGTGTCGGTGGTCACGGCGGCCTCCACAAGGCGGTCGATGTCGGGGGGCGGAGCTGATGAGGTCAGTGCCGGGTCCGCGGCCCTCAGCCGTGCCAGCAGTACGTCGTCGTTCACCCTTCGCTCCTTCCTTCACCGCTGTCATGTCCGGTCCCGGGCCTGTTCTTTCGTTCGAGCTGCGTGGCGAGTCTGCGTTTGGCCCGGTGCAGCCGGATGCTCACCGCGTTGGGGGTCAGGCCGGTAGCCTCCGCTATCTGGCGCGGCGCCAGCCCTTCCCAGGCCCACAGGAGCACGATTTCGCGGTCCAGTTCGCGAAGCGCGCCGAGTGCGTCGTGCAGGTCGGTGTGGTCGGCGCCCGCTGCAGGGAGCGGTCGCTGCGAGAGGGTCAACCGCTGCATCAGCCGTCGTCGTCGTCCGTCCGCCCGGCGGGCATTCGCCAAGCAGCCTCTCGCCACCCCGTAACACCAGGGCAGTACGGCGTCCGGATCGACCTCGGAGGCCGTGGCGAGGGTTGGCAGGTCGTCGATGCGACGCCAGAGCACCAGGAGCGTCTCCGACAGGAGATCTTCGACGGCGTCTGCGTCCGCTCGTCTCGACAGAAACCTGTGCAGCGGCTCCGCCACCGCGTGCACCAGTGCTTCGAAGCGCGCCCGCGGCTCCCCGGACGTCTGTTGTTCCGTCATGGATTCCACGCCTCGCTCTGTCCGGCACCGGCTGGTTTCTTTCAGCACATGTTCCTGCTTCGGGGCTCGTGCCGTTGAGCCCGGATGTGCAGCCAGTCCAGCGGAGCGGGCTGCGGCGCCGGCCGATCCCAGAGCGCTTTCTTCGGCCAGCTGGGGAGCTAGCTTCAGGAGCCTGCCGGGTGTGCGGAGCCTCCGGCTGAGGCCGGAGGCTCACTTCAGGGTCGTCGGCGGGGGCGCCGTGGATGGGGCGGCTCAGCTGATGGCGTTCAGCATCGCTTCTTCGACGTGGTCGGCGGCGTTGCGGTGGCCGAGGGCGTTGGGGTGGACGAAGGACAGCTGGTCGGGGAGGGTGACGAAGCCTTCGACCCACTTGGAGTCGTCGCAGACACTGTGGCCGTGGGAGGAGGCGTAGAGGCCGACGAAGCTGGCGGCGTCCTGGGTACCGGTGGAGTCGTCGATGGCCTTGTTGAGAGGTTCCAGGACGTCCTCGCGCAGCCACTCCAGGTCGCCCTGGGTGATGGTGCCGAACTGCGTCAGGTCCCCGAAGCTGCAGTTGGAGGTGTCGTTGGGGACGAGGGTGGGGTAGCCGACGGCCAGGATCTTGGCGTGCGGGGCGCGCTCATGGAGCACTTCGAGCATCCGGTCGTAGTCCTGACGCACCTTCTTCAGCCGGGCGGGGATGCCGGCGCCCAACGCGTCCTTGCACGGGGTGCCCTTGCCGCCGCTCTCGCCGCCCAGCTGCGGGCACTTCATGAGGAGGTCGACGAAGCCCAGGGTGTTGCCACCCGCGCCGACCGTGATGACGTCGGTGTCAGGGCCCACGGCCTCGGACTGCGGAGGTACCGCGGGGAAGGGGTAGTCGGGGTCCTCGGAGATGGGCGGCATGTGCCGGCCCATCGGCTCCTGGGGGGTGTCGGTGACGTGGTCGATGGTGGCGGCGCCGCAGCTGACGTTGGTCAGCTCGAACAGGCCGCCGAGGTCGCGGTCGATGACCTGGGGGTAGGACCGGTCGGTGCGCTCGCAGCCGTCGCGCGGGACTTCGAAGGGGTTGCCGGCGGCCCGGATGACTCCGGCGGTGTAGGAGTCGCCCAGGGCCACCCACTGCTTCTCCTCCGCCGCGCCGGCGGACGGGGCCGCGGCGAACTGTGCCGGCACCAGGGCGCCGGCAGCGAGAGCAGCAGCCGAGCACAGCAGGCCGAGACGAGTACGGATACGTGCCACGAATCCTCCAGGGGTGCGAAGTTGGCGTGACCTCGACCCTAGAAAGACAGTTACCCAGAGCACTAGATCCAATACGGACGGTCACTTTCGGATGTCGGGAGGGCAGCCATATGGGTGACCCCGATCGGTGTGTTGACCACTCACCCTGCCCCGGCGATCACGCCGAAGCCGCAGCTGCGCATACGCGGAACGGTTCCTGACCAACTGCAGGCCCCCGGCCGGAGCCCAGCCTTCCGATTAGCTGTCCTGTTCTCGTCATCCAATCCACCCCGAGCCCGACGGAGCCCAGCAGCCGAGGCGACTGACGGGTGACCGGGATGCGCCCCCAGCCGGTCCGGTGCTGCCGGACGCCGTCGTAAGAGGGATCGCGCAGAGGCCGCCTACTCCTCCCCGAGAGGTGGGCGCACTTGGGGCAGGCGAGGGGGATATATGGACGGACCCTGTGGACCTGGCTCCACTGCAGTCCGCCGCCGAGCTCCGGAAGGTGGTGTCGAGACGTCCCAAGTGTCCATGCGTGGTTTTTCACCGCGGCACACGCGCGTGAACGCGTGGTGGCGGCTTCCGCTCGGCCGGCCGCCTGGGGTCTGCACCCCGAAGTCTCCCGGTGCGGCGTGCGGTTCTTCTGTCACGAGAGGCCGCCGTCGCGCACTCGCCCAGCCCGTCTGCGTATTGGCCATGGCGTTCAACGGTGGCGGCCGCCGACGGGCGCCACGTAGCAGATAGCAAAAAACATCACCGATAGGAAGGAGAAAACTGGCATCAATAACGTTGAAACTGACGAGCTGGCCCAGCCAGCAGCCATCACTACCGCTGGAACGGAAAATATGGCGAGCATCCCCAGCATGACAGCGGCCCGCTGCCTGAGCGGCCGGTCGAAAAAATCTTGCGCGTAGTCGTCAGGGGCCGGTGGATAGCCCGGCGATGGCATCGCCGGAGGGAGCTCAACATCGGGTCTGACATGTTCGATGGCTTTCCGCGCCAGAATGAGCGCATGACGTGCGGCCTTGGCCCGGTATCGCGCGTAGTTGTCGCCGTGAACCGGCAGCGAGACGTCGGGATACGGCATCACCGCGATTCCATTGGTCAGGTCCTTAATGTCCATCCGGTACTTGGCAGCAATCTCTTCCGCGAGGGGACGCCACTCGGATTGACCTGTCAGACCTGCAAGTTCCGCTACCCTGGGCAGGACCAGGTCGCGCAGTATCTCTTCCCGTGGCATGCCGGCCGCCGGATAACCGGTGACAGGCCGCTCGTCAAACAGGGTGACCAGACGCACGAGGAAGTCGGTCAAGTCCCGCCAGCAGTCCTCCGCGGACCACCCCTTCTTCTCTCTCCCGGACGGCCGCTGTGACTCCAGTTCGTCCAACACGGCGTGGGCGGCCCGCCTGATCCGCTCCCGTTCAGCCGCTGCGGCCTCGTCGATCTCCGCGACCCGTTGACGTACGGCAGGGTCCTTCAGTGCTGCTCTCTCCTCATCTGTCAGTTTGACCGCGAAGAGATGGGTCAGGCCGTCGCGGCGCAGCTGTAAACACACCACCGCCCACTCGGTCTGCCAAAACCCCTGGTCAGCGCCCCGTAGCTGGGCAAGTTGCTGCACAATTTGGAGAGTGGGCAAACGCTTGCCGCTCAGGATGTTGCTGAGGGTCGACGGCGCCAAAGGGTAGTGAGCGGCCTTCAGTTCCTCCACGACACGGATCTGCGACACCTCGCCGTTCGAACCATCCAGCAACTGGCGCAACAGCCTTGCCAGCTCGCGCAGCCGAGGATCGAGTTCGGGTTTTGCATCGAGATCCGAGCGTCGCCGTCCTCGACGACGCCCCCTACTCGCCGATGTCCGGCCTGCCTCCCCCTGGGACACGGTGCCATGCTACCGCGCCTGCCTCGCCATGAAGGCCGAATGAAATAAATGCACGACGCTTCACGGGCAACGAAAACAAACCTGGCGATGGTCCAGGCAAACGAATACAAGCCGGTCGGCGATGTGTACATTTTCCCGCTCCGCAGTGCCCCGACCCCATGGCACGTTGTATGGCAGCACCTCAGTCCCAGGACGACGAGCGAGAGGCTCTGGAGCGTCGCGGTCTCGAGAGCGCGGACCGGGCCCGGCGCCTGGCCAGGAATGCAGAAGGGAGAAAACGCATGCGCAAGTGGAAAGGATGGCTGAAGTTCCGCAGGTGCTGCGTCATCGTGGCGGCCAGCATGGCGGCCACGTACTGGACGCTGCGCACCGTGCAGGCCGGCATCGACCTGTATGGGGCCGTCGGCCCCTGGGTGCGATGACTCCGGACGCCGGCGACTAGCCGAGCAGTGGGGTCCCGGATGGAAGGGAAGCCGGAAGGGGCCCCGCTGTGGAGACGGCTGAACCGTCTCTTCCCCCACACCGTCGCACACTTCTTAGGGGACGTGCTACCGACCTCGGGGCGACCGTACGCCGGGGGTACCAGCCGCGACCTCCACGACGACGCGGACGCGACGACCACCGTCGTCAACGCCCCAGCCGCATCCCACTCCAGCAGCCGCGCAACCAGCAACGGCCTGAACACCCTCAGCCCCGCCATGACCTCACCCCACACCCCTCCGCCCGCGGGACCTATCACCGACCACCGTGCCGCCGCGCAGTCCCCGGAAGGATCAGAAGTGCCGTTCCCAAGACAGTGGAGCGCAGCGGGGTGTACCACCCCATGACAACCACGACCGCCGACCGCACCACCCCACAACAGTGTCCACGCCCTTCCTCAACATCCGACCAGCGGAAACACCCCGGCCTGAGAAGCCGTCACTGACACCTACCCACTCACACCAAACCGGCACATCGCAGCTCGAGCTCTCGGCCGGAGCTTCGCCTTTCGGACAGTCGTTATGTTCTGCCGCGAACTCGCAACCGGTCAATTACGAGAATCAGGGAGGGACAGATTCTGCCTGAGCCAGTAACGGAGTTCCTCCGCCTCCGCTGACGTCCGAGACCGTCTAGCACCTCCGCTTGTAAACCCAGCACGGCGTGGAGCGACGGAACCACGAGGGGCATCGTGGCTACATGGCTGCGGAGAAGCTCCACAGCCTCCCCAGTGGCCAGCAGAGCCCTGGAAAGGTCATTGCCCCTCGCAAGAAGCACGGCTAAGACAGTCAGGGAACGAGCGAGATCGGGTTCGTGTGCGGCGGGACTGTCCTGTGCCAGCCGACGGCGGATCGCCAACGACTGTTCGATGGCGGCGAGGGCGTCCGGCCGCTGTCCTGTCTCCGTCAGCCGGAGACCAAGGAGGAACAGCGAGGCGGCTAGGCCGTTTCCTTCGATCATCCGATCGTTGGTCTGGTGTGTCGTTGACTGACGCCCAGTGGGCCCGCATTGAGCCGCTGTTGCCGGATCGGACGCCGAAGAGGGGTGGGCGGTGGCGAGATCACCGGCAGGTGATCGACGCGATCGTGTTCAAGTACCGCACCGCACGCAGTGGATGGACTTGCCCGAACACTTCGGCTCCTGGAAGGGCGCCCACAACCGGCTACGGATGTGGGCGGCCGACGGCACCTGGGAGAAGGTGTTCACCGCCCTGCTGGCCCAGGCCGACGCCGAAGACGACCTCGACTGGGTCGTCGCGGTGGACTCCACCATCGTCCGTGCTCATCAGCACGCCGCCTGAGCCCGCAAAAAAGGGGCCCCGGCCGGCGAGCCGGACGACCATGCCCTCGGACGGTCCCTCGGCGGACTGACCACGAAGATTCACCTCGCTGCTGACGGACGTTGTCGGCCTCTCGCATTCGTCATCACACCTGGCCAGGCCGGTGACGCGCCCGCATTCGAGCAGGTAATGACACGCGACAAGGCTTATTCGTCCCGGGCGATCCGCTGTCATCTGCGGCGGCGCGGGATCCGGGCGGTGATCCCGCAACCCTCCGACCAGGCGGCGAACCGCAAGCGCCTCGGCCGCCTCGGCGGCCGCCCACCAGCCTTTGACCGCGAGGCCTACAAGCAGCGCAACACGGTCGAGCGCTGCATCAACAAGCTCAAGCAGTGGCGCGGCCTGGCCACCCGGTACGACAAGACGGCCACCATCTACCTCGCCGGACTTCACCTCGCCGCCATCTGCATCTGGTCGGCGAGGTGATCCGAAGGAAAGGCCCTAGGTCGGGTTCGTGGGCGGCAGGATCGTCCGCCGCCAGGCGTCGGCAGATATCCGTGGCCTTCTCGGCGGCGGCGAGGGCTTCGGCCCGCCGCCCCACGTCCGCCAGGTAGATGCCGAGGTTGGACAGCGAGGTGGCGAGGTCGGGTTCGTGGGCGGCAGGGTTGCCGGCCGCCAGGCGACGCCGAATTTCTGTGGCCTCTTCACCGACTGGACCGAAGCCCGGGTGTGGGCCAAGCTCCACCGTCTGGTCCTGGACGAACTCGGTGCCCGGGGCGAACTGGACTGGTCGCGGTGCGCGATCGACTCTTTCAGCGTCCGCGCCCTCAAAGGGGGCAGCTGACGGGACCGAATCCGACCGACCGTGGCAAAAGCGGATCGAAAATCCACCTCATCGTCGACCGCCGCGGCCTGCCCCTGTCCGTCGACATCTCCGCGCCAACCTCCACGACAGCCAGGCCCTCATCCCACTGGTCCGCGGCATCCCGCCCATCCGCTCACGTCGGGCCCGCGACGTCGACGCTCCGGCAAGCTGCACGAACGTCTAAGCGGGTGCGTCGATCCCCCGGGGACGCAGCAGACCCAGCTTGCGGGCCGTCCGTGATGAACGGGGCAGTGGTGGCGAGGCGTGTGTGGAGCGGCATGCTGGAGCAGACCGAGCCCGGCAATGGGGACGAAGCCGCCCGGGACGAACTCACGCGGCAAGCCGGCGGGTATGTGCAGGCCGACGTCGACGGCTGGGGCTCACCCCCGCCCTGGCCGCGCGCCTCGGGCGCACCTGGAGCTCACAGGCGTCAGCCGCAACCTGGGCGTCCTTTACGGCGGCCGACCATGCCCTTCGCCCGACGCCGTACGACGCGGCGGCCGATGCGGGCCGGATCGACCGGCTCGCAGGGGCGCGGTGACGCGCGGGGTGACAAGGACGCACCCGACTCGACGGACAGTGCGGGGTGGCCCGGACCGGAGGGCCGGCCCGGGCCACCCCTACTCAACGGCTTTGGATCCACCAGGTGATCCAGGTCAAGAACGCAGCCCCCGCCGCCGAAGCCAAACCGCGTACGGCACTGAACATCGCTGCTCGGCCGAGCCGTCGAACGGTGCTGTTCTTGTTCTGTTTCATGGGTACCTCCTGAAGTCTGCCCGGCCCGTTTGCCGAGGCGCAGGAGAGAGACTCCGGAGGAAGCCAGCCGCCCGTCCGAAAGGGCGGGCAGAGCGGGCAGAAACGTCCTAGTCTGCTGGTCAGAGGCCATGCCCGCAGTGCCCGCAGCGGGCACGAGGAGGCCCGGGCAGCAGCAAGGAGGCCATCATCGTTGCCACAGGTGACGCCCGCAGGCTGTACGACGAGTTGCGTGCGCTGAGAGGGCGAGCCAAGACTCGCAGGCGCGATGAGGACAAGCTGTTCTCGCAGCGCGAGATCGAGAAGGCGCTCGGACGGCCGCCCTACTCCGTCTCGTTTCGGGGTAAGGCGCTCAGTGAGTGGCTTCCGGATGACGTGGAGAAGGCCCAGGTTCCTCACGACGCTGATGTGGTGTGGGCGCTGGTGCGGTTGTGGTGCGACTGGGCCGGAGAAGCGCAGCCGGACGAGCGTCACTGGCGCAACCTCGTCGAGCGAGCTCAGCCAGTTCGGGCTCCGCAGCCCGGGCAGAGACCTGTGGGGCGGCTGATAGCCGAGTATGCCGACCATTTCGTCCTTGACGACTTGGAGGTCCATCCCTGCATCGAAGTCGGCGAAGGGACCCAACTTGGTCCGCTCCCGGCTTACGTAGAACGCGAGCACGACGCACGGCTGTGCGCGGTAGTCGATGCTGCCAGGACCGGGAAGAGCGGCATTGCGCTGCTGGTCGGCGGATCCTCCACGGGTAAGTCGCGGTCCTGCTGGGAAGCAGTAAAGACCTTGCCGGACGGATGGCGGTTGTGGCATCCGATCGAGCCGGAACCCCCAACTGCCTTGACCGGGAACCTGAAGCAGGTGGCGCCGAAGACCGTGGTATGGCTTGGCGAAGCCCAGCACTACCTACTAGACCAGGACCACAGCGTACAGGTCGCCTCTGGCCTCCGTGAGCTGCTGAACGATGCGGAGCGGGCCCCGGTGCTGGTCCTTGGAACTATGTGGCGCGAGCAATGGGACGCACTCACCGCCATTCCCGCCTCCTGGGACGGGTCGGAACCGGACCCTTATGCGCAGGCCCGCCAACTGGTCAAGAACAAGAGCATCGCCGTGCCTGACGTCTTCACTGCCGATGAGCTGAAGGCCGCGCAGACGGCAGCCCTCGGAGACCCCCGTCTGTCCGAGGCGCTGCAGCGTGCGGAGCAGGGACAGATCACCCAGTACCTGGCCAGTGCCCCGGCCCTGATCGAGCGGTACAACACCGCACCTCCGGGGGCAAAGGCCCTCATAGAGGCCGCCATGGATGCCCTCCGCATCGGCCACGGCCGCGCCCTCCCCCTGACTCTTCTGGAAGCCGCAGCTGAGTGCTATCTCACTGACATCCAGTGCGATCTACTCGACGATGACTGGTTCGGGCAAGCACTCGCCTACACGACCCGCCCCCTGCGTGGCGCCCGCGGCCCACTCACGCGTATCCGCCCTCGGCGCGCTCAGCCCGCACCCGCTATGCCCTCCTACCGGCTCGCCGACTACCTTGAGCAATACGGCCGCAGCCACAGACGCTTTACCCGTTCCCCCGCGCCCCTATGGGACGCTCTCCTCCATTACGTCTCCCCCACGAGCCTTGGGGTTCTCGGGTCAGCGGCCGAGGACCGGGGACTTCTCCACGTTGCTGCCCGCTTCTATATCGCCGCTGCCGAGACCGGCGACGCTACTGGAATGAGACACCTAGCTGGCCTTTTGGAACAGGCGGGGCGTACCAAGGAAGCCATCTACTGGTGGCAGCGGGCCGCCGACGGCGAGCACACCGGCGCCATCGCGGAGCACGTGGCTTCGATGCTGGAGAAGGAGGAGCTCACCGCGGAGGCGCTTCGATGGTGGCAACGCGCAGCTGACGCCGGCAGTTCCGTCGCCCTGGACCGGACCGGTGAACTGCTGGAGGAGCTGGGGCATATCGAGGAGGCCATCTGCTGGTGGCAGCACGCAGTCGACATCACCATCGGCGATGATGCCGTGCGCAGCGCGTACATCGGGCAAGGGGCTCGACTCCTGGCAAAATCGGGCCGAGTGGAGGAAGCCATGGACCGGTGGATGCGTGCCGTCCAAACCGACCACTTCATGGGCTTGCTGACGGGTGTGCCCGATGAGTTGGTTGCGATAGGTCGTGATGAGGAGGCGCTTAACTGGTTGCGCCCTCGCGCGAAGGCCGGAGACGCCAACGCCTTGACGGCCCTGCGCCAACTGCAGGACGCCAGCAACCGCGCCTCCAGAAACGTGCTGCATGAGTCGGTGGAGGAAGACCAGACCAAGGACACGATCCGCCCAGGTCAGGCCACCGACATGACCGACGAACTCTCCGCCGCGCGGCAGGCAGCCGAGCAGTTGCTAGAGGGAGGCCGTATTACCGAGGAGGCCATCGGCAAACTCCACCGTGCTGGCGTCGCCGGCAACAGCCGTGCCCTGGAGTTGGGCAGCGCCGTGCTCTGGTCGTCAGGCAAGACGGACGAAGCCATCCGCTGGTGGCAGTGCGCGGCTGAGCAGCGCGATACCCCTGGCGCCTCCTACACATCTTCCGCCCACTACGCCGCCAGCTACGCAGCCAAACTCATGGATGAGGCGGGTCGCACCGAGGAAGCCATCCGCTGGCTGCAAAACCGTGCCGAGACCGGGGACGCCAACGCAGCGAAGGAGGCAACCCGAATGCTGGTACAAGCTGGCCACCTCACGCGTGCCCTCCACTGGCTGGAGGAATGTGCTGCGGCCGGCCAACGCTACGCGCTCGCCATATCGGTTCAATTGCTGGCAGAAGTAGGCCGCGTCGACGAGAGCAGGCAACTGAAGCTGTACGGCTGGGAGCCCGACGGTTCCATTGCAAAGCCCTGGGAAGCCAAGCCGCAGATCGCCATCTGATCGAGGTTGATCTTTTCAGCAAGCTGCGGGTCCAGGAGCCGCAGGATTTGCTTGACCGTGGGCTCTGCGCGATGCAGCTGCTCATACAGCGCCGCATCCCAGGGCCAGGTCGTCGAACGCCTCAAGCCGCCGACGCATCCAGTCTCGATCCACTGCTGCATCCTAGGGACGGAGTCTGACAGTCCCTGTCTCACGGGCTCGGCAAGGCCAGGAGCAGCAAGGGCCCGAAGATGGCAGTTCGGGCCCTTGCTGCTGGGAGATTTACAGCTCGAACTCCATGTGCTGGACGTCCGTGAAGCGGACCTCCTCGAGGTTGCCGGCGCGGCGCCCGCCGTCCTGGAAGTACACCTCCTTGAGCCCTTCGGCCACGATGCGCTGGAGCTGCTGGTCGCTGGCGCCGGTCTCCCGGGCGTCGAAGAGGCGGGCGGCGTACTGCGGGGGCAGGGCGACGGTCAGGTGCCGGACGCGGTCCTCGTCCGTCGAGCCGATCGGCGCGGTGTAGCCCATGCGGGCGCGGGTGTCGATGACGATGCCGCCGGTGGTGGCCGCCTTCTGCCGGGCCATGGCCCGGATCTGCGGCTGCCACCGCCTCTTCACCTCGCGCTCCAGGCGCGCGGCGAGGTCGGGGCGCGGCTTTTTGATCTGGTCCTTCACGTACCGCTCGACGGTGCGCTGGGAGATGCGCAGCATCTGGGCGACTGCTCTGGTGCTCTTGAGCTGTTTGACCAGGTAGCGCATCTGTGCGGGTGCGCTTTTGGGTGCCGGGCGGGTGAACGCCTTCTGCACTGCGGCGTCGAGTCCGTCCCCGAGCAGGCTCATCGTCGCCTTCTCCTACTCTCCGTTGTCGACGTCGGTGACGGTGCCGTCCTTGATGTACCGGGCGAGGTTGAGCTCCGGGGCGTTGAACCGCTCGCGGACCTCCTCGCCCCACAGCACGTCCTGGGTGCCTTCGTGTTTGACCAGGCCGGGGTTGATGCCGAGCTTGAAGCCGCCGGGCAGCGGCTTGCCGTCCCGGTAGGGCAGGAAGTCGAGCGGTGAGGGCCCGCCTGCGGCGTAGACGACGCAGTCGGACAGGATCGCGATGGGGTACTGGCCGGTGAACACCGCGTGCTTGACGATCTTGCGGTGGAGGTTGATCCGGGTGCGGGAGATGACCGCCGCGCGGATGTCCGGCCGCCACGTCGGACGGGACAGCGCCCGCCATGGCTTGCCGGGCCGCCAGCCTTCGCCGCGTGGGCGCTCGCGCAGCTTGCCGATGCCGCCCTTGACCGTTGCCTTGATCGCCGAGACGACGATCGCCAGCTCCGGGTCGCGCTCCCTGTAGTCGTCCATGGCGGCGAGGAAGTCGGCCGGGGCGAGGTCGGCGTGGACGCCGAGGTCGGCCATCGTGGCGAGGTAGGCGTCGCGCAGGCGCTGGTACCAGCCGTCCAGGTAGCGGCCGTTCTCGTACCGGACGTACGCCTCCAGCGGGCGCACCTCGTAGCCCAGTTCCTGGGCGTAGGCGACGGTGGGGGTCGCGTACCAGGCGGGCCCCTCGGGACGCTCGCCCTTCGGTGTGAACGGGCTGGGCAGCAGCGAGCCGTCCAGCTCCACCCACTCCTTGGCGACCTTCACCTTCGACAGGTCGACGTGGGACAGGTCCACCAGCCACGAGCCGGGCAGCTTCGGGTCGAACACCGGGTTCTTGATGTGGGTGGGCGCGCCGAGGCCGACGATCAGGCCGTTGGCGCCGGCGGCGAAGGCCATGTTCACGTCGATGCCGACCAGGTGGCGCAGGGCGACCTCGTCATCGGTCATCGGCCGCGCCCAGTCGTACGCCTCCTCGAACAGCTTCTCCTGCGGGCCGCGGACGTGGAAGCGCGGCAGGTCCTTAAGCAGCGGGTGCCCGTCGGGGGCCTCGCACGGGGCGCAGTCCACCGGGTCCTTGCCCAGTGAGCCGGGGTTGTGCTCGGGGTGCCGCTTGCCCGTCGCGTCGGGTTCGGAGGCGCGGGTCGGCGGGTGCAGAGCGGTCATCAGCTCCAGGCCCGTGACGGCCGTGGAGCCGCGCGGCGTCATCACGCGGGAGGCGTATACGCCCAGTACGCGGGCGAGTTCGGCCGGCGGGAGCTGTGCGGCATATCCCCAGTGCCGGGAGTCGAGCGCGTTCCAGGAGGGGATGCAGAGCTGGACGCAGGCACGCTCCGAGCCGGTGGCGGGACGGTAGATCCTGGCCCACGGCCCGAACCCGCGCTTCGTCAGCTTCCAGTCGGCACGCGCCAACTGCTTGACGACCTTGTGGGTCTCCGGGACCCGCCCGGCGAGCCGCTCCTCGTCGGTGAGGGTGACCGGCAGGCCGTAGCGCTCACACGCGGCCTCGGTGAGCACGAGCAGCGGGTCGGCGTCCTTGCCCGGCCCGGACAATCTGGGCTGCCCGAGCTTCGCCTCACGCAGCGTCCAGTCCACCAGGGCCGGGATGCTCTTGGCGGGCACGTCCAGCACCAGGCCGCCGGTGCAGTACGCCAGTACCTTCCCGTCCTCGACGTCGACGACCGCCAGCGGCCCGTTCTCGAACCGCGGGTCACTGCCGCCCGCCGGCGTACCGGCGCAGGCCGCCCTCTTCGCGCCCGGGCGGCGTGATGTCGACGACGTCGGCCCGGTGGTGCCCGCCGGACGCGGCCCGGCCGCCGGAGGGGCGGAGCTGGTCTCGGGGTTCTCGGTTGCAGTCGTGGCTGCAGCCTCGGACGCCGACCCTACGGACAGAGTTTGTGACTCCGTCGGGGCGGCGGTGAACGCGGCCGGCACCGCAGCGTCCGGAACCGGCGCGGGAGTGGGGTCGGCGGGGTAGAACTCCGCGAGCTTGTCCAGCAGCCGTGCGTACGCGTCGCGCTCCGGCGGGCGCGGCTCGGTCTTGCCAGACTCCCAGCCGGACACCGTGGCCCGGCGCACCTTCAGCGCGGTGGCCACTTCGTCGATCGTCAGCCCGTGCGCGGCACGCAGCCGCTTGCGCTCCGCCGGCGGTGGCAGCTTGGCGCGGGACGCGACCAGTGCATCGACCGCATCGAACAACTCGGACATGAAACACCTCCCGACCCACACTCTACCTTAGAAAGCGTACGAATCCCGTACTTTGCCCGCACGAAACACGTACGAATACCGTTCGGTGGCCTTTTCCGGTACCTGTGCCAAGTTGTCAGAAGGGGCGGCCTTGCTGCGAGGCCGCCCCCTCTCCGCGAGCGGAGGGCGCACGCCGCCGCAATGCCCCGTTGGCACATCACGCTGCACGGCCGCCGCCCGGATCGCGGTCTTGTTCCGGGGTGACGAGCCGGGCGTCGGCTTCGTGACCGGGCCGAGGCAGGCGTCTGGCCCCGCCTGCATGCCCGGAGGGCGGTGCCGATGTGGGCTGTTGCGAGTGGCAACTCCAGATCTGCTCTGTACGACCTTGGATGAGCACGGGCACCCCTACTGTGGGGGGATTGTTCCGCTTCCAACCGGCAAGGAGCCTGTGACCGTGAACGTCGAGATCGATCCGCTCGTACGCAACGCCGCCGCCGAGTTAGGGGCCGGGGTGCCCTATGCCCTGAAGGCCGTGACCGGCTGGCTGACCGACGACCCGGACATCGGCGAGCCGTCCGGTCTTCCCGGCGTCCTCACCGTGAGGATCGACGGCGACATGATCGAGGACTGTCCCGCTCTGGCCATCGGCTATGTTCGCGGTCCCGACCGGATCGATCGCTCGGCCATCCCCTGCTCGATGCGCTCGATGCGCTCGATGATGCGGACGCCAACGGCGCCGGCGCCGCAACCCCCAGTTGGTCCCCGACCGTCCGCGTCAGGTAGACCGAAGGCACGCAGGAGTGCCTGAACGAGCTGGTGAAGGTGACGTTCGCCCGGTAGCCGCCCGTGTCGGCCCGCAGCGCGGGGCTCGAAGGGCGGGAACGTCGCCGGGGACGCGCCGGCGGATCGCTGCCCCGCTGACGACGGTTCAGCAGACCACGGCATGGTGGCGGGTGATGACCGGCACGGCTGGAGGGTTCGTCTGGTTCCTGCTGGCACACGTCGCTGGGGGTACGGGCTGGGACCGGCGGATAGGCCTCCCCTGGAGGCTGCTGACGAGGTGGCGGCCGATCCCTTCCGGTCCGGCGGGAAACCTCGTTCCCATCTGTCACAGGCATGCCATACGCTGCCCCCAGCAGCCGCGCCCCAGACGCCGCCGCCCTCATGAGGCCGCGTCCAGGTGCTGCGCGGCGCACTCGACATCACCCGGCTAGGGGGCCGGGTTTCCTGGTGGGGGTATACAGCACTGTGCGTACGCGCAGCATCTCGACCGCGACAGCGCTCGCGGTTTTCTTCAGCTCGGCGGCCCTGACGGTCGTCACCGCCGGATCGGCGTCGGCGGTGACCGTCGGCTCGACGTGGGGCATGGTGGTGGACGCGGCCCGCCACCGCGTCTTCATCGGTGACGACTCGCGGGGTAGGGTGGTCGCGGCCGACTACACCGGCAATCTGGTCGACTCGGTGAGCGGTATCGACGGTGTCGCCGACCTGGCTCTGTCCGAGGACGGATCCACGCTGTACGCAGCCGCCCGTGTCAGCCACGAGATCGTGGCACTGGACCCGGCGACCCTCGACGTCAAGGCCCGTTACCCCGTGGCCGCCGGTATGGGCCCGCTGTACGTCGAGGCCACCGGGGGCAAAGTCTGGTTCACCTACGGCGAGTGGGGCGGCCAGACAGAGGCCGGCCTGGGGTCGATCGACCCCACTGTGGACCCTGCCAGTGGGAGTGACCCCGTCACGCTCGGACAGTTGCCGCTGCAAAACCACGGCGTCACGAGCCCCGCATACCTCGACACAGACCCCTCCGCGCCCGGGCTCCTGGCGGTCGGTCAGCGGGACTTCTACGACTCGTCCAAGCAAGTCCTGGCCGTCGTCGACGTCTCCGGCTCCACACCCCAACTCGTCGCCTCTCAGAACGGCGGCCCCACGCTCTACGTCAACGACGTCGACCTCCTGCCCGGCACGCCGGCGGTCCTGGGCGGCTCAACGAAGCGGTACGCCTATGCCGACGGGGCGTTCACCGAGACCGCCTCCTACCCGTTCGGGCAGCGCGCCGACGTCGCGGCGAACGGCACGGTCGCACAGGTCGGATCCGTCGAGGAGAACCGGGTGTCGGTCTACCGGCCCGGCGAGAGCAAGGCGGTCCGCACCTACGCCCTCGACGCGTACCAGGTCGCCTGGGCTCCGGACGCCTCCCGCCTCTTCGCCCTCGTTTCGTCGCCCGGCGGTTTCACCCTTCAGGCGCTCACATCCCCTTCCCTCAGCGTCCCCACCATCACGGTGGATGCCCCCTCCACGGCTACCCGCGCCAAGCCGCTCACCGTCCGCGGCAAGGTCACGGCGACGGTGAAGCTCCCGGCCGGGGCCCAGCTGAAGGTCATCCGCGCCGACATGGAGCACCCGGACGGCACGACGCTGCCCGCGGTCACCGTCAAGGCCGACGGCACCTACTCCTTCTCCGACACCCCCTACTCCGGCGGCACCGTCACGTACCGGGTGTCCTACGCGGGCGACGCCGAGCACACCGCGGCGACCGCCTACGACAAGGTCGCCGTCTCCCGCGCCACGCCCGCGCTGACCCTCACCAACAACGGCAAGATCTACTCGTACGGCGCCGACGTACGCTTCACCGCCCACCTGGGGACGACCTACAAGAACCGCACCGTCGAGATCTGGGCCGACCCCTTCGGCTCCGACCGCGCCAAGCGGCTCGTCAAGTCCGGCACCGTCAACGCGTACGGGAACATCTCCGGCGTCGTCGACATGAGCCGCGACACCACCGTCTACGCCGTCTTCAAGGGCGACTCCCGCTACAAGCCCCGCACCGTCAAGGTCACCGCCTACGCCAAGGTCCGCGTGTCCACCGGCGTCTCCCGCCACTACAGGACGGCGAAGATCGGCTCCACGACGTACTGCTGGTTCCACAAGAGCACGAACCCGCTGCTCACGACGACCATGACGTACTACCCCGGCCGCAAGCAGCGCTTCGACCTCCAGGCCTACTACCAGGGCGGCTGGCACACAATCGGCCAGGAGTACTTCGCCCTCGGCACGAACGGCAAGTCCGTCGTCGAGCTCGGCGCCCCCGGCGAGGCCGGCGTCAAGGCCCGTATGCGGTCGGTATACGTCAACGGCTCCTCCGGCGACTCCGTCAACTCCACGACGTACGGGAGCTGGAAGTACCTCTACTTCAGCAACTGACATCCGACCCGACCGCGCTCGGCCATCGCTTCGATGCCCGCGACCAGCAGGTCCAGGGCGCAGCCGAAGTCACGCTCGAGTATCTCGGCTACGGTGTCGCCGCCCGACGAGGGGTTCCGTGGCGGGCGGCGTCGCGAGCGTCCACAGCCCCTGCGCGTATCCGACTTCTACTGGCCACCCTGGCGTGAGTTCGGCGTCGATGACTGTCCCTCTGGGTCAGCACGATCCGATATCCGACATGAGAGGACGTGAATAGCCATGGCCCGTTGGATCGTGATGGCCACCCGCTTCGAGGCGGAAGCATCCGACTTCCACACCCTCGCCGAATCGGACGGCAGCGCCGAGAGAGCGACAGCAAGGACATCGCCGCCACAGTGAAGGTCAGACGCTACGCCCAGCTGACGGCCAACGCCGCACCCGAGCCGGTCAAGGAGGGGAAGACCCTCACCGTCACCGGCAAGCTCACCCGGGCCAACTGGGAGACGTACACCTACACGGGCTACACCGGCCAGCCGGTGAAGCTGCAGTTCCGCAAGAAGGGCACCAACACCTACACCACCGTCAAAACAGTAGCCACGACCACCGGCGGTGTCCTGAAAGCAACAGTCATGGCCGTCAACGACGGATACTGGCGCTGGTCGTTCGCCGGCACCTCCTCCACCACCAACGCCACCGCCCCGGGCGACTACGTCGATGTGCAGTGATCCACGGCAATGCATCCGCCTCGTCCGCAGCGACGGTGCATACGAGCGATCGCTCGATGCCGCAAACAAAAAGGGATGGGACATGAAGACGCCTTCACGGCGCACATCTCCAACCGGTCGGCGCACGACGACCGTTCTCACCGCAGCGGGCACCGCACTCGCCATCACCGTACTAGCGGTGCCGAACGCGCACGCGGCCGACAGCGACATCACGTTCTCGAGCGTGGTGTGGAACAACGGCCGGCCGATCGTCGTAGGGACCGGTGCCGATGTCCGAGCGCCGTTGACCTACAAGGTCAAGACCGACGTCAAACTGGACGGCTTCTGGGTCGACGCGTACCGGGGCACCTGGTCCCAGAACGAGGACCGCATGGAGCCCGCCGTCGAGCAGTACTGCCCGCAGTCCAGCACGGGCGGATACACCTACTACAACTGCAGCGACACAGTGATCCTGAACGCTGCCCACCTCGCCAACAGCGACGCCGGCACGTGGAACACCTACGGCACCGCGGTTAAGGCCGGGGGCGGTTGGGACGACGACCTGCTCTCCACCACAGTCGGCTTCAGGCGCGCCTCACTCATCACCAGCGCCGACGCGAGCCCTGAGCCCGTCACCAAGGGCCAAGCGATCACCGTCACGGGCACGCTGAAGCGCGCCAACTGGGACACGCACCGCTACGACCCCTACGGCGGCCAGAAGGCCACCCTTCAGTTCAAGGCCGCGGGCACCACGACGTACACGAACATCAGGACCGTCACAACCTCCTTGACGGGGCTCGTGAAGACCTCAGTCACCGCCACCAAGGACGGCACATGGCGCTGGTACTACGCCGGCAACGTCGTGACGGGCGCCAAAGCCACGGGCGGTGACTACGTGGACGTGCGCTGACGGTGCCGCCCTGCTGGCTCTCGGCGTACTGCTGAGCTGCCGCCGCGGCCGTCCACTCCCGCCCGGTCACCGACCGGCTCGGCGAACTCTGCGCAGAAGCCGCCACCTTCACGACACCACAGCCGGCAGAGAACTGAGCGAGCAGATCCACGACCAGCTGACCGCCGCAGGCTGAGTGGCTCTAACACAAGCGAGTTGATCATGTGACTGTTTGGCCCTGCGGCAGCGCCGCAGGGCCAAACAGTGGGGTGGTGATCAGGCCTTCGGTCCAATTGTGGCCCTGGTTTCGGGTTCCGTGGTGGGCTCTGTTGCGTGGCTGCCGGTGCTCGGGAGGAGGAAAGCGACGACCGTGCCGAGGACGAAGAAGCCGGCGCAGACAATGAGGCCGCCGCTGAAGCCGATCGAGCCGGCCAGTCCCGCGAGGGCGAAGGGTGCGAAGGCGGAGACGCCGCGGCCGATGTTGCAGCAACCCGGCGGCCTGTGGTGCGGGCCCGGGTCGGGAACAGTTCGCCGAGGTATGAGCCCCGGGGGTGCCTCCGCCAGTGCCGCTCGCCGTTCAGCCGCGGCTCTGTCCCCGCATGACGTCGACGAGGTCGGTACCGACCATCCGTCCTCCGTACAGGACGGTCCATGCTAGTAGCGAAACGACCCCGATCAGCGGTGTCGCTGCCGCGTCCGGCAACCCGGCCGTCAGTGCGCCTGTCACAGCGCCGGTGACGATCAGGCCGAGGGCGAGCAGGCGCACCCACTCCCGGCTATGTGCGGGAGTCACGTTCGCCAGGTCGTCGGGGTCCAGCAGCGCGAGCGTGCGTCCTTCGGCGTACCGCTGGGCGATCTTCAGCAGCATCACCGCTGTGTCCTCGAAGACCCTCGCCGTATCGGCCTCGCTGTCCTGTCTCGCTTCCATGGCACGCAAGGCTCCCACCACCTCTGCGGCATGCCTTTTCAAATCATTGCGACGGGCCCGTCGAGCGCGACCATGCCGAGTTCGCCAGGCGGACCAGACAGCCCGCTCGGCCGTCTTCAGGCTGACCCGTGGTGCGGACAGCGCGTGGCGGGACTCCAGCTGCCTGTACGCCAGCCCCACACTCCTGCAGACAGCCAGGAGGACAACGACCGGCTGCCACCGTGCTGTCTCGCCGCGTAGCGAGGGCGCGCGGCGTAGGTCCCCAGCCGCCGTGCTCTGAAAACCGGCCCGACGATACTTACGTGAGTCGCCAGCATGATAGACAAGGGACATAGCGACCCATAAGGTCAGTATGGCCATCACCAGCAAGGCGAAGGCGATGATGACTTTCGTCGTGGCCACTGGGTCGCTCCACGGATCGGCCACCACAGCCGCGAGCGCCGACCACACACGATCTGCCGCCTCACGCCCTGCGTTCCCCAGTGGGGCGAGAGGGTTCGGACCGGACCCCATGCACTTGTCGAAGAGGCCGCCACCAGCCGCATGCTCATGGTTGTCAGCAGGGCCGAACCCTGCGCAGTTCCGTTGGCGCGGACGCTCACTACCTGACGGGTGCTCCACCAGATATCTGGCGGCGGCAACGATCGTCCCCAGGTTGAACAGGGCCAGAGCCAGCAAAACGATCTTGAATAGCTGTGCGACGAGCATGACGGGCATGAAGGCGGTCCATGCCTTGGTCGCTTCGACCACAGCGAACCACCCCCGTGTCGGGACCCCGGGCGCCGCGGGCGGCAGGTGGACCAAGGTGTTGCTCACGCGCTGCGTCGCGTGTGCGGTGACCCATGCGTCCCCTCCGCGGACCAGCGACTGCGCTCCGCGCTCGATCGACTGCGCTCCGCGCTCGATCACGCGCTTTGCCTGGGAACCCAGTACGGACCGAACTGGTCCGGACCTGGCCCAGGCCACCGCTGCTCCGCAGCCGAATGCGAGCAATCCCACGGTCTTGGCCAGGAATACGAGCATGTCCATCACCAGGGCAGTGTGATCCAAGGCGCTGGTGCCTCGCAGGCGGATCCGTCGACTTGCGTTGAGCGAATCGGCGGTTTATCAAGCAGCCTCTGGGAGCCGCGCTGGTGCAGGCGTCAGGTCAGTGAATCCGTGGCCCGTCGAGCCGCTCGCTGGGCGAGCCATAACGCCGGTTCGCACTCCCAACCGGCCCAAGCGGGACAGGAACCGGCACCTGGCAACCGCCCAGATCGGCGACCGCCGCAACGCCGACGTCGTCGACGCAGGAAGAACGCACAGCTGCGACCATGGCCGTAGAGATCTGGTCGACTTGTCGCCGATCGTGTGGCGCCATGGCGGGCCTGACGTGACTGGTGCGCAGTGCGAATCCGCGACTTCTAACCGGTCGAAGCCGGTGTTGGCTGCCGCCGACGTAATCCGCTGTCGCTGCCGTGGCAGATGGATCTGCACAGCGGCAACCTCCGTGCTCTCGTCGAGGCGCGCCGTCATCCCGACGGCTTCGACCGCTTGAAGGAGATCGCTGGCTCCGAGCGGTGGGTGTCGGCGGGCGGCGGCCGGGCTCGCCGCGTACTGGCGCGGATCAGGGTGGTCAAGGGTGGCAGCTTGGCGGACATCACCGTCGGCGACGCCCTGGAGTACGACGCCGAACTACGCAAAACCGCTTGCGGCGTCAGCAGCGGCGAGGCCCTCTACTACGCGCGGCTGCGCGAGCTCGGACATCTGCCGGCCGACGCCCCGACCGCCTTGCGGTTCTTGGAGAAGGTCACCGGCCAGCTCACCTGCACCCAGCTCATCGACCGCCACCCGATCGCCTCGCCGGGGATCCGGGCGCTGCTTGGGCGAGTTCTCTACGGCGCGGTGCCCCGTTCGCTCCCTGCTCAGCTGGCACTGCTGCTGCAAGCATCCCGGATACGATCGCAAGTCCGTTGCAGGCACCAGGGCGTGCGGTGGGGAGGAGCGGTCGTGGCCAAGCTGATCCGGGACCAGGAGCTCGATGTGGAGGTCGACTTCTACGGCTTCGCGTTGCAGGACGTCGACGACACGCAGGTGCCGCTGGAGTACCCGGAGGGCCGGGTGAGTGAGGGTCCGTTCCTGACTGCCCGCGAGGGGCGTCTGGACATCGAGAGTGCCGGACACACGCACACGGCCACCATGACCGCGGAGATCTGGGACGGCCCGCCACCGGTTGCAGAGGACCGTGGCGATTGGGAGGAGCGCGGTGAAGCTGAGCTGCATTGCGTTTCGGGTGAGCTGGCGGTGTGGGGTGTGGCTGGCGGCCCGATGGACACCTATCTGCACCTGTCCGACGGTGAGGGGATGTGGCGGGTGCGGGTGTACTGCGAGGGCCGCGCGGAGGTGCGCCGACTGGCCACCGAGGGCGTGCCGGAGGGCATCGAGCACTACCTGGTGCAGTTCTGGCCTGCCCATGCATGAGGCGGGCGGACCGCTGGGGCCCGCCCGCTGCTGCTCAGTGCTCCGTCATGACGTGATCTTGACGAGGAAGCCGTCGTCCATGCCGTCGATGATCCGGTTCTTCTTGTAGAACTGGGCCAGCAGAAGGCCGGCGTCGCTGTTCTGCTTCTTGATCACCGGCCGGACGGAGAAGTTCTTCTTCTCCGAGTACGGGTCGTACTCGGCCTGGGCACACCCTTCGTAGGTCGTGGCGAAGGGGAACTCGTCGCAGTCCTTGGTGTTGTTCTCGCTGTAGCCGGTGCCATAGTAGCGGCGGCAGTTGCTCAGGGCGCGGGCGCGGTTGTCCTTGCGGCGCTGGGTGTCGAGGAAGAGGCGGTGCAGCGGGTCCGAAGCCTTCTGGCCGGGGATCCGTTTGTCGCCGTTGGGCGGGTAGGTGGCCTGGGGGCGGGTGTAAGCAGTCTTGATGTGGGCGGCTACGCCGCGTTCTGGCGCGGTGGCCTTGGTGCTGTACACCAGTGTCGCCAGGTAGCTGAAGGAGGCTCCTCCCTTGTTGGCGGGGTTGCCTCCGCCGGTCGGGTTGGACAGGTACTTTCCGGCGTCCCAGCGAGGGGCGAGCATGGGCAGCTTGCCGACGGCCGGGTTGTCGCCGGTCCAGCCGGGAGGCAGGGTGGAGGTGACGATGGGGCGATAGACGCCGAAGACCACGTCCGCGGCCCCGGATCCGGTGCCCTGCCCGGGCGCGTAGCGCACGGTGTGCGTGAAGTGCGCGGACGGCATGAGCTGCAGTTGGTCGAACGTCCGGGTCACCGGCAGGTTCCCGCCCTGGGCGGCTCGGGCGGCCGAGGGCCAGGTCCGCTCCAGCTTGCCCTCCAGCTTGATCTTCAGACCGCTGGTCTCGGTGGTGTTGATCCGCGTGAAGTCGGTGACGTCGTAGTCGTAGCGGATCGTGCGGTCGTTCTCCCTGGCCGTGCCCCGCACCAGCAGCACGAAGCTGCTAGTGCCGACCGGGTTGTTGCCGCTGCGCAGCCAGATGGTGGTGACCTTCAGACCGGTGCACACCGTGAACCGCGACTTGATGTAGACCGCGGCGCCCGCCTCCAGCTTCTTCTTGCACTCGGCCACCGACATCGAACGCGGCGGGTCCGGGTACTCCACCGGCGGAACGTCAGCCGGGACCTGCTGCGCCGACGCGGGCACCGGGGCCGGAACGGCGGCCGGCTCAGACGCCCGGGTGCCGTAGCCGGCTGCCGGGCCGACCGTCTCCTGAGCCATCTGGCCGGGCGTCGTCGAGCGGGACTGTACGGCCAGTGCGCTGCGTACCCCTTCATCCCGCAGCTCCTGCGGACCGGGCACCGGCGTACCAACCGGCAGAACGAACGTCTGGGCCGACGGTCCGTCGTCCACCCCGGCTGCGGCTGCCGGCGCAGCGGCCGCCGTGAGAATCCCCGCCGTGAGCAGTGCAGCTGCACGTATCAGGGCACGGCGAAGCAGTCCTCTTTCCTTGAGCATTGCACCCCCGAGTTGTGGGTGGCGGCAGGCACTCGCCTGCCGCCTGGTCTCCACCATCGATACCGAACCTGTGATCGATTTTCGGGGCGACATGCAGGCCTGGCGTGAACGCATCCTTGTTTGGCCGAGGCGCCGTGCGCCCGTGTCGCTGCTGCCCGGCCGGCAGCAGCGGCACAGGTGCAGCGGGCATTTCTAAGGGGTTCGACACGCCGTTGAGCTCGGCGGAAGCGGAATCAACGGAACCGGGTGCGTGGGGTCTGCCCCCGATGCATGATTCTTGCGCCAAGTCGGGCCAGCCGACTGGGTGCCGTGGGGGAGCCTCGATTCAGTAAGGAGATTTCTGGACCCTTCGAGGTGACAATTCACCTGTTGTCCAGGGCCCGGGACAACGATCCCCGATGCCATGACAGCCAGTCGACGCACCCAAGGAGTACGGCGCGCGACCGGGCCCCCTTGACGTGCGCCGAACTACACCATGCACGACGTCCTGAGGGACGCCCTACCCGAGTTCATCGGCAGTCTTGCTGCAGCTCTTGTCCTGGCAGTCGGGACGTGGGCTGCACAGAAAATCTGTCGTCGCCGCCCCACGCGAGGCGGCACAGGGATGCCTGCTGCTCCGCAACTGGACCGATTCAATCCAGATGAGGAACAGGCTGCCTGACGAGGTTTCCGGTCAGAATGACGTTAGAGGCCTTGAGTCGGTTGTCGCCTCAAGGCCTCTGCGTCGGACCGTTCCGTCCCCCGTCCGGCGTCGTGGAAGGTCGACCGTCGTTTCGACGCGGGACGTGGCTGTGAATCCTCAAGTGCGGACGAGGGCCGATGAGCTGCGTACTGCCGTCGCCGACCTCGTGCTTCCCGCAGCTCACCGGTGCTGGCGGGCTCATTGAGCTCATCCGCAACCACCGGAGGCAGGCAGCCGTGCTCAGCCGGCCTTCCGGGCTGAGCACGGCGTGCGGCGCGATACGCCCCGGCGCGGCGTCGTGAGACGTGCCGGCGACGGGCTGCCAGATGGCATACGGAGCACGGTAGGGGTGCCGGCGCCCGTCGGGTCCGTATCTGAGCTGGATGCCGGCGGCTTCGTCGGTGAGCCGGTTGTGTTCGAACACGATGGCGGCTGTGGCTGCGGCCAGATCGTCCAGCACGGTGTCCTCGTCGATAACCTGCGCGGTGAGTCGTTCCATCCGCGCCGGGTCGGGGCCGCTGCCGGGCCCGGCGTTGCCGGCACAGGCCGCCCGGCGGGGGACCGATGACCTGGTATCGGGTGAGCTGCTCATCGAACCCTACGACCGGCGCTGCTTCTGGAGACGTCGGAAGCGGGCGGGATGACTGCCCGGCACCGTGCAGGGCTTGCCTGCTGGGGCCTTGCAGGTAGGGCATGGCACGCGTGTGGCGTTACGGGCCGAGTCCTCGGTAGTGGTTCTTGCCCTGCGCGGAGGCGCAGCCTCATGGGCGGGTCCTGGTGCCGGTTGTGGTTGACGGGTTGCTCGCCGCTTCCCGGACGCCACGACCAGGAGCAGCCGTTCTTCATGGCCGCCAAAGCGCCGCAGTCGTTGGCCAGACGGAAGGTTGTCGAAGCACTCCTGGCCAGGCCTGGCCTTGCACTCCGGGCAGGGCCGCTGAAGCCATATCTTGCGTACGACCTGGTCGTGGAGCACACCTACCTTCTGACCGTACACACGGGATCTGGCCGTCTGCAGCAGGGTGACCTGCGCCCGGGTAAGGCGCACTCCGCTGTCCGGCAGCTGGGCGATGGCTCTCAACAGAGCCCGTACATCACCGAAGCGCTCCTGCTCGAGCGCCGGTACGAGCTCCAGCAGGTATTCCTGCCGCCTGGACGCAGCCTGCCGACGCTCTCGCTTCTCTTTCTGCTCCGTATTGCCGGTCAAGACGACGACCTGGGCTGTGCGGCCGCCGCGTGTAACGACTTCCTTTGTGTGTTCCAAGAGCCACCGTTCGGCAGAGGCGCGGGCTTTCGTCAGCACATCGGGGGCCGAGTTCCTACGGCTCAGCAGGTCGTCGCATTCCTTGATCAGCCTTCGGGTGATGGCGATGTCCTGGCCTCGGCGTGCGGTGGCCAGGCGCAGAAGAAGACGGCGGACCTCCTCAGGCGTCGACGAGCGGGGTGCCGTCGGCGCCTGCCGTCGGCGCCAATGCCGCTCCCCGTCGCCCCGTGGGTGAGGCCGCCAAGCGCCGTGAACGGAACTGCGGCGTTGTCTTAACGCCTGGAGCTTTGACCGATGGTCGTCGACGTCTCGCTTCGGCGTCCTGGCCAGGATCCCCGCACATGGCAGGGGCCGCATCTCGGAGCAGGCAGTTGAGGTGGGCTGCCAGCGCCCACGGGAGGACAGCACCGCAGGCCCGGCTGCGCTACCTGATCAAGGGCTTCGTCACCCGTCTCGAGGTGATCCGGCTCGAACTGCCTAATGCGGCCACGAACGGCAGGCGTGTCCCGGCGGTCGAGCACAACGCTCAGCTCAAGCAGACCATGAAACATGAAGCACGCCCGCATCGAACTCGAGCAGGCCGTGAGCACCGCACAGCGGAAGATCATGCATGACGTCGTTGACCTCGGCTGCGGTGGTGATGACCTTGAACACCACGACGGACCGTACAACTCGTCGTCCACGATCCACGACCGATTCCCCATACCCCACGAACGGCGGAGTCGTCCTACTGGTCACGCACGCCAGTACGCACATGCAAGATCGCGTTACGGGCTCTAAGCGATGTCGAACGTGTCGAGCCAGTACGACCAATCGCGTATTCCCAGGGCACTGGAGAACCGGTAGTTCAACTGCCAGCGGACCCACTGCCCGGGAAGCAATCGAACTGCCGGTGGCCTGCGCGGCCGAGGCGGCAACTTGAAGAGCGGCTCCACACGAGCGAGCACTCGGAGCCGATCGCCCTTGTCTCGCATGCTGACATCGATCTCGCGAAGGTCCTTCTGGCTCGAACGTGGCTCGAAGCCGTCAGGCTCGGACATCTGGACGAAGTATCTCCACCGACCTCGTCGGCCAGGTCCTGGCTGCCCTGCGCACCCACCTCGCCGCCGGCGACGTCGACGGTGCCGCCGAAGAGACCGCCCGGTGCCTGGACATGCTCGGCACGTCCGGGGCCGCCCGGGTCGAGTCAGGTGTAGGCGGGCAGGTGCAGGCGTCCGTCGTGGACCTCGGCGATCTGGTCGACGGCGGTGAGGTGGGCGCGGTCGTGGGTGACCAGGACGGTGGCGGTGGCCTGCTGGTGGGTGAGGCGGGTGATCAGGTCGACGACGGCGGCGCCCCGTTCGTGGTCGAGGGCGCTGGTGGGTTCGTCGACCAGCAGGACGGTGGGGTCGTTCATCAGGGCGCGGGCGATGTTGATGCGCTGGCGCTGGCCGCCGGAGAGCTGGTGGGGGCGGCGGCGGGCCTGGTCGGCCAGGCCGACGGCGTCAAGGAGTTCCATGGCCCGATCTTTTGCGGTGCGGGGCTTGCGACCGTCGATCTGGGCCATGACCTGGAGCTGTTCGGCGGCGGTGAGGGAGGGCAGCAGGTTGGGCTGCTGGAAGACGATGCCGATCTTGTGGCGGCGCAGCTCGGTCAGTTCACCGCGGGTCAGGCCGGTGGTGGCCTGGCCGTCGAGGGTGACGGTGCCGGTGTCGGGGGTGATGAGGGTGGCGGCGACCGCGAGGAGGCTGGACTTGCCGGAGCCGGAGGGGCCGACGACGGCGGTCAGGGTGCCCTTGGGCACGTCCAGGGTGACCTGGTCCAGGGCGGTGAGGCGCGAGTCGCCGTCGGGGTAGGTGAGGGTGATGTCGGTCAGGTTGAGGCTCATCGGGCGCTCCCCAGGGCGGTCAGCGGGTCGACGGAGGTGATGCGGCGGATGGACAGGGCGGCGCCGAGCGCGCCGAGCGCGATCGTCACGGCGGCCGGGATCAGGACGGTTGCGGGGGCGAGGACGAAGGGCACGGCGCTGCCGGCGACGAGGGCGCCGAGGCCGGCGGCGATGCCGGTGCCGATCAGAGTCCCGCCGGCCAGCAGAATGACGGCTTGGCCGAGGGCGTCCCTCAGCAGGTTGGCGGTGGAGGCACCCAGCGCCTTGAGGACGGCGACGTCGCCGCTGCGCTGGATGGTCCAGACGGTGAAGAAGGCGCCGATGACCAGGGCGGAGATGGCGAACAGAAAGCCGCGCATCAGTTGCAGGGAGCCGTTTTCGGAAGTGTAGGAGCCGATCGCGGACAACGAGTCGTCCCTGGAGACCGTTCTGGTGGTCGCTGCCTGGTCGGTGGCCTTCACATCGGCGCCGGAGGTGGTGTTCAGGGCGATGACCGTGGCGGTGGGCCCGTTGGTCTTGCCGGTGGGGGCTGCGGTCTTCTGCCAGGTGTCGAGGCTGGTCCAGATGACCGGGGTGTGGCTGAAGGAGGCATCTCCGCTCACTGCGGCGACGGTGATCTTCTGTCCGGCCAGGGTGAAGCTGTCGCCGGCGCTCACGCCGAGGTCATCGGCGGCGGTGGTGGACAGCACCGCCGACTGGTCGTCGAGCTTGTTGCTGTCGGGGGCGAGCGCGGAGCCGGGCTGCACGCCGAAAACGGAGACCCCCGTGCTCTTGTTTCCGGCGCTCGCCTTGGTGGTGGTGATGCCCAGCGGTTCGGCGCTGCGCACACCGGGCGCCTTGGCCCACTGCCGCCACTGCTTCTCGGTGACGGTGGAGTTGGCGTACGAGACGTCCTGGCCGCTGCCGGGTGCGTTGAACGCGATCTTGTTTGCGGGCAGACCGGTGATCGCGGAGGTGTTCTGCCGGCCCAATCCGGCGGTCAGCCCGGACAGCAGCCCGACCAGCAGGGTGATCAGCACGATGACGGTGCCCATCAGGGCGAAGCGCCCCTTGGCGAATCTCAGGTCTCTCCAGGCGACGAACACGGCGTGGACTGCCCTTTCAGATGGAGGAAGCGGTATGTCTCCACCCTCGCCGCCAGATGCCCGGCCGGACATCTGGCCCGGGACAGCACTTGCCGCACCGAAAGACGGCACGCCGGTTGTAACTTTTGATGGAGGCCCGGCCGGTGGCTTCTTCATAGGCTGGAGGGACTGTGAACACCACCGCTCCCACCCTGACCCCCACCACCCGCGCCATGGCCTGGTGCCTGCACGTGTTGGTCGTCGGCCTCCTCGCCCTGGCCGCAGGCCGGGCCGTGGCCGATCACCGTTCGCACGTCGGCTGGATCCTCGCCGCGGCCGTAGCGTGCGGCCTGGTCTACGCGGCCGGCCCGGTACTGCCTCGGGTAAGCCGCTCACGACAGGCCGCCGCACTGTGGCTGGCCGCCGTGAGCACCCTCTGGCTGGTGCTGCTGGCCCTGTCCGCCGATGGGGTGTGGTTGGCCTTCCCGCTGTACTTCCTCCAGCTCCACCTGCTGCCCCGCCGCGCCGGACTGGCCGCGGTGGCGCTCACCGCGGCGGCGGCCATCACCGGCTTCGCCGCACACCAGGGTTCCTTCAGCGCGGCGATGGCGATCGGACCGGCCCTCGGTGCCGCCGTGGCGGTCGCGGTGGTGTGGGGGTATCAGGCCCTGTACCGGGAGAGCGAGCAGCGCAGGCGCCTGATCGAGGAACTCACCGCAACCCGCGCCGACCTGGCCACCGCGGAGCACACCTCCGGGGTGCTGGCCGAACGCGAACGCCTGGCCCGCGAGATCCACGACACCCTCGCCCAGGGCCTTTCAAGCATCCAGCTTCTGCTGCGCGCCGCCGAACGCGCCCTCCCGCAGACCCCCGAGAATGCTGCCCGCTACGTCGACCAGGCCCGCCAGACCGCCGTCGACAACCTCGCCGAAGCGCGCCGCTTCGTCGCAGCCCTCGCCCCACCCGCGCTGGAAGGCACCACCCTCGCCGCCGCCCTGGAGCGGCTGTGCGCCACCACCAGCGCCCGCCACCGGATCACCGCACGCTTCCACCTCACAGGCGAGCCCGTACCACTGCCGACCGCGCACGAGGTCGCGCTGCTGCGGATCGCCCAGTCCGCCCTGGCGAACGCCGTCCGCCACGCCGACGCTTCGACCGCCGAGGTCACCCTCAGCTACCTCGGCGATCACGTTGCCGTCGATGTCGTCGACGACGGACGCGGCTTCGACCCCGCCCACCTGCCCGTCCTCGACCCCGAGGCCGGCGGGTTCGGGCTGTCCGCCATGCGCGCCCGCACGCAGGCCCTCGGCGGCACCCTCGCCGTCGAATCCGGCCCCGGCCACGGCACCGCCCTGGCTGCCCAACTGCCCATCGACCTCACCCCCGACACCCCACCCCACACCACACCCGAGGCGTGACCGTGACCGACACCCCCATCCGCCTGCTCCTGGCCGACGACCACCCCGTCGTGCGGGCCGGGCTGCGCGCCGTACTGGAGACCGAGCCCGGCATGACCGTGGTGGCCGAGGCCGCCACCGCGGAGGACGCCATCACGCGAGCCGCCCAGGGCGACATCGACGTCGTCCTCATGGACCTCCAGTTCGGCAAGGGTATGAACGGCGCCCAGGCCACCGCCGCGATCACCGCCCGCGCCGGGGCGCCCCGCGTGTTGATCGTCACCACTTATGACACCGACGCCGACACCCTGCCCGCCATCGAAGCCGGCGCCACCGGCTACCTCCTCAAGGACGCCCCGCCCGAGGACCTGGCCGCCGCCGTACGCACCGCCGCCACCGGCCGCACCGCTCTCGCCCCCGCCGTCGCGGACCGGTTGATGAACCGCTTGCGCACTCCGGGCACCGCCGTGACCCGCCGCGAGAGCGAAGTCCTGACCCTGGTAGCCGAGGGCCTGTCCAACCAGGCCATCGGCGCCCGGCTCCACCTCACCGAAGGGACCGTCAAGTCCCACCTTGCCCGCATCTACGCCAAGCTCGGTGTCGACTCCCGCACCGCCGCCGTCGCCACCGCCACCGAACTCGGCCTCATCCGCCGCCAGTAAGCCCGCACCCGCATAGCCCGGCCCTTCGCCCGCCACGTGCCCTGGCCCGAGTCCAGACGACCTCCCACAGATCACCCGGTGCAAGGCAGCGTGCTCACCGGGGTCGGGCCGCCGAATCGGTGACATTCAGCATGGCCGCCTGCACGAGGTCGTGCCGCACCAACTCGACGACGTCGGCCTCCTCGACGTCACCCGGGTCGTCCTCGACACCGCCCACGTGAGGGCCGAAGAAGTCAAGAGGGACCACGGGTCTTGATCGCTACCGAGGCCGCTGATCGGCTGGCCGACATGAATGATCTCGGACCCGTTGCGTGGCCGCCTGCACCGATCAGGACCGAGAGGCTCGTGCTGCGTGAGCCCGAGGCCAGGGACCGTGCGGCGTTCGTCGAGCTGCACGCCTCGCCGGAGGTGCACACCTACCTCGGCGGCCCCCGGCCGCGTGACGAGCTTGAGGGCGGCGAGATACCCGAGGTGCCCGGGCGGTCGGTCCGGGAGTTTCGTCGTCGATCTCGACGGGGTGATGATCGGCCAGATCCTGCTCCGGAGAGTAACGGAGCACGTCTGCCCCTCTGCCGTGGGGAAAGTCGATCTCGGCTACCTGTTCCTGCCGCAGGCGTGGGGATTCGGGTATGCGGCCGAAGCGTGCGCGGCGGCTCTGGGCTGGCTCGAAGACGTCCTTCCGGGTGAGCCGGTGGTGCTCGCCACTCAGACCGCCAACGTCCGTTCGATGCGCCTCGCGGCCAAGCTGGGGTTCATCGAAGCGGATCGGTTCCGGGCCTGGGACGCCGATCAGTGGCTCGGCTTGCGGGCCCCTGTCACGGTCTCCAGTTGCGCTGGAAGCAGTGGCGCGAAGGCGCGCTGTTCGTCGAACGGCTGCCGGGTCTGGAGACAGTGGTGGAGCTGGCCGAGGAGGCGGTTGAGCAGGTGGCGTTGGGCGGCGTTGTGCCAGTCTCCGTGTTCGCGTCGGCGCCGGTAGTGGGCGTTCGCTCGTGGTGAGGCGGTGAGGCGGTGAGGCGGTGAGGCGGTGAGGCGGTGAGGCGGTGAGGGATGAGAAGGCCCGGAGAAAGCCGGCGTGCATGAGCCGGTTGTTCTTGACGAAGCGGCGGCCGACGAAGTGTTTCTTGCCGAAGGCCCGGGTGATCGGGGCCGAGCCGGCGTACGACTTACTGATCGTTTCAGAATGCCGCCCTGCGGAGACGCTTGCGGCCCATGGAACAATCCCCTTCAACCACGGGCTCAGGGGACGACGTATGGAACGGGTTGGGGATGCACGGGGGCTCGTGCTTGGTTACGTCGACGCTCTGAACGCGGTTGACGAGGCCATGAGGGCGGCGATCCCCTCGCTTGAGCGACTCGCAGATGTCCTCGGCCTGGTCCGTTCTCACGGGATCATCAACCGGAGTGGGCAGGTCGGCACCTACTCCTACTCGGTTCATGGGGCCGGGTGCCGCTTCGTCAGCGACAACGGCATCGAGGTCGATGTCGACTTCGCACCCGACGGGAGCGAGATCTTCGACCTCTGGCGGCTGCGCTGGTACGGGCTGAGCCTGCCTGAGCCTCTTGACGTCACGGATCAGGACCTGCGGACCGCCGTGCGGTCCCTGCAACCGCTTCTGACCGAGGTGCGACCGGGGTGGTTCAGCGTCGCCAGCTGATCGCTTCAGGATGAGGTTCGCAGGCGGCGCGGGCATATAAGGCTGCAGGCCAGTGCGAGCAGGCCCTGGTGGAGATCGGCGCGGCGCTCGTAGCGGGTGCGGAGGCGTTTGAACTGGTACCGCCAGGCGAGGCACGCTCGACAACCCAGCGCACCTTGCCCAGTCCGGAGCCGTTAGCGACGCCGCGTCGGGCGATCATCGGCTTGATGCCGCGCTTCCACAGCAGGGGGCGGTACTCGTCGAAGTCGTAGCCCCGGTCGGCATACAGACGCCGGGGCTTGCGGCGGGGACGCCCCGCAGACCCCGGATCGACGGAACGGCGTCGAGCAGGGGAAGGAGCTGGATGACGTCGTGCCGGCTGCCACCGGTGAGCGTGACGGCGAGCGGGGTTCCGTGCCGGTCGACGATCAGGTGGTGCTTCGAGCCAGGGCGGACCCGATCGAGGGGCGAGGGTCCGACGTGGTCCCCCCTTTCAGCGCCCGGACGTGCGATCCGTCCACGGAGCAGTCGTCCAGGTCCAGCAGGCTGGCAAGACGAACCTCGGTCAACAGGGCGGCGTGCAGGCGCGGTCAGACGCCGGCCTCGGTCCAGTCCCGCAGTCGGTGCCAGGCCGTCACCCGGAACAGCCCACTGCCTCCGCGGGGACGTCACGCCACGCGACACCGGTCCGCAGTACGTACATGACGCCGGCGAGCGCCACCACTCGATCGGGAACACGCAGCCGCCCCGGGGGGGGCGATGGCGCCGTTCGGGGGCGGGCGGCAGGGTCAGACCTATTGGTGGGGCGGTTGGTCATCGCGCAGCAGGAAACGGCTCGTTGATACGCGCATCCGCCTCCGCGATCCGCTTCGCACGTGCTGACCGGGAAGCCACCATGGATGCGGCCCGCCGCGTCGCCGCCCTCACCCACGGCGACTGCGCGGCTTGCGAGGGCACCGCGATCTTCCACGAACTCGTCCGCGTCATCTTCGAGGTCGGCAATGGGCGTCGCGCACCCCTCACCGCGCTCCCGGATATCCAGGCCCTGGTCCGCCCAGACCACCGCATCCTCTACGCCACGGTCCTCCCGCTGGCCCTGCCTGGGCTCCGCCGTCCGGGCCCTGCGCACCAACGCCATCTTCGAAGACGCGCTGCGTGCGGCGATCGGCCTCGGCGGCGACACGGACACCGTCGCCGAGGTCACCGGCCGGCCTCGCGGGGGCGTACTACGGGCTGGACGCAACCCCCGCTCGCTGGACGTAGACGCTCCACGTCCCCTGCCCGGTACGGACGCTCAGCGTGTGCAGGTCGGCCGAGTGAGCGCGCTCCAGTGTGCCCAGGAGACCAGCCGGGGCGTAGGCGAACCACGTCACCTTGTCGAGCGAACCTGCGGTCGGCGGTCGGCGGTCGGGTCAGCGATCGCGGAGTTTGCGGGCCGGCAGGACGACCTTGGCGGACAGCTTCAGTGTCTCCTCGTCGTTGGCGAAGGCGGCCAGCGCGTCGTTGTCGGTCAGTTCGCCGCCCGGCCACGTGCGCGTCGTGAGAAGGAGACAGGCGTACCCGCGCTCGGCGACATCCGCAAGCCACTTGTTCGAGGGGACGATCTGTGCGTTGATCTGCGGCATCGTCAGGACGACGGACCCGTCCACAACGAGCAGGCTGATCGGCAGGCTCGGCCGGGAGCTGCCGTCGACCAGGCCCTCCTCGGTGGAGAGTTGGCAGTTCCGCATCAGCTGCTCGACGGCGGCGGCGGAGCCTTCGGGACCGTTGTCACCGTCACCGAGGGAGAAGGCGAGGACGTAAGGGATGGCGCCTTGCGGCGTCTCACGGCTCCACGACATGGCGACGAAGGTCCCCACCTCGGCGGAGCGTACGGACTGCGTTTGTGTTGAATTCGAGGTCACGGCATGACCGTATCGGCGCAGCGGCGGCAGCCTCCGTCCCCGCTCACTCGACCGGGGGACACCTCACAGGTTCTGTACCCGAACGAAGGACGGCCGGCGGTCAGGCTGCGGCCACACCTGGCCGAGGCCCTGACCCGGTACGCGCAGCGGGCCGATGAGGCCAAGATGGGCTACCTCGACTTCATCGGCCTGGCCCTGTCCGCAGAACTCGCTGTCCGTGACGACCGCCGTTTCCGCCAGGGCCTGAGGCTGTCGAGGCCGCCGCACCACAAGACGCTGGAGGACTACGACTTCTCCTTCCGGCCCGAGCTCGGCCCTCGCAAGGTCAAAGACCTCGCCAGTCTCTCCTTCGTCGAGGCCAAGGCCTACTTGCCGCCAGCGGTCCTCGTCCTGGACGAGGCCGGCTACCAGCCCCTTGCCCGCGCGGAGGCCAACCTGGTCTTCCAGGTCATCTCCAAGCGCTATGAGAAGGGCTCGATCATCCTGACCTCGAACAAGACCAGCAGCGAATGGGGACAGGCGTTCGGTGACGAGGTGCCGGCCACCGCCATCCTCGACCGCCTCTCCACCACTGCGGAGTGATCTCCATCAACGGTCCCAGTTACCGGCTCAAGAACCGCCTGGCCGCCATCGGACGAGAGCGGGCCGACTCAGCCTGACGACGTGGTCGACAATGACCGCATGGATGTCACTGAGCTGCTCGAATCGGCTTCCCTCCTGGTCCCGGAAGAGGTCGCTACCGAAAACGACATCTCGGTGCGCGACGTCTGGGACTACCTCGCCCAAGACGAATGGCAGATCGCGCTGAGCCTGCTGGAGGAGCTCGGGGACGGGCATCCGCTGCCCTTGACGTTCTGGGAGCAGCTCACCGAGGCGGCTGAGCAACTCGGTCTCGAGCGGAGCGCGGCCTGGTGCCGCTGGCGATGTTCCGAGATCCGAAACGGAGTGATCCGGGCGGATCTGACGCTCCGTCCAGCCACGGAGGCGCGACGCAAGACACCAATCTCCGGTCACGGTGTTCTGCGGCCCATGTGGGACATCGGGAACCTCTCACCCACCGGGGGTACTTCGGTGAGCATTGCCAGGCTCTGGGTTGAGGACATGCCCGTTCTGGAGCCTGGCGGCCGAGCCACTGTCCGCCTCATCCCCCTCACCCCCACTCACTGGGCGCACGTCGAAACCGGCCGACAGATCAACATGCACGAGGACCGGACCGTGGCCGGCACCGCAGTCGTGCTGGAGGTTCACCTCCCCGACTCCACCATGCCCACGGGATAGGGACCGGCTGTCGCGCCCTCGCGCTGGTGCAGATATCTCCGTACTTGGTGGAGCTCTCACAGGAGTACGTCGACACAGCGCCTGAGCAGCGACTTGTCGATCACGTCTCGAGCCAGATGAACGTGCCGGCCAGGGTGATGGCGGCAAGGTGGCGATCGGGCTGTTTCTCGTATGCAGCCGTTGCGGGTCCCGGCCGTGACCGCGAAGGACAACGGCCGGCCGCGTCCGTCGCAGGCCAGGGGGATTTTGCTGGTCAGCCTGGCGCGGGAACGTCCGAGGCCGCGTTTCTCGAGCCCCCTTCATCAGCGGTCGGCTGATGGGCCCGGACGATCGTGGGGTCCATCGGACCGCCAGTCCACCTCGGGGCCGCCCCTGGGCCGCGGCCAGGAGCCGGTCGAAGGTGCCGTCGGCGGTCCAGCGGGCGAAGCGCCCGTGCACGGTCTGCCAGGGTCCGAATCGCTCCGCCAGATCTCTTGAGGGCGCGTTGGTGCGGAACTCCTACACGATGTCCTCCGGCACCTGGCGGTGATCCCGCCACCTGTCCCGGGCCAGGCCCGCAGGCGGCGCACAACGACTCGATCACCGCCCAGGCGACGTCAGCCATCGCCCCGTCCCTCACGACCAGCCAACGACCGGATGATCGGATGACCGGAAGGACGCTGCCTGGCGCGTGCGGGGCCTGCCGGCGAGCACCTACGGGGCGTGCGTCTTTGCGCGTGCGGGGGCCTGCCGGCGTGCGCGCGCGGAGCTTCGCCGCGAACGTACGGGTGCCGCCCCTGAGCCGGTGCCGCTGTTGTTCGTAGGGTTCCGGCCGCTGTGCGGCACCCCGCATCGCGCCGGGCGCGGACCGTCCGCAGTACGTAAGCTGATGGAGGCGGGCGGGGGTGTCATCCGGCAGGGACAGAATGCGGTGACGAGCAACCAGCAGGTGCCCGGGCTGCCTGGCGCCCATCGAGCGAAGCGGGCCGACGGCCTGCCGTTCCAGCCGCACGCACTGGCCGCCACTCGGGCGGCGGCCGGTGCGGCGGCGCTGATCGCCGCTCTGGCGGGCCTGCTGAGCCTGACCGGCTGGATCCTCGACGCCGACGCGCTGAAGCGCGTCCTGCCCGGCGTCACGACGGCCATGAAGGCCAACACCGCGGTGGCCGTCATCGCCCTCGGCCTGTCCGTCTACGTCGTCGGCCGTGATCCGGTCCGCTCGCGGACGGCCACCGCGGCCCGTGCGGCGGCCGCCCTGACGACGGTGATCGGCGCCCTCGCCCTCGTGGAGTACGCGACCGGGGCGAACCTCCACATCGACGAGCTCCTCTTCACCGACAACACCGGCGACGCGGGCAGACCCGGACTGATGGCACCGAACACCGCCGCGGCACTGATCCTCGGCGGCCTCGCGGCCCTGTGCGCGAGCATCCGCCGCGTCCCCGCCTGGATCAGCCAGATCGCGGGCCTCGCCGTCCTCGCCCTCGGCACCCTGCGACTGTACGGGGCCGCGTACCGGGTGCCCGAGCTGGAGCGGTTCCGCCCGTACACGGGTATGGCGCTGCACACCGCGCTGGCCCTCGTGCTGCTCGGCGCGGCCCTCTTCCTGGTCCGGCCGGACGTGGGGCCGGCCGGACTGCTGACGAACGCGGGAACGACGGGAACGCTGGGGCGCCGGCTGTTCGTCACCGCCTTGATCGTGCCGCCGCTGCTGGGCTGGGGCGTCCTCGTGGGCGAGGACGCGGAGCTGTTCGGGCCCCGGCTCGGCACCGCGCTGCTGGTGTGCGGCCACACGGTCGCGTTCACCGCGCTGATCTTCGCGGCGCTGACCGTGGGCCGCCGCGTCGAGGTGGCGCACGCCCGTCTCGAATGGCAGGTGCGCCAGAACCAGCTGCTCCAGGCGTTCATGGACAACACGCCCGCGGTGGTGTTCGTCAAGGACGTGGAAGGCCGCTACCTGGCGGTCAACACCACGTTCGAGAAGAGCCTGAACCTCTCCCGTGAGCAGGTGCTGGGCCGCCGTGACAAGGACGTCATGCCGTCGCCCCTCGCGGAGGAGGTGCGGGCCTCCGACGAGGCCGTGCTGCGGGCGGGCAAACCCCTGCAACGGGAGGAGCTGCTCACCCTGCCGGACGGCCCGCGGGAATTCCTCTCCACGCTCTTCCCGCTCCCCGACGCCTCCGGCACCCCCTACGCCGTGTGCGGCGTGGTCACCGACGTCACCGAACGGGCCGCCGCACAGCGCGAGCTGGAACGCGCCCACCGGCGGTTCCGCGCCCTGCTGGAGTCCGCGCCCGACGCCACCCTGATCGCGGACGGCAAGGGCATCATCGTCATGACCAACGCGCAGGTGGAGCCCTTGTTCGGCCGGACACCGGACGACCTCGTCGGCACCCAGGTCGTCGATCTGGTGCCCGAGTCGTGGCGTCGGCGGCACGGCGCGCTGCTCTGCGCCTACCTCGGCCTGCGTGACCCGCAGCCGACCGTCGTCGACCGGGACCTGTACGGGCTGCGCCGCGACGGCACGCACTTCCCCGTCGAGGTGAGCATCAGCAGCCTCCAGGCCGAACTGCAGGCCGAACGGGAGACGCTGGTGGTCCTGTCCGTCCGGGACATCACCGAGCGCAGACGGGCCGAGGCCGAGCGCGCCGAGCGCTACGAACAGCACCGGCGCATCGCCTACACGCTGCAGCACAGCCTCATGGGGGAGCCGCCCAGCCTCCCGTACCTGCCCAGCGCGCACCGGTACCTGGCCTCCCTCCAGGACCCCGGGGTGGGCGGCGACTGGTTCGACGTCATCCTCCTCGACGGCCGCCGCACCGGCGTGGTCGTCGGCGACGTGATGGGCCGGGGACTGGAGGCGGCGGCCGTCATGGGGCAGCTGCGGGCCGCTTCCCACGCGCTCGCCCGCACGGGGGTGACGCCCAGCGGGCTGATGACCGCGCTGGACAGCTTCGTGGGTGACCTGGCGACCCAGCTTGTCACCTGCGTCTACCTGATTCTGGACCGGGACACCGGCGACGTCACCCTCTGCTCGGCGGGCCACCCGCCCGTCCTCGTCCGGCCCCCAGACGGGCCCACCCGCCGGCTGCCGGCGCCGATCGGTGTGCCCCTGGGAGTCAACGACGCGAGCGGCGGCGGGGTGCCGTTCGAGGAGGCCACGTACGCGCTGCCGCCGGGCAGCCTCCTCGTGCTCTACACCGACGGACTGGTCGAACGCCCCGGCACCGACATCGAGGCCCGGATCGACGTCCTCGCCCGCACCGTGGACCGCGCACCGAAGAACGCTCCCGCGGACCCCGAGCTCCTCGACCAGGAGGCGGACCGGGTGGTCGGTACCCTCATCCCGGACATGTCCGCGCACGACGACGACGTGACGCTGCTGCTGATCGGCGTACCCGGGGCGGACGGGGCGCGGGGGCGGAGCTGAGGGGGGCTTCCCTCCGGTGCAGCACGGTGGACTGTCCTACTTCCGGGCCCCGGCACATCTGCCCTCTGGGGCTGTTCGTCGCCTCGGCCCTCACCTACCCCCACCTGCTCTCGTCCCTCGTCGCCTCCGACTACAGCGTCACCGGGTCGGACAGTCGGAAGGTGACGCCGCTGCTGGAGAGGAGTTCCCCAGCGCCGTAACCGAACAGGACGTGATCGTCTTCGACTCGGACACCCTGACGATCAAGGACAAGGAGTACGCCCGGACCGTCGACCGGGTGGTGAAGGCGGTGCGGGACGAGCCCGGCGTCGACCGGGCCCGCGGGAGTTCGTGACAGGTCCACTTGGGGCGGGCTTCCCAGATCTGGTCCGCGCCCCGCGCGGTCTGCTTCTTGAGGACACTGGCGGGGCAGCTTGGAGCCTGCCTGCCGCGGTCAGCTCAGCCAGCAGGACCTCGTGCAGCTGCTGCCAGACCCGGGCCTCGTTCCAGTCCCGCAACCGCCGCCAGTACGTCATGCCGGAACCGAACCCCGGCTCCTTGGGCAGGTACTCCCACTGGATGTCCGTGTGCAGCACGTACAGGATCCCGCACAGCACCTGCCGGTCCGGCAACGGCTTCAGGCCCGGATACCAGTGTGTGTTCAGGGCCGCTCGTTGCGGTCCGGCGCGACGAGGTGTGCCCCGACTGCCAGGACCATGAGCACTGCGGTGCAACCGCCTAGCAGCATGACCGCGGACGGAGAGGTGCGGTCCAGGATGACTCCTCCTACGAGTGCACCGATCGAGATCGTTGCCTGAAAAGAGGCGGTGAACAGGACCGATGCCGCTTCCGGGGCATGCGGTGCCGCCTTGTGGAACCAGGTCTGCGACGCGACTGGTACGGCGCCATACGCGATGCCCCACACGATCAGCAGTGCCGCTGCGCCGGTCTCCCAGCGGCCCAACGCTGGAAGGAGGAGGGTCACCGCGGCGATCAGGGCGGCCGCGAGCCCGAAGACGGTTCGCGGACACCGGGCCACCCAGGCGCCACCCAGGAAGTTGCCGAGGATGCCGGCGACACCATAGAGCAGCAAGAATGTGGTGATCAGACCATCGCTGGCGCGGGTGACCTGTTCCAAGAACGGTGTCACGTAGGTGTAGGTGCCGAAGTGAGCCAGCACAACGAGGAACGTCAGCAGGAGTGCCAAGCGAGTGTTGACGCTGCGGAGCATGCCGTTGAGCACGCCCAGCCGTGTGGCCTGGAGCGGAGGAAGCGGCGGCACGAACAAGAGCAGCATGACCAGTACGCCGACCGTCAGAGCTCCCACGACGGTGAAGGCCGTTCGCCATCCAGCGAGATCTCCGATGAGGGTGCCCGTCGGCACGCCGAGGACGGATCCTAGCGGGACGGCAGAGAAGATCACAGCAGTTGCCCTGCCGACCGAGCCCGGCGGCACCAGTCGTTCCGCCAACCCCGCTCCGATCGACCAGAAGCCGCCAATCGTGATCCCGACCATGATCCGGGAGATCAGTACGAGCCAGTAGTCGGGTGCCGCGGCGGCTAGGAAGTTCGCCACTGCCAGCAAGAGCATGAAGAGGCACAGCATCAGTCGGCGGTCGAAGCGTGCCGTGGCCACAGTGACCAGTGGAGCGGCGATCGCCGCCAGAAAGCCCGGCATGGTCATCACCAGTCCAGCCATCCCGTCCGAGACGGTGAAACTGGATCCGATCGAGGTCAGCAGACCGATCGGCAGGATCTCGGTGGTGACGATGACGAAGATCCCCAGCATCACCGAGACTACGGCCAGCCACCCCGCCAGCGGGGACCGAGGAGGTGAGAGTTTGCCGTTGACTGAAGCGGTAGTGGTTGCCTGCATGGCGTTCCGTCCTGTGAAGGCAGCGCGTTTCGCGATCAGTCCAGCAGGTGTGATCGAGAGGTGGCTGGCAGATCCGCGACCGCACCCTTGCTCTTCAGGGGTGATGTCGCATTCCGGCCGACAACGGTCGACGCGGTGCGACGCCTTGCCCCTGGTTGTCCGCAAGGGGGTTGCGCATTCTGATCACATGGGGGCTTCACCGTGGATCGTGTCGGATGAGCCGTGGGAGCGGATCGGACCGCTGCTGCCGTTCAAGCAACGGCGGTTTCGGTATCCGGGACGCGAGCCCGTGCCGGTTCGGAAGGTTCTGTGCGGCGTCCTGTACGTGCGGCCCCCATGGCATTCAGTGGGATTACCTGCGCACCGAGATGGGCTTCGGGTCGGGCATGACCTGTGGGAGACGACTACGAGACGGGAATGAGGCCGGAGTCCGGCAACGACTGCATGAGGCACTACTTGCCGAGCCCAATGCCGCATCGCGGCTCGACTGGCGCGCTGCGTCACAGGGAACCAACGAGGCTCCCGCGTTGATGAGTTGAGACGTCGAGCACCTCTCTCAACAACACAGGAGCCTCATGCGGCTTCCTACGTCTCCGGGTGCGCCGGGAAGGGCGGGCCGACGTCCACGAGGCGCTCCTCAAACTCGCCTGCTGCCTCGATCACCCACCGGCAACTCACCTCATTGTGTCAGCCGCTGGTACTCGCTCTCGCGGACCAGATAACGACGGCCATCCCTGCGACTCGCCTCGAGCGCCTCCTGAACAGCCGCTTCCACTTCCTCCTGCCCCCTTCTCTCTGTCCGGCGGAGCAGCGTGGCGGCAAGGAACACACAGGCGAAAGTGTGATGCAATTGCCCGGATATATTGACGCCTTCGAACGGATGCGTGATCGACTTCTGCTGGTCTATGCGCATGATCGATTTCGCGTCCTTGACGATGGTCATCCCGTCCCGGGAGAAGTCGGCATATTTGCCGGTCAGCCGAGAGACCAAGGAGCTGAATGTCTCCGCCTGCTTCGAGTTGAGTGATGGACAGTCCGGGATGACTTCGAATTTCTGCACAAGAATGACCATGATGATTCGAACCCCGCTTCCGACTACCGGATCTGTGCGCATGACCGTTCGCGGCCGCGTGTTTGGGTCCGGCGGCCTGCCTGGGGGCGCTGCATCGTGGTGCTGCAGCGCCCTCGCGGTCAGGAAGGCAGCCGACCCCGACTTTCGGTGATCGATGCTTGGGAGGGGGGTGCTGCTCAACGCCGGAGATGAGGCGCGCACCACCCCCCGAGGGACCTCCTTCACTCCTGCTTATCGCTCGGCTTCGAATCGAAGATGTCGTCGAAGTAGTTGTCCGATTGCTTGATGGCCGCCCCGGTGTGACGCTTGATGAAGTCGTCCACGTCCTTGCGGAAGTCCTCGTTGTCGCGCCACGTCTGAATCTTGAACGGGGCCACGAACTTCTCGACCGCGAAGTTGAAGTTGAACTTGCTCGCGGAGGCGCATCCCGCGGTCACCTTGAAGGTCGACCGGGTGAAGCGGGTGAAGTAGCAGCGGATCTTGGGGAGGTAGACCCACCGTTCGTCAGCCAGCTGGAAGATCTCGTGGACCATTCCGATGCAGGCGTACTGGTAGCCCTCTTCCTTCCCCTCCCCCTGAAGCCTGATGGTTTCCCCTTGCCCCGCCAGGAACCTCCGGAATGAGTCGAGAGCGGGGCTTTCGCGGGTCACGGCGTTCATCAGGATGTTCAGGAACTGATTCGCCACTTCGACTCCTACAACGTCGCGGTTGTAGGTGACCTGTTCGGAGTTGATGCCGCTGATGAAGGGTCCCAGCCCTTTACGGACGGGTTCGGCCCACGCCTCCGGCTCGTGCTTGCCGTGCTTTCCCTTCTCCGCGCCCGCGAGCACCGCTGCCGTGACGAGGCCGGTCAGTCCTTCGAGCACCGTCGACAGCCTTTTCTGTTCTTCGACGAGATGGGCCGGGGCCGGGTTCGTGGAAGCGTTGATGTACGAGACGAGGCCGTCACCGTCGGCGATGTCGGGGTCGGGCGGGCTTGCAGCCAGACCGACGCCCTCGAAGTAGCGGTATGCGCCGCCGAGGAGCGCCTGATGCTCTGCCTTCGTCGTGCCTGGGACAAGGATGCTGGACATGCATTTCTCCTCTGCTGGTCCCCGATCGGGACTGGTTGCAGGCCGCCGTCGCTGAACTCGCGCCACTGCTGCTCGGTGCTCTGCGCTGAGTGCGAGCCGAGCGACTTCAGACCTCGGGTGGCATCGAGAGCCAGTTGTGTTCTGGCTTCGACGGGAGCGGTGGCGCTCCGGTAACCATTCCCGCACCGACGCAAGGCGCTCGCGCATCGAGCAACAGCGATTCAACCGGCGGAGTCGCTGGTCCATGAGTGGGCCACGGGGTCACCGGCGCCTCGGCGATGTGATCTTCAGCCACCCGCTCACCCGGTACGGCTCATCGGCCTGTTGAGCCGGCATCTGGCAGTACCAGCCGTGTCGGCGCAGAAGCTTCGCCACCCCCGGCACCGTGTACTCCTGGTTGAAACGTCTGGCGATCAGGAGCCGGACGCGCTCCAACGTCCAACGTTCGTCAGGCCAGCCATAGGCCATCGGCCCCATGGCCAGATCTCTTTCCAGCCGGTCGAACTCCTCGCTACTTAACCGTGGCCGTGACGAGGGACCTTGTGAAACCAGCGCCGGAGCCCCTTCTTCGGCCCACTTGCGACGCCAGCGCTGAACGGATCGCAGACTCACCCGCAGTTCCTCGGCGATCGCCGAGGTCGTCGCGCCCTGAGCAAACCGCTGAGCGGCAAGGAGCCGTACCCGTTCCCGGGCCCTCCTCTGCTCATCGGTCAGACCTCCACCTTGTCCATACCGCATACTCCTCAGATAGCGGAGAGTGCAACGATCATCTATTCGTCAGCGACAACGCGCGTACGCCCAATTACTCCATACGGGTGAATGACAGATGATGGCGGCATGCGTGCTTGAGTCCGCCGCATCAGGTGAGGACAAGTACCACCCCCGCCGGCCGTCCTGCCTCCACCGCCGCGGCAAGCCGGATGCGATGACGGCTTCGCGCTGCGGGACGTGGACGACACCCAGATCCCGCTGCACCATCCGAAAGGACACCTGAACGCCCGTCCGCTTCCGACGGCCCGCCCGCAGGATGCCCGGACCTCGGAGTGCCGGTCCCACCCCAAGGCCACCATGGCCGTTTGAGACACGGGACAGCCCACCCGCAACCGTGGAGGCGTCGCCGAGCGTGAGGCACGCGGCGCAACTCGACCTGCGGTCGGCCCTCGGGATCGTGCTCCGTCCGTCTGCACCAGTATCGGAGTCCGCGCACCCAGGCGACCGCTACATTGCGCAACTGCCGTGCCCTGCCTGCGAAGTCGGCCGTCATGCCCGCACACGCTCCGGCCGAACGAGCTGCACGAGCCGCCGGGTGTCCACACGCAGGCCGACAGGCGGGACGGTCAGGCCCCTGCGTGCAGGAAGGCGGCCCAGAGGTACGGCACCTTGATCCGGTCGTACGGGCCGCGCAGGTCGCGGCCGTCGCGCAGGTCGCGGACCGCCTGATGGATCGCCCACGCGGCGCGACCGGTGTCGATCCGGCCGTCCGGACCGCGCAGGTGGGTGTAGAAGCTGTCAGCCACGGTCTTCGAGACCTGGTCGTTGATCTCCCAGAGCGTGCCCACGACGCTCGGGAATCCGGCCAGTTGGAAGGCCGAGGTGAGGTCGACCGACTCGTCGAGGAGCCACGCGGACCCGACGGCGGCGGTTCGGCAGGCCGACAGGTAGGCGAGCCGGACGCCGTCGAGGTGCACCGAATCGAGGCTCTTGACGGTGAGCGGATCGTCGACGTGGTCGTGGAGGAGCAACATGCTGCGTGAGGGGTCGGCAGGGTGCGCGGAACCGTGGCAGGCGAAGTGCGCGATGGCGACGCTCGGCAGCAGGGACAGCACGGCGGCCTTGGTGGGGGTGCCGGCGGACGGTGTGCCGGGGGTCGCCCGGCCGGACGGGGCGGGTTCGCGGAGCAGGACCGCGTCGCCGAGGTGCCGGCACACCAGGTCGGCCTCGCCTCCCACGTGCGCGAGTCGGGTGCCGTCGGGGAGATCGGGCGTGGTGGGCATGGCGACGACCAGCCCTCTTGGGGAACCGGCGTGCGAGGCCGCGCGGGCGCGGGCGTATTGCAGGGCTCGGACGGTGGGCGTGTAGGAGGAGACCACGCGGTCGAGGACGGTGCGTCGGTGCGGGTCGTCCGGTGCATCGCTGTGGTGGCCTGCGGCGTGCAGCGGCAGCATCCCGAGGAGGCCACCGGCGACCCACCACACCCGCGGCCACGTCTCGCCGGGGCCGGGCTGGCGGGTGTGGCCCAGCGTGGTGAGGACCGGTCCGGTCACGACGTCCCACAGCCAGCCCATGAGGTCCGTGAGCACGGACTGGATGCGGATCCGCTCGTCGGGCGTCGTGCCCGTGGCGGCCCTCTCCAGCGCGTCACCGAGGTCGGCGGCCCGGGCCTGCAGGGCGTCGGCGGTGAGGCCGGGAAGTTCCAGGACGTCGATCCCGTGGTCGGTGAGGAGCAGGGCGTGGCTACGGCGGGCGCTGACGGTGAGGACGACGACAGGTCCGTCCTTGGCCTGCGCCTGCAGGGCTTCGGCCGAGGGCGGCTCGCCGAAGGTGTGAAAACCCTTCAGGCCGCGGATCTCGGTCAGGACCGCTTCGAAGTCCCGGGCGGCGCGGTGCCGGTCGGGTGTGGTCGTGTCGACTGCGGGTCGGGACCACAACGGCGGTGGGTCGGCCATCCGGTCGAGGTCGTCGCGCAGCCGGACGAAGCGTGTCGCGAGGTCGGGGTGGTGCAGGCGCAGTTCGGTGAGGTCGTTGCGGGTGTCGAGGAACTGGCTCAGCAGGACACCGCGTCCGGTCTCGAGAAGCGACAGTGCGCGGGCGGCCCGTTCGTCTCGGGGACGGCTGGTGTCTTCGAGCGTGTAGGCGACCGCGTCGGCTGCGAGGCCTCCGAGGTTGGCGAGTGCGTGCTGCCGCTCGGCGCGCCCCAGCTGCCTGGGCGCGGTCAGGGGCATGAGCCGTACGGCGGCCTCTGCGGCCTGCGCCGCCCGCGCTGGGGCGACGTCGGCGAGTAACTGGGCCGCCAGGGCGGCGGCGTGGATGCGTGTTGTCGGGCTCCCGGTGGTGCTCCACGCCAGTTCGCAGGCGGACGCCGCCGCTTGCAGGTCGCGGCGCCGGCCGGTGAGCTGGAATTTGTCGTACAGCGCCTGCGCGCGGTTGAGCCGGTACAGCACCAGGTGGAGGCTGTCGTCCGTGGCTGTCTCGGCAGCCGCGTCGAAGAGGGCGATCGCTTCGTCGAGGTCGGCCGGGTCCTTGGCGGACCGGAAGCGCTCCGCGAGGATGCTGCCCAGACCCGACAGGGCCGAGGAGCGGGACCGGGCCTCGTGGTGGAGGGTGGTGCGGACCGCCTCGCGGAAGCATGCGACTGCTCGGTCCAGGTCCGCAGGGTCGCCGAACTGCACGAAGCGGCGTCCCAGCATCCCCCCGAGCGCGGTGAGGTACCGGCCCCTGTCGGGGTGACCCGACGGCAGCGCATCCACTGCGGCTTGTCCGACGACAACCGCGTTGTCCAGGTCGGGTCGGTGCCCGAACAGTTCGTGGCGCAGGTCGGTTGTGATGGCGAGGTTGCACAGCATCGCGGGTCGCTGCGGGTGCTGCTCGGGGATGATCTCGACCGCCGTACGCGCCCGGGAGCCGGCCTCGGCCAGATCGGCGGCACCCCGCAGTCGCTCGTAGCGGTCGAGGAGGGCGGCGGTCAGGTTGGCGAGGATGTGGGCCCGGAGGGCGGGATCGTCGGGTGCGATCGACAGGGCCTCGCGCAGGTCGGTGATGACGGCGTCCAGTTCCCCGTGGTCGGCCGTGAGCTCGGCCCGGACGTGACGGGCGAGGGCGAGGTTGGACATGCACATGGCTTGGTCTCGGTGGCCTGCCGGGAGGGCGGCAAGCGCCGCCCGGCCGAAGGAGACGGCCCTGTCGATGTCGGCGAGGTCGCCCGTATGGTCGAAGCGCTCCTTGACGCTCACGCAGAGATCGTTCAGATGGCCCGAGCGGCGAATGGGATCTCCGCCGGCTGCCTCGGCCGCGGCTTCGAGGAAGGTGATGGCGCGTTCGACGTCTGCCCGCTGCGAGGTGCACGCGTGTCGTTTCGTCAGCACAAGGGCGAAGTCCGACAGCACCGTGGCGCGGTCGGCGAGGTGCGCCGGGACCGAGTGCGGCGACGCGGGTACGAGGGAGGCGGCCTCGTTCAGGTCGTCGCGGTCGCCTGTGCGCTCGAAGCGTTCGCGTAGTGCCGTCAGCAACATGTGCTCGAAGCCGTACTGGAATGCGGGGTGCTCCGAGACGTTCTCGGTGGCCGCGCGGTAGTGGTCGATCGCTGCGTCGAGGAACCCGCGGTCGTCGGTGCATTCCAGCAGGCCCAGGTGGGCCGTGCCGATCCCGGCCAGGACGAGGGCGCGCTCGGGGCCGGTCCGCTGCGTCAGTTGCAGCAGTGCCCGTCCGACGGCGATCGCCTCCTCCAGGTCGGACCGGGACGTCCGGAGAGCGAAGCGAGCGCGTAGCGCGGTCGCCAGCTCACCGAGCGTCTCGCGAAGCTCCGGTGTCGCGTGCTCCTCGGCTTCGGCGCTCGCCCTCAGGGCGGCGACGGCCTCGTTCAGGCACTCGGCGTCGTCGGTGAGGCCGAAGAGCGCCAGCAGCGCGCTTCCCAGCCCGTACAGGGCGGGCGCCCGGGACGGGTGCCCGCCCCCGAGCGTGCCCGCGACGGCCCGGAAGTGGGAGACGGCGGCCTCCAGATCGCTGCCGTCGCCGTCGTGGTCGTAGCGCTCCCGCAGCGAGAGGCCGACGGCGAAGCGCAGGCCCGCCAGACAGCTGTCGTCCACGGCCTGCGCCGGCAGGGCCCGCAGACACGCGAGGGGATCGGCGGGCTCGGCGTTCGGGCCGGTGTGCCCGCCGGTCAGTACGAGGCTTCCCATATGCACCAGGAGCTCGGCCTGCCGGGGGAGGTCGAGGGAGGTCAGCTGGACGCCGAACCGCAGGACCTGAAGTGCCTCCGTGAGATGGCGCGCGAGGCCGGTGCCTTCGTACAGCGCGCTCAGGATCTCGGCCAGGTTCTGCAGGATGTCGACCACGCGGGGATGGCCGGGTACGACCCGCTGCACGACCCGGCGCAGTATTTCCGCTGATCGTTCGAGGTCGGACAGGTCGCCCGTCAGCTCGAACCGGGCCTCGAGCGCCTCGGCGAGGCACAGGACGAACATCTCCCAGGCCGGGGCGTCGTCCTCGGTGGCGTCCACCACGAGCTGCAGCCGCGCCACCGCGGTGCCGCGCGCTGCCGGATCGGGGGCTTTGACGAGTTCGTGCAGGGCGTCGAGCACGGGCGGCTGCGAGGCGACCACGTACAGCAAGGGGGCGGGGATCTCTCCGTAACCGGCCAGGAAGCACGGCCCGAACGACTCGGCCGCGGCTGCCAGTTCCTCATCGGCCCGGCCGGGTGGCACAGCGAGGCAGCGGCGCCAGTGCAGCCACCCCCGGGCGTGGAGGTCGCGCAGAGACGGCTCTTTGGCCGGCTCCTGAGGCACCACGCCCCGTGGCCCGTCGTTCTCGTTCGGCATCTTCCCCCACCCGGCCATGTCAGCCACGTCGTCCCGGCCCGGGGTCATCCTAGGAAAATCAGCAAGGACCCAGGAAGGAAAGAGAGGTAATGGTGCATCACGGGCGCCATCACGCCGGCGGGGGAGCCAGGCGTGACGGGAGGGGCGCGTCGCTCGCGCTCCATGAGCATCCACCCGCCCGGGGTTCCCGTCGAGAGGAGCCTCCCGTGTTCGGGCAGGTGAAGGCGATCGGGGACAAGAAGCCGATCTTCATGATCAAGGGCAGTGTCCGCGGTGATCTGTCTCTGATCGACCGGGACTACGCCCATGAGGAAGGCCGGTACGAGGTGGAGGTTCCCGCAGGTGAACTGGTCACCGCAGGGTTCGAGCGTGCACCTCTCCGGCTGGGTACCCGCCGGCGAGGGCGTACTCTCCCGTGGCTATTCCGGGTGCTGATCTGATCCGTGCGACGGCAGCCCGGGGTGTTCTTCGGGCGGCAGGCCGTCTTGGGCGTACGCGTCCGTCGTCGAGATCACCAGCAGCTTCGTGACGGTGCCGTCGTCGCCGGTCACGTCCCGTACGTGACGGAAGCCCAGGCGGCGGCACATGGCCAGGCTGGGGGTGTTGTCGGCGCCGACCATGCCGTAGGCCTCCTTCAGGCCCAGGTCGTCGGCGGCGTGGCGCAGCAGGGCGCGGACCACTTCGGTGCCCAGGCCCCGGCCCCAGTACGGGGGTGCGAGGGCGGCGATCAGTTCGTGTCCGTCGACGTTGCCGGTCTTCTTCACCTCCGCGTGTCCGACGAAGGTCTCCCCCTGCCACACCCCCCATACGTCGAACAGGCGTTGTGGGTAGATGTCGGTGAGGATGGCGCGGAACAGCGTGCGGATGTCCGCCTCGGGCACGCGTTCCTGGCCCATCCAGCGGCAGACCTCCTCGTCGCGCAGCAGCTCCACGAAGGCGTCCTCGTCCTCGGGGCGGTAGGGGCGGAAGGTGAGTCTTTCGGTGTGCAGGACGGGTGTGGTCATGAGGGCTCCTCGGGAGGTACGGAGAGGACGGCGGAGCCGGGCCGGGGCACGCGCCAGTGGGACGCACCCCGGCCCGGGCCTTCGTGCCTGCGCGTGAGCGCGTCAGGCTTCGGCGTTCTCCATGCGCTCGCGCAGGCTGCGGGGACGCATGTCGGTCCAGACCTCGTCGACGTAGGCGGAGCACTCCGCCTCCGTGCCCTCCTTGCCGACGGGCTGCCAGCCGGCGGGCACCTCGATGTCGACGGGCCACAGCGAGTACTGCTCCTCGTCGTTGCGCAGCACCTGGTAGCGGGTGTTCTCGTCCATGTCTGTCGGTCTCGCTCTCTGGGTCGTGGCGGGTGGGCCTTTTCGGTGGGTCACGGGTCGGTCGTGCGGTGCGGTGGTGGTGGGGCCCGGCCCACGGGGCGGGGCGTCACCGGCGGTCGCGGGCGTGGTGGGCGATGTGGCGCAGGGCCCGGGCGAAGTCCTCGGCGACGGCGCGCACGGTGGCGGTGGGATGCAGGGCGGGCCGGTGGTGCCAGGTGAAGGACAGCCGGCCGCGCTGGACGGCACCGACGATCTCCAGCGGGTGGGAGCCGCTGTCGCGCGGGTCGTGGTGGCGGCCGAACGACCCGTGTTCGGCGCGTATCAGGCCCTCCCCGGGGTTCTCCGGGCGGGCGTCCCACTGTCCGAGGTAATTGAAGACGACCTGTCCGTGGGCGGCGCGTCCCAGGCGTTCGCGCACCTCGGGCGGGCCGAAGGTGCGCAGGGCGCCGAAGCCGAGGCCGTTGCCGGGTACGGCGCGCAGCTGGCGGCGTACGGACTTCACCAGGGTGCGCCAGTCGCGGTCGGGGCCGAGGTCGGCGGGTTCGGGGACCTGGAGGGCGACGGGGTGGACGGTGGTGAACCAGCCGACCGTGCGGGTCAGGTCGACGCCGTCGAGGACGTCCTCGCGGCCGTGTCCCTCCAGGTCCAGGCGGACGTCCTCGTGGCCGGTCCAGCGGGCCAGCGCGAGGGCGAGGGCGGCGAGCAGCACGTCGTTGACGCGGGTGCGGTAGGCGGTCGGTGCGGCGCGCAGCAGTGCCTCGGTGTCCGCCTCGTCCAGTTCGACGGTGAGCGTGTCGACGGCGCCGGTGTCGGGGCCGTTCGGCGTCTCGGACGGGAGCGGCTCGGTGCCCACGGCGTTTTCCCAGTAGGGCAGTTCGTGGTCGAGAGCTCCGGAGGCGACGTGTGCGGCGAGGCCGCGGGACCAGTCGCGGAAGGAGGTGGTGCGCTCCCCCAGCGTGACGGGTTCGCCCTGGGCGGCCTGCCGGTAGGCGGCCTCCAGGTCGTCGCGCAGGATGCGCCAGGAGACGGCGTCCACGACCAGGTGGTGGCCGACCAGGAGGAGGAAGTCGGGCCGGTCGGCGGCGCCGGTGAAGAGGGCCGCCCTCAGCAGCGGGCCGCGTGCGAGGTCGAAGCCGGTGTGCAGGTCGTCGGCGGCCTTCTCCATCGCCGTGTCGGCGTCGGTGGCGGTGAGGCCGCCGAGGTCGTGGCGGGTCAGGAGCCCGTCGCGGTCGGTGTCGTCCGCGGGCGGGTTGTACTGGTGCCAGCCGTCCCGGTCGGCGGTGAAGCGCATGCGCAGGGCGTCGTGGTGGTCGAGCAGGGCGTTGAGGGCGGTCTCCAGGGCGGTGGCGTCGACGCCGGGGGCGAGTTCGACCAGCAGGGACTGGTTGAAGTGGGCGTGGCCGGCGCGCGGGCCGGTCAGGAACCACTCCTGGATCGGGGTGAGCGGCACGTCCCCGCTCACCGCCTCCTCGCCGGTGTGGCTGGGGGCGGCGGTGACGACGCCGGCCAGTTCGGCGACGGTCTGGTGGGTGAACAGGTCGCGGGTGGTCACGTGCAATCCGTCGCGTCGCAGCCGGGAGACGACCTGCATGCTGAGGACGGAGTCGCCGCCGAGGTGGAAGAAGTTGTCGTGCGCCCCGACGTCGGCGACGCCGAGGACGTCGCCCCAGATGCGGGCGACGCGGCGTTCGGTGTCGGTGCGCGGCGGCGTGTGCGGGCCGGTGGCGGTGTGCGCGGGCCCGGGTTCGGGAAGCGCGTTGCGGTCGGTCTTGCCGTTCGGGGTGAGCGGCAGCCGGTCCAGCGGCACGAACGCCGAGGGGATCATGTGCGCCGGGAGCAGTCCGGCGAGGTGGTCGCGCAGTTCGGTTGCGGGCAGGTCCTCGGGGGTGCCCTCGGCGGGTACGAGGTAGGCGACCAGGCGCGCGCCGGAGCGGCCGTCCGGGTCGCTGCCGCCGGTGCGTACGGTGACCACCGCGTCGCGCACCAGGGGGCTGCCGCGCAGCGCGCTCTCGATCTCTCCGGGTTCGATGCGGAAGCCGCGCAGTTTGAGCTGGTCGTCGGCGCGTCCGGCGAAGCGCAGGTCGCCGTTCGCGTCCCAGCGGGCGCGGTCGCCGGTGCGGTACATGCGCTCCCCGGGGGCGCCGAACGGGTCGGCGACGAAGCGGGAGGCGGTCAGGCCGGGCCGGTGGAGGTAGCCGCGGGCAAGGCCGGGTCCGGAGACGTAGAGATCGCCGGTGACGCCGGGCGGGACGGGGCGCAGGGCGGCGTCGAGGACGTGGACGCGGGTGGCGCCGGCCGGGCGTCCGATGGGCGGGGCACCCGCGCCCGGGGTGAGCGGGCCGGTCCAGGTGGCGACGACGGTGGCCTCGGTCGGGCCGTACGAGTTGATCATCCGTCGGCCGGGCGCCCACCGTTCGACGAGGTGGGCGGGGCAGGCCTCGGCGCCGACGATGAGGGTGCGCAGATGCGGCAGGGCGTCGGCGGTCTCGGGGGCGACGGTGGCGAGGGCGGCGGGCGGGATCAGGGTGTGGCTGACGCGCCGCCCGGCGAGGGCCTCGGCGAGGCGCTCGCCGACGAGGGGGCCCTCCTCCCCGGTGAGCAGGGTGGCGCCGCTGAGCAGCGACACGCACAGCTCCAGCACCGAGGCGTCGAAGCTGGGCGAGGCGAACTGCAGGACGCGGTCGCCGGGGCCCGCGTCGTAGCGGTCGGCGGCTGAAGCCGCGAAGGAGGCCAGGCCGCGGTGCGTCACGGTGACGCCCTTGGGGGTGCCGGTGGAGCCGGACGTGTAGATCACGTACGCCGGGTGGTCGACGGTCAGCGGGGAGGCGCGGTCGGCGTCCGTGGGCGCGGTGTCCGGGCCGTCGGCGTCCCACACGGCGGCGGGGTCGTCCAGGACGAGCCGGGCGCCGGCGTCGCGGAGCATGAACTCCCGGCGCTGCTCGGGGTAGTCGGGGTCGACGGGCAGGAAGGCGCCGCCGGCCTTGGTGACGGCGAGCTGCGCCACCACCGTCTCCGCGCTGCGGGGCAGGGCCAGCGCCACGATCCGCTCGGGGCCCGCGCCCCGGGCGATGAGGCGGTGCGCCAGCCGGTTGGCGGCGCGTTCCACGTGCGCGTACGTCAGTTCGCGGCCGTCGGCGTCGGCCAGGGCGACGGCGTCGGGGGTGCGGGCGGCCTGCCGCTCGAACAGCTCGGGCAGGGTGGCCGGCGCGACCGGGCGGGCGGTGGCCCGGCCCTGGTCGAGCACGGCCTTGAGCGTCTCGTCGGTGGCCAGGGGCAGGGCGCCGAGCGGCCGGTCGGGGTTCTCGGCGACGGCGGTCAGGAGGGTGACGAGCTGGTCGGCCATGCGTTCGGCGGTGGCCGCGTCGAACAGGTCCGTGTTGTAGGTGAGGACGCCGTGCAGTTCGCCGGTGCCGGTCTCGGCGAACTCCAGGGTGAGGTCGAACGCGGCGTGCCGCAGCTCGGTGTCGACGTCGGTGACCTCCAGGCCGGGCAGGTCGAGGGCGCCGGCCGGGGCGTTCTGGAGGACCACCATGACCTGGAACAGGGGGGTGCGGCTGGTGTCGCGGACCGGCTGGACCTCGTCCACGACCTGCTCGAACGGCGCCTCCTGGTGGGCGAAGGCGTCCAGCACGGTCGCGCGGACGTCGCCGAGGAACTCGGGGAACGGGCGGTCGGGCGTCACGCGGGAGCGCAGCACGAGGGTGTTGACGAAGAACCCGACCAGGTCCTGGACCTCGGCGCGGTCGCGGCCGGAGGTGACCGTGCCGACCGTGATGTCCTCGCCGCCCGTCAGGCGGGCCAGGTAGGCCTGGGCGGCGGCGACCAGCGTGGTGAACAGGGTGGCCTGCCGGTCGCGGCCCACCCGGGCGAGGCGGCGGGTCGTCTCCCGGGGCAGGGAGAGCCGTACGGAGGCGCCGTGGTGGGTGCGCACCGCGGGGCGGGGCCGGTCGGTGGGCAGGTCGAGTGTCTCCAGCCCGGCCAGGTGCTCCTTCCAGTAGGCGAGGTGGTCGTCGGTGCCGCGCCCGCGCTGCCAGTGGGCGTAGTCGGCGTACTGCACCGGCAGCGGGGGCAACGCGGCAGTCTCCTCGCCGAGTTCGGTGCGGTAGAAGTGGGCGAGGTCGCCGGTGAGCACGCCGGTGGACCAGCCGTCGGTGACGATGTGGTGCAGGGTCAGCGTCAGGACGTGCTCCTCGTCCGTCAGCCTGATCAGGCCCGTGTGCAGGAGGGGGCCGCGCCGCAGGTCGAAGGTGCGGGCGCGTTCGGCGTCCAGCAGAGCCGCGAGCCGGGCGTCGCGTTCGCCGCCGGTGAGCTGCGACAGGTCGTGCAGGGTCAGCGGCACCTCCCCGGCCGGGTGGACGATCTGCACACCGTGGCCGTCGACCGCGTCGAAGGTGGTGCGCAGCGCCTCGTGCCGCTCGGCCAGGGCGCGCAGGGCCGCGGTGAGGGCGGGCACGTCGAGCCTGCCGCGCAGCCGCAGGGCCGGCGCGGTGACGTACTCGCCGCTGCCCGGCGCGAACTCCTCCAGGAACCACAGGCGTTGCTGGGCGTACGACATCGGGGCGGGCGTGTCGCGGGTGACCGGGGCGATCGTCGCGGGCGCGGTGTCGCCGGGGCGTTCCTCGGTGAGCAGGGCGGCGAGGGCCTCGGGGGTCGGGTGGGTGAACACCGCGCGCGGGGACAGTTCGGTGCCGAACGCCTCGGAGAGGCGCAGGGCGAGGCGGATGCTGAGGATGGAGTCGCCGCCGAGCTGGAAGAAGTCGTCCCGCACGCCGGGGCGCGGCGCGGACAGGACGTCGGCGAAGACCTCCAGCGTGCGGCGCTCGGCGTCGGTGCGCGGCTCGGCCGGCGCGTCCTGTGCACCGCTCGCGGGTTCCGGCGCGGGCAGGGCCGCCCGGTCGACCTTGCCGTTGCGGCTGAGCGGCAGCGCGGGCAGGACGACGAACGCCGACGGCACGAGGTAGTCCGGCAGGGAGCGCCGGGCGAACTCCCGCACGGAGGAAACGTCTTCGGTGCCGACCACGTAGGCCACCAGGCGGCGGTTGCCGGGGCGGTCCTCCCGGGCGAGCACGGTCACGTCGGTGACGCCGGGGTGTCCCGCGAGGACCGCCTCGACCTCGCCGGGTTCGACGCGGAATCCGCGGATCTTCACCTGGTCGTCGGCGCGGCCCAGGAACTCCACGGTGCCGTCGGGGCGGCGGCGGGCCAGGTCGCCGGTGCGGTACATGCGGCTGCCGGGCGGGCCGGCCGGGTCGGCCAGGAAGCGGGCCGCGGTGTCGCCGGGGCGGCCCAGGTAGCCGCGGGCGACGCCCTCGCCGGCGAGGTACAGCTCGCCCGGGCAGCCGGGAGGCACGGGTCGCAGCCGGCCGTCGAGGACGTGCACGCGCATCTCGTCGAGCGGGTGGCCGACGGGCACGGTGTCGGGGACGGTGGCCGCGTCGGTCAGCGGGAACGACGTGGCGAACGTCGTCGTCTCGGTGGGGCCGTATCCGTCGACGACGGCCAGGCCCGGGCAGGCGGCCAGGACGCGGCGTGCGGCCGCGGCGGGCACGACGTCACCGCCGGTCCACACCTGGCGCAGACCGGTGAAGCAGTCCGGCGCGTCCTGCGCGAGCAGCCGGAACAGGCCGGCGGTCAGCCACAGCGCGCTCAGACCGGTGTCGCGGACCAGCCGGCGCAGCAGCGCCGCGTCCAGCGGCTGCGCGGGAGCCACGACGACGCAGCCGCCGGTGAGCAGCGGCGCCCACACCTCGAAGGTGGCGGCGTCGAAGGCCACCGGGGAGTGCAGCAGCACCCGGTCGCACACACCGCCGGTGAAGCGGCCGTCGGTGGCGAGGGCGGCCACGTCGCGGTGGCGTACGGCGACCGCCTTCGGTTCGCCGGTCGACCCCGAGGTGAACATCACGTAGGCGAGGCGGTCGGGGTCCGCGGGCGCGGCGACGGGCGCGTCCGGTATGGGGGTGCGGGCTGCGGTCACCGGCGCGTCCGGCACGGGGGTGTGCGCGGCGGTGACGTCCTCGGCGGACAACCGGACGCTCACGCCCGCGCGTTCGAGCAGCGTGCGGCGCCGGTCCTCGGGGGCGCGGGCGTCCACGGGCACGTAGGCGCCGCCCGCCTTGAGGACGGCGAGCTGGGCGACGACGAGGGCGGCCGAGCGATCCATCAGCAGGGCCACCCGGTCCTCGGCGCGCAGTCCGCCGGCGAGGAGCCGGGAGGCCACCGCGTCGGACCACTGGTCGAGTTGACGGTACGTCAGGTGTATGTCGCCGTCGCGCAGCGCGGGGGCTCCGGGCGTGCGGCGGGCCTGCTCGGCGAACAGGGCGACGGGACTGCGCGGCTCCGTGCTGCGGGCGGTGGCGTTCCACCGCTCCAGCAGGGCGCGGTCGTCATCGGTCAGCGCGTCCAGGCCGGTCACCTCCGCGTCGGTCTCCAGCGCGTCGGCGAGGGCACGCAGGACGACCGTGAGGCGGTCGGCGAGGCGGTCGGCGGTGTCCGCGTCGAACAGGCCGGCGTCGTAGGCGAGGTCGAGGCCGAGGCGGTCGCCGAGGTGGGCGCGCAGGCACAGCGGGAAGGTGGGCGCGTCCTCGGCGCGCACCTCCTCGACCTGCACGCCCGTGCGGGCGGTGGCTGACTCGTCGACGGGGTAGTTCTCGAACACCACCATGCTGTCGAACAGCGCCTCGCCGGCCGGGATCTCGCTCAGCGCCTGGATGCGGGGCAGGGCGAGGTGGTCGTAGCGCCGGGTGTCGCTCTGGTGCTCCTGCACCGCGCGCAGCCAGGACGCCGCTCCCCCGCCCCCGACCCGGATCCGGGTGGGCACGGTGTTGATGAACATGCCGATCATCGACTCCACGCCGGGCAGTTCGGCCGGGCGCCCGGAGACGGTGGTGCCGAACACGACGTCGTCGCGGCCGCTGTGGCGGGCGAGCAGCAGCGCCCAGGCGCCCTCGACGACGGTGTTCACCGTGAGCCCGGCGCGGGCGGCGCCCTGCCGCAGCCGCGCGGAGAGGTCCTCGTCCAGCTGTCGGCCGGTGAGGGCGGCGGCGCGGGCGCGGTGCTCCTCGGCCGGTGTGCGGTCGTAGGGCAGCGGGGTGCGGGCGGTGAACCCGGCGAGGGTGTCGGCCCAGTGGGCCTCGGCGGCGGACTCGTCCTGGTCGTGCAGCCGGCGCAGGAAGTCGGCGAACGGGCGCCTGACCGGTGCGGGGGCCGCACGGCCGCCGATGAGGGCGGCGTAGCGCTCGCACACCTCGGTGAGGAGCTGTCCGGTGCTCCAGCCGTCCAGGATCAGGTGGTGGGAGGACCACAGCAGCCAGACCTCGTCGCCGGGCAGTGCGGCCAGAGTGATGCGGGTGAGGGGTGCGGTGGTCAGGTCCATGCCTGTCGCGCGGTCGGCGGCCAGCAGGTCCTCGGTGGCCGCCGTGCGTTCCTCGGGTGTCAGTCCTCGCCAGTCCAGGTGGGTGACGGGCAGCTCCACATGCCGGTGCACGACCTGCACGGGGTGCGGCAGGCCCTGCCAGTGGACGCTGGTGCGCAGGGCCTCGGTGCGGTCGGCGACCTGCTGCCAGGCGGCGGCGAAGCGCCGCGGGTCGCTCACCCCGGACAGGCGGACGGCCACGCGGTCGGAGTAGGCGCCCGCCGTGTCCACGAGGCCGTGGAAGAGCATGCCGGCCTGAAGCGGGGTGAGCGGCAGGACGTCGGCCACGTGCCGGCCGTCGCCCACGAGGCGGTCCAGCTCCGGCTGGCCGAGCCCGGCCAGCGGGAAGTCGGACGGGGTGCGGCCGCCCGCGTCGGGGCGGGCGCAGTGGGCGGCGATCTCGCGCAGCGCCGCGCACATCTCGTCGGCGAGGGCCCGGACGGTGGACTCGTCGTAGACGGCGGGCGGGTAGGTCCAGCCGAGTTCGAGCCGGCCGTCCTGCACCACGCCGGTGATGTCCAGCAGGTAGGGCCGGGCGGCGTCGGGGTCGGTGTCGGAGCCGGCCGGGGGCAGGGCGGCGGCGTACAGGCCGCTGCCGCCGCCGTCGGCGTCCCACTGGCCGTGGTAGTTGAAGCCGACCCGCGGCGCCGGGGCGCCGGCCAGCGGGCTGTCGGGCAGCAGGTGGCGCAGGGCGCCGTGGCTCAGGCCGTGCAGGGGCACCGCGCGCAGCTGCTCCTTGACCGAGCGCAGGGTGTCGTGCCAGCCGGCGTCGGGGGCGACGGTCAGCGCGAGCGGGAACTCGGCGGTGAACCAGCCGACCGTCCGGGACAGGTCCAGGTCGTCGAAGAGGTTCTCGCGGCCGTGGCCCTCCACGCCGACCAGCACGCTGTCGCGCCCGCACCAGCGGGCCAGGGTGCGGCCGAGGGCGCTGAGCAGGACGTCGTTGACCTGGGTGCGGTAGACCTCGGGGACCTGGCGCAGCAGGGCCTCGGTGGTCTCCGGCTCCAGTTCAACGGTGACCGTGGCGGCGGTGCCGTGGGTGTTGGGGCCGGGCCGGCCCGCGGGCAGGTCGGCGGGCGCCTCGGCGGTGCGCCGCCAGTGGGCGAGGTCGCCGTCCAGGGCGCCGGAGCGGGTGTGGGCCTCCAGCCGGGCCGCCCAGTGGCCGTAGGCGGTGGTGGCCGGGGGCAGCTCGACGGGGTGTCCGGCGGCGGCCTGCCGGCGGGCGGTCTCCAGGTCGGCCAGCAGGATGCGCCAGGAGACGCCGTCGACGGCCAAGTGGTGCACGATGAAGAGTAGTTGGGCAGGCGCGTGCGGACCGCGATCGAGGACCAGGACGCGCGCCACCTTGCCCTCGGTGGGGTCGAGGGCGGCGCGGGCCTCGTCCGCGAGGCGGGCCGCCTCGGCCTCCAGGGCGGAGCCGTCGAAGCCGGTCACGTCATGCAGGGTGACGGTGCCGTCCGGGACGCCGGGCAGGACCTCCTGGAGCCAGCCGTCCTCGGTGCGGCGGAAGCGGGTGCGCAGCGCCGGGTGGTGGCGTACGAGGGCGTCCACGGCGGTGCGCAGGGCCGACAGGTCGGTGCCGGGGGCGAGTTCCAGGCGCTGCGACATGGTGAAGCGCAACGGGTCGCCGGGGCCCCGGCCGTCGAGGTACCAGCGCTGGATGGGGGTGAGCGGTGCCTCGGCGGGGGCGGTCGTGTCGGTGGTGACCGGCGCCGACTCGGTGACACGCAGGGCGAGTTCGGCGACGGTCTGGTGGCGGAAGACGTCCTTGGTGGTCAGGGCGAGACCGGCCTGGCGGGCCCGGGAGACGATCTGGATGCTGAGGATCGAGTCACCGCCGAGCGCGAAGAAGTTGTCGCGTGCGCCCACCCGTTCGACGCGCAGGACGTCGGCCCAGATCGTGGCCAGCGTCTGTTCGGTGCCGGGGCGGGGTGCCACGTAGCCGGCGGTGGTGTCGGGCTGCGTCGGCGGGGCGGGCAGGGCGCGCCGGTCGGTCTTGCCGCTGGTGGTGCGCGGGATCCGGGTCAGCGGCACGAACGCCGCCGGCACCATGTGGTCCGGCAGGGTGCGGCGCAGCGCGAGGCGCAGGTCGTCGGCCGCCGGGGCGGTGTCCCCGGCGGGCACCAGGTACGCCACGAGCATCAGCCGGCCCGCGTGCTCGCGTGCCGTGACGACGGCGTCGGCGACGTCCGGGTGGGTGAGCAGCGCGGCCTCGATCTCGCCTGGTTCGATGCGGAAGCCGCGGATCTTGATCTGTTCGTCGGTGCGGCCCAGGAACTCCAGCAGCCCCTGTGCGTCGCGGCGGGCGCGGTCGCCGGTGCGGTACATCCGCTCCCCCGGCGCGCCGAACGGGTCGGCGAGGAACCGCGCCGCGGTCAGCCCGGGCCGGTTCAGGTAGCCGCGGGCGACCTGCGCGCCGGCGAGGTACAGCTCGCCGGGCGTGCCGGGCGGCACCGGGCACAGGGCGCCGTCGAGGACGTAGGCGCGCAGGTTGGCGCCGGGCCGGCCGATGACCGGCCGGTCGGGGCGGTCGGTGACGCGGCCGTAGGTGGCGTCGACGGTGCACTCGGTGGGGCCGTACATGTTGTAGGCGGTGACGCCGAGTTCGGCGGCGGCGCACAGTTCGCGCCAGGTGTCGGGGCCGGTCGCCTCGCCGCCGACGAGCAGGACGCGGGGGTGGTGGCGGCCGGGGACGAGCAGGCCCGCGGCCAGGAGTTCGCGCAGGAAGGACGGGGTGACGTTGACCAGGTCCAGGTTCCGGTCGGCGATCTGCGCGCGGAACGCCTCGGGGTCCAGGCGCACGTCCTCGTCGACGAGGTGCACCTCCTGGCCGAGGGCGAGCAGCAGCGGGCCCTCCCAGGAGGTGTCGAAGGAGAACGAGGCGCTGAGCGCGGCGCGCAGCCGCCGCCCGTGCGCGGTGTGCGGGGCGACGAGCCCGTCGCGGTGGTCGTGGCAGAGGTTGACCAGGTGCCGGTGTTCCACGACGACGCCCTTGGGGCGGCCGGTGGAGCCGGAGGTGTAGATGATGTAGGCGGCGTGCTGCGGGAGCAGCGGGGCCGGGCGGTCGCGGTCGGTGGTGTCGTGGGCGGGCAGCCGCTCCCACGGGGTGGCGCGCAGCGCGTCGTCGGTGAGCACGGTGTGCGGGGCGGCGTCCTCCAGGAGACCGGCGGCCCGCTCTGCGGGCAGGTCGGGGTCGAGGTGGAGCAGGACGGCGCCGGCCTTGGCGACGGCGAGCACCGCGACCACCAGCTCGGAGGTGCGCGGCAGCCGGACGGCGACCACCCGCTCGGGGCCCGCGCCCAGGGCCAGCAGGTGGTGGGCGAGCCGGTTCGCGCGCTCGTTCAGGGCGGCGAAGTCGAGGGTGGCGTCCCGGGCGACCAGCGCGGTGGCGTGCGGGGTGCGGGCGGCCTGCGCCTCGAACAGAGCGGGGAAGGTGGTGTCCGGGACGGTCAGGTGGGCTCCCTGGCCGTCGTGCAGCACCCGCCGCCGCTCGTCGGCGGTCATCAGCTCCAGCGCCCGTACGTCACGGTCCGGTTCCCGCACCGCCGCCTCCAGCAGCAGGCGCAGGCGGCCGGCCAGGCCGCGGACGGTGTCCTCGTCGAACAGGGCGGTGTCGTAATCCAGGTGGCCGGTGATGCCGTCGTCGCCCTCCACGAAGTCGAAGGCCAGGTCGAAGGTGGCGTGCCGGACCGGCGGCAGGAGCGGCTCGGCGTCCAGGCCGGGCAGCGCGGGTGCCTCGGCACCCAGGTTGTGCAGGGCGACCATGACCTGGAACAGAGGGGTGCGGCTGGTGTCGCGTTCGGGCTGGAGGGTGTCCACCAGCCGCTCGAACGGCACGTCCTGGTGGGCGAAGGCGTCCAGGACCGTGCCGCGCACCTGCTCCAGCAGCGCGCGGAACGACGTGCCGGGGCGGACCTGGTTGCGCAGCACCAGCGTGTTCACGAACATGCCGACGACGTCGTGCAGTTCTGGGCGCTCGCGGCCCGCCGTGACGGTGCCGACGGCGAAGTCGTCCTGGTCGGCCCAGCGGGACAGCAGGACCGTGCAGCCGGCGAGCAGGGTCATGTAGAGGGTGGCGTCGGCCTCCCGGCCCCGCTCGCGCAGCCGGTCGGTGAGCTCCGCGGGCAGCGTGAAGGTCACGAGGGCGCCGTCGCCGGAGCGCACGGCGGGACGCGGCCGGTCGGTCGGCAGCTCCAGCGGCGGCACACCGGCCAGCTGCTCGCGCCAGTGGGCGAGTTGCCGCTCGACCTGGTCGGTGCGGGCGCGCTGCCAGGCGGCGTGGTCGGCGTAGCGCACGGGCAGCTCGGGGAGTTCGGGGCGGCGGCCCTCGCGGGCGGCCGTGTACAGCTCGCCGAGGTCCCGGCCGAGGACGCCGAGGGACCAGCCGTCGGTGACGATGTGGTGGACGGCGAGGGCCAGTACGTGCTCGTCGGCCGCGGTGCGGGCCAGGCGGGCGCGCAGCAGCGGTCCGCTCGCCAGGTCGAAGGACGTGGCGGCCTCGCGTTCGAGGAGCTCCTCCAGCGCGGCCCGCGGGTCGGGTGCGGCGGTGAGGTCGTCCACCGTCAGGGCGGCCGGGTGCGGCGGGTGCACCACCTGCCGGGGCTGTCCGTCCTGTTCGGCGAAGGTGGTGCGCAGTGACTCGTGGCGGGCGACGAGGCCGTCCAGGGCGGTGCGCAGGGCCGGCTGGTCGAGCGGGCCGCGCAGGCGCAGCACGGACAGCGTCGTGTACTCGGTGCTGCCGGGCTCGAACCGGTCGAGGAACCACAGGCGTTGCTGGGCGTACGACAGCGGCGCCGGGGTCTGCGGGGCGGTCGCCGGGATCGCGTCGGCGGGCGCGGCGGAGGCGTCGCCCACCGGGTCGCCCAGCTCGGCGGCGAGCGCGGACACGGTGCTGTGGGTGAACAGCACGCGCGGGGACACGTCGGGGCCGAACGCGGCGCGCAGCCGGGCGGTGACGCGGACGGCGAGGATGGAGTCGCCGCCGAGCGCGAAGAAGTCGTCCCCGGCGTACACCTCCTCGACGCCGAGGACGTCCGACCAGGCGGCGGCGACGGCCCGTTCGGCGGGGGTGCGCGGTGCGGTGCGGTCGGTGTCGGCGGCGTAGCCGTCCGCCGTCGGGGCGGGCAGGGCGCGCCGGTCGAGCTTGCCGTTGACGGTGAGCGGGAGGGCGTCCATCGGGACGTAGGCGGCGGGCACCATGTGGGCGGGCAGCAGCCGTTCCAGGTGGGCGCGCAGCTCGGCCGCCGGGGGTGTAGCGCCGCCGGCGCCGACGACGTGCGCCACCAGGCGGCGGGTGCCGGAGGTGTCCTCGAACACGCCGACGGCGGCGTCGGCGACAGCGGGGTGGGCGTGCAGGGCGGCCTCGATCTCGCCGGGCTCGATGCGGTAGCCGCGGATCTTCACCTGGGCGTCCGCGCGTCCCAGGTACTCCAGGGTGCCGTCGGGCCGCCACTTCGCCCGGTCGCCGGTGCGGTACATGCGGCTGCCGGCCGGGCCGAACGGGTCGGCGAGGAACCGGGTCGCGGTCAGCCCGGGGCGGCCCAGGTAGCCGCGGGCCAGGCCCTCTCCCGCCACGTACAGTTCTCCGGTCGCGCCCGGCGGCAGGGGCGCGAGGTCCGCGTCGAGCACGTACACCCGGAGGTCGGGTATCGCGACGCCGATGGGGCTGGCGGGGCCGTGCGCGGCGGTGTCGGGGTCGAGCGGGGCGTGGGTGACGTGCACGGTGGTCTCGGTGATGCCGTACATGTTGACCAGGCGCGGGGTGTCGGCCGGGTGGCGGGCCCACCAGTCGGTGAGCCGGCCGGCGTCGAGGGCCTCACCGCCGAAGATCACCGTGCGCAGGGCCAGACGGGCACTCGTCTCGGGGTGCTCGGCGTCGGCGCGCACGAGCGGGTGGAACGCGGACGGCGTCTGGTTGAGGACGGTGACGCCTTCGTCGGCCAGCAGCCGCAGGAAGTCCTCCGGGGAGCGGGCGGTCTCGTCGGGCACGACGACGAGCCGGCCGCCGTGCAGCAGCGGGCCCCACAGCTCCCACACGGAGAAGTCGAACGCGTAGGAGTGGAACAGCGTCCACACGTCGTCCGGGCCGAAGCCGAACCACGGGCGGGTCTGGGTGAACAGCCGCACCACGTTGGCGTGCGGGATCACCACGCCCTTCGGGCGGCCGGTGGAACCGGAGGTGTAGATGGCGTAGGCGGGGCTCTCCGGCAGGGGGCGGCGGGCCGGTTCGGGTCCGGTGGCCGGGCGCCGGGCGAGGCCGGCCTCCTCCTCGGGGGTGTCGAGGAGCACGACGGGCACACCGGTGCCGTCGACGCGGGCCGCGGTGCCGGTGGTGGTCACCAGGGTGACGGGGCCGGCGTCGGTGAGGAGGTGGGCGATGCGTTCGGCGGGCGAGTTCGGGTCGATCGGCAGGTAGGCGGCGCCGGTCTTCAGCACGGCCAGGACCGCGACGACCTGGTCGGTGGAGCGGGGCAGGGCGAGGGCGACGAACCGCTCGGGTCCGGCGCCGAGTTCGGCGAGCCGGTGGGCGAGGCGGCCGGCGCGGGCGTCGAGGGTCGCGTAGTCCAGGTGCTCGGTCCCGCAGGTGACGGCGACGGCGCCGGGGGTGCGGGCGGCCTGCGACTCGAACAGGTCCACCAGCGTCTCGGCGGGGCGGCCGGACGCGGTGCCGTTCCAGTCGGTGAGGATGCGGTGCCGTTCCTCGGGCGTCGTCCAGGGCAGGGCGCGCAGCGGCCGGTCGGTGCCGTCGGCGAACCCGGTCAGGAGCAGGCAGAGCCGGCCGGCGAGGGCGCGGACGGTCGCCGCGTCGAACAGGTCCGGGTCGTAGGCGAGGTCGAAGCCGAGGCGTTCGCCGTGGTAGGCGCGCAGCACGAGCGGGTAGTTGGTGGCGTCGCGGGACGACACGTCGGCCAGGCGGATCCCGGACCCGGCCGTGCGGGCCTCGTCGAAGGGGTAGTTCTCGAAGGCGACCATGCTGTGGAAGAGCGGGCTGCCGGACGGCACGTCGCTCAGCTGGGTCAGCTCGGCGAGCGAGGCGGCGGCGAACCGCCTCGACTCGGCCTGCGCGTCCTGCAGTTCGCGCAGCCAGTCCCCGGCGGGGCGGGCGGGATCGACGCGGACGCGGGTGGGCACGGTGTTGATGAACATGCCGACCATCGACTCGACGCCCGGCAGGTCGTCGGGCCGCCCGGAGACGGTGGTGCCGAACAGCACGTCGTCCTGGGCGGCGTAGCGCGACAGCAGCAGCGCCCAGGCGCCCTGGACGACCGTGTTGAGGGTGAGTCCGGCCTCGCGGGCGGTGCGCGCGAGACGGGCCGACGTCTCCGCGTCCAGGCCGGCCGTGTGCAGAGCGGCGGAGCGGGCCTGGTGGGCGTCGTGCAGGGGACGGTCGGCGGGCAGCGGGGTGGGTTCGGCGAAGGCGGCGAGGACGCCCTGCCAGTGGGCACGGGCGGCGTCGGGGTCTTGCTCCGCGAGCCAGCGCACGTAGTCGCCGAAGGGCCGCCGCAGCGTCGGCCGGGCCCCGGTGCCCGCGGTGAGCGCCGCGTACTCCTCGCACACCTCGGTCAGCACCTGGGCGAGGCTCCAGCCGTCCAGGACGAGGTGGTGGGACGTCCACAGCAGGTGCAGCCGGGCGTCGGGCAGCCGGACCAGGGTCAGCCGCATCAGCGGCGCCGCGGCGAGGTCGATGCCCCGGGCCAGGTCGTCGGCGCGCAGCCGGGTCAGGCGCTCGGCGCGTTCCACCTCGTCCAGCTCCCGCCAGTCGAGGTGGGTGACCGGCACCCGCACGTCGCGGCGCACGACCTGGAGGGGTACGGGCACGTCCTCCCACACGACACAGGTGCGCAGGGCGGGCGTGCGGTCGGTGACGCGCTGCCAGGCGACGGCGAAGGCGTGCGGGTCGGCGACGCCGTCCAGGAGCAGGCCGGCCTGGTCGACGTAGACGTCGTCGGGACCGCCGACCAGCCGGTGGAAGAGCATGCCCTCCTGGAGCGGGGTGAGCGGCAGCACGTCCTCCACGTCGCGGCCGTCGCCGACGAGCCGGTCCAGGCGCTCCTGGCCGAGGCGGGCCAGCGGGAAGTCGGACGGGGTGCGGCCGCCCGCGCCGGGCCGGGCGCAGTGCTCGGTGATCGCGGCGAGCGCGCCGGTCATGCCGTCGGCGAGGGCGCGGACGGTGGCCTCGTCGTGCACCTGGTCGCTGTAGTGCCAGGTGAGGTGGAGTTCGCCGTCGGTGACCACGGCGGAGACGTCCAGCAGGTGGTCCAGCGGTGTGTCCAGGGCGATGTCACGGCCGGGCGTCTCGCCCGCCGGGGCGAAGTCGCCGCCGTCGGTGGCCTCCCACTGGCCGTGGTAGTTGAAGCTGATCTGCGGCAGCGGTACGTCCTTGAGGGCTCGGGCGGCCGGGTCGGGCGAGCCGAGGCGGGCCAGGGCCTCGTACGTCAGGCCGTGCCGGGGCACGGACCGCAGCCGCTCCTTCACCGCCTTGAGGGTGGCGCCCCAGTCGGGCGCGCCGGACGGTCCGGCGGGCGCGAGGGTGACGGGGTACTGCGCGGTGAACCAGCCCACCGTGCGGGACAGGTCCAGCGTGTCGTCCTCGCGGCCGTGGCCCTCCAGCAGGACGGTCACCCGCTCGGCGCCGGTCCAGTCGGCGAGGACCCGGCTCAGCGCGCCGAGCAGCACGTCGTTGACCTGGGTGCGGTAGACGGCGGGCACCCGGCGCAGCAGCGCCTCGGTGGTGGCGCGGTCCACGCGCGCGTCGAGCGTGCGGACCGAGCCGGCCAGCGGGGTGCCGGGGCGGTCCACGGGCAGCGGGGTGCGGGGCTCGGCGGCCTCGGCCGTCCAGTGCGGCAGGTCGGCGTCGAGGTCTCCGTCGCGGACCCGGCGTGCGAGGTGCGCGGCCCAGTCGGTGAACGGCGTGGCGACGGGCTCCAGCCGGACCGCCGCTCCCCCGGCCGCCTGACGGTAGGCCTCGGCGAGGTCGGCGAGCAGGATCCGCCAGGAGACGCTGTCCACCGCCAAGTGATGTGCGGTGACGAAGAGTTGGGGCCGCTCGCCGGAGCGGGTGAACAGGGCGGCGCGCAGCAGGGCTCCGGTCTCGGGGTCGAGTGCGGCGCGCGCGGGCTCGGCGGCCCGTTCGCGCTCGGCCGCCGGGTCGGCGGCGCCGGAGAGGTCGTGGCGAGTGAGCAGCCCGGTGGCCGGGCCCTCGCCGGGGTGCTGGAGCCAGGTCTCGCCCGAGCGGGCGAACCGGGTGCGCAGCGCCGGGTGGTGGGCGGCCAGCGCCTCCAGGGCGCGCTCCAGCGCCGGGGCGTCGAGGTCGTACGGCAGGTCCAGCAGCATCGACATGCTGAAGTGCTTGAGCGGGCCGTGGGTGGCGAAGAACCACTCCTGTACGGGGGTCAGCGGCGCCGGCCCCTCCCCGGCGGGGCGCCGGGGCGCGGGCACCTGCGCGGTGCGCGCGGACGCGGCGGCGGCCAGGTCGGCGACGGTCTGGTGGCGGAAGACGTCCCGCGAGGTCAGGTGCAGTCCGGCCGCGCGGGCGCGGGAGACGGCCTGGATGCTGAGGATGGAGTCGCCGCCCAGCTCGAAGAAGTTGTCCGTCACGCCGACCCGGCGCGCGCCCAGCACCTCGGCCCAGATGCGGGCGAGGGTCTCCTCCTCGGGGGTGCGCGGGGCGACGAACTCCCTTTCCTGCTGGGCGCCTTCGGAGTCGGGCGCGGGCAGGGCACGCCGGTCGACCTTGCCGCTGACGGTCATCGGCAGGGCGTCGAGCACGGTGAAGGAGGACGGCACCATGTGGTCGGGCAGCACCTGCCGCAGGGCCGTCCGCACCTCGCCCGTGGCGGGCCGGGCGTCCGGGCCGGCGGGGACGAGGTAGGCGGCGAGCCGGACGTGGCCGTGCGGGTCGGTGACGGCGACGACCGCGGCGGCGGCGACCTCGGGCAGGTCGGTGAGGGCCGCCTCGACCTCGCCGGGCTCGATGCGGTGGCCGCGCACCTTGACCTGGTCGTCGGCGCGCCCCAGGTAGTCCAGGCGTCCGTCGGCGCTCCAGCGGGCCAGGTCGCCGGTGCGGTACATGCGGGTGCCGGGCGGGCCGAACGGGTCGGGCAGGAACCGCGCGGCCGTCAGTCCGGGCCGCCCGCTGTAGCCGCGGGCCAGTTGCACACCGGCCAGGTACAGCTCGCCGCCGACGCCGGGCGGGACGGGCCGCAACCGGTCGTCGAGGACGTAGGCGCGCACGTTGGGCAGCGGCCGGCCCACGGTCGGCCGGCCGTCGCCGGTTATCCGGCCGGCCAGCGCGTCGACGGTGCACTCGGTGGGGCCGTAGAAGTTGTACGCGGCCACGTCCCGCCGCGCCGCCAGGTCCCGCCACAGGGTGGGTCCGACGGCCTCGCCGCCGAGCATGAGGACGCGCGGGTGGTGGCGGGGGTCGGTGAGCAGCCCGGCGGGCAGCAGCTGGCGCAGGTAGGTGGGGGTGAGGTCGAGGAAGTCGACGCGGTGCTCGACGACGTACTCGACCAGGGCGGCGGCGTCCAGCCGGGTCGTCTCGTCGACCAGGTGCAGCGGGTGGCCGTCGGCCATCAGCAGCACGCCCTCCAGGGAGGTGTCGAAGGAGAACGACGCCGTGAGCGCCACCCGCAGCGGCCCGCCACCCGCCTCCGCGACGAAGCCCTCGCGGTGGCCCGCAAGGAGGTTCGCCAGCGAGCGGTGCGCCACGGCGACGCCCTTGGGGCGGCCGGTGGAGCCGGAGGTGTAGATGACGTAGGCGGTGGTGTCGGGGTGCGGGGGCGCCGGGGCGTCGGCGGCGCCGTCTTGCGTGTCGTCGGCCTGCCGCAGCGCGGTCTCGCCGGCGACGGTGCCTTGAGCCTCGTTCGCCTCCCGCAGCGCGGTCTCGTCGGCGACGGTGCCTTGCGCGTCGTTCGCCTGCCGCAGCGCGGTCTCACCGGCGACGGCGTCCTGAGCGTCGTCCGCCTCCCCTAGCGCGGTCTCACCGGCGACGGCGTCCTGAGCGTCGTCCGCCTCCCCTAGCGCGGTCTCACCGGCGACGGCGCCTTGCGCGTCGTTCGCCTGCCGCAGCGCGGTCTCACCGGCGACGGCGTCTTGCGCGTCGTCCGCCTCCCGCAGCGCGGTCTCGTCGAGGACGAGCGCGGGGCGGGCGTCGTCGAGCAGGAACCGCACCCGGTCCTCGGGCAGCGCCGGGTCCAGGGGCAGGTAGCCGGCGCCGGCCTTCCAGACGGCGAGGATCGCCACGATCATGTCGGCGGTGCGCGGCAGCCGGAGGGCTACCAGGCGTTCGGGGCCCGCGCCGCGCGCGACGAGGTGCCGGGCGAGGCGGTCGGCGCGTGCGTCGAGCGTCGCGTAGTCGAGGCGTACGTCACCGGCGACGAGGGCGGTGGCGTCCGGGGTGCGGGCCGCCTGCCGGGCGAACAGCTCGGGCAGGGTCTCCTCGGGGACCGGGCGCGCGGTGGCGTTCCAGTCGTGTGTCACCTGCCGCTCCTGCTCGGGCGAGAGCAGGGGCAGGGCGCCGAGCGGACGGCCGGGGTCGGCGGCGGCGCCGTCCAGCGTGCGCAGCAGCTGGTCCGCCATGCGTGCGGCGGTGGCCGCGTCGAACAGGTCGGTGCGGTACTCCAGGAGGCCGGTCAGCCCGTCGCCGTCGGGTACGAACTCCACGCTCAGGTCGAAGGTGGCGGCCCGCCGGGGCACGGCGACCGGGGAGGCGGCCAGGCCGTGCGGGTCCGGTGCGGTGGGCGGTGCCGGGTGCAGCAGGACCATCACGTCGAACAGGGGGTTGCGGCCGGCCTCGCGGGTCGCGCCGACGGCCTCGACCAGCCGCTCGAACGGCGTGTCGCCGTGCGCGAAGGCGTCGTTGACGGTGTCCGCGGCGGCGGTGAGCAGCTCCCCGAAGGAGCCGCCGGTGTCGACGCGGGTGCGCAGCGCGACCGTGTTCACGAAGAACCCGACGGCCCGCTCCAGGTCGGTGCGGCCACGCCCGGGGGTGAGCGAGCCGACGGTGATGTCGTCCTGCCCGGACCAGCGGGCCAGCAGGGCCTGGCAGGCGGCGACCAGGGCGGTGAACAGGGTGGTGTGCCGGTCGGCCGCGAGCTGCTTCAGGCGGGCGGTGGTGGCGGCGGGGACGGTGAAGGTGTGCACCGCGCCCGCGCCGGACTCCTCGCCGCGGCGGGGCCGGTCCAGCGGCAGTTCGGGGGCGACGGCCCCGGACAGCTGCTCCTTCCAGTACGCCAGGTGGCGGGCCGGCCGGGCGCCGGAGAGCTGCTCGCGCTGCCAGACGGCGAAGTCCGGGTACTGCGTGGCGACCGGCGCTAGGGCGGGCTCGCTGCCCTGGGCGAGGGCGTCGTAGGCGGTGCACAGCTCGTCGAGGACGACGCCCATGGACCAGCCGTCGGTGACGATGTGGTGGGCCGTCAGCAGCAGGACGTGCGTGTCGGGTGCCTCCCGCAGGAGCAGCGCGCGCAGCAGCGGCCCGGCCTCCAGGTCGAAGGGCCGCTCGTACTCGGCCAGCAGGGCCGCCTCCAGGTCGGCGCCGGCCGCTCCCGTGAGGTCGTGGACGGGCAGCGGGAGCGGCCCGGCGGGGTGCACTGTCTGCGCGGGGGTGCCGTCGTGCTCCTCGAACGTGGTGCGCAGGGCGTCGTGCCGCGCCACCACGTGCTCCAGTGCGGCGGCCAGGGCCGTGTGGTCGAGGGCGCCGGTCAGGCGCAGCGCGACGGCGCTGTTGTAGCGCGGGTCGCCGGGGCGCAGCCGGTCCAGGAACCACAGGCGCTGCTGGGCGAAGGACAGCGGCAGCGGGCGGGTGCGGTCGGCGCGCGGGATGGCCTGCCGGGCGGTGCCGGGGGCGCCCGCGGCGGCCCGTCCGGCCAGCCTGCGGCGGAGTGCTTCCTGGAGGTCCTGCGGGAGGGCCTCGGCACGGTTTCGCTTCGAAGACGTCATGGTCGTCCGGTCCTCACCGTTCTTCGTGGTCGCTGTCGCCGCGTGCGGCGTCTTCGAGTTCGCTCAGCACCTGTTCCTCCACCAGGTCCGCCAGGGCGGCGACGGTGCGGCCCACCAGGACGTCCCGGGGCGTGAGGTGCACGCCGAAGGTGTCGTTGGCGCGGGAGGCGATGAGCAGGGCGCGCAGGGAGTCGCCGCCCAGGGCGAAGAAGTCGTCCTCGGCGCCCACGGTGGTCTCCAGGGCCTCCTCCCACAGGGCGGCGACGGCCTCCTCGGTGGGTGTGCGGGGCGGTACGTGCGCGGCGTCGGGCTGCCGCGTCTCCGGGGCGGGTGCCGGCAGCGCGGACCGGTCGGTCTTGCCGTTCTCCGTGAGCGGGAAGCGGTCCATCGTCACGAACGCCGAGGGCACCATGGGGCCGGGCAGGGTGCGGGCGGCCAGGGCCCGCAGCTCGGCGCCGGCGGGCGGCTCGGCGCCGGGGGCGACCAGCACATGGGCCACCAGGCGCGGCAGCCCCGGCTCGTCCTCCCGCACGCTCACCACGGCGTCCAGGACCGCCGGGTGGCGCACCAGGGTCGCCTCCACCTCACCGGCCTCGATGCGGTGGCCGCGCAGTTTGAGCTGGTGGTCGGTGCGGCCCAGGTAGTGCAGTTCGCCGCGGGCGTCGCGGCGGACCAGGTCGCCGGTGCGGTACATGCGGGTGCCGGGCGGGCCGAACGGGTCGGCGGTGAAGCGCGTCGCCGTCAGGCCGGGGCGGTGCAGGTAGCCGCGGGCCAGGGCCGGTCCGGCGAGCCACAGTTCCCCGGGCACGCCGTCCGGGACCGGGCGCAGACGGGTGTCGAGGACGTAGGCGGCGGTGACCGGCAGGGCGCGGCCGATGGGCGGTGCCTCGCCGTCCGGTGCGAGCGGGTCGGACCAGGTTGCGACGACGGTGGCCTCGGTGGGCCCGTAGGAGTTGATCATGCGGTGGTGCGGTGCCCAGCGGGCGGCCAGCTCGGCCCGGCAGGCGTCCGCGCCGACGATCAGGGTGTGCAGGTCGGGCAGGGTGCCGGGGGTGTCCGGCGGGAGGGTGGCGAGCGCGGCGGGCGGCAGCAGGGTGTGGGTGATGCGCGCGTCGCGCAGGACACTGGCGAGTTCGTCGCCGAGCAGCGGTCCGGGCGGCGGTACGACGAGGGACGCGCCGTGCGGCAGGGACATGCACAGCTCCAGCACGGAGGCGTCGAAGCTGGGCGTGGCGAACGCCAGGACGCGGTCCCCGGCGCCGACCTGGTAGTGCGCGGCCTCGGCGGCGGCGAACGCGGCGAGGCCCCGGTGGGTGACGACGACGCCCTTGGGGGTGCCGGTGGAGCCGGAGGTGTAGATGACGTACGCCGGGTCGTCGAGGTGGAGCGGGCGGACGCGGTCGGGGTCGGCGGGCCGGTGGTCCGGCGCGCCGTCGGGAGGTGCGGCGAGCAGGCCGGCGACCTCCTCGGCGGTCAGGGTGACGGCGGGCCGCGCGTCGCGCAGCATCAGCGCGACCCGCTCGGCCGGGTAGCCGGGGTCCACCGGGAGGAACGCGGCGCCCGCCTTGGCGACGGCCAGCTGGGCGAGGACCATGTCCGCCGAGCGCGGCAGGACCAGCGCGACGAGGTCGCCGGGCCCCGCCCCGCGGGCGATGAGCCGGTGCGCCAGCCGGTTGGCGCGGGCCTCCGCCTCCGCGAAGGTGAGCGTCGACTCCCCCGACTCGACGGCGAGTTCGCCGGGCCACCGGTCGACGGCCGCCTCGATCAGCGCGGGCAGCGTCGCCGGGGACGGCGGCTCCAGCTGCGGGCGGGCGGGTCCGTGCAGCAGCCGGTGGCGTTCGGCCGGCGGCAGCACGTCCACGGTCCCCAGCGGGGCCTCGTCGCCGGAGGCGGCCAGGGCGGTCAGGGTGTGCATCAGCCGGGCGGCCAGTGCGTCGGCGGTGGCCTCGTCGAAGTACCGCGGGTCGTAGCCGAGTTCCACGGTCAGCTCGTCGCCGGGCGAGATCACCACGGTGAGCGGGTAGTTGGTCGCCTCGCGGGCGTCGAGGCCGTGCACCCGCACGCCGTGCGCTCCTGCGGTGGCGTCGCCGACCGGGTAGTTCTCGAACACGAGCAGGCTGTCGAACAGGGGTGTGCCGGCGGGCAGTTCGCTCCACTGGTGCAGGTCGGTGAGCGGCACGTGGTCGAAGCGCCGGTCCTCGGCGCGGGCGGCCTGCACCTCGCGCAGCCAGGCGGGGCACGGCGTGGAGTCGTCCACGGTGACCCGCGCGGGCAGGGTGGTGATGAACAGGCCGGTGATGGTGTCCGCGCCCGGCAGGTCGGCGGGCCGCCCGGAGACCGTGGTGCCGAAGCACACGTCCCGCTCGCCGCCGGAGCGCGCCAGCAGCAGCGCCCAGGCGCCCTGGACGAGGGTGTTGAGGGTGAGCCGGTGGCGGCGGGCGAAGTCGGTCAGGCGGGCGGTGCCGGCCGCGTCGAGCCGTTGCGACAGCCAGGTGCCCGACCGGGCGGCGGCGCCGGGCGCGGGCCTGCGGTCGTACGGCAGCGGGGTGGGCGCGGCGTACCCGGCGAGGGCGGCCTTCCAGTGCTCCTCGGCGGCGGCGCCGTCCCGGCCGGCCAGCCAGGCGGCGTAGTCCGCGAACGGCCGCCGGGCCGGCAGGCGGGGCTCGGTCCCGGCGGCGAGTGCGGCGTGCGCCTGGAGGACGTCCGACAGGACGTGGAAGACGCTCCAGCCGTCCAGCAGGACGTGGTGGAAGGTCCACACCACGCGCACCTCGTCCGGGCCGAGCCGGATCAGGGTGACGCGCAGCAGCGGGGGGCGGGCCAGGTCGATGCCGCGGGCGCGGTCCTCGTCGAGCAGGCGGCGCAGTTCGCTCTCCTGCTCCGCCGGGCCGAGGCCGCTCCAGTCGAGCCGGGTGACGGGCAGGGGGACGTGGCGGTGCACGGTCTGCAGCGGCACCGGGACTCCTGTCAGGGCGACGGCGGTGCGCAGCACGGGCGTGGCGTCCACGACGTGCTGCCAGGCCTGCGCGAGCAGCGCGGGGTCGCGCACGCCGTCGGCGACGAAGGTGATCTGCTCGACGTAGAGGCCCTCGCCGGGCTCGTCCATGCCGTGCACGACCATGCCGGTCTGGGTGGGGGTGAGCGGGTAGACGTCCGTCACGTCGTGGCCGTCGCCGACGAGCCGGTCGACGGCGGCCTGGTCCAGGGCGGCCAGCGGGAAGTCGGACGGGGTGCGGCCGCCCGCGCCGGGCTCGGCGCAGTGCGCGACGATCCGGCGCAGTTCCTCCGCCGTCTCCTCGGCGAGGCGGGCGACGGTCTCCGGCCGGTGCACCGCCCGGGAGTACGACCAGGTGAACTCCAGGCGCCGGTCGGTGACCCGGCCGAGCACGTCGATGAGGTGAGGCCGCTCCGCGGAGCGGTCCATGCCGCCGGTCAGGCCCTCGTGGGGCGCCCGCAGCAGACCGCCACCGCCGACGCCGCCGTCCTGCTGGCCGAGGTAGTTGAAGCCCACCTGCGGCAGGTCGGGGAGGTCCGGGCCCGCGGGGTGCAGGTGGCGCAGCGCGCCGTAGCCCACTCCCCCGCGCGGTACGGCCCGCAGGTTCTCCTTAACCGTCTTGAGCGCGGTGCCGAGGTCGGCGTCGCGCGGCACGTCAAGGCCGACGGGGAACAGGGTGGTGAACCAGCCGACGGTGCGGGAGAGGTCGACGCCCTCGAAGAGGTCCTCGCGGCCGTGGCCCTCCAGGGCGACCACCACCCGGTCCTGTTCTGTCCAGCGGGCGAGGACCCGGCCGAGGGCGGTCAGAAGGACGTCGTTGACGCGGGTGCGGTAGGCGTCGGGGACCTCCGTCAGCAGGCGCCGGGTCTCCTCGGCGCCGAGGCCCACGGTCACTGTCTCCTCGTCGGCGGCGGTGTTGCCGCCGGGGAGGTCCGCCGGCAGGGCGGTGGGGTGCAGGGCGCTCCAGTGGGTGACCTCGTCGTCGAAGCCGCCGTCGGCGGTGTGCGCGGCCAGGCGCCGCGCCCAGTCCCGGAAGGACGTGGTCTTCGCGCCCAGGTCGGGGGTCTCGCCGGCGCGCAGCGCCCGGTGGGCGGCCTCGAGGTCCTCGAGGATCACCCGCCAGGACACCGCGTCGACGACCAGGTGGTGGGCGGCCAGCAGCAGCACGGGCGGCCGGTCGCCGTCCCGGTGGCACAGGGCGGCCTTCAGCAGCGGCCCGTCCGCCAGGTCGAACGCGGAGCACAACTCGGCGATCACGTCGCCCGGTTCCTCGGGGGCGCGGTGCACCTGAAGGTGCGGTGCGGCGCCGGGCGGGGTGCCGACCTGCCGCCACCGGCCGTCGCCCGCGGGCTCGTACCGCATGCGCAGGGCGTCGTGCTGCTCCAGGACGGCGGCGAGGGCGGCGCGCAGCAGCGTCTCGTCGGTGCCGGGCGCGACCTCGAAGGAGACCGCCTGGGTGAAGCGGGCCGGGTCGCCGGTGAGGTCGTCGAACAGCCAGTGCTGTACGGGCGTGAGGGGCACGTCGCCGACGACGGGGCCCTGATCTGCGGTGGCGGTGGCGGGGCCGGCCGGTGAGGTGTCGACCGCGGCGGCGAGCTCGGCGATCGTCTGGTGGGCGAACAGGTGACGGGGCGTCAGGGTCAGTCCGGCGCGGCGGGCCGCGGAGACGATCCGGATGCCGAGGATGGAGTCCCCGCCGAGCGCGAAGTAGTTGTCGGTGGCGCCCACTTCGGGCACGCCGAGCACCTGCGCCCAGATCGCGGCGAGGGTCCGCTCGGTCGCGGTGCTCGGCGGGCCGGTGTCCTGCGGGGTGGCGGCGGACCACACCGGTTCGGGCAGCGCGCGCCGGTCCAGCTTGCCGGTGGCGCCCAGCGGCAGCCGCTCCAGCGGCACCACGGCCGCCGGGACCAGGTGGTCGGGCAGGGTGCGGGCGAGGAACGCGCGCAGTTCGGCCGGCGCCGGGAGGTCGCCGGCGCGGGGCACGGCGTAGCCGACGAGGCGCTTGTGGCCGTCGTGCTCCACGACGCGGGCGGCCACCGCGGCGACCTGCGGGTGCCGGGCCAGCGCGGCCTCCAGCTCGCCGAGTTCGATGCGGAAGCCGCGCACCTTCACCTGGTCGTCGGTGCGGCCCAGGTACAGCAGGTCGCCGTCGGCGGACCAGCGGACCAGGTCGCCGGTGCGGTACATGCGGCTGCCGGGCGGGCCGAAGGGGTCGGCGAGGAAGCGGCCGGCGGTGAGACCGGGCCGGTTGAGGTAGCCGCGGGCCACCCCGGTCCCGGCGAGGTACAGCTCGCCGGGCGCCCCGACGGGCACGGGCCGCAGGCGGGCGTCGAGGACGTAGGCGCGGGCGCCGCCGACGGGCCGGCCGATGGGCGGCACCCGGTCGGGGTCGGCCGGGTCGCAGGTGAAGGCGGTGGCGTAGACGGTGGCCTCGGTGGGGCCGTAGATGTTCATCACCCGGCAGCCGGGGACCGCCGCGCGCACCTGCCGCACGGCGCGGGCGGGCAGCGCCTCGCCGGCCAGGACGACGGTGTCGGCGCCCACGTGCACGGTGTCCTCGGACAGCAGCCGGCCGAGGGCGGACGGGACCGCGCTGAGCAGCCCGGCCCGCCACGGTCCGGACCGCTCGGCGAGGGCCAGCAGGTCGCGGACGACCTCCACCCGGCCGCCGGCCAGCAGCGGCGAGAAGATCTCGAACACCGACACGTCGAAGTTGAGCGAGGTCGACGCCACGACGTGGGCGAGTCCGCGGCCGGTGAACTCGGCGGCGGCCCAGTCGGTCAGCGCCACCACGGAGGCGTGCGGGACGACGACGCCCTTGGGCCGGCCGGTGGAGCCGGAGGTGTGGATGACGTAGGCCGGGTGGTCCGGCAGCAGCCTGCCGCGCCGCTCGCGGTCGCCGACGGGCGCGGCGGACGCGGCGGCCAGCCGGGCCGTCCAGTCCGGGTCGTCCAGGGCGATCCGCGTGTACGGGCCCTCCGGCAGCCGTGCGGAGGTCTCCGCGCTGGTGATCACCGCGTCGGGGCGTACGTCCTCGAAGAGGAACGCGATGCGTTCCGCCGGGTAGCCGGGGTCGACGGGCAGGTAGGCGGCGCCGCTCTTGAGGACCGCGAGGAGCGCCACGATCAGGTCGGCGGTGCGGGGCAGGGCCAGGGCGACGAACCGCTCCGGTCCGGCCCCGGCCTCGATCAGCAGGCGGGCCAGCCGGTTGGCGCGCCCGTCGAGCTGACGATACGTCAACTGCTCGGCGCCGCAGGTGACGGCGGGCGCGTCGGGGGTGCGGGCTACCTGGTCCGCGAAGGCGTCCGGGAGGGTCCGCCGCGGCAGCGGCGCCCCGGGTCCGGCGAGGCGGTCCAGCAGGCGGCGTCCGTCGTCCGGTTCGAGGGGGTTGAGGTCGGCGAGGGTGCGGTCGGCGTCGGCGGCGAACTGGGCCAGCAGGGTGCGCAGGCTCGCGCCGATCCCCTCGACGGTGGCCGCGTCGAAGGCGGCCGGGTCGTAGTCGAGGCTCACGGTGACGTCGTCACCGGGGGCGACGACCACGCTGAGCGCGTAGCTGGTCGGCTCGACGTCGCGTTCCTGCTCGACGGCGAGTCCGTGACGGGCCAGAGCGCCCGCGTCGAACGGGTAGTTCTCGAAGACGACGATGCTGTCGAACAGGCCGGTGCCGCCGGGGACTTCGCTCCACGACTGGAGCTGGGCGAGGGACACGAAGTCGTGGCGGCGCGACTCGGACTGGGCGGCCTGCAGTTCGCGCAGCCACTCCAGCAGGGGGCGGCGCCGGTCGACGCGCAGGCGGGTGGGCAGGGTGTTGATGAACAGGCCCACCATCGAGGTGACGCCGGGCAGTTCGGCCGGGCGGCCGGACACGGTCGTGCCGAAGACGACGTCGTCGCCACCGCCGTAGTGGTGCAGCAGCAGGCCCCAGGCGCCCTGGAGCACGGTGTTGACGGTCAGGCCGGCCCGCTGGGCGGTGTCCCTGAGCCGGGCCGAGACCTCCTTGCCGAGGGCCACCCGCACGGTGCCCGACGAGGACGCCCCGCGACCGGCGGGGCGCCGGTCGCGGGGCAGCTCGGTGGGTACGGCGAACCCGGAGAGGGTGTCGCGCCAGTGCCGTTCCGCGCGGGCGGTGTCCTGGCCGCCCAGCCATTCCAGGTAGCGGACGAAGGGGGCCCGGTCGGGCACCTGCGGGCGGCGGCCGGCGGTCCGGGCCGCGTACCGCTCGCACACCTCGTCGAACACCTGGGCCGCGCTCCAGCCGTCGAGCAGCACGTGGTGGAACGTCCACACCATGCGCACCCGGTCGGGGGCCAGCCTGATCAACGCGAGCCGCGTCAGCGGGGCCGCGCCGAGGTCGATGCCGGCCTCGCGGTCCGCGGCGAGCAGGGCGTCCGTCTCCTGCGCGCGGCGCTCGGCGCTCCAGCCGGTCCAGTCGTGGTGGGTGACGGGCACGGCGGCCCGCTTCTCCACCACCTGGAGGGGTTCGGCGGTCTCCTGCCACACCAGGCGGGTGCGCAGGATCGCGTTGGCGTCCGCGGTGTCCTGCCACGCCGCGGCGAGGGCGTGCGGGTCGGTGACGCCGTGCAGGACGACCTGCACCTGGTTGACGTAGGTGCGGCCCTGCGGGTCCAGCAGGCTGTGGAACAGCATGCCCGCCTGCATCGGGGTCAGCGGGTACACGTCCTCGACGCCGCGGCCGTCGCCCACGATCCGGTCCACGGCCGCCTGGTCGAGCCGGGCGAGCGGGAAGTCCGAGGGAGTGCGGCCGCCGGCCCCGGGGGCGGCGCAGTGCGCGACGATCTCCTCCAGGGAGCGCAGCATGCCCCCGGCGAGGGAGGCGACGGTCTCCTCGCGGTGGCGGCCGCCGCTGTAGTGCCAGGTGATCTCCAGCTGGTCGTCCTCGACGCGGGCCACCACGTCCAGCAGGTGCGGCCGGGGCGCGCCGGGGTCCTCGGCGCCGTCCAGGCCGCCGGGCACGGCCCGGACCAGCTCGGCGTCGGCGGCGGACCAGTCGAACCGGCCGAGGTAGTTGAAGCTGATGCCGGGCAGCGGTGCCCCGGCGAGGTGTTCGTCGCCCGCGAGGTGGCGCAGCGCGCCGTAGCCGATCCCGCGGTCGGGCACGGCCCGCAGCTGTTCCTTCACGGCCTTCAGCGCGGCGCCCCAGTCGCCGCCGGGCAGGGCGAGGGCGACCGGGAAGAGGCTGGTGAACCAGCCGACCGTGCGGGACAGGTCGAGGTCGTCGAAGTGCTGGTCCTCGCGCCCGTGTCCTTCCAGTCCCACGGCGACGGTGTCGCGTCCGGTCCAGTCGGCCAGGACGCGGCCGAGGGCGGTCAGCAGGACGTCGTCGACGCGGGTGCGGTACACGCCGGGGACCTTGCGCAGGAGGTCCTCGGTGCGCCGGCGGTCCAGGCGTACGGTCACGGCGCGCAGGTCGGCGACGGTGTTGCCGCCGTCGAGGTCCACCGGCAGGGGTGCGGCGCAGTACCGGGAGACGTCGGCCCAGTGGGCGCGCTGCGCGGCGAGGTCCGCCTCGCCGGTGCGGGCGGTGAGCCGCCGCACCCATTCCCGCACGGACGTGGTGCGCCGCGGCAGCCGCACCGGCTCGCCGGTCCTGGCCTGCCGGTAGGCCGTCTCCAGGTCCTCCAGCAGGACGCGCCAGGAGACACCGTCGACGATCAGGTGATGGGCCGTCAGCAGCAGGCGCGGGGGCCGGCCGCCGCCGGTGAACAGGCGCGCGGCGATCAGCGGCCCGGTGTCCAGGCGGAAGCCGGTGTGGGCCTCGTGGGTGAGGCGGGCCTCGGCCGTCGCGGCGGCCTCGGTGTCGTGGCCGCCCAGGTCGTGGGTGCGCAGCAGCTCCGGCACCTCGGTGTCCGCGGCGGTGTACTCCTGGCGCCAGGTGCCGTCGGCGGCGCGGGTGAAGCGGGCGCGCAGGGCGTCGTGGTGGGTCCACAGCGCGGCGAGGGCGGTGTGCAGGGCGGCGGGGTCGACGTCCTCGCCGGTCTCGACGACCACCGACTGGTTGAAGTACTCCGGGCGGGGCGGCTCGGCGTCGAGGAACCAGTGCTGGATCGGGGTGAGGGGCACCTCGCCCGTGACCGTGCCGGTGCCCGCGACGGTCGCGGCGGCGCCGGTCGAGGCGGCGGCCAGGGCGGCGAGCGTGGGGTGGCGGAAGAGGTCCCTCGGGGTCAGCGCGAGTCCGGCGGTGCGGGCCCGGGAGACGACCTGGATGCTGACGATCGAGTCGCCGCCCAGCATGAAGAAGTGGTCGTCGAGGCCGACGCGTTCCACGCCCAGCAGGTCGGCCCAGATGCCGGCGAGCACCTGCTCGGCCTCGGTGCGCGGCGCGCGGTGGGCGGTGTCTGCGGCCGCCGACCACTCGGGGGCGGGCAGCCGGCGCCGGTCGACCTTGCCGTTCGTGGTCAGGGGCAGCTCGGCGAGGGGCACGAACGCGGCCGGGACCATGTAGTCGGGCAGTTCCGCGGCCACGTGGGCGCGCAGCTCGGCCGTCTGCGGCACGGCGGCGCCGGGGGCCGGCACCAGGTGGGCGACCAGGCGTTTGCGTCCCTCGTGCCGCGACACCGACACCACGGCCTCGGCGACCGCCGGGTGGGCGGTGAGCCGGGCCTCGATCTCGGCGGGCTCGACGCGGAAGCCGCGGATCTTGATCTGGTCGTCGGCGCGGCCCACGAAGTGCAGGTCGCCGTCGTCGCTCCAGCGCACGATGTCGCCGGTGCGGTACATCCGTCCGCCGGGCGGTCCGTAGGGGTCGGCCAGGTAGCGGGCCGCGGTGGCGCCGGGGCGGCCGATGTAGCCGCGGGCCAGTCCGGCGCCCGCGAGGTACAACTCCCCCGGCACACCCGGCGGCTGCGGCTGCAGGGCGCCGTCCAGGACGTAGACGCGGGTGTCGTCGAGGGGGCGGCCGATGGGGAGCGCCGCGGGCAGGGTGTCACCGGCGCGGAAGGGCCGGCGGGTGGCGAAGGTGGTGGTCTCGGTGGGGCCGTAGACGTCGACGACGGTGAGGTCGGGGCAGGCGTCCAGCACGCGCCGTACGGCGGCGCCGGGCACGGCCTCGCCGCCGGTCCACACCTCGCGGGCGCCGCGCAGGCAGCCGGGGTCCTCCTGGGCGAACAGGCGGAACAGACCGATCGTCAGGAACACACAGGTGACGCCCTGTTCGGTGATCGCGTGGCGTACGGCGGCGGCGTCCAGCTCTCCCGGCGGGGCGAGGACGGCCGTGCCGCCGCGCAGGAGGGGCACCCACAGCTCGTAGGTGGACGCGTCGAAGGCGTGCGGGGAGTGCACGAGGACGCGGTCGTGGCTCGCGAAGGCACGGTCGAGGGCGAGCGCGGCGACGTCCCGCTGCCGTGCGGCCACGCCCTTGGGGTTGCCGGTGGAGCCGGAGGTGAACATGAGGTACTGGACGTTGTCCGGGTGCACGCGCGGCACGGTGGCGAGGTCCGCGGTGGGCCCGTCGGTGTCCTGGTCCGGGCGCAGGACGTGTCCTGCGGGGAGGAGGTCCGCGGCGGTCGCGTGCCACTCGGCGTCCGTGAGGAGCAGGCCGGCGCCGGCCTCGGCGAGCATGGTGCGCAGCCGGTCCCCGGGGGCCCGGCCGTCGAGCGGGACGTACACGCCGCCGAGGCGGGCGAGGGCGAGCTGGGCGACGACGAGGGCGGTGGAGCGGTCCATGAGCACGCCGACGGCGACCTCCGGGCGCACCCCGAGCGCGGCCAGCCGGCCGGCCAGGGCACTCGCCCGGGCGTCGAGGTCGCGGTAGGTCAGCAGCTCGTCGCCGGCCAGCAGGGCGACGGCGTCCGGGGTGCGTTCCACCTGCGCGGCGAAGAGGTCCGCGGTGGTCGTGACGGGCGCGTCGGTGGCCGTGTCGTTCCAGGCGTGCAGCACCTGCTCGCGGCGGGCGGCCGTCAGCAGGGACAGCCGGGCGGGGGTGGACCGGGGGGTGGCGGCGAAGCCCTCCAGCAGGACGGTGAGGTACTCGGCCATCCGCTCGACGGTGGCGGCGTCGAACAGGTCCGGGTCGTAGCCGAGGCGCAGGGTGAGCTCCGCGCCGGGGTAGGCGACCAGGCTGAGCGGGTAGTTGGTGGTCTCGATCCCCTCCAGGCCGGTCAGCCCGAGGCCGTGCGCGGCGGCGAGGTCGTCGTCCACCGGGTAGTTCTCGAACACCACGATGCTGTCGAACAGGGCGGCCCGCTCGGGCAGGTCGGTGTACGCCGTCATCCGGTGCAGCGGCACGTGGTCGTGGCGGCGGTCCTCGCTCTGCTCCTGCTGGAGCCGGGCCAGCCAGGTGAGCAGCGGCTCGTCGCGCGGCACCCGCACGCGGGTGGGCAGGGTGGCGATGAACAGGCCGGTGATGGCGTCGGAGCCGGGCAGCTCGGGCGGCCGCCCGGAGACGGTGGTGCCGAACACCACCTCGTTGCGGGCCGCCTGACGGCTCATCAGCAGCGCCCAGGCGCCCTGGACAAGGGTGTTGACCGTCAGGCCCGCGGTCCTCGCCACGTCCAGCAGGGACTTGGTGACGGCCTCGGGCAGGTTGACGCGCACCGCCGCCGTGGACTCCGCGCGGTGGCTCTCGCGGGGCTCGCGGTCGAAGGGCAGCGCGGTGGTCTCGGCCAGGCCGTTCAGGCGGGCGCGCCAGTGCCGTTCGCCCTCGGTGCCGTCGGTGTGCTCACGCAGCCAGGCGACGTAGTCGCGGAACGGGCGGCGCTCGGGAAGTGCCACCGCTGCGGTGCCGGACAGGCCGGCGTGGCAGGCGAACACGTCGGAAAGGACCTGGAACAGGCTCCAGCCGTCCAGGATCAGGTGGTCGAAGGACCACACGACGCGCACCGCGGCGTCGGAGACCCTGGCCAGGACCAGGCGTTGGAGCGGGGCGCGGGTCAGGTCGACGCCCCGGGCGCGGTCCCGGTCGAGCAGGTCGCGCAGCCGCTCGTCCTGCTCGGCGGCGGTCAGGCCCCGCCAGTCGGCCGACTCCACCGGTACGGCGGCTCGGCGCTGCACCACGAGCAGCGGCTCGGGCACGTCCTCCCACACCACCCGCGCGCGCAGCACCGGGGTGCGGTCGGTGACCCGTTGCCAGGCGTCGGCCAGCACGGCCGGGTCGGGCACGCCGTCCAGGACGAACGTCAACTGCTGGAAGTACACGCCCCGGTCGGCCTGCGAGAGCCGGTGGAAGAGCATGCCGGCCTGGGTGGGCGTGAGCGGGTGGACGTCCTCCAGGCCCGCCGGGTCCTCCCCCGCGATCCGGTCGACGTGCTTCTGGTCGAGCCGTGCCAGCGGGAAGTCCGAGGGGGTGCGGCCTGCGGCGCCGGGACGGGCCGCGTGCCGGGCGAGACCGGCCAGCGCGTCGGCGTAGCGTTCCGCGAGGTCCGCGACGGTCTCCGGCAGGTGCAGCCGGTCGGAGTAGAACCAGGTGAACTCCAGGCTGTCGCCGTCGAGCCGCCCCACCACCTCCAGGGGGTGCGGGCGCGTCGAGGCGGGATCGGCGTCCAGCTCCAGCGGACGGGCCAGCCCACGGAACAGGCCGTCGGCGGAGGTCTCGGACAGGCCGAACCGGCCGAGGTAGTTGAAGCTGATCTGCGCGCTGGTCGCCGGGAGCGGTGCGCCGTCGCGGCCCGGCAGGGTCAGCGCGCCGTGGCCGATGCCGTGCCGGGGCACGGCGCGCAGGTGTTCCTTGACCTGCTTGAGCACGCCGTCCCAGCCGGCCTCGGGCGGGACGGCCAGGGCGACGGGGTGGCGGGTGGTGAACCAGCCGACGGTGCGGCTGGTGTCGACGTCGGCGAACAGGTCCTCCCGGCCGTGCCCTTCGACGTCGACCAGGACCCGCTGGTGCCCGCTCCAGCCGCACAGCACCCGGCCGAGTGCTGCGAGCAGGACGTCGTTGGCCCGGGTGCGGTACGTCTCCGGGAGGGTCCGCAGCAGCAGGTCGGTGTCCTCCGGGCCGATCCGCACCGTCACCGAGCGCTGGGAGGCGTAGGTGTTGGCGCCCTCCAGGTCCACGGGCAGCACCGCCCGGGCTTCCTCGGTCTCCCGGGTCCAGTAGGCCTTCTCCGCGGCGAAGCCGCCCGCGGCGGTGTGCGCGGCCAGCCGCTCGGCCCACTGCCGCAGCGGGGAGGACTTGCGGGGCAGCGCGGCCGCGCCGTCGCGGCCCTCGCGGCGGGCGTCGTAGGCGCGTTCGAGGTCTTCGAGGAGCAGGCGCCAGGAGACGCCGTCCACGACGAGGTGGTGCACGGACAGGTGCAGGACGGGCGGCCGTCCGTCGCCCCGGTCGTGCAGGACGGCGCGCAGCAGCGGACCGTGGTCCAGGTCGTACGGGCCGAGGTGCGGGGCGTCGGTGTCCGGACCGGTGTGGCGGGTGAGGCGGCAGCGCGCGCCCGGGCCGTCGATCAGCCACCGTACGCCTTGGCCGTCGGCCAGGAAGCGGGACCGCAACGCGTCGTGGTGGGCGACCACGTCGTCCAGGGCGGCCTGCAGCGCGCTCTCGTCGACGTCGGCGGGCAGGTCCAGCGACAGCGTCTGGGCGAAGTGCCCGGCCCGCTCGGCGGCGCTGTCGAACAGCCAGTGCTGGATGGGGGTCGGCGGCGCGGTGCCGGTGGCCTCGGCGGGGGCGGCCGGGGCTGCCCCGCGCCGGGTGCCGGCCTCGTCGGCGCGGCGGGCCAGGGCGGCGAGCGTCTGGTGCCGGTAGAGGTCCCGCGAGCTGATCGTCAGGCCCGCCTGCCGGGCCTGGGCCACGACCTGGATGCTGAGGATGGAGTCGCCGCCCAGTGCGAAGAAGTTGTCGTCCGCGCCGACCCGCTCCATGTGCAGGACACCGGCCCAGATGGCGGCCAGGGTCCGTTCGGTGGCGGTGCGGGGCGCGACGTGACGGGCGGCGCGTTCGGCGGGTGCCGGGTCGGGGAGCCGGCCGCGGTCCAGCTTGCCGTTGGGGTTGAGCGGCAGGGCGGGCAGCACCACGACGGCCGAGGGGACCATGTGGTCGGGCAGGGTGCGCCCGAGGGCACGGCGTACGGCCTCGGGCTCCACGGTGGCGCCGGGGGCGGGCACGACGTATCCGGCGAGGCGGCGGTGGCCGTCGGCGTCGCGGACGGTGGCGGCGGCCTCGGCGACGCCCGCGCAGCCGCGCAGGGCCTCCTCGACCTCGCCGAGTTCGATGCGGAAGCCGCGCACCTTGACCTGCTGGTCGACGCGGCCCAGGTACTCCAGCTGGCCGTCGGCGCTCCAGCGCACCAGGTCGCCCGTGCGGTACATGCGCTCCCCAGGAGCGCCGAACGGGTCGGCGACGAAGCGGGTGGCGGTCAGGCCGGGCCGGTGCAGGTACCCGCGCGCGAGTCCGCCGCCGCCGAGGTACAGCTCGCCGGTGACGCCGGGCGGCTGGGGGCGCAGCAGGTGGTCCAGGACGTAGGCGCGGGTGCGGGCGACGGGGCGCCCTATGGGCGGGGCCTGGTCGGGGACGGTGCCGCCGGCGAACCAGGCGGTGGCGTAGACGGTGGCCTCGGTGGGGCCGTAGATGTTCGCCACCTCGGCGGCGGGCATGGCGTCCCTGATGTCCCGTACGGTCCGGGCGGGCAGGGCCTCGCCGGCCAGGACGACGGTGTCCGCCTCCAGGGCGCCGGCGCCGCCGAACACCCGGGACAGCGCGGAGGGCACACCGCTGAGCAGCCCGGCCCGGCGCGGGCCGGAGCCGTCGGCTGGAGCGGGGAGGCCGGCGAGGACGGCCAGGTCGGCGACGACGTCGACGCTGCCGCCGGCCAGCAGCGGGCACAGCAGCTCGAAGACGGACACGTCGAAGTTGAGGGAGGTGGAGGCGACGACGTGGGAGAAGCCGCGCGCTCCGAACGTGTCCCGGGCCCAGGCTGCCAGCGCGGCCACGCTGCGGTGGGTGACGACCACGCCCTTGGGCCGGCCGGTGGAACCGGAGGTGTAGATGACGTAGGCGGGGTGGGACGGGTGGAGGGGTGCCGTGCGGTCGGCGTCGGTGAGGTCGGCGGTGGCGTCGCCACCGGCCGCCTCGGTGAAGTCGGCTTCGGCGCCGGTCGGGTCCGCGAGGCCGACCGCGGTACCGGCCGGGGCGTCGGCTGCGGCGTCGGTGACGAAGGGTGCCACGTCCTCCAGCAGCAACGGCTCGCAGTCCTCGGGCAGCGCGTGCGCGGTCTCCCGGGTGGCGAGGACGAGGGCGGGGGCCGCGTCGGTGAGCATGAAGCGAATGCGCTCGGCCGGGTAGGCGGGGTCGACGGGCAGGTAGCCGGCGCCCGACTTCAGGACGGCCCACAGCACCGGCAGCAGGCCGGCGCTGCGCGGCAGGCACAGCGCGACGAGGGACTCCGGTCCCGCGCCGCGCGCGGCGAGCAGGCGGGCGAGACGGTTGGCGCGCCGGTTCAGGCCGGCGTAGTCCAGCCGGGCGTCGCCGCAGGTCACGGCGGTCCGGTCGGGCGTCCTTGTCACCTGCTCCTCGAACAGCGCGGGGAGCGTGGTGTCGGCGGCCGGGTCCGCGGCCGCCGCGGGCGGGTTCCAGGAGTCGAGGAGCGCGCGCCGCTCGTCGTCGGACAGCAGCGGGAGGTCGGCGAGCGTCCGCTGGGGGCCGTCCGCCATCCCTTCGAGCAGGTGGCGCAGTTGCCGGGCCATCCGGGCCACGGTCGCCGCGTCGAACAGGTCGGTGTTGTACTCGACCGTCAGCTCGTGGCCGCCGTCGGCGCGCGGCGCGAACTCCAGCACCAGGTCGAAGCGGGCGGCCGGGCGGGGCAGCGGGTGGTCCTCGATGCGCAGTCCGGCGGCGGCCGGCGGCCGGGCGGGGGCGGCCTGCTGGACCACCAGTGCCTGCACCAGCGGGGTGCGGCTGGGGTCGCGGGGCGGGGCCAGCTCCTCGACCACCCGGTCGAAGGGCACGCCGTCGTGGGCGAACGCGTCCAGCACGGTCGCGCGCATGCTCTGCACGAACCGGTCGACCGTGGCGGCGTCGTCGACCTCGCCGCGCAGCACGACGGTGTTGGCGAAGAAGCCGGTCACGTCCTCGAGTTCGCGGCGGTCCCGGCCGTTGGTGACGGTGCCGAAGGCGACGTCCCGCTGTCCCGAGTAGCGGGCGAACAGCACGGCCGCCGCCGCGGCGAACACCGTGAAGACGGTGGTGTCGCGGCCCGCGGCCAGCTGCCGCAGCCGGTCCACCAGGTGGCTCGGTATGTCCTGGCGGTGGGCGGCGCCCGCGGTGGTGCGCACCGCGGGGCGCGGCCGGTCGGTGGGCAGCTCCAGCTGCTGGAGGCCGGCGAGGTGGCGCCTCCAGTAGGCGAGGTCGTCGGCGTGGGCGTCGGCAGTGTGCCGCCCGCGCTCCCACAGCGCGAAGTCCGGATACTGCACGTCCTGTTCGGGCAGCCCGTCGGGTTCGCCGGCGGCCTCCGAGCGGTAGAGCGCGGCCAGGTCCCGGGTGAGGACGCCGACCGACCAGCCGTCGGTGACGATGTGGTGCTGGGCCAGCAGCAACACGTGGTCCTCGGGTGCCCTGCGGACGAGCAGCGCGCGCGTCAGGGGTCCGGTCGTCAGGTCGTGGGGGCGGCGCAGTTCCTCGGTCAGCAGGCGCTCGACGGCGCTGTCCCGCCGGTCGGCGGGCACGTGCCCGACGTCGGCGGTGCGCAGCGGCAAGGCCGGCTCGGGGGCGACGAGTTGGACGCCCTGCCCGTCGACCGTGGCGAAGGTGGTGCGCAGGGAGTCGTGGCGGGCGGCGAGCCGGTGCAGGGCGCGGTCCAGGGCCGGCGTGTCGAGGGGGCCGCGCAGGCGCAGCGCGACGCCGGTGTTGTACTCGGTGCCGCCGTCGGTGAGGTCGTCGAGGAACCACAGGCGCCGCTGGGCGCTGGAGAGCGGGACGGGTTGTGAGCGCGGGGCGGCGGGGATCGGCTCCGGCGGGGCGGCGGACGGCTCGGCGGTCAGGGGGGCGAGCGCGCCGACGGTCCGGGCGGTGAACACGTCGCGCAGGGTGAGCCGGGCGCCGGACGCCTCCCGGACGCGGGTCAGCACGCGGGCCGCGAGGATCGAGTCGCCGCCGAGGTCGAAGAAGTCGTCGTCGATGCCGACGGTGTCGACGCCGAGGACGTCGGCCCAGATCGCGGCCAGGGTCCGTTCGCCGTCGGTGCGCGGTGCGACGTGCCGCTCGGCCGGCGCCGCGCCGGGTGCGGGCAGTGCCCTGAGGTCGATCTTGTTCTGCGGGGTGAGCGGCAGCGCGTCCAGCACGACGATCGCGGAGGGCACCATGTGCGCGGGCAGCGCGGCGGCGAGGGCGGCGCGCAGCCGGGCCGGCTCGGGGCTGCGGGCGGGGTCGGCGGGGGTGACGTAGCCGATGAGCCGGCCGCGGCCGGGGTCCTGGTCACGGACCACGACGACGGCCTCGCGGACCTGCGCGTCCCGGGTCAGGGCGGCCTCGATCTCGCCGGGTTCGATGCGGAAGCCGCGCACCTTGACCTGCCGGTCGGCGCGGCCGAGGAACTCCAGCTCGCCGTCGTCGCGCCGGCGAACCCGGTCGCCGGTGCGGTAGAGACGGGCGCCGGCCGGCCCGGAGGGGTGGGCGACGAAGCGTGTCGCGGTCAGTCCGGGGCGGTCGAGGTAGCCGCGGGCCAGACCGTCGCCGCCCACGTACAGTTCGCCCTCGCCGCCGGGCGGCACCGGGCGCAGTGCCGCGTCCAGGACGTGGGCCTCGGTGCCGGGCAGCGGGCCGCCGATGGTGGGCGTCCCGGTGCCGGCGGTCAGGGGTCCGGTCCAGGTGGCGACGATGGTGGCCTCGGTCGGCCCGTAGGAGTTGATCATGCGGCGGCCGGGGGCCCACCGGTCGACGAGGGCGGCCGGGCACGCCTCGGCGCCGACGATCAGGGTGCGCAGCGACGGAAGGCCGCCGAGGTCCGCCGGGTCGGGCAGGGTGGCGAGGGCCGCCGGCGGTATGAGGGTGTGGGTGATGCGGTGTTCGGCCAGGACGGCGGCCAGTTCGTCGCCCAGCCATGGCCCGTGCGGCGGGACGACCAGCGTGGCGCCGGACAGCACGGAGATGAACAGCTCCAGCACGGAGGCGTCGAAGCTGGGAGAGGAGAACTGCAGCACACGGTCGCCGGGGCCGACGGCGTAGCGTTCGGCGGCCGCCGCGGCGAAACCGGCGATGCCCCGGTGGGTGACGGTGACGCCCTTGGGGGTGCCGGTGGAGCCGGAGGTGAAGATGACGTACGCGGCGTGATCGGGGAGTACCCGGGGCGCGGGCGCGGTCGCCTCCGGGTCCTCGTCGTCGTCCAGTAGTGCGCGGACCCGGTCGAGGTCGTCCAGGACGACGGCCGGTGCGGCGTCGGAGAGCATCAGTTCCCGCCGTTCGGCGGGGTAGCCGGGGTCGACGGGCAGGAACGCGGCACCGGCCAGGGCCACGGCCAGCTCGGCGGCGATCAGTTCCATCGAGCGCGGCAGGACCAGTGCCACCGTCCGCTCCGGTCCGGCGCCGTTCGCGGCGAGGTGGGCGGCGAGCCGGCCGGCCCGCCGGGCGAGTTCGCCGTACGACCAGGTGTGGCGGCCGTCGGTCACCGCGGGGGCGTGCGGGTCGCGCGTCACCCAGCCGGTGAACACCTCACCGAGCGGGACGTACCGGGGGGCGTGGTCGGCACGGGCCGGCGGGACGGGACCGGCCGCTGGGGAAGCGGGCGTGGCGGGGCGCGGGGCGTGCAGGTCCGTCATCGGGGAGCAGTCCTTCGGGCGGGTGGCGGCGCGCGGACCCGGCGAAGCCGCTCGCGGGCGGCGCGCGGGCACACCGGAGCGGTGCGGGGGTCCTTGCGTACGGGGCGGGTGCGTGACGGGTGGCGCGGGACGCGGTCGGACGGCGGCGGTAACAAGCGCGCGGTGCGGTCAATCGCATGCCGACGACGCGCGGTGCGGTCAATCGCATGCCGTACGACGCGCGGTGCGGTCGGACGGCGGCGGTGCGACCGCGGTGCGGTCAACCGGTGCCTGTTCGGCGCGCGGTGCGCCCGGATATCTGCAGCCGGTCGATGGCCCCGGTGACCGGGTCGCGGTGGAAGCGGCCGCCCGGTTCGAGCCGGCCGGTGGACGGGTCGACCAGGTCGCAGGACAGGTCCGCGTAGCACACCAGCGGGATGGGGTAGTCACCGTCGACGGACAGGGTCGGCTTGCCGTCCCCGTCCAGCTTGACGATGTACTCGATGCCCCCGTTGCGGTACGTCCCGGCGCAGTCCGGGAGGGTCACGGCGGGTCCGCGGCGTGTGCCGGCGGACGGGCCGGTGGGCACGCGGATGCCGGTGAGCCGGGCGAGTTCCGCGGCGATGTCGCGCCACAGGGCGGTGGCGGCACCGGAGTTGCCGGTGAAGGCGACCACGACGCCCGTGTCGGCGTCGGCCCGCAGGTGGCAGGAGGTGCCCTGGGCGTTGCCGTCGTGGCCCCACCACGCCCGGCCGTCCTGCTGGAAGAGGGCGAGGCCGAGGCCCCAGGAGTCCGCCAGCGCACCGGCGTCGGCGGCCGGTTCGGGGTGGCGCATCCGGTCGGCGACGGCGGCGGGCAGCGCGGCCGATCGGCCGATCAGGGCTCGGCCCAGGGTGACCAGGTCCTCGGCGCCGGCCAGCAGGGCTCCGGCCGGGGCCTCCACCGGGGCGAGGTTCTGGTGGGCCGGGCGCACCAGGCCCGTGGCCGTGTTGAGGGCGTGGCCGCTGGCGAGCGGCCGGGAGGGGGCGGTGTCACCGAGGAAGGCGGGGACGATGCCCAGGGGTTCCAGGACGAGCGCCGTCACCGCTTCCTGCCAGGTCATGCCCGTCACTTCGGACAGGATGCGGCCGGCGGCGACGTAGCCGGCGTTGGAGTACGAGAATCCGGTGCCCGGCGCGAAGAGGGCGTTCCGGGCGGTCCAGACGGTCGAGAGGTAGCGGGAGGCGGTGGCGCCGACGGCACTGTCGGAGTCGGGCCCGGTGGGGAGGCCGGCGGTGTGACTCAGGAGGTGACGGGCCGTCACGTCGGGTAACTTGCCAGGTAAGTCGGGCAGGAGGTCGCTGACGGGCTCGTCCAGGTCGATGTCGCCGTCGTCGGCGAGGAGCAGGACGGCGGTGGCGGTGGCGACCTTGGTGACGGAGCCCACGGGGACGGCCGTCCGCGCGGTGAACGCGGTGTTCGTCAGGGCGTCGGCCGTGCCGGTGTGCAGGCTGACGAGGTGGGTTCCCGTGTGGACGGCGAGCTGGGCGCCGGGCACGCGGTGGATGCGCGCGAGGGATTCGAGGCGACTGCGCAACTCGTGGTGTGAGGGGGCCGATGGCCGGTCGGTGGTCTGCGCGGAGGTCGAGTAGGGCATGGGGACGTGACTCCTGGTGAGAGCGGCTGGGGAGAGCGGACGCGCCGGCCCGCGGTGAGCGGTGCGGGGGTGCGCGTCGACGTGCTTTACGGCCTGGTGACGGCGATCGGCAGGTGGCGTACGCCGACGATGACGGCCGGGTTCTGGTACGTGACGTCGTCGTACGAGGGCACCGCGATGTCGGGGAAACGATCCATCATCATCCGCAGGGCGATACGGGCTTCCAGTCGGGCCAGGGGGGCGCCGAAGCAGAAGTGGATGCCGTGCCCGAAGGTCAGATGGGGGTTGGGATCGCGGGCCGGGTCGAAGACGTCCGGCGAGGTGAAGCGGGAGGGGTCGCGGTTGGCGGCCCCCAGGTGGACCATCAGCAGGGTGTCGGCCGGGATCTCGTGGCCGCCGAGCTCCACGGTCCGGGTGGTGCGCCGGCCCAGCTCGGGGAAGGGCGGGAGGCACCGCAGGACTTCCTCCACGGCGGCGGGCACCCGGTCCGGGTCCTTGCGCAGCGCGTCGAACGTGCCGGGGTGCCGGTCGAAGGTGACCACGGCGTTGCCGATCAGCGCGGTGGTGGTGATGTGCCCCGCGACCAGCAGCAGGGCGACGAAGCCGACGATCTCCTGGTCCTCCAGCCGCGTCCCGTCGACCTCGGCGGAGAGGAGTCTGCTGGTCAGGTCGTCACCGGGGTCGGCGCGGCGGCGGCGTATGTGGTCCAGCACGTAGCCGTTCATCTCGCGCACGGTCGGGGCGATGGCCTCCAGCGCCCGTTCCAGGTCGGCCATGTCGAGGCTGTCGCCGAGCTGGTCACCGCCGAAGAGGGTCGCGGCCCACTCCTGGAACATCCGGTGGTCCTCGGCGGGGACACCGAGGAGTTCGGCGATCACGATGATCGGCAGGGGGTAGGCGAGGGTGTCGACCAGGTCGAAGCGGTCGCGGTCGGCGACACCGTCGAACAGCCGCGCGCAGACGGCCTCGATGCGCGGTGCGAGTCCGTGGACGACGCGGGGGGTGAAGGCCTGGCTGACCAGGGTGCGGAGCTTGCGGTGCTCCGGCGGGTCCATGCCGACGAAGTTGCCCCGGGTGAAGGTCTCGAAGTCCTCCTGGGTGGGGGCGATCGGCGTCATGTCGGAGGAGTACGTCGCCGGGTCGGACAGGACGGCGGCGACGCCCTGGTGGTCCACGACGTGCCACTGCCGCCGCTCCTCGTCGTACGTCACGGGGCCCGCGTCGCGTAAGGAGCGCCATCTCCCGGGTAACGCGTCGAGTGGCGATTCCGCCCCGGTCAGTTCTGTGCTTGTCACCGTTTCTCCTTGGGTGAGAACGCGCAGGCCCGGCGGTGGGTCACCGACGATGCCGTGGTGCGACGGCGCCGTGGGGCGCCGCGGGCAGAGGTGGCCGTCATGCTCGCGGCCACCGGGCGTGGCGCCGCAGGGCGGCTCTCGCTCCGCGCCGGATGGCCGCCGCGCGGCCCGCACGGGGGCCGGGCCGGGAGCGACCGGCCGGTCCGCCGGCTCACGCCATGCCGGCCCAGGCGTCAGCGCACCTGAGGACGGCTTCCGGACGGCGGGGCTGCGGCTCCGAGCGGTCCGGACGCCCGACGAGCAGCGGACAGGCCCGCACCTGCGCGGCCTGGCAGCACACACCCCGGGAACCGAGCAGACATCAACACATCCCCCCGTGACTTCTCCCGCGCAGCAACCCTGCGCGGGAACTCCCGTGACCCACGATTCCGCACTTCACATGCCGAGAACGCGCCTTCGACACGATCTGTCCGGGCCGAGTGCGCTCACAGTTTTCACGTCGTGTGACCAGATGGCAACCCCCCGAAATCGAAGGGGAGAGCCATCAGGCGCCCCACTGAGGAGGGCGTGTATCCCGGCGTTTCACATTCAAACCGCGTGCTGCGGAAGAGAATTCACACGTCCTCGACACCGCGGGGCACGCCCCCTCATCCCCGCCTCCATCACACGGCCGTCCACCCCACGGGTTTCGGCCAGACCGGACGGCGGCCGCCGGGCCCCGCGGGGTCGTCCGGTCATCGGCGCGGCCGCGGCGCCGCGGCGGACCCGGCGCACGCGGGAAGCCGAAGACGCGCGCGATCGCCGACGTGCGTGGGCGCCACGTCGACAGGAGAGCGGCAGTTCGGCGCGGCCCCGGCGCACTGCGGGCCCACCGCCCGTCATCGGTCGCCGGCCTAGGCGCACTCGGCGCACTCGGCGACGAGGCGCACGACCGTGTCCGGGTGGTCCGAGAGGAAGAAGTGTCCGCCGCGGAGCATTTCCAGCCGGAAGCCGGCCGTGGTGTGACTCTTCCAGGCCGCGGCTTCCTCCGGCGTCACCTGCGGGTCCCGGTCCCCGGTCAGACAGAGGAGGGGCGTCTCCACCACCGCGTCGGGGACCGGCCGATACCGGGTGACCGCCCGGTAGTCGTTACGTAGGGCGGGCAGCGCCAGGTCCATCAGGTCCGGGCTGCTCAGGATCGCCGCGTCGGTTCCGCCGAGGCGTGCGAGATGGTCGAGCAGGTCCTGGTCGGAGTCGTATGCCTGGGTCTCTCGCGTCACCGACGGGGCGGCGCGGCCGGAGACGACCAGGCGGCAGTGGGCCGTCAACCGGGCGTGCCCGAGCCGGAGCATCGACTCGAAGGCGACGGACGCTCCCATGCTGTGGCCGACGAGGACGAGCGGCACGGGCCCTGCCGCCCATCGCCGCAGGGACGGCAGCAGCCGGTCGGCGAGCTCTTCCACGGTCGTCACGAACGGTTCACCCCAACGCTCCTGGCGCCCCGGGTACTGAACGGCCGCGACTTCGTACCCGTCGGGGAACCGCCGCGCGAACGGAGCGTAGAACGAGGCGGCGCCTCCCGCGTGTGGAAGGAACACCACGCGCGCCCGAGCATCCGCGGCACCGCGCAGTGGCCTGATCCAAGGGTCCTTGCCCACCATCGGCACTCCTCGCCCCTCGTCATGCGGCCGGGCCCGCCCACCGGCCTCCCGTGTGACCATCGCCGACCGTACGGTGCCCACCCGCCGACCGTCGAGGGGGCCGAGAGCACGGCAGCGCACCACCCTGCGAGCGCACCCGTCACCATGAGCTGCTCGCCCCCTGGGATCATGCGCCGAGTCCCCACGGCATCACCCGATCCAGACGGTCCAGCCGGGTGGCTGCTTCACGCCGTGCACCGCTGGGGTTGCCGGGCAAGTTCGCGCTCACTGGCCGGAGGACAAAGTGGCCCGCTGCCATGGTGAGGGTCCGCACCGTGCGGGACATGCGGCCTGTGGCCTCAGCTGAACGACAGGCCGGCGGGCACGGAGGAGGCCGCAGAGTCGGGCCTCGCCGTTCGACGAACGCCCGTGAGCGTGTCGGTCGTTGTGGGCCGGCGGCGTGGCAGCCGGCGCTGGGGCGGGATGACCCGCTACGGGCGCCGCCGCCGGCTGTCGCCCCGCTGAGACCGGCGCCCGAGCCTGCACACTGGCCGCCGGTCAGCCGAGGGCTCCAAGGAGTTCCTGGCACGCCTGCTCGCAGGAGCGACAGGCTTCGGCACACACACGGCAGTGCTCGTGCGTGTCCGCGTGAGAGGCGCACTCGTCGCCGCACGCCTTGCAGGCCACGGCGCACGCCTGGAGGATCGCGCGGGTGATGTTGGCGTCGTAGCCGGTGTGGCGAGAGAGGACCGCGGCGGCGGCGTTGCAGATGTCGGCGCAGTCCATGTCGGTGCGGATGCACTTGGTCAGCTCGCCCACCATGCCCTCGGACAGGCAGGCGTCCGCGCACGCCGTACACGCCTGCGCACAGGCGATGCACTGCTCGATGCAGCGGGTGAGCTTCTCCCGGTCGACGTCGCCGAGGCCGGCCGGGTAAGTGGCGAGCATGTCCTTGACGGTGCTGGACATCGTTACCTCCTTCTCCGTGGGACCGGCGGTTCGGGGCGGGCCGCCTTCCGAGTCCCTGGTACCAGGTAACGCCCCTCGGCGCGGTCGCGCCCGGCAGCAGGTGCCCCGCGCCCGTGCCCGGGTCAGTTCGTGCCGAGCATCTCCCTCATCCGGGTGATCTCCGCCTTCTGGGCGGTGGCGATGTCGTCGGCGAGGTCCTTGGCGGGGCCGTAGGCGCCTTCCTTCTTCTCCGTCTCGGCCATGGCGACGGCGCCTTCGTGGTGCTTGATCATCTGGGTCAGGAACATGGTGTCGAAGGCTTCGCCCGAGGCGCCTCGCATGTCGTCCATCTGCTGGTCGTTCATCATGCCGGGCATGGACGAGGCGTCGCCGTGGTCCATCCCGTCCATGCCGTCCATGCCCTGGGGGACCTCTTCGCCCCAGGCCGTCAGCCAGGCGGACATGGTCTCGATCTCCGGCTGCTGTGCCTGCTTGATCTTCTCGGCGAGGGCCTTGACCTCACTGGAGGAGGCCCGGGTCTCGGCCATGTCGGACATCATGACGGCCTGCCGGTGGTGCGGGATCATGCCCTGTGCGAAGTCGACGTCCGCCTGGTTGTGCTCGCCCGCCGGGACCGAGGCGGACGTGGCGGGGCCGGGAGAGGTGGCGGCAGAGCCGTTGCCGTCGTCACCGCAGCCGGCCAGGAAGAGCATGGGGGCGGCGGCGAGGGCGGCGAGGGCGGTACGGCGGTGCAGGGAGCGGGTGCGCTTCACGGGGGCTCCTCGGAGCGAAGGGATCGGGACACAGCGCGTCAAGGCGCCGCCGGTACTCCTCCCCGTCGGTCTCGCCGCGGGCGAACCGCTCGGCGAGCTGTTCAGGAGAGGGGCCGGCGGTGCTGTGCGTGGGCTCGGTGGCGCGGCCCAGGGTCCGGAAGAGAGAACGGCGGCGGTGGTGATCGGCGCCCAGGACAGGATCATGTCAGCCGACATCGTGAACAAGCCGAAGCCGCTGACCTCGTGGTCGGACCAGGACATCATCACGAGCACGTCCCTGGTGATCCGGACGCCGGGCGGGGCCCGCCGGCCCCCCCGTTGGTTACTTGAGGCCATGGTCGCGCGGTTCCCGTCGGTGGTGCAGCGTCCAGTGGTCCCCGTCCACCGGGCCGGTCAGCCCCACCCGGTACTGGTGGAGGCGAGGGACGCTGGAAGGGGGTGCACACGCAAGGAGGGCTGCCATGGGTGTCGCCGGTGTCGTGGTCGTGTGCTTCGCCGCGTTGCTGATCGGCGCACTGGGCTGGTTCTTCTTCGGCCCGCGCAAGGCCCGCACTGCGCAGCTGGAGGGCGGGGTGCAGCGGCTCGAGGTGACGGTGAGGGGCGGCTACAGCCCCAATGTCATCAAGGTCCGCCAGGGTGTGCCGCTGGAGCTGGTCTTCGACCGGCGGGAGAGCGGGGAGTGCACCAACCGGGTCGTCTTCCCCGACCTGCGGGTCAGCGCCGGGCTGCCGGCGTACGCCCGCACCACCGTGCGCCTTCGCCCTGCCGACGCCGGCTCCTTCGGCTTCGCCTGCGGGATGAACATGATCCACGGCACGCTGCTCGTCGAACCTGCGAACGGTCCCGGCGCCACGGAGGAGACCCGGGACGGCGGCGGCCGGGACACAGCTGCCGCCACCGCTGCGGCAGCCGGCCTCGGCGAGGAGAGCGGGGCCGGGGCGGAGGCGGCCGAGGCCGCCGAGCGCCGCGCGGAGATCACCGATCTGACCCGCCGGGTCGTGGTCGGTGCCGTGCTCACGCTGCCGGTGCTCTTCGCGGTGATGGCCCACGAACTGTTCGGTGCCGAGTGGGTGCCCGGCTGGCTGCTGAACCACTGGCTGCAGCTCGCGCTGATCACGCCGGTGATGTTCTACACCGGCCGGCCGATCCACTCGACCGGGTGGCTGGCCCTGAAGCACCGCGGCGCCGACATGAACTCCCTGATCACCCTGGGGACGACCGCCGCCTACGGGTACAGCCTGCTGGTCACCCTCGTCCCCGGCCTCCTCCCGGAGGAGGTCCGCGAGGTGTACTTCGAGGCGGTCGGGGTGATCCTCACCCTCATCCTGCTCGGCCGTCTGCTGGAGGCGCGCGCCAAGGCCGGCACCGGCGAGGCCATCCGCGCCCTGCTGGGCCTGCAGGCCCGCACCGCCCGCGTCGTACGCGACGGCACCGAGGCCGAGATCCCGGTCGAGGACGTCACGGTCGGCGACGAGGTGGTGATCCGGCCCGGAGAGAAGGTCCCGGTCGACTCGGTGGTGCTGTCCGGGTCCTCGGCGGTCGACGAGTCGATGGTCACCGGCGAGCCGATGCCGGTCACCAAACGGGAAGGGGACACGGTCGTCGGCGCCACCGTCAACACGACCGGATCGCTCCGGGTACGGGCGAGCAAGGTCGGGGCCGACACGATGCTCGCGCAGATCATCCGCCTGGTGCAGCAGGCCCAGGCGTCGAAGGCACCGATCCAGCGGCTGGCCGACGCCGTCTCCGCGTACTTCGTCCCGGCCGTCATCGCCATCGCCATCGCCGCGTTCGCGATCTGGTACACCGTCGGGCCCGCCCCCGCGCTCACCCTGGCCCTGGTCTCCGCGGTCGCGGTGCTGATCATCGCCTGTCCGTGCGCGCTCGGCCTGGCCACCCCGCTGTCGGTCATGGTCGGCACCGGCAAGGGCGCCCAAACGGGCATCCTCATCCGCTCCGCCGAGGCCCTGGAGACCGCCCACAGACTCGACACCGTCGTCCTGGACAAGACCGGCACCGTCACCGCCGGCAAACCCCGGCTCACCGATGTGCACTCCGCCGACGGCTTCGGGGACGACGAACTCCTGGCTCTGGTGGCGGCGGCCGAGGCGGACAGCGAGCACCCGCTCGCGGGTGCGATCGTCGCGGGAGCACGGGAGCGCGGTCTGACCCCGCCTGCGGCGAGCGCCTTCGGCTCGGTCACCGGCAAGGGCGTGCAGACCACTGTCGACGGGCACACGGTCCTGGTCGGGACCGCACGGCTGCTCAGCGATGTCGACATCGATGCCAGCGCCGCCGCCGCGGTCGCCGCCGGCTTCTCGGCCGAGGGCAAGACCCCGGTCCTCGCCGCGGTCGACGGCCGTCCGGCCGGGGTCCTCGCCGTCGCCGACACCATCAAGGACGACTCCGTCCAGGCCATCGCCGCCCTGCACCGGCTCGGCATTCAGACGGTCATCATCACCGGCGACAACGCCCGCACCGCCGCCGCCATCGCCGCCCAGGTCGGCGTGCGCCGGGTCCTGGCCGAGGTCCTGCCCGAACACAAGGCCGACGAGATCCGCCGCCTGCAGGCCGAAGGCCGCACCGTCGGCATGGTCGGCGACGGCATCAACGACGCCCCCGCACTCGCCGCCGCCGACGTCGGGCTCGCCATCGGCACCGGCACCGACGTCGCCATCGAAGCCGCCGACATCACCCTCATCTCCGGCTCCCTGACCGGCGTCGTCACCGCGATCCGGCTCTCCCGCGCCACCATGCGCAACATCAAGCAGAACCTGTTCTTCGCCCTGATCTACAACGCCGTGGGCGTGCCCCTCGCTGCCGGCGCCCTCTACCCGCTGTGGGGCATCCGCCTCAGCCCGATCATCGCCGCCGCCGCGATGGCCCTGTCCTCCCTGTCGGTGGTCACCAACGCCAGCCGTCTGCGCCGCTGGCACACCAGCCCACTGCCCGCCGCCACGGCGCAGCCAGTCGAGCCCCGGGTGGAATCGGCAGCCGACCGGACCCCGGCCCACGCCGCGGCCGCGGAACACGGACGGCACCGCTCAGCAGAGCCCACCACCGGCGAAGAGGCACGGCCTGGTCCCGCAGACAGTGCAGTGGACCCGGTCTGCGGCATGCGACTGGACCCGGCGACCGCCCCTGAACGACGCGACACCGACACCGGAAGCCACTTCTTCTGCTCCGCACAGTGCGCAGCCGCCTTCGACGGCGACCCCGACCGCTACTCCGCGCGGTGAACGGACCAGCGCCGAGGAGGGGTGAGCGGAAGCGCCCGCGTCCCGAGCCCGCCGACGGCAGGTGCAGGATCCATGAGCAGACCGCGGGCCCAGCGTGTACACGCTGGGCCCGCGAAGAAGGGCTACGAGGGTGACGGACCGGGGTCAGTGGCTGTGGGAATGGCCATCCTGAGCCGGCTCGGTGGGGGCCTCGGCCGGAGGAGCCTGCTCGACGGGATCCTGGTCCGGCTCTGCCGGGGTCCCGGTCGTGGAGCCGTGGTCGTGGCTGTGGCCGTCGGAACTGATGGTGCCGGCGAGAGCGGTCATGCCCAGCCAGGCCAGGGCCGAGACGACCACCACGACGGCCGCGAACGGGCTGACGAGGTGCCGCCAGCGGCCCTTGGAGTCCTTGGCGACGAACGCGACGTACGACATGAGCAGGCCGACGGGGGTCATCCAGGCGCTGCGCTCGGGGAACTGCTCGAAGTGCTGGATGCCGCCGCCGACCAGCCCGACACCGAAGGACAGCAGCAGGGAGAACGCGACCAGCGAGATCGCCTGGCTCAGCGCCGGACGCTCGTCCGCCAGTACGAACTCGTTGACGACGGTGCCGAGGAGGAACACGAAGGCGCCGACGGCGCAGATGATCGCGTAGAGCGGCGGATCGATCGGGTAGTGGACGACGGCGCCGGCAATGAGAGCGGCGCCCAGGAAGTAGAGCATCTGGCCGCTGTAGCGAGCCGGAAGCGACTTCTTGTCGAAGGCCGGGCGGCGATGTCTCGAGGCGGAAGGCTGCTGGAACTCGGGCTTGAGGGCGGTGGTCATGCGGGGTGAAGCCTTTCGGATCTTGGTGGGTGAGAGCAGGCGTGAGCGCGCCGGCACCAGTGGTGCGGCGTCACACTGACGCGGCTCTCAGCAGCGCAGGATCGAAAGTCGGTGCAGGCACGGTGCGTCGCCCGTGCGGCTGGTCCAGGAGCGCGGAGGTTCTGCACGCCGGCCCAGGACGCGGTTGCCGCCCCCGCACCTGAGGGCGAACGTGAACAAGGCAGCGACGATGCACAGCAGCGCCAGGCAGCTCTCTCCGACTCCGCCGTGATCGCAAGGGGATTCACCGTCCGGGCTGCTGTCCGGTGTCCTGGTGGCGTCCCCGGCGGCGACGTCAGAGTGCGCGTGGGGTGTTCTGTCCCCGGCGTCGACGAGCGGGAAGGCACCGGTATGCCAACTGTGCGCTGGCTGATGTGAGGCCAGGACGTGCATCCCGAAGAGGGCAAGCACCACCGCGAGGAGCGTTGCCCGCAGCAACGCTCCCGTGTGATGGTCGCGACGGAACTTGCCTGGGATCACGCTCACGACCGTAGGAGGGCTTGGTGGCGGGAATGCCGGGCGTCCACCCGGACTGGGAGGAAGATAGCACCGCATCGGGATGCCGCAGGCCCTGCGTCCGCGCCGCCGCCGCGGTGTCCCCGTTCCGCCAGGAGGGTCACCCACCCCGTACTCCCCCGTTGACCTGGCTGACCTGGCTGACCTTGCCACGGGTCGGGAACGGGCAGGGACCGTCCTGTCGGGGCCCATATCCGTTGGCGGAGGGTGAGTGCCGGCTGTGGAGGGCGGCGCCCACACGGCTTCAGCCGACGCGCAGGGTCGTCGCGGCGGGTGCGGAGCTTTCCTCCGGCTCTGGAACTGCAGGGAACAGCCGCCAGTCGCCCGCGGTGGGCAGCGCGGCGTGGAAGGTGAGATCCGGCCGCCGTTGTCGCCGGTGACCTCGGTGGTGGGGTCGAGGTGGGCGAACGCCTGGTCGCCTTCGCGGAGGACGGTCAGGGGGGCGATGCTGCCGACGCGGCATGTGTCGCACACCACCCGCACCAGCCGGCCGATGTCGTACCCGGCCTCGGCGATTGCCCGGTGATCCGTTCGTCGACGCGGAGGTGACCAGCACGCTGGTGGGCATGCTGGTCCGCCTCCTCTCACAGTTTGCGCAGCCAGTCGTCGGCGACGCCGTGCAGCGCCTGGGCGTCGGGCTGGAGACGCGAGTCGTCCAGCCGGTAGGTGAGCTTGTCGACGACGCCGACCACGCCGTCGATCTGGCGGGTCATGGACACGGCGATCTGCGTCTCGCTCTTGCGTTCCATGGGGCCGGTGAGCGTGACGACGCCTTCGGACACGGAGACGTCCACCGTCTGGGGCGCCAGCCAGAGCGTGCGGACCAGCACCTCGTCGATCACCTCCTGACGGATCTCCCTGTCGGGCCGCAGGAAGACCTGGAGCAGGTCGCGCCGGGTGACGATGCCGACCAGCCGTTGCTCCTCGTCCACGACCGGCAGCCGCTCGATGCGACGCTCGGCCATGGTCCGGGCGGCTTCGACGATCGTGGCGTCGGCGCGCACGGTGACGGCCGGTTCGGTCATCAGCTGTCCGGCGGTGCGGGCCCGGGCCTTCGCGGTCTGCCTCCGAGCGGTAGGCGTCAGCCCTGAGAAGGGGAATCGGCGCTTCGGGGGCTCGAACGGGTCGGGGGTCTCCGCCTGCCGGACCATGAGGTCCGTCTCGGAGATCACCCCGAGGACCTTCTGGTCCTCGTCGACGACAGGCAGTCCGCTGATCCGGTGGTCGGCCAGCAACCGGGCCACCTCCTTGAACGGAGTGCCGTACTCGGCACGGACGACCTCCATGGTCATCATGGAACCGACCTTGTTGTGCTTCATGGTTGTCTTCCCTCCTCAGCGGAGCCGGCGCAGGTACGGGTCCTGGGGCCTGCGCGGCAGCAGGCGTACGCGCGCGTCGAGCACGGAGACTCCGCCCGGTGTCGCGAGTACGGGGTTGAAGTCGGCCTCGGCGAGCTGCGGCAGGTCGGCCGCCATCCGGGACAGCCGCAGCAGCAGTTGCTCAAGGCCTTCCAGGTCGACCGGACCGCCGCCGCGCGCGCCGAAGAGCAGTGGGGCACAGCGCGGCGCGGTGATCAGGTCGTGCACGTCGTGGTCGGTGAGCGGGGCGAGCCGGGCGGCGTGATCGCCCAGGACCTCGGTCGCGGTGCCGCCCAGTCCGAACAGCACCAGCGGGCCGAAGACCTCGTCCTGGACGACTCCGGCGAACAGTTCGGTGCCGCGCGCCGCGAGCGGCTGCACGACCACGCCGGTCAGCAGGCCCGCGAACCGGGTGTCGAAGTCCCGGAAGGCGGCGCGCACTTGCGCGTCGCCCTGGAGGTCGAGGTGGACGGCGCGCTGCTCGCTCTTGTGGACCAGCCCCGGCCAGTGGGCCTTCATCACCACGCGGCCGTCGGGGCCGCGCAGGCGGTCGGCGGCCATGACGGCATCGTCCTCGGTCTCGGCCCAGGCCCACGGGAGCTGTGGGATGCCGTAGCACGACAGGAGGCTGGCGCAGGTGCGCGGGTCGAGCCAGCCGCCGTCCGGGTTCCCGGCCAGGAAGGTCTCGGCGACCTGGTGGGCTCGAGCCGTGTCGACCTCGGCGAGGTCGGGGACCGTCCCCGTCGGGCGGCTCAGCCAGGCGGCGCGGCGGGCCGCGTGGGCCAGAGCCCGTGCCGCCGCCTGGGGTTCGGCGTACGACGGGACCGCACCGCCGTCGGCGGCGGGCAGCAATGTGACGGGCAGGTCCTGCTCGAGCCGTATCGCGGCGACGGGCCGTGCCCGGCGGGCCGGGCCGTCGGTGAGGGCGTCGACAAGGTTGGCGCCGGTTGCCGCGGCGACGGCGGTCGGGACGAGGGCCAGCAGCACGGCGTCGGTGCCGTGGTGGCGCGCGATCCGGTCCACGCAGTTCTTGAGCTGCTCCTCGGTCACCGCGGCGGTCGCGTCGACGGGGTTGCCGACGGCCGCGCCCTCGGGCAGCACCGCGAGCAGGTCGTCGACCAGCTCGGGCGGGAACGGTGGAACGGCCAGTCCCGCCTCCGCGCAGGCGTCGGCGGCGAGGACTCCGGCTCCGCCCGCGTTGGTGACGATCGCGACGCGGGTGCCGGCCGGGAGCGGCTGGGCGTGCATCAGGGCGGCCGTTTCGAGGAGTTCGCCGACCGAGCGGGTGGCGGTGATGCCTGCCTGGGTGAACAGGGCCTGGCGGGTCATGGTGCGGGTGGCGGCGGCCGCGGTGTGCGAGGCGGCGGCACGGCGGCCCGCCTCGGTGCGGCCCGCGTCGACGGTGAGTACCGGCATGCGGCGGGTCACGCGGCGGGCGGTGCGGGAGAACGCCCGCGGGTTGCCGAAGGACTCCAGGTGCAGCAGCGCGAGGTCGGTGCGGCCGTCGCTCTCCCACCACTGGAGCATGTCGTTGCCGCTCACGTCGTACTTGTCGCCGAGGGAGACGAAGGACGACACCCCGATACCGAGGCGGGACAGCCCGTCCAGCAGGGCGATGCCGACGCCGCCCGACTGCACGGCCACGCCGGCGGTGCCGGGACGCGGGTGGTCTGCTGCGAACGTCGCGTCGAGGGAGAGCTCGGGGTCGGTGTTGGAGATGCCGAGGCAGTTCGGCCCGACGAGCCGCATGCCGTGCGTACGGCACGCCGACAGCAATGCTGCGGCCTCGTCGCCGTCGAGGCCGGCGGAGACGACGACCAGGGCCCGTACGCCCGCCTTGCCGCACTCCTCGGCGGTCGCGGGGATCGCCGCTCCGGGCACCGCGACGACCACGAGGTCGGGCGTCTCGGGCAGCGCGCTGACCGACGGGTAGGAGCGCACACCGAGGATCGCGGAGGCACCGGGGTTCACGGCGAACAGACGCCCGGAGAACCCGCCGGTGTGCAGGTGGTCAAGGACGGCCCGCCCCACCGACCCGGGCTTGCGCCCGGCACCGACGACGGCGACGGTGGCCGGGCGCAGCAGCGGGACCAGACTGGCCACGTCGGCTGCCCGGCCGCGGGCCTCGACGGCTGAGAGGTAGGTGTCGTCCTCGCCGAGCTCGACCGTGCACCGCACCTCCGGTCCCGCGAAGCGGCGGGTCGTGCGCAGGCCGAGGTCGGCGAAGAGTTTCAGCACCTCGTGGTTCTCGCTGAGCGCGTCGGCGGTGAACGAGGTGATGCCCTCCGCGCGGGCGGCCGAGACCAGGTGCTCGACGAGGAGGGTGCCGACACCGCGGTGGTGCAGTCCGTCGGCCACGGTTATGGAGATGTCCGCCGTGGTCGTGTCGTCACCACCGACGTACTCGGCGAGGCCGATCACCTGACCGTGCGTCTCGGCCAGCAGTGCCCGGTGGCCGGGGTGCGGCGGAGCACAGGCCCGGTCTGCGGCCGTCGCGGCCGAACGCCGGCTCACCGCGAAGAACCTCAGGCGCAGGTTCTCCGGGGACATCTCCTCATACAGCCCCTGCACCTGCTCGTGGTCGCCGGGCTCCACGGGGCGGATGCACACGGTGGTGCCGTCCGCGAGCAGGGCGTGGGCGGTGCGTGGGCCGAGCAAGTCGTGCGTCATGACGGGTCTCCTCCCCACCTCGTGACGCTTCGAGGATCCGGCGTGCGGGAGGGCCGTCCCAGGGGCTGTCCGGGGGCGAGTCTGGGGCCGGTCGGCCCTGATCCGGGGCTCTGGCACCCCCGTCGGCCTCCGGTCGGAGCCGGGCGAGCCCGGTCGGGCAGCACCCCGCCCTCCTGTGGTCGGTCAGGCACGGGCAGGCTGCTCTCGCACGGAGGACGGGATGCCGGTCCACGCCGAGGTCACGTCGAGGCGCGGCAGCTCGGGCAGTTGGTGGACTCCGTGGCCCGTTCGGGCCCGTCGCGGACCTCAGCGCCGTGACGGATGCTCGTCCGCGCCCGCCACCAGGGCGCCCGCAGTCCGGCGTACACCGTGGTGGCGGGCGCGGGGGTCTCGGCGTTCTGCTCTGGGACGAGCTGGATGCCTACGGTCCGGCGGAGCCGGTCGGCAGCGGCCTGATCTTTCCCACCCTGCCGACCGCCGTGACCGCGTGTCCGAAGTGGTACCGCGACCGCTGAGCCACCGAGCCGTCTGCCGGCCGGTGGGCCGAACGGCCCGCCTGCGTCATCGCCCTGGCACCGGGCGGCCCTTCGCTGCCGTCGGGTCGGCCCATCCCCGGGCGCACGCCAGTCGGTCGCTTTCTTGAGGGTGACGACGACAGGGAGCGGACCGATGCGCGGAGATCCCTCGGGGCATCAGGACGACTCTCCTGGCCCGCCAGTCGGCGTTGGGGCCGACCGGCCCGGCGACATGCCCGTTCAGCCCTTGGACCGTCCTGCTCACCGACGGGATGCTGGAAGCGCCCCCCACACAGCAACGGGACCCGGCGTTCAGGACCGGGCACAGCCGAGGAGGGCACCCATGGTTCCTCTCATTCTGATCGGTGCGGTCGTCCTGGGCGCCAGCCTGGTGTTCGGCCAGAGCTCGTTCATCGTCGGCTTCGTTCTGATGGCCGTCGGCGCCCTCGGTCTCATCACGTTCATCGCCACGCCCGGCCTGGTCCGGCGCCCCGGTGAGGGGGAGGTGGTGATCGAGAAGCACTTCATCGGCGACCACGACGACCACCGGCGCTACCGCACGTGATCACCAGACCCTTGCGAAGGGATCGACCCATGGCTACGGAAGCACTGCGCCCGGCCCACCCCGCCCGATTGACCGCGGCGCTCGATCCGCACCTGTCGCGCTGGCTGTGGCTGGTGAAGTGGCTGCTCGCCCTGCCCCACTACGTCGCCCTGGCCTTCCTGTGGGTGGCGTTCGTCCTGGTGAGCGTGGTGGCGTTCTTCACCGTGCTGTTCACGGGCCGCTACCCGCGCGCGTTGTTCGACTTCAACGCGGGTGTCCTGCGCTGGAGCTGGCGTGTGGCGTACTACGCGTACGGCGCCCTCGGCACCGACCGCTATCCGCCGTTCACGCTCGCCGACGTGCCCGACTATCCGGCCCACTGGGACGTGGCGTACCCCGAGGAACTGTCCCGGGGGCTCGTCCTGGTGAAGTGGTGGCTGCTGGCCCTCCCCCACTACCTGGTGCTGGGGTTCCTCCTCGGCGGGGTCCGGGTGGTCTGGGTCTCCGGCGGGCTGATCGGGTTGCTCGCGCTGTTCGCCGGCGTCGCGCTGGCCTTCACCGGCCGCTATCCGCGCGGCATCTTCGATCTGATCATCGGGCTCAACCGCTGGGTCCTGCGCGTGGCCGCCTACGCGGCCCTGCTCACGGACGTGTATCCGCCGTTCCGGCTGGACATGGGCGGCGACGAACCGAAGGCGCTGTCATGATCACCGCACTGGTCTCGGTCTTCCTGTTCGCGCACGGGCTGATCCATCTGGCCGTGTGGCTGCCGCACGACAGCACCGACCAGCCGTTCAACCCCCGGCATTCGTGGGCGCTGGCGTCGGCCGGCCTGCCGCAGGCGAGGGTCGTGGACAGGACGGCGATCGGCCTCGCGTCGTTCACCGCGATGCTCTACGTCATCGCGGGCGCGGCCACCGCGGCGCAGAGCAGCGGCTGGGCCGAGGCGGCAGTGCTCGCTGCCACGGTTGGCCTGATTCTGAAGTCCCTGTGGTTCAACGCCTGGCTGTCGCTCGGCGTGCTGCTCGACCTGGGCGTCCTCACCGCCGTTGCCCTGAGCTGGCCGGGCTCGCTGTACTGAGCCGGGCCCGTCGGCAAGGGACCGTTGTGCACGGCCCCGGAGCCACTCGGCCCACGCCTCGCCCGCCCGGTTCGCAGGAGGGTGGGAAGAGGGAACAGAGACCGTTCGAGGAGGAGGCCATGTCCGAGCACACCGGGGGAATCGTGGTGGGTGTCGACGGGTCCGAGGCGTCCGTGGCCGCACTGCGCTGGGCCGTAGGACAGGCGCGGGCCCTCGGCACGGAGATCGTCGTCGTGCACGCCTGGGAATCGGCCACGGCCGGGTTCGCGCCGTACGCGCCGGTGTCCGGCCGCCCGACGGTCGCGGAGCAGCGCGAGCGAGCCGCCGAACTCCTCGCCGCGGCTGTTCACAAGGCCTTGGGTCCACGCATCCGTCCTGGCGTGCGTGCCGTCGTTGCGGAGGGGCCACCCGCGCGGGTGCTCCTGCGGCAGGCGCGCGGTGCCCTGCTGCTTGCCCTGGGACGCACCGCCCACGGTCAGTGGGACCTGCCGGCCGTCGGCACCGTGAGCCGCGAGTGCCTGCGGCACGCCAAGGTCCCGGTGGTGACGGTGCCCGCCCCCGATGTACCCGCCCCGTACCGGCACACCTCGTCGGGCAGGGCCGTCGGCACGTCTTCCCTCGTCCGGAGCGGAGCCGCCTGAGCGTGCCGGGCGGGCGAGCTCTGCTGCGGTACGGCGGCGCCCTGAAGGCACGCACGCACGACGCCATCGGAGCGCTGCACGGGACCCCCGCGTGGCTCGTCCGAGCGCGCACGCAGAAACGGGACCGTCCGGCTGGTGAAGGAACCCAGGGGGATCGACGCACATCGAGGTGAACGCCATGGACGTACTGGTGGGATACGCGACCGCGCACGGCTCCACCCGTGGTGTCGCCGAACGACTGGCCGCCGGCCTGGGCCCAGCGGGGCTGAAGGCCGACGTACGGCCCCTGGAAACCGTCGTCGACGCCGACGCGTACGGCGCGTTCGTCCTCGGTAGCGCCGTGCACAACCAGAGCTGGCTCGAGCCGGCGAAGGCATTCGTGCGCGACAACGCGGACGTGTTGGGCGCGCGACCCGTGTGGATCTTCAGCGTCGGCATGCCGGGGGCGCTGCGCGGACCGTGGAAGCGGATGGCGCCGATGGAGGCCCCGGTGATCGTCCGGGGCGTGCCGGCCGGTCTGTCGTATCGGGGCCACCGGCTCTTCTCCGGTGTGATCCTCCGGTCCCAGCTGCCGCTCGGGGGACGGATCAGGTTTCGTCTGATGGGGGGCCGGTTCGGCGACTACCGCGACTGGGACGCCATCGACGCCTGGGCCGCTGAGATCGCCGGGGAGCTGCTCCACGTCTGACGGCCCGTGCCGCAGAGGAGGAGGCGGCCATGAGACGGCGGCGGATGACGCCGTATCACCCGCCAGGAGACGTGGCCAGGGCCGACGGGAGCGGCGGCAGGGACATCCGGTCCCGGCACGTCTCGGGGGACGTTCGGCTCCGAAGTCGTAGCACTCCCCAGAGGTGCAACCACGTCGTGACCCGGCATGCCCCCCGTCGCGCGCCCCGCACGCCACCGTACGACCGAGTCGCCTCGGGCCCGACCCACCGCTCGGCCGCCCGGGACCTCGGCCCGTGCCGGAGGCGTAGCACCGTACGAAAGCACCGAAGGGAGCCGACGCGGAGAATGCCCACGCTTCCTCGGGCCCAGCGGCGCGGGCGAGGCCACGACGATCCGCGTCCTGCTCGGGTTGCCGCGCGCTGATGCGGGCGAGGTCCGGCTGCTGGACGGCGATCCCCCGGCGCGACGCCGTCGCCCTGCACCGGCGGGCCGGCGTGTGTGCCGGGTGACCTCATCCTGCGGCCCAAGCGCACCGGCGGCGAGATCATCGACGTCTTCCGGCGGCTGCGCGGCGGGCTCGATCCGGTCCGGCGGGACGAGCTGCTCGATCGGTTCCAGCTGGACCGACCAGGAAGGCACATCTTGGCCGCGGTGGAGGCCCTGTGCGGCCGGGTGAGCATCGTCCGGCCGGCCGCGCAGCGGACAGCGGCACGCCGGCCGGACTGCTGCATGCGCACTTCGGCTCCTCGGCAGCGGGACTGACGACGCGGTCCGTGACGAGTTGTCGCTCTGCTCCTCGTCGGCACCGCAGTGCGCTGTGCCACAGCCGGTACATCCCGGCCGCGTGGCAGTGCGACCAGCGGCCGAAGGGCCGTTCGGCCCCGGTGCGGGCCCCGTCGGCCCCTGCCGGGGCCCGTGCCTGCCCGGCGATCCTGGTAGTGGAGAGCCCCACATCAGTGGCGGGAAACCGACCAGGGAGGTGTTGGCCGTGCTTCGTCCTGTGGTCGTGGGTCTGGACGGTTCGCGTGAGAGCCTCGCTGCCGCCGACTGGGCGGCCCGTGAGGCGCTCAGGCGCGATCTGCCGTTGCGCCTGGTGCACGCTTTGGAGGGCGGCATGGGGCCCGACGAGTCGGAGCTGCCGGAGCTCGAAGCGCCGCGCTACTGGGCCCGGCGCATCCTGCGCGAGGCGATGGATCGGCTCAACGAACGCTATCCGCGGCTCTATCTGGGCGCCGACCAGGTCTCCCGGCCCGCGGCCGACGCCCTGGTCGCGGCGGGCGACGAGTCCGAACTGCTGGTCCTGGGCAGCCGGGCGTTCAGCGGCATCGGCGGGTTCATGGCCGGTTCCGTGGCGCTGGCGACGGTGGCCCATGTGACGCGGCCCGTCGTGCTGGTACGCGCCGACCAGACAGTCGCGGACGAGCACGAGCGGGACGCCGAGCACCGGGCGTCGGCGCGCACGCCGTACCGAGCCGTCGTGGTCGGCGTGGACCCGGCGAGTCCGGCTGAGGAACTGCTCGGGTTCGCCTTCGAGAGTGCGGCGCTGCGTGCCGCTCCGCTGCGGGTCGTGCACGCGTGGCAACTGGGGTACGTTCCCCGTGCGCTGGAGGCGACGGCACGCAAGGAAGCCCGGCAGGCCGCCCTGCGGGCGTTGGACGCCGTGCTCGCGCCGTGGCAGGCGAGGTTTCCCTCGGTGGAGGTCCGCGCACTGGTCGAGGAGGGGCGTCCGGCGCAGCAGCTGCTGAACGCGACGCAGGATGCCGGTCTGCTGGCCGTCGGCCGCAGGATCCGCCCGGCCAGGATCGGTGCGCACACCGGGCCGGTCGCGCACGCCGTGATACACCACGCCCGCTGCCCTGTCGCGATCGTGCCGCACAAGTGAGTCCCGGACGGATCGTGCTGCCCAGTCCCACCTGGCCGGGGCCGGCCGGGAGGGGCTCGTCGGGGAGCGGGGCAAGGCGCTCCCGATCGGCCGGCCCCACCGCCAAGTCGGCCGGGGACCGCGTACAGAACACACACCAGGCGGTTTCCCCGGCCGACGCAGGCACGGCAACGACGGTTGCCGGCCGCCGCAGACCCCCGATCCGGGAGAAACCAGGCCGCTCGGCCCTGTTCGTCCCGCCCGGACACGAGAGGATCTCCTCGTGCAGGCCGGCCCTGTCCTGGAGCGGGTGTCGGCACGGAGCGCATGAGCGACGAGCATTCGACGGCGGTCCAGCGAGCAGCCCGGTCGGCGACACGCCGGTCCGGGTCTTCCTGCCGGACGACCACGAAGTGGTACGTCGGGGAGTGCACGACCTGCTGGACGACGAGCCGGACATCACCGTGGTCGGCGAGGCCGGCAGAGCTGAGCAGGCCTGGGCGCGGGTGCCTGCGCTCCGCCCGCGGGTGGCCGTACTCGACGCCCGCTGCCCGACGGCGACGGCGTGCCCGTGTGCAGCTGCGCTCGCGCATGCCGGAGCTCGTCTGCCGACCAGGGGCCGACCGGCTCCACGACCGGACCGTCCGGCAACAGGTGAGAGCCCTTCGGCATCCTGCGTCTTCGCAGGACCCGAGGTTCGATGAAGGGGGCACGGACTTCGCGGAAGGAGGCACATCGTGAGCAGGTCACCGATTTCCGGTCTGTGGCGGCTGTCCGCTGTTCTTCTGGTGAGTTCCGCAGCGGTCACGTTCTTGGTCAGCGCCGCGCTCGACTTGCTCGCGGAACGGGCCGCCCAAAACCGCCGCGCCCGTCAGCAGGCGTCGGTCGGACCGGCGAGCGATGTGACGGTCACTGAGGAAACGTCAACGCTCGAACGACAGGCGATACCAGAGCAGGTCACGCGCGGAGCGCGTCCGTCGGTCCAGCCGGTGGTCGCAGGTCGACAGGGCCGACAGGGCCCTTGAAAGGGCACTGCGGCCCCTGCGCAGGCGACTGCCACCGCACGATGCTACGAGTGAGCGGCCAGACCCCATACAGGAGGTACGCGTCATGCTTCGGCACGTCACCGCAGGAGTCGACGGATCAGCGGAAAGTCTGTCGGCGGCGCACTGGGCGGCCCGGGAAGCCCTGCGCCGAGGAGCGCCGCTGCGGATCGTGCACGCATGGCGGTCGCGCGCGCACCCGGCCGCGTCCGTTCCTGTGGACAGGACGCGGCAGGAGTGGGCCGAGAGGACCCTGGATCAAGCGGTGGCCAGCGTCCGTGCCGCGCATCCCGGACTGCGGATCGCCGGCCGACTGGTGTCCGGCCCCGCGACCACCGGCCTTCTGTCGATGGCCGGCGACGCCGAGTTGCTGGTGCTCGGCTCCCGCGGTCTCACCGGTGTCGCCGGGTTCCTGCTCGGCTCGGTGTCCCAACAGGTCGTCGCCAGGTCCTCGCAGCCCGTGGTGCTCGTCCGTGCCGGCGAGACTTCCACCGACGAACACCTGCCGGCGGTCGACGGCGTGTCGCCGGAGGAGATACCCGTGTCTCCGTACCGCGATGTCGTCCTCGGGCTGGACACGCGACGCCCCTGCGACGAACTGATCGAGTTCGCCTTCACGTCCGCCCGGCGCTGTGGCGGCCCACTGCACGTGGTCCACGCGTTCCGCGCCCCGTCGGCCGCCGCCCCCGAGGGCGGTCAGAATCCGACCTCCGGGCCCGGACTGCTCGCGGCACATGAACACAGCGTCGTCGCGGCGCTCCGCCCCTGGTGCGAGAAGTTCCCCGAGGTCTCCGTGACCGAGACCGTCGCCGAAGGGCGGGCCGCCACCGAACTCGTCCGTGCGTCGGCCCGGGCCGCACTTGTCGTCGTGGGGCGGCGCACACGGGACAGCCGCTTCGGTATCCGCATCGGGCCCGTCGCCCACGCGGTGCTCCACCACTGCGGCTGCCCTGTCGCCGTCGTACCGCACGCGTGACGCCGACCGCTGATGCGATGAAGCAGGACAGCCCAGTTGTCCGAGTGAGGGGGCGCTCAAGGGTCCGATGGGACCCGGCGCGGCAGCTGCGTGTCCGATGTGTCGGCGGCGTCGTCCACGCGGTGGTCCCGCTGGGCGGACACGGCGACGACGGTCCACGAAGTTCGTCGGCCAGGTGTATCCACGAGAGGAGGTGCGCAGGCTCGCCCGCTGACGTCGCCGGCACATCGCCAAGGACACCACCTCTCCCTCGCCGGAGCGCATCGTGGAGACCGTCACGATCCACGATCGGCCGCACCCCCGTCGTCGCCAGTACAAGAACCTGACGAAGCACCACCAGGTACTGGCCTGGCTTTCATGCTGTGTCGGTGGGTACGGACGAGATGTCGATCCCGAGGTAGCCCGAATCGGTTCCAGCGATCAGCAGCCCGCGATGCTCCGTGAGTGCGAAGACCCGGTCTGCCACGAACAGCGTGTGCGCGTTCCTGTTGCACGGGTTCAAGATCCGCACCGTCCGGTCGTCGCCGCCGGTGGCCAGACGTGGGGTGCCGTCGGGTGCGGTGAACGCCACGACCGCGTTCACCCTGCCGAGGTGGTCGGTGAGGGCCGGGCCCTCCCACGTGCCGGTGGTGGGGTTCCAGACCCGCACCGACCCGAATTCGCTGCCGGTGGCCACGCGCGGGGTGCCGTCGGGTGCGGTGAACACCGCCATCCCGTTCGCCCCGCCGTCGTGGTCGGCGTAACCGGTGACGGGCTCACTGTCCTGGGTGCCGGTGGCGGGATTCCAGATCCGCACCGGTCCGCGTTCGTTGCCGGTGGCGAGGCGTGGGGTGCCGTCGGCTGCGGCGAACGCCACCACCGCCTCCACCCTGCCCGTGTGGCCGGTAACGGCAAGGGCCGGGCCGTCCTGGGTGCCGGTGGCCGGGTTCCAGATCCGCACTGCCCCGTCGTGCCCGCCGATGGCCAGGCGAGGGGTGCCGTCAGCTGTGGCGAACACCGCCACCGCGGTCACCCCACCGGTGTCGCCGGTGAGGGGCCCACTGTCCCGGGTGCCGGTGGCGGGGTTCCAGATCCGCACCGTCCCGTCGTCGCCGCAGGTGGCCAGACGTGGGGTGCCGTCGGGAGCGGCGAACACCGCCACCGCGGTCACCCCACCGGTCATGCGGTCTCTGAGATCCGGGCCGTCCTGGGTGCCGGTGGCCGGGTTCCAGATCCGTACTGCCCCGTCGTTGCCGCCGGTGGCCAGGCGAGGGGTGCCGTCGGGTGCGGCGAACACCGCCACCGCGTCGACCCTGTCGGTGAGGGGCTCACTGTCCTGGGTGTCGGTGGCGGGGTTCCAGATCCGCACCGTCCTGTCGTCGCCACCGGTGGCCAGGCGTGGAATGCCGTCGGGAGCGGCGAACACCGCCACCGCGTGCACCCCGCCGGTGATGCCGCTCTGGCCGGTCAGGGTCAGGCCGTCCTGGGTGCGGGTGGCGGGATTCCAGATCCGCACCGTCCCGTCGTCGCCGCCGATGGCCAGGCGAGGGGTGCCCTCGGGTGCGGCGAACACCGCCACCGCGGTCACCCTGCTGTCGTGGCCGGTGAGGGCGGGACCGTCCTGGGTGCCGGTGGCGGGATTCCAGATCCGCACCTTCCTGCCTAAGCCGCAGGTGGCCAGGCGTGGGGTGCCGTCGGGAGCGGCGAACACCGCCACCGCGGTCACCCCACCGGTCTTGCGGTCTCTGAGGGCCGGGCCGTCCTGGGTGCCGGTGGCCGGGTTCCAGATCCGTACTGTCCCGTCGTTGCCGCCGGTGGCCAGGCGAGGGGTGCCGTCGGGTGCGGCGAACACCGCCACCGCGTGCACCCCACCGGTGTGGCCGGTGAAGAGCGTCGGGTCCTGGGTGCCGGTGACGGGGTTCCAGATCCGCACAGGTCTGTAGTCCTCGCCGGTGACGAGGCGTGGGGTGCCGTCCGGTGCGGTGAACGCCACCACCGCCCGCACCAAGCCGGTGCCGCTGCCGACGAGGGCCGGTCCGTCCTGGGTGCCGGTGGCGGGGTTCCAGATCCGCACCGTCCCGTCGTAGCCGCAGGTGGCCAGGCGAGGGGTGCCGTCGGGTGCGGCGAACACCGCCACCGCGGTCACCCTGCTGTCGTGGCCGGTGAGGGCCGGTCCGTCCTGGGTGCCGGCGATGGGGTTCCAGATCCGCACCGTCCCGTCGTCGCCGCCCGTGGCGAGGCGTGGAGTGCCGTCGGGAGCGGCGAACACCGCCATCGCCCACACCCTGCCGATGCGAGCGATGAGCTGCAGGTGCAGCCGTCGACGGCGGACGGCGCCGGCGACCAGAGTGGGGGGCCATGCGGTGGGTGTGCAGGTATGGGGTTCGGCCGGGGGCGCGGTGCCTTGGATGTAGGTGGTGCCGAGTCGGCGCCACCACCGACGCCCAACGAGCGTGTCGTGGTCGTGCTGGCCGAGATCGATTTCCTGGGCGTGGTGCTGGAGAAGGACGGTTCCGGCGATGGCGGGCGGTACTTCGCCGGGGGGCAGACCGTGTTGGAGGGCGGTGGTGGTGATGCCGGTGAGGTCGAGGGCGTCCAGGACGTCGGGGTGGTCGGCGAGCGCGCGGAGGGCTCCGGCGGCGTGGCCCAGCCGTGCGTGGCTGATGAGGTAGCGGCGGATGTAGGGATTGACGGCCTCGTGTCGTGGGGTGGTGCCGGCGCCCGGGCCGTGGCTGCGGAGGGTGCGGCGGGCGTGGCCGATGAGGGCGGTGGTGATGGCGGTGTGTGCGGCGGGGGTGTCGGGGGCGGCGGTGAAGTGTTCGGCGAAGGTGCGGTGGCCGAGGCGGTAGACGCTCTGGCCGTGCTCCTGGTCGAGGGCGAGGTAGGGCGCGGCGTCGTGGACCAGGTCGGTGATGCTCCCGTCGATGTCGCCCGCGTCGCCGGGGGTGAGGGCTTCGGCGGTGCGGGTCCAGATGCCGTCCCGGTCGGGCAGTCCGCGGCCCTGGGCGAGACCGAGGGCGCGCAGGAGCGGGGTGTAGTGCGGGTTGGTGCGGTGGAGGCGCTCCAGGGCGAGGGTGAAGAGCTGGCGGTGGGTGTGCCCGATCAGTGGCGTGGGGTCGGCCAGCAGGGCCGGGCTGTTGAGGAGTTCGTGGGCGGCGAGGCGGGCGTAGAGGAACTGCTGGGGCTCGGCGCCGTCCTGCTGGTGGTCGGTGACGAGGCGGTGCACGGCGGTGGCGATGGTCGTGTCGTCGGCGTCGATGGTGCCGCGGCGCTTGGCGGCGTGCAGTTTGGCGCGCAGGTATCCGGCAAGGGCTTCCTGGTCCTGCGTCACCTCGACGTACTGCGGGTCGGCCGCTTGACCGCCGTCGGTCTTGGCCGGTCGTGGCCGTAGGGCGTCGAGGAGGTCGGTGTCGTCGGGGGCGGGCTGGTCGGGGCCCTCCTCAGTGGAGCGCCGGGTGCCGACGACCAAGCGGACGCCCGGTAGAGCGGCGAGGGGGCGCAGGAGGCTGTCGGCGATGGCGAGTGGCTGTTCGGCTTCGTCGAGGGCGTCGAACAGCAAGGTCAGCGGTTCGGGCCGCCTGCGCTTGCGGAGTCGTTCGAGGAGCCGGGCGGCGAGGTCGGCAGAGGAATTGCCGTCGGCTGCTTCCCGGGCGAGGTCAGGCAGATCGGCTGCCTCGGCGACGAGTTGCAGAGTACGGCTGAGGGTGAGGCCCGCGAGGTGGGCGGTGAGGTCGAACGGGTCGTCGGGGCAGGGACTGCCGGGCGGCAACGGCGTCAGGTGGCCGTGGCGGATCAGGATGTCACGCAGACGGGTGCTGGTGCGGAGCAGGACGTGGCCGAGGAGGGCGGATTTACCGGCGCCGGCGGGCCCGGTGACGACCAGGATTCCGCTGCTGGTGGTGGCGAGCCAGTGCAGGATCCGGTCGCGCTGCACGGTACGGCCGTGGAAGTACCAGGCGACTTCGCCGAGTTCGGCGCCGCTGGCCTTGGGCAGGAAGTGACGCTGTTCGTCGGCGGGGAGTTGCTCGATGACGGCTTGGAGTTCGGCGATCTGGTCGAGCGGGCCTGAGACTGCCGTCGCTGCGCTGGGGACGAGGCTGACCAGTTGGTCGCGGCGGTCGTCCAGGGTGAGGTCGTCGACGAACCCGCCGAGGTCCTCGGCGAGGTGGCGTCCGAGGGTGGCCAGGCCGATGGCCCGCTGGGTGGGGAAGGTGACGTGCAGGGCCCTGTGAAGGGCGCTGGTGAAGGCGCCGAGTTCGGCGTAGCCCTCGGCGGCGGTGGACAGCAGCAGGTAGCGGCCCGCGCCGGGGTAGCGGGTGAAGAGTGCGAGGTGGACGTCTCTGGCGAAGTGCTTGGAGAAGCAGGCGTCGAGGACGACTACGGCCCAGCTGTCGGCGCTGTCCGGGTGGAGCTGGCGACTGCCGATCGCGTCGGCGATCACCTCCGCGGTGACGCCGTCCTCGATCGGTGCGGGAGTGCGGCTGTGGGCGAGATACTTCGCGCTGCCGTGGCCGACCCAGTAGAGGACCGTGCTGCCGGCCGCGGCGGGGCGTTTCCAGGTGCGGAGCCGGTCCTCGACCGCCTCCGCGTTCCGACCCTTCTCCGGAGCCCACTGGTTGACGTGCAGGCCGTAGGGGGCGAGGAGGTCGGCGATCGCCCGCACGTGCTGCTCGGTGTCCAGATCGGGCAGGAGGTGGTCCTGGTAGGTGGTGAAGTTGACCGGGAACAACTCGACCGTGCGCCCGTCGGCCGGGAGGTCCCCGGCCACGCTGCCGGCCGGGGACGGCTCAGCCGGGCCTGGGCGGTGGGCGGTGGCGTCGGAGGTGGTCATACGAGGGGTACCGGCCTCAGGCGTCGGGCGGGGTGACGAGGACGAGCTGGGTGACGGGCACGTGCCGGTGGGTGTCCAGGACCACCCGGTAGAGATCCGGGACGTCCGCGGTGAAGCGGGCCGACAGGGCGCCGTCCGTGCGCTCCGGGTCGGGGCGCAGGGTGAGGGGGTGGCCGGGGCGGCCGGTCGTGGCGGAGTGCACGCTCAGACTCACACCCGCCGGGCTGTCGAGGCCGGTGACCGTGAGGGCGAGCGGTGTGCCGAGACTGCCGCCCAGATCAGGAGTTTCCAAGCCCGGCCCGGTGCCGTCGCCGCCGAGGTTTGCGGGGTCCGGACGTTCCAGAGCGATGCGGCGGATCTGGCGCAGGACTTCGTCATGCCGCATCAGCGTGCCGTGCTGGCCGTACACATAGGTGATTGCATCCGTGCCGATCCGGGCGGAGGGGGTGTGGACGGTTCCGTCACCCAAGGAGTCGCGGCGGGCAGGGATGCCGGTGCGCGGGTCGCGCACGAGTTCAAGGTCGTCGCCGATGTCGAAGGCGTAGTGGCGGCCGGCGGCGACCGCGAGGCCGGCGTGAGGCCGCTCCTCCAGGCTCTGCACGGTCGGCTGGGCCTCGCCGACGATCGCCCGGTGTCCGGGCAGCGCGAACCCTTCCTTCCGGTAGCGGGCGCGCTCGTCGAGCGACCGCGTGGCCATGTCCTGGTCGCCGCCGAACCGGGCGACGTCGCCCGCGGTGAGGCGCTCCACGTCCATGCCGCGGTCCAGGCAGCGGTAGCCGGGCAGCAGGTCGTGGACACCGGGCAAAGTCGCCGCCATCGCCTGCACCCGCCGCACCAACCGGCCCGGCTTCCGCTGGGCGTGCAGGAGGTTGAGTACCAGCACGGACTTCACTGATCCCAGGAACGGCGTGCCCACGGTGACCACCGCCCGGGTGTCGGCCGCGAGTTCCGGGTCCTGCTCCAACGCGGCCCGCACCACCAGCCCGCCCATCGAGTGCGCCACGAACACCAGCCGAGGCCGCGCCTCGCCTGCGGTCAGCCACTCGGGCACGGCCGCCACCCGTTCCCGCCACCGCTCCAGGTGTGCACGAGCCGCACGGGCCAGCAACGCTCCGTTGTAGGAGACTGCCAGGCGCCAGTCATAGGGGAACGGCGCCACCGCCTCCCGTGCCGGCGTGACCTTCTCCAGAACCTTGATCGCCTTGCTGTAGGGGTCGAAGCCCTTGAGGACGGGCACCCACCACGGTTTGGTGAGCAGGCCGGTGGCGCGGATGCGGGTCAGCGGGGCCCGCCGGGCGGTGTCGCCGTCGGCTTCCCGCTCGCGAGCGTCGGCCTGGAGAGTGGTGAACAGGGCACCGCCGTGCAGCGCGTCGGTGATCGTCGCGAGATCGACGCCCCACAGCGGGCGGCCCGTGGCGGCGTCCTCGAGGACGCTGCCCATGATGCCCGGCACCACCACGCACGCGTCCCGGGTGCAGTCGTCGAACACTGGCGGCCTTCCCGTGAACGGGAACCCGCCTCCCAAGCCCTCATCCCCCACCGTCCCCATGCCGTCCGACGATAGAGGAGCACACCCGCCCGGGTACGGGCTTCCCCGAAGGAGACGCCCCGATCCGCAGAAATGCCGTCAGTTCCCTGCCGGACTCGCCGTCCAGACCGGTCGGCGAGGCGCGGGACGGTGCCGGGCGGTGGCGCCGCACCCGCCACGGCTGCTTCCTCGAGCACCTCTGCCCCGATCCGCCGGCAGCCCATCGTCGACGGGACCTCAGCCAGCTCATTCCGCGGGGCACCAGCGCCGGTCTGCATCCCGCGCAATGCCGGGCCCCCTTCCCTAGGCCCACACACCCAAGGAACGGGCCACCGCCGCGGCGGTGCGCGGATCGGTGGCTCGGCCGGCGCACCCCTCCCGCCGACGGGGACAGGCCCGCACCCGGACACCTCCCGCCGCAACAGCGGATTCCTGACAAGCTGGCCTCGGGTGACCCTCCTGATGGCCCATGACCACCCCCCTCGCTGGCGAGTTGCGCATCAGGCCGTGTCCCTCGGGTCGCCGCGGCTACGCTGTCGGTGATGAAGTCGCGGATCGTGCAGATCGTGCGGTGGGACGCCCCGCAGCCGCAGCGTGATGAGAGCGTGTGCAGCGCACACGGCGCACGCACCTGCACCCGGGACCTCGTCGCCGATGTCTTCCTCCGTGACGCGGGCAGCCCGCGCATTCACTGGACCGTGTGCCGGCACTGGCTCGATCACGAGCCTGACGTGGCCGCCCACGCGGCCGGCCGAGGCGGCCGGGGCCCGGATCCTGACCGGGCCGGCCTGCGCTGACGCCGCCTGCGGCGCAGGGTCCGCATGTGTACGCCGGTGTCGGCGCCCGCCACCTTGCTCATGGGTACCGAACGCCGGCGACGGCGCCGGGCTCGTCCGCCGCCTGCTTTCTGCGACGCGTCATGAACGAAGGCCGTGCCTCAGCGACGGCGGGCCTGTGCACATGCGGGGGAGACAGCGGCCTTCCTTTCGGCCTGCCCGAGGCCGCCGTGCTCCTGGCGACGCCGGAGGGCTGGCGCCACAACGTAGGACTCGCACGGGACTTACACGGCATCTCTTCGGCGTACGCTCGCTGGCCGACCCACTGCCGGTCGACACCGCCGATGTGGGCAGGGACCGCACCGCTCTCCTTGTGCCGGCCCGCGATGCCCCGTGGGCGCGGGTCAGTGCAAGGGGGCTGGTCTCGGCAGCCTGCTCCCCTCGGGCCCGTGCGAAGCAGTATCGCCCTGCTAGTCGGGAAGCCTGGGATCCATGTCGACCAGATCACCATACGAACGAAACCGGGGTCCGCCGAGACGATCCACGGCCTGGCGTAGCACCACCGGATCGGCATCGACGAAGCTCAGCTTACAGATCCCGATGTAACCGAAGTCACGCAGTTCCTGGTAATTGGCGGGCAGCAGGGAAAAGGTCTTGTCGGGGCGTGGGGCCGTCCGGCGCGGGCGAACCACCAGGACCTGGGACACGGTCTCGCTACTGGCGCCAGGGGCCGCACTGCTCACCGTGCGGGTGAACTGGCGCAGCACGCCGAGAGAGTCGATGTCCTGCCATGGGATGTGCCATGAGTTTCCGTCGTAGTCCAGGGTCAGTCCTGTCGTGTCGACGATGAGGCTCCGTGGACGCTTACGCGCCGCGATGGCCGCTCCCCAGGCGGCCAAGACCAGGAATATCAGTTCGAGGAGGAGCCCCTCGTCCACAGCGCTCGGCTGGAGCCACTTGGCGAAGTCGAGCCCGCAGGCCAGGAGAGTCATCACGGCGCTCAGACAGGCGTACCAACGGCGCTTGCCGGGGCTTGTCTGCTTGGTGAAGCGTACTCCTGTCGGGTCCGCCGCCCTTTGACTCACCGGGCGGTTTTCGACGGGACCGCTGACCAGAACGAGGTCACTGGCGGCGTTCACCGAACGGCGCTGCGGGCGGGGAAGTCCCCGCCCGGCCAGATCGCGGTCCACGTACACGTAGATCTCGTCCAAGGTGAGGGGGCCCGGCATGCGGAGCGCTCCCAACAGAGCTTCGGTGAAGGCGGTGTACGTGGCGCCCGGCGGTGCGTGCGAGGGAGCGGTGGCGGTCGTGGAGGTGAGGGTGAAGGTGCCAGTCGCTTCGAGCTGTCCGGCGACGAGGCTGTCCGGCGTGGTCATCGCTGCTACGGCCCGACCGGAGAAACAGCAGTCGAGCAGCAGGACCCTGGCTCGGGCGCGGGCGCGTGACATTTCACGCTTGACCACCTCCAGCGGTACAGCGGTGTAGGCGACATTGCCGGGCTCCGCGTCGGCCAAGGCAAGGTGCAGTAACCCGTCCTCGTCCAGCAGCCCGTGGCCTGCGTAGTAGACCAGCAGTAGATCAGTGGCCTCACGCCGTGCCACGGCCAGCGCGCTGCCCAGTGTCGCCTTGTCGAGCGGCTGGTCCCGGTCTCCCAGAACCTGGCAGTGGTCGGCAGGAAGCAGGCCGTGCTCCCCGGTCAGGACCTGCCGCAAGGCGGTGAGGTTGTCCCGCACGGCCGGTATCTCAGCAAGATCCGCGGACCTGTATGTGGGCACGCCGATCAGCACGGCGCGCGAGGCGCTTCCGTCGGGAACCCACGATTGCGGCATCGGCCTCAGGTGCGGGACTGGTCGAGCAGTGCTACGACCTCACCGATGACGTGCTCGGGATCCGCCGCCCGGCGCACATCCACCTCTACGCGGCGTCCGTCCGCTGCGACGACTGACACCTTGACATCAGCTCGGCGCTGAATCAGCCAGGTCGACAGTGACCGGGCGAGGACGGCACCTGCGCCGCCCGACCCCAGGGCCACCGCCACCACGTCGAGGGCCACCCCCATGTGGCCCGGCTCCGGCGTGGATCCCCGCAACTCCAGACGGCCACGGAGGGCGTCTTCCGCAGCCAGCCAGTCGCGCAGTGCCAGCAAATGTGTCTCGGCATCGTCGCCAGACACCGTCAGTTCCAGCTCAGGAGTCTCCACATCCGACTGGGTCATGCCGACCATGATGCCAGGCAGCCACCTCCTGATTCGGGGATCTCGACATGTTCCCTGCTGCGGGCAGGGATCGTCCCGTTCCGTCAACCGCCCTTGTCCGAGGCACATTTGGACCCCGTCGCCGTCCTGCCATCGGCGGCTCTCCAAGCGCTTCGTCCAGCGACAGCCGTGCTGTGATCTGCGGCTTCAATCGACCCGTAGATCGTTCCGACGGGCCGAGCAGCCTTCAGGAATCCCGGCTTCGATCACCGGGCTCGTTCGCTTCCGCCCCACGGTCGGGGTGTCGGATCGGTGCACCGGTGAGTGCGATGACAGTCGGCAGGAGCCGCTGGAGGACGCGATCCGGGCGGTGTCGACGTGCGGGCCGTGGCCCCTGGGTGGGTGGTGGGACGCCGTCTGCGTGCCGCTCGGCCTCGGGACCAGGGAGCTCCGGGACCTCGGCGAAGAGTCGGGAGCCGTGATGAGGGACGGCTCCGGCGGCTTCTGCACCGGCTGATTCCCCTGGCTCCGCCGCCGACCGGGACCTCCCGCGGGTGCGTGTCCCGGGCCGGGGCCGCCACAGTGGCGGTCCCCTCCCCCGCTCCACCGGGTCATCAGGCCTGGCCTGGCCTGAGCTGGCGGATCCCTCCGTCGCGCGACCGCGAGTGGACGACCACGCCCCGCCTGCACTCTGCCCTCCGTACGGCCCTCCTCGGCGAGTAGTCCCCCACCCCCCGATCACTTGCCCGGCCGCTCCTGCGCCGGCCCGGGGACCACCCCTTCCTTTTCGAAGCTCCGTCGGCCGGTTTCCTCTAGAGTCGGCCCCATGACGCAGGCACCGGCCCCGGACCGCGGAGCGCGGTCCCGTGAGGCAATTCTGCAGACCGCCGGCGACCTGATGGCGCGCCATGGTTACGCCGCCACGTCCATCTCGATGATCTCCGCCGCATGCGGTCTGCCGGTCAGTTCGATCTACTGGCACTTCGGCAGCAAGGACGGGGTCTACGTGGCAGTGCTGGAGCGAGCCAGGACCGCGCTGCTGGCGGCTCTGCCTCCGGCCGAGATGCCGGGCGCCGACGTCGTGCGGCGTCTTGACGCCTTTCTCGCGGAGGTCGAGCATGCCTTCCGGCGTCAGCCGCGCGGCGTCAAACTGCTGTTGGGGCTGGGTATGGTGCAGCAGGACGCGAGTGCGGCGGCCCTGGCCGAGGTGCGTCACTACCGTGACGCGCTGATGGACTGGGCCCGCGATGCGGTGATCTCCGTCTTCGCCCTGCGCGGCCGCCCGGAGGTGGCGGACGAGTTGGCGCGCTTCACTCTGAGGATGGCGAGCGGGACCGCCGTGGCCCGTTGGTTCGAGCCGGGTGCGGTCCTCGAGACCGGGCCGTTGCGCGTGGCGTTGCTGGCGCTGGCGGCCCATCACGGCCTGCCGGTGGGGGGCGCCCCGGGCGAGGACGCCCCTCCACGTGGCGTCACGAACAGGGAATGACGACCCGGTACTTGCCGCCGGGAGACTGTTCGGGCGGCTCGTCGGCACGCTCGACGCTCACCCGGTCCGCGCCGTGGGCGGTGAGCAGGGCGACCATCGCCTGGTGCACGGCCGTCCACTGCCGGTCCCGATCGGCGCCTGCGGCGGACCAGATCCGTACGCGGACACGGGCGGGTGCCGTCTGGACGACCTGGAACAGGTCGATGTCCGGAATGCTCTCCAGGAGTGTCTCGAAGGCCATGGTCACGATGCGGGCGGTGCCGCCGTCCCGGCGGGGGAAGGACAGCAGGTCGGCGGCGCGGCCGCGGACCCTGATCGCGGGGAGCGGGTCCCCGCAGGGGCACGGATCCGGGCGCAGCAGGATGCTGTCGCCGAGGTCGTAGCGCAGGATCGGCTGCGCCCACCGGTACAGGCTGGTCAGGAGCACGGTGGAGGACTCCTGGCCGGGCGGGGTGGGCTGGTGGTCGGCGTCGACGGGTTCCAGGATCAGCCAGTCGCTGTGGACGTGGAGCCATCCGAAGGCGCAGCCGTACGCAAGGGCGAGGCTCTCGTTGCAGGCGTAGGTGTCGACCACGTGGGTGCCGAAGGCGGACCTGATCCTCCTGCGGTCGCCTTCGCTGAGACCTTCGGCCAGTAGGGACACCATGGCCGGGGCGATGTGGAGTCGACCGGCCAGCTGCTCGCTCGCGAGCAGGGCGATCACGGTCGCGTAGCCGGACAGCAACGCCGGTTGGCAGCTGTTGAGTTGGGCGACGAGGTCGGGCAGCGGGCTGTGCGCCGACAGCACCCGGCTGCCTCGCGTGTGCAGGCGGCCGGCGGCGCGGGACCGGGCGATCACGGCGTAGGCGGCCAGATGACCGCTGGTGGCCACGATGTGCGCGGTCCGCCCGCGGCGTGCCAGCAACCGGGCCGTCACGGAAGGGGTGAGGGTGCGCCGGGCGGCCCGCAGCGACAGGGCCCTGACGACCGCCGCCGCGCGGTCGTCGAGGAGGAACAGCCCGCGGTGGCCGGTGGTTCCCGACGTGGTGGACACCAGGTACCGGCCCAGGAAGCGTTCACCGACCCGCCGGGGGTCGGCTACGAAGGCCCGTACGCGGTCGACGGTCACCTCCGGGTCGGTGACCCAGTCGTCGAAGCGGGCCATCAGGCTCTGCTTGCACGTCACCGGAAGCAGGGCGGGGTCCTCGACACGAGCGGGCAGGGTGCGGTACAGCTCCCGGTAGTACGGGGAGCTGGCCCGGGCGAAGTCGACCATCGCGGCCAGTCGCTCCCGCTGCCGGGCGGCCAGCGCGTCCGGGCCCTGCCGCAGTGTCCGGCGGTCGTCCCTGACCAGGGCCAGAGTCGAGGTCATCGCGCTGCTCCCTGGGAAGTGAGGGAGGGCTGCCAGAAGCCGCAGTGGTGGTCGGCCGCGAAACCGGTGGTGGGCCGGACGCGGTCCGGCGCGAGCACCTGGACGCGGTCGCCGTCGGCGGTGTGGCGCGGCCAGTGGGGAGTTCCGGGTGCGTTGGGGTCGCCGGTGGCGACGAAGCGGGCCCAGTAGGCGGTCATCGTGGCGGAAAGTCGCCGCTGGGCGGGCGTCAGGGGCGCCATCCCCTCCGTGGGGAAGAGATAGGCCAGTTCGGAGGCGTGGAAGGCGCCTTGCGGTGTGTGCGGCGCGGGGATGAAGGGTGGTGCGTCGGGGTCGGCGAACTCGTAGGAGTAGACGGGTGCGCGGCTGCCGTACAGCCGGTCGTCGGCCCGTGCCGGGCAGGCGAACCGCTGGTCGGTACCGACAGCGGAGTAGGCCAGGTTCGCGGACGCGTACGCCGAGGCGGGGTAGGTGTCGAGGACCGCGGCCGCGCGGCTGCCGTGCTGAAGCCTGATCAGGGCCGCGTACGCGTCCGGGGTCAGCGGGCCGCCGCCGAGCAGGTCCACATACAGCGCGGTGAAGTACCGGTATTCGTCGTGGGTGCTGCCGTTCAGCGTCGGGACGGCGTTGACACGTCCCTCGGCCCATGCCGTGTGCGGAGGGCGGGGAAGTATGCGGGGACCGGTGTTCGGGGCCCACAAGGAGGAGGCACCTGTTCCGGAGGCGCGGATGAGCTCAGTGGTCGGCACGGCACGCAGGCAGCCCGCCGCCGTTGTCGGTTCGGCGCAGCCGACCGAGGCCGCGAAGTCGCTTCCCCTGCGCTCGGCCGCGCCGAGCGTGAGGGGCGTGAGACCGCCGTCCGCGGCGCAGGCTCCGCTCTGCTGGATCGCCCGGTGGAACAGGTTTTTCGCGGTTGGCGAGGCGATGTGCAGACAGGTGTCGGCCGACCCGGCGGACTGGCCACCCAGCGTCACCCGGTTGCGGTCGCCGCCGAAGGCGCCGATGTTGCGTCGCACCCAGTGCAGTGCGGCCTGCTGGTCCATCAAGCCGTAGTCGCCCGAGGCGTGGTCCGTGCTCTGCGCCGACAGGGCGGGGTGGGCCAGGAATCCCAAGGCCCCGAGACGGTAGTTGACCGTCACCACGACCATGCCGTGCGCGGCCATCCTCGCGGCGTTGTAGTCGCTGCCGGCGCCGTAGACGTTGCCTCCGCCGTGCAGCCACACCAGCACCGGCAGGGGGCGGCCGCCGGTGCGGGCGGGCGTCCACACGTTGAGGTACAGGCAGTCCTCCGTGGTGCTGCCGGTGCGGTTGGACTCGCCGGGCAGGACCGGTCCGCCGTCGGGCAGCAGCGTGAGCGGCAGTTGGGCACAGGGGTGGGCCGCCGCGGTGGCGTTCCGTACACCGGACCACCGTGGCACGGGTCGCGGCGGGCGCCAGCGCAGTTCACCGGTCGGCGGGGCGGCGAACGGGATCCCTTCGAAGACGCGTCCGCCGTCGCGGTCCGCCGCGCCCCGCACCCAGCCCCGGTCGGTGCGCACCACCAGCGAGTCGGGGCCGGAGTGGGCGTGGGCGGCAGGCGGGGGCACGGTCAGTGACAGCAGCAGGGCGGCGACGGCGGCTGTGGCACGGGCCAGGATGTGGCACAAGCTCGGTGCTCTCATCGATCGCTCCGGGGTGGGAGGTGGGTTTACGGCGTGTGCGCGCAGGCGCCGACGGGGCAGGCGGTGCCCTGGGGTGCGGGTGACGCCGCAATGGCGAGGAGGACGGCTGCGCGTGCGGCTGCGATCGCTGTGACGTTCACGGGCGTGCACCCCTCTCGGCGAGAGACATGGGCGTGCGAGGACTTCGTGCGCAAGCGCGAAGCGCGGTTCGTTCCAGGAACGTGTTGGGCCCGGGCCGACGGGGCTGCGTCGCGGACGACAGGGCCACGGTCTGTAGGGAGCGTTCCATTCAGTGCGACGGCTGTCCAGGGACCGGCTCGGAGAATGGCCGGATGAAGGCTGCGGCGCGGCCGCGCGCACGACAGCAGTCCGCGGGACGCGGCGGCGCTGGAGGAGGAACTGCAAGCTGCGGGCTACGGTAACTCGGCGTTCCGTTCCGGGTCGTCGCGCAGCACAAGCTCGTATTCCAGCCCGACGAGCACGGTGCCGACGCGGACCAGGGCGACGGCTGTCGTCTCGTCCAGGTCGATGTTGTCGTGGGTCATCGCGGCTCGTTGGTCGCCGAGCTCCGGCAGGGGATCTCCGTCGCCTCGAAGCCCTTCGCGCTCAGCGCCGCGCTGGAACAGGACCACACGGTGAAATCGGCATCGACCATCGTTCCGTCACTGTCGCGCCCGTAGGCGGTGACGAAGCGCGCCTTCGGTGCGGTCCCGCCGAGACGGCGCCCAGGCCGAGGTCCGGTGACGCCCTGCCCCAGTCCTTCGAGAGGCCGTCGTCGGTGAGTGCCGCGCGGCCGGCCTCGTATCCCACCGCGAGACACGCCTGCGCGCCTCCCTCGGGCACACGGATCCCGTGCACCGGGCCCTGCTCCCGCAGCCGGGCATTGACGGGATACGGGTCGCGGTGCCTCTGTCGCGACAGCGGCCACCCGTGAACGACGCGCTCCGGCCCATGACGCCGATATTCGGCCGGAGATCTCTTCATCGGGGTTGTCTAGCGAAGACACTGCAACCGTTCGCCACCCTTCGGGAGAAAAGGTGATGAAACGCATAAGAAGGGAGAAGTTGTGAGGTTTCGCGATGAACTTCCCGTGGATCACCGACTGGCGTCCGTGTACCGGTACGGAGCGGGCCTGTGCGGTGTCGTTCTGCTGGTCTTCGGCTGTCTCGGCTTCGCGGACAGGCTCAGCCCCTTCGACACGGACGGCACGCGCATCGCGGGCCTGTCGACCAACGGCGTCCTCAGTCTCGTCTCGGTCGTGGTGAGTCTGGTCCTGATCGGCGGTGCCGTGGTCGGAGGGAACTTCGCGTCGACGCTGAACATGACCGTCGGAGTGCTGTTCGTCCTCAGCGGCTTCTTCCATCTGTTCGTCCTGGACCGCCCCGCGAACGTTCTGGACTTCGGCATGGCCAACGTCCTGTTCAGCTTCGGGATGGGACTGCTCGTGGCCTGCTTCGGGATGTACGGGCGGGTCTCCGGCGGGTTGCCCCATGACAACCCGTACTGGCGGCGCCGCCACCCGCGCCAGGCCGCACGTGAGTCCCTCGCGGCACGCCGACGGGCGCGCCAGGCCGCGCTCGCCGCCACCCCCACGGTGACGTCCGGCCAGGACTGACACCGCCCGCCGGCCGGCGTACGTCGTCCCTGCGGGGAGTGCTCGAGAGGAGCGGGCTTGTGAAGGTGAACGGTGCACGTGTCCTCGTCCCCGGTGCCACCGGGGCCATCGGTGCCGCGCTCGCCGAGCGGCTGTACGCTCTCGGCGCACGGGTGGCCGTGGCGGGCCGTGACCCGGCCTCGCTGGCGCGGGTCCGTGCGTCCTGCGCAGGCGCGCCGGCCCGGCGCTTCGACGCCTACGACCTGGACGGCTGCGCCCGCACGATTCCCTGGGCGGCCGGCCGGCTCGGTGGTCTGGACGCGGTGGTGGCCTGTGTGGGAGCCGCGGGATTCGGTCCGGCGGAGGCGGTCGGCGACGAGGTCGCCGAGCACCTCGTGACGGTCAACGCCCTCGCTCCCGCCGCCTTCCTCCGCGCGGCGCTGACCGTCGTGCCGCCCGACGGCACGCTCGCCGCCGTCACCGGTGCCGTCGTGGACGCCGCGCCGGCCGGTATGGCCGACTACGCCGCTTCGAAGGCGGCGCTGGCCGCCTGGCTGACCGCGGTTCACCGGGAGCGGCGGCGTACCGGACCGGCCGTCCTGGACATCCGGCTGCCGCACGTGGAGTCGGGCTTCGCGCAACGCGCCGTGGCGGGCCGTGCGCCCGCCCTGCCTCGCGGCCGTACGGTGGACGAGGCGGTGGAGATGATCGTCGACGCCCTGACGGCGTCCCGCGCTCCGTCGGCCGGGTGAGGGCGACGGTGTCGGTGACCTAGCCGTGGTGTTCAGAGGCGGGTAATACGGCATGGGTGCATCCGCTCCCGGGTCCGGAGGTGAAGCAGTCCTTGCAGGGGAAGAGGGCTCTCGTTGCGAACCCCGAGCCGCAACGGGAGCCCGACTCCGTGCCCGGCGGGAGACGCGGTCGCCGAGCGCCGGGTCTCCTCACACAGGTCGCTGCATGCACACCAGCTGATCCCGCGCGCCCCAGGACTCCGTGACGCCCCGGCCACGGAGGTCAGGGTCCGTCCAGAGCTTCTTGATCTCCGACTGCCCATGGTCGGATCGGTCACCACAGCACAGCCCGCCCCGGAGTCCCCCGCCAGGGGCACCAGCACGACGTCACCGGCGAACGCGCTCCGGCATCGGAGGTTTCCGGTCCGACAGCGGTCCGGCAGCCCGTCGAATCTGCAGCGGCCTGGCCCTTCTCGGCCTCCGTCCGCGGATGATGCCGCGCAGCAGGTGGAGGTGCAGGCCGCACACGGTGCGCGGGTGCTCCTGGGCGAGGGCCGTCCGGGTGTGGCCGCACTGGGTCTCGCACTCGGCCTCGACCGCGTCGAGCCATGCGAGCAGCTCGGCGGACGGCGGGGTCCTACGGCGGACGTTGGTGCGTGCGGCGACCATGCGCTCAACGGCCGCGTCCCGGTCACCCGCCCAGGCAGGGCTGCACGCTGTGTGTGCGACGCTGCCCAGCCCGGCGGCGTCGGCCTCGTCTGCCGCCCCCAGCGTGCGCGGGAGCGTCTGCTGGGCACGGTCTGCGTCACGGAGGTCGAAGAACTCGATACGCCCGGCCAGAGACAGGTCTCCGCCAGGGTCCGCGGCGACGCGCTGCCATGTCTGCCCAGCCGTCTCGGACAGCGGCACACAGCCGAGGGTGGCACGGGACAGAGCAGCGGGGTGGAGAGTGGCCGACGCGACGGACCGGTACAGCCGCCGGTGTGACCGGGTGACCGCCTCGTGGTCGGCAGCGACCGAGGCAGGCTGCACGGCGACAGCTTGCGCGGGGACGAGGACGAAACGAGGAGGAAGATCGACTTCGGGGGTTCTCGCAGAACTCTCGCAACCGGTCAATGGTGAGAATCGGACAGGAGCGGATTCTCACTCAGCCAACGACGGACTGCCTCCGCCTCCGCCTCACGCCCGAGCCCCTCGAGCAGATCCGCCTGTAGGCCCAGCAAAGCATGAAGTCGCGGGAGTACGGACGGCGCCGTGACAACGTGATTGCGGTAGAGCTCCACAGCCTCCCCCGTCACGCGTAGCGCCACGGAAAGGTCGCCCTCCGCTGCCAGAAGCATCGCGAAGACAGCGAGCGAGGTGGCGAGGTCGGGTTCGTGGGCGGCCGGGTTGCCCTCCGCCAGCCGACGGTAGATCCTTACCGCCTCCTCGGTCGCCGTCAGAGCCTCGCCCCGCCGCCCGGCCTGCGCCAGCTGGGCACCGAGGTTGGACAGCGATGTGGCGAGGTCCGGTTCGTGGGCGGCCGGGTTGCCCTCCGCCAGCCGACGGTAGATCCTTACCGCCTCCTCGGTCGCGGTCAGGGCCTCGCCCCGCCGCCTCGCCTCCGCCAGCTGGACACCGAGGTTGGACAGCGAAGTGGCGAGAGCGGGTTCGTGAGCGGCCGCGTTGCCCTCCGCCAGCCGACGGTAGATCCTTACCGCCTCCTCGGTCGCCGTCAGAGCCTCGCCCCGCCGCCCCGCCTCCGCCAGCCGGTTGCCGAGGTTGGACAGCGAGGCCGCGAGGTCGGGTTCGTAGGCGGCCGCGTTGCCCTCCACCAGCCGACGCCGGATCTCCACCGCCTCCTCGGTCGCCGTCAGAGCCTCGCCCCGCCGCCCCGCCTCCGCCAGCTGGATACCGAGGTTGGACAGCGAGGCCGCGAGGTCGGGTTCGTAGGCGGCCGCATTGCCCTCCGCCAGCCGACGATAGATCCTTACCGCCTCCTGCTCGGCGACCAGGGCCTCGCCCCGCCGCCCCGCCTCCGCCAACCGGACACCGAGGTTGGACAACGAGGCCGCGAGAGCGGGTTCGAAGGCGGCCGCATTGCCCTCCGCCAGCCGACGCCGGATCTCCACCGCCTCCTGCTCGGCGACCAGGGCCTCGCCCCGCCGCCCCAACTCCGCCAACTGGACACCGAGGTTGGACAACGAGGCCGCGAGAGCGGGTTCGTGAGCGGCCGCGTTGCCCGCCACCAGCCGACGCCGGATCTCCACCGCCTCCTGCTCGGCGACCAGGGCCTCGCCCCGCCGCCCCAACTCCGCCAACCGGATACCGAGGTTGGACAACGAGGCCGCGAGGTCGGGTTCGTGAGCGGCCGCGTTGCCCGCCACCAGCCGACGCCGGATCTCCACCGCCTCCTGCTCGGCGGCCAAGGCCTCGCCCCGCCGCCCCAACTCCGCCAACCGGATACCGAGGTTGGACAACGAGGCCGCCAGGGTGGGTTCGAAGGCGGCCGGATTGCCCGCTGCGAGTTGCTGGTGGGTGTGGGCGAGGACAGTGGTGAGGCGAAGTGCGAGGGGGGCGATGACGCGGGACGGGTAGGGGAGGGCGTCTGCTGCGGTCAGAACCCCTTGATAGGTCAGCGGAGTGGTGTCCAGAGCCGTGTGCAGGGTGTGAAGGACTTGTTCGCTGGCGGTCGTGCGGCCGGTGTTGTAGTGGGCCATGGCGGCGCGGGCCAGGACGGTGATGAGCTGGGCCTGTTGTCCGGGCGTTGCCGCGCCGAGCAGGGCGGGCAGCAGGATGTCGCCTTCGGTGAGGGTGCGGGAGGCGTGGTATTCGGCGACGCGGTCGGGCTGGAGGGAGCCCCAGTAGCGGTCGCCGTCGGCCGGGTACAGGGAGGCGAGCCACGCGGCGGCGGGTGCCGTCTGGTGGGCGGGCAGGCCGGGCAGGGTCGTGATGACGCGCAGCGCCTCGTCCTTCGTGGCGGCGCCGCACAGGGCGGCCACCGCCACGGCGGCGCCGAGGGTGGGGGCGGGCAGGCCGAGTCTGTAGGCGGGTGAGTTGGCGCTGGCTTCCCAGAAGCGGTCCTCGTGTTTCAGGAGTGTGCGCTCCGGTGGGGTGCCGGGGGCCGCGTCGACAGGTCGCGGTCCGTGCTGCAAGAGGCCGACCAGGACGGTCATCTGCAGGGTGAGGACGTTGTCGTAGCGGTGGTCGTGCAGGTCGGCGGGGGGCCGGAGTTCGCCGGCCAGGGATGTCCACTCGTGTGCGGGCAGATCGGGGAGCAGCGGCAGCAGGAGGGCGAGGTCATGGGCGGCGCGGTGGAAGGCGTCGCGCCGGTCCTGGGCGGCCTGGCTCGTGGGGATGAGCGGGGCGAGCGGGATGACCGGGGCTTCTTCGAGAAGGTCTCGTACGTTGGCGACAGCTTGGAGGGATCCGGTGCGCCATTGCCCGTCGGAGCGTGCGAGCAGCAGCAAGCGCACGCGATGGCGGGAGCGGTGCAGGTGGGTGATGAGGCGGCGGAGCAGGCGGGGGCGGGTCTCGGCGTAGTCGACGACCAGCAGCAGGGGCAGGGATGTGGCCAGGGTGGTGAAGTCGGGCGGGGCGGCGTCCGGGGTGGGGTCGTCGGTGAGGTCCGGGCTCAGGTGTCCGGTGACCCAGCCGCGCCAGCCGAGGGTGTCGGTGAGCCGGCGGGCGAGGCGGGTCTTGCCCTGTCCTCCGGGGCCGGTCAGCACGCGCACCTGGATGGCGGGCGGGCCGTTCTCGCACCACGCGTGCAGGTCGGCGAGTTCGCTCTCGCGTCCGTGGAAGGCGACGGCTTCGGCGTCGGCCCGCAGGAGCGCGGCGGGAGAGCGGAGGTTGCGGTCGACGGCGGCGGGGGTGAGCAGGGCGGCGGGTTCGACCGGTTCGAGTACGGGTTCCCAGCCGGTGTGCTCGGTGATGAGGGCGCGGAAGGCGTCGTCGTCGAGGAGACGGGCGGCGGGAGTGGCGGTCAGGCGGGTACCGCCGTCGGCCCGGCGGTCGCGGCGCATGACGCCGCACAGCAGGTCCGAACCGTAGCCGTCGTCGGTGAGAACGGCGGCGCCGGACATGCCCGACCACCGGCTCCCGCCGTCGGAGGTGTCTGTCGCGGCGCCGGGGGTGGGGGTGGTGCTGGTGAGTTCGTAGCGGCCGGCCAGGGAGCCCGTGCCCGGGGCGATACGGCCGGCGAACTGCTCATCGAGCCGCCGGCCGTCCGTGGTGCCTTTCTGCAGGCGGGGGAAGCCGCTCGCGGTGACCGGGTGGGGGCGGGTTCCGATGATGAGGCCGTAGCGCTGGGGCGGCCGGGTGAGCAGGTCACTGAGGGACTGCGGCACCTGCCAGCCGTGACCGTCGGCAATCTCGATCAGTGCGGCGTCCACGGTGGCGTCCTTGCGTCGCCAGCGCACCACCGCAGGGTACTTCTCCTCCCCGGTGTCGGGCAGACTCACCGTCACCGCCCTGCCGGCGTCCGGGTCCGCGTGGTCCAGAACGTGCGCGGCAGTCAGCACCAGTCGCGGCCCCACCAGGTAGCCCGAGCCGAACCCCTTCTTCCGCTGCCCCCTCTCCAGCCGGTCCACCCGGATCTGCACCCGCCGGTCGAACTCCACCCGCCCTTCCCCTCCCCCGCTTCCTTGCTGCCGCCTCCGCCTGGTGCCGGGAGTGTCTACTCCTCGTCGCTGACGTCGACGTCGCCGCCGTCGGGCCGGTGCGGGGTCAGCTTCACCGTCACCGTGTGAGTGGCCTTGCTGCCGCTTTCCTTCCTGCCGCCCAGGCTGATCACGCTCCAGCGCAGTCCGCCGTCGACACCCTTGGTGCCGGTCAGCTCCAGGCCGAGATCCAGCGTGATCTCCCCCAGCGTGAACATCACCCCCCGGTCTCCCCGGCCCGCAGGGTCGGCGATCCGGTCCTGGGCCTCGGCGACCTGGTCACGCAGCAGCGTGATCGCATCCGCCAGATCCATCCATTCCTGATCCGAACCGCTCGCGTCACCCACCACAGTCCCCCTTCCCCTCTCCCCCTTGTCCCCTGCCGTACGGCAGGGGACGTACCCGGCTACTTCTCCCGGCGCGAACCAGCGGAAACCACGTCACGGCCTCGCCTTCCCGAGAAGCTGCCACACTGCGGCCCCTGCGTAACCCGGGTGATGCCGGCCCGGAGAGGGAGGACGACCTGTAGGGGGCAACGCCTCGGGGGCTTGGCCGGGAGCGTCGGCGTGTTTCAGCGGGACAGCCGGGCGACGTCCTCGTCCCTCACCTGCGCGCCGGCCCACCTACCGACCTGATCGGCCGTCATGTCGCGCGGGTCTGCTTCGCCGTGGGTGCAGCGCTTACCGAGGGGGGAGCCGGTCCGAGGCGAAGGCCTCGACGCGAAGCGGCGCCGCGGTACCGGCGGGCGGGTCCGGGAACAGCCCGGCGTCGGCTCCCTCATGGCGATCGTCGGCCTCGTCCTCGCGATCTGGTGTCGGCGTCCGAATACGGGCGGCGTTCATGCGCACGGCGAACGCGGCCCACGACGTGCGCGAGAGCCGCGCGGTAGGAAGGTCCTCCCCGTGCGGATCGCCGCGACGATCACCCTCCTGATCCAGGCCTAGGTCAGCGCGGTCATCGTGGTCTTTCCCGGCGGCCCGGCTAGCCGGAGCGGGAACGCGCTCGGACTGGGGGACACCGCTCCGACGGCGTGGTCCCTCGCCGAGTGGCCCGCTCGTCGTCCTGGTCGTCATCCTGATCGCGACTCTTTACCGGGCCGGCCCGGGCGCGAAGGCAAGGGAAGACCGCCGCCCGGACAACTGCTGACGGCCGGCAGGGGCCCCGCTGCGGAGCGGGCCGGACGGCCGGGTTATCGTCCGGCTGCTCGTTTTGTTTTCTCACAGGAGCCTCATGCGTCTCAAGCAGGTCTCCCTGGTCGCGGCCCTTTCGGTCGTGGTCGGCCTGACCACCGCCACCGTCGGAGCCGTCGGCCCCGTCGCGTTCGCCGACGACGTGGCCACGCTGCCGCTGTCCGGGTACGCGCACCTGGCGGTCGACCGCGCCCACCAGCACGTCTTCATCAGCCAGGGCGCCGGCTCGACCGGCATCCTCGTGACGGACCTGTCCGGCACCCCGGTCACCACCCTCGCGGGGGAGCAGGGCGCCACCGGTCTGGCGCTGTCGCCCGACGGCGGCACGTTGTACGCGGCGCTCTCGGACGGCGACGCGATCGTCGCGATCGACACCGCGACACTGGCGGAGACCGCCCGCTGGTCCACCGGCGCGGGCAGCTCCCCGGTCTCCGTCGCGGTGGCCGGGGGCCGTGTCTGGTACGGCTACTCGGCCGCCGGCAAGGGCGGCATCGGCTCGATCGACCCGTCCGCGCCCGCCCCCGCGGCGACCCCGCAGCCGTCCCTGTCGCAGTGGACGACCGCACCGCTGCTCGCCACGGGCGGCGACGTGCTCGCGGCCGAGGAACCGCAGGGCAACCTCAGCCACGTCGCGACCTTCGGCGTCGCCTCGGGCACGGCGTCCGTCAAGGCGGACACCCTGGTCTACGGCGGCACGGCGACCGGCCTCGCCGTCACCGGCGACGGGTCGCGGCTGCTGCTGGCCGCCCCGGAGCAGCTCGCCCTGCGGGCCTACCGCAGCGCGGACCTCGCGGCCGCGGACCCCGCTGCGTACTTCACGGGCGGATCCGGCTCCGCGCCCGGCTCCGTGGCCGTGGACACCGACGGCACGGTCGCCGTCGCCGGGGCCTCCGGCGTCTACCTGTACGCCGGCACGAACAACCTCGCCGAGAACCACTTGACCCTGCCGTCGGGCGATGTCGCCCCGGACGGCCTGGAGTGGGGCGCCGACGGCACCACCCTCTACGCCGTCACCAGGGACTACACGGGCGCCTACAGCCTGAACGTGCTGGACGCTCCGAAGCTGGCGGACACCGAACTGGCCTTCCGGCCCCCGCAGTACGCGGTGCCGACCGAGCGCTACACGGTCGGTGGCTCCCTGAGCACCCGCGGCTTCCTGCCGGCGGGCGCCGCGCTGAAGGTCAGCCGCGACGGAACCGCCCTGCCCGACGTCACGCTCGGCGCCGACGGCACGTTCAGCTTCACCGACGTCCGGCAGGACGAAGGCGCCTACACCTACCAGGTGGCGTACCCCGGTGACGCCACCCACCGCCCAGCGACGGCCTCACTGACCGTGCCCGTGGCGAAGCTCCCGACCGATGTCGTGGGAACCGACATCACCTCGGCGAACCCCGGCTCGGTCGTGTTCACCGGCCACCTCTCGGCCCAGCTGGGCCTCGGCACCTTCCCGCAGGGCACCACCGTGCAGGTGGCCCGGCGCGACGAGGCGACGCAGCAGACCGTGCCGCTCGGGTCCGTCCCCGTGGACCCGGCCACCCTCCGCTTCACCGTCACCGACGCCCCGGGCGCCGCCGGCACCTTCACGTACATCCTCACCTACGCCGGTGACACCACCCACCAGCCGGCCGAGAGCGGCATGAGCTTCGTGGTCGCCCCGTACGCCCCGGCGCTGACGCTGAGCGCCCCGACGAGCGCCACCCGCGGCGCCGCCCTGTCCTTCGGCGGCAAGCTCGGTGACGGCCCGTACGCCGCCGGCCGGACGGTCACCGTCTCCCGCAGGGACGCCGCCCACCCCACCCCGGTGACCTGGACGGCGCCGGTGGCCGCCGACGGCACGATCACGGTGAAGGACACCCCGGACACCGGCGGCGCCAACACCTACACGGTGACCTTCCCCGGCGACGCCACCCACAAGGCGGCCACCGCTGTCGCCACCGTCCAGGTGTCCCGCGCAGCGACCGCCCTGACCGTCACCAGCAGCGCCCCCGCCTACGCCTACGGCGTGACGGCCACCGTCACCGCGCACCTCGGCACGACGTACAACGGCCGCACGGTGTCGATCCACGCCACCCCCTACGGCGGCACGAAGACCCTCGTCACGACGGGCACCGTGGACGCCAACGGCAACCTGAAGGCGACCTACAAGGTCACCCGCAACACCACCTTCACCGCGTCGTTCGCGGGCGACCACCGCTACGCGCCCGCGACGGCCACCCGCACCGTCAACGGCTACGTGAAGGTCGCGACGGCGCTCAGCGGCTTCTACACGAGCGCCACGTACAGCGGCATCAGCTACCGCGTCTTCCACAAGACGGTGAAGCCCACGGTGACCGCGACCGTCACGCCGAACAAGGCCGGCCAGTGCGAGCGCTTCCAGGCCCAGCAGTACTACAGCGGCGCCTGGCACACGCTCACCACGTCGGGCTGCTACGCCCTGTCGTCCACGAGCAGCGCGAAGGCCCAGCTCAGCCTCACCAACGCGCTCAACCAGAAGTTCCGCGTCCGCTCCGAGTACGAGCGCTCCACGAAGGACCTGAGCAACGTGAGCACGTGGGGCGGCTGGCTGTACTTCGTGGTGCGCACATGAGGCCCGCGTCAGCGAGGTGAATCAGCGGCACGACCCGGATCGCAGGGCGATGAGCGAGCCGGGCAGATCGGGCGGCGTCTGTGCACCTCATCCTCACCGGGGGCCGCTCGGCGAGCAGCCCCCGGTGAGGCGCCGAGGACGAGCTCGCCCCGCTCGGCAGGTGCCCCCGAAGGGCGGTCCCACGGCTACGACCCGGGAGCGGGAACTTGAGAAGCGGCGCAGACCAAGGTGAGCCAGACAGCGACCTGAACACGTGGACACTCGACCGGCTTGAGGCATTCATCCTCGGCACCCGCGGCCCGCACCTCGAGTCGGCGCGCGTCGTCGCGCAGGGGCAGGCGTACCACGACGGCCGGCCCGGGCACGTCCGTCGCCAGTGGGCGAAGTTGTCGCTGCTGGCGAACCGGCGCATGCTCGACGGCACCGGGGGCTGCTCGGTGCGGGTGGCCCATCAGGACTTCATGCTCCGGATGTGGGTGATCGACCAGTTGGGCCCCGACGACGGGGACCGTGACTGGAGCCCCGAGGCGCTGGCGTCCGACACGCTCGACGCGCTGACCTTTTCTCCCGCGCAGGCCGCTGATCTCGCCGGCGGCTGGCGCGACCTTCCTGTTGAGCGGATCCGCGAGCTGAGGTGGCACAAGAACCTGACGGCCCATGTGGAGCGGTTGGTCGGTCACCTGGTTCCCGGCCCTGTCCGTGAGCTGCTGGTGGCCTGGATCGGCGTACGACGGCTGCTGCCCTGACCAGACGCGGCGTGTTCCGTAGTGGTCATGGTGCTGCCCCAGCCTTGGGGATCCGCCTGGGCCTGGCGCAGCGGATGCTTCGAACTACTTCGAAAGGTGTGGACCTCGCTCATGGAGGAGCCGCAGTCTTGCGCGCACGACAGGGACACGACTTTTCGAGACCCCGCGGCGTTCGGCACTCGGCTCGGCGCCGCCGACGCAGGACCGCCCAGCGCACCTGCGGTGCTCGGAGAGTCGGCGGTGTGAGGAGGGTCGTCGCTATGACGGGCGTGGAGGAGCGGGACGTCGTGCGGACGTCGGCCGCGCAGGTCCTGAACGCGGTGAGTGGCGGGCGGCACGCCTCGGCAGTGGTGCGGCGACTGTTCGAAGGGCCGGGCGGACGGATCGCCCCCGGCCCTTTGTCCGCGCCCCGTTCAGGGAGCGCACACTGCGAAGTCCGTCGACACGCCGGGGATCGGCTGCCAGTTGTCGCCCGTGCTGATGTAGACCGCGCTGATCCAGCCGCGCGGTCCGCCGGCGTCCACCTGTACCCACCAGTTGTTGGCGTAGGGACCGTCGGTCACAGGGTCGCCCTGCCGCTGGCAGTGTGCGTCCACCGTCCGCCAGCTGATCGCCATGCCGCTGTAGACCGCGCAGGAGAGGTGGGGACAGCTGCGTATGTTGACGTCGGTCGCCCACACGTAGACAGGGACGTTCTCGTACGCCTGCGCCGGTGCGGCGCTGAGCACCGTCGTGGCGGCGCCGCACGCGGCGGCCGCCGAGACGGCGGCACGGCGCAGGCGGCGGGTTCGCTGGGACATGGGAGTTCCTCCGGTGCGTGTCGTCTGTGGTCCCGACCGGTGGTCGGCCTCGAGAAATTGACGGAACCAGCGCTGGCGCCGTATGCGCACGGCCGGAGCCGAATCATGTGCGCGTGCGGTCATACGAGCCGTCCCGCCGCTCCGTCTCCTTCTCGAACCCCGGGCGCGTGCCCCTTGCGCGGTCGGGCCGACGGAGAGGAGAACCAGCCACAGCAGGCGCGATTCTGGTCGGAATCCGACCTCGGCGGATCGCCATGGCGGCGAGGCGGTCCGTTCCTCGGCATGCCCGGGCACCGCACGCCGTATCGTCGGTGCCGATGACCGGGCACATAGGTCGGGGGACGACGATGGACGTGCGCCTGCTGGGCCCCGTCGAGGTGTGGGACGGGCCACGAAGAGTTCCGTTGAACGGTTCCAAGCCGACCGCGATACTCGCGGCCTTGGTGGTGCACCTGGGCGAGGTGGTCTCCGTGGACCGTCTGGTGGACATGGTCTGGCAGGACCAACCCCCGGCGACAGCACGGGCGTTGGTCGCCACCCACGTCTCCGGACTGCGCCGCGCCCTGGCGTCGGCAGGCTTCGAGGAGACCGTCCGCACCCGTTCCCCCGGCTATCTCGCGGACCTTCCCGCCTCCCGCGTCGACGCACGTCGATTCGAGGAGGGGCTGACCCGGGGCAGGCGCCTGACCGCGCAGGGCAGGGCCGCGGAGGCCGCGGGCGTCCTGCGGGACGCGCTGGCGCTGTGGCGCGGGCCTCAGGCGCTGGAGGGGCTCGGCCTGTCCTTCGCCCGGAACGAAGCCACGCGCCTGGCGGAACTGCGGCTGACCGCGCAGGAAGAACGCTTCGCCGCAGACCTGGCCCTCGGCTGCCCGGCGGATCTTGTCGCCGAACTCCTCGCGCACGTGTCCGCCGACCCGCTGCGCGAACGGCCGCGCGGGCAGCTCATGACCGCCCTGTTCCGCACCGGCCGGGTGCCGGACGCGCTGCGCGTCTACGAGGAGGGCCGTCGGCTGTTCCGCGCCGAACTGGGCATCGACCCGGGCCCGGAGCTGCGCGCCCTGCACCAGGCCGTGTTACGGGCGGACACCCGTCTGCTCGGGGAGGCCACTCCCCCTCCCGCGCCGGTCCCGCCCGCCCCGGACCTGCCCGCCCACTCCGGAGCCCGGCCGTCCTCACCGGCCGGCCCAGCCCGGGACAGCCTCGACGCGAGGGCCGCGCTCGTGCCCGGCCCTCGCCCTTCCCGGAAGGACACCGGCCGGCCCGCGCCCTCTCATCTGCCGCCCGACGTGGCGGACTTCGTCGGACGCGCCGAGCAGATCGCCTGGGCCGTACGTCTGCTGGACCGCGTCGACGAGGCGTCGCGGACGGCGCCGCCCATCGGCGTGATCTCCGGGCGCTCCGGGATCGGCAAGACCGCGCTGGCCGTGCACGTCGGCCACCGGGCGGCCGCCCGCTTCCCGGACGGCCAGTTGTTCCTGGACCTGCGCGCCTCCGACTCCGCCCCGCTGCCGACCGCAGACGCGCTGGCCAGACTGCTGCGGGCACTCGGCGCGGACCCCGAGGAACTGTCCGGTGACGAGGACGACCTCGTGAACCTCTACCGTACGCACACGGCCCGCCGCCGGCTCCTCCTCGTCCTCGACAACGCCATGAGCGAGACCCATCTGCGGCCACTGCTGCCCTCGGGCGGTGGGTCCGCCGTACTGATCACGAGCCGTCGGCGACTGGTCGCCCTGGAGGGCGCGAGCCGTCTGGAGCTGACCGCGCCCTCCGAGGCCGAGGCCCTCGACCTGCTGACCCGGGTGGCCGGGGGCGGGCGGGCGGACGCGGAGCCGGCGCACGCCGCCGAGATCGTCTCCCTGTGCGGTCAGCTCCCCCTCGCCGTCCGGGTCGCGGGCGCCCGGCTCGCGGCCCGGCCCCACTGGACGCCCGCCCGTCTCGCCGCCCGACTGCGCGACGAACGCAGGCGGCTGGACGAACTGCATGCCGGAGACCTGGAGGTACGGGCCAGCCTGGGGCTGGGCTATGCCGATCTCGACGAGCAGGAGCGGCGGGCCCTGCGCAGGCTGGCGCTGATGGACCTGCCCGACTTCCCCGCCTGGATCGCGGCACCGCTGCTCGACATCCCGGTGGACGAGGCGGAGGAGGCGGTGGAGCGGCTGGTGGACTGCCACTTCCTGGACGTGACCGGCGCTGACGACACCGGCCGGATTCGGTACCGGATCCACGGCCTGGCGCGGGAACACGCCCGGGAGCGCTGTCTGTCCGAGGAGCGCCCGGCCGACCGGGACGCGGCCGTACTGAGGCTGACGGGCCGCTGGCTGTCGATGGCGAAGGCCGCCGCCTCCCGCGGTCCGGCGGAGGCGGCCCGCCTGCTGGCCGCCGCCCAGGACGCGGGCCCCCTCGACACCGACACACGCGAGGAGCTCATGGCCCGGCCGGCCGCCTGGTTCGCCGCCGAGCAGCCCTGTCTCACCGCCGCTGTCAGACACTGCGCCGAGCACGGACTGTCCCGGGCCGCACGCGATCTGGCCGCCGCCGTGGTGGCCAGCTCGGCAGCCCAGTACAACCAGTTCGACGCATGGTCCCGCTCGCACACCGTGGCTCTGGACGCGGTGCGCCGCACCGGGGACCTCGAGGGCGAGGCATGGCTGCTCAACGGCCTGGGCGAACTGCGTCTGCAACAGGACCGGTTCGAGGAGGCCCACGCCTACTTCGCCGAGGGACTGGCCCTGTTCGACCGTACCGGCGAGCCCAGGGGCGTGGCCGCCGCGCTGGCCGGCATGGGGGCGGCCCGGCGCGAACAGGCACGCTTCGGCGAGGCCCTGGAACTGATGGGCCGGGCGCTGCCGTTGTTCCGGGACCTGGGGGACAGCACCGGCGAGGCGCATCAGCACTACGGCATAGGCAGCGTGCACCGCGACCGGGGCGCGTACGACGAGGCTTGGCAGGAGCTGGACCGGGCGCACCGGTTGTACGTGACCGCGGGCAACCGGCACGGCGAGGCGCTCACGCTGCGCGGACTGGCGCTGTGCCACCGTGCCCGCGGGGAACTCGCCGCTGCGGAGGCCAAGTTGGCCCGAGCACTCGACCTCTTCGAGGAGACCGGGGACTCCTTCGGCGTCATGTACGCGGGGCAGTCGCTGGCGAAGGTGCACATCCGGCAGGGCCGGCTGCGGGAGGCGCGTGAGCGGCTGGAGCGGTGCCTGGAGGTCACCCGCGAGCGGCAGGACCGCTTCGGGCAGGCCCTTGTGCTCAGGACGCTGGGCGAAGGCCAACTGGCAGCCGGTGCGCGGGGTTCGGCGGCGGAGCACCTGCGGGCGGCGCTGTCGCTGTGGGAGGAACTCGACCTGCCGCTGTGGCGCGCCAGGACGCTCAGGGATCTGAGCAGCGTCGCCGCGGCACAGGGCGAGCGGCAGACGGCACGCGCCCTGCGGGAGGAGGCATGCGGCGTGTTCCGCGCGCTCGGCAGCAGGGAAGCCGGTGAGTGCGGTGCGGCGGACGGCACCGAGGGTGGGCACGACCACGGCCGGGAAACCGGCCAATGCCGTGCGGCGGACGGCGCCGAGGAGGCGAGCGTCCGCTGAACCGCGCACCGCTGCGGGGCCCCTGCACCCGTCCGCAGGGGCCCTGCAGAGGATCTGCATCGGATCTGCAGAGCCCGCGCGCACGCTGTGAGCGTGACAGAGATAATCCTCCTTTCGGACCCGCGGGTCGCCGCCACCCCGGTCGCCGAGACCGGCGAGCCGCTGGTCGACGCCCGCCGGGTCCCGGCGCTGCGCGTCGACCCGCGTCAGGCCGACGCGGACGGGTCGTACGCTCATGTCCGGGCGGACGTGCTGCGCAGACTCCTGCTCGCCCAAGCGGCACTGCCCGCCGGTGTCCGCCTGTTGATGGTGGAGGGCTTCCGGCCGCCGGCCCTGCAGAGCAGCTACTTCGACAGTTACGCCGACGAGGTGCGCCGGGCCAACCCCGGCGTGTGCGCGGAGCGCATACGTGAGCTCTCCAGCGCCTACATCTCGCCGCCGGAGGTCGCACCGCACGTCAGCGGTGGCGCCGTCGACCTGACTCTGTGCACGCGAGGCGGCGTCGAACTGCCTCTCGGGACTGCGGTCAACGCCACTCCGGAGGAGAGCGACGGCGGTTGCCGCACGGCCGCCGTCAACATCGACGCCCACGCCCGGACCAACCGTGAGCTGCTGAGCCGGGCGATGACGGCCGCGGGGTTCGTCAACTACCCGACCGAGTGGTGGCACTGGTCGTTCGGCGACCGGTACTGGGCGCTGCTGACCGGCGCGCCGGCCGCCAGATACGGGCCCGTCGACCGGAGCACCCCGTAGCGCTTCCTCGCGCGGACCGACCGCACCGTCCACCGTCACACGCCGTTCCGACCGACCTGACCGACCCGGGGGAAACACAGTGACAAGCAACTGCGCCGCGATCACGCCCTCAGCACCCCTGACAGCCCACGGCGAACGGACCCCGGCCGGGCCCGGCGCCGCCGCGGACCACATGACCGCCGCGGAGTTCGACGAGGCGTTCACGGCCGCGATGCCGCGGCTGCGCAACCGGCTGCTGGCTCTGACGGGCAACCCTTACGACGCCGACGACCTGCTGCAGGAGACGTATCTGCGGCTCTCGCGCCGGGCCCGCGCCCAGGTGCTGGCGCGCCAGGAGCATCCGTACGCCTACACGTGCGCGGCCGCGCTGAATCTGCTGCGCGACTCCTGGCTGCGTCCCTCCCGCCGGGAACACTGCACCGACCGTATGCCCGAGCCGAGCTGGGACGGCGGTTTCGCGGCACGGGAGGCCGCGGTGGTGACGGTGGCACTGCTGCGCGGGCTGTCGCCCAAGGAGGCGGCCGCGGTGATCCTCGTCGACATCGAGGGACTGACCCACGACATGGCGGGTGAGCGGCTCGGCACCCACCGGGGGACCGTCCAGCGCAACCGGATGCGCGGACTCGCCAAGATTCGCTCGGCGCTCAGCGCATACGAAACCGCGCCCGAACCGGTCTCCACGACGAAGAACGACGAGCGCGCGACGCGCGCCCGAACCGAGGGGGAGACCACATGCGCCGCATGAACCGCAGACTGGCGACGACGGCGGGAATGCTGCTCGCCACCTCGATCGCCTGCGCCGGTACGGCGACCGCTCACGCGCCACGGCCCACCGGGGCGCCGGCCGCGACCGCGACCACCGACTGCCGCCCCCTGGCGAGCGCCTCCGCCCAGGCCCAGGCCATCGTCGACGCCGCCTGTTCGCAGATCGGGGTGCCGTACTCGTGGGGCGGCGGCTCCATCAACGGGCCGACGTACGGGCAGGACTACCCGGGCGGCGGACCGGGCGCCCACGACAGCCAGGTGCGAGGCTTCGACTGCGGTCACCTGGTGCAGTACGCGGCCTGGCAGGGAGCCGGCATCGCCCTGCCCGAGGGCACCTGGAACCAGGCCCGGTTCAGCGGAGCCACCGCCCGCTTCACGCCCGGTCAGGGCCTGGCCCCGCTCCAGCCGGGCGACCTGGTGATGTGGGGTTCCGACCCCGCCAACCTCTCCAGCGTCGACCACATCGCCATCTACCTCGGCAACGGCAAGATGGTGGAGGCCCGCGAGTCGGGCACCACGGTGATGGTGAGCGACGTACGGCTCGACTCCCGGTACGCCGGAGCACTGCGCATCACCGGCGGCGAACAACCGCCCACGGGCACCAAGCGGTTCATGAGCTGGGGCACCGACGTGGCGCTGCGTGCGCGGCCCGACACCGTCAGCCCGGTGGTCATCCGTCTGCCCGGCCCCACTCCGCTCGACGTGCAGTGCCAGGCGCACGCACAGATGGTCCACGCCGAGGGCTACGCCAACGACGCGTGGTCCTACATCCCCAAATACAACGCCTGGATCTCCAACATCTACATCGCCGATCCCGCCGCCTGGCTGCCCGGCGTCCCCGCCTGCTGACCACCGGCCCTCAGGCTCCCTCGTTCCTCACCACCCACACCATCGCACGGAGGAGAATCCGACATGCGCGCACGCAAGCGCACCCGCTCCATCGGCATGCTCGCCGCCACGATCGTCGCCGGCGGCCTGGTGCCGCTCGCGGCCGGCTCCGCACAGGCCGCGCCGACCGGATTCACCGGGTTCTGCCCTACGGCGGGCCAGGTGACCCAGTGGTGGGAGCCGTATCCGGGTCACGATGGCGTCGACATCGCCAACGACATCGGCACCCCGATATATGCGGCGGGCGACGGCACTGTCATCGCCGCTGGCCCGGCCACTGGCTACGGCCTGTGGATCCGCATCAGGCACGACGACGGCACAGTGACCGAGTACGGCCACATGGACACGATCGGCGTGTCGACCGGCCAGCGCGTGAGCGGGGGCCAGCAGATCGCCCGCATGGGCAGCAGGGGGCAGTCCACCGGTCCCCATCTGCACTTCGAAGTACAGTCCAACACGGCCGGCGGCCGCGGCATCAACCCCGTCCCCTACATGGCCGCGCGCGGCGTGAGCCTGCCGTGCACGCCCGGCAGCGGCGGTGGCGGTGGCGGCGGCACTCCGGGCGCCAACTTCACCACCTGGGGCAGTTCCGTCAACGTCCGCGCGGACGCCCGGCTGAGCGCGGCGGTCGTGCGCACGCTCAGCGGGCCGACCCCGGTGTACGTGGAGTGCCAGAAGCACGGCGACGTCGTCAATGCCGAGGGCTACTCCAACGACGCCTGGTCCTACATCCCGGCGCTCGGCGGCTACATCACGAACATCTACATCGACGACCCGGCGGCCTGGCTGCCGGGGGTGCGGGAGTGCTGACCTGCCTCCGGGCCGGCACCAAGGGCGCCGCGACGGCTGTTCTCGCCGCCGCGGCGCCTTTTTTGCCCGGCACTCGTCCCGTCCGCGCAGGCGGCCGACTCGGTGCCCTGCACCCCGGACCCCGGCTACCCGCGCCTGTTCCGGTGCCCATCTGGGGAACGGACATCAACATGCGTCTGGCGCCCGACCCGACCGCCGCGGTCGCGGCCAAGGCGCCGGGCGACGGGTTCCTCCAAGTGCAGTGCCAAATCCGCGGGGGCCGCGCCGACTACGACGGCCACTGGCACGCCTGCTGGGTCCGGACCCAGCCGACGGGCATGGTTCCGGCCCTTACATGAGCGAGATCTTCCTCGTCGGCGGCGGGAACGACGAACCGGACTCCGGCCTGCCGGTCTGCTGACCCGAGGACGGACACAAGGCCGCGCCCCCCGAGACCCTGTCCGATCCCGGGGGCGCGGCCTTGTGTCCGTGCCGAACCTCAGCAGGGGTCGACGGAGTCGGAGGGGTCGGCGCCCACGTTGACGTTGCCGCCCCAGACGTAGGAGTTGCTGTACTGCGGGCCCAGGCTGTCGAAGACGTGGCCCTTGTACCAGACGGCCGTGGTGTAGCCGCCCGCCGTCACCGTCTCGCCGTACACGTAGCAGAGGCCCTCGATGTAGTACCGGTCGACGGTCGGACCTGTGTTCACGCGGATCTGGCTCTGCGTGGTGGGAGCGGTGCGGACGTTGCTGTTGGGCTGCAGTGAGACGTAGAAGCCGTCGGGGCGGGCCTCGGCCGCTCCGGCGGAGGCGAACAGGGCGAAGGCGGCGCCGGCGGCGATACCGGCGGCGGCGACACGGGTGCTGAGCAGGGACATGGGCACAAGCTCCGTCTGACGAGGGCGGTCGGAAGGGACGGCGCGACGCCGCCCCGTCTCGTGGACCGATGCGAGGGCCGCGCGGTATGAGCGCTGCGGTGGGCGGTTTTCCTCCGGGCCGGTCTCATACGGGGCGGGCCGCGATCCCGTCCCGGTGGTGAAGTCCACTCCCCCGCCGGCCCGTCCGGTCGGCGCGCACTCGACCCCCTGAAGGGAATCCCTCATGAATACGGCACTCCGCCGCGCCGCGCGTCTGGGCGGCAGCGCAGCGCTGCTCGGTACGCTGCTCCTGGGCGCCGGCACGGCGTCCGCGCAAGCGTCCCTTCCCACCCGGCCCGCCGGGCAGACGGCCTCCGGCGAGCAGGCTGCGGGCTCGTTCTTCACCACGTGGGCGACCGACGTCAACATGCGGCACGACCTGAACCATGTGAACGGATGGGCCTGCCCGGAGAGCCCCTCCACAACCAACTGCCCGGACATCACCGGTCAGGCACAGCCGGGCGACCAGCTCGAGATCACCTGCCAGACGCTGGGCCAGACGATCGGCGGCAACCCTTACTGGGTCTTCGCCATCAACCACACCCGCGGCACCGACGGCTGGATGGCCGGCTACTTCATCGCCCATCCGGACAACAAACTCCCCGGTGTCCCTTCCCCCTGCATGGGTCCGTGACCCCACGACCCGCCGACCCCGCCCCGGTGCCCGCAAGGACGACTCACCCGTTGAAGGAGCCGACATGACACTATTGCGCACTTCCCCGTCCCCTCGCGCCGTGAGGAGGCGAGCGGGCCTGCTGTGCGGAGCGGCGACGGCCCTGCTCTGCGCCCTCACCGGCGCCGCTCCCAGCGCGACCGCCGCCGTACCGGATCCCGCTCCGCCGGCGGCCGTGACGCAAGTGGACATCCCGGCCGGGGTGACCGCCGGTGTCGCCGTCTTCGACCGGCAGACCGGCACCTTCACCGAACAGGTCAACAGCGCCGCCCAGTTCCGGTCGGCATCCGTGGTCAAACTGCTGATCGCCCTCGACCTGCTGTGGAACCGTACGCCCGACTCCCTTTCCGCCGCGGACAGGTCCCGGGTGGACTCCATGCTGCGCAGCAGCGACGACAACGCGGCGAGCTACTTCTGGTCGGTCAACGGCTCCGGGGCCATCGTCGACCGTATGGTGGCGCGGCTCGGCCTGACGGACACGGCCCGGCCCCCCTCGACGCACCCCGGCTACTGGGGCTACACGGCTCTGTCGGCACGTGCCACCGTGCGGATCTACCGCTGGCTGCTGGACTCCTCCCCCGCCTCCGTGCGCGACTACGTCCTGGGCAACCTCCGGCAGTCCACGCGCTGCGCCACCGACGGCTACGACCAGCACTTCGGCATCGCGGGCTCCTTCGACCGCCCCTGGGCGGTCAAGCAGGGCTGGTCCGGGTTCAGTTCCGGCGGGTGCACGGCGACAGCGGGGGTCGTCGCCGCCCGGAGCGGGGACGGGGAGCGCGCGGCGGACGCCGCGTCCGTCGACCTCGCGCGCCCGGCGCTGCACACCACCGGCGTCGTGGGCGCGGGTGACCGTTCGGTCGTGGCGGTCCTCACGCTGCACCCGACCGGGACGGCGTACGGGAAGGCCTACTCCGACGTGGGCCGGCTGACCCGCTCACTGGACGTCCCCGGCGCCACCCGTCCGACGGGCACCTGGATCGGCACCTGGGGCACGGGCGTACGGGTCCGCGCCGACGCCACCACGTCGGCGACGCCGCTCACCACGTTGCCCGCCGGAGTGGAGGTTCTCGTGCGGTGCCAGAAGCGCGGCCAGGAGGTCAGCGTGCCGCCGTACACCAATGACTGGTGGGCGTATCTGCCCCAGTACGGCGGTTACATGAGCAACATCTACCTTGCGACGCCGGAGAACCAGGTGCCAGGGCTGGAGGTGTGCTGATGGTGCCGCGGCATGCTGGTCGGTCGCGGATCATCGCCGGTGATGCCGACGAGGCGGGTTTCTGCCGGCTTTGGCCTCGGTGAGCAGGCGCAGCTGCGCGACCCAGGTGTCGGTGAGCAGAGGTGCGCAGTCGGGGGTGTGCCGGATTCCGATGCGATGCACTGCGTAGCCTTGGCTCATCAGACAGCGCTCGAATTCTTTCGACAGGCGTCACTGTTGCCGGGCCCCGGGCACCATGTTGCGTTGTCCGATCTACCGGCTGCGCAGCATCGAAAACGTCCCACATCAGCCCGACGGATGACTTCCTGGGCGATGCCGTCGAGCATGAAGGAGTCGACGAACCGCCACAGGCCTCCTGCTCCGCCGCGCGGCGCCGCAAGAAGTTGCAGCCTCCGTCCGCTGTCGAAGGAGGTTTCAACGGCCTTGTCTGCACGGATTGCCCTCCCACGGGCCACCCGTGCTTCTCGCGGCAACGGCATAGTAGTAGGAGCCGTTTTGCCGCCAGCCGCCACAGACAGGTGGCCGGCGGTGAAGAGGAGGACTTGACTGCTCTTCGTCGAAGGGGCGATCCCTGCTTGGACGGAACCCCCGTGATGCTGATGGAGCAGTCGGCGTGTGGCGAAGTCGCCTTGAGCGGCAGTCTCGGAGCGAGAGTTGCCGACCCTGCGGGAACAGGTGCGGGAGTCTTCGAACGCGATGTGGCACATGACGTCGCAGGGCCGATACCGCGATTCGGCGTGGGCTCCGCTTCGACGGCCCGTATGGCGGGTCGGATGCCTGTGGAGTGGACCACGCTCCCCCGGCGCGGTCTCCAGGGGAAAGGCCCTACTCCCTCGATCGACAGCCTTGGAGACCGGTACGGGCAACGACCGTTTATGTGTCGGGATGCTCCGGCAGGGCGAGCCAGTCCGACCAGGAGATCTCGCGGCCGAGGAAGCGCGGCTGCTGGAACGGCCAGTCGGCAGCGATCCACTGCGGCACCAGCATGTCGAGGGCCTGCTCGACCTTGCTGCCCACCAGCTCGTCCACCACCCACCAGGAGATCTCGCCGTCCGCACCGGCCCTCTGCGGCGGGTCGATGTAGACACAGCCGAGCAGAGCAGTCTCCGCCGCGTCGAACAGCGCGTAGTTGAATGACTGGTGTGCGGCGATCTCCTTCTCGTGCCGCAACAGGTCGGCTCTGTCGGCCTCGTAGGTCATGGTGGCCGCGGGCCAGCCCCAGGCCGGGCCGAAGATGGTCCACAGCCGCTCGCGCGAACCCATCACCGCCGGATAGTCGAGCGGGGTGTCCGCCTCCCGGATCGGCCGCAGGTGGTGACCACCGCCCGGCAGCGGTACCAGGACGGGGTGGACGAAGTATTCGGGAAGCCAGCTCATGGCGCCCGACCGTAGCAGCGCACGGCCGTGCGCTGCGCCGGATCATCCCCGCATACCGCCGGGCCTTGCTCTCGTCCCGGGCAGGGCATGCGAATCACCCGGTCGACACTCCGGACTATCGGCAAGGCCGATCGCGTCGGAGGGTGCCGCGCCGCATGATCGACGGGCAGCCGCGTCGCCGCGAACCGAGGAGAAGCCGATGCAGCACGAGCCGAACAGCGGGATCCGCCATCGCACCGTCGAGGCCCCGGCCGGGCGCCTTCACCTGGTCGAACAGGGCACCGGCCCGGTGGTCCTGCTCGTGCACGGCTTCCCCGAGTACTGGTACTCCTGGTGCCACCAGCTCCCGGCCCTGGCCGCGGCCGGCTACCGGGCGGTGGCGATCGACGTGTGTGGCTACGGCCGCTCCTCCAACAGGAACCCGGCCGCGCCGAGGCGGAGATCGAGCCCGACGTCAGGGGCTGGCTCGCGGGCTTCTACGCGGCCCTGTCCGCCGACACCATGCCCGCCCACGGCGAGCCCGACCCGCACTTCGTCACCCGCGGCGGCGGCCGGCTGCGCGACCGCTTCCCCACCGGGGTTCTCCCGGCCTGGCTGAGCCAGGACGACCTCGACGCCTACGCCGGGGAGTTCGAGCGCACCGGGATCACCGGAGCTCTCAACCGCTACCGCAACATGGACCGCGACTGGGAGGATTTCGCCCCGCACCGCGGAGCCGCGGTCAAGCAGCCGTCCCTGTTCGTCGGTGGCACCCTGGACGCCTCCACCACCTGGATGTCCGACGCCGTCGACGCCTACCCCACCACCCTCCCCGGCCTGTCGGCCTGCCACCTCCTGGACGGCTGCGGTCACTGGATCCAGCAGGAGCGCCCCGCCGAGGTCAACCGCCTGCCGACCGACTGGCTCGCCGGTCTCCGGAACTGAACCCGGCGATCCAGGGGCATCAGTCCGCGCACCGGCCCGGTACCCGATGTGCAGCGGCGCCTCAGCCGTGAGGGAGGGGGCGCGGCCGGCCGGCTGGAGCGGCGTACGGCGCCGGCTCCCTTCACGGGGACAGCAGGTCACCCAGGAGAACGGTCGGCTCCGGGGACGCCCGGGGCCGGCGGACCCGTCCCGGTCCCCCGCTACCGGCAGCAGTCGTTCACCGGTTGGAACAGTGTGCGCGGACGGCTGCGAAGCGAACGGTGCGGGAGTCGGGGCAGTGCCGGGGGCAGCCGATGCGGCCGAGGGCCCTGCGCGCGGGAGCGCTTGGGGCCGTGGCGGCCGGCTGCCCGGACACCGTCGTCGGGTACGAGCCCGCTGACCGTCCCCATACGCTTTCCACCTCGCCCGGCAGGCTGACCATGCGAGTGCGAGGCTTACTTGGATTCGACTCGTCCTACCGGGTCGGGGCCGGTCGTCAGTGCCTCGCACGCGTTCGCCCACGCAGAGGTGCCGGGGTGCAGCTGGGTACTGAGGTAGGCGGCGGTGAGCCGGGCGAGTGCGGCGACTCGCTCGGGGTTCTCGTCCGTGGTCTCGGCGGCGTCGTATCCGGCGATCCCGCCAAGTCCGTGCTCCGCGTCGAACAGGGTGAGCAGGGTCTTGGGGCCGGGGGCGAGGGTGTAGGGGTCGGCGTGCCAGTCCGGCCCCATGTCCGTGAAGTGCCGGGAGTCGTCCTTGTCGCCGGCGACGACCAGCGCGGGTGCGGTCATGGTGGAGAAGTCGACGGCCCCGATGATCGGCCACTGTTCGGCCATGGGCCCGTTGAGGACTTCGCCCCCTCTGCCGGGCGCGGCGAGCAGTACGCCTGTCTTGATCCGGGGCTCGACGAGGTGCACCGTGCTGCCGGTGTCCGGGTCGTTGAGCCCGGCGCCCAGCAGGAGTGCGGCGGTGAAGCCGCCGAGCGAGTGTCCGGCGACGGCGATCTTGGTGGGGTCGATCCGCCCCGCGAGCTGCGGCACGGTGCGCTCGATCACGTCGAGCCGGTCGAGGATGTGGGTCATGTCCTCGGCGCGGGAGCGCCAGAAGTCGGGTGCGCCGGGTGCGCCGGCGACCAGGTGGCTCAGTGTCCGGGAGGTGAGATGGGTGGGCTGGACGACGGCGAATCCGTGAGCGGCCCAGAAGTTGGCGAGCGGCGCGTAGCCGTTGAGCGAGGACAGGTTGTTCGAGGGGCCGTGACCGTGGGAGAGGAGGATGACGGGAAGCCCGGTTCCGGTCGCGGGTGCGGAGACGCGCACCTGGAGGTCCACGGGACGTCCGGGCACGGACAGGACCACGGGGCTGAAGGAGAGGACCGGGACGGACGCGGCCAGGGCGTCGGGGCTGGGGGCAGTGGATGTGCTCACGACGTGGGTTCCTTTCGGTGGCACATGTTCCCGTCGGCCTCCTGCGACCGGCGACGGACATGGCGGTCAGGAGCGGCCGTTTCCGCTAAGCTGAAACGGAACGCCGCTCCACTTAGTATTCGGAGCGCCGCTCCGTTTTGTCAATCGGCCTGGAAGGACCACATGTTGGCCACCGAGAGCCCGGCAGGGGATGCACCGTTGCGAGGCAAGCGAGCCGACGCCCAGCGCAACCGGCAGACGGTGCTCACCGCCGCCGCCGAAGTGTTCGTCACCTCCGGCGTCGATGCGCCGATCCGCCAGATCGCGGCACGGGCGGGCGTCGGAATGGCCACCATCTACCGCCACTTCCCGACCCGGGCGGATCTCGTCACAGCCGTCTACCGCCACCAGATCGAGGCCTGCGCCGAGGCCGGCCCGAACCTGCTGGCAAGTGCCGACTCCCCGTTCGAAGCACTGCGCCAGTGGATCGACCTCTTCGTCGACTTCCTGGTCACCAAACACGGACTCGCCGACGCCCTGCAGTCCGACGACGACCGCTTCGCCGCGCTGCACGCCCACTTCCTCGACCGCCTGCTGCCCGTCTGCACCCAACTGCTCGACGCCGCGGTCGAGTCCGGCGACATCAGGCCCGGCACGCAGCCGTACGAGCTGATGCGCGGCATCGGCAACCTCTGTGTCGGACGCGACAACGACCCCCGCTACGACCCCCGACGCCTGATCGCTCTCCTTCTCCAGGGACTTCAGCGACCTCATACGCCCTGACGCCGACGAGCGACGTCGCCACCCGGCCCCTCCACGACGTCCACGACGTCCACGCGAGCCGAGCAGCCGCCCTCAACAGCCGCCGACGCCGGTAGCCGGCAGCACCGTACGGTGATCCTGCCGTCGACGCTGGAGATCTGCGCGTGGTTCTTGTCGTGCCAGGACCCTTGCCCTCGACGGCGAGCGTCCAGCAGGACAAATCGGCCGCCGCGGGTGCGTCGAGCGGCGCCCACGGCAGCCAAGGCCGACGCTCCAGATGCGGTGATCACGAGCGTTGTTGACGCCGTCGGGCCGAAGGCGAACAAGGGCCGGCTGTACGACCCCGGGCAGCGAAGGGCCCGCCTGCGTCACGCGCCCTGCGTGATCGTCCGGGCAGGTCCTGGCCGACGAGGACGGACCAGCAGTCCGACAGCTGGTCCGCCGCGGGGCGCACGGCCAGACACTGCACGGAGTTGGTTGTAGGGCAGCTCACGGGTGCAGTGGCTCTCCCGAACACCTCGCGCACCTCCCCCACCAGGCGGGCGACGACACGCCAGGTCATCCAGTCCGGCCAGACGCCGGGCCTGCTGTGAGCGGAAGGGGCTCAGCGCAGCCGTCGGGCACGCAGCACCAGGTCGTCGGTATGGTGCGCTCCGGCCCCGCCTTCGGGTGCTACGCGAGGTCGCTGCTCGTTCACCTCCACCTTCCAGTCGTCGGTGAGCAGGTCGGCGACCATCGCGGGCCAGACGTAGTCCGCCGGGTCGAAGCCGCTGTCGTGCGCCTGCCGGGTGTCCATCCCCGCGTGGTGCACGAGCAGCAGTACGCCGCCGGGTGCGACTGCCGCGAGCAGCGCTCGCTCGGCTGCGGCCTCGGGGGTGCGCAGCAGTACTGGATACTGCGCGGAGACCAGCTCGAAGCAGGCCGGCGGGAGCGCCGCTTCCGTCAGCGCGGCGTGTACCCAGCGGATGGCGACACCTGCGTCCCGCGCGTGCCCGGCCGCCCGTTCCAGCGCCACACCCGAGACATCGAGGGCGGTCACGTCCCAGCCGCCGCGCGCGAGCCAGACGGCGTCCGCGCCCTCGCCGCAGCCGACGTCGAGCACCCGACCGGGCGTGAGCCCCGCGACCTCGGCCACTAGCGCACCATTGGGCCGGCCGCTCCACAGCTGTCGTCGGTCGGCGTACCGGTTGTCCCACTCTGCCCGCACCGCGGGATCTCCGAGATATCCGTCGCCAGGAAAACGGGTGTCAGATGCGGGCGATCCCGCTGTGATGTTGTCGGTCACCGGCCCAACGTCACTCACCGCGGTACGGTCACGCCACTCGTGTTGCCGTTCTGGCAAAACGGCGTCCGCTGGCATGACCGGATCACTCACGCGAGGCCGGTCCGTCACCGGTGCCCACCTCCCCACCCACGCCGCCGCTGTGTTCATGCGGCAGCAGGCGCGCGGCGACGCCACGGATACCGGACCCTCCCGACCACCAGCACCCGAGCAGCCCAAGCCCGCCCCGGCACAAGCACTGATCCCCTGTCCTGCGGTGGTCCGGCCCGCAACTGGCCCCGGCCCATCGGACGGTTCAAGACGCCGGCGCGGGAAGACGGCCCGACTCGGACGCCTCGCACAACAGAGGTCACGCCCGCGCCGGGTCCCTGGAATCTCTTCGATGAAGCAGACGCACCGTGACGATCATCCCCGAGGTTGCTATCCGTCCGGCGGTGCCGGAGTTCCTCGAACTGGATGTCACCGGCAAGTGGCAGCTCACCCGCGGGCTCGGCGCCGACCGGCCCCTGCCGCGCTGCCCGGAGTTCCGTGCGCTCAGGCGGTCGGCGCGGCTGCGCGCCTCGGCGTTGGGCGTGTCAGCAGCGTACGACGCTGCCCGCCGGGACTGCACGCGCCCTCGCTCCGGCGCACTGTCGGTTTGCGTTCCGTGTGAGGCGCAGCCGATGGCTCTAGAGGGGCCGGCGCCCGCAGATGGCGCCGCCGGGATCGTCGGCCAGGGCGATGCGGGCGGTGATGCGTTTGCCGACCGGCTCGCGCTGCACTTCGAAGCCCTGGGCGACGGCCATGACGATCTCCAGGCCGTGCTGGCCGACACGGCCGGCGTCCGCGGCGCGGGCGACCGGGAGGACCGGGTCGGTGTCCCACACGACAACCTCGACCGTTGCGCCGGTGATGCGAAGGTCCAGCAGCGCCGGCCCGGGGGCGTACTTGCGGGCGTTGGTGACCAGTTCGCTGACCACCAGCTGGGTCAGGTCCTTGGCACGCTGGGAGACGGGCAGGCCGTGCTCGGCCTGGGCCCGGGCGAGGAAGCCTGCGGCCAGGTGGCGGGCTTGAGCGATGTCCTCCCCGTCTCCGATCAGGGCCACGCTGATCTGTATCTCGGGCCTGTCCGGCGCCGCGCCGCCCGCCGCCGGGTTTGCTTCCATCACAACCGCCATTCGCTCCCCCTCAAGAGAATCTCCCCGCTCATACCCCCGCAGCTTCGGATCACGCCATGCCGTTTCTGTCGGATAGGCCACATACCGGCAGCGCCCTTACCATGCCCGACGGCACTACGCGCGAGGGGTCTGAGTGTGCCAGGATCATCGGCATGTCTGAGCCAGAGATGACGGGAATCGAACACGCCGGGCAGGCCGGTCAGCTCACGGTCGTGACCACCGTCACCGACGGCATCCGTGTGCTGACCCTGTCCGGAGAGATCGACCACGACACGTGCGACACGCTCCGCCATGCCTTGGACGCTGCCGGGACTCCCCGTCCCCGCGTCATAGTCGACATGCGCCAGGTCACCTTCATGGACTCAAGCGGCATCAACGTCTTCATCGCCGCACACCGCACCCTCGACGAAGCCGGCGGCTGGCTGCGCCTGGCCGCTGTCGACGAGTCCGTCATGCGGACCCTGAGCATCGTCGGCCTCGACGCCGTCATCGACTGCCGCGAAACCCTCAGTCAAGCCCTGACCAACTGAGGGAAGGTGACGATCTCGAGGTCGTTCGCCCGTCTGTCCTTACGGGTGCAGCAACTTGAGAACCGCAGGCGTCGTGGCGCTCTGGCAGGTCGACGTGACGATGGGGTCAGGAGTTGCGCGGGGACACCAGGCCGGATTCATAGGCAAGTACCACGAGCTGGGCGCGATCACGGGCGTGGAGCTTGGCCATGGCGCGGTTGACGTGGGTTTTGGCGGTCAACGGGCTGATGACCAGGCGGTGGGCGATCTCGTCGTTGGACAGGCCCTGTGCTGCCAGGGCGACCGCCTCGCGTTCGCGGCTGGTCAGCTCCTCCAGCCCGCTGCCGGCGCGGGTGAGGGGCGGCTGGGACACGTACCGGTCGATAAGCCTGCGGGTGATCACGGGCGCGAGCAGGGCGTCGCCGCGGGCGGCGACACGTACGGAGTGCAAAAGGTCTTCAGGCATGATGTCCTTGACCAGGAAACCGGCGGCGCCGGCTCGCAGCGCGTCGAAGACGTACTCGTCCATGCCGTAGTTGGTCAGCATGACGACGTGCACCCCGGCCAGGGACGGGTCCGCGGCGATGCGCCGGGTTGCTTCGATGCCGTTCATGACGGCCATCTGGATGTCGATGAGCGCAACGTCAGGCAGGTGCTGCCGGGCGAGCGCCAAGCCTTCTTGACCGTCGGCGGCCTCGGCCACCACCTCGATGTCGTCTTCGAGGTCGAGCAGCGCGCGGAACCCGCTGCGGATGAGCGGCTGGTCGTCGACCAGCAGGACACGGATCACAGGGCTCCGTTCGTGGGGAGTTCGGCCTGGACGGTGAAGCCGCCAGTGCTGCGCGGCTCGGTGCGCAGTTGGCCGCCCAGGGCCGTGACGCGTTCGCGCATGCCGAGCAGCCCGAGGCCGGGCGTCGGCGCCGGGTGCGGGGTGGCCTTTCCGTTGTCGTCGACGCGGATCGCGAGGGCGTCCTGCCGGTAGTCGATGAGCACCGCGGCGGTGGTCGCGGCGGCGTGCCGGGCGACGTTGGTGAGCGACTCCTGAACGATCCGGTAAGCGGTCCGGCCCACTGCGGCCGGCACGTCGTGCGGATGTCCCTCGACCGTCAACGTCGTCTCCAGGCCGGTGGTCTGAAAGCCTTTCACCAGTTTGGGGATGTGGTCCAGCCCGTGCGGCGGGGTGGTGTCGTCGTCGCGCAGCGCCTCAAGCGTCGCGCGCAGCTCCCGGCTCGCCTCCCGGCCGGCTTCCTGGATCGCCGACAGCGCCTCCGGCACCTGCTCGCCCCGCCGCCGGGCCACGTGGACGGCGACCTCGGACTGCACCTTGATGACCGAGATCTGGTGGGTGAGAGAGTCGTGCAGCTCCCGCGCGATGCGCAGCCGCTCCTCGTCGGCCCGGCGCCTGGCGGTCTCCTCGCGGGTGCGCTCGGCTTCGTCCGCCCGGCGTTCGGCCTGCCGCACCGCCTCTCCGGCGGCGAAGGCGGCGATCAGCCAGGCCATCTCCAGGGTGTTCCGGGCCTGCGCCACGACCTCGAGCGGGGGTCCGCTGTGGAAGATCAGGGCAGTGAGGTGGAGCACGGCCACCAGGGCCACGGAAGCGGCCAGCGCGACGGTGCGGTGCCCGGCACGTACTGCGCCGTAGACCGCGACCAGGTAGGAGACGGCGAGCACGTCGAACCCGGCCCCCAGGTAGCCCACCGCGGACAGCCCGGTGACGGCCAGGACCACGAGCGGTGCTCGGCGGCGCCCGACCAGCGCCAGCCCGCCGGCGGCCAGCAGTGCGCATCCGAGCAGCTCGCGGCCCCCGGCCGGGTGGGCACCGGACAGTCCGGTGCCAAGCAGCAGCGCCGCCACCCCTACGGCGATCACCCAGTCGGTGACCGCCGCCGGGACAGCCAACCGTCCATTGTCCATGGGTGCACCGTAGCCCGATGCGGCTGGGGGCGAGTCCGGCTCATGAACGAGCGGTCGTCTACCGCATGTGCGGTACTGGCGCGCCGCCTGCCGCATCCGCGGTATCCGGATGCCGCCGCGGCGGCAGTGAAGAGTTCCTGCGTCCGCCGGACGATCGGCACAGGGCCGTGCACGCGTGCTCAAGGCGCATCGAACCTCGCAATCACCGACGGAGAAGGCGGAGAGGGGCATGAGCACTTCAGCAGCGCTGAGGGTGGCAGTCGAGGGCGGGATCATCGGCGACGGGCAGACCGGGGCCAACCTGTCCTCCTTGGGGGCAGGGCTCCTCAGCCTGGCTGTCGGCTGGCCGGCTCCGGCCCGTGCCGGCGGCCGGGCCGACATCGGCAACGCACGCATCGAGGTTCGGCAGACAGGGGCGGGTGAAGGCGATCCCTCGTTGCCGGGCTTCCTCTCCCAGAGTTCGGTGGTCGGCAGCGCGGATGGCGTCTGCCAGTCCTCTGCGTCGGCCTCGGCGGGAAGCGCGATGCCCGCGCTTCCTCTGGCTTCGGGGATGCCGTCGCTGTCGGTGCCGATGCTCGGGGTGGCGTGCAGGGCGGCCTTGCTGATCACGCGGAGGAAGGCGTCGTCCAAGGCGGCGGTCGAACCGGGGCGACGTAGCAGGCTTGCAGTAGCGTTCCGGCATGACGTCGATACAGACCCTGTTTCCGCCGCGTCCGATACGCGGCGTACGGGTACTGCATCAGAAGCAGAACTGCGCGCCGCATTTCGCGGAGATCGAGGTCGATTTCGAGCCCGCAACCGAGGGCTTCGCCTTCGAGGTGGCGCCAGAGCTGACGGTGGACCACGAACCGGCTGAGGCCGTGCCCCGCTTCTTCGCGGCTGCCGCCGCCGGGATCGAGGAGCAGCTGAGTTTGCCCGAACACGGCGTCGTGATCGCCACTCGGGTGGTGCTGCGGCGCGCCCGCGTCGATTCCTTCGGCTCTCACGAACTGGCTTTCAAGATCGCTGGCTACCTTGCTGCCCGCAAGGCGCTTGAACGTGCCAGGTGCCCGCGCCTCTGAATGCCGCCCCTCGCTACGCGATAGCGGTTGCCTTCCGTCGGCCAGGGTCGTCTTCGCCGGTGTGCCCAGCGAGGCCGGCGACCAGGACGCTACCCGTGTCATCGCCATCAGCACCACGGGCCACGACCTGCGTCCGGTACTGAGAGCCACAGCGCACGGTCCTGTTGCTGCCGGAGCTTGTGGACCAGGACGAGCAGGTCCCGGCCCGGAGCGCACGATGCCCACCACCGCCACCCACCACCGCCACCCACTCCGCATCGTCGCCCTCCACGGGACCCACCTCCATGAAGCCGTCGGCGCCCCGGCCCGGATCGGCGCCTTCGGGTTCGGCCTCCGCAGCCACCTCACCCACCTCGGCCAAGCCGAGGCCGGACAGCTCGTGTACGAACACCACCAGGCCGCCTGCCTTCGCCTGGTTCGGCGCGGACGTTGCTGGGACAGGTTTGGCCTTGCTGGTCGATTGCGGCTCCCGGCTCACGTCTGTGGCGGCCCGTCAGCACCCGCTGGCCGCCGCCCCTGTCCACTCGGCGAAGTGGCACCCACGCCTGCTGCCACCGATCGTTCAGGAATCCGGTCACCCGGCCCGTTGGATTGTCTCCCCGGCCGGGGCGGGTACCGCGGGCAGGGGGGCGGTGCAGGAGGCGCAGCGTCGGGCCTGGGCCGGGACGGGGCTGAGGCACTCGGGGCAGTCCCGCTTGGGGGCTTGGACGTCGTGGTGGGGAGCGAGGCGCTCGTGCAGCTTGTTGATCGGGAGTACGACGAGGAAGTACAGGGCGCTGGCGAGGAGGAGGAAGCTGATCGCCGCGTTGACGAAGGTTCCGTAGGGGAATTTGGTGGCGCCCACTGTGAAGGTCTTGCGGGTCATGTCGCCGGTGGCACCGGTGGCCAGTCCCACGAGCGGGGTCAAGAAGGCGCTGACGAAGCCGTTGACGACGGCGGTGAACGCCGCTCCGATGACGATGCCGACCGCCAGGTCGACCACATTGCCGCGCAGGATGAAGCTGCGGAAACCCTTCACCTTTCACCCTTTCCAGCCCATGACGTCGACGGGCGGCACCCCGACCCTTCACCCCGGGTGCCCTACCACGTCTCACCCATTCCCGCTGGGCAGCGGCACCACGGCCGCCGTCGACTCGCCGAGGCTATGGTCGGTGCCGTCACCGGGTCCCTCACCGCGTCTTGCACCGCACAGAGCGACGCTGCCGGCCTCCACCGCCTGTGCGCCCCCGGCGGCTGCGACCGCAGGACGGCCGTCACCGCACTGGCAGCGGACGGCCGAGCAGAGCCAGTTGCCCCGGACCGGGACGGTCGTGGGCGCACCGGCTACATGTCCCCCGAACAGGTTCCAGAAGCGCGGCGGTTGACCGGGGCCGTCGACGTCTTCGCCCTCGCGTCCGTCGTCGCCTTCGCCGTGAGCGGGCGGCCGCCCTTCGGCGAGAAGTCCGGGCACGCAAACGCCCCCAGTGGCTGCGCCTACTGCCCCTGGCCGCCGATGTGCACCCGAACGCCTTCGGCCTCTCCTGCCTGCTGGCCGACAGACTCGGATGCCTGGGCGAACCTGCGCAACAGGGGCAGGCAGAAGGGTCACCGGCACCGCGACCGTGCAGGAAGCCATCACCCGGGCACACGCGCTCGACGCTGCACCCCACCCGCGCACCCCGCCGGCCGAGGCAGAAACCGCCTGATCCGCCCTCGCGGCTGCCGCTCTCCAGTACGGAGGCCGACTCGCCGACGAGCGGCGAAAAGACGGTTGGGCCGGGCGGCGAGGGTACCCGCAGCGCATGGCGAAGCTGCATCTCCCCGGACGAGAAGGCGACCACATGCAAAACCAGGCCGCGACGGCAGACGAGGCGGGACCGGATCCGGAGGTGGAGCGGCGTGCGCCGGATGCGCCCACGAAACTGCCCAAGGGGGCGTGGCGTGCGGTGCTCAAGGGCAGCCTGCGGGAGTTCAAGGACGACGAGCTGACCGATCGCGCGGCGGCGCTGACGTACTACGGCATCCTGGCTCTGTTCCCGGCGCTGCTCGCCGTGGTGTCCTTGCTGGGCCTGACCGGCAGGTCGACAACGGACAAGCTCCTGGACAACGTCGAACAGCTCGCCCCCGGCCCCGCCCGCGACATCCTCACCGACGCGGTGCAGCAGCTCCAGGGCAGCGCCGGCGTCGGCTCGCTCATGGCTGTGGTAGGCCTCGTCCTCGCGATCTGGTCGGCGTCCGGCTACGTGGCGGCGTTCATCCGCGCGGCGAACGCGGTCTACGACATGCCCGAGGGCCGCCCGGTGTGGAAGATCCTCCCCGTGCGGCTCGGTGTGACGATCACCCTGCTGGTGCTGGCCGTGGTCAGCGCGGTCATCGTGGTCTTCACCGGCGGCCTGGCCCGCCGGGCGGGCGACGCGCTCGGACTGGGGGACACGGCCCTGACGGTGTGGACCATCGCCAAGTGGCCCGTGCTCGTCGTCCTGGTCGTCATCATGATCGCGATCCTGTACTGGGCCAGCCCGAACGCGAAGGTGAAGGGCTTCAAGTGGATCACCCCGGGCAGCTTCCTTGCCTTGGTGCTCTGGCTGATCGCCTCCGCCGCGTTCGCGTTCTACGTCGCCAACTTCTCCTCGTACAACAAGACCTACGGCACCATGGCCGGCGTCATCGTCTTCCTGATCTGGCTGTGGATCAGTAACCTCGCCGTCCTGCTGGGCCTGGAGTTCGACGCGGAGGCCACCCGTCAACGGGCGATCGCCGGAGGACACCCGCCGCAGGCCGAGCCCTACACCCAGCCGCGCGACACCCGCACGTGGGACGAGGAAGACCGCCGCCGCCTGGACAACGACTGACGCACCGTTCCAGGTGCAAGCCGGTGATCCGGGGGCCGGCAGTGCGGGAAGCTGTCGGATCAAGCGCACGATGCCGACCGGATCATGGCCCAAGGGACGGCTTCCCGCATCCCGACCCAGGGTGGCGGAAGGGCTGTCGGCGGTCGAGGAGGCCGCAGAGGCACGAAGCCGGGTGCAGTGCGGCCGGGGTGATGGCGTGAAGGGGCGGCTGGCGCGGTCGCAGGGCGGCATCCGCGGACGTCGCCGCGTCGTGGTGGCGCAACTGGTGTCCAGCGGCGTACGCAAGCAGGCGACCGGGCGGCGTCGGCCGCCCGAGGAGTGGACTCCGCACGACGAGTTCGAGGACCGCCCGGACTCCACGTCCTCCTCCTCCCCCCCGGGGCACACCGCGGGGCCTCCGTGGCGTCCACCGGGGCCGTCGCACCCACCGGGCCGCCGGCGACAGATCGGCCGGCGGCGCACCGCTGGCCGGCGGCAAGGGACGGGACGCACCCGAAGCGCCCGCGTGCCGTTCACCGATGAGTGCGGGTGCGTGGCACGGTCGTAGCAGGTACATGCACCCGGATACGGAGGACACCACGCCGCGGGAGATCGTCACTCGTCCATGATCTCGTCGAGCCGGTCACCGTGCCGAGCGGTCAGCCGTCGCCACGCCGGCTGCTCGGCGGGATCGCTGTTCGCGCCAACTGCGGACTGGTGATCGGCCGCAACCGTCTCCGAGTTCCGCTGTCGGTGCGGCAATGGTGGCAACGGCCCGGAAGTCCTCGGAGCTTGATCGTCCGCTCGACTTCGTTCCTGAGCTCTTGGATCGTCTTGTCGAAGCCGGTGTGCCGTCCACCCCGGCTGCCGCGCGTTCCATGACGGGGATGAGCTGCGGGGTGTCGCCCCACTGGCCCGGGGTGATCAGCAGGGCCAAGGGGCGGCGCCCACCTTCCTTGTGTGCCACTGGTCTCGTCGCAGGCGACCGCCGAGGCCCGCTTCGGGCTGAGGACGGACACGTACTCGGACGGTGGTGCGGCGGAGCGGCGGATCACACCCCCGTACGGCGCGGCTGCGCCTAGGCACTTCACGACCGCCTTCCTCGCCGCGTCGCGCGCGGCCTCCGCAGGTCGCTGGCGGAGCCGGCCCTGTTCCAGGACGGGTGATGCGCGCTCACCAGCAGGGTGTCGGCGGTGCGAGGCCCGCCGGTGACGGCGGGCAGCACGTCGATGGTGATGTCGGCAAATCCGGCCTCGTCGAGCAGTTTGGTCCACACAGGCTCCTGGAGGACCCATCGGCGCATCGTGGTGGCCTCGCCGGCCGGTGTCCTTGCCGGAATGTCGGCAGCCACGGCGTCCGGATGGGCGGGCGCCCCGTTCAGGTGGTGGGCGAGGGTTGCGAACACCAGTCGCCCGCCCGGTCCGAGAGCCGCCGCCGCCGCGGGCAGCAGCTCGCGCGGGTCGGTGAAGTCCACGGCGCCGAAGACGCTGTAGAGCACGTCGTACATGCCGGTCATCGCATGCAGGTGGGGCACCGCGCAGGACCGCACGATGCGCAGGCGCGGGGCGAGGTGAGCGTAGAGGTCGGTTGCCATGGCGTGCTGGGCGGGCGAGGCGTCGACGGCGACGACCTGTGCCGGCTGATGGTGCGTCGCCAGGTGTGCTGCGTGCCGGGCTGTTCCGGCGCCGAGGTCGCCCACGCAGCGGCCGGTCAGGTCGCCGAGGGCCTCGGGGCCGGGCCCGGTGTCCTGGCTCCAACTCCACTTGAAGGTGCCGGGAACGGTGCGGTCACTGGTGGCGCGGGCGCGCCCGTAGTGGTGCCAGAGGTCTGCCGTGCTGGTGGTCATGCGGCCCATCCTGTCGGCCGTGACCGGGCTGCTGGCCGGTTGGCTCAGATCTCACCCGGGCGTGCTCTCGGGCCCCAGCCCTATGGCGGGGGCCCGAGGAGCTCGCCGTTGCCGGGTGGTCGGTGCGAGTCGTTGCCGGGGTGGCAGGGGCCGCACTCTGCGGCGTCCGTCCACCATGGCAGGTCGACCTCCCAGCCGTCGGCGTGCGGCGGCGGCGATGTGGGCCGTCTCCACGACGGGGCGGGTGGGATGACGGGAAGCCGCGGGGCGGACCGTCGTGCCGAGCGGTCAGCCGATGATGGCGACCGGGGCGTCCCAGGCGTTGCGGTCGACGGTGATGGTGTAACCGCCCCTGGTCTCCTTGCTGTTGGCCTTGTACTGGTGGCCGCGGCTGTGGTCGGTGTACAGCTTCGGGTCCCAGGGCCAGTCCCGGGTGGTGGTCTCCTGACCGTTCCACCGGGCGTACCAGAGGTTGCCCGGCAGGTTCGTGCGGTCCTTGGCGGTGGCGATCGCCGCGGCGCTGGAGCTGCTGAAGCCGTAGAGGCCGGCGCGGTAGGTCTTGGCGCGCAGGGTCTTCGAGAAGGACCGTACGTAGGTGAGGGTGGCCTCGTTGCACGCCTTGTCGGCGATGTCGTAGGACTCCATGTTGAGGTAGATAGGGCTGCCGGCCCTCATGCCGAGGGCCGCTGCCTTGGCCACCGCGTCGTTGGCGTTGCTCACCCCGACCGAGGCCGCGGTGGCCGCGGTGAACCTCTCCTTGTTCCCGCTCCTCTGGCAGGGTGGCTGGGCGCCGACGTACAGGGGGATGACCCGCCAGCCGAGCGTGTCGACCGACTTCACCCAGGACCTGGTCAGGTTGGGCTGGGCGCAACCGCGGTTCCTGCCACCGACGTAGACCGCGACGCCGCCGTAGTAGGCGTCCCTCTTCCATGCCTTCATCGCGGTGAGCGAGGGCGCCGTGCAGGCGTCGAACGCCCGGCCGGTGTACGTCTTCTGCGCCGGCCACGCCGCGGCGGCCATCGAGGTCTGCGCCGCGATCCCGGCACCGGCCACGACGACGGCACCCGTCGCCGCCAGGGCGACGTAGCGGCTTCTCCTGGACAACCTGTGCTTCGGCATCTCCCACCCCATGCGACATGTCAAGACGGGCTCCGGTACGCCGGAGCCGGACCGCGATCGGTTCCGGCCCAGTCTCGCAGGTCGCACCAGCGGTCGTTCCCTCGGCCGGCGTGCGGTGCTGTCGCGACCACGCGACAGGAACACGGGCGTGGCCGTACAGCACGGCTCGATCCCGGCCGGGGCGTGGCGCCCGGGCGGTATCGGTCCGGCGTGGCTGACGGCCCTGGCCCGGCGAGGCCGGCCGGTGGCCGAGCGCACCACCTGACCCCGATTCAGCTGCCGGGCAGCCCGGTGAGCACGGCACCGATCGAGCTTGCCCCGGACGGGCGCGGGCCGCTGCGGGTAGCCGCCGGTGCAGGGCTGCGGGTGATGGCGTCGGCTCCGCCGCACCGCGGGGAGCTGGTGGAGACGGTCCGCAAAGAACTGGCCAACCACACTGGCTGTCTGAAAATGCGCGGTCCCGTGCTCCGGATCGTCTGTCCCCCGAAACCCAGTGGGAGGATCACGGAGGGATGACGAAGGCTCCGTGGAGGTGTTGAGTGACGATCTCGATCCGGCCCGCTCGGGATGAGGAAGCGAGATTCTTGTCTGATCTGGCGCTTCGCTCGAAGGCTCACTGGGGATATGACGCTGCGTTTCTCGCGTCTTGTCGTGAGGAACTCACGCTCAAGGCAGCGGAGTTGGCCAGCCGTCGCACGGCTGTCGCGGAGCGCGATGGCAGCATCGTGGGCTTCACGACCTTTGAGGGTGAGCCGCCGCAGGGGGTTCTCGGCATGATGTTCGTCGATCCGGTCGTGATCGGGCAGGGCATCGGCCGTCTGCTGTTCACGCATGTGGTGGAGACTGCCCGGTCGCTGGGGTTCACTCGGTTCACCATCGACGCGGACCCGAACGCCGAGCCCTTCTATGAAGCGATGGGAGGCGTCCCGGTCGGCCGTGTTCCGTCCGGGTCGTTCTCTGGTCGGACCCTCACGCAGTACCTGTGCAACATTCCGGGGTGAAGTGCTGTTCCTTCGCCTACTCGGTGTGAGGCCCCCGCCGTGTGAGTCGACGGGTCATGAGCGGGTTGAATGCCGCGCTTTCATGATCCAGCCCAGGGTGTGTCCGACCTCCAGCGCCGGGGCAGCACGACGAAGCCTTTGGCTCCGCGGGGCCGGGTGAGGGAGAGGCCGCTCTCGCCGGGCAGGTAGGACGACGGGCGCGGTTGACCACAGGCACCGCTGTCACACAGTGGGCGCCGCGGGTGCCGCGTCCGTGCCCGGGTGCTCGGCAAGATCGTTGACGAAGGCGTGCGCGGCCGCCAACTCGGCGCGGCCGGCGGCCTCGACTGCCTCCAGGAAGTCGTAAGCGTCCGCGCCGATCGGTACGCGCAGTGGTGCCGTGGGCGACGCCACCAGGCGCAGGACGTGGTGAGCGAACACTTCGGGCCGGCTCAGCCCGGGGTTGCCGGCCATGCCCCGCACGCCCGCCTCGACGTCTCCCGTGCTCTGCGCGTAGGCCGGGATGCGGCCTACGGCCTCGGCCAGCGAGGTGCCGTAGTGGGTGGCGAAACCGCCGGGCTCGACGGCGTGCACCCGGATGCCGAAGGGGGCGACTTCCGCCGCCAGAGCCTGGCTCATCCCTTCCAGTGCGTACTTGCCCGTCACATAGGCGGACAGGCCCGGCAGCCCCATCCGTCCGGCGATCGAGGAGACGTTGACGACGTGACCGAAGCCCTGACGGCGCATCAGGGGAAGCACCAGGCGGGTGAGTCGCCATGGCGCCACCGTCAACACCTCTAGTTGCGCGCGTAGTTCGTCGTCGGACACCTCTTCGACCGCGCCGAACAGCCCTGCCCCGGCGTTGTTCACCAGCACGTCGACGCCGCCGAAGCGATCGACCGCGTGGGCGACCGCTGCTTCGCACTGCCCGGCGTCGCACACGTCCAAAGCCACCACCGACACCCGGTCCGGGTACCGGTCAGCCAGGTCATTCATGGTGGCGGGCCTGCGGGCGGTGGCGATCACCAGGTCGCCGGCCTGGGCGGCGGCGTCTGCCAGCGCCCGCCCGAGCCCTGAAGAGCACCCCGTCACCAGCCATCGCCGCGTCATGCGTCCCCCGTCACCGTGTCCGTGGCTGTGACTGTAAGCCGCGCGAGGCGGAGGTGGCAGATTCGCGCTCCGGCCAGTAGGGGCGCGCGGAAGCACAAGCGGCGCGCATCCAACCTCATCACACAGCCCCCCGTGTCTTGACGTGCGCGCCGCGCGGGTGCAGGAACGGGTGACGCCATCGCATCGGCTGCCGACCGAAGGCTTCCGGGACCTCGGGTGCGGGACAGGCGCTTACGACGAGGACGGCCGGAGCGGTGGAGGCGGGGAAGAAGGGGCCGATCCAGCAGGACAGCGGCAGCACGCTGCCGCTCCAGACCAGAACGGCGGGAGTGAGCACGAGGGCCTCGTCGTGGTCACGGTACGCCGGGTCTGATCACGGTACGCCGGGTCTGCTTGCCTGCTCAAACCCGGCGCAGGCATCCGGGCGGCACCTGCTCAGCAGGCACGACCCGCCACGGACCATCCCGCCGGCACGGTTCAGGCGCCTGGAAGGAACAGGCAGAAGAGATGACCGTGAGGATCGCGGAGGACTCTCACGTCCTTCTGGGGCTGATGGTCCTCCACCGTCGCACCCAGGGCACAGGCCCGTGCGGTCTCCGCCTCCAGGTCGTCGACCTGGAGGTCCAGGTGCGCCTGCATCTGCTGGGTTCCCGGGCCCTGCGGCCACACCGGCGGAGTGTGGTCCGCCTCCAACTGGAAGCTGAGACCGGGGCGCTCTCGCTCCGGATGCCTCAGGCGGACCCACTGCGGTTCGCGTTCGACTTCCTCCCAGCCCAGCAGAGCCCGGTAGAAATCGGCCAGGGCGGGAGGATCGGGAGTGCCGAGCACGAAGGCACCGAGTGTTGTCGTCATGCCTCCGCTGTGCCCCCGGGGCCCGATCTCATTCATCCGTACGCCCCTTCGTCCGGTGATCGGTGACGCGCCGGCTGCCCCTGGGCGTGGACCCGCCCCGTCGGCGCTCCGCGCGACGGCGCCGACGCCACCTCGCCGGCGATCGCGAGGGGGACCGTGGCTACAACAGTGGCGGTGCGGATGCGCCGGATGCGCGCTCTGGCACAGGGCTGTTCTCCTGCGGACGCGCCTGCTGCCCGGGTGATCAGCAGACCCTGGAGGGCACTGGGACATGGTGGGGGACGACAGTTTTCGCGTGGGTCGTCAGCCGTACAGGATGCCTTTTCGGCGACGGTGCCGGACTCGGCCAGGCGCATCGCCTCGGCAGCCTGGGTGAGGGGGCAGCTCGGGCGGCGATCCGGGCGGTGATCTCGCCGCGCCGCAGCGCTTCGAAGACCTCGGTGAGGTCGGCGCGCAGCCGGGCCCTGAAGCGGCTGCGGCCGAGCGCGCGGCCGGCGACCCAGTACGGCAGAAGCCACTCTCGCTCTGGCCACCATCACCACCCGATGGCAACTCCGCCGCGCGCTCGGCACCCGCGTACGCCCTGCCGCGAGAATCAGCCTCGCTCTCCACGGCCTGAGCATGATCGCGACCGCGCGCAGGCACTTGCGCCCAGGCCGCCGCGGAGAGGGCGTCGCGAGCAGCCGAGGAGTGGCCGACCACTTCGTGGCGTTCGCTCTGCTCAGGTTGTCCGGGACGGACACCACCTGGTGGCCGTACCAGTGGCGGCGGGCAGCCCTGGAGCCGATGTTCACCGCTCGCCGACTTCTCCGCGCCGTGAGTCGTGCCCGCCGGCCACCGACCCGGCCACCGTGCGCGAGTGGCTGTCAAGGGGGTTCGCCGGGACGGAGGGTGTGGTCTTCAAGCGGCTCCCGACGCCTGCGAGCCGTCGGTTCGGGGTTCGTCCCGAGGGGCCGGGACGTTGTCGGTGGCGGCCGCTACGTTGGGATCATGGGTCTCTATCTGGTGAGTGTCACCGCGCAGGACTGGTCGCGGCCGGGGGAGGACGGGTACGGGGACGTCGCCGCCGCGCTGAACACCGAGCTGGAGCGGCGCGGGCTGCCCCCTTACGAGCTGCGGCAGGCCGCACGGGAGACGCAGGGCTGGTTCGAGGAGAAGGTCAGCCCGTCCATGGACGGTTTCGTGGAGCTGTGCAGGAGCCGGCTGACCGACGCGGAGATGTCGGCCCTCCTCGACTGGTGCGTGCTGGTGCCGTTCGCGCTGGAGGAGGAGATCGTGCTCCCCGTCGGCACCGCGTACTCCGGCGAGGAGACAGTGGTCGCCGGAGCCCCACGGGTGCTCGCCCTGGCCGAGCGGCTGGCCGGTGCCGTCGGACTGCCCGTGGACGCGATACCGGCGGGCGAGAACCTCACACTGAGCCTGTGGTTCCTTCAGGGCGAGGCGGAGCGGACCGCCCGGATGTGGCCGGGACCGTGGGCCGAGGACCGGGACGCGGCCTTCTACGTCGCGCTCTACCTGCGCGCCGCGCAGTACTCCCTGCGCTACGGCTGCCCGATGACCTACTCCTGAGCCGCGGCGGCGGCCGACCGGCCGAAGAGGCCGTGTACGGGTCCGGGCCGGGGCCGTGTCCGCTCGCGCGCCCGAACCCGTGTACCACCTGCGGGTGCGCCCCGACCCCGGTCCGCGCGCACCCGCCCATGCATGTGCTGGCCAGGGTCGCCCGACTACGCCGGAGCCCCGGCCCCTGCGCTGGGGGCGAAACCGCTCCCCCGCTCGGCGAACACCTTGATCGCGTCGCCCAGGAACTCCACCAGCCCAGGGTGGTAGGAATCGTGGAACGCCTTCATGCCCTCGTCCTCGGCGTAGAAGAGCGACATCCCGACGTAAGCCTCCCTGGAGGGGGTGTAGAACCGGGAGACGATGTCGAAGTGCCTGCGGACGAGTTCCTGGATCTGCTCGTCCCCGGGCAGGGAGCCGCCGTCCAGGAAGGCCGTGATCTCCCGGTACAGGACGTCCCAGTCCTGGTGGACCCGTTCCCTGTCCACATGTTCCCAGTCGTTGGTCTCGGCAAGGCTCTTCGCCTGCTCCTCGGCCATCGACCGGCGACACTCGTCCTCGTAACTGTTCCCCACGGCACCGGTTCCCCTCGTTTCGTCGCCTCTCCGGTGGATCCCCGAGAGGCCGCCGACATGTCGGCATCGACCGGCAGCCGATGATCAACTTCCGGTCCAGGCCGAACGGTGACACACACCCACTGGGTCGGCAAACCAATTCTTGAACCCTGCAACGCTCCGTCCCGGTCAGCCGGGGGCGCAAAGGCGCAGCTCGAACGGCCGGCCGGTGCCGGGTGAATGGCCCCGGTGGCACCTTCGTGCACAAAGGCCCTGACACAAGGAGTGCTTACGCCTGTGGCGTGGGGCACGGCTTCGATACTCATGTGCGGGTATGGCTCACTCCGGTCCGCACGGACGTGCTGGTACCCGTTGATCCACATCCAGAGCGGGTAGACGGGTCGGCATGGCTGAAGTGGTAGAGGCTGGACTGTGGGGATTGGTGGCGGGTTCGGCGCTGCTGCTCGGCGCCTCGCTGGGGTACGGGCTGCGGGTGCCGCAGAAGGTGATCGCGACCGTCATGGCCTTCGGTGCCGGGGTGCTGATCTCAGCGGTGTCCTTCGAGCTGGTCGAGGAGGCGTACGAACAGGCGGGACTTGCTCCTGCGGCCGTCGGCACCCTCGTCGGCGCAGTGGCCTACACCGGGGGCAATGTGTGGCTGGCCCGCCGGGGTGCCCGGCACCGTAAGCGTTCCGGGCACGGGCGTGCGGAGGCGCAGCCTTCGGAGGCCGAGCAGGGCGGGTCGGGGACGGCGCTCGCGCTCGGCGCCCTGCTCGACGGGGTGCCGGAGTCTGCCGTCATCGGAGTCAGCCTGCTCGACGGCGGCGCGGTCAGCCTGGTGACGGTGGCCGCAGTGTTCATCAGTAACGTGCCCGAGGGGCTGTCCAGTTCGGCGGGGATGAAAAAGGCCGGCCGCACGAAGGGGTACGTCTTCGGTGTCTGGGCGGCGATTGCCGCAGCCGGCACGGTGTCAGCCGTCCTCGGTTACACAGTGGTCGGTTCCTTCTCCCCTGCCGTGATCGCCGCGGTGACCGCGGTGGCGGCCGGGGCGATCCTGGCCATGATTGCCGACACGATGATCCCGGAAGCCTTCGACGACGCCCACTTGGCCATCGGGCTGATCACCGTCAGTGGCTTCCTCGTCTCCTTCGCGCTCTCCCACACCTGACCGTTCGGGTCAACGGCGGGTCGTCGAAGTGCTGTGTGTGGCAGGGGTGCACGGGTCTCGTCCGAGGCCCTGGCCGCCAGGCACCGTGCGGGGCCCCGGGACCAGTGTCCCCGACAACGTCGGGCCCCCGCACGGTGCCGCGAGCGTTCCCGATGACGACTCGACGGAACGGCAGGTCACGGCGCCGCAATACCGCCGAGGTCCGTGGGCGAACCACCGTTGACGGAGGTCGGAACCTCCATCGGCCCCGTAGTCAACGTCGCTACTGGGACGGTGTGTGAGGCGGGAAAGTCGCGCAGCCCGGTGCCGCTTGCCCCCGTCGATCTCCGTGAGGGTGCCCACAGGGGCGCATCTGTCGGTGCCGGTGTGGCACTTGCTGTGCCATGGAGTGGACGGATTGGGCGACAGGGGCGGTTCGGCGTCACGGCGGGGCTGCTGTACGGGCGGTGCGGCGGGCGTGGACGGAACCGGGCCGTGAACGCGATCTGACGGTGCAGGCCGGCAAGGCCGCGCTGGCTGCCTGTGTGGCGTGGGCGGTGGCGGGGTGGTGGTTGCAGGCTCCGATGGCATTCGTCGCTCCGTGGGTGGCGGTGGTGCTGGTGGAGTCCACGGTGTACCGGTCATTCGTGCACGGTCTGCAGCAGCTGGCGGCGATCACGGTGGGCACCGTGGTGGCGACGGTCGTCGCGTTGCTGCTGGACAGCACGATGGCCGCGATGGTCGTCGTGCTTCCAGCGGTGCTGCTGCTGGCGCAGTGGCAGCGCCTGGGCAGCCAGGGCGTCTACGCCGCCACCGGCGCGCTGTTCGTCCTGACCAACGAGCAGGTCTCCCTGGCGACTTCGGGTGCGCGCATCGCGGAGGCCGTCTTCGGAGCGGTGGTCGGCATCGCGGTCAACGCCCTGGTCCGGCCCCCGGTGTACCTGCGTGACACGCGCGCCGCCCTGACGGACGCCGCCCGCGAGGCGCAGGAGATCCTGGAAGTGGTGGCCGAGGGACTGGACGACGGTGAGTGGAACAGTTACGCAGCCGGGGAGTGGCAGGAGCGCGCGCTGCGACTGGGACGCCTGGTCGATCAGGCCCGCTCCTCGATCGGCTGGAGCCGCGAAAGCATGCGGGGCAATCACCGCGGGCGCGGTACGCGTGCCGTCGCCCCGCCCGGCAAGGCGTACGACGACGCGCTGGCAGTTCTGGACCATGTCGCGGTGCACACCGCAGGCGTGACCCGCACCGTGCTGGAGACCGCTAACCACAACGACAAGGAGGCCCGCCCGGGCCCGCGGATCACCCGGCCCTACGCCGACTTCCTGCGCCACACCGCACGCGCCATCGGTCTCTACAGCCAGACGCGGTTCGCCGGCACTGATCCACTTACCGACGGGGATCTGACTGAGGCTGTCAGGGAGCTGCGCCGCAGCCTGGACGAGCTCCACCGGAGGCTGCCGGATGCCGTGGCAGACGATCCGGATGCACTGGCGACACACGGCGCGCTGCTGGCCCAGGCCCGGCGTCTGGCCGATCAGCTCGTCCGGGACTGACGCCCCTTCGGGGGCGGCCGGCAGTGGTGCAGCCGTGCCTCCGCCGATCGACGCAGGTGCCTGACCTCCCGGCGCCGAGGGTCGGGGTGGCCAGGATCGCGGCCCAGGCAGAAATGCGGCGCATGCCGTCGCTCTGTCAGGTATCCATCCGTGCGAGGTGGGCGTCGAGGGCGGAGTTGCGCCGCGTCCAGGAGCCCACCTCGGCGTCGGTGCCGTGCATGTGGTCGGCGACGTGACGGAGGTACGGCAGCATCGCCACGGGCCACTCGGCGTGGGGCCTGACAAGTCCTGCCGGGCAGGGACCAGGGGCTGGACGGCGTCGTGGAATTCCAGGACCTCGCGTTCCAGGGAGTAGCTCGGCTCAGTGAAGTCCTCGCGCACCGGGCAGAACACGCGGCGCTCCAGCGCGGTCAGGTCGGGTCGGACCTGGCGGTGGCCTCGGTGTGGGAGTCGACCGCCACGCCCGGGACGGGGGCAGCGACGACCATCTCGCCTGTGCCGATGCCTCCTGACCCGCCCCCTCCATCGGATCTCGGCGGGGGCCGGGATCGGTCACCAGCGGGTCAGTACCAGTTCGATGGCGAAGCCGGGGCCCATGGCGGAGATCAGGCCGGGTGCGCCGGTGGGTGGTGGGGTTTGCATCGCCTCGTGGAGGACGTGCAGCACGGCGGAGGAGGAGAGGTTGCCCTTGGCGGCCAGGGAGTTGCGTGTCGCGTCCAGTGCCTGCGGGGGCAGGCCCATGGACTTCTCGAAGGCGGTCATGACCTTGGGGCCGCCGGCGTGGACGGTCCAGGTGGCGATCTCGTCGGGGGTGAGGCCATGGCGGCCGAGCAGTGCGTGGACGGCCCTGGGCAGGTATTCGGCGGTGAGGTCGGGTACTTCGGGGGCGAGCAGGATGCGTAGGCCGTGGGAGCCGATGTCCCAGCCGAGGACCTCCTCGGTGCCCGGCACCAGGTAACTCAGACTGTCGACGAGTTCGGGGCCGGACAAGCCCTGGGCACGCTTCGCTCCCATGCCGACCACGGCGGCCGCGCCGTCGCCGAAGAGGCTGCCGGCGACGATGTTGGTCATCGAGGTGTCCTGCATCTGGTACGCCAGCGAGCACAGTTCGACCGAGAGCAGTACCGCGGTGTGGTCCGGGTGGCCGAGCAGGTACTCGCGCAGGCGGGCGAGGCCTGCCGCGCCGCCCGCGCACCCGTTGCCGAACAGGGGGATCCGGCGCACGTCGGGGCGCATGCCGATGCGGTGGGCGAGCCGGGCCTCGAGGGAGGGGACGGCCATGCCGGTGACCGTGGTGCTGATCACCGCGTCGACGCCGTCGGGGCGTAGGCCCGCCTGTTCCAGCGCTTCGGTGACCACCTTCTCGCCGATCTCCAGGGCGGTCTCCAGCCACACACGGTTGGCGTCGGAGAAGTCGCTGAGCTCACGGAGTTCATCGAGCGGCCGGGCGAAGTGGCGCACGTCGACCCCGGCGTTGGACTGGATCTGCTGGAGCATGGCCGCGCCGGTCACCGAACGGCCCAGTGTCGTGCCCGCCAGGAAGTTCATGATCTGTTCCTGCTGGAACCGGTGCGGCGGCACGGCGGTCGCGATCGACGTCACCCTCGGCGCTGACGCACCCGGTGCACGGCACTCGCGACCTGCTTCCGAGTGCTCTGCCGTCGCTTGCTCTGTGGTCAACTCGCCCTTGGACCTTTCGGGATTCCGGTGGGACCGGCGGATGGTGGTCATGCGGTCGGTCACGCGTCGCTGAGCAGCAGAACGGCGTTCTGCCCGCCGAAACCGAAGGCGCAGCTGATGGCCGTTCGCTTGGGGACCGGGCGTGGTTGCCCGGCCACGATGTCGAGCTTGTGTTCCCCGTCCTGTCCCTGGAAGTTCGCGACGGGTGGGACGGCCCCGTGGCGCAGCGCGAGGACCGTGTACGCCGCCTGGATCGCCGCTGACGCTCCCAGGGAGTGGCCGATCACTCCCTTCGACGCCGTGACCGGGGGCGGCTCGTCGCCGAAGACGCGTGTCAGGGCGGCGGCCTCGGCCGCGTCGCTCAGCGGCGTGGAGGTGCCGTGCGCGTTCACGTGCCCGATGTCCTGCGGACGGCATCCCGCGTCCTCCAGTGCGGCCACGACGGCGCGGGCGGCACCTTCGCCCTGTGGGTGCGGGGCCACGGGATGGTGGGCGTCGGCGCCGGCGCCGTAACCGCGCAGCAGCGCCAGGATCGGTGCCTTCCGGGCGCGCGCGTCGGCAGCCCTTTCCAGGACGAGGACGGCGGCGCCCTCGCCGAGGACCATTCCGTCCCTGCCAGCGTCGAACGGCCTGCTGGCCAGTGCGGGTTCGTCACGGCGCCTTGACAGCGCGCGCATCTGCGTGAAGCAGGTGGCCGTCATCCGGGACCGGGCGGATTCGCTGCCGCCGGCCAGGACGATGTCGCAGGTACCGGACCGCAGCAGATCGCGTGCCACCCCGAGCGCGGTGGCACCCGAGGCGCAGGCGCTGGCGGTGGTGAAGTTGGGGCCTTGTGCACCCAGGTCGATGGCGACCTCGCCTGCCGCCATGCTGGGCACGCTGCGCGGCAGTGCCAGCGGGGAAACGCGCTGCGGCCGGTCCGCGCCGAGGTGTCCGAACTCGGTGACGTACGTGCTCAGGCAGTTGGAACCGACGCCGAGAACGACTCCGACCCGCGGGCCGAGTCCGCCCTTCGTGGACAGGCCGGCGTCGTCGACGGCCCGACGCGCTGCGACGAGCGCGAACCGGGTGAACGGGTCCACGCGCCGCGCCAGCGGCCGGCCGAGTTCTCCCACTGCGTCGAGACCGGTGACCTGGCAGGAGAAGTCGACCGGCAGGCCCGTGAGTTCGGGGTCCGGCGCGGCCAGCGAACGCCCCCGGCACAGGGCCGCCCAGTTCTCTTCCGGCGTGTGTCCGGCCGGCGTCACGAGCCCGAGCCCGGTGACAGCGACGTCAGCGGGCATCGGCGAAGACACGGGCGGCGTCACCCAGAGTGGCCGACGGGGACAGGTCCAGGGCCTCCTCGGACGGCACGATCCCGAACCGTTCCTCCGCTGCGACGACCATCTCCATGAGCGCCAGCGAGTCCATGCCGAGACTCGCGAACGTGGTGGACGGGGTGAGGGCTTCGGGTTCCGCCTCGACCTTGAGGTACTCCGTGAGCAGGGCGACGAGCGGTTCGGGAAGGGCGCCCTGTGTTTCCTGCCTCATGCCTGTGTCTCCTTGGTGGGTCACGCGGTGATCGCGGGATTCTTGTGGGGGGTCATGCGCTCGAACAAGTCGCGTGAGCGGGCCGCGCGTTCGCCGAGCTGCTCCAGGTACGTGCCCAGACGTTCGCGTGCCTGCTCGCCGACCGGTCCGAGGCCGGGCAGGGACATCACCTTCAGCGCACGCACCAGCGGTGCCACCACGTACTCGCGGTGCACGTCCAGGTTGTAGATCCCGGACGCGGCGATACGCGCGGCGCGTGAGCGGAATCCGGGGATCGCCGCACCGGGCATCGCGAAGTCCTGCAGCACGTCCGCGAGGGCGGTCATCGCCTCGTCGGGGAACATGGCGAGGGCGTCGGCGAACAGCCCCCGGTAGAAGAGCATGTGCAGGTTCTCGTCCGCCGCGATCCGTGCCATCAGCAGTTCGCCGGCCTTGTCCTGGCAGACGGCCCCCGTGTTGCGGTGCGCCTGGCGGGTCGCCAGTTCCTGGACGGTGACGTAGGCCAGCGAGTGCAACAGCGTCGGCAGCCCGGTGTGGAATCCGGTCCCGACGTGCCGCATGCGCAGCTCCTCCAGCGTGACGGGGTCCACGGCGCGCCGGGCGTGGACGTAGGCGCGCAGGACCGAGGCGTGCCGGTCCTCCTCCGCGGTCCACCGGTGCACCCATGCGCCCCAGGCGCCGTCCCGGCCGAACCGGCTGGCGATCTCGAAGTGGTAGCTGGGCAGGTTGTCCTCGGTGAGGAGGTTGACGACCAGTGCGTCCCGGACGGCCTGGGGCAGTGGTGACTGGTCCGGTGACCAGGGCGTGCCGCCCAGGGGGCCGTCGAAGTCCAGGGACGCGGTCCATGGCACGTACTGGTGGGGAAGCCAGTCACGGGCGGCTCCGAGATGCTGTGCCATGAGCCGTTCCACCGAGGGTTCCAGTTCGTGCAGGACGTGCTCCGACGCGGCTGGGGACTCAGCCATTCACCCTTTCCCCTCCTGATGTGCGCAGGACATATCTGCAGGACATATCTGTACGACTTCCTGTGAACGCATTTCACGTTCGGGGGAAACGATCTATCACCCGATCGATCACCCTCGGTCAACAAGCAGCCTGCGACGCGCGGCTTTCGCGGGACGGTGACCGATCGAGCACGCTCGGACCGGTAGTTCTTGTCGGGTGATCGCCTCAGCCTCTTCCCGTTCGTTCCTGCCATCGACGCGCACGCCTTCACGAGGGACGTGTGTCCGATGACCGACATCGTCGATTCCGGTTCTGGTTCCGACTCCGTCGCCGGTCCCTCGGGGCCCGGCACCGAGGACGACGGCGGGGTGCAGACCGGTGGCGTGCTGTTCGCGATGTGCCTGGCCCTGGTCCTGGTCACCGCGTCCATGTCCAGCCTGTATCTCGCGCTGCCCGACCTGGCCGTCGACCTGGACGCGTCCACCACCTCGCTGACCTGGATCGTCGACGGTTACGTGCTGGCCCTCGCCGGGTTGGTCCTTCCGCTCGGCGCGCTCGGCGACCGGCTCGGCCGGCGTGCGGTGCTCCTCGCGGGCGCGGTCGTGCTCGGGGCCGCGGCGCTCGCCGCCTCCGAGGCGTCGGGGACGACCGCGCTGATCGCCTGGCGTGCCGTGATGGGTCTCGGCGCGGCCATGATCATGCCCGGCACGCTGTCCACGATCACCGCCGTACTCCCGGACGCACAGCGGCAGAAGGGTGTCGCCGTCTGGTCCGCGTGTGCAGCGGTCGGCGTGATCGTGGGGATGCTCGCCACCGGGCTGCTGCTGCATTGGTTCAGCTGGCGGTCGATCTTCGTCTCGGGCGCCGTGGCCGCGCTGGGCGTCGCACTCGCCGCGGTGTTCCTGGCCCCGGAGACCAAGGGCGGGGAGCGGCACCGGTTCGATGTCGCGGGTGCGCTGTGCACGGCGCTCGCGCCCGCCGGTCTGGTGTACGCGCTGATCGAGGGCAACGAAGCCGGCTGGGGACGGCCTACGGTCCTTGCGGCGTTGGCCGTCACCGTGGTGGTCGGTATCGCGTACGTGGTGCTGGGGCTGCGCACCGAACACCCGCTCCTGGACCCGCGGCTCTTCCGTAACCGGGGCTTCAGGGCCGGGGCCGTGACCATCGCCGTGCAGTTCATGGCCGTGTTCGGGTTCTTCTTCGTCGGGCTGCAGTACCTGCAACTGGTGCTCGGATACAGCCCGTTGAAGTCCGCCCTCGCTCTGGTGCCGGTGGCGGTGGTCGTCGCCGTCGTCTCGGAGGTGACACCTCGTCTCGCCACGCGACTCGGCATGCGCACGATCATGATCTGCGGACTGCTGCTGCTCGGAGCTGGGCTGTGCACGCTGTCCCTGATCGACGTCGATTCCGGCTACCCGCCCTTCCTGGGCAGCCTCGTGCTCGCCGGGCTCGGGATCGGTCTCACCGGAGTCGTCGGCACCTCGGCGATCACCGGTTCGCTCCCCCGCGAACAGCAGGGCGTCGCCTCCGCGATGAACGACGTCACCCGCGAGGCGGGCGCGGCGATCGGGATCGCGCTGATGGGCTCGCTGTTCGGCAGTCACTACCGGTCCTCGTTGCCCGACCTCTCGGGCCTGCCCGAGCCCGCCGCGGAGGTCGTGCGCCACACCGCGGTGGGCGGCCTCGAGGTCGCCGACCGCCTCGGCCCGCAGGGCGCGATGCTCGCCACGAACGTCAAGGAGGCGCTCGTGCACGGCATGTCGGTGGCGCTCGCCTCGGTCGCGGCGATCACCGCCGTCGCCGCCTGTCTTCTCGTACGCACCCCGCAGCAGCCGGCATCGCCGGAATGAGCACCTCGGAAAGGACCCCTTGCCGTGAACTATCCGGGCTTCGCACACCTGCCCGCCGGACTGCTGGTCCTCGTCGCGGCTCTCGTCGGCGAGCGGCTGTTCGAACTCGCGGTGGCCCGCCGTAACGCGCGCTGGGCCGCCGCCCGCGGAGGCGTCGAGTACGGGCAGGGGCACTACCCGGTGATGGTCGTGCTCCATGTGGGCCTCGTCGTCGGGATGCTGGCCGAAGTCGCCCTGCTACCACGGCCGTTCATCCCGGCGCTCGGCTGGACCGCGCTGGCCGCGGTCGTCCTGGCGAACGTCCTACGGGCCTGGTGCATGCACGCGCTCGGTCCGCAGTGGAACACGCGCGTGATCGTCGTACCGGGCCTGCCGCTGGTGAGCGACGGACCGTATCGCTGGATGCGTCACCCCAACTACCTCATCGTGATCGTCGAGGGGGTCGCGTTGCCGCTGGTCCACAGCGCCTGGGTGACCGCCCTGGTGTTCACGGTGGCCAACGCGGCCCTGCTCACCGTGCGCATGCGCCTCGAGGACCGTGTGCTGCGGCCGGTGACCTGACGCCACCCGGTCGAGGTTCACGCCGTCAGGCCGGGGCCGGACACCGACCGGGCCAGACAGGTGCGGGTGATCGGCGACGACGCCACCCGGAGCCCTGCTTCGGCGAGCGCGTGAGTCCCGTACGACGGGCGCTGACGCAGCAAGCGGAGCCCACTTCCGGAGCGAAGTCCCGCAGCCGTCCGCCATCCACGACCAGCCGGCGCCCGTCGGACAGCGGGACAGGCGCAGCGGCGTGGCCGGTTCGTGGCCGAGCGCCGGAGGAGTAGGCCGGCAGGCGGAGGCGGGCCCCGTGGAGGATCCGGGACGGACGCTCCACCGGAGGCAGGAAGCGCCGGCCAGGACCCGGCGCCGCTCGATGTGGACTCCCCTCCTCGCCCTCGGGATCCGTACGACGGAGGTTGACCTGGAGCGCGCTCCAGATCCGAGGATGGCGGGCATGGACATCACACCTCCGCAGATCGTCCTCGGGACGATGGACTTCGGTACCCGTGTCGAGGCCGACCGAGCCTTCGAGATCCTGGACGCCTTCGTCGGCGGCGGCGGTGTCTGGCTGGACACCGCCAACTGCTACTCGTTCTGGGCGGACCCCAGTGGCGTCGGCGGCGCCAGTGAGCGGGTCATCGGCGCCTGGCTCCGGGCGCGCCCGGGCGTACGCGAGACCGTGCGCATCGCGACGAAGGTGCGGCACAACCCTCTCGTGGCGCACTCCTGGCCCGAAAGCGCCGAGGGACTCTCCGCGCGGGCCGTCCGCGCCGGCGTGGAGGAGAGCCTGGAGCGGCTCGGGGTCGATCATGTGGACCTGCTGTGGGCTCACGCAGAGGACCGTGAGGTGCCGCTGACGGAGACGGTCGGGGCGTTCGGCGAACTGGTCGCCAGGGGAGTGGCCCTGCGGGTCGGGGCGGCCAACCACGCCACCTGGCGGGTCGAGCGGGCGCGGGAGCTCGCCCGGCAGCAGGAGGTGGAGCCCTGGACGGCCCTGCAGCTGCGCCACTCCCTCCTCCAGCCCCGTCCGTTCACCCCCCTCGCGGAAGCCGGCCATCGCCTGCTCACCGCCGACGACCTGGACCTGGCCCGCTCGGAGGGGCTCGCGGTGTGGTCGTACACATCGCTGCTCTGGGGTTCCTATGAGCGCACGGACAAGCCGCTGCCCTCGACTTACGATCACCCCGGCACCCGTCAGGTGCTCACCGTTCTGGACGACGTCGCCGGCGACCTGTCCGCCACACGGAACCAGGTCGTCCTGGCGTGGCTGATGCGGCAGGGCATCGCTCCCATCGTCGGGGCCAGCGGGGTGGAGCAGATCGAGCAGGCGCTCGCCGCCCGCTGTGTGCGGCTCGACGACGAGCACCTGGCACGGTTCGCCGAAGCCCGGTAGGCCCGCGACGTCGTCCCAGGAGAACTCGTGACCACATACACCCCGGCGCAAGCCGTCGAACGCAGCGGCCTCACACTCGACACCCTGCGCTACTACGAACGCGAAGGACTCATCGGCCCCATCCGGCGCTCCCCCGGCGGGTTCCGCGAGTACACCGAGGACGACATCTTCTGGATCGGCCTGATCACCTGCTTCCGCGAGGCCGGCCTCGGCATCGGAGATCTACGCGACTTCGTCGCCATTCTCCGTTCCGAGCGGCCCGCCCAGGACCGGGTCGCCTTCCTGCGGGAGCACCGCGCCGCCCTTGAACAGCGGGTGGCGGCACTGTGCCGGGCCCTGGAGGTCCTCGACGACAAGATCGCCTACTACAGCTGACCAACTCCGCGGGCTCGTGGGCCGGGAACAGCGGAAGCGGGCATCCCCGGCGGACCAGGACATCAGGTGGGGCCGCGCACGTCCCCGGACTGCGTCCTCGACGGCCGGCGCCCGCTGAGGGGGCCGGGCGCCGCGAGGCCCGGGCCGCCGAACAGGCTCAGACGCAAGCGGAACGTCGCCGCTCCGGCGGGCCCTGTCGCGCGGCTCTGACGACTCGCCATGTCGCTGTGCAGCACGGGCCGTTCGAGATCTCCGGATCTCCGGGCCCGGCTTTCGCGCGGATCCCGTCGACCACCTCCCCTTTCCTCGCAGCCGCCCACCCCCACCAGTCCGATCGGGGTGGCGGGATCGCGTCGTGACGCAGGGGCACCGCGAGGCAGCCGTTCAGAGCCGCACGATGACGAGGGCGGTGTCGTCCGTCGCGCCTGCGGCGGGGAGCAGCTCGAGCAGGAGCGTGTCGGCGAGACCTTCGGTATCGGCAGCGCGGTGCCGGGTGAGCGATGCGGCGAGGCGGGCGAGACCGGCGTCGATGTCCTCGCGGCGGCGCTCGATCAGACCGTCGGTGTAAAGGACGAGGATGTCGCCCTCGGTGAAGGCGGCGGTGGCCTGGGGGCGGTCGACGTCCTCGGCGCGGGCACCGAGCGGCGGGTCGGTGGCCTGGTCGAGGAATTCCACGGTGCCGTCCGAACGGAGCAGAGCGGGCGGGGGATGGCCGGCACTGCTGTAGGTCAGGGTGTGGCTGTCCCAGTCGATGCAGGTCTCCGCGACGGTGGTGTTCTCGGCCCCCTCGATGGAACTGGCGTACAGACCGAGGACCTCCAGCGCCTTGGCCGGGCCGTCGGCGACGCGGGAGGCGGCGGACAGGGCGCTGCGCAGGAGGCCCATGACACAGGCTGCGCGCAGGCCGTGACCGACGACATCACCGACGGCGACACAGATCCGGTCGCCAGGCAGGTCCACGAGGTCGTACCAGTCGCCGCAGACGTTCAGAGAGCCCACGGCGGGCCGGTACCGCACGGCGGCGCGGTGGTGGCCCACAGGGCCGGGTGCGGGGAGCATCGCTTCCTGCAGGGCGAGGGCGACCTCGCGTTCACGGGCGTGGGCCTCACGGAGCCGTTCGTTGACTTCCTGCAGTTCCCTGGCGCGTGTATACAGTTCCGCCTCGAGCACCCGGGCGCGGCTGCCCTGCTGCCCGCCCCGTGCTCTGATCAGCTCGGTGACCTCCTCGACCCGGTGCACCAGCAGCTTCACCCGGTTGTCCGCGTCGAATATGGGAGCGTTGACCGGGCTCCAGTACCGCTCCTCCCACTCACCAGGGCGCTCCATCGACTCCACGTCGTAGCGCTGCAACGCCATCGTGTCCCGCTCTCCCGTGGCCAGCACCCGTCCGAGCGACGCCTGCAGATTCCGTGCGCCCGTCGCGGCGGCATCGTTGGGGTTGTCCGGGAACACATCGAACAGATACCGGCCCAGCAACTGTTCGCGCGTACGGCCGGACAAGCGCGCGAACTCATCATTGACGTCCGCGTACACCAGCTCAGGCGTCAGCAGAGCCACCATGCCGGGCAGCGCCCGGAACACCGCCGCGTAGTCGATTTCCGCCTCCGCCATGACTACCTGCCCAGAGTCGATACTGTCAGCTGTTTCCAAAGTAGGAGCGCAGCGGATGCAGCGCAGGCAACCCTCGGGTGCGGAGCCGCAGAGCCTGGAGCAGCGCCCGACAGGCATCCAAGATCCTGCTGCAGCGGTGGATCACGCACAGGGGCCGGACCTCAGGCGCGGGTTCGGCGGTCACCCCGCGCCCCCGGGGCGGTACGGTGCCGGGTCCGGGGGCGGTGGCACGCCGGGCGGGGGCTCGTCGCGTGGCGAGAGCGCGATGTCGCACCACACCTGTTTGCCGCCGCCGAGGGGCACTGAGCCCCAGGCCGAGGACATCGCTGCGACGAGGAGCAGGCCGCGCCCACCGGTCTCCTCCCAGTCGACGCTCTCGGCCTTGACCGGTGTGCGCGGAGAGGCGTCGTTGACGGCGATGCGCAGCCGGTCGCCGGTCAGCGTCAGGTCCAGGCGCACCTCGCCCGTGGTGTGCGCAATGGCGTTGGTGACCAGCTCGGAGACGACCAGCAGGGCGACGTCGCTCTCCTCCACCACGGACCAGGTGCGCAGGGTGCGGGCGGTGAAACGACGCGCGTGCATGACCGCGTCGGGGAGCCGCCATACCGCCCAGTGGGCCCGGACGGGCCGGACCCGCATGCCGTCGTAGCGCAGGATCAGCGCAGCCACGTCGTCACGTCTGTGGCGGGCGGAGGCGACGAGCTGGTCGGCCACCCGCTCGGGATCGGCGGGATCGGCGGCGGCGAGCACTTCGCGCACGGCCCGCATGCCGTCCTCCAGGGGGAGAGTCGCCGACTCCACCAGTCCGTCCGTGAGTAGCGTGACGAGAGTGCCGGGCGCAAGGCTGAGCTGGGTCATCGGGAAGTCGCCGTCCGCGATCACACCGAGCGGGGGTCCGCCCTCGATCTGCGGCTCCTCGGTCGTGGCGTCGGGCAGCCTCAGCAGCGGTGGCAGATGTCCCGCCCGGACGACCCAGGCGGTGCCCTCCTCCATGTCCAGGTCGACATAGGTGCATGTGGCGAAGAGATCGGTCTCCATGCCGACGAGCAGCTGGTTCGCGTGCGCCACCACGACATCGGGCGGATGGCCCTCGACCGCGTAAGCCCTGATGGCGGTACGCATCTGCCCCATGATGGTCGCGGCTGCGGCGCTGTGCCCCTGCACGTCGCCGATGACCAGTGCCAGACGGCTGTCGGAGAGCGTGACCACGTCGTACCAGTCGCCGCCCACTTCGAGGCCCACGGTCGCCGGCAGGTACCGGGCGACGGCCACCCCTCCGTCCAGTTGCGGCAGCTTGCGGGGCAGCAGACTGCGCTGCAGCATCGTGGCGAACTCGTGGCCGGCGTCCAGGGCGTGGGCGCGTGCCAGGGCCTGGCCCATCACACCCGCGGTCGCGGTCAGCAGGGAGCGGTCTCCGGGTCCGAACCGGTGCTCGCCGTCCCACCCCACAAGGCACACCCCTACCATTCGGCCGTCCGCGGGCAGCGGCAGGACGGCTAGGCCGCCGGGTCCGACGCACCTGAGGTCGGGTTCGAGCTCGGTGGCCGCGGGCCAGAGGCTGACGTGCCCCTCCCGCAGAGCGTTCCGCAGGGTGCGTAGGTCGTGGCAGGTCGCTTCGGGCCGTTGCGCGCGCCACGACCGCGGCCAGGCGTCCGGCTCCGGCGGGTCGAGGACGGTCACCACGAGGTGGTCGCCCTCCAGCTCAGCCACCGTTACCCGACCTGCGTCGAGGTGGGCGCGCAAGAAGTCGACCACCACCCTGTTGACGTCGCGAACGGTGGTCGCGCCGGACAGCGCGGCGGACAGTCGCTGGACGAGCGACACGTCGTCGGCACCGGGGCGCAGGTATGAGGCGTCGCTCACCACACCCAGCACCTGCCGCGGCCGGCCCTCGGGCCCGGCCAGTACACGGCAGCGCAGGCCCAGCCAGCGCAGTTCACCGTTGCGGTGGCGAATGCGGAATGCCAGGTTCTGATCGGAGTCGTTCTGCTGGGGCTCCACGACGGACATCAGCGCGGGCACGTCGTCCGGGGCGGTGCACTCGAGCAGGGCCGAGACATCGCCGTCGAAGTCCTGCGGGGGGACGCCGAACAGGTCCAGGACCGCCGGGTCCACGTCGATGTGCCCGGTGCCCGGGTCGAGGACGAAACAGCCGCCGCGCGCCGACAGCAGGGCGGGCCTCGGCCCGGGTACCGACCGGGTCCGGCATGTGACGCGGGCGGAGGCCGCCGCGAGACCCGCGGCCGCCTGGCCTGCGTGCAGCTCCAGCAGCGTGCGCTGATCGGCACTGAAACCGCCTCCGGCCCGGCCCATCACGAGCAGGCAGCCCAGCAGGCGGGCCTCTCCGCCCAGCGGCAGCGCGCCCACCGAGAGGGCGTCGGCCGGAGCGGCGTCATGGGGACTGCCGACGGGGGTGTGCGGAGCGGCGTCATCGGGACTGCCGACGGGGGTGTGCCCTGGCCGGCCGTACCGGGCGGACTCCTCGGTGGTCAACCACAGGGGGCGGCCGAGGCGGCAGGCGTCGGCAACCGGTGAGGGGCCGGCGAGGGCATACGCCGTCGCCGCCCAGCCCCCTTCGTCGACGCCCTCGACCACCTCGGCGAGACGGAGCTCGTGACCACTCTCGGTCAGCACGTAGAAGGCGGCGAGCCCGACCCCGCAGGAAGCAAGAATGTCCCCGTCCAAAGACACGCACCGCCTCCGTACGCCCGGGCCCCCGCCGGTCACCGCTGCCACCCGCTGTACTCCATGTTCCACGGGTCGGGTGGAGGCAGCCAATCAGGGTGATCACCGCAACGAGGGTGAAGCAGTCGCCGCGAGGGCGGCGCACCGCTGTGGCCCGTCCCCCGGGTCTTCGTCACCCGGCTCACAGGCAGCTGCCGGAACCGGGCGCCCAGCGATCGTCCGACACCAGGTGAGCGACAACGCCGTCCCCCGGGAGGACGTGAGGCCGAGCACCGCCGGGTCAGGCCGAGGCATCCGCGCGCAGGGCGAAGCGGGCTCGACGTGAGAGCGAGTCGGCGATGACGGCGATCAGGAGGATACCCGCGGTGATGGTGATCTGAATGGCGCCCTGGAGGCCCAGGAGCGCCATGCCGGAGGCGACCGACTGGATGACCAGGATGCCGAGGAGCGCGGACCAGGTGCGGCCGCGGCCGCCGAACAGGCTGGTGCCGCCGATCACCGCGGCGGCAACCGCGTTGACCAGCAGAATCAGGGTGGGCGAGCCCGCCCCGACGGTGCTGGTCCGTGAGGCCAGAAACAGGCCACCGAGCGCGGCCGTCGTCCCGGAGACCATGAATACCGAGATCTGCACCGCCACCACACGCAGTCCGGCGCGACGGGCTGCCTCGACGCTGTCACCCTGGGCGTAGACGGAGCGTCCGTACGAAGTGCGGCGCAGACCGTAGTCCAGCCCGGCGACGATCAGCAGGAAGATCAGCAGGGCCAGCGGCAGCCCTTGGTACTGGTTGAGTACGGCGGCTCCGGCAAAGGCGATGAGGCCGAGGGCGGCCGTACGGGCGGTGATCCTTCCGGTGGACGAGAAGGCCGCGCCGGAGGCACGGTGGTACCGCGACCGCTGGTGGGCTGCGAGGAAGTAGGTGCCGGTCACCGCAGCGGCGAGACCGTAGGCAGCGGCAGGATGGCCGAAGTGGTGGCGGGTCAGTGTCGCCACGAACCCTTCGTCGTCGAAGACAACGGTGCCGCTGCCGCCCAGCACGATGACCAGCATGCCGCTCCAGCCGAGCCCAGCGGCGAGGGTCACCGCGAAGGATGCCACGCCCAGGCGGGCGAAGACGACGCCGTGCAGCGCTCCGGCCGCGCAGCCGACTGCGACCGCGAGGAGCGCTGCGAACTCTTCCGGGATGCCGTGGTGGACGTTCAGCACGGCGAACAGTGCGGCCGTGAATCCGCTCAGCGCACCGATCGAGAGGTCGATCTCGCCGATCAGCAGCACGAAGACGAGGCCGGTGGCGATCAGACCTGTGCCGACGATGTCCACGCCGAGGTTGGAGAGGTTGCGGGGGGAGAGGAAGCTGGGGTCGAGGATCTGGAAGACGGTCCAGACGACGATCAGGACGACGATCGCGGGCACCGGGCCGAGCCCGCCGGTGAGCAGTTTGCTCCGCCGGGCGTCGAGGTGGCTTCGCACACCCTGCTCGCGCAGGGTGCGAAGCCGGTCGGCGAAGGTGGGTGGAGGTGTGTTCACCGCGCCCCCTCGTTCTTGCCGAGGACTCCGCTCCGGGGGGTGCCCGCACTTCCCTCCGCACGGCGGGCTCGGCGGGTCGAGAGCGTCTGCGGTCCCGCTGCCGCGCCCGCATCGCTCACGTTCCGCCGCCCTTCCGCTCCGTGCGGCGATGAGCCACGGCGTGGTCCGTGGCTCCGCTGATCGCGGAGATGATCAGTTCCTGGGAGGCGGTGTGCACGTTGAAGACGCCGTTGTTGTGGCCGAGGCGGAGCACCGCGACCCGGTCCGCGACCGCCTTGATGTCACCCATGGCGCGGCTGATGAGCAGGATGCCGAGACCGCGGTCACGCAGTCTTTCCACCATGTCGAGGAACTGGTCGGCCTGTTGTGCGCTCATGGCCTGGGTGGGTTCGTCCAGGAGGAGCAGGTCGGGTTCCCTCAGCAGCGCGCGGGCGATCGCCACGATCTGCCGCTGGTCGGCGGGGAGCGAGGCGACCGGGACGCGGGCGTCGGGGATGCGGATCGACAGTGTGTCCAGCAGGGCACGGGTACGGCGCCCCATCTCCATCTCGTCGAGGACGCCGTACCGGCGGAGCTCACCGCCGAGGAAGAGGTTGCCGACGACATCGAGGTTGTCGCACAGTGAGAGATTCTGGTACACGGCGGAGATGCCGAGGCTCTGGGAGTGCTGGGGGCGGGCGAGTTGCACCGTGCGGCCTTTCCAGCTGAACACGCCCGTGTCGGCCGGCTCGACGCCAGTGATCACCTTGACCAGGGTGGACTTGCCCGCACCGCTGTCCCCCATCACCGCCACCACTTCGCCCGCACGGATCTCCAGGTCGATGTCGGTCAGCGCACGGACGGCCCCGAAGGACTTGACGACGCCGCGCAGGCTGAGCAGGGGTGAAGCCGATGTCTGGGCCATTTGGTCCTTCCTCGCGGTCAGTCGGTGAGTCCGGCCTTCTCGCAGTCGGGCCGGTACTTCGGACTGCAGATCTCGTCGATGGTGTACATGCCGTCCCGGACCACGGTCTCCTTGATGGTGTCGATGGTCACCAGGGTCGGCGCGAGCTCGACGCTGGGGACGTTCTCGGCCGTATCGGTGCTGATCCTGCCCGTGGTCATGGAATCGAGGGACTTGCCGTGGGCGAGGGCGAGTGCCATGTCCGCGGCGGCAGCCGCCTGGATCCGGTAGGGCTTGTAGATGGTCATGTACTGCTCTCCGCTGACGATGTGCTGCACCGCGGAGAGGTCGGCGTCCTGTCCCCCGACCGGGGGCAGCGGGCTGATGCGTGCGCCCTTCAGGGCGGAGATGGCTCCGGCGGCCATTGCGTCGTTGGCGGCCCAGACGGCGTCGACTTTGTCGACGCCCAGGTCGGCGAGGGCGCCGACCATGATGGCGTACGCGTTCTCGGGGGTCCAGCCCGATGCCACATAGGTCCTGCTGATGTGCGCCCCCGCCCGCTCGAGCATGGAGACCGCCACATGTTCGGGGTTCCACAGGGGTCCCTCGACCCGGACGATCCCTGCCCCGTCGACCCGGTCGCCAAGGCCGTCGAGCATGCCCTCGCCCTGGAGCGCACCGATGGCGTCCGCGTCGAAGGAGACGTAACCCGAGATGGGCCCCTCGGCGACCCGGTCGTAGGAAACCACCGGCACGTCCATCTCTGCCGCTTCGGTGATCAGGCCGCGGAGGTAGACCTCCTGGACCGGGTCGAGGATCAGCACATCGACGCCCTGGGTGAGCATGGCGTTCATCTGCCGGTGCTGGATCTGGACGTCGTTCTCCGCATTGGCATAGCGAACGATGCAGTCCGGGCACCGGTCTTCGACCGCCTGCTCGATCAAGGGCCGGTCAAAGGTCTCGTAGCGGCTGGTCTCGGTCTCCGGGAGCAACAGGCCGATGGTGAGGCCGTTTCCCCCTGGGGCGCCGGTGGGTCCGCAGGCGGTGCACGCCAGAACGAGAGCGGCGATCATGGCGATGCCGACAGCCCATGGCTTCATACGGGACCTCCGCCATCCGTAGCCACGGCCGGCGCTTTGAGCGAGAACGTCCTTGCCTGAACGTTGCACCGCAGTTTATCCGGGTCGGCTTCCCGGCGAGCACGAACGACCCGCCGACGAGGCGGGCGGCGGCGCCTCCTGCCCGCGCGCAGCGAGGCGCGGCCTGGCGATCTCGCACGGCCCGCTCGGCACGATCCGCTCCGCGCTCCCCCGCGTTCCGGTGCCACGTCTGCCTCACCACGCAGAACGTGCCCTGAGCCATCGGTAGCCCCGTCGACCGGTGGGCCCGCCCGCTCCGCCCCGGCGCATTGCGCGAAGTTGATCCACTTTTCGAACAGCTACTACGCTCCCGAGCAGGAACGACGGCTGCGGTCGCAAGGCCGCGGACGCTGCGGGGGTGGTGGCATGGGTTGCTCGGGGAGCGGGTGCCGTGGCCGGTGCCGGACATGAGCGCACCACCGTCCGGACAGGCGCTGCTGGGGCGCGACGACTTCCTGCGCGCGGTGCGGGCCCATGTCGAACGCGCGGTCGCCGGACACGGAGGAGTGCTGCTGCTCACCGGTGAGGCGGGCATCGGCAAGACGTCCCTCGCCGGCCGCGCAGTCCAGGAGGCGCGGAGCAAGGGCCTGGCCGTGCTGCGCGGAGCGTGCTGGGACGCCGACGGCACTCCCGGCTACTGGCCCTGGACGCAGGTCGTCCGCAGCCTGCGCAGGTCCGCGCGGGCGGATACATGGGAGGCTGCCTCGGCGGCGGCCGGGGTGGCCTGGGAGATCCTGCTCGGGGGGAGCGGGGCCGAGGCCGAGGACGTGGAGCGGTTCCAGTTGTTCGACGCGGTCACCACCCTGCTGGTCACCGCCGCGCAGCACCAGCCCGTGCTGGTCGTTCTGGAGGACGTGCACTGGGCCGACCCGGCTTCGGTGGCGCTGCTGGAGTTCGCCGCCCAGCACCTGTCGCTGGAACGGGTCCTGATCCTGGTCACCTGCAGGGACGTGGAGATCGAGCGGCCCGACCATCCCTCGCGCGACCGGCTGCGCTCGCTCATGACCCGGGCCACGACGCTCGCACTCCCCGGCCTGGAGGCGGCGGACGTCGCCGAACTGATGCACCGCACGGCGGGGAGGGCTCCGGACGGCACCCTGGTCACCGAGGTCCTGCGCCGCACCGGAGGGAACCCCTTCTTCGTCCAGGAGACCGCCCGTCTGTGGGCCGGCGGCCACGAGGTGACGGCGGTGTCGCCGGGTCTGCACGCCTCGCTCCAGCAGCGGCTACGGCTGCTGGAGGACCCGGTGGCGGCCTGCCTCGGTGCCGCGTCGGTGCTGGGTCGCCGATTCCGCACCGACATCCTGGCCCGCGTCCTGGGCAGCCCGCCGACGCAGGTACGCCGTTGGCTGGCCCAGGCGACCGACGCCCAGCTGGTCGAGCGGGAGCGCTCCGGAGCAGTCGTCTTCAAGCACGACCTGGTGCGCGAGACGCTGTACGGGGATCTGGACGCACAGCGCGCCCGCAGGCTCCACGCGGCCGCCGTGCACGCGCTGCGCAACACGGCGGCGGCCTCGATGGACGTGATACTCCCCGTGGAGCTGGCCCGCCACGCCCATCTCGCGTTCGAGGAACTGGACCGGGACGAGGCCGTGGAGCTCATGCTGTCCGCGGCGCGGCACGCGGAGCACCGCATGGCGCACGAGGAAGCGGTGGGCCACTACGGGCGTGCCATGGACCGCCTCGCCGACGCGGACCCCGCCCGGCGCGTGCTGATCGGCCTCGACCTCGGGCTCGCGCTCCAGCTGACCGGCGAACAGGAGCGCTCCTGGCGGGTGTTCGCGGACGCCGCCACAGCGGTGAGAGGCCTGGGCCGACCGCTGCTCATGGGACGCACGGCGCTCACGCTCTACGGCGCCGACGGACGTGGCGACACGACGTCGCTGAAACTGCGCGCCCTTCGCTGGGCGCACGCGCAGCTCGTCGCTTCGGACATGCTGACGGCTACCGCAGTCACGACGGCCACCGGGGGACCACTTGGCGCCGGGGGCGAGGAAGCCGCACCGGCCCTGGACCGCGGTGAACCCCCGCTCTCCGAGTCCCGCTTGGCCGGCGGCGTCGCGGCGGCGGTGGTCGCCAGGGCCCGCACGGCGGGCGACGACGACGCCCTGCACATCGGACTGTGGGCGCGCATGCAGGCGGAGTGGGGTCCACAGGCCGCGGGCGGCCGACGCGACCTGGCGGCGGAACTCGTCGCGGTGTCCCGGCGGCGTGGCGACCGCTGGACCGAACATGTGGCGATGTCCATGCAGTGGGTCGCGGCGCTCGAGGCGGACGACCCGCGGTTCCTCGAGGCCTTCCACGCCATGGTGACCGTGGCCGCCACCGACGGCTCCCCCCGTCTGCGGCTGACCTCCGTCATCGACCGCAGCGTCGTCCACGCCATGGCGGGCCGGTTCGCCGAGGCGGCGCAGCTGCTCGACGAGTCGGAGGCCTTGAGCGTCCCCGGCCCGAACTACCACCGGCACTTCCTCGACCACCACCGCTGGGCGCTGCTCGTCCTGCGGGGCGAGTTCGCCGAGGCGAGGCGGTCACTGGACGCCTTACGGCGCAACCAGCACCCCTACGTCCACCTCCTGGAGGCTCTCACCGAGCTGGAGGCCGGTGAGCGGCTGCGCGTGCCCGTTCCCTGGCCGGGCGCGGGAGCCGATGGGGACACGGCGCTGTACCGCAGCCTCACCCCGCTCTGGCTGCGCCACCAGGCTCAGGCGGCCGCCGCCTCGGGCGACCCGGCGTGGTGCGACGACGCCCTCGCCGCGCTGGCCCCGTACGAGGGCCAGTGGCTGGTGTCCCTGCTGGGATGGGACATCGGCGGCCCGGCGACCCTGTGGCTGGGTGTCCTCGACGCCGCCGGCCGACGGTGGGACAGCGCGATCCGGCGGCTCACCGCGGCCCTCCGGTCGGCGGAGCGGCTCCACGCATCGCCCTGGTCGCTGCGGGCTCGGATCGAACTGGCCCGCGTGCTCGCGGAGCGGGGCACCGACGGTGAGCATGACCTCGCCGCCCTGCTCGACGAGGCGACGTCGCAGGCGCAGCGCCTGGGCGTGCCCCATCTGCTCGGCCGCGTCGAGCACCTCACCGCGCGCCCGCCCGGAAAGCGACCGGTATCCCCGCCCTGCGAGTTCCGCCGCAACGGCGAGGTGTGGCGCCTGACGTACGAGGGCCTCACCGTGCACCTGCCGGACGCCAAGGGCCTGCGGGACCTGCACCTCCTGCTGAGCCTCCCCGGCCAGGACATCGCCGCCGTCCACCTGCTGAACCCGCACGACGACTCCGTGGCCACGGCGCACGGCCTGGGCGCCGACGAGGTCCTGGACGAGGAGGCCCGCCGACGCTACCGCCGTCACCTGGAGCGGCTGGAGACGGAGATCGAACGGGCGGTGGAGCGGGGCGACGACGCACGCGCGGCCGCATACGACCGGGAACGCGCCGCCCTGCTGGACGAACTGCGTCGTCACGCGGGCCTCGCGGGCCGCCCACGCCGTCTGGGCGACCCGCGCGAACGCGCCCGCAAGAATGTCACCGCTCGTATCCGCGACACCCTGCGCAGACTGGACGAACAGCACCCGGCGCTCGCCGCGCATCTGCGCCGCGCCGTCTCCACCGGGACGATGTGCCGCTACACCCCGGACCGGGACATCCACTGGCACCTGTGAACGGTGGGTGTCAGAGGGGCTGCCAGTCGTGCCAGGTGCTGCCGGGCTGGTGCTGCCAGCGGTGGTGGACGCCGCCGGGGTTGTTGGCGACGATCTCCAGGCGGCCGTCGCGGTTGCGCACGGCCCGCACGAAGTAGCCGCCGCCCCCGAAGTCCTGCCAGGTCCGCCACGCCCCGGACTGGTCCACCTGATAGTTGTGCTGCAGGAGATCGTCGTTCATGGCGAACACCTCCAGCCGCCCGTCATGCGACTCCACCACCGCCAGCCGCGCCCCGGACGGCCCCCCGAGCGGCTGCCACTCGTACCAGTCACCACCCGGCACGTTCTGCCAACGGTGATGCACACCCGAGGAGTTCGACGCGAACACCTCCAGCCGCCCATCGCGGTGCCCGCCCACCACCACATGCTCGCCGCCCAGACCGAAGTCCACCCACTGCCGCCACGTCCCCGACAGATCCGTCTGACAGGTGTGCCGGAACACGTCATCGGTCAGAGCGAACACCTCAAGCCGCCCGTCCGACGCCGGCGCCACCGCCAGCCGCGCACCCGCCGGACCACCGAGCGGACGCCAGTCGTGCCACGTACCACCCGGCGTGTCGTGCCAACGATGATGCACACCCGAGGAGTTCGACGCGAACACCTCCAGCCGGCCGTCATGGTTGCGGCCCACAGCCACATGCTCACCCCCACCCCCGAACGTGTACCAGTCCGCCCACTCCCCCGACACCTTCGCCTGATACCGGTGAACGAACGTCTCACCGTTCATCGCGAACAACTCCAGCCGCCCGTCCGGCGCCGCCGCCAACGCGATCGTCGCCGACGCAGGCCCACCGAACGCCCGCCAACCCGACCACGCACCACCCACCGCCACCTGATACGTGTGATAGATCTGATCCACCGCCGCATGGAACACCTCCACACGACCATCCGCCGACAACCCCACCGCCAACCGCTGCCGCCGATCCGGCACCACCGGAGTGACCGCTTCCCTCGCTTCCGCGAGGAGGGCTCGTGCCTTGCCCTCGGCCTGGTCGTAGCGGTCGGGGAACGCGGAACGCTGTACCTTCTGCGCCGTCTGGCCGGCCGTCAGATGCGGCTGCTGACCCTCGACGCGGATGGCGCGAGTGAAGAACTGCTCGGCGGCGTACGGCACATGCATGATCTGTTGCGGTGTGCCCCAGCCCTGGCTGGGGCGCTGCTGAAAGACGCCGAGCGAGTCCCGGTCGCCGCAGTCGAGGTTGTTCATATGCGACTCGACCCATCCGGCTTCGAAGCCGGCGAGCATGACCTTGTCGGACACGCCCAGATCACGGCCGACGGTGTACACGGTCTTCGTGACGTCCAGGTCGCGATCCGGTGGGACGTGGCAGGGTGCCATGAAGTGCTCCTGTTCTGTGGGGAGGGTGGAGTGGGGAGGTCTCAGAGGGGCTGCCAGTCGTGCCAGGTGCTGCCGGGCTGGTGCTGCCAGCGGTGGTGGACGCCGCCGGGGTTGTTGGCGACGATCTCCAGGCGGCCGTCGCGGTTGCGCACGGCCCGCACGAAGTAGCCGCCGCCCCCGAAGTCCTGCCAGGTCCGCCACGCCCCGGACTGGTCCACCTGATAGTTGTGCTGCAGGAGATCGTCGTTCATGGCGAACACCTCCAGCCGCCCGTCATGCGACTCCACCACCGCCAGCCGCGCCCCGGACGGCCCCCCGAGCGGCTGCCACTCGTACCAGTCACCACCCGGCACGTTCTGCCAACGGTGATGCACACCCGAGGAGTTCGACGCGAACACCTCCAGCCGCCCATCGCGGTTCCCGCCCACCACCACATGCTCGCCGCCCAGACCGAAGTCCACCCACTGCCGCCACGTCCCCGACAGATCCGTCTGACAGGTGTGCCGGAACACGTCATCGGTCAGAGCGAACACCTCAAGCCGCCCGTCCGACGCCGGCGCCACCGCCAGCCGCGCACCCGCCGGACCACCGAGCGGACGCCAGTCGTGCCACGTACCACCCGGCGTGTCGTGCCAACGATGATGCACACCCGAGGAGTTCGACGCGAACACCTCCAGCCGGCCGTCATGGTTGCGGCCCACAGCCACATGCTCACCCCCACCCCCGAACGTGTACCAGTCCGCCCACTCCCCCGACACCTTCGCCTGATACCGGTGAACGAACGTCTCACCGTTCATCGCGAACAACTCCAGCCGCCCGTCCGGCGCCGCCGCCAACGCGATCGTCGCCGACGCAGGCCCACCGAACGCCCGCCAACCCGACCACGCACCACCCACCGCCACCTGATACGTGTGATAGATCTGATCCACCGCCGCATGGAACACCTCCACACGACCATCCGCCGACAACCCCACCGCCAACCGCTGCCGCCGATCCGGCACCACCGGAGCGTTCCACCAACTGGTCTCCTTGCGGGCGCCGGCCCAGGAGAAGCTGAAGTGGACGTGATCGGTGTGGGGGTTGGCACCGCGGTAGGGCTGCCAGCCGGCGTCGGGGCGATTGGCCATCCAGATGCGCCGGTTCCAGATCATGTACATGACGCCGAAGCGGCGGGCGAGGGCGTGTGCGTTGCCGTGCCGGTCGGTGGCGTGGAGCCAGCCGATCAGATCGTCGGCCAGATGGCCCTGACCGTTGACGCTCACGCCCCAGTCCCAGGCGCGGCCCTCCTTGTGTTCGCTCTGGCCGCCGCTGCCACAGGCCCTGCTGATCCCCATGCTGGTCGTGCCGGGGTAGGCGGCGAGCACCAGGTCGCGGAAGCCCAGCAGACCGGGTTTCGCGTCGGGGTCGCAGTCGCGTTGGGGGTCGTAGGGGGCGTAGGGGTCGATGTCGGGGCCGAAATCGGGTGTCGTCGGCGCCATGCCGGGCTCCTTCGGGCTGCTTCCCCCGCCCAGTGCGAGGGTCCGTACCCCGGGTGCGCGTGATCGGAACGCGCGGGTGTCAGACGCGATCACGCGCCCCCTCCACGACCGGACCGCCCGGCTGGTGCGCGAGCAGCGGCCGATCAGGTCACACCGGCGCGTCCGTGCGCCAGGGCCGATGGCCACAAGGAAGGCTTCCGTCGTGACGAATCGCAGAACTTCCCGCCGGTCGTACGTCGTGATGACGGTGTGCGCCCTGACGCCGACCACGATGGTGTCCGCCCCCTTCGCCTCCGCCGCGCACCCCGCCCACTCGGCCGTCCAGGTCCGGCACACCGCTCCGGCCGGCGCCGTCGTCGGCGAGACGGTGCACACGGCGGCGGGGCTGGTGGCCGGGACCCGGTCGGGCGCGTACCGGATCTTCCGGGGCATCCCCTACGCGGGCGCTCCCGTGGGACCTCATCGGTGGGCGCCGCCCCGGCCCGTTCAGCCGTGGAAGGGCATCAGGGACGCGACGAAGCCGGGGCCGCTGTGCCCGCAGGTGCCTTCCGCGTACGCGCAGATCTCCAGCACGAACGAGGACTGCCTGGTCCTCGACGTCACCACACCACCGGCAGCCGACCGGCGGCGGCCCTCGCCCGTGCTCGTATGGATCCACGGGGACGGCGCGGTGGGCGGCGGCTCCTTCTTCGACGGGCGTCGGCTGGCCGGCCGGGGACTGGTGGTCGTCAGCCTCAACTACCGTCTCGGCGTCTTCGGCGGCCTGGCCCTGCCCGGGCTGGAAGGGTCGGGCACCTTCGGACTCCAGGACCAGCAGGCGGCGCTGAGGTGGGTACGGGACAACGTGCGCGCCTTCGGCGGTGATCCCGGCAACGTCACCGTGGCGGGGGTGTCCTTCGGCGCGTCCGCCGTCGCCGGGCATCTGACGTCACCAGCGTCCAGGGGCCTGTTCCACCGGGCCGTCATGGCGAGCGGGGAGGGCATGATGGACATGCCGGCCGGTGCGATGGGCCCGGATGTGCCGGGATACCCCTGGTACGTCTGGCGGAGCGCTCGGGAGATGGAGGACATCACGACCGAGATGACCCCCTCCCTCGGCTGCCGCGACGACCTGCCCGCACGCACCCTCGCCTGCCTGCGCGCGCTGCCGGTGAAGACGATCCTCAAGGTGCCGTACATCATGAACGCCTTCCAGGCGTTCGGCTACGGGAACACCACGCTGCCCCAGCTGCCGCCCGCGGCCCTGCGCGCGGGACGTTTCCACGCTGTGCCCGTTCTGTCGGGGGCGACCCTGGACGAGCACCGCGTCTTCGTCGGGATGACGTACGACGCGGTGGGCAAGCCGTTCACCGAGGCCGACTACGAGCGCGCGCTGCGCACCGCCTTCGGCCGGTCGGCCGGGCGGGTGCGAGAGGAGTACCCGACGGCCGCCTTCCCCTCCCCCGCCCTGGCGTGGGCCACCGTGATCACCGACCGCATGTGGGCGCGCGGCACCCAGGCCATGCACGACGCCTTGGGGCGGCATGTGCCGCTGTACGCCTACGAGTTCGCCGACCGTGAGGCGCCGATGTTCCTGCCGCTGCCCGGTGCCTTCGACTTCGGCGCCTTTCACGCGGCGGACATCCCGTATCTGTTCGAGGACGAGGCGGCCGAGCCGCTGTTCACCCCGGAGCAGCGTCGGCTGTCGGCGGCGATGACCCGGTACTGGGCCTCGTTCGCCCGCACCGGCGCACCTCACAGCCCCGGGTTGCCCGCCTGGCCGGCCCACCGTCCGGGGGGCGCGGGCCGGCCGTACACGCAGTCCCTGGCGCCGCGGCGTATCGGCCCCATCGACTATCACCGCACGCACAACCTCGGTTTCTGGCACCGCACGCCCTGACCCGGGCCGGCGCCCGGCCCTCTCGTTCGTGTGGAGGTCGGGCGTCGTCACGGGACATCGGCGCCGGCGCTCCCGGGGGGGGCAGGCCCACAGTGCCGTCGGCCTGCGTCAGCACCGGCGAGGCCGGCACTCGTCCTGGACGATTGCCGCGTCCTGCCCGGGCGCTGTGCCCGGTCTCGTGCAAGCGGCGCACGGTGTGCGCGAGACTGGGCACGGCGCACCGTCTCTCGGTCGTGACGAGCGATCACAGCTGGACCGGGTCCCCGGCCGGACCCCGAGCACGTGAGAGGTGCCCGCTGTCGGCATCGTGACGACCAGTAGGGGTGGGGCTTGAGACGGCTGGGGTGGAAGAGGATCGCGGGCGGCCTGATCCTTGTGGGCTCGCTGGGCTTCCTGGCATGGACAGTCCTGCGCAAGGGATGGGATGCGGGGGATCCGGTCGCCGGCGTGATGGGGGGCGTCTTTCTCCTCGGGTCCACGGCGATGGTCGTCCTCGGCCGCCCTCCCGCGGCGCCCGCACCTGTCGCGCCTGCCCCGATGGTGGTCCCGGACGGATGGGTGGACCGTGCGGAGGCCGACCAGGTCGTCGATGCCGTGCTCGCGCGTACGCGCCGGCACTGGCGAGGGGGCGATGCCGTGGCCATCACCGCCGGTCTGCACGGGGCGGGTGGATTCGGCAAGACGACGCTCGCCCGGTACGCGGTCGCCCAGCAGAAGGTCCGCAGGGCGTTCCCCGGCGGGATCTGGTTCATCACCATCGGGCGTGACGTCCGGGGCAGAGCTGCGATCGCAGCCAAGGTCGCCGCCGAGATGGCGCGTATCACGGGGGTCGAGTCGACAGGCGGCGACGATCCGGAGCAGACCGGCGCTCAGCTGGGCAGACTTCTCGCCTCGCTGCCGCGGACCTTGCTGGTGATCGACGACGTGTGGGAGGAGGAACAGCTGCGGCCGTTCCTCATCGGTGCGGAACGACGCTGTGTCCGTCTGATCACCACCCGCAGTCCGAGAGTGCTTCCCGCCCATGCCGCGCGGATCACCGTGGACCGGATGACGTACGACCAGGCCCGCCTGGTCCTGACGAGAGGACTGCCGCAGCTGCCTGAACAGGCGGTGGTCGACGACCTGGTGGAGGCGACCGGGCGGTGGGTGCTTCTGCTGCGGATCACCAACCGCGTCCTGCGCGAGCAGCTCTCGACCGGGGCCGATGCCGATGGTGTCGGTCGACGCCTTCTGGACCGGCTGCGGGTGCACGGGCCCGCAGCCGGCGACCCGCAGAGGGACTTCGACCTCGACGACACCGACGAGCGCAACAGGGCTGTACGGGCCAGTCTCGCAGCCGCCCTGGAACTCCTCCCCGGCGAGGGGGAGCAGAGGTTCGCGGAGCTGGGCGTCTTCGCCGAGGACGAGGCCGTGCCCATTGCGCTGGTGGCCCGCCTGTGGGAGGGGACGGCCGGGCTCGACGAGACGACCGCGCGAAGCCTGTGCGGGCAGATGGCCGATCTGTCCCTGTTCCATCTCGACTCCGGCGTCCCCGGCGGCACGGTGGCGCTGCACGACGTGATCCGCGACCACCTGCGGGCAGAGCTGGCGGCTCGGCTGCCGGGGGTGAACGCCGTTCTTCTCGACACCCTCACCTCTGCCGGTGAAGGCGGGCCCGAGTGGTGGACGACGCCTCACGAGTACCTGCGCAACCACCTCATAGCCCACCTGGTGGACGCGCAGCGCACCGAGGACGCGGCCGCCCTGGCCACGGATTTCCGGTGGGTCAGCATGCGCTTGCGCCACCACGGCCCCACCGCACCTCTGCGAGACCTCTCCCTGGTCCCTCACCCCGAGGCGAGTGCTCTCGCTTCCCACCTGGAACGTGCCGCGCACCTCCTCACCCCGACCACACCGCCCCAGGCTCTCGATGCTGTGCTGCGCAGCCGCGTTCCTGGAGGTCCGCAGTGGTGCTCGGCCGCCGACGGGGTCTTGTCGGGGCCGGCGCTCGTCGACCGGTGGACACCGCCCGATCTGCCCAGCTCCGCGCTCCTGCGCACCCTTACGCATCAGGCACCGGTCGAGGGGATGGCCTTCAGCCCTGACGCCTCCCGCCTCGCCACCGTCGAGACCGGTGGCAGAGTGCGTGTCTGGGACGCCGTGAGCGGGGTGCAGGTGTGTGAACTGCCGCGTCGCAGCCGCATGAGGGACGTGGCGTTCAGCAAGGGGGGAACGCGTCTGCTCACCATCGATGTGCGTGGCACCGTCCACGGGTGGGAGCTTGCCACCGGGTCGGAGCTGCCTCCGTTCTTCTCAGGTGAGCACAGTGCTGCCGTCTTCAGTGCCGATGGTTCTCGGCTCTTCACCGGGCAGGAGCACGGAACGGTGGCGACCTGGGACACGTCCACCGGGGCCCGGCTCGGCGAGTTTCAGGTGCCCGCGAGCAGAACGGGCCACCGCCTGCTGGTGAGCCAGGACGGCACGAAGCTGGTCTTGTCCATGCGTGGCGGCTTGCGGTGCTTCGCCTGCGACGCCGCTACCGGCGGCGATCTGCAGTCCTGGCGAGGCAGGCCTGTGGCGGTCACAGCGGACGGGGCCCGCGTCGCCACGGCCCTGGGGCGAAACGTGGGGATCTGGTGTACGTCGTCCGGGGCGCGCCTGTACGAACTTCGCGACTGCCTCGACGTGACCGTGGCGGCCTTCGATGCCGGCGGTACACACCTGGCCGTAGGAAACCGTGAGGGCGTCGTGCAGGTGTGGGACCTCGACACGCGTACACAGGTCCACCGCTTCCACCACGGGTCGACATGCACATCTCTGGGTTTCGGTCCAGACGGTTCGACACTCACGAGCGCCGGCCTCGACAGGACCGTCCGGATCTGGAACCTCGCCGCCGGTTCTCCCCGGCCGCCGGAGATCGCCGTCGGTGTCGCAGCGGTCTCGGCTGACGGATGCCGCGTCGTCACCGTGAGCCGTGACGGCTTCGGCGTCTGGGACGCTGCGAGCGGAGCGCAGGTGCAGCGCTTCGCGGAAGGCGACGGAGTCACCGGGCAGGAGTTGCAGTTCGTGCCTCCCCTGTACGGAGACAGGGCCGATGTGCTCTCGGCGGCTTGCACGGCGGCAGGCATTCGCTTCGCCGCGGCGACCGACCGCGCCCGCGTCGGTGTGTGGGACGCCGCCGGCGCACTGCTCGTACAACTGGACTGTCCCGGGCCGCTGGAGGCACTGGAACTCAGCCCGCCGGGAGATCTTCTGGCCACGGTCGACCGGCAGGGAACCGCAAGCGTCTGGAAGACCGCCGACGGCACGCTGATGCACCAGTTCCCTCACCACAGGGTTCACCCGCTGGTGTTCAGCCCCGACGGATCCCGTCTCGCCACGTACGATCGCAATGACGGAACCCGCATCTGGGACACCGCGTCAGGCGCGCAGGTCGCTCGACTCACGCGCCGCTCGGCACGGGCATTGGCGTTCAGCCCGGACGACTGCCGGCTGGCCGTCGTCGACCGTTCGGCCGTTCTCCGGGTCGTGGACATCGCCACAGAAGCGGTCGTCCACCGGTTCGGCCGCGTCCGAGCCACGACAGCGGCCTTCAGCCCCGACGGCAAGTACCTCGCCCGCGCGGCCGCCAACACCCTCTCCGTCCATGACTCCACGACAGGCGAACCCCTCACCGGCATGCGCGCCGACAGCGACCTCGAATCCGTGATCTGGCATCCCTCCGGCTGTGCGCTCTTCGTCGGCGGCCGTGGCCTGCTCGGCTACGAGTTCACGGCATAGACCCGCGCGACGCACGAGGTCGAGCAGTGGCCCTCCCCCGCCGACTGCTCGGACGGCTTGGTGGAGGCCATGGTCTTCCGGCGGCAGTCACTCGGATCGGCGGCAGTCACAAGGGAGGGGGGGCTTCCGGCTCGTCGGCGGTGCGGTACGACCGGGCCGGTGCCCACAAGGCGCCGTCCGCGGCCACCGCCTCCGTCCCGGCCGCCATGGCGGGCAGGTCCGTCCACGGCCAGACGTGGCCGCCGGCGCCTGGTTCCGGGCCGTCAGCCGAGCCGCGGCTCGGCCGCGACACCGCGCCCCGCACGGGCCGCTGTTCCCAGCGGGGCCTTCTGCCGCAGCCTTCGGCCGTCGTGCGTGGGGGGGGCGGCTGCCCAGGTCCTCCCCAGCCGCCGTCGGGCACCGTGCCCGCCGGCCGGGTGCCCGGCATCGCGATGACGTCCCCGGCAGAGTCCCACCGGCCAGGGTTCTCGGCGACCTTGACCGGCTTGCGGCCGTGGAACAGTCCCCGGACGGGAGTGGCCCGTGGAGCAGGGCCCGGCCGAGCCCGCACCGCTCCGGGATGGCGGGCGGTCCGGCCGGGGCTCGGGACCGAAGTCCCTCAGTACCGCACCGCGGTTGCGGTCTGCCCGTCGCCGGAGAGCTCGTGGTGCTGCGTGCCCGTCGTCGAGCCGGCCGAGAGGGACTGACCGGGGAAGCCCTCGGGACAGCGGCGTCCGGTCACACCAGTCCGACGCGGCGGGCGACGTCCTCGGTGCGCTGCATGTGCTGGTGTGCCTCGTCGCCGAGGACGATGAGCAGACCGGCGACGACGGTCTCGACGACCGCGAGCGTCGGCACCAGACTGTCGTACGGGGACGGGGCGGTGACCTGGCTGGGCAGGACCACCTCGGCGTGTGCGCTGGCGGGTGACAGCCAGGTGTCGGTGAAGACGACTACCTTTCCGCCGCGTTCCTGGGTGAGCTGGGCGAGAGACACCTTGTCGTGCTCGTAGCGCCGGTAGTCGAAGACGACGATGACGTCGCGGCGGCCGAGCCGGGCGAGGGCGGCGGCTCGCTCCACGTCGCGTTCGGGCAGGACGTGGACGTCGTCGCGCAGCTGCATGAGATGCAGGCCGAGGTACTGGGCGAGCAGGTGGGTGAACCGGCCGCCGACCAGGGTGATCCGGCGCTTGCGGTCGGACAGCAGCGCGATCGCCCGCTCCAGGTCGTGCGGCGGGGTCTCGGCCAGGGTCTGGGCGACGGCGGTGGTGAACAGTCTGCTGCTGCGGGCCATGAGGCCCGCCGCCGAGTCGTCGCCCGAGGTGTCCTCCGTCTCCTCGTACAGGGACAGCGGCGAGGCGTTGCGCTGGTCGAGCTCGGCGCGCAGAGCGGCCTGGAACTCGGGGAACCCGCTGTAGCCGAGGCGGGCGACGAAGCGCAGCACCGTGGGCGCGCTGACGGCGGCGCGCTCGGCGATGGTGGCGACGGTCTCGAAGCCCGCGGCGGGGTAGGCGGCCAGCAGCACCCTCGCGACCTTCCGCTCGGCGGGGCTGAGGGTACCCAGCTTGAGACGGATGTCGTCGGCGAGTGTGCCGGAGGCCATCAGGGCTCCTTTCGGATAGTGCGGTGCGCCGGGGCCGAGCCTAGCGCCCGCACGGGCGGCCGGGGCCGGCCCGAGACACTGGCCGGCCCGGGCCGCACCGGGCGTGCGGGACCGGGTCACCGGGGTGCGATGTCGATGCGCAGTCCCACCAGGGTCCGGGCGGTGGTGCCGTCGCTCGTCCAGGCCGTGAAGCCGGGCCGCTTGGCGAAGGTGACGGTGAAGCGCGGCGCGCTCTCGTAGGTGGTGGCCGTGGCGGTGCGCCGGCTGCTGGTCGTGGCGAGCGCCCGGGCGGTGCGCAGGAAGGAGTACGGGACAGCGGCGGGGTTGTCGAGCGAGGAGAACACGTCGTTGTTGGCGGGCACGGGGGACGCCGTACCGGGGATCATCGGGCGCTTGCCGGGAGCCGGTCGCACGGCCCAGCGGCGGGCGTCGTAACGGTCGCCGTCGGTGAGGTGGGTGTAGCGGGCGCGGGTCAGGGTCCAGCCGTCCCGTGTGGTGCGGGCGTGGGCGTCGCGCAGATCGAGGACGCCCACGCCGTTGCCGCCGAGGACGGTCATGGTCTCGTCGCGCGTTCCCGGGGCGTCGACGACGAGTGCGCTGTTCTCCTGCAGGGCGTAGACGCGGTCGTGACCGGTGTCCGCGGCCAGGCGCAGCGCCCGGCCCTCCCGGCCGTAGGCGCCGGTGTGGGTGTCGACGAGCCCGGAGCGAAGGAAGCCGAAGCCGCCCTCGGGCAGGTAGCCGAGCCGGGTGGCGTCGTCGAAGTAGCCGGGGGCGCTGCCGTCGCGCAGGCCCTGGTAGGACTCGCCGCCGGTGACCATGTTCGGGCCTGCGGCGATCTGCGCGCCCGCGGAGGTGCCGGCGACCACCGCGCCGTCGGCGAGCTTGGCGCGAATGGCGGCGAGCACCTTGGAGTCGGTGTGCCGGTCGCCGTGCAGAAGGGTGGTGACGTAGCGGTGCTGGTCGCCGCCGCCGAAGAAGAACCCGGTCATGGAGTTGATCTGGTCGACGACGGCGTCCGAGTCGGCGTTGGCGATGTGGTCGAGGTCGACGGGGATCCATTCGGCGTCGGCCGCGCCGTGCTTCTCGAAGAGGCCGGCGTAATAGGCGCCGTTGCAGGCGGAGTTGCTGCACCGCTCGGGGTCGTCGGCGTGCGGGTCCTGGCTCTCGGGGACCGATGCGGCGGTGAGGACGCCGATGCGGGCGCGGGAGCCGCCGGCCCGTTCGATGATCTCGCCGTAGACCTGAGTGTTGTCCGCCGCGAGCGCGCCTCCTATCAGCACCAGGGAGCCCCCTTGCGGTGCGCCCTCGGCGCGGACGGTCGCCTGGGCCGCGGGCGCGGCGGTGAGGGCCAGGACGAGGACGGTGGGCGCGGCGAGGAATCGGCGTCGGCCCGGTCGGGAACGGTCGCGCATGGTGTCTCCTTGGGAGGGCGATCGGTAGTTCGGGGTGGGGATACGGGCTGCGGCCGTGGTCGTACGCGCGGCCGGTATCGGGTGGACGGACGCCCTGTCGCGGCCGTGATCGGGTGGATGGACGCCCCGTCGCGGCCGTGATCGGGTGGACGGGCGCCCCGTCGCGGCCGTGATCGGGTGGACGGACGCCCCGTCGCGGCCGGTATCGGGTGGACGGACGTCCTGTCGCGGCCGGTATCGGGTGGACGGGCGCCCCGTCGCGGCCGTGATCGCTGCCGCGGTCGCCGAGCGACATGAAGGGCGCGGCGCGGCCTGTACGAAGGGTTGCCGGTCTTCGAGGGGTCGTAAGCGCGAGGGACCGGGTCACTCCTCGCTGCCGCTGCCGCTGTCGGCGAGCGCGATGATCAGCGCGGCCAGCAGGGCGATGCGGTGGGGCACCGTCGCGATGTCCAGCCACTCCTGCGGGCTGTGGTCGGCGCCTCCCACGGGACCGAGACCGTCCAGGACCGGGACACCCGTCCCGGCGATCAGGTTGGCGTCGCCGACACCGCCGGTGGCCGTGGCACCGAGGGTGAGACCGAGCGCGGCCGCCGCCTGCTCGGCCGCAGCGAACATGCGGTGCGATGCCGCGGTCGCCTCCAGCGGGGGGCAGTCGTCGAGCTGTTCGACGGTGACGGAGGTGCCGGGGACGGCGGGGCAGGCGGCGGCGTCCTCGATGGCTCGCCTGACCCTGCTCATGCCCGCGGCGGTGACCGCGCGTACCTCCAGGCGGAGTTCGGCCTCGGGGCAGACGATGTTGGGGCGGTGACCCGCCCGGACGACACCGACATTGACGGTGACGTCGTCCCAGCGCCCGTTGAGCGCCTGCAGGGCGACGACGAGGTGCGCCGCGGCGAGGGCGGCGTTGGCACCCCGCTCCGGCTCGATACCGGCGTGGGCGGCGCGGCCGACGACGGTGAGCCGGAAGTCGGCGACACCCTTGCGGGCGATCACCAGGTCCCCGTTCTCCCGCGCGCACTCCAGACCGAGCGCGTAGTGCGCGCCGCGGGCGACGCCCTCCGTGATCCCTCGGCTGAACGGAGAGCCGATCTCTTCGTCAGGGGTGGCGAGAAATACCAACTCCGCGTATTCCAGCACTCCTTGCTCCTGGAGGAGCTCCAGCGCGGACAGACCGGCCAGCAGGCCGCCCTTGTCGTCGCTGACCCCGGGCCCGTACGCGCGGGTGCCGTCGAGGGTGAAGGGCCGCTCGGCGGCGGTGCCGTCCTGGAACACGGTGTCCATGTGGGCTGCGAGCAGAATCCTGCGTCCGCCGTCGTCTTCGGTGAGACGTCCCGCCTTGCGTGCGACCAGTACATCGCCCGTACGCGGGGCAGCAGGACGGCCGGAGCCGTCCGCGGCGTCGGGCCGGATCCGCTCGACGGCGAACCCGAGCGACGTCAGGCGCCCCTGCACCCAGTCGGCGACGGCGTTGACACCGTCGGGACTGTAGGAGCCGGAGTCGATGGCGACGAGTTCGGCGAGGTCGTGCAGGTAACGCGTGAGACGGCTGCGGGCCGGGCCGAGCAGGTCGGCGGGGCGAGGGCGGGGCCGCTGCCGTGAGGGGGCGCTCACAGGACCTTCGACAAGAACGCGCGGGTACGTTCCTGTGCAGGCTCGACCAGGACCTGCCGCGGGTCGCCGGCCTCGACGATGACTCCCTCGTCCATGAAGACGGCCGTGTCACCGACTTCGCGGGCGAAGCCGATCTCGTGGGTGACGACGACCATCGTCATTCCGTCGTCGGCCAACTGCCGCATCACGTCCAGGACATCGCCGACGAGTTCCGGGTCGAGCGCGGAGGTCGGCTCGTCGAAGAGCATCAGCTTGGGCTTCATGGCGAGGGCCCTGGCGATGGCCACGCGCTGCTGCTGCCCGCCGGAGAGCTGCGCGGGGTAGTGGCCGGCGCGGTCGGCGAGGCCCACCCGCTCCAGCAGGTGCCCCGCCTCCTCGCGGGCTTGCGCCCTGGGCACTCCCGCGACGCGCACGGGTGCCTCGATGACGTTCTCCAGCGCGGTCAGGTGCGGGAAGAGGTTGAAGCGCTGGAAGACCATGCCGATGTCCCGGCGCCGTTCCGCGACCTCCCGCTCCCTCAGCTCGTGCAGCTTGCCGCCGTGCTGGCGGTAGCCGACGAGCTCGCCGTCCACGGTGAGCCTGCCGCCGTCGACCTTCTCGAGATGGTTGATGCAGCGCAGGAACGTGGACTTGCCCGAGCCGGAAGGCCCGAGGAGGCAGAACACGCTGCCGCGCCGGACGGTGAGGTCGATGCCCTTGAGGACCTCCAGTTTGCCGTAGTGCTTGCGCACGCCTTCCGCGTGCACCATGGGCGCGCGCTCGTCGTGCACGGTCGGGGCGCTGTCGTCGTGCACCGTGGGGGCGTTCACCGGCCCGCCTCCTTGTTCTTCACGCGGGTGGGCCGGGCGGCCGTGCCGAGCAGGCGCCGCAGCGGCGACGCGTGCTGGGCGCGGGTGGTGCCGCGGCCGTAGCGCCGCTCCAGGTACGCCTGCGGGACGCCGAGCAGGGTGACCAGGGCGAGGTACCACAGGCTCGCCACGACCAGCATGGGGATGACCTGGTAGTTCTGGGCGTACACGTCCTGGATGTTGGACATCAGGTCGTGCGCGGAGATGACCGAGACCAGGGCGGTCGTCTTCAGCATGTTGATGGTCTCGTTGCCCATCGGGGGAATGATGACGCGCATCGCCTGGGGCAGCACGATGCGGCGCATGGTCAGTGCGGGTCGCATACCCAGTGAGTGCGCGGCCTCGGTCTGACCCGTGTCCACGGACTGGATGCCGGCGCGCACGATCTCGGAGGCGTAGGCGGCCTCGTTGAGCCCGAGGGCGAGCAGGGCCGCGACGGCCGGGGTGAGCAGCGAGTTGGTCTCGGCCCTGAAGAAGGTGATGTCGGTGAAGGGGACCCCGATCATCACGTACTTGTACAGCGCGGCCGCGTACCCCCAGAAGATGATCTGCACGAGCAGCGGGGTGCCGCGGAAGATCCATACGAAGAAGGTGGCCAGGCCGTACAGGACGGGGCTCGGGGAGAGCCGCATGACCGCGATCAGCGTGCCGAGGGCGAGTCCCAGGACCATGGCGGCGGCGGTCAGCCACAGGGTGGTGAACAGACCGTCGAAGATGAGGTCGGCGAAGAGGTAGTCACCGACGACGTCCCAGCGCAGGTTGTCGTTCTTGGCCAGCGAACCGACGAGCCCGACGAGGGCGGCGACGGCGGCCGACGCGGCGATCCAGCGGCCGTGGTTGCGCACCGGCACGACGACGAGGGCTTCCGCCTCGCGCGCGGGTGCCGGCGCTGTCGTGTCCCGGGGTGTCTTCAGCTCCACCATCCTCAGTCGACCGCCGCGTTCTTGGTGGCTTCCTTCACCGCGATGGAGGCGACGCCGTACTTCTCGTAGATCTTTGCCACCGTGCCGTCGTCGATCAGGGCCTGCAGTGCCTTCTGGATCGCGTCGGTCAGTTCCGGCAGCTTCTTGGTGACGGCGATGCCGTTGGGCGAGGCGTTGTAGCCGCCGGGTGCGGCCGGGTCCTCGACGAGGTCGAACGTCTTGCCGCCGTCGGCCGTCTTGGCGGTCCAGCCGGCGGCCGGCTTGGTCAGCAGCTGAGCGACGACCTTGTCGGAGCGCAGGGCGAGCTGGGCGTCGGAGTCCTTGGGGAAGGTCTGGATGTCGATCTGGCCCGCGCCGGCCTTCTCGCACTGCGCCTGGTGTTCCTTGAGCAGGTCGAGCTGGTTGGTGGCGGCCTGCACGGCGACCTTCTCGCCGCACAGGTCGTCGAGGGTGGCGATCTTCTCAGGGTTGCCCTCGACGACGAGGATGCCGGAACCGGACTGCGAGTAGTCGACGAAGTCGACGACCTGCTGCCGCTCCTTGTTGTCGGTGATGGCCGACATCGCCGCGTGGAACTTGCCGGCCTGGATGGCCGGCACGATCCCGTCGAACTTCTGCGGCGTGAAGGCGAACCGCACGCCGAGCTTGGCGCCCAGGGCCTGGCCCAGGTCGTAGTCGAGGCCCGTCAGCTCGCTCTCGCCCTCCTTGACGTACATCTCGAAGGGCGGGTACGGCACGTCGGTGGCGACCTTCACGGTGCCCGCGTCCTTGATCTCCCCGGGCAGCGCGTCGTGCAGCGCGGGGTCCTTCTCGATCTTGACGCCGGCGACGGTGACGCTGCCGCTCGCGGCGGGTGCGGAGTCGTCGCCGCCGGAGCAGGCGGTGAGCGCGGTCAAGGCAGTGGTCACTGCGGTGGCGGCCGCCAGGCGGCGGGCCGTGCGAGCGTTCATGGCGGATCGGGCCTCTCGAAATCCTTGTCGGCGGAGGTGCCGCCGACTGCCCTCCGGAAATTACAGATCGCACACCCGCTTGGCTAGATGTATCGCACGTTACGTTCGCGTAACGCGCTATGAGTGAGCGTTCTCTTCCCACATACACGCCAACAAACGGAACTTTCCACCCCTCCCCCCGCCCTTCGCCTGACCGACCGGGCGTTACATCTGTCCGCCGCGACGAAGGAGATGTACCGTCCGATAGAGCCCGCTCCGAACTCCCGTCGCTCCCGGAGGACTTATGCCACGCCACTCGGCCACCGCCGCCACCGTCGCGCTGCTCTCGCTCACCGGCATGCTCGTCTCCACCGCCCCCGCCCAGGCTGCGGCCGACCGGATCCGGCTGGGCAGCGCGTCCGACGCACACCGCGCCGCCTGGTCCGGCCCGGCGTTCACCATGAACGGCGCCGGTTCGGTCGTCGCCGCCTCCATGACCCGTGCCGTCGACACGATCCGCGGCGGCTCCGGCTCCCTGGACGTCGTGGTGCTCGCCGGCTCCGCTCCGTCCTCGGGCAGCACGACCCCGGAGTGCGACGCCGTCATGAAGCTCGCCGGAATCAACTCCTGCACCACCTGGACGCTCACCCGCGCGGCCGACGGCAACAACACGCGCGTCAACACCGACATCCGCAACGCCGAGTTCGTGTACTTCGCGGGCGGCGACCAGTGCCGGTACGTGCGCTGGAAGGGTACGGCCCTGGAGGCCTCGGTGGAGTCGGTGGTGGCCAAGGGCGGCGGGGCGGGCGGGGGCAGCGCGGGCCACCACGTCAGCAGCCCTGTCGTGTACGACGCCTGCGGCGGCAGCGCCACCAGCGCCGACGCCCTGGCGGATCCGTACGACCGCGCTCTCACCTTCACCACCGGCATGTTCGACTGGCCTCACTACGCCGGGGTCGTCAACGACTCCCACTTCCGCGACCGCGACCGGATGGGCCGCACCATGACGTTCGTGGCGCGGGCCGTCAAGGACGGCCTGACCCCGGGCGGCCGTGCTTGGGGAGTTGGGGTGAACGAGGGCGGCTCGCTGTTCATCGACAGCCGCGGCCTGGCCACCCAGTACGGGGCCGACGCCTACGTCGTCCTCGGCGACCACCAGCCCGAACGGGCCCTCGCCGGCAAGCCGCTGACCTTCACCGACTACAAGATCTGGCGGCTGGCCCCGGGCACGACGTTCGACTTCGCCGACCGTCCCGCATGCGGCTACTACCGCCGCAGCGTCATCGACGGCGTCCCCGACGCCGACCTGTACAACGGCACACCCGAGAGCTGCGCGACGAGCGGGTCCTGAGGCAGACGCCCGTACCGCCGCCGGCCGGACGGACGACGGCGGTACGGGGCGCGTCACCAGCTTGGCGGACACGAGGGAGCTCCGCCGACGGCCGGCGTGCCATGCGGTCCGCACGGCTCACAGGGTGAACCGCTGTCAGAGTTCTGACGCTTCATCAGGCTTCCGGTGGGACTGCATCATCGGCACCCTGCCCCCACACCGGATGCGAGGAGAGACAGCGTGAAGGACACACCGTCCGCCGCAGCCACCGACAGCGGCCCCGTAGCCCTGCCACCCCGCGAGGCGTGGCGTAGAAAGATGCGCGACGACGTGCTGGACGCGGCACGCGCCATGGCGGCGGACAAAGGCTGGGACTCGGTGAGCCTGTCGCAGGTGGCGGCCCGCGCCGAGGTGTCACGGCCCACCGTCTACAAGGAGTTCGGCAGCCGCGGCGGTCTGAGCCAGGCGCTGGTGCACCGCGAGGCGGAGCGCTTCCTCCTCGGCGTGGACCGGGCCCTGCGACAACCGGCACCCACCGCGTCCGACGCGCTCGCCTCCGCCATTCTGTACGCGCTGGAGGAGGCCCGGGGCAACGCGCTCGTCGCCTCGGTGGTCAACGCCGCCCGCGGAGGCACCGACTCCCTGTTGCCCTACCTGACGGCGCGCTCGGAACCGGTGGTCACGGGGGCACGGCTCATGGTGCGGGGGTGGTGCCAGAGCCACTTCCGGCAGTTCGACGAGGCCCGGACGGATCAGGCCGCCGATGTCATCGTGCGCCTGACCCTGTCGTACATCGTGCTGCCGCCTCCCGACCACTCGCTGCGCGAGTCAGCCGAGATGATCACTGCGGCGGCCACGGGAATCCTGGCTCTCCCGACAGTACTTGACGCTCCATCAGAACATTGACACGGCGTCCCCGATTGTCAGCGCCGCGGGCCGGTGTCACGCTCTGCCGGGTCCGAGCCGAACCCCCGCAAGGAGCCCAGACCGATGACAGCACCGTCGACGACGCCCCCTGCGCCCCCCGCCGGCACACCCTGGCGCGACAGCAAGCGCTACGCGTGGCTGCTCGGCCTGGCCGTCCCCACGCTGCCGTTCCAGGCCGCCGCACTGGTGGCCGTCAGCGACTGGCAGGTGCTCTGGTGGTGGGGGCCGTTCTTCGCCTTCGTCATCATCCCGCTGCTCGACGCGCTCGTCGGCCCGGACCAGGAGAATCCCCCCGACGAGGTGATCCCTCTGCTGGAGGAGGACCGGTACTACCGCTGGTGCACGTACCTGTACCTGCCCCTCCAGTACGCCGGTCTGCTGTACGCGTGCGTGCTGTGGTCCGGCGGCATGAGCGTGCCGGACGCGCTGGGGCTGGCCGCCACGGTGGGAGTCGTCGCCGGTGTCGCCATCAACACGGCGCACGAACTCGGGCACAAACGGGAGACGGTGGAACGCCGGCTGGCCCGGCTCGCGCTCGCCCAGTCCGCCTACGGTCACTTCTACGTCGAGCACAATCACGGCCACCACATCCGCGTCGCCACACCCGAGGATCCCGCCAGCTCGCGGCTCGGCGAGAGCCTGTGGGCGTTCCTGCCGCGAACAGTCGTGGGGAGCGTGCGGTCGGCCTGGCGTCTGGAGGTCCGTCGCCTCGATCGCCGCCGTCACGGCACCTGGTCGCACCACAACGACGTGTTGACCGCGTGGGCGGTGACAGTGTTGCTGTTCGCCACGCTCACCGCCGCCTTCGACGCCGTGGTGCTGCCGTACCTGCTCATCCAGGCGGCGTGCGGCATCCTGCTGCTGGAGACGGTCAACTACCTGGAACACTACGGCCTGTTGCGTGAGCGTCGACCGGACGGTCGCTACGTGCGGGTCGCCCCGCGCCACAGCTGGAACAGCAACAACACCACCAGCAATATCTTCCTGTACCAGCTGCAGCGCCACTCCGACCATCACGCGAACCCGCTGCGCCGCTACCAGACGCTGCGCCACTTCGACGAGGCACCGCAACTGCCCTCCGGCTACGCCTCCATGATCGTCCTGGCCTGGGGGACACCGCTGTGGCGCCGGGTGATGGACCCCAAGGTGCTGGCCCACTACGACGGCGACGCACGGCGCGCCAACCTGTATCACCGGCGGGCGGGCCGCTATGGCGTACAGACCAGCGCGGGTGCGCAGGAGGTGCCGTCGAACCGGGGATGACGAGGGGATGACGATCGGCCGGTCGAAGTCCCTTAGCCGTCAGTGGCGGACTCCCCGGCCCGGAGCCGACCCGGGCGGGACCGGTCCTGTCACGATGGGGAGGCACCGCATACTTCACGCGTCCGGTCAGGCGCGCCCCAGCGCCCATCCGCCGTCCCGTGGCACCGCGACGGAGAGCTTCCCACGCTTATGGCGCGGGTCACCTCAGCGGTCCGGCGTGGTGGTGCGCCAGGGAGCGTCCGGACGAGTGGGGCGCGCGTCCGCTGCCAGCCGCAGGGCGTACACCGGCCGACCGTGGTCGTCGCCCGGCACCAGGCCGAGGTAGGTGTGGCCGGTCATGTGGCACCAGGCGGCCAGGTCGAGCGGGGCAGCCGGGTCGGTGGCGATGACATGGACGACCGTGCCCGCCGGCGCGTCGGCGATGCGGCCGCGCAGCCGCAGCAGGAGGGTGACGCACAGCAGACCGGTGCCGTCGACGGTGATACCCGCCGGCGGCCGGGGGGGTTCGGTCATCGGGGCAGCATCTGGGTGACGCGCCACAGACGGCGAGGCAGTTCGCCCTCCTCGAAGGCGTGGACGTCGTCGAGGATCCAGCCGTCGGCAAGGGTCTCGACCAGCTCGCGGTCGAAGAAGTGGACCGCGAAGCCGCCGTGCTCGAAGATGTCGTCGCCGTGCGCGGTGCCGGCGCCGTAGTGGGCGTCGCCGGTGTGCCGGACGGTGTAGACGAACACCCCGCCGGGCCGGAGGACGCGGCGGATCTCGCCGACCAGGGCGCGGATCTCGCGCGTCGACAGGGCCATGCAGAGCAGCATGTGCGCGAACACCGCGTCCACCGAGGCATCCGGCAACGGCAGGGGTTCGCGGACGTCGTGCACCGCGGTCGTCACCCGCTCGTCGACCGCCTGGAAGCGGGCGGCATCGCGCAGCTGCTCCAGCCCGACCGGGCTGAAGTCGGTCGCCTGGACGGTGAAACCCTCGCGGGCGAAGAACAGCGCGTCCCGGCCGTGCCCTGCGCCGAGCTCCAGAACGTCCTGGGCCCCGGCTGCCCTGAACGCGGCGGCGGCGTGGACGGCGGGCTCGGACGGTTCCTCGCCGTACATGCCCGGGTGAGCTGCGTAGGTGTCCTGCCAGTGCCGCCGCTGGATCTCTGCCAGCCCGTCCTCGTCCGCCACCGCGCATCTCCCTTCCCGCTGTGTCCGGAGGCAGCTTAGAGGGGCCGCTGCCTGGTCAGTGGCTGCGGGGTTGCGTACATGATCACGGCATGTCGGCGAGGCGGACCTGGGCGCCGATGACGTCGTACCGGACGATGTCCGTCGGCGACCATGCCCCGGGCGATCGAACCGGCCACGAAGATTCCGCCGTACGCGGCGAGGCTGCGGCCGAAGTGGCCGTCGGACTGAACGGTGGCCACCACGCACAGGCCGAGCGCGATGACGCCGGCGCCGATCCGGATCCAGCCCGTGTGCTCGCGGATCCCGGGCAGCAGGTGCTCGGCGCGCAGACGGTCGGGTCGTCGCAGCCCGCCGCGGCGGCGGCCAGGGCGGTGCGGGTGGTGGTGAGGTCGGTGATCCTCGTGTCGACCTCGAAGAAGGAGCAGCAGCCGCTCTCGCGCTCCACCAGATCACGGGTAAGGTCCCCGGTCCCCCTCCCCGTCTCTCACGGCCAGTCCCACGACCGGATGATCGGAAGGACACTGTCCAGGGGCGTCGTCGGCCGCGTCGCACTGCGAGGCCGTGCGGCCGGCGTTACGGTGTGTCTGACGGTGTGCCGCCCGTCCCCAGCGGAGGTGACAGCCGTGGCCAACTCTGTCATGGACGATTTCCCCAGCCTGCTGCGCGTGGCGTTCCACCAGCTCCAGGACTGGTCCTACCCGGATGAGATCGATCACGCGCTCTTCCAGGCCTATATGAAGACGTCGCACGACGTCGGAGGCGAGCCGGACGCCCCGGCGACGTTCGAGGAGAAGGAAGAGGAGCAGTGGGAGCTCAACACGTTCGTGACGTGTGAGGTACTCGGCTGGAGAGGGATCTGGACGTCCGAGGAGCGCAGACGGCTCGGCAACGTCGACGTCGGAAGGACGACGTACCTCGGCTTTCCCTACTACGGCCGCTGGTTGTGGGCCGTGGCCCGCTGCCTCGTCGACAAGCGCCACATCACACTCGGCGAGCTGATCGAGCGGGTCGGCGAGGTGCGCGAACGTCACGCCCGTGGCACTGTTCCGATCGATGCCGCGCCTCGCGCCACCGGGGAGGGACAGGCGGTCCCCAGGAACCGCCATCACACCGAGGCGGTGGGCAAGGGAGACCCCCAGTGCTTCGCCGGTATGGCGGGCGCTCCTCGGCTTGCGGTCGGTGACGCCGTCCGGGTACGGGATCTGCCGACATTCTTCTACACACGGACCCAGGAGTACCTGCGGGGCAAGCCCGGGACGGTCGTCAAGGTGTCGTACGAGAGCCCGGCGCCGGAGGACGAGGCCTTCGATCGCGAGGACGAGAAGCCCGAGTGGTTCTACATCGTGCGCTTCACGATGGCGGACCTGTGGGAGGGCTACGCGGGCTCCCCGAACGACACGCTCCAGGCGGAGATCTCGGAGCGCTGGCTCCAGCCGGTCGCCCGGACCAAGAGCCCCCATCAGTGAGAGGACCAGGCTTGCCGAGATGACCGACCACGAAGAGACCGACGAGGCGAGTCACGACCCGGCTCGGCGACACGGAGCACCGATGGTCGAGGAGGTCACCGACTTCGAGGTGCTGGAGATCGCGTTGCGTGAACTCGCGATCGAGAAGGGGCTGTTCACCGCCGAGGACCATCGCCGTTACACCGAACACGTCGAGCAGCTGGGACCGGCGCCGGGTGCCCGGTTCGTCGCCAAGGCCTGGCTCGAGCCGGATTTCAGGCGGCTGGCGCTCGATGACGCCATCGCCGCCTGCCGGGAGGTGGGAATCGACTGGCTGGAGCCGACCGGTTTCGGGACACCCAGCGATTTCACGGCGCTGCAGGTGCTGGAGGACACTCCGACCCTTCACCATGTGATCGTGTGCACCCTCTGCTCCTGCTATCCCCGCCCGCTCCTCGGCATGTCGCCCGAGTGGTACCGGACACCGAACTACCGGCGCCGCATCGTGCGCTGGCCCCGCCAGGTGCTCGGGGAGTTCGGCCTCCACCTTCCCGAAGACGTCGAGATCCGCGTCGAGGACTCCAATTCCAAGCACCGGTTCATGGTGCTTCCGGTCCGGCCGCACGGGACGGAGGGATGGAGCCAGGAGCAGCTGGAGGAGATCGTGACGCGCGACTGTCTGATCGGCGTCGCCCTTCCCAAGCCCGGCGTGACCTCGAACACGGCCCGCCCGGTGCACCCCGCGATCCGCCCGGCGGAGAACCACTAGCCCACGAGGAAGAAGAGATGCCGACCGATCACGACATCACGTCCCTCAGAGTGCGGACGCTGGAGCGGATCGTCACACGCGGACAGGTGTGGCCACGCATGGCGGAGAAGTACGGAGTCACCAAGCCGGTGCCACCCTGGAAGTCGAGTCTCGACGGGATGTGTGACGCCCTCGACGTGGGGGAGGGAGGGGTGCTGCCACCCCTCGCGCGTCGCGACGAGGAGGACCTGCTCTCCCGTGAGGTGTACGGGACGCTGCCGTTCCCGGAGAATCAGCTCGTCGCGCTGGCGCACTCCCTGATCGCCAGGAACGTCGTGGACGAGACCGTGCTGGCCGAGCGCATGGAAGCAGTTCGCGCGCGGCTCGAAGCGGGTGGGTCGCCCTAGGCAGCGTCTTGTCGATCAGGTGTCGAGCCATGTGAGACGGTCAGAGCTCGCCGTAGTGGACCGGGAAGCGGGCAGGTTCGCGGACGCCCGCCCGCTTCAGGTCCTCGACCGTCGACTCCATGGCACTCACACTCGACTGCAGCTCATCGGCCTCAGCACTGCCCGGCCGGGCTCGCAGCGCGAGACGGGCCACCGGGTGATGCCCGTGGCCGTGCACTTCCTCAGGTCCGCTCCAGGGCGGGTCGAAGCTCCACGGCACCGGCCCTTGCAGGTCGTTGGCGGCCATCCAGTCGTCGATCCGGGCGTCCACCCACCCGTGGAGGTTCCAGAACAGCGGGTTCACGTGGGAGGAGTAGGTGTCGCCGAGCCAGTTGTAGGAGGAGTCGTCCCACTTCGGGTCGACGTCGAACTCGTCCCCGCCGGGCCGGTACTCGGGCATCTGCGCCGACCAGCGCATGTGCAGCGCGTTGTGGATGAAGAACTCGACGGCGGCGCCGAGACGGCCCAGCGAGATCTGGCGCAGTACCGCCGGGTCGGTGACCTGCTTCTCCACTGCGTGGATCCGGTCGTACCCCGCCTGCGACTTGACGTCCAGGAGACCCTGGGCTCCGTCGGGGTCGCCCGGCAGCTCGTACGCCGGCGGAACCGGGAAGTCGAGGTCGCCCGGCGCCGGGATCGTCACCCACCCTTGCACATGCGGGTGCTGAGGGTCGCCCGCCTCGGCCAGTATGTGGTTGACCTCGGCGATCATCTCCCGGTGCATGTACAGGAAGTCCTCGCCCGATCCATTGTCGAGTTCCACTGACCTGTCCCGCGTGGCGGGGTCCGTCGGCCCGAGGGACGGGCGGGGCGGCACCCAGCCGTGGTCGCTGAAGACTTCCTTCTCCTCCGGAGTCAGATCTGCCCACGAGTCTCGTGTCTGGTGCCACAGCATGTGGTGCAGGCGCATGGCGCGGTCGGCCATGGCGTCGATGACGGGCTTGGGAAAGGCGTTCATGTGCGCTCGGCCTTCCTGAATTCCTGAAGTCGGCGAGGTTGCCTGTGCAACAGCACAGCCGCCGCACGGTGCGAACGGCAGCGCGGGGCAGGGGGCGCGCAGAACAGTGACGCGCGAGCTGCGCGCACGCCGCACGGTAGGACGGAGGCCCTACGGCGGGGTACCCGAGGCCGTGCCGGCAGTCAGCTCGCAGAGCACACAGGTGCATCCGCGCTCATATTGCCCTGCAGAGACGGCTGTGCGCTTTTCTCACTTCCACTGTGCGACTCAACGCCTGCCCACGCATCTGGGCGGCACCGTGCTGCGGGTCGACGTGTCCGGTGCCGCGGACGACGAGGGGGCCGTGCCGACGGCTCGCCGGGCACCATGCACCGCTGCGCGACGACACCGTGTCCCACGAGGGCACTCGTGGAGCCGGCGGCGGTGCTCGAGGCAGACAGTTCCCGCGGCCGGGACTGGGGCGCCGACGAGCCTGCGCCGGTGCCGGCGGACCAACCGTCTAACCCTGCAGGGGAGCGAAGTCACTGCACAGGGCCGATCGCCGTCGGGAGCAGGCCGATCGGTGACGGCCAGGCTCCTGCAGGTGCGGCGGAGGCGACCGACCGACTTGCGAGACGGGCTGGATCTGACGCGAATTCACCGTGTCAGGTACATGCCTGGCAGTGATAGTAGGGCATAACATCGCAACGTCCCGGAGGGGCGGCCGACGGTGTCTCCGGCCCCCCACCGGACAGCCCTTGCCGCTCCTTCGCACAACCGGCCCGCCGGGGCCGGATCCCCCCCCCACGGATGAAGGAGCATCGATGCCCCTCGGCACTTGGCTCAAGGCAGGCACCTCGGCCACAGCGCTCGTCCTGGCCATGGCGGGCGCCGCGACCGCCGCCACCGTTCCCGCGGGTGAATCGTCCGCCGCGCAGGCGGCAGCGGTGACCCTTCACTACGACGACAGCCGCGCCTCAGGCTGGGAAGCCGCGATCGCGGCCGGAGTCGCCTCATGGAACGCGAGCGTGAGCAACGTCCGTCTGGTGGAAGCGGCGCCGGGCACAGTGGCCGAGATCGTGATCGTCGCCACCACCGGCTGGCCCCAGGCCACGCTCGGCCCCGTTCGCCCGGGCCGTCAAGTCCGCGTCGAGCTCGGCAGCCAGGCCGTGGACCAGGGCTACAACAAGACCCGTATCATCGCCCACGAGCTGGGACACAGCCTGGGCCTGCCGGACACCAAGCCCGGTCCCTGCTCACAGCTGATGTCGGGATCGAGCGCCGGCACGGCCTGCACCAACGCCACACCGAACGCCACCGAGCGCTCCCGCGTACAGTCCACCTACGCAAGCGCAAGCGCCGCCGCTCGCGCCGCTGACGGCCGGACCCTCATCGACGCAGCCTGACCACACGGTCTCCGGCGGACGCGCCTCCCGGGGACCTCGCCGAGATCCCCGGGACGAAGTGACCGACCCGTCGCCGATGGCGATGCTGACGGGAAAGGGGCACGCCTCGCCCGCGTGATGAGCGGTGATCGAGCCGCCACCCGTCAGAAGCTCCACATCCGCCGCGCCACGACACCCTCGCCAAGATCGCGGCCGGCTTCGGCATCTCCCTCCGTCAGGTCACGAGGGGCAGCAGTGGGAACACGGAGCGGCCGCGACGGAGTCGCGTCCCGGGTTCTCCGGGTGTGTGCGGCGCGGAAGGGCCGAAGTCGCGGAGCGGACGCCGATCAGGATCTTCCGACGCGCACGCGTGCGGCGGACGGGCGTCACCGCCGAGGCCCGGGACGATGCCGAGCGGCCCGTGACAACGACGGCTTCATCCCTCCCTCGCTTCCGACGTCCGCTCGGAGGCGGCCAGATGCTCCCGCAACGCCGCGTTCTCAGCTTCCAGGAGGGCGATGCGCTTGCGAGCGAAATACAGCTCCATGACGGCGTCCTGGAACTCCGACACGAGCTGCTCAGGGGTCAGTTCCATGGTCAGGCCGGTCCGATCACGGTGACGGTGCCGGAGGAACCGCGCCACTTGAGGGCGCCGCCCTCGGCGTAGAGGACACCACCGTTCGTCGGGTTGCCGACCGGGGCCGCGGTGGCATTGCGGATGCCGATCACGCCGTCGCCGCCGCCGTAGGATTCGGCGCCCGTGACACCGAACATGGCGTTGTGGGCGGCCAGGGCGCCGCTGTTGAGCACGCGCAGCTTCGCGGTGCCCGTACGGTCGCGGATCTCCAGCAGTCGGCCGGCGGAGTCCTCGTTGGCCTGCATCAGAAGCCCGATCAGGGAGTTGCGCTGGGCGATCTCCACCCGCCCGCGCGGGGTCGCCCCGATGGGGAGGCCGATGCCCACCGCTCCGGAACCCTTCACCACGAAGTCGTCCACGCCGTTGTTTCGCAATGTGATGAGGTTGCCCTTGGTGGGACCGGTGGTGTGCGTGACGAAGATGCCCTGCGCGGCGGTGCCGCCCGACTGGTCGGTGACGCCTTCGGTGTCCAGGTACACGGAGACCGCGGCCGCTCCCCCGTCCGAGGCGTCCGCCTGCCCCCGGTGCAGGATCTTCAGTGTGCCCCTGCTCTTCTCCCTCCCGGACAGGTACATCGCCGAGTCCTCCGGATTGTCCGAGGTGACGTTGAGCGCGACACCGTCGCCGGCCACACCGGCCTGATACACGGTCAAGGCGTGGAGCTTCGCCGTCGCCGCCGTCGACGCGGTCTTGAACACTGAGGTCGTGCCACCGTCGGTGCGGAAGTTCCGGGCCTTGACCTCGCCCGGGTACGTCACGTCCCCCTCCGCCTGTCCGGCCTCCTCAGCCGCCGACGCGGTACCCGATCCGGCCGCCACCGTCACGGCCCCCGCCGTGAACGCCCCCATGAACAGCCTGCGCGTACTGGTCACTCTCGCTCCTCACCCCGCCGGATCAACAGTGCGGCACGCTACGCCGTAGCGTGCCTGCGCGCCAGCGCGTCCGACCCTCCGACCACCCAAGTGAACACCGCCACGGCCGAGGTGGCCGCCCACGAGGCAGTTGAGTCGGCCGGTCACGGCGTCCCGAGCGATTGGCCTCGCCGTCGTAGGGGACCAGTCCCACCTCCCCATCCGGGATGGAGCGCCGCACCCGCATGACACACCGTTGCTGCCGTCGTTCACCGCTCGTCCGCAACGTGGCGGGATCGCTCCGCATGACAAGCGGGCCGTGTTCGCGGCAACGCCGTACACGCCGACCGGCGGCCCTGCATGGCGGCATCCGGCGTTGCAGGAAGTGCGTTTGATCGTCTGTTGTAGCCTTCCCGGATGGCGGACGAGTTGGGCGTGGTCGAACGGATCTGGCGGTACCCGATCAAATCGACCGGCGGTGAGCTGCTGCGACGAGCAGAGGTCGACGCGCGAGGTCTCGTCGGTGACCGCCTCTTCGCAGTACGCGACGCCGACGGCAAGTTCGGCTCGGGGAAGAACACCCGCCGCTTCCGCAGAATGCCCGGTCTGCTGCAGTTGCGCTCCCGCTACCTCGATGAAGCCGGAAAGCCGGAACTGCTGGACCCGCAGGGCGTGGCCGTTTCGGATCCGACTGCCTACCTGCGCTGCTACCTCGGCCGTAAGGACGTCGAGATAGCCCGCGAGGAAACGATCTCCCACTTCGATCAGCTCCCCATCAGCGTTCTGACCACTGCCACCCTCGAGTGGGTGCGCGCGGCTGTCCCCGGTGTACCGGTGGACGAGCGGCGCTTCCGGCCGAATCTCCTGCTGCGCACGCCGCCGGGCACCCCTGCGTTCGTGGAGGACGAGTGGTTCGGGAGTACGGCGAGGATCGGCTCCGGCCTGTGCGTGGAGTTCGTGCGATCGAGCGAGCGATGCGTGATGACCAATGAGGCCCAGCAGGACTTGCCGCACTCCCCGCTGGTGTTGCGGGCCGTCGCGCAGGCGCACGACGCCCGGTTGGACGCGCTGGCCACGGTGGTGGCGCCCGGGCTGGTGCAGCTCGGTGACACCATCGCGCTTCTTTGACACCTGCCGCCAAGAGGTCCTGGCAAGGATGTGGACATGGTGCCGTGCGGCTCGCCCCGCTCGGCGGTCACCGGCCGGATCCCGCGCTGTCGCAGGAGCCAGCGGTACTTGTCGGGGCGTGACCGCGGTCCACGAAAGGCCTGTCGGGCCGCCGGCTCGGCCTGCCGACGACTCCCGCGAGACCGGGATCTTGTCGAGCAGTGGCAGAAGTCGAATGGCGTCGTTGCGGCTTCGGCCGGTCAGCGACGCCGCGAGCCGGATGCCCTGGCCGTCGGTGTCGATGTGGTGTTCGCTGCCCGGTCTCGCACCTTTCGGCGATGTCGACGGTCCCGCCGAAGGAACCACCCGGTGCCTGAACAGCAGCCTCCGACGCTTGACCGCCCGCGGTGGTGCTCGTCCTTCGGTGCCGGCTCACCACGGCCTCGCCAGTTCTTCATCCGCGTACCGCTCTTCACGCCCCTGACGCCCCCCGCGTCCGGCGGGCCCCGCCTTCGCCGAACTCCGGAACGCGGGGGCCCGGCGGCAGTCGCTGGCCGACCACGAAGGACCCGACCGCGGCGATCACCACCAGCGCCACCGTTTCCACGTTGCCGAGCAACAGCACGACCAGAACAACACCGCTGACGGGCAGCCGTAGAGCGGCGGTCACGGAGGCCGCCATCCCGATCGCCATGGCCGGCACCAGCCCGAGACCCGGCAGCGGCGCCAGCAGAACGCCGGCAGCACCTCCCAGGAACAGCGCGGGGAACACCGGGCCACCGCGCAGGCTGCCCAGACACAGCGTGTAGGCAAGGCCCTTGAAGACCAGCACAGCGAGAAGTGCGCCCACGGACCAGGCGTGCGGATCATGCGCCAGGCCGGCCAGCGTGGACTCTCCGGACAGGGCGGCTTCGGCCGGCGAACGACCGGTGGCGAGCGCGTAGGCCGTGACACAGCCCGCCGCGCCCAGCGCGCACACCACGGTGTTCCGTACGACGCGGCTTTCCACGAACCGCGCGACGAACTGCCCGCCGACGAAGATCCAGTGGACGAAGAAGGCCACGGAGGGAGCCAACACCGGCACCCAGAGCACGTCCGCCCAGTCGAGGGGTGGCGGCGTGGGCAGGCCGATGTTCAAGCTCCCCGTCTCGAAGCCGGTCCAGTGGACGAACCCGGTGAAGATCAGGTCGCCGACGCCACTGGCCAGCAGAGCCGGCAGCATCACCGCGAACAGTTGCGGCCCGCCCACCCCCGCCACCTCCATCAGGAGTACGGCGCCCACCACCGGGTTGCCGAAAAGCGCGGAGATGGCTGCCGCGGCCCCGGCGGCGCCGAGCAATGCCGTGCTCGCTTCGGTCTGCGGCGCCCGGGCGAGACTCGCGAGATACAACGCCAGTCCGCCGCCCAGGGCGATCAGCGGAGCCTCGGGTCCCAGGACGGCACCGAGCGGCAGACCGACCAGCGCGGCGATCACGACGCCCGGCAGCGCCGCTTTGGTGACCCCGCCCGCGTGCAGCCCGCCCGCCGGAATGTGCCCACCCCGGCCAGGAAGGTGTGCGACCACCAGGGCGACCACAAGCCCGGCCACTGTCAGCAGGGGAATCCCCCACCACCAGGGAGCCTGCCGCCGGCCCAGGTCCTTGGGCCAGTCCGTCCAGATCAGCTGTTCCAACTGGTGCACCGCTACGAGAAACCAGAACGCGGTCAGCGCCACCGGGATACCGATCAGTGCACAGAACACCAGCGCTCTGCGGTACTCGGGGCGGCCGAGCATGGTCCGTAGCAGGTCGGCTTCCGGCAGCTGGCTTCCCGAGACGATCCCGGAGCCGCTCTCCGACGTCGTTTCGGCGATGAGTCCTCCCCGAGTTTGGTGCCACGGACATGGCCGTGTCCGTGTGAACGCTGGACGCGCGTCATGGCCACATATCGGGATGAACGTACATCCAGTGGGTCACGCGCTCGTCGTCCCACGCCTGCCAGGGCGGCTCAGCCCCGCTTGACCGCCTGCTCAGCGGGGCGGTGACGGAGGGGCGAACCGACGGCACGACGCGCTGCGGTGGGCACGACGGTCGAGTCCGTTCGACAGCCGAGGCCGACGACACGGTGGTGCCGGCTTCGGCCGACGGCCCGGCCGGCCGGCCGGCTGCGCCCTCCCGGTTGGAAAGCCGAGCGTGATCAGACCGCGGTCACGTCGCACGGCTTTCGGTGTGCCCCTTGTTGCGGGCTGCCTTCGGTCACCGACTGCTGGGCCCGCCTGCCCGCGAGACCCCCCTTGGCTCGTGGCAGCATGCAGGTCGGCGAACGCCCCGTCCAGTGTGCTTCTGCCGACGTCAGACGCCTGCACGGTCGAGGGTCAGCCGTTCGGGACCGATGTTGCGCTCCAGCAGGCTGGTGGACGCTCTCACACCGACGCCGCTGACAGGATCCACCTCGGGCAGCCGGCCGTCGGCCGCCCTCAGCCCGATGAGCGCAGCGTCGATCGCCTCGTGCGCGGCGAAGAGGCACGGGGTGCTGTAGATCGCCACGTCGATGCCGAGGTCGGACAGTTCACCCAGGGAGAGCCGGGGGGATTTGCCACCTGCGATCTGGTTGAACAGCAGAGGCTTGCTCCCGACCACCTTGCGGATACGCCCGATCCATTCGGCGCTGCGTACGCCGTCGACCAGTACCACGTCCGCGTCGGTCGCCGCCAGCCGCTGGGCACGCCGGAGGATGTCCTGCTCGTCCGTGGCGTCCGTGCGGGCGACGACGACCAGGTCCTTGCGCGTTCGCAGTACCTTGTCCAGCTTCTCCAGGTACTCCTCCAGCGGCAGCACCTGCTTGCCGTCCGCGTGACCGCAGCGGCGGGGCCGTTTCTGGTCCTCCAGGATGACGCCCGAGGCGCCGATGCGCTCCAGTCCCTCGACGACGTGACAGGCGACCTCGGGGTCGACGTAGCCGTCGTCGATGTCGACCAGCAGATGGTGGTGCGGAAATGCGCCCCGCAGCCGCTGGACGAAGGCCATCATGTCGGGCCAGGCGATGAATCCGATGTCGGGCAGGCCGTAGTACGAGGCCGCGAACCCGAAGCCCGAGACGAACATCCCGTCGTAGTGCTTGGCCGCGATCGAAGCGGAGTACATGTCGTACACGCCGATCAGCGGTGTGGTCCCGGGCCCGGCGATGCGCTCGCGCAGTCTCATGCCGTGGGTCAACGTCCGGCTCCTTCTGTGGGTGGTGACGCGGATCGGGCTCGGCCGCCGCGTCTGAACGCCCTTTGCCGAGACAAGAGCATCCCCAGGTGGTCACGTGACCATCCATGAGGGCCCGGCTCTGCTCACTCCAATGGCGGAGGCGGTTCACCGCAGAAACGTCACTCGGCAGGCCATACCGTCAGGGAAGACCACCTTCGAGCTGCGTGCGACACCTGAGGAAGGCGATGCTCGACCGGCTGGGGACTGTCGCTCGGATCCGGGCCCGCCGACCGGTTCGCGCACCAGGTCACTCGGCGAAGGACACCTCACCGTCCCGGTCCCGGCCACGGCGGGGTGTCCGCCCACGCGCCCTCGGAGCGCCGAAGACAGCCGGCGTGACCGGCGTGACCGGCGTGACCGAGGAGCGTGGCGGGGCGGGTTTGGACCAGTCCGGCCTCGGTGGCGGCGTCGAAGCCGTCGTCGACGGCGACCACGTCGCGGCCTGCGGCGTCGAGCAGGGAGGCGGCGATCGCCGCGCGCATCCCGCCTGCGCAGTGCACCCACACCACTCCGTCCGGCACCTCGCCGATGCGACCGCGCAGTTCGTGGATCGGGATGTGGACGGAGCCTTCGACGTGGCCGCCCGCACGCTCGGAGTTCCGGCGCACGTCCAGCACGATGACGTCGTCGCCGCGCCTGCGGGCATCGGCCAGGTCGGCGAAGCGGGCGCGAGGGAAGGTGGCGAGCCGCTCGCCCGCACGGATCCAGCCGGCCGGGTCTCCGGTGGCGGCGGCGGCCGGGCGGTCGATGCCCACGCGCGCCAGCTCCCGCTGCGAGGCGGCGATCTGTCCCGGATCCCCGGCGAGCAGGGTGACGGGCTTGCCCCACGGCCGGAGCCAGGCGAGGTAGGTGGCGAGCTTGCCGTCGCCCTCGAAGTTGAACGATCCGGCGACATGTCCCTCGGCGAAGACCATGCGGCTGCGCAGGTCCACGACCCACTCGCCGGCGGCCAGCCGCCGGGCGATCTCCTCGGCGTCCGCGCGCCGGGGCGGGGTGAGGTCGACCGGCGCGGGCCCCTCGGCGTTGGCCGGGCCCATGTGCGCGTAGTAGGCGGGCACGTCGTCGAGCCCGGCGAGCAGCTGGGAGACGAAGGTGTCCACGTCCAGGGTCAGCGCGTCGTTGGTCCTGCGCTCTTTGCCGATCGTGGTCGCGTCCCCCTTGGTCCGCGAGGAGGTGCAGAAGCTGCCGAAGCCGTGGGTGGGCAGTACCGGCACCTCGTCGTCCAGCTCGTCGACGAGCCGGTGGGCGGAGGCGTGCTGGGCGCGGGCCAACTGCTCGGTCAGCCGCGGCTCGACCAGATCGGGGCGGCCGACGGTGCCGATGAGGAGGGATCCGCCGGTGAAGGCCGCCACACCGCGGCCGCCCTCGGTGAGGGCGTAGGAGGTGTGGTGCGGGGTGTGCCCGGGCGTGGCCATCGCGCGCAGCACCAGCCCCTCGTCGACCGTCACGGTGTCGCCGTCGGCGACCGGGGTGCGGGCGAACGACACGTGCGCCCCGGCAGGCACCAGGTACTGGGCGCCGGTGACTCGCGCCAGCTCCAGGCCGCCGGTGACGTAGTCGTTGTGCACGTGGGTCTCGGCCACGAAGGCGATGCTCACCCCGCGGCGGGCCGCTGTGGCGATGACCTGGTCGATGTCCCGCGGCGGATCCACGACCACCGCGGTGGCGGGGCCGCCGGCGAGGTAACTGTGGTTGCCCAGGCCCTGGAACTCCAGGGTGTCGACGAAGAACACGGCTCATGACTCCTTTCGTGCGGTCGACGTACCCCCGGGGGTATCCGCCTCCCACCTTGACAGGTGTAACCGGGGGGTATCCAGGAGGAAGGGAAGCCCCCTGCTCACGGACGCGTCCACTCGTCTCGGCGGGGCCGCGGTTCACGGTACGGAAGAGGAGGACGCCGCCGGCGATCAGCAGGGCCCGGAACAACACGATGGTCAGCGACCTCGGCGAACCAGCCCCAGCCGGTCATGTCATGAGCGTTCCGGTACGCCATCGGTGATCACTCCCTCGCCCCGACACCCGGGCCCTGGAACGGCCCGGGCAACCAGCCCTCACGCGTGCGGAACCAGTGCGACCGGGCAGCGCACGTGGTGGATCAGCGCGTGGGCGACCTGCCCGGTGTGCGGGCCGACCGCGGGGTGACGCCGGCGGCTGCCCACCACGAGCAGGCCAGCGCCGCCCGCGGCCCGGACGAGGACATGTGCCGGGCGTCCCTCGTGCAGGTCCTCCCTGACGAAGACCGCGGGATACTTCTCCCGCCAGGGGCCGAGCCGTCCGGCGAGTTCGCGTTCCGCCGCCGTCCTGACCCTCGCGCGTTCTTCGGCGTCCGGCAGGCCGTGGGAGAGCGGCACGCGCCAGGCGTGCACGACGCGCAGCGGTGCCCGGCGCAGGTCGGCTGCGTGGAAGGCGAAGTCGAGGACCTCCTCGCACGGGCCGTCGAGGTCGACGGCGACCGCGATGTCACGGAACGGGGTGCGCAGCGACGGCTTTCCGTCGCCGTCCGGCAGATGCTCGTCCTCAGCGGTCTCACCCGCCCGTACGAGGACGATCGGCCGCTCGATGCGGGCCACGGTGGCCATGGCGACCGAACCCGAGATGAACCCGCCCAGGCCGCTGGGGCCCTGGCTGCCGATGACCAGGAGGTCGGCGTTCCCGGCTTCGCCGAGCAGGGCGGGAACGGGCAGTCTGCAGACCTGCTCCGCGGTGATGGTCAGCTGCGGGTACCGCTCGCCCAGCCGGTCGAGCGCGGTGTGCAGCACATGACGGGCATGCAGTTGCGGGGCCCTCAGCTCGGGCAGCTCCGCCTCGGCGGCCCCTTCCGGCAGGCCCACCTCCCACGCGTGCACGAGCCGGAGCGGCAGTCCGCGCCGCAAGGCTTCCCTGGCCCCCCACTCGGCCGCGGCCTGGCCCTCGGGCGTGCCGTCGACACCGGTCACAACGTATCTGATCATGACCGTCACCTTCCTGATCACTCGCGTGTACGTGGGGGGGGGAATGCGGCTGCGGCCGCCGGGCCGCGCTCACCTGCTCGCCGCCGTGTCGGCCGCGCCATACCCAGCACCTCCGTGGAGGCCGGTCGCTCCTGGGACCAGCGTCCTGCCGCAGCGGACGCGGACGGGAGGGGCCGACCGGCCCGATCGGGGGCCGGGCAGCCCCCACGGACCGACGCGGCCGCTCACCCGCGATGCGGCACGACGGCCACCGGGCACAGAGCGCGGTGCAGCAGTGTGTGGGCCACCCGCCCGAGCTGGAGCCCGAAGTGTCCCTGCCGGCGGCGGGCCCCGACGACCACGAGGTCGGCCGCGGCCGAGCGGCGCACCAGGACCTTGTGGGCCGGCCCCTCCGCCGTCGTACGCCGCACCCGCACGTCCGGGTGGCCGCCGATCGCGTCGCGCAGCAGCTCGTCCAGCAGGGCGCGGGCCTGCTCCTCGTGCTCCAGGCCGGGAGCCTCGGCGGGCTCGGCGGTGTCTGCGGTCTCGTACGCGGGGCAGCGCCAGCTCCGTACCACGTCGAGCGCGCATCCGCGGATCTCCGCTTCGCGCAGGGCGAACCGCGCCGCTTCCCCGCCGGCCTCGGGGTCCCCGGCACCGAGGAGGATCCGCTCGTGGGTGCCGGCCAGGCCGGCCCTGTCACCTCGTACCACGATCACCGGGCAGTGCGCGCGGGCCGCGACGGCCAGGCCGACGGAGCCGAGCAGCAGTCCCGTCAGCTCGCTGCGGCCGCGGGAACCGGTGATCAGGGCGGTGGCGTTGTCGCCCTCCTTCAGCAGTGCCTCCGTCGCTTCGGCCGGGAAGACGTCGGTGGAGAACTTCACGTCGGGATTGCGGCGCCGGGCACGCTCCGCCGCCGAAGCGACGATGTGATCGGCCAGCACCTGCGCGGACGGCCGTGCGAGAGTGACCGACGGAAGGGCGCTCTCGTAGTGTTCCCAGAGGGAGGCGTGGACCAGCCGCAGGGGAAGCCCGTGCCGGGCAGCCTCGTCCACCGCCCAGTCGACCGCCAGCAGGCTGCCGTCCGATCCGTCCACGCCCACCACGAGGGGAAGTTCCAGCGTCATCGTGCCCACCGCCTCGAAACTTGGGCAGTCTTCAGGTCCACTGCCACCGTGGCACCCGTGGCAGCCGGACAGGAGGGGCTGTCCGGCCCCGGCCGGGACCGTTCGGCCCACCTCGCCGCCCGTGCGGACCTGCGATCGGGTCGTGCCGTCGGTCGCCGCACCTGTCCCGCGGCTGCGTTTCACCCGGGGTCGCCCAGCAGCAGCCGGCGTGTGCTCCCCGGCTGCACGAGGACCGTCCGGTCGGGCAGCCGTACGTCGATCGGCAGGAGGTCGGACGAGGGCACGTCGATCTCCAGGTGTCCGCTACCCAGCTTCAGCCGCACGCCCCAGTGCCCCTGGTAGTGCAGCGAGAAGGCGTACGACGACAGTTCCGGCAGGGGCACGGGGTCCAGCCACAGCGCGCCCTGGCGGGTCTCCAGCCCGGTGAGACCTCGCTGGACCAGGTCGAGGGTGCCGGCCATCGCCCCGAGGTGGATGCCCTCGCCCGTGGTCCCGCCTTGCAGGTCGGCCACGTCTCCCCTGAGTGCCTCCAGGCAGAAGGCCCATGCCTCGGCGCGTCGGGCGCGGGCCAGGACCCAGCCGTGGACGAGACCGCTCAGAGTGGAGCCGTGACTCGTGCGGCCCAGGTAGTGGTCGACGGTGCGCCGCCAGGTGTCCTCGTCGAGTGGATGTCCCAGTCGCTCGAACAGGGACCGGAGTTCAGCCGGTGAGAAGAGGTACCCGAGCATCAGCACGTCCGCCTGCTTCGACGCCCGGTAGCGGTTGACCGCATCGCCCTCCGCCTCGAGGATCCGGTCCAGGCGCCTGATGTCGTCGTACCGCCTCCGGTATCCGTCCCAGTCCAGTTCGGCCAGGTCGCCGTAGCCGTCGAACTGGCTGACGAGTCCCTCGTGGAAGGGGACTCGCAGAGTCCGCGACACCTCCTCCCAGCGTTCCAGCTCGCCGCTGTCCAGGGCGGTGCGCTCGAAGAGCTCGGCCCGGCGCGGCGCAGGAAGGCGTCGCAGCACCTCCAGGGCTCGGACCAGCACCCAGGCAGCGGTGACGTTCGTGTAGGCGTTGTCGTCGACGCCGGGTCTGTCGGCCCCGGGGTACGCGTCGTGATACTCGTCCGGGCCGACCACCCCGAGGATCCTGTGCCGGCCCAGTCCGTCGTCCCAGGTGGCCGAGTCCGCCCAGAAGCGCGCGATCTGCAGCAGCATCTCGGCGCCCTTGGTGTGCAGGAACTCGTCGTCCCCGCTGGCCTGCCAGTACTGCCACAAGTTGTACGCGACGGCCGAGCCGACGTGGTGCTGAAGGTGGGTGTGGTCCGGCAGCCAGCGCCCCGATCGCGGGTTGAGGTGAAGCCGCGGGGACTCCTCACGTCCGTCGCTGCCGCTCTGCCACGGGTACAGCGCGCCCCGCCGGCCGACGGCCCGCGCCGCCGCGCAGGCCCGGTCCAGCCGCCGGTGGCGGTAGCGCAGCAGGGCGCGGGAGACCTCGGGGAAGTGGAGGTTGAGGTAGGGCAGGACGAACAGTTCGTCCCAGAAGACGTGGCCGCGGTACGCCTCACCGTGCAACCCACGGGCCGGTACGCCGACGTCCAGGTCCGCGGTGTGCGGCGACAGGGTCTGCAGGACGTGGAAGAGGTGCAGGCGCAGAATGGCCCCCGGCTCGCCGGGTACGTCGATCTCGGCTCGCCGCCACAGCTGCTTCCAGGCAATGCGATGGGACTTCAGCAGCGCGTCGTACGCGGGCGCGGCCGTGACCCGGTCGACGGCGGACTGTACCGGGTCGCTGATCGCCGGGTCGCGCGAGGTGTGCAGCGCCACCGTCTTGTCGACGGTGAGGGTGCGTCCGGGCTCCAGCACCAGGCGTACCTGCTGGACGGCACGCAGGTGCTCGTGCGCGGTGGTGACCGGAGCATGCGTCGTCAGCCGGCAGGCCATGCCGATCCGGATGTCCGACGTACGGGTGCGGCAGCGCAGCCAGACGGTCTCCGCACCGGTGGTGCCGGTGTGCACATGGACCAGGTGCCGTCCGTCCAGGCCGCGGTAGCGCGGTACGCCCGCGTTGGTCACTCCCCCGTCCAGTGCCGCTTCGACGTCCAGTTCCGTCGTCGCGCCCTGCACGGTCACCTCGGTGCGCAGGGCGGCCAGGTGGGGATCGGCCATGTGCACGATCCGCTGCTGGCGGACGGACAGGACCGCGCCCGCGGCCAGTCCGTAGCGGGTGGCACGCTCCAGCACCCCAGCCTCCAGGTGCAGAACCTCGGTGTGGGCGAGGACCGGTGCGGTGTCGGGGGTGAGCCAGGCCCCACCTGCTTCTCTGAAGCGCAGGGGCAGCCAGTTGGGGAGGTTGACCATGTCCTCGTTCTCGACACGGTGCCCGGCCACGACGGAGGTGAGCCGGTCATGGCAGCCGGCCGCGTACGTACCCGGATAGTGCGTGTCGTCGGCATCGCACTCGGGCAGGGCGCCACGCGTTGCGAAGCGGCCGTTGCCCAGGGTGCACAGCGTCTCTCGCAGGCGTGCGCCGACGGGATCGTAGCCCTCGTACTCCCAGGTCCAGTCCGTCATGCGGACCCTCTCGGCCGTTCCGGGCCGGTCGCCCGGGTGAAGGTTCCTGCCGGTCCAGTGTCACTCCGGACCGGGCGTCACGCCGCCTTCACGGGGTTGGCGCGGCCGGACCGGGCTCGCGCGAGGTGTCCCGGTGCGCCCCGTCGTTGTGTCCGGCCGTGTGCGCGGCCGGCGCCGAAGCGGGCGCGCACACGGTTGGTGGTGCAGGCACCCGTCCCGCCGCACCGGACCGTGATCGTCAGCGCCCCGTTCCTTTGGTCCGCCTCGGCCTCGTCGCCCCTCGCTCCGGCGGGAGCCGGACGGTGCGGGCGAAGGTGCCCAGGCGGAACCCGGTGCGGCGACTGCACCCCGGAGAACCCGGTCTCGGCCCAATGCCTCGACTGGCGCGGCGGCGCGCGGCCCGGCAGCGTGGCAGATGACGCACCCTCCGAATGCCGAGTGAGGTGACCATGCAGACCTCTGAGCCGCTGCCACGGGTGATCGTGGGCGTGGACGGGTCCCCGTCGTCCTACGCGGCCCTGCGCTGGGCCGACCGCTACGCACGCCTCGTCGGCGGTGTCGTGACAGCGGTCCACGCCTGGGACACCCCGTCGGAGACGGGCTGGAGCGGACCGGCGAGCGACACCGACTTCGACCTGCAACAGGCGCGGGAGCGTTTCACGCAGGAGCTGAGTTCGGTCTTCCCCGACGGGCGTCCCCCCGGAATGACCGAGCACCTCGTCGAGGGAGACCCCTCGGAGGTGCTGATCCGGGCCTCGGAAGGCGCGGACATCCTCGTCGTGGGCCGCCGGGGACGGGGAGGCTTCGCGCGCGCGATGCTGGGCTCGGTCAGCCAGCGCTGCGCCCAGCACGCAGCCTGCCCCGTGGTCGTGGTCCGTCCCGACGGGGACTCCGCCCGCTGACACGACGGGCTCCGTCCGGCCCGCCGGAACGCGCCGGAGGGCCGCGGCCGGGCGACGGTGTCCGCTGCCGTGGCACACGGCCTCCGGCGGAGGGACCCGCGCCGCCGAGGCCGAGGTGGCCCCGTCACCGGTCACGCCTACCAGACACGGGTACGCGGCCACCTCCTGACCGTGGATCAGCCGCGCTTCGACGGCGGCAACGACACCGCCCCCACGCCCGTGGAGCCCCCGGCGCGACGACGGGTCCGGGCTCGAACACGGTCCGCGCCGACAGGGCCGACAGGCCTCGATGACCGGGGCCGAACCGGACCGATGTCGTGCACAACGGCTCAAGTCCGCCACCCGCGGCCGGTGCCAGCCTGGATGCACGGCACGCGAACGACATCGGAGAGTGAGGGGCCCGAAGGGAGAACGTCATGCGCCACCGTACGGTAGGAGATCTCATGACGCGCGGTGTCGTCCGGGTGGGAAGGGACGCCCCCTTCAAGGCCGTGGTCAAGCTGCTGGCCGAACACGACGTGACCGCGCTGCCCGTGATCGACGCACTGGGGCACCCCGTCGGTGTGGTGTCGGAGGCCGACCTGCTGCGCAGCGTCGCCGTGCGGCCGGACCCCGTCGGCCTGCCGCTGGTGTCCCGCCACGCGAACGGGGCCCGGCCAGGGGACAGCGCTCCGACGGCCGGGGAGCTGATGACCACGCCCGCGGTGTGCGCGCGGCCCGGGTGGACCGTCGTCGAGGCGGCCCGGGTGATGGACGCCGAGGGCGTCAAACGTCTTCCCGTGGTGGACGAGACCGAGACGCTGGTGGGCATCGTCAGCCGAAGCGACCTGCTGCGCGTCTTCCTGCGCCAGGACGATGCGCTGCGCGAGGAGATCGCCGGGGACGTGCTGACCGGGACGCTGGGCCTCGCCCCGGCGGACGTGCGGGTGGACGTGAACGAGGGCAGGGTCGCGCTGAAGGGGCGTGTCCAGGCCCAGGAACTGATTCCCGTCATCGAACGGCTGTGTCTCGGCGTCGACGGCGTCGTGTCCGTGACCACCGACATCGTGGCGGTCTGACACCGGCCCGACGGCGAGGGACGTACGGGCCGGAAGAAAGGGTCCGGACGTCCCTACCGGGTGACGGGGCCGGCATGCCCAGACTGGATTGGGGGTGAGGACAATGCGTGCGCTCATCTACCACGCCCCGGGGCGGATCTCCTGGGACGTCGTCAAGGATCCGGTGCTCCAGGCGCCGACGGACGCCCTCGTACAGGTCGAGGCGACCACCGTCTCCGAACGCGACCTGCGGGTCGTACGGGGAGATCTGCCGCAGGTCGAGCCGGGCACCGTGCTCGGCCACGAGGCGGTCGGTGAGGTGGTGGACGTGGGGCCCGCCGTGCTCGCCCGCAAGCCGGGCGACCGGGTCATCGTCTCGGCCGTGTCCGCCTGCGGGCAGTGCGCCTGCTGCCGGGCCGGCAGCTACGGCCTGTGCGAGGCCGGAGGCCGGCTCCTCGGACGCCGGATCGACGGCACCCAGGCGGAGATGCTCCGTGTGCCGTTCGCCGATCACTCCACATACCTGTGGCCCGCCTCGCTGCAGGCCCAGCACGCCGTTCTGCTGTCCGAGGTGTTGCCCGCCGCGTACGAACTGGGCGTACGCGCGGGCGGAGTCGGCCCGGGACACACCGTGGTCGTCGTGGGCGCGGGTCCGGTCGGTCTGGCGGCCGTGCTCCTGGCACGCGTCCACTCGCCCCGGAAGGTCATCGCGGTCGACCTGTCCCAGGCCCGCCTCGACACCGCCGTACGAGTGGGCGCCGACGCGGCCCACCTGCCCGGGACGGCGATCGCGGAACTGGCGAGGGGGCCGGGCGCCGACGTCGTCATCGAGGCTGCCGGGAGTCAGGAGAGCTTCCTGCTGTCCACCCGCCTCGTGCGGCGCGGGGGCACGGTCGCCGTCGTCGGCATCCACACCAGCCCCGTTGCCCTGCACCTGGAGACGCTGTGGAACAGTGACGTCACCATCCGGACCGGCCAGGTCGACACCTACTCCGTGCCCTGGCTCCTCGATCTCGTGCGGCCCGGCGGGCTCGATGTCTCGCCGCTGGTCAGTCACGTACGAGCTCTGGCGGACATGACGGACGTCTACGACGACGCCTCACACGGGACGGCGACGGGAGCCCTCAAGATCGTCGCCCTGCGTGAAGCCGCCGAGGCCGACTACCGGTTGAGCGTGGCCGATGCCTCCCGGTGACGCCGCGACCAGGAGGCCGCCAGGGGACTCCGGGCCGAAGAGGCATGCTCCGGTGGCTCGGGCGGTGCTCCTGGACGGCTGAGTGCCGAAGCCCCTGGCGGGCCCGGCGTGAGGACGCCCCCCGGCGTGAGGACGCCCCCCGGCGTGAGGACGCCCCCAGCCCTGAAGAGCCTTCCGCTTCACCGCTCGGCTCCCGCCAGGGTCTTCCGGCCCCGTGCGCCGGGCGCCCCGGCCTCCGCGACGCCGGCCTTCGCGACGCCGGCCGACGCCGCCGCCATCCTGGTCGACGGGACGGGCCGGGCCCAGCGGTCCCGCCGACGGGTCCGGACGGCACGGTGTCCGAGGACGTTCGCCCCCTCGCGTGTCCTCAGGCGGCCGACGAGGCTGGGTCATGTGCGACTTCCGCCCGTGAGCCACAGCTCGGGAGACGATCACGATGAAGCGGATCCAGCAGGAGAAGCGCCCGCCGTCTCCTCGTAGGCCGGCGCCTCTCGACCTCCGTTCCCCTTCCGGTCGGCCGTTGCCCTACTGACGGCCCGGCCGGCAGCCGGAGCCGGAGCCGGATGTCCGTCGCCGCCGCGGGCACCCATCCCAGTCACTCCGCGGTGTCCCCGGTCCCTTCGCCTCGTCCGGGCAGCTGGAGGCCGATCTCCCGGGCCCAGTCGTCGACGGCGGGCCGGTCGCGGTGGTCGCCGTGGCGCAGGCCCATGACCCCGGACTCCAGTCGGCCCGCCCGGGTCAGGTGGCCGGGTTCGATGTGCCCCGAGAAGAAGCGGTGGCCCCGAGGGTGCGCCCTCGCGCGTGCCCGGCTTCACCGGGGTCGTCCCGGCGCTCACGCTGCCCTTCTCAGGGGTCCGGTGGCATGCCCGCCGCTGTCCGGCGGTCTCCTGCGCTGACTCCCGCCTCAGGAACGCTGTCGCGTCGGACGCCGGTCCGCAGGAGAAGGCCCGGGCCCCGGCAGCGGACCAGCCCGCACGGCCGTGGGGCCGCAGGGCCCGCTTCGGGGCCGTTCGGCCCCTGTCCGGCCGCGGGGACGTTCGGGCAACGTCGGGGTATGAGCACGCGCGGGCGGATCGCCGTCATCGGCGTCGGCAACGACTTCCGACGCGACGACGGGGTGGGCTGGTCCGTGGTGCGCCGACTGAGTGAGCGGCCCCTGCCGTCGGGGACGGACCTGGCGGTCTGCGACGGCGACCCGGGACGTCTGATCGGCCTGTGGGAGGGCGCCGGACTGGCCGTGGTGGTGGACGCGGCGCACGCACATCCCGGCACGCCGGGGCGCGTGCACCGGCTGGAACTCGATGGCGGCCAGGTCACCGGCGCGTCCTCCACCAGTTCCCACGGACTGGGGCTCGGTGAGGCCGTGCAACTGGCGGACGCCCTGGGCCTGCTGCCCCAACGCCTGGTGGTGTACGCGGTGGAGGGTGCCGAGACCTCTCTCGGCACCGGCCTCTCACCCGCCGTCGCGGCCGTCGTGGACGCGCTCGCGGACGCCGTGGAGCGGGAGGTCGTACGGCACCTGGACATGCCGGCGGGGAGGTTCACATGACCACGCGGCACTTTCACGTCGAGGGCGTCGTGCAGGGCGTCGGTTTCCGGCCCTTCGTGTACCGCACCGCGACCGCGCTCGGCCTCTCCGGCTGGGTGGCCAACGTCGACGGGCGGGTCGAGGGAGACGTGTGCGGTCCGGCACCGGTGATCGAGGAGTTCGCCGCCCGGCTGCGCGACGACGCCCCGGCGCTCGCCCGGGTCCGTCAGGTCGAGCTGACCGGGAGCGACGGGCGGGCGGTGTACGGCGACGGGTTCGACGTACGGCGCAGCGCGCCGGGCTCCCGCGGGCCCTGCGTCCGCGAGGTGCCGCCCGACGCCGCGATCTGCGACGCCTGCCTGCGCGAGCTGCGCGACCCCGCGGACCGTCGCTACCGGTATCCGTTCGTCAACTGCACGGACTGCGGGCCGCGCGCCACGATCATCGAGGACCTGCCCTACGACCGGGTCCGCACCACCATGCGCCGCTTCCCGCTGTGCGCCGACTGCGCGGCCGAGTACGCCGACCCAGGAGACCGGCGCTTCCACGCCGAGCCCGTCGCCTGTCCGGCCTGCGGCCCCCGCCTGGCCTGGGACGACCTGCGCGGCGAGGCCGCCCTGCGGGCCGCGGTGCGCACCGTCGCGGCGGGCGGGATCGTCGCGCTGAAGGGCCTCGGCGGCTACCAGCTGGTCTGCGACGCGACCGATCCGCGGGCCGTGGCCGACCTGCGGCGCCGCAAGCACCGCCCCACGAAACCGCTCGCCGTGATGGTCCCCGGCGTGGCGGCGGCGACCCGTCTCGCCCACCTGAACACCGGCGAGCTGCACGCCCTCACGGCCCCGGAACGGCCCGTGGTGCTGCTCGGCCGGCGTCCCTGGCACGGCACCCCGCCTCTCGCACCCGAGGTCCACCCCGGTCTGCGCCGGGTGGGCCTGTTCCTGCCGACCACGGGACTGCACCAGCTGCTGCTCGACGAACTGGCCCGGCCCCTCGTCGTCACCAGCGGCAACCGCAGCGGCGAACCCATAGCCGTCGACGACGCCGGCGCCCGGCGTGCGCTGGCCGGCGTCGCGGACGGCTTCCTCACCCACGACCGGCCGATCCGCTCCCGCTACGACGACTCGGTGGTCGCCTTCGCCGGCCGCACCCGCGTCACGGTCCGCCGGGCCCGCGGACTGGCTCCCGCTCCCCTGCCGCTGGACGTACGGCAGCCCGTCGCCGGGGTCGGCGCCCACCTCAAGCACACCTTCACCCTGGCCGCCGACGGACGCGCCCACCTCGGGCCGCACACCGGCGACCTGGCCGACCTCGCGGTACACGAGGCGTTCCTCGCGTCGTACGAGCAGCTGAAGCACCTCACCGGCGTCGAGCCGCAGGTCCTCGCGCACGACCTGCACCCCGGCTACCTGTCCACCCAGTGGGCCGAGACGCAGCCGCTCCCGCGCATCGCCGTCCAGCATCACCACGCACATGTGGCGGCCTGCGCGGCCGAGCACGGCGTGACCGGCCCCTTCGTCGGAGTCGCCTACGACGGGCTCGGGCTCGGCGACGACGGCACCCTGTGGGGCGGGGAGATCCTCGTCGCGGATCTGACCGGCTACCGCCGGGTCGGCCGGTTCGCCACCGCCCCCCTGCCGGGCGGCGAGGCCGCGGTGCGCCACCCGTCCCGTACGGCCCTCGGACATCTGCTGGGCGGTGAGGTGCTCGGCTCGCCGCGCCCGTACCCGTGGCTCACCCGGTCCTTCACGGGCCGGCTCGACCCGGCGGAGCTCGCGGCCGTGCGCGCGATGATCGCGCGCGACGTCAACTGCCCACGCGCCTCAAGCGCCGGACGTCTCTTCGACGCCGTCGCCTCCCTGCTCGGCCTCACGGACGAGGTGAGCTACGAGGGTGAGGCGGCCGTGCTGCTGGAGGCGGCGGCCGACGCGGAGCCCGCGCTGCCGCTGGCCGGCCGGGTGGTGCGGGCCGGCGGACTGTGGGTGTACGACTCGGCGCCCACCCTGACCGAGCTGCTGCACCGGCGTCTGGAGGGGGAATCGGTCAGCCACCTCGCCGCGGCCTTCCATCTCACTCTGGCGATCGTCACCGCGGACATCGTCGGCCGGGCCGTGGCGGAGGGCGCGCCCCGGACGGTGTGCCTGGCCGGCGGCTGCTTCGTCAACCGGCGCCTGCTCGGCGAGGTCCGCCGCCGGCTGCGCGCCCAGGGGCTGACGGTCCTGGTGGGCGGCCAGGTGCCGGTCGGGGACGGCGGAATCAGCTACGGCCAGGCCGCCGTCGCGGCGGCACGCCTGGCCGGGAAGGAGTGAGCGGCCATGTGCCTGGGCATTCCCGGACGGATCCTGGAGATCCACGACGACGCCGGACTGCGCGTGGGCACCGCCGACTTCGGCGGCGTACGCCGAGAGGTCTGCCTGAGCTGCACGCCCGAGGCGGACGTCGGGTCGTACGTCATCGTGCACGTCGGCTTCGCCATCACCCTCGTCGACGAGACCGAGGCCCGGCGCACGCTCGCCGTGCTGCGTGCGATGGCGGGCGCCGTCGAGGCGGAGCTGGGCGAGCCCCTGCCCGCCGAGCGGCGTCAGGAGGGACCCGGGCGGCCCGGCGGTGAGGGCCGGTCGGCCCCTGCCGCGCCCGCCCCCGACAGCCCACGCTGAAGACAGGAGGGCACCACAGCGGCCACGGACTAGGAGGCCCGCCATGACGGCCACAGTTGTCGACCGGGACGGTCTCGACGCCCTGGTCGCCGCCCTGGTGGCGGATGGCCGGACCGTGATCGGTCCGACGGTGCGGGACGGCGCGGTGGTGCTCGCGGAGCTGACATCGGCGGACCAACTGCCCTACGGCTGGGGCGTCGAGCTCGACGCCGGCCGCTACCGGCTGGTCCCCCGGGAGGACGGCGCCGCCTTCGCGCACAGCGCGGGACCGCAGTCCTGGAAGGACTGGCTGCACCCGGCGCGCGAACGGCTGTGGAGTGCCGACCGGACCCCAGAGGGGCAGCTGGACTTCACCGCGGAGCCGGAGGACGACGTCGCGTACGCCTTCCTCGGGGTCCGCCCGTGTGATCTGCGGGCCATCGCGATCCAGGACCGCGTCCTGGCCGGGGGGCGGCAGGAGGACTCCCGCTACGGTGCGCGCCGCCGCCGTGCGCTGCTGATCGCCGTCGAGTGCACCGAGCCGGGCGCGACCTGCTTCTGTGTGTCGGCCGGCGGTGGCCCGGCGGCCGACGCCGGGTTCGACCTGGCCCTCACCGAGGTGGTGGACGACGAAGGGCACCGCTTCCTGGTGCGCGCGGGCAGCGAGGAGGGCGCCCGGCTGCTGGAGCGGGTGCCGGCCCGCCCGGCCGACCAGGCCACCGAGGACGCCGCGCGGACGTCCGTCGACGCCGCCCGCGCCCGTATGGGCCGCGCCCTGCCGACGGGCGACCTGCGCGAGCTGCTGGCCGCGAGCCCGGACGCCGAACGCTGGAACGACGTCGCGGCCCGCTGCCTGACCTGCGCCAACTGCACGATGGTGTGCCCCACCTGCTTCTGCACGACGACCGAGGAGGTCACCGACCTCACCGGCGATCACGCCGAGCGCTGGCAGCGCTGGGACTCCTGCTTCGACCTCGACTTCTCGTACCTGCACGGTGACGGCCCGGTGCGGGCCTCGGCCCGCAGCCGCTACCGGCAGTGGCTCACCCACAAACTCTCCACCTGGTACGACCAGTTCGGCTCCTCCGGATGTGTCGGCTGCGGGCGCTGCATCGCCTGGTGCCCGGCCGGCATCGACATCACCGAGGAGGTCGCCGCACTGGACGCGGAACGCCGGGTCCGCAGCGGAAGGGACGATCAGCGATGACCGCCGTGCCCGTCCCCCATCGGGTGGTGGCCCGGCGGCGGGAGACCGCCGACACGGTCACGCTGCGGCTCGCACCGGTCGGCGAGGGCCTCGCGCCCTTCGCGCCGGGCCAGTTCGCGATGGTGCACTGCTTCGGGCGCGGCGAGATCCCGGTCTCGGTCAGCTCCGTGCAGGCCACCGGTGGTCTCGCGCACACGGTCCGGGCGGTGGGCGCCGTGTCCGCCGGTCTGTGCGCGGCTCGGCAGGGGGACGTGGTCGGGCTGCGCGGACCGTACGGGACCGCCTGGGAGCTCGAACGGGCACGCGGCGCCGACGTACTCGTGGTCGCGGGCGGCATCGGATTCGCCCCGCTGCGGCCGCTGATCCTGCTGGCCCTCGCCGAGCCGGCGGCGTACCGGCGGATCAATGTGCTGCTCGGTGCGCGGACACCGCGGGACCTGCTCGGCGGCCACGAGGTCGCCCGCCTGCCGGCCACCTACACCGGCGTCACCGTGGACCGGCCCGGGGCCGACTGGAGCGGGCACGTCGGGCTGGTCACCCGGTTGCTGGACGAAGCCCTCTTCGACCCGTCCGGCAGCTGGGCGTTCGTGTGCGGGCCCGAGCCGATGATCCGGGCCACCGCCCGCGACCTCGCCGGGCGCGGGGTGCCGCGGGAGCGGATCCGTGTGTCTCTGGAGCGGAACATGCGCTGTGCGACCGGGCACTGCGGCCACTGCCAGCTCGGCCCGCTGCTGCTGTGCCGCGACGGCCCCGTCGTGGGCTGGGACCGGGCCGAGGACCTGCTGTCCGTGAGGGAGTTGTGATGGCCCCGAAACTCGCCGTGTTCAAGCTGGCCTCCTGCGACGGCTGCCAGCTCACCTTGCTGGACTGCGAGGATGAACTCCTCGCGCTGGCGGGCCGGGTGGAGATCGCGCACTTCCTGGAGGCGTCCAGCGCCGTGGCGCCCGGCCCCTACGACCTGTCGCTGGTGGAGGGTTCGGTCACCACCGCCCAGGACGCCGAGCGGGTGCACGCGATCCGCGCAGCGTCCCGCCACCTGGTGACCATCGGCGCCTGTGCGACCGCCGGCGGCATCCAGGCACTGCGCAACTTCGCGGACGTCGACGAGTACCGGCGCACGGTCTACGCCCGTCCCGAGTACGTCTCCACGCTCGCCGACTCCACGCCCGTCTCCGCCCATGTGCAGGTCGACTTCGAGCTGCGCGGCTGCCCGGTCGACCGGCGGCAGCTCCTGGAGGTCATCACCGCGTTCCTCGCCGGCCGCAAGCCCGACGTGCCGAACCACAGCGTGTGCTTCGAGTGCAAGCGGCGCGGCGCGGTCTGCGTCATGGTCGCCCACGGCACACCCTGCCTCGGCCCCGTCACCCACGCCGGCTGCGGCGCCCTGTGCCCGGCCTACGGGCGCGGCTGCTTCGGCTGCTTCGGCCCGGCCGGGTCGGTGAACCTGCCCGCGCTGATCCCGTTGCTGCGCCGCGACGGCCTCGACGACGACGCCGTAGGACGCTTCCTGCACACCTTCAACGCGGCCGCCTTCGACAAGGAGCTGGAGCCATGACGCACCGCGGATCCCGGATCCTGCACGTCGGCTCGCTCTCCCGGGTCGAGGGCGAGGGCGCGCTGCGCCTGTACGTCCACGACGGCACGGTCACCGGGGCGCGGCTGGAGATCTACGAACCGCCGCGGTTCTTCGAGGCGTTCCTGCGCGGCCGGTCCCACACCGAGCCGCCGGACATCACCGCGCGGGTGTGCGGGATCTGCCCCGTCGCCTACCAGATGAGCGCCTGTGCCGCTGTCGAGGACGCCTGCGGCGTGCGCGTCCCCCCGGTGATCCGTGACCTGCGCAGGCTGCTGTACTGCGGCGAGTGGATCGAGAGCCAGGCCCTGCACATCCACCTGCTGCACGCCCCGGACTTCCTGGGCTGCCCGAGCGCGATCGACCTGGCGCGCACCCACCGTGCCGAGGTGGAGCGGGGACTCAGGCTGAAGAAGGCCGGCAACACGCTCATGGAGGTGCTGGGCGGTCGGGCGGTGCACCCGGTGAACGTACGCCTGGGAGGCTTCCACCGGGCCCCCTCGCCCCAGGAACTGCGGCCGGTGCGCGCACAGTTGGAGCGGGCCCTCGATGACGCCTGGGGCGTCGTGCGCTGGGTGGCCGGCTTCGGTTTCCCCGACGCCCGGACCGACGCCGACTTCCTGGCGCTCGCCACCCCCGGCACCTACGCCGTGGACAGCGGCACGCCGACCGTCCTGCGCGCCGACGGCAGCGGATACTCCTTCCCCGTGCGGGAGTTCACCGGACACGTCACCGAGTCGCATCTGCCGCACTCCACCGCGCTGCACTCCCGGCTCGACGGACGGCTGCACCTGACCGGCTCCCTCGCCCGGTTCGCGATCAGCGGGCGGCTGCTGTCGCCGCTCGCCCGGCAGGCCGCCGTCGAGGCCGGGCTGGGCGACCCGCGCGAGGGCGCCGTGTGCCGCAACCCGTACCGGTCGATTCTGGTGCGCGCCGTGGAGACGCTGTACGCCGTCGAGGAGGCACTGCGCATCATCGACGCCTACGAGCCGCCCGCGCGCCCCTACGTCGACGTCCCGCCGGTCCCCGGCACGGGGCACGGGGCGACCGAGGCACCGCGCGGGCTGCTCTACCACCGCTACACCATGGACGCCGACGGCGTGATCACCGATGCCGTGCTGGTACCGCCGACCGCGCAGAACCAGGGCGCCATCGAGGACGACCTGCGGCGGCTCGCACAGGAGGCCCTCACCACGGGCGACCCGCCGGACGACGAGCTGACGTTCCTGTGCGAGCGGGCCATCCGCAACCACGACCCGTGCATCTCCTGCTCCACCCACTTCCTCGACCTGACGGTCGTCCGCACCTGAGGAGCCACGATGTCTGAATCCCCGTACACCGTGAGCGACGTGATGACCCACACCGTCGTCGCCGTCGGCAGCAAGGCGTCCTTCAAGGAGATCGTCGAACTGCTCGCCCAGTGGAAGGTCAGCGCTCTGCCGGTGCTGGCCGGTGAGGGCCGTGTGGTCGGTGTGGTCTCCGAGGCGGACCTGCTGGCCAAGGAGGAGTTCCGCGACACCGAACAGGGCGACCTCGCCGAGCGGATCAAGGCGAGCGCGCTGACGGCGGGCGATCTGATGAGCACCCCGGCCGTGACCGTGCACGCCGACGCCACGGTCGCCGAGGCCGCCCGGATCATGGCCCGCAGGCACGTCAAGCGGCTTCCGGTCGTCGACGGTGTCGGCCTGCTGCAGGGCGTGGTCAGTCGCAGCGACCTGCTGAAGGTGTTCCTGCGTCCCGACGAGGAGATCGCTGACGAGGTCCAGCACGAGGTGCTGAACCTGCTGCCGCCCGGAGACACGCTGAAGGCGTCGGTGACCGACGGCACGGTCACCGTCTCGGGCGCTCTTCCCGAGCGCGGGCTCGTTCCCGTGATCGCGCGGGCGGTGCGATCCGTCGAGGGCGTCGTGGACGTCCGGCTGAACGTGACCTACCGATGAAGTACCTGGAGGAGTACCGCGACCCCGTGCTCGCCCGGCACCTGCTGGACGAGCTCCGGGCCCTCGCCACGCGCCCCTGGCGGATCATGGAGGTGTGCGGCGGGCAGACCCACACCCTGGTCCGCCAGGGCATCGACGAGCTGCTGCCGGCCGGCATCCGCATGATCCACGGACCGGGCTGCCCCGTCTGCGTCACCCCCCTGGAGACACTCGACCGGGCGATGGCCGTCGCCGCCCTGCCCGGGGTGATCCTCGCCAGCTTCGGTGACATGCTGCGGGTTCCCGGCACGCACACCGACCTGCTGTCGCTCCGGGCACGGGGCGCGGACGTGCGCGTGGTCTACGCCCCGATGGACGCCGTCCGCCTGGCCGCCGGACACCCCGACCATGAGGTGGTGTTCCTCGCCGTCGGCTTCGAGACGACCGCGCCGGCCAACGCCATGGCCGTGCTGCACGCCGCACACCTCGGACTGACGAACTTCTCGGTGCTCGTCAGCCACGTCCTCGTGCCACCCGCGATGACGGCGCTGCTGGACGACCCCGACTGCGAGGTGCAGGCGTTCCTCGCGGCCGGGCACGTGTGCGCGGTGATGGGCTGGCGCGAGTACGAGCCGATCGCCGCCCGCTACCGGGTGCCGATCGTGGTGACCGGGTTCGAGCCGCTGGACCTTCTGGAGGGCATCCGCATGGCGGTCGCCCAGCTCGAGGCCGGGCGGCACGAGGTGGAGAACCAGTACGCGCGGGCCGTGCGCCGTGCGGGCAACACCGCCGCGCAGGACGCGATCCGCCGGGTCTTCCGCGTCGCCGACCGGGCCTGGCGGGGCATCGGGGCGCTGCCCGCCAGCGGGCTGGAACTCGCCGGGGAGTACGCCCGGTTCGACGCGGCCCGCCGCTTCGACGTGGCCGGTCTGCGCCCCGTCGAGGACCCCGAGTGCATCGCGGGCGCGATCCTCACCGGGGCCAGACTGCCCACCGACTGCGCCGCCTACGGCACCCGCTGCACCCCCCGTCACCCCCTCGGCGCCCCGATGGTGTCGTCAGAGGGCACCTGCGCGGCCTTCCACGCGGCCGGCCGCACGGCATCGAGGAGCACGTCATGAGCGCCCAATGCCCCACGCCCCTGCACGAGGACGAGGTCGTCCTGCTCGGCCACGGCGCCGGCGGCCGCCTCTCCGCGGAACTGCTCGGCACCCTGATCCTGCCCGCCCTCGACGGCGCCCACGGCCCGCTGGAGGACGCGGCACTGCTGCCGGGCCACCGGGAGCTGGTGATGAGCACGGACAGCTTCGTCGTCAGCCCGCTGTTCTTCCCCGGCGGGGACATCGGTTCCCTCGCCGTGCACGGCACCGTGAACGACCTGGCCATGCGCGGGGCGTGGCCGCTGGCCCTGTCGGTCTCCCTGATCGTCGAGGAGGGACTGCCGCTCGCCGAACTGCGGTCAGTCGTCGGTTCGCTGGGCAAGGCCGCCCAGGACGTGGGCGTTCCCGTGATCACCGGGGACACCAAGGTCGTGGGGCGGGGGGCGGCCGACAGGCTGTTCGTCAACACCACCGGCGTCGGGCAGCGTCACGGCTCGCTGCACCCGTCCGCCGCGCTGGCCCGGCCGGGGGACGCGGTTCTGCTGTCGGGTCCGATCGGGTTGCACGGCACGACCGTGCTCAGCACCCGTGAGGGTCTGGGGTTCGAGAGCGACATCGCCTCCGACACCCGGCCGCTGCACCGCCTGGTGGGGGCACTCGCACCGCTCGGCGCGGACGTGCACGTGCTGCGCGATCCGACCCGCGGCGGGCTCGCCTCCGCGCTCAACGAGATCGCCCGCGACTCCCGCGTCGCGGTGGAGATCGAGCAGAGCGCCGTCCCGGTGCCCGGGCCCGTGGCCTCCGCGTGCGACCTGCTGGGACTGGACCCGCTGATCGTGGCGAACGAGGGCTGCCTGGTCGCCTTCGTCGCGGCCGACGTGGCCGACGCCGCACTGTCGGCGCTGCGCTCCCTGCCGGAGGGGGCGCAGGCGGTGCGGATCGGCGAGGTCCTGCGCGAGGGGCCGGCGGCACGGGTGACGCAGCGGACGCTGGTGGGCGCCCGCCGCATCGTGGACATGCCGTTGGGGGAGCAACTGCCCCGCATCTGCTAGGAATCGGTGATCACAGCGGCGAGATGGGCGATCCCACCAGCGCCGTGCAGCCGGCGCCGTGCAGCCGGCGCTGTGCAGCCGGCGCCGTGCAGCCGGCGCTGTGCAGCCGGCGCTGTGCAGCCGGCGCTGTGCAGCGCCGAGGGATCTCACAGCCGGGGGAACGCACACCCGGGTGAGCCGGGGCCGCACACCCACCCGGGTGACCGGGGGCCGCACACCCGGGTGATCTCACACCCGGGTGATCTCACCGGCGACCCGCGCCGCCCACTGCTCGATCCGGGGGAAGTCACGGAAGTCGCCGCCCTTCCCGTTGCGCACGATCATCCGGGCGACGAACCCCTTGGCGCCTTCCCGCAGGCAGCCGCCGAAGGTGACGTGCCCGCGGGCGTCGAGCCGCTTCATGAGGCGCTGCACGCCGGGCACAGGTGGGATGTCCCGCTCGGACGCCGAGGGGTCCAGCGGCCCGCTGCTGAACAGCCAGACGGGCCGCTCGGCCAGGGCCCGCGCGTTGCGGCGGACGAACCGGCGGGCGTCCTTGTGCCAGCGCCCGGCGTACAGCCCGCCGCCGACCACGACGGCGTCGTACGGCGTCACGTCACTGACGGTCCCGGCCGGCGCGGTGCCGACCGTCAGGCCCTCCTTGCGCAGCACCTGCGCGACGGCCTCGGCGATGCCCTCGGTGGACCCGTTCGTCGTCCCGTAGGCGACGAGTACGTTCCTCGTCATCATCGTTCACCTCTCCTTCCGTTCGTGTCTCATCGCAGCCGCCGCAGATACGGGTCCTGCGGACGGCGCGGCACCAGGCGTACGCGTGCGTCGAGGACGCTCACGCCGTCCGGTGTCGCGAGGACCGGGTTGAGATCCGTCTCGGCGAGTTGTGGCAGATCTCCCGCCATGCGGGACAGCCGCAGCAGCACCTGCTCCAGTCCCGCCAGGTCGACCGGCCCCGCACCCTGCGCCCCGAACAGCAGCGGCGCACAGCGCGGGGAGGTGATCAGGTCGTGCACGTCGTGGTCGGTGAGCGGGGCGAGCCGGGCCGCGTGGTCGGCGAGCACCTCGGTCGCCGTGCCGCCGAGTCCGAACAGCACCAGAGGCCCGAAGACCTCGTCCTGGACGACACCGGCGAACAGCTCGATGCCGCGCCCCGCCAGGGGCTGCACCACCGCTCCGGTGAGCAGGCCGGCGAAGCGGTTCTCCAGGTCCCGGTAGGCGGCGCGCACCTGGTCGTCGCCGTGCAGGTCGAGGTGCACGGCGTGCTGTGCGCTCTTGTGCACCAGTCCGGGCCAGTACCCCTTCATCACCACCCGTCCGTCGTGCCCGGCCAGTCGCCGTGCGGCGCGGACGGCGGCCTCCTCGCTGTCGGCCCAGGCCCAGGGCAGTTGCGGGATGCCGTAGCAGTCGAGCAGGGCGGTGAGTGCGGCCGGATCGAGCCAGCCACCGTCCGGATGGGCCTCGAGACAGGCGGCGACCACGTCGTGCGCCCGGGCCGTGTCCACGTCCGGCAGGGCCGGGACGGTGCCGGGCGGCCTCGCCAGCCAGGCCGCCCGGTGAGCGGCATGGGCCAGAGCCCTCGCCGCCGCCTGCGGCTCGGCGTAGGACGGGACGGCCGTGCCGCCGGGCGTGGGCAGCAGCTCGACCGGCATCGCCTGTTCGAGACGGACGACGGCGACCGGCTTAGGGGTCCGGGCGACGGACCCGGTGACGGCCCGCACGAGGTCGTCGCCGGTCGCCGCTGCCACCGCGGTGGGGACCAGGGCGACGAGCACGGCGTCGACACCGCCGTACCGTGTGATCCGCTCCAGGCAGCTGCCGAACTGTTCCTCGGACACCGCGGCGGTGGCGTCGACGGGGTTGCCGACGGCCGCGCCCTCGGGCAGCACCGCCAGCAGGTCGTCGACCAGCTCGGGGGTGGGCGGCGGCAGTGTCAGCCCGGCCTCCGCGCACGCGTCGGCCGCCAGCACTCCGGCGCCGCCGGCGTTGGTGAGGATCGCGACTCGGTCGCCGGTGGGCAGCGGCTGCGCGTGGAACAGGGCCGCCGTCTCCAGGAGTTCGCCCACCGAGCGGGTGGCGGTGATGCCTGCCTGGGTGAACAGGGCCTGGCGGGTCATGGTGCGGGTGGCGGCGGCCGCGGTGTGCGAGGCGGCGGCCCGCCGGCCGGCGGCCGTGCGGCCGGCGTCGACGGTCAGCAGCGGTATGCGGCGGGTGACGCGGCGGGCGGTGCGGGAGAACGCCCGCGGGTTGCCGAAGGACTCCAGGTGCAGCAGCGCGAGGTCGGTGCGGCCGTCGCTCTCCCACCACTGGAGCATGTCGTTGCCGCTCACGTCGTACTTGTCGCCGAGCGAGACGAAGGACGACACCCCGATACCGAGGCGGGACAGCCCGTCCAGCAGGGCGATGCCGACGCCGCCCGACTGCACAGCGACCCCTGCGGTGCCCGGCCGCGGATGGTTCACGGCGAAGGTGGCGTCCAGGCGGGTGCCGGGGTCGGTGTGGGAGACGCCCAGGCAGTTGGGGCCGACCAGGCGCATCCCGTACGTACGGCAGGCCTCCAGCAGGGCGCCGGCCTGATCGGCGTCGAGGCCGGCGGACACGACGACCAGGGCCCGCACTCCCCTCTTGCCGCACTCCTCGGCGACGGCCGGGATCTTCGCCGCCGGTACGGCCACGACCGCGAGGTCGGGCGTGACCGGGAGAGCGCTCACGGACGGACGGGACGGCACGCCGAGGACGGCGGTGGCGGCGGGGTTGACGGCGAACAGACGGCCCGTGAAGCCTCCGCTCTCAAGGTGGTGCAGGACCGCACGGCCGACCGATCCAGGCCGGCGTCCGGCGCCGACGACCGCGACGACGGCGGGCCGCAGCAGCGGGCGGAGGCTGGCGGTGTCGGCTCCCCGTCCGCGCTCCTCCACGGCGGACAGATAGCTGTCACTCGCGGCGAGCGGGATGGTGCAGTGCACCTCGGGGCCCTCGAAGTGGCGCTCGGCGTGCAGGCCGAGGTCGGCGAAGAGCTTGAGCATCTCGTGGTTCCGGCTGAGTACGTCGGCTGCGAAGGCGGTCACGCCCTCGGCCCGCGCGGCCGAGACGAGATGCTCCATCAGCAGGGTCCCCACCCCGCGGCCGTGCAGCCCGTCGGCGACGGCAAGGGAGACGTCGGCCTTCGTACCGCTGCCGCCGGTGTTGTACTCGGCCAGGCCGAGCACCTCCTCCTTCCGTTCTGCGAGCAGGGCCCGATAGCCGGGACGGGACGGGCCGCAGGCACGGTCTACGGCGGCAGCGGCGGACGTCGGGCTCAGCGCGAAGAACCGCAACCGCAGGTTCTCCGACGACATCCCTTCGTACAGTCCCTGCACCCCCGGCCGGTCCTCGGCGGCGACCGGGCGGATGCAGACGGTGCTGCCGTCCGTGAGGAGAGCGTGCACGGGTCCGCGCCGGATCGTGTCGTTGTCCATCGCGAGCCTCCTCGCAGTCTGGTACGTCGAGCCTCCTGCGCCGCGCAGCGCTGGGCCAGGGCCGCACGGGTACGAAGCGGGACCGGCCGGACCTGGAGGCGGGTCGGCGCGGGGCGTGCCTCCCTGTGTCCTGACCGTGTTCAGCGGTGCGGGACGACCGCCACCGGGCAGGCGGAGTGGTGCAGCACCGCGTGCGCGACCCGGCCCAGGTGAGGTACGTACCGGTCGGCGCGCCGCCGTGTCCCCACCACCAGCAGGTCGGCGTCGCGCGAAGCGGCGGCCAGCACGCGTCGGGCGGGCCCCTCGGCGGTGCACCGGTGCACCGTCAGCTCGGCCGGGAGCTCGGCGAGCGCCGCCTCCAGCTCGGCGGCGGCTCGCTCCTCGTGGGCCCGGCCCGGGCGTCCGACGAGCAGCGGGTGGTCGACGGGTTCATGGGCAGGGCGCCTCCAGGCCCGTACGGCCTCCAACGGCACCTCCCGCAGCCGGGACTCCACGGCGGCGAAGCCGACGACGACCCTCTCCTCAGCGCCCTCCCCGACGCCCACGACAACGCGTCCGTGAACCGCCCAGGGCTCGTCGCGGTGATCGCCGCGCACCAGGATCACCGGGCAGTCGGCACGGCCGGCCACAGCCATGCCGACGGAGCCCAGCAACGTCTCGGCGATGCCGCCGCGGCCCCGGGTGCCGACGACGAGGACCGAGGTGTTCGCGCTTTCGTCCACCAGGGCGTGTTCCGCCTCGTCGGGCGTGATGTGCGTGAGCACCTTCAGTTCGGGGTGGCGCAGCCGGGCGCGGTGTGCGGCGCTGCCGACGATGTCCTCGGCCCGCACCTCCTCCGCGGAAACACCGAGGTCAGCGGCGAGTGCCGCTCCCTCGTAGCGCTCCCACATCGAGGCGTACACCACGCGCAGCGGCAGCCCGCGCAGGGCGGCTTCGTCGGCCGCCCAGTCGGTGGCCCGCAGGCTCGGCTCCGAGCCGTCGACACCGACAACGACAGGGAGTTCCACTGTGCTCCCTCTTTCCGTTCGAGAGGACGGACAGGTCAGAGGTGCGCCACGACCGCGACGGGAGCGGTGGCGTGGTGCAGCACGGCATGGGTCACCGGACCGATGTGCGGACCGAAGGGGCCGCGCCGGATCCGGCGGCCGACCACGACCAGCGAGGCCGTGCGGGCCGCGTCGACGAGGTGCTCCGCCGCGCTGCCGGACCGCGCCTCCTCGCTCACCTCGACCGCGGGGTACTTCTGCCGCCAGGGGCGCATCGCTTCGGCCAGTTGCGCGGTCTTCTCGCGCACGAGCTCCTCGTGCAGGCCGGCGTCGGCGGCGAGGCCGTAGAGGTAGTACGGCGGCAGGTTCCAGGTGTACACGGCCCGCACGGAGGTGCGACGGCGGTCGGCTTCCTCGAAGGCGAACGCCAGCACTTCCTCGGCGGGATCCGTGGCGTCGACACCGACCGCCACCGGCCGGAACGGGGTCGCGGCGGACGGGATGCCGGCCGGGTCGCTCTCGTGCTCGTCGGCGGCCGTCTCACCGGCCCGGACGAGGACCACGGGCACCTCGGTGCGGGCGATGACGGCCTGGCCGACGGAGCCGACCAGGAAGCCTCCGACGCCGCTCATGCCACGGGAGCCGAGGACGAGCAGCTCGGCGTCCGCGGCCGATCCCGACAGAAGCTCCGCCGCGGGGCCCGGCGGCTGTTCCATGGTGACGTCCACGCCGGGGTGGCGCAGTCGAAGGCCCTCCACCGCCTCCCGCGGTATCCGCTCGGACCAGTGTCCTTGCGTCTCCGGGCCCAGCAGAGGGGCCTGGGCCCAGGGCTCCGGGACCGGTTCCAAGACATGCAGCACCTTCAGCGGCAGGCCGCGCAGTTTCGCCTCGCGCGCCGCCCACTCGGCCGCGGCCCGGCTCTCACAGGATCCGTCGAGCCCTACGACAACGGTGCGGACCATGATGTGCCTCCTCCGGAAGTCCTCTGCTTCCAGCGTCGCGTCGGACGTGCCGCGTCCACAGGGGCCACACGTCCCCGACCGGGACCGACCGGCCCACGACCTGACACCGCGGGGGGACCGAGGCGTGCCGGCCCTCCACGGGGGCCATGTGGCCCATGGCCCGTCAGCGGACGGGCGGTGACGCTGGAAGCAGCCAGTCAGCACACGCTTCTGGAGGCGTGCCATGAACGCTCCCGTCACGACGATCCCGCCGCGGGCCCTGCCCGCCGAGCACCGGCAGCGGCTGATGGACCTCGCCCGCGAGGTGGCCTTCCCGATCGGCGCGCGGCTCTTCGAGGAGGGCGGTCGTGCCGACCACTTCTGGATCATCCGTACCGGCACCGTCGACCTCGACATGCGGGTGCCCGGCCGCCGGGCGGCGGTGATCGAGTCCCTCGGCCACGACGAACTCGTCGGCTGGTCCTGGCTGTACGCCCCGTACATCTGGCATCTGGGCGCGGAAGCGGCCACGCCGGTGCGCGCCTACGAGTTCGACGCCGCCCTCGTCCGAACGATGTGCGAAGCCGACGCCGACTTCGGCCGGAGCGTCGCGCAGTGGGTGGGCGGTGTCGTCGCCCGACGGCTGCACGCCACCCGTACCCGGCTCCTCGACCTGTACGGCCCGTACGGCAGTGGAGGCTTGCGATGACCGCGTTCGGACCGGACAGCGGGCCTGACGGTGGGCCGTCGGGCGCGCACGGCTTCGTCCACATCGTGGCCGACGTCATGACACGCTCGGTGGCCACCGTCGGTCTGGAGACCGCGTTCAAGGACATCGTGCGCACCTTGCAGGACCGCCGGGTGAGCGCGTTGCCCGTGGTCGACGGTTCCGGGCGGGTGGTCGGCATCGTGTCGGAGGCGGACCTGCTGCCCAAGGAGGAGTTCCGCGACGCCGACCCGGACCGCCGGACCCAGCTGCGCCGGCTGGCCGACCTGGCCAAGGCGGGGTCGGTCACCGCGCGGGACCTGATGACGTCCCCCGCCCTCACCACCACCGCCGACGCCACCCTCGCTCAGGCCGCCCGGGTCATGGCGCGAGCCCGCGTCAAGCGGCTGCCCGTGGTCGACGGCGGCGGCCGGCTGCTGGGAATCGTCAGCCGCGCGGACCTTCTGAAGGTGTTCCTGCGGGACGACGAGGAGATCGCCGAGCAGGTGCGCCGTGAAGTCGTCGCCTACCTCTTCCCGCGTCCCGCCTCCGCGGTCACGGTCGGGGTCCACGACGGCGTCGTCCGCCTCGCGGGCCGGATCGGCGACCGCTCCCTGGTTCCGGCCGCGGCGCGGCTGGTACGGGCCGTGGAGGGCGTCGTCGACGTGCGGTTCGAGCTGGACGAGGCCGCCACCACCGCGGACTGAGCCGTGGTGTCGTGCCCGGGCGGGGCCGAACGGCCCTGTTCGACGGCGAGCCCGTGTGGTGTGCTTGAGGTGACGGGAAGGACCCGACCGAGGTGCGGAGAAGCGGCCGGCGGCCGTGCACCGCACAATGAGGATCCGCAAGAAGCGGATGAGTCCTTCCCGCCATGTCGTGCCAGGGGTCGGCGGGCACTCGAAGACGACCGGCCTGTGCTGCTGCACGCCCTCGCGTATGCATCGCCCGGTCGTGGGCCGTGCGAGGGCAAGGGCCGCCCGCTCGCGACCCCGGGGGGCCGGCACGCCGGCCGGCCGCCGGGAGTCGGCCGGGAGACCTACGGGCGGCGCAGCACGACCGAGCGCCGCCTCAACCGGCTCAAGGGCTTTCGCGGGAGCGCCACCGGAAACGAGGAGACCGCCACTTCCCGCCAACCGGCTGTCGCGTTCGCGTCGTTCCTGCTCTGGGCAGGATCCGTCGGAGGACGGACCTTCAGCCGTGGTGCCCGGAGCCGAGCGGAACCGTCCACACCAGCGAAGTGCCCCCGCCCCCGGCAGTCCCCAGATCCAGCTTCCCGCCCAGCTGCTCGGCCCTCTCGGCCATGTTGCGCAGGCCGCTGCGGCGGCCCTCGGCCGGGAGGCCGACGCCGTTGTCCCTGACGCTCAGGCGCACCTCGCGTCCGTCCGTCTTCAGGACCACGTCGGTGCGGTCGGCATGGGCGTGCCGGGCGACGTTGGTGAGGGCCTCGGCCAGTACCGCCAGCACGTCGTCCGCGATGTCCTGCGGTACGTCGGTGTCGACCAGGCCCTCCATGCGTACGCTCGGCGCGAAGCCCAGCACCTGGGCCGCCTCGCCGATCACCCTCACCAGTCCGGTCCGCAGCCCGGAGCCGGCGGTGCCGTCGTGGGAGCGCAGGCCGAAGATGGTCGAGCGGATGATCTTGATGGTCTCGTCCAGGTCGTCCACGGCCCGCATGACCCGCTCGGCGGCCTGTTCGTGCTCGATGAAACGGCCGGCGCTCTGGAGCGTCATGCCGGTGGCGAACAGCCGCTGGATCGCCAGGTCGTGCAGATCGCGGGCGATGCGGTCGCGGTCCTTGAGCACCGCGACCTCCTCCGCGTCCCTGCGCCGCTCGGCCAGCTCCATGGCGACCGCGGCCTGCGCCGCGAAGCCCTGGAGCGGCTGGATCTCCTTGTCCGTGAACGGCGTGTCACCGGCGGGCCGCACCAGCAGCGCCACACCTCGCACCCCCTCGGCCGTGCCGATCGGCACGGCCACGGCAGGGCCGAGACCGACGAAACGCCTGGGCTCTGCGGAGACACGGGGGTCGGTGGAGACATCCACGCTGACGACGGGTGCCGCACTGGTGAAGGCCTCACCGATCAGGCTGCCATCCATGGGCAGGACGAGGCCCTGATGGGCTTCCGCCTGCGCGCCGATGGCCAGTTCGACGGTCAGCGAGCCGGTGCCCTCCACCGGCATGGCGACCACCGCCAGGGCCGCCCCGGTGATCTCCCTGGCCCGCTCGGCGATCAGCCCCAGGACCTGCGACTGACCGGCGCCGGACATGAGACGGTGGGTGATCTCCGCGTTGGCCTGCAGCCAGCGCTCGCGCAGCCGGGACTCCTCGTAGAGGCGGGCGTTGTCGATGGCGACGCCGGCGGCGACGGCGAGCGTGGACAGCACCGACTCGTCCTCCTCGTCGAACTCGACACCGCCGCGCTTCTCGGTCAGGTAGAGGTTGCCGAAGACCTGGTCACGAACCCGGATCGGGACCCCGAGGAAGGTGTTCATCGGCGGGTGGTGCGCGGGGAAGCCGTAGGAGGCGGGGTGCTGGGACAGCTTCGCCAGGCGCAGGGGCTCGGGGTGGCGGATGAGCTCACCCAGGATCCCGTGCCCCTCCGGGAACGGGCCGATCTCGGCGATCCGCTCGTCGCTGACCCCGAACGTGTGGAACGCCGAGAGCCGCGTGCCGTCCGGGCCGATCACACCCAAGGCGGCGTACTCGGCGTCGACCAGTACCGCGGCGGCCTCGACGATGCTGCGCAGGGCCTGCTCCAGGTCCAGTTCACGGCCCACCGTGAGGACCGCTTCCAGCAGGCTGCGCACCCGGTCCCGGGTGCCGCGGGCCGCGTCGATCCGGGCCTGCAGTTCCTCCAGCAGTTCGTCGAGCCGCAACTGCGGCAGCCGCAGACGGGCCCCTTCCGTTCCCTCGGAGCCTGCCATCCTGCTCCTCCCGGCATCGCGCCGCGCCGGCCTTCGCCGGAACCTGTCACTTGCCACGGTAGAGGCAGGAGGCAGGGATGACACCTCTTCCGGCCACTCGGCCTCCGCGTGCCAGGGGTGCGCGGCTCGGCCGCCGGGACGGGCCTCACGCCGCCCCGCGCTCCGGCGAGAACGCACGGCCCGTCACCAGCTCGGACCCGATGCGGACGAACACGTCACCCGGTGAAGCCGCCCACGATTGCGGCCCCTCACGGCGGAGTCTTCGCTGCTCGGCGGCGTCGGTGACCACCGCGGCCCCGCCGGTGACGATGACGCTCCAGCCCGAGTGCCGGGCGGCATCGACGTCGTCGGCCTCGAACGCGACCACCGCTCCGTCGATGGCGCGGACCAGCGCGGAGGCTGCCGAGGTGCGCAGAATCACCGCGCCGTCGCCGTCCAGGCAGAAGTTGACGGGCAGGATCGCCGGCAGCGCCTGCCGGGTGAAGACGACACGGCCCACGGGCACCCGGGCCAGCAGCCGCAGGCACTCCTCCCGGCCGAGTTCGCGGTATCCGTCGTGGCGGGACATGGTTCGTTCATCTCCAGAGTGCACCGCGGCGTCGTTCCGCCACGGCCGGTCCACAGTGCGGGTGCCGACCGCGGAACCGCCGCTCCGGCTGACGGCCCCGCTCCTCACACGGTGATCCTGCGGCCGGTGACGCCGACGGGGTCGATCCGCATCCACACCGTGCGCCGGCCTCCGGCCCAGGGCGCGCTGTAGGCCCGCTCGGTGAGCCGCCTCGCCTCGTTCGGGTCCGTGACCACCGCGGCGGTGCCCCGCACCAGCACGCTCCATCCGGAGCTGAACGCCTCGTCGATGCGGTCCACCTCGAAGGCGACCCGTTGGCCGGCCGCGCGGAATGTCGTGCTGCGGGGATCGGTGCGGAAGACGATGGAGCCCGCAACGACGCCGTAGTTGACGGGCAGGGCGACCGGGCCGTCGTCGGAGAGGAACACGATCCGCCCCACTCCGTGCGCGGCGAGGAGCCTGCGGCAGTCGTCGGCGCCCAGGTCCGTGAGCTCGGCGGTCCGGGACGCCTGTCCGAGGGCCGGTGGCAGATCGGCATTGGCTCCGGTGAGCTCGGCGACTGTCGTCTCCAGTGCCCCCGCGACCCTGAGCAGCGCGCTGGCGCCGGGCGCGGCGCCCGGGTGCTCCTCCAGGTGCCGGAGGTAGCTCGCTGCCACGCCCGCGCGAGCGGCAGCCTGCCTGCGGGTGAGCCCGAGGTGGCTGCGCCGTTGGGCGATACGGCGCCCGAGGTCGCCCGCGGGCCTCTCACGCACCTTCGCGGGCGTGGCCTGCTCGGTCATGACGGTGCCTCCTTTGTTCAGGCCGTGGAAGGCAGTTGCTCGTGCAGGTGCCGCTTCAGCACCACTTTGAGCGCGCCTGTGTCGGCGGCCCCCGCGAAGACCTCGTACGCCTGCGCCATGTGCTCGACCGGGAAGGTGTGCGTGACCAGGTCGGCCGTGGGCAGGAGCCCGGCGGACGCCATGCGCAGCAACGTGGGCGTCGAGTGGGTGTCGACCAGACCGGTCGTGAGCGTCACGTTCTTGATCCACAGGTCTTCCAGGTGCAGGGTCGCCGGGCTGCCGTGCACGCCGACGTTGGCGACGTGACCGCCGGGGCGCACCATGCGGGTGCACAGCTCGAACGTCTCGGGCAGGCCCACCGCCTCGATGACCACGTCGGCGCCGAGTCCGTCCGTGAGATCGGCCGTCAGCTGTTCGGGGGCCTCGGCGGGGGCCGCGACGGCGTGGGCGCCGAGCCGCCTGGCCGCGTCGCGCCGGGCCGCGGCCGGGTCGACGGCGAGGATCCGTTCGGGGCTGAAGAGACGGGCGGTGGCGACGGCGGCCAGTCCGACGGGACCGGCGCCGACGACGGCCACGGTGTCGCCGGGGCGGACCTGCCCGTTGAGGACTCCGACCTCGTAGGCGGTCGGGAAGATGTCGGCCAGTAGGACGGCGTCCTGGTCGGGGAGAGCCGCAGGCAGCGGGTGCACCGACAGATCGGCGTAGGGCACGCGCACGTACTCGGCCTGTGTGCCGTCGATCAGGTGGCCGAGGATCCAGCCTCCGCCTCCCCGGCACTGGCCGTACATGGCCCTGCGGCAGTAGGCGCAGCGGCCGCAGGCCGTGATGCAGGAGACCAGCACCCGGTCGCCGGGCCGGACCGTGCGCACGTCGGCGCCGGTCTCCACGATCTCGCCCACCGCCTCGTGCCCGAGCACGGTGCCGGGGCGGACCTCCGGGACGTCTCCCTTGAGGATGTGCAGGTCGGTTCCGCAGATGGTGACGGCGTCGATCCGGACGATCGCGTCCGTCGGCTCCTTCACGGCCGGGTCCGGCACGTCCTCCCAGGAGGACTGGCCCGGGCCGTGGAACACATAGCCCTTCATGACGATCCTTCCGCAGTCCGGCGAGGCGCTTGGCTCGCCCCACATCTTCAGCGTGTGCGGCGGCGAGGGAACTGGCTTGGGCCGATCGGCCCCACTGGCCGGCCGACCGGGGTCGCCGGCGTCCGCGCGGCCTCGGCCGGCCCCGGCGATCTCCCTGAGAGCTCCGCTCCGGTCGCAGCGTGTGCCGACCCTGTACGACGGGCCGGCCGCGAGTCCGTGTCAACGTTCTCGTGCGCCGGACTGCGGCTCGTCAGGCTTGCGGACCGGGCGACGACGTGGCCGGTGACGCCGCGCAGCGGCACCGGGTGCGGAGCCGGGCCGTGCACCGTCCGCCGTCGCGTGCTCCTCGTTCCCCGAGTGACGGGGCGGGCCCGGCCCTGCTGATCGGTGCATCCTCCCTCACCGCCGCCGGAGGGCCCGCTCCCCCGTGTGTCCGGGGCCGATCGGCCCAACCCGTCGGGACGGCCGGTACCTGCCGCCGTGCCGGCATCAGGCCGACCGTGGAACCGGACAGCAGCGGACCGGCGGAGCGAGAGGGGCAGTCCATGAAGGCGGCAGCCGCCGGGGCCTCCGGCGAACCGCTGGTGAGCGACGGGCACGCCGGCCCGGAGCCCGGACCTGGGGGGGGTGGACTCGGTGCTCCGGTCGCGCGCCGCCGGACGCACCGCTGAACTTCGGCACCCGGCCCGCGGGCCACGTCAGCGCGTCGATCGCCGACGTGCCGCGCGGGCGGGAGCAAGGCCCGTGCCGGGCTGATGCGCCGCGCACGGTCATGGCCCACCCTGAGAAGCAGAGAGGAAAGCACCGCCATGGACCGTTATGTGTACGCGTTCACCGAGGGCGGCCGTGACATGGCCGCCCTGCTCGGAGGCAAGGGCGCCAACCTCGCCGAGATGACCCGCATGGGTCTGCCGGTGCCGCCCGGCTTCACCGTCACCACCGAAGCATGCCGGGTCTATCTGGCCACCGGTGCGGAACCGGCCGGCCTCGACCGGGAGATCGCCGATCACCTGGCAGCCCTGGAACAGGCCGCGGGGCGGCGGCTCGGACAGCCGGACGACCCGCTCCTGCTGTCCGTCCGCTCGGGTGCACGGTTCTCCATGCCCGGCATGATGGAGACGATCCTGGACATCGGCCTGGGCGACGCGTCCGTTCTCGGACTGGCGAAGTCGTCCGGGAACGAGCGCTTCGCCTGGGACTCGTACCGGCGGCTCGTGCAGATGTTCGGCAGCACCGTCATGGGCGTCGACAGCGCACTGTTCGAGAACGCCATGGCCCGCCTCAAGCAGGCCCGCGGCGCGGTCGACGACCTGGGTCTCGACGCTGCCGATCTGGCCGGTCTGGTGGAGACGTACAAGACGCTGATCCGCGAGGAGACCGGGGACTCCTTCCCCCAGTCCCCCGCCGAGCAGCTGCGCCGGGCGGTCCTGGCCGTCTTCGAGTCCTGGAACGGCGAACGCGCCCGCCTCTACCGCCGCCGCGAGCACATCCCCGACGACCTGGGCACAGCGGTCAACGTGCAGACCATGGTCTTCGGCAACCTCGGGCCCGACTCCGGCAGCGGCGTCGCCTTCACCCGCGACCCGGCCACCGGACTCCCCGGCCTGTACGGCGACTACCTGGCCAACGCGCAGGGCGAGGACGTGGTCGCCGGCATCCGCAACGCCGTCCCGCTGACCGAGCTGGAGCAGGTGGATCCGGTTTCGTACGGCCGACTGCGCGACCACATGTCGACGTTGGAGACCCACTACCGGGACCTGTGCGACATCGAGTTCACCATCGAACGCGGCCGGCTGTGGATGCTGCAGACCCGGGTGGGCAAGCGCACCGCGGAGGCCGCGTTCGCCATCGCCGCCGAACTCGTCGACGAGAAGCTGATCACGCCGGACGAGGCCCTGGCCCGGGTGAGCGGGGACGGGCTCGCCCGGCTGATGTTCCCGCGCTTCGACACCTCGGCCGTCGGTGAGGCGCTCGCACACGGGATCCCGGCGTCACCGGGCGCGGCCGTCGGAGCCGCGGTGTTCGACTCCGCCGAGGCGGTCCGGCGGGCCGCCGCCGGGGAGAAGGTCGTCCTGGTACGCCAGGAGACCACCCCCGACGACCTGCCCGGCATGGTCGCTGCCCAGGCCGTGCTCACCAGCCGGGGCGGCAAGACCAGCCACGCGGCGGTGGTCGCCCGCGGCATGGGCAAGGTCTGTGTGTGCGGGGCCGAGGAGATCTCCGTCGACGTGCAGGGGCGCCGCTTCACCGCGGGCGGCATCACCGTGGAGGAGGGCACGGTCATCTCCGTGGACGGCTCCGAGGGCGCCGTGTTCCCCGGGGCGGCTCCGCTGGTCGACTCCGTGGTGATGCGGTACTTCGAAACCGGCGAGCACTCGGCCGGGCTGGTCGACGCCGTGGCCCAGGCGATGCGACGAGCCGACGGCGCACGCCGGCTGGGGGTCCGGGCGAACGCGGACTCCCCCGAGGACGCCGCCCGTGCCCGCCGGTTCGGAGCCGAGGGCATCGGCTTGTGCCGCACCGAGCACATGTTCCTCGGCGAGCGCCGGCCGTTGGTGGAGGCGATGATCCTCGCCCGCACCGACACGGACCGGGAGCGGGCCCTCGACGCGTTGCTGCCGCTCCAGCGACAGGACTTCGTCGGCATCCTGGAGGCGATGGACGGCCTGCCGGTCACGATCCGCCTCCTCGACCCGCCGCTGCACGAGTTCCTGCCCGACCGCACCGAACTCGCCGTACGCATCGCCGCTGCCGAAGCCCGTGGCGTCCAGCCGGACGCGCACGATGTGGAACTTCTGGACGCGGTCGGCCGCATGCACGAGGAGAACCCGATGCTCGGCCTGCGCGGCGTGCGTCTGGGCCTGGTGGCACCGGGTCTGGTCGCCATGCAGGTACGGGCGATCGCCGAGGCGGTCGTCGAGCGCAGGCGGGCCGGCGGAGACCCCCGCGCGGAGATCATGGTGCCCCTCGTCGACACGGTCGAGGAACTCCGCATCGTCCGCGACGAGGTCGAGCACGTCCTGGCCGGGGTGAGCGAGGCCTCCGGCGTCAGCGTCGACTGTCCTGTCGGCACCATGATCGAGCTGCCGAGGGCCGCCCTCACCGCGGGCCGCATCGCCGAGGAGGCGCAGTTCTTCTCCTTCGGCACCAACGACCTGACCCAGACCACCTGGGGCTTCTCCCGCGACGACGTCGAGGCGGCGTTCTTCTCCGCCTACTTCGACAAGGGAATCTTCAAGGTCTCCCCGTTCGAGACGATCGACCGCGACGGTGTGGGACGCCTGGTCCAGATCGCCGTCGCCGAGGGCCGTGCCGCACGGCCCGACCTGAAGATCGGTGTCTGCGGCGAGCACGGCGGAGACCCGGAGTCGGTGCACTTCTTCCACGCCGCCGGGCTCGACTACGTCTCCTGCTCCCCGTTCCGGGTACCGGTCGCGCGCCTGGAGGCCGGACGTGCCGCCCTCGACCCGACGGAGCACAGTGACAGCAGGTGAGGCCCCTGCGTCCGGCGCGCTCCCCCGGGACGGGCGGCCCCTTTTCCCGCAGCGTGCGGAACTCCCTCACGCTGCGGGATTCGCCCGGCGGTTCTGTCCCAGCGGCCTCGATCCGCCGGACGCTACTCGGTGCGCAGCGCCGTCGCCGTCCGCGCCCCCGCCGCCCAGCCGGCCGGGATCAGCGCGCCCAGCACCGCCATCACGACCCCGCCGAGCCCCAGCAGGAACAGATGGACGGGCTCGTAGACATCGAGGACCGCCGACGGCAGCCTGGTGCCGACGGCATTCCCCATCACCGGCATGACGAGGCTGTGCAGGGCGTACCCCGCCGGCACGCCGACGAGTCCGCCGAGGGCGCCGATCGTTGTGACCGGGGCGAGCACGAGGCTCATGGTCTGCCGTGGCGACATGCCGATGGCCTTGCAGACGCCCAGGTCGTGGATCCGTTCCCGGGTGTCCAGGAGTACGGAGTCGAGTACGCCGAGGGCGGCCACGCAGACCACCAGCAAGGTGAGCAGCGCCGCCGTCGCGGACATGATGAGGATGACGCCGTCCGGTCCCGAGGGGGCGTTGGTCGTGGCGTCGCCGCCCAGTGGCTGTACGACCGCGGCGACCCGCTGGGCGTATTCGTCGGCGGAGACGCCGGACTTCACCTCGACGAGGAAGGCAGTGGGCACGGCGGACGCGAAGTCGGCCATGTCCGCATGGATCTCCAGCTCGCTGCCCGAGGTGTCGAAGGACTCGCCCACGATCTGCAGGGTCGCTGTCTCCTTCTTGTAGGTCACCCGCACCCTGTCACCGATCTTGGTGCTGGTCCTGTCCAGGAAGCGCGTGGGCACCACGACCTGGCCGCTGCCGGTGATCCAGTGCCCGGAGATCATCTCGTAGCCGCCCGCGCGTGAGTCGCCCTCGTAGAGGCCGGCCTGAACGGGGCCGGAGATCCCCGCCACGGAGACCTCGATCCGGGTTGTGCCGTAGTACGAACCCGTGCCCGTCTGCGAGGTGATGGCAGAGCGCACCTTCGCCGGGTCCGCGGTCCTGGGCTCGGACGTGCTTGCCGCGCTGCCTCCTGCGGGGGCCGGGCTTGCCGCGCCTGGCCCCGCAGGGGGAGGCGGAGGGGGTGCGAGGTTGTGCAGTCCGGTGGTCGTGACCGTGACCGCGGCACGGCTCTCGGGCTGCTGCGAGGTGCCGACCGCGGTCAAGGACGAGGTGAGCCCTACGGCGAAGGTCGCAGCGACCGTACCGAACGCCACCGCGAGCAACATGGCGAGGGTACGGACCGGATGCGTGAAGGGGACGGCGAGACCGTAGGTCACCGGTCGCGGCAGCGGCAGCAGCCCCAGCGCCCGATGTGCCCGTCGGCCGCGCCCGGTTCGCGGTGACCGGCCTACCGCGATCGCCTCGACCGTGCGCAGTCTTCCGGCCCGCCGTGCGGGAATCAGCGCCGCGAGCCCCACGACGACCAGGGCGGCGGCCGGCACCGTGACGTCCACCCACCAGGCCACCGAGAGCGAGACGTCTCCGTACACCTCTTCGGTGTCCGAGAGCAGCGGCACCGCCAGGACGTTTCCCGCGAGGACCCCCAGGGCGATGCCGGCGCCGGCCGGAATCAGCGCCTGGGCCAGGTAGGCGCACACGACTTCGCGCGGTGTGAAGCCGATGGCCTTGAGGATGCCGATTCCGCGCAGGCCGGTACCGACCGCGCCACTGATCACACTGCTGACGATGATCACCGACATCACGAGGCCGAGCACGCCGAAAGCCATCACGAACGGGACGGTCGCCGCCGCGCCCTGATCAGCGGCGCGCTTGGTGTCCAGCCAGGACTGAGTACCCAGCAGTGCACCGGCCCCCACGGATGCGGCAAGCTTCTCGCGGCCCGCCAGGATCTGCTCCTTCGTGCTCGCGGAGTCGAAGCGGTAGAGCATCTGACTCGTGACCGGGCTGCCCTCCGACGCGAGCTCCTCGACCTGCTCGGGAGTCGCCCAGGAGTCGGCCGTCCTGCCCACCGACACGGCGAAGCCGACGATCGAGAGAGCGCGGGCGTTCGGGGTGTCCGAGGCCCGCAGGGTGGCGCCGAGCGCGATGGCGGGCCCCTCGAACGACGCGGCGAGCACGATCTCGCCCGGTTTCCGCGCCCACCGGCCGGACTTCAGATCCACGCGGTCCACGTCGCCGTCCGGGCCGGGCCGCCCGACCAGGGTCAGCGTCGGCAGGGGGAAGCCCACCTGATCCACCGGGCGGAACCCCGTGGCCGGATACGGCCCCGCCCTCGCGGTGACGCCGGCCAGTTCTCCGGTCTCCACCAGCTGTGCCGCGCTCGCCTTGGCCGGATCGAACTGTGCGGTCAGGTGGGCGCCTTGCTGCCTCGCGAAGGCGTGGTCGAAGGGCGCGTGCGCGGCGACCATCAGCGACCCGGCGACCACCGCCGACGCCACGGCCATCATCGTGGCCAGGGCGATCACCACCGTCTGCACCCGCCGCCTGCCCACCCCGGAGCGTACGACCCGGCCCATCGCGCCGGTACCGATCAGGCTCATCGGGCGGCCTGCGCGTCGAAGTCCTGAGCGACGCGACCGTCGACCAGGTGAACAGTGCGGCTCGCGCACGCCTTGGCCAGCGCCATGTCATGGGTCACCAGCACGACGGTCTGCCCGGCGCGGTGCAGATCCGTCAGCAGATCACGGACGTCGCGCCCCGAGGCCGTGTCGAGCGCACCGGTGGGCTCGTCGGCGAGCAGCAGCGCGGGCCGGTTGATCAACGCCCGGGCGACCGCTACCCGTTGTCGTTCGCCTCCGGACAACCGGCCCGGGTAGGCGCTGGCGTGCTTGAGAATGCCCAGCGTCTCCATCAGCTCCTCCGCGCGGGCCGCGGCCTTACGGCGGCTGGTCCCGGTCAGGCGGGCCGGGAGCTGGATGTTGTCGGTGACGGTGAGGTCGTCGAGAAGGTTGAAGAACTGGAAGACCATGCCGATGTACTCACGGCGGAATTCGGCGAGGCCGCGCTCGCTCAGCCGGTCGATCCGCCGGCCGGCCACGATCACGGCGCCATCGGTCGGCCTGTCGAGACCGGCGACGAGGTTCAGCAGCGTGGACTTGCCGCTGCCCGAAGGTCCCGTGACGGCAAGGGCCTCCCCCTCGGCGACGCTGAGGGTGAGCGGTCCGAGCGCCGGTGCGCCGACGCGGTCGTAGCGCTTCGCCACACCGTCCAGTTCGATCACTTGATGCATACGAGTCATCCGTCCTTGCGGTCGCGAGCGGCACCTGCCGTCGCCGGTCCTGCGAACCTAGAGATGCCAGGAACGGGGCGCGTCGGCCGCGGAACCGACATCAGGCCCTTCCCGCGGAGGATTCGGCCACCACGTCATCCCTGAGGAGTAGGCCTCCGGGAGAACTACCGTGACCGGTCAGACGGACGCGGGCAGGACGGAGTGCGCAGCACAATGCACGGATGCAGACCGAAGTCCGGCGCAGTCGGCATCAGCAACTCGTCGACGCGCTACGCCCGGAGACCCATGCCGCCTCGCTGACCCGGCGAGCAGTGCGCGCCGATGTGGCGCTGGCCGTCGTCCTGACGGTCATCGCCCTGTTCGTCGCGGTGCGCCATCCCGGCGACGGGCCGGTCCACACCGGCTCCCCCACGGTCGACGTCGGAACCGGCGTCCCGGCCCCGCCCTCGCCGCCCGGCCCTGATCAGGTGCCTGTGGAGCAAGGGCCCTCCTCCGTGCCCTGGGCTCTGGCCGTCCTGTCGACGCTGCCGCTCGCAGCGCGGCGCCGGTATCCGCTGACCTCGTTCGTGGTGGTGCTGGGTGCGGCACTGGCCATCGGCAGCTCCGCTTCCTGGATCACCGTCCTGGCCTGTGTCATCGGCGCCTACAGCGCCGTCGTGCACAGCCGCTACCGGACAGCGGCGATCGCCGTGCTGGTGGTCGCCGCCGCGCTGTCCGGTATCGCTTTCCGTAACGCGGAACCCGTGCTGCCCGGTTGGTCCAGCCCGGGCTTCGTGCTCCTGGTGGCAGGGATGCTGGCCAGCCTCGTCCGGTTCCTGCAACTGCGGCTGGCCTCCAGCCGGGACCGGGTGACACGACTCCAGGCCGCGCAGGAGGAAGCCATGCGCCGTGCCGTCGAGGAGGAGCGTGCCCGCATCGCCGCCGAGCTGCACGACGTCGTCACCCACAATGTGAGCGTGATGGTGATCCAGGCCGGTGCGGCCCGCAAGGTGATGGACAGGGCGCCCGAGCAGTCGAAGGAGGCGCTGCTGGCCGTCGAGGCGGGCGGCCGGGCCGCCATGGCCGAACTCCGTCATGTGATGGGCCTGTTGGCCGGGCCGGACCTGGAAAGGCCCGACGTCCTGGAGCCCCAGCCCGGACTCGCGCAGCTCGACGCGCTCGTCGCACGAGTCCGCGCCGCCGGGACGCCCGTGAGCGTCGAGGTGTCGCTGCCGCCGCATCCGGTGCCGGCGGGGGTGGACCTCGCGGCGTATCGCGTCGTGCAGGAGGCGCTGACCAACACGATCAAACATGCGCGCGGCGCGCGGGCGTCCGTGGCCATCGCTTACACGGACGCCTGGCTGGAGATCGAGGTCGAGGACACCGGCGGCGCCGAGGGCCCGCCGCCGGTGCCGGGCAACGGCCGTGGCCACATGGGGCTGCGCGAGCGGTTGGCCGTCTACGAGGGCGAGCTGACGACCGGTCCGACGCCGGCCGGCGGCTACCGGGTGTCGGCCCGCATCCCGCGGAGCGCCGCATGACCGCGAACCGGCTACCCCTGCGCGCGGTCATCGCCGACGATCAGGCTCTCGTACGCACCGGTTTCAAGATGATCCTGGCCGCGGACGGCATCGAAGTGACGGCCGAGGCCTCCGACGGGGCCGAGGCCGTCGCAGCGGTTCGCCGCACACGGCCCGACGTCGTCCTCATGGACATCCGGATGCCGCAGATGGACGGCATCGAGGCCACCAGGCGCATCATCGGCGACGCCGGTCAGGCCGGCACCCGGGTCCTCATCCTCACCACGTACGACCTGGACCACTACGTCTACGCCGCCCTCACGGCCGGCGCCAGCGGCTTCCTCCTCAAGGACGTCACCCCCGAACACCTGGTCTCCGCCCTGCACCTGGTGCGCACCGGCGACGCTCTCCTGGCACCCACGATCACTCGCCGGCTGATCGAGCGCTTCGCCCAGCGAGACGCACCGCCGGCCGTCGCCCCGCACCGCGATCTGTCCGGCCTCACCCCACGCGAACTGGAGGTGCTCCGCCTCCTCGCGACGGGCCTCAGCAACGCCGAACTCGCCTCCCGGCTGTTCCTCAGCCCGACCACGGTCAAGAGCCACGTCGGCCGCATCCTGTCGAAACTGGACCTGCGCGACCGCGTCCAGGCGGTCGTCTTCGCCTACGAGACGGGGTTGGTGGCCCCGGGCGGGGGTGCCTAGTCATTGCCGGCCAGGGGGACACGGTCAGCCCCGAGGGGCCGACACCGGCTCGCAGGAGCCGGACACTTCTCTTCGTCTCTGGCGTTCTGTCCGCCTTGACGATCTCGACCCGGGCCGTCTGAGCGACGTCAGCCAGACCTATGGCGCGCTGTCGGTGGTCTTTTCTGCAGCTGCCCTTCAGGCTCGGGATTCCGGGCAAGGCCGCGCTCCGGGACATGTTCGACGGCCACTTCCAGGGTGAGATCGCACGCGAGCACTGGTTGACCGGCGGTCCCGGATGGCGCGTCTCGGCCGAGCTCTCCGCCGGGCCGAGGCGACGCCAGTTCGTCGAAATTGCCGACCAGTGCCACGCGCGCGCCATCGCCGGCGGCCCTCCAGTCCCTGCTGCTCAGTACTTCGAGGCTGCTCCGTCGCGCGTGCGGATGCTGGTTGGCAGGGACCCCGAGGAACCCGCCGTCCCTCCCCCACCGGCTTCCTCGCCCGGTCTCGCCGCCGCGCCGGGCGCCAGAGGGATGCGCGGCTCCCGGTCGCGGTGGCGAGCATGGCGGGCAGGCAGGGTCGGAGGCTCAGCAGTACAGGTTGCCGCCGGGTGATGTCGCGAGGATCTGTGTGAACCGCTGGTAGTTGTTCACGCGGCTCTGTACTTGGGCCGGGTTCTTGCCGTCGCACTCGAGGGAGCCGTTGATGCTGCGGATCGTCTGGCCGAAACCGGCGCCGTTCACCATGGCGTTGTGCGGCGTCATGCTGCCGGGGCCGGTCTGGGTGTTCCAGTACCACAGGGCCGTCTTCCACGCGACGGCCGAGTCGTTCTGCACGAGCCAGGGGTTGTTCAGCAGGTTGATGCCGAGCGCGTCACCGGCGGCCTTGTAGTTGAAGTTCCAGCTCAGCTGGATCGGTCCGCGCCCGTAGTAGGCGGCCTGTCCGGCCGGACAGCCGTAGGGCTGGCTCCAGTCGCAGTAGTGCGGGTAGTTGGCGGTGTTCTGCTCCACCACGTGGACCAGACCGCCGGTCTCGTGGCCGACGTTGGCGAGGAAGGCCGCGGCCTCCTGCTTCTTCACCGTGTCGCTGCCGGTGTTGGCGAAGCCGGGGTAGGCGCTCAAGGCCGCGGTGAGGCCGCTGTAGCTGTAGAACGAGTTCCGGTTGGGGAACATCTGGTTGAACTGCGCCTCCGTCACGACGAAGCGCCCGTTGGGCGTGCCCGGGCCGCTGTCGCAGGCGTACGGCTCCCAGTACCAGGTGCTGATGACCGGGTCGTACCCCGGGTTGGCGTGCTCGGCGATGTACGCCTTGCCGTCGGTGTAGCGGACGATGTCACCTGCGTTGTACGCCCTGCCGGCAACCCAGTTGGGGTAGCTGGAGCACTCCGCTGCGGCGGCGCTCGTGGCCGGGAGCAGAGCGGGGGTGCTGCCTGCGAGGGCGAGGGTGGCCAGGACGGCGGAGAGACGGCGTCTCGACATGAGTTCAACTCCTTTGCGGGCACGGCCGGCCCCGGGCAGGACGCAGCTGGAGCCCGCGCCGCACGCACCGGCGGACCGGAAACGGCGTGGGGGCGGCCGTGGTGGGGGGCTGCGAGGCCACACTCAACCGCGTTGGTCTGTACCAGTCAAGGGTGTAGACCAGTCAGGCGCAGTCCGGTTGGCGAGAGCCGGCGGGGGGCGCCGGCCCGGCCTGCCCGCACGTTGGCGGCCGGTGGCCGGGGCGGGCTGCCGGCGCGTGGGCCGCACTGCCCGGAACTCATCGCCCGCCCAGCGGGACTCGCCGGTGCGCCCGCGGGCTCGCGGGTGGATCGCACCTTTCGTCGACGGGTTGCCATGCCGATCCGGACGCGGCCTCCGCCCGGCCGGAGGCGGGCCCGCGAGTGTGCGCGGGCCCTCGGTGCCCACCCGCCGCACTTGTAGGATCCCGTCCTGACGTGGAAATGCGCGAGAGGGGCGACCTTGGTCGAACTGGCCGAGCCGGTAGGCGAGTTACGCCGCCAACTGACAGTCGCCATGAGCGAGGGGGCGGACGAGGCGGTGCGGTTCGAGCTCGGGCCCGTCGAGGCGGAGGCGACCGTCGCCGTCAGCCGCGGGTGTGCATGACCCGCGCGCGGCGGGTCGCATGGCTGACGAGGTGCTCCGAAGCCTGACCGAGGACGAGGACGAGTTCATGCTCGTCGCCGAACTGCTCGCCGCCATCGGCCACCGGGACGCCGCACGTGCCTCGGCGGTGACGGAACTGCTCACCGAACGGTCTCCCCGCTCCGCCCGCTTCTGCCTCGATCCTGCAAAGCAACGGTGGAGGCCCGCATTCAGGTATCCCACCCCGCACTGGGTACGGCCCTGGCCCTACGACCCCTGCACCCCTGCTACCCCTGAGCACGGCGACGCACGGCTCCCCGCCCCGCAGGCAGGGGCGTTCTCACTCGCATAGATGGCGCTCGCCGACCACGACACGGCAGCGGTCCGGGCCGGCCGCAGCCGCGGCAGGACAGGGCGCGCGGAGGTGCGCGCACGTCTTGCGGCGTATGTCGCCTGCCTGCCGACCGATGCGGCGGCACCGCTCTTCGAGGGGTGGGACGACATCCTGCCCCTCTTCGACCGGCTGACTTCCCTGCTCCTGCCCCCGTCGGCAGGCCCCGACATCCCCCGCGCCAAGGCCCTGCTGGCGGAGGCGCTCACCCCCGAAGGCTGGCACCACGCCGTCCCGGTACTCACGCACCTGACCCCCGAGGCCCTCCTGCGCGCCGGAGAGACGGTGCTCGCGGAAGTCGACGGCCGTCGGCAGGACGCGGTGCCTGAGGGCGTCGGTACAGGGGCTGAGACACGGGCCCGTTCCCGAGGCACCCGTGTCCCGTGCATGTGTGGACGACACCACTTGTGTCTCGGCAGGGCTGTCGCGGCCCTCAGCTCGGGGCTTGGAGCGTGGGATCACCCGGGGCGGGCTGCCCGGCCGGCGGCGCGCCGCGCGCCGGTGCCCCGGGGTGTCCTGCGCATCGGCTCGGACACGCACTGGCCACTGCCTGGTGCCTGGTGCCTGGTGCCTGGTGATGGGTGATGGGTGATGGGTGATCGCGCTGCTGGTCCTCACCTCGTTCCGACCGAACTGGAGCAGCCCTTCAGGGACCACCGACGCGCCGACCGTACAACGATGTCGACTGCGACCCGTCCGCTCTACGCGAGCCGGGCGGCGACGTACTCGGTCAGGTCCAGCAGCCGGTTGGTGTAGCCCCACTCGTTGTCGTACCAGCCGAAGACCTTGACCAGTTCGCCGTGCGCCTGGGTCAGGGGGGCGTCCAGGACGCAGGACGCGGGGTCGCCGACGATGTCCCGGGAGACGATCGGGGCGTCGGAGACCCGCAGGACGGCCTTCAGGGGCCCGTCGGCGGCCTCCCGGAAGGCTCTGTTGACCTCGTCCGCGGTCACCGGCCGGTCGAGGATCACGCCGAGGTCGGTCAGCGAGCCGTCCTCCACGGGCACGCGCACGGCGATGCCGTCCAGGGTGCCGGACAGTTCCGGCAGGACGAGGCCGACGGCGCGCGCTGCTCCTGTGCTGGTGGGGATGATGTTGACGGCGGCGCTGCGGCCGCGGCGCGGGTCCTTGTGCGGGCCGTCGAGGACCACCTGGTCGTTGGTGTAGCCGTGGATCGTGGTCATCAGCCCCTTGACCAGGCCGAAGTGCTCGTGCAGCACCTTCACCATGGGCGCCACGCAGTTCGTCGTGCAGGAGGCGTTGGAGACGACATGGTCGTTCTGCGGATCGTACGTCCCCTCGTTGACGCCCATCACGATCGTGGCGTCGACGTCCTTGCCCGGCACGGACAGCAGCACCTTGCGGGCGCCGGCCCTCAGGTGCTGTCCGGCCTGCTCGCGGGTGCGGAAGCGCCCGGTGGACTCGATCACGACGTCCACGCCGAGGTCGCCCCAGGCCAGGGCGGCCGGGTCGCGTTCGGCGGTCACGGCGACGCGGTGGCCGTCCACGGTGATCGAGTCGTCGTCGTGCCCGACGTGGCGGCCGAGGCGGCCGTACGTCGAGTCGTACGCCAGCAGATGGGCCAGCGCGGCCGGCGAGGTGATGTCGTTGACCGCCACGACCTCGATCGCCGTGCCGGTCCCCTGCTCCGCGCGTTCCAGCACCAGCCGCAGATAGTTGCGCCCGATCCTGCCGAAGCCATTGATTCCCACGCGTACGCTCACGCCCGTCACCCTCTCGGTCGGTCCTGCCTGTGTCGCCGCCAGCCTTGCGGCCGGGGTCGGGAGCGGGCTTGGGCCCTACGGGGGCGGGCCGGGGGACGTTCGGCCCCGCCGTCGGCCGCAGGGGCCAGTGGGCCGTCCGGCCCTCGTACCGAGGACTGTCGGACGCCTAGTGGGGACTGTGCGGACCTGCGCGGGACACGGCTGCGGGAGAGACGCTGATGGCAGAGCGGCGCCGGTCCCCCGCGGCGTCGCTCGCCGACTGGCCGCCGCCCGCGCGGCTTCCCCCCTTCGACGACGGAGGCACGCCCATGACCCGCCACGACGCCCGCACCGCGACCGCCGCCCCCACCGAGGTGCCGTCCGACGGCGCCGTCGCCGTCGACCGGCTGGTCACGAACGGGCTGAAGGCGCTCAACGACTACGAGGACCTCACCCAGGAACAGGTCGACCACATCGTCAAGAAGGCGTCGGTCGCCGCGCTGGACCAGCACACCACGCTGGCCCGGCTCGCCGTCGAGGAGACGGGACGCGGTGTCTTCGAGGACAAGGCGGCCAAGAACATGTTCGCCTGCGAGCACGTCACCCACAGCATGGGCCGGATGAAGACCGTCGGTGTCATCGCCCGCGACGACATCGAGGACATCGTCGAGATAGCGGAGCCGGTCGGCGTGGTGGCCGCCGTCACCCCCGTCACCAACCCGACCTCGACCACGATCTTCAAGGCGCTGATGGCGCTGAAGACCCGCAACCCGATCGTCTTCGCCTTCCACCCCTCCGCCCAGCGCAGCAGCGCCGAGGCGGCCCGGACGGTCCGGGACGCCGCCGTCGCCGCCGGCGCGCCCGAGCACTGCGTGCAGTGGATCGAGGCACCCTCGGTCGAGGCGACCCGGGCGCTCATGCACCACCCCGGCATCTCCCTCATCCTCGCCACCGGCGGCAACGCCATGGTCAAGGCCGCCTACTCGGCGGGCAAGCCCGCCCTGGGCGTCGGCGCGGGCAACGTCCCGGCGTATGTGCACAGGACCGCGAAGCTGCGCCGCGCCGTCCACGATCTGGTGCTCTCGAAGTCGTTCGACAACGGCATGATCTGCGCCTCCGAGCAGGCCGTGATCCTGGACGAGGAGATCTACGACGCGGCCCTCGCCGAGTTCCGCACGCTGCACGCCCACCTGGCGAGTGCGGAGGAGAAGGCGAAGCTGGAAGCTTTTCTCTTCCCCGTCGGTGAGGCCCCGGGCGGAGGCTGCGAGCCCAAGGTCAACTCCGCTGCCGTCGGCCGGAGTCCGGCATGGATCGCCGAGCAGGCCGGGTTCACGGTCCCCGCGGACACCTCGGTCATCCTGGTCGAAACCGAGCGGGTCGGCCCGGACGAGCCGCTGACCCGGGAGAAGCTCTGCCCGGTGCTGGCCGTGCTGCGCGCCGGTTCCGAACAGCAGGGCTTCGACCTCGCCGCGGACATGGTGGCCTTCCACGGCCAGGGCCACAGCGCCGTCGTCCACACCGAGGACCGTGCCGTGGCGGAGGCGTACGGCCGGCGGATGAAGACGGTGCGGATCATCGTCAACTCGCCCTCCTCGCAGGGAGCGATCGGCGGCATCTACAACGGCCTGCTGCCGTCGCTTACGCTGGGCTGCGGCTCCTGGGGCAGCACCTCGGTGTCCAACAACGTCTCGGCGGCCCAGCTGCTGAACGTCAAGCGGCTCTCCACCCGCCGCAACAACCTCCAGTGGTTCAAGGTCCCGCCGAAGATCTACTTCGAGCCACAGGCCATCCGCTACCTGGCGTCGATGCCCGACGTCCACCGCGTAACGGTCGTCACCGACGCCACCATGACCCGCCTCGGCTTCGTCGACCGCGTCACGCGCGTCCTGCAGCGCCGCCGGCAGCCGGTCACCGTCCAGATCATCGACAACGTCGAACCCGAGCCCAGCATCGACTCCGTCCAGCGCGGCGCCGCGCTCATGCGGGATTTCCGACCGGACACGATCATCGCGCTGGGTGGCGGCTCGCCCATGGACGCGGCCAAGGTGATGTGGTTGCTGTACGAGCAGCCCGACATCGTCTTCGCCGACATGCGGCAGAAGTTCTCAGACATCCGCAAGCGCGCCTTCCACTTCCCGGTGCCGGGCGCCCGCGCCCGCCTGGTCTGCATCCCCACCACGTCCGGCACCGGCGCGGAGGTCACCCCCTTCGCGGTCATCTCCGACCCGGCGACGGGCAAGAAGTACCCGCTGGCCGACTACGCGCTCACCCCCAGCGTGGCCATCGTCGACCCGCTCCTCACCACCGCGATGCCCCCGGCGCTGGCCGCCGACAGCGGTTTCGACGCCCTCACCCACGCCATCGAGGCGTATGTCTCGGTGTACGCCAACGACTTCACCGACGGTCTCGCGCTGCACGCGATCCGGCTGGTCTTCGGCCACCTCCGGGCGGCGGTGAACGACCGCGCCGACAGTGCCGAGGCGCGGGAGAAGATGCACAACGCCGGCACGATCGCGGGCATGGCTTTCGGCAACGCCTTCCTCGGCATCGTCCACGCCATGTCCCACACCCTCGGCGCCACCTTCCACATCGCTCACGGTCGCACCAACGCGGTCCTGCTCCCGCACGTCATCCGCTACAACGGCACCGTCCCCACCAAGCTGACCGGCTGGCCCAAGTACGAGAACTACCGCGCTCCCGAGCGTTTCCAGGACATCGCCCGCACCCTCGGCCTGTCCGCCGCCACGCCCGAGCAGGGCGTGGAGTCGCTCGCGGCGGCCGTGGAGCGCCTGCGCGACGCCGTGGGCATCGAGGCGTCGTTCCAGGCCCTCGGCGTCGACGAAAGGGTGTTCCTGGACGCGCTGCCCCAACAGGCCATGAACGCCTACGAGGACCAGTGCGCGCCCGCCAACCCCCGCATGCCGATGCTCGACGACATGCAGAACCTCATGCACGCGGCCTACTACGGACCGGCCCGGGCGACCGACGCATAGGCACGAGCGGATGGGATCGGCATCCGGATGGGGTGCCGATCCGTTCGCGTTCCAGGCAGAGGCTTCGATACGGCCGGCCGCAGAACGGCTCGGTATGCACCTCATCCGTACAGCCGAGAGCTCCCGACCGCAGTCTCAACCGGTCGGGAACTCTCGGCTGCGGTGCCCCCTCTCGTGCCGCGCCGCGAGGATCCTCAGGGCGAGGGAATCTCCCGGAGCGCACCATCGCCTTCGTACGGTGTGCGGTCGGTCTACGAGCCACCGTGCCGCATCCCGAGGAGGCCGTACCGCCTGGGAACCGGCGGCCGGGAAGCGCACAAGGAGAAGGCAGGAAGGAGTGTTCAGGCGGAGACGTGCACTCCGTACAAGGTGCGTCCCCCGACGAGCTCACGCCCGGTGACGAGCTCGGGCTCGATACGGACGAAGACCTCACGTGCCGCGGGCACCCAGGAGACCGGACCGCAGCGGACCAGACGCTCATGCTCGGCGGGATCGGTCACGACCCTCGCCGAGCCCGTGACGACGACACTCCAGCCGGACTGCCGGTCCGCGTCGACGGCGTCGGCCTCGAAAGCGACCACCGCGCCGTCTATCGCGCGGACCAGCTCCGAGTCCGCCGACGTGCGCAGCAGGACCGCGCCGTCGTCGTCCAGCGTGAAGTTGACCGGCAACACGGCGGGCAGTGCCCGGCGCGTGTGAACGATACGGCCGACGGGCACCTCAGCCATCAGGCGCAGGCACTCGTGCCGCTCCAGTTCGCGGAAACCATCGTTGGCGTACATCGGCCGGCCGTCCTTCGCTCGATACAGCGGTACTGCTACTTCCAGCCTGATCCGGGCCGCGCACGAGGGTGAGGGCCCATGGGTCCCGGCCGGGCCGGAGAACGGCCCACTGCCCCACCCCTGGACGGACCGATGGACCGGGCCGTCCGGGAGCCCGGGCGCTGCCGGAGCCCGACTGCCGCCGGCGCCCGGCCGGACGGACCGGTGCCGTCCCGCACCGGTGGGGCCGGACAGGCCGGGAAAGGCAGACGTCGGTCCTCGCCCGCCGCCTGCGGTGCCTTGGCGTGCGCTGACCGTGTGGGCGGTACCGTCGCCGGCCTGGTGAGGGCTCATGCGGCCGACGACCCGTTCGCGCGGCAGCGCGCCGAGCACCGTTCCGTACGCGCCGTGCTCCTCGTCGGCGTGCCGAGCACCGGCCGGCGACAGGGCGCGCGCACGGGTCCGCCGGACGGACTGCGACGGCTCCGTCTACCCGTCCGTGACCGGCACCCGCCACACCAACCTCGTGCCGCCCTCGGCAGGGCTGGTCCACTCGAAGTCGCCGCCCAATTGCCTGGCACGCTCGGCCATGTTGTCCAGGCCGCTGCGCCGCCCCTCAGCGGGGATGCCGACGCCGTCGTCGGTGACCTCCAGCCGTACGTCGCGCCCATCGGTCTCCAGGACCGCCTCGGCGCGGCCCGCCCGCGCGTGCCGGGCGATGTTGGTCAGCGCCTCGGAGAGAACGGCCACCAGGTGATCGGCGGTCTCCTTCGGCACGTGCGTGTCCAGCAGCCCCTCCATCCGCACGCTGGGCGCGAACCCGAGAACCGGGGCGGCCTCGCCGACCACGCGTACCGCACGGGCTCTCAGGCCCGGCCCGGCGACCTCGTCACGGGCCCGCAGGCCGAAGATGGTGGACCTGATGATCTTGATGGTCTCGTCCAGGTCGTCCACCGCGCGCGCGACGCGCTCGGCGGCCTCCTGGTGCTCGATGAAGCGGCCGGCGCTCTGCAAGGTCATGCCGGTGGCGAACAGCCGTTGGATCGCGAGGTCGTGCAGGTCGCGGGCGATGCGGTCGCGGTCCTGGAGCACCGCGATCTGCTCGGCGTCTCGGCGGCGTTCCGCCAGCTCCATCGCGACCGCCGCTTGTGCGGCGAAGCCCTGAAGCGGCTCGATCTCCTCGCCGGTGAACGCCGTCCGGCCCGCCTCGCGGACCAGCAGGACGACGCCGCGCAGGTCCTCGCCCGAGCCGATGGGGACGGCAACGGCGGGACCGAGCCCCTTGAAGCGCGGCGGGCCCGCCGAGATCCGTTCGTCACGTGTGACGTCGGGGCTGGTGATGGGGGCGGCCGCGGAGAATGCCTCACCGATGAGACTGCCGTGCACCGGAAGCACCAGGCCGCGGTGCGACTCCGCCTCTTGGCCGATGGCCAGCTCCACCGTGAGCGATGCGGTGTCCTGCATCGGCACCGCGACCAGGGCCAGCGCGGCACCGGTGATTTCCCGGGCCAGCTCGGCGATCCGCCGCAGTACCTCGCCGCCCTCACTGCCGGACAGCAGGCTGTGCGTGATCTCCGCGCTGGCTCGCAGCCAGCGCTCCCGCAGCCGGGACTCCTCGTACAGGCGGGCGTTGTCGATGGCCACACCCGCGGCCACCGCGAGAGTGGCCAGCACCGACTCGTCGTCCTCGTCGAACTGCGCCCCGCCGCGCTTCTCCGTCAGGTACAGGTTGCCGAAGACCTGGTCCCGCACCCGGATGGGGACGCCCAGGAAGCTGTTCATCGGCGGATGATGAGGCGGGAACCCGTAGGAGGCGGGGTGCTCGGACAGCTTGGACAGCCGCAGGGGCTCTGGTTTGCGGATCAGCTCGCCGAGGATGCCGTGTCCCTCGGGGAAAGGCCCGATCTTCCGGATCTGTTCGTCGGAGACGCCCACGGTGAGGAACTCCGAGAGCCGCCTGCCGTCCGGCCCGATCACACCCAACGCCGCGTACTCGGCGTCCACCAGCACTGCGGCGGCCTGCACGATGCTGCGCAGCGCCTGCTCCAGGTCCAGCTCGCGCCCCACCGAAAGGACGGCTTCCAGGAGGCTGTGCACCCGGTCGCGCGTACCGCGGGCCGCGTCGAGGCGGGCCTGCACCTCCTGGAGCAGTTCGTCCAGCCTCAGCTGGGGCAGCCGGACTCGGGCTGCCCGGGCCTCCTCGGCGCTCTCCACCGCGGTACTTCCCCTCGTCATCTCGACAGCAGACCGTCGTCGCTTCGGTCAACGGTAACGGTCCGCTCCACGGGAAGGTACAGCATCAGGCCGAGGCCGGTCCCGGGCACCGCCTGGGCCAAGTCGGCCCACGCCGGCATCTTCTCTGCGAACCCCCCGTCGCATCCGTAGCGGGTGCAGCCAGGTGCTCGCACAGCGTCTCCCCGCCCGACAGGCAGGGTTCGCCCCGCCCGCACGCCTTGCCCAGCCGGGGAACGGCGCGTGCCCCGATGACGAGGGGCTCGGCGAAGCTCGTACGACCGCTGCTTTCACGGTCCTTGTTCTCGTCGGGGGCGGGGCGGACCGGAGTCAGTCGTGCGCGACGACGGCGACGGGGGCGCTGGCGTGGTGCAGCACGGCGTGGGTGACGGAGCCGATGTGGATGCCGAAGGGGTTGCGGCGGATGCGGCGGCCGACGACGACCAGAGACGCGTCGCGGGAGGCGTCGACGAGGTGGATCGCGGCACTGCCGCCGCGGGACTCCTCCGTGACCTCCACCTGCGGGAACTTCTGCTTCCACGGCTCGACCACCCCGGCCACGGCGACGGCGTCCTGCCTGCCGAGCTCGGCGAACATGCCCGGGTCGTTGGCCAGGCCGTAGGGGTAGTACGGCGGGAGGCTCCAGCCGTGGACGACCCGCAGGCCGGTGGCGCGGCGGGCGGCCTCCTCGAAGGCGAAGCCGATCACGGCGTCGTGCGGACTGTCCGCGTCGAGTCCCAGGACGACGGGCCGGGCCCCGGTCGCCGCCGTGCCGGGCTCGTCGGCGGTGTCCTGCCCGGCGCGGACGAGGACCACGGGCACCTCGGCACGCGCGACGACGGCCTGGGCGACGGAGCCGACCAGGAAGCCGCCGATCCCGCTCAGTCCGCGAGAGCCGAGGACGAGCAGTTCGCATTCCTTCGACGCTGCCGCCAATGTCTCGCCGGGCCGGCCCACGAGCTGCTCGATGCTCACCTCGAGTCCTGGGTGCCGCCGCCGGAGAGCGCCGGCCGCGTCCCGGGGGATCCGCTCGCTCCAGTGCCGGAGCGTCTCGGGGCCGAGGAGCGGCGCCTGCACGACGCGCTCGGGGACGGGTGTCCAGACGTTGACGAGCCGGAGCGGCAGCTCGCGCAGCTCGGCCTCCCGGGCGGCCCACTCGGCCGCGGCCAGGCTCTCACGTGATCCGTCGAGACCGACGGTGACAGGACGGGACATGCTGCATGCCTCCTGGAACAGGGATGGGGAATACGAGAGTTGGACGTGCGATGTCAGGATCCGGCCGGCGGCCGTAGGGCGCGCAGGGCCACTGGGGTCCGGTTCGAGGGCCGAACGGCCTCCGTCGCGTACGGGCGTGGCCCTCAGCTCACCGGCAGGTCGGGGCGGACGAGCGTGCCGGACCTGCCGTGGACGATCTCGTACGCGGCGTCGAGCGCGCCGATGGCGGCCAGTCCTCCCGTGCGTTGCACGAACCGGGCGGCGGCCTCGGCCTTGGGGCCCATCGAACCGGCGGCGAACCGGTCTCGGCGCAGTTCGGCGGGGGTGGTGTCGAGGACCGGGTGCTGCTCGAGCGTGCCGTAGGCCCGGTAGATGTGGGGCACGTCCGTGAGGATGAGGAGGAAGTCGGCCTTGAGGTCCTCCGCCAGAAGAGCCGCCGTCAGGTCCTTGTCGACGACCGCCTCCACGCCGCGCAGCGCACCGGTGACGCTGTCGGCGGTGACGGGAACCCCTCCCCCGCCCGCGCAGACCACCAGGGTCTGGTGAGAGAGCAGGTCCTCGACGGTGTCGGTCTCCACGATCCGTTCGGGCGAGGGGGAGGCCACGACGCGACGCCAGCCACCGGTGTCCCGGGCGACGGTCCAGCCGCGCTGGCGGGACAGCGTCCGGGCCGCGGCCCGGGAGTACACCTGCCCCACGTACTTCGTGGGCCGGGTGAAGGCGGGATCGTCGGCCCGCACGAGGGTATGAGTGACGAGTGCGGCGATCCTGCGCCCGGGCAGGGCGTTGTGCAGTGCCCGGACCAGCAGTGAGCCGATCAGTCCTTCGGTCTGGGCGCCGAGCAGGTCCAGCGGGTAGGGGGCACTGAGCTCGGGGTCCGCCTCGCTCTCCGCGGCGAGCAGCCCGATCTGCGGTCCGTTCCCATGGGTGACGACGATCTCGTGCTCGTGCGCGAGTGCGGCGAGGGCGGTGGAGACGCGGTCGATGTTCTCCTGCTGCACCGCGGCGTCGGGGCGTTCGCCCCGGCGCAGCAGGGCGTTGCCGCCGAGGGCGATGACGATGCGCATGACTCAGTCCTCCAGGGTGGCGACAGGTACGGCCTTGCCGGCGTGCAGCCGGTTCTCGGCCTGGCCGCCCACGACCGAGGCGTCCGACAGGAACACCTCCTCGATGACTTCGAGTGCCTCAGGGCCCGGTGAGACGGTTCTTGGCCGTGACCTGGTGGGGCAGCGGCACGCTGATCCGGTCCCCCCAGGTGCCGGGAGCTTCTGCCCTCGACGTTGCGGTGTCCCGGGTTCTCAGCCTTCGGCGTGGGCCAGCCACAGGTCGGGGCCGAAGACCTCGTAGCGGATGTGCCGGGCCGGGATTCCCGCCCGCAGGAGCTGCGAGCGCGCCGCGCGCATGAAGGGAACCGAGCCGCAGAGGTAGACGTCGGAGTCCTCGGGCAGGTCGAGGCCGGCGAGATCCATCAGGCCGCTGCGCGCGCCGGGTTCGCCGGCGGCGTCCTGCTCGTACCAGAACTGGGCGGAGGCGTCCGGCAGTTCGTCGGCCAGGCGGCGCGTGTCCTCGCGCAGGGCATGGTCGGCCGGGGAGCGGTCGGCATGCAGCACCTGTACCGGGCGGGTGGCGCCGGTGGCCGCGAGGTGCTCCAGCATGCCGACCATGGGCGTGCAACCGATGCCCGCGGAGACCAGCACCAGCGGGCTGTCGGCGTCGTCGAGGATCACGTCACCGAACGGGGCGGAGAGCGTCAGCTCGTCACCTGCGGCGACCGTGCGGTGCAGGTGGTCGGACACCTCGCCCTCGGGTGCCCCGGCCGCGCTCGTCGCGCGTTTGACGGTGATGCGCCGGAGGTCCTCCCCGGGTGCGTTGGACAGGCTGTACTGGCGGACCTGGTGCACGCCGTCGGGCATGCGCACCCGGACGCTGACGTACTGCCCGGCGCAGGCGGCCGACGCCGGCGCGCCGTCGGCCGGACGGAGGAAGAAGGACACCACGTCGGGCGTCTCCTCGTGCCGCTCGACGACCTTCCACTGCCGCCAGGGGTGCCGCGGGTCGACCTGCGCGTCCTGGTAGAGCCGTGCCTCCAGGGCGATGAGCGCCCCGGCCATCAGCCAGTACACCTCGTCCCAGGCGGCGGCCACCTCCGGGGTGACCGCGTCACCGAGCACGTCCCCGATGGCGCGGAACAGATACTTGTGCACGATCGTGTACTGGTCCTCGGTCACACCGAGCGCTGCGTGCTTGTGGGCGATCCGGGACAGCAGGGCGTCCGGCCGCGCGTCGGGGTCGGCGAGCAGCGCCTGGGCGAAGGCCGCTATGGAACCGGCCAGGGCCTTGCGCTGGGCTCCGGTGGCCTGGTTGCCCCGGTTGAACAGGCCGTCCAGCAGCTCGGGGTGCTCGCTGAACATGGTGCCGTAGAAGCGTGCCGTGATCTCGTCGAGGGCTCCGCCCACGGCGGGCAGGGTGGCACGGACGACTGCGGCGGACTCGGGCGAAAGCATGGGTCTCCTCGGACATGAGGACGAGCTCGGGCTCGCCGCTCTCACTGGGCTTGCGTCCGGTCTATCAGCCGATCGGGCTCGCTCCCGGGCCGATCGCCCGCTCGGGGACCAACGTCCGCGTACATCGGGCCGTTCGGGCCGGGCGGTGGTGGGCTCTTGGGGGCCGAACGGCCCTGGCCCGCGCCTCCCGCAGCGCAGTAGGTGGTTCCTGAGGACGGGTCACCGAACGCTCCGACAGTGCCGTTCCGCAGCAGACCCTCGGGCAGACCGCTCGCGGCGACGCCCCGAGGGGTAGGCCGAAGAGGGCTCAGCCAGGGGCTGCGGTCGCTCGGTGCGGGGCGGCCGCGGGCACGGCGACGGCGCGGCCGGCGTCCCCCATGAGCAACCAGCAGGGGAAGCGCCGCCGCGCCCTCGGCGGCGGGTCAACGGCCTTGGTTCTGAATCCGGTCCCGGGCCTCGGTGGCGATCACAGCGGCTTGGATACGGCGTTCCACGCCGAGCTTTGCCAGCAGCCGCGAGATGTGGTTCTTGACCGTTTTCTCGGCGAGGTAGAGCCGCTGACCAATCTGCCGGTTGGTCAGCCCTTCTCCGATGAGCGTCAGGATCTCCCGCTCGCGGTCGGTGAGGCCGGGCAGCGCGTCCGGCTCCTCCTTGGGCTGTCCCCCGCGCAGCCGGGCCATCAGCTTGGCGGTGGCGCTGGGGTCGAGCAGCGACTGGCCCCGGGCCACCGTCCGCACGGCGGCGACGAGGTCGGAGCCCTGGATCTGCTTCAGCACGTATCCGGCCGCCCCGGCCATGATCGAGTCGAGCAGCGCCTCCTCGTCATCGAACGAGGTCAGCATCAGGCAGGCCAGGTCCGGCATACGGGAGCGCAGCTCCCGGCAGACCGTGACGCCGTCGCCGTCCGGCAGCCGAACATCGAGGACCGCGACCTGGGGACGCAGGGCGGGAACACGGGCCAGCGCCTGCTCGACGGTCGCGGCCTCGCCGACAACGGTGATGTCCGGTTCGTCGTTCAGCAGGTCGTGCACGCCGCGGCGCACCACCTCGTGGTCGTCCAGCAGGAAGACCGTGATCGGGTTGTCGGGGCCGGGCTGCCCGCCGTCCACCATCGAATGCTCCTGTTCACCGAGTACGCGCTCCGAACCGGTTGTGCGGACGGGGACGCGAGGGGCCGTCTTCTGAAGAGATCATCGGCGGTACCGGGACCAAGGGCCAGGGCCGATCGGCCCTCCTTGCGCACCCTCCTCCTCACAGCCGGCAGCCTTCCCCGGTCCTCACCACCGACGACTACCCCGCCGACGCCCCGGCGCACCACGGCTGTGGAGGAACTGCGCATCGGGCGCGCCGAGGTCGAACGGATACCGGCCGAGGTCTCCGCTGAGACCGGCATCCGGGTGACTACCCGGCCGGCACCGTGTGCGGGGAGCACAGGGGTGACCCGGATTCGATCCACTTCTTCCACGGGGCGGGACCGGACCACGTCGCCTGCTCACCGTTCCGCGTCCCTGTGGCCCGTCTGGAGGCAGGCAGGGCCCCGCTCGACGGGACCGAGGACAGCGACAGCCGGTGCGGAGGACCCCTGGTCCCGGGGCCGGGACCGAGCGGCCCTGGGACCGGGACGGGATCCGCAGCAGGCTGGAGACGCAGAGCGATCACAAGGAGTGAAGCAGATGACCGTCAGGGACACCGGCGTCCAGCAGTCCCCCGCTGTGCGGGTACGGGCCGAGGGTGACGTCACCGAGGAGGAGCTCACGTACGTCCGCGGCAAGGTCGAGGCGGTCCTCGGCCGGTCAGGGCTGCCGGCTGTGAGCGGCGAGGTACGGGTCGGCAGAGCCGCCGCGCACCACGTAGAGCAGCCGTGGTCGGCGCGGGCCGAGATCCGGGTGGGGGGCGTCCTCGTGGTCGTCCACGGGCGCGAGGCGAGCGCGCACGAACTCGCGGACCGGTTGCAGGACCGGCTGCGCGGCCAGGTGGAGCAGGCCGCGCACCGCGCGGAGGCGGGCCGCAGGTCGTCCACGCCCCCGCCATGGCGCGGCGGCCCGGTGCACGGTCGGCAGGAGTAGGCGTCGCGGGGCCTGCCGTGGAGCCGATGTCTCCCACGGCAGGCCCGGCGCAGTGGAGAAGGAGGGCGGCGTGAGGACCCGCATCATCGGAGAGGTCATGACCACCGACGTCGTCCGGGTTCGTCCACGGACGCCGTTCAAGGAACTCGTACGGCTGCTGGACCAGCACCGGATCGGCGGACTGCCCGTCGTGGACGGGGACGACAAGGTGGTCGGCGTGGTCTCGGCGACCGACCTCGTGCGCGGCCGGGCGCCCCGTGCCGACCGGTGGCCGGGGCGCACTCCGACGCACAAGATCCCGGGCGTCGTCGCGGCGGAGCTGATGTCCACCCCCGCGATCACCGTGCACCCCGAGCAATCGGTCCCGGACGCCGCCCGCCTGATGGAACGTCAGAGCATCGCGCGGCTGCCCGTGGTGGACGAGGAGGACCGGCTCGTCGGCATCGCCACCCGCCGCGACCTGCTGCGGGTCTTCCTGCGCACGGACGAGGACATCCGGCGGCAGGTGGCCGACGATGTCCTGGCCGGCTCCCTCGGCCTGGCCCGTGACGCCGTCACCGTCTTCGTCCGGGACGGCGTCGTCACCCTCAAGGGCTGCCTGGAGCACCGCAGCGACATCCCCCTGGCGATACGGTCGGCATGGCGGGTGGAGGGAGCCGTCGGCGTGGTCAACGCACTGACGTACCGCCTCGACGACTGCCCCGCGCCTCGGGCCGCCCACGCCGAGCCATGAGGCCCCGGACCGACGCGTCCGGGCCGACGGGCCGTGCCGGGGCCGGCCGCCCTACGGACAACGACCATCGGCATATGGGGCCGCGACGCGGCCAGGGCGGAGTGGAAGGGCGAGCGGCACCGGCCTCCCTCGCGGTGCCGCTCGCAGCCGGCCGTCCGCCGCTCCCGGCGGGCCGCGCCCTCGAAGACCTCGGCCGCGAGCCACAACCCCGGTCGGAACGCCACGACCGCCTACAACGCGCCGATTCCCGCCGTCGGACCACGACAGAGCGTGGAGCTCGAGAGGGCGGAAGCACAGGCTGCTGGACAGCGTCCCCTTCGGCCACGTCGTGGACCAGGGAGACATCGTCATCAGCGCGCATGCGGGCTCCGCACCGATCTCGCGCGCCCGGCGCGTCGGCGGCTCGGGCGTCGTCGTCGCCTACGACACGGACGCGATCGACCCCGAAACGCACCTGGGCTGGAGCCTGGTCGTCACCGGCTACGCCCGTCTGATCACCGAGCCGGACGAACTCGCCCGCCACCGGAGTCTGTCGCACCCCTGGGTGCGGCAGACCATGGACCACGCGGGCCGCATCCGCCCCGATCCTTTCACCGGCATCCGCCTGACCGTCGCGGCCGAACGCCGGGGGACCCGTCGGTCCCCCGGCGTCTCGCACGATGGCGTCCGCGACTCAGTCGTGGGCGACCACCGCGACGGGTGCCGCGGCGAGGCGCAGCACCTCGTGGGCGACCGCTCCGAGGTGCGGCCCGAGCGGGCCGTGACGACGCTTGCGGCCGACGACGACCAGCGCGGCACCGTGCGAGGCGTCGACCAGATGCGCGCCCGGCGTGCCGACGACCGCCTCTTGCGTCACCTCCACGTCCGGGTACTTCTCCCGCCATGGACGCAGCGTCTCGGCGAGCCCGTCGCACAGGTGGTCGGCCGGTGTGCTCCCCGGGCCGCCGTCGGCGACACTCCGGTGGGCGGGCCGGCTCCAGCCGTGCACCACGCGCAGCTCGGCGGCCCGGCGGGAGGCGGCGTCGAAGGCGAACTCGAGAACGGCGTCGTGAGGCCGGTACAGATCAAGACCGAGCACCACCTGTCGGTGCGGCGCGGCGGGACGAGCCGGCGCCGGGCGGCCGACCGCGGCGCCGGTGTCCGGGCGCACCAGCACCACGGGCCGGCCGGTGCGGGCCACGACGGCCGAGGCCATTGAGCCCAGCAGGACACCGGCCGCCGGACCCAGGCCCCGTGATCCGAGCACCAGAAGCTCTGCGTCGCCGGCCGCGGCCGGCAGCACCCGCGCGGGCTGTCCGCCGATCTGCTCGGCGGTGATCCGCAGGGCGGGATGGCGGTGTCTCAGGGCGGCCGCGACCTCGCCGAGCATGCGGCCGCACAAGTCGGTGCCTGGTGACGGCACGCCTTCGCCGCCGAACGGGGTGTACGCGTGCGGCGGCTGGTCACCGGCGTGCACGAGACGCAGCTCGGCCGCCCGCAGCTCGGCCTCACGGGCCGCCCAGTGTGCCGCGGCGAGGCTCTCGGGGGAGCCGTCCACGCCGACGGTGACCGTACGGGACATGGATGGTCCTCCTTCTGCGGGGCTCACAAGGCCCTCAGTCCGTGTTCGCGGAACTGCTCGCGCACCCGCTCGGTCAGCTCCGGGCCGGGGGCCGGGGTGTCGCGCAGCGGGAAGGGCAGGCCGAGGGCCTCGTACTTGTGGGCGCCGAGCTTGTGGAACGGCAGGACGTCGACCCGGTCGACGTTGCCCAGTCCGGCCAGGAACGCGCCGAGGCCGTCGACGGCTTCGGGGTCGTCGGTCCAGCCGGGGACCAGGACGTAACGGATGTGGACCGGGACACCGAGCCGGTCCAGCCGGGTCGCGAAACTCAGGGTGGGAGCGAGAGACCCGCCGGTGAGTGTGCGGTAGGTGCCGGCGTCGAAGGACTTGATGTCGAGGAGCACCAGATCGGTGTCGGCGAGGAGTTCGTCGTTCGCGCGGGCGCCGAGGAAACCGGAGGTGTCCAGCGCTGTGTGCAGGCCGAGTTCCTTGCAGCGGCGCAGCACCGCCGCGGTGAACGCGGGCTGGAGCAGCGGCTCGCCGCCGGTGAGGGTCACTCCCCCGCCGGCCGTGCCGACGAAGGACCGGTACCTCCCGATCTCCGCCATCACGTCGTCGACGGTGGTCTCCCGGCCGTCGCGCATGTGCCAGGTGTCGGGGTTGGCGCAGTACAGGCAGCGCAGCGGGCAGCCGCTGACGAACAGCACGAACCGGGTGCCGGGCCCGTCCACTCCCGTGGACAGGTCCCAGGAGTGGACGCGGCCCGTCACCGGCTCGGTGGTGGTGTTCACAGTGCTCCGTGGAAGGTGCGGCTGATCACGTCGAGCTGCTGCTCGCGGGTCAGGCGGACGAAGTTGACGGCGTATCCGGAGACGCGGATGGTCAGCTCGGGATACTTCTCGGGGTGTTCCATGGCGTCCTCGAGCGTCGCCCGGTTCAGCACGTTGACGTTCATGTGGAAGCCGCCGCCGGCCATGTAGCCGTCGAGGATGCCGGCCAGGTTCGCGGCCCGCTCGGCCGGGTCGTGGCCGAGGCCCTCGGGGGTGACGGTGGAGGTGAGGGAGATGCCGTCGCGGGCCTCCTCGTAGGGCAGCTTGGCCACCGAGAGGGCCGAGGCGACCATGCCGTGCCGGTCGCGGCCGTTCATCGGGTTGGCGCCGGGGGCGAAGGGCTGTCCGGACCTCCGGCCGTCGGGGGTGTTGCCGGTGTGCTTGCCGTACACGACGTTCGACGTGATCGTCAGCACCGACTGGGTGTGCTCGGCGTCCCGGTAGGCCGGGTGCTTGCGCACCTTCGCCATGAACGACTCCACCAGGCCGACTGCGATGCTGTCGGCGCGGTCGTCGTTGTTGCCGTAAGCGGGGTACTCCCCCTCTGTCCGGAAGTCGACGGCGAGTCCGGTGCCGTCCCGGAAGACCTTCACGCGGGCGTGCTTCACGGCGGACAGGCTGTCCACGGCGACCGACAGGCCGGCGATGCCGCAGGCCATGAACCGGTGCACCGGGTGGTCGTGCAGCGCCATCTCGAGGCGCTCGTAGGCGTACTTGTCGTGCATGCAGTGGATGACGTTCAGGGTGTCGACGTAGGTCTCGGCCAGCCAGTCGAGCGTGCGGTCGTACGCCGCCGCCAGCTCGTCGTAGTCCAGGTACTCGCCCGTCAGCGGGGGCGTCGGCGGTGCGATCTGCTCACCGGTCATCTCGTCCCGGCCGCCGTTGACGGCGTACAGCAGCGCCTTGGCCAGGTTGACCCGGGCGCCGAAGAACTGCATCTGCTTCCCTACGGCCATGGCGGAGACGCAGCAGGCGATCGCGGTGTCGTCGCCGGTGCGCGGGCGCATCAGGTCGTCCGACTCGTACTGGATGCTGCTGGTGTCGATGGAGACCTGGGCGCAGAACCGCTTGAACCCCTCGGGCAGCCGCGGCGACCACAGCACGGTCAGGTTGGGCTCCGGGGCCGGGCCGAGGTTGTAAAGGGTCTGCAGGAAGCGGAAGGAGGTGCGGGTGACCAGCGGGCGGCCGTCGGCGCCGAGGCCGCCGATGGACTCGGTCACCCAGGTCGGGTCGCCGGAGAACAGCGCGTCGTACTCGGGGGTGCGCAGGAACCGTACGATCCTCAGCTTGATCACGAAGTCGTCGATCAGCTCTTGGGCGCGGGTCTCGTCAACGGCCCCTTCATCGAGGTCGCGCTGGAGGTAGACGTCCAGGAAGGTGGAGGTGCGGCCGAGCGACATCGCGGCACCGTTCTGTTCCTTCACCGCCGCCAGGAACCCGAGATACAGCCACTGCACGGCCTCGTGGGCGGTGGCGGCGGGACGGGTGACGTCGCAGCCGTAGGAGGCGGCCATCTCGGCCAGTTCGCCCAGGGCGCGGATCTGTTCGGCCAGTTCCTCCCGGTCACGGATCACGTCGGCGGTGGAGGTCCGCGCGTCGAGCAGGGCCCGCTCGGCGCGCTTGGCCGCGATCAGCCGGTCGGTGCCGTACAACGCGACGCGCCGGTAGTCGCCGATGATCCGGCCGCGGCCGTACGCGTCGGGCAACCCGGTGATGATCCCGGCCTTGCGGGCCGCCCGCATCTGTGGGGTGTAGGCGTCGAAGACGCCGTCGTTGTGGGTCTTGCGGTAGGTGCCGAAGACCTTCGTCACGAACGGGTCCGGCGCATAGCCGTAGGCGGCGAGGCTGTTCTCCACCATCCTCAGCCCGCCGTTCGGCATGATCGCGCGCTTGAGCGGCGCGTCGGTCTGCAGGCCCACGATCAGCTCGCGGTCCGGGTCTATGTAGCCCGGCGCGTGCGCGGTGATGGTGGACGGGGTGGCGGCGTCGACGTCCAGGACGCCCTTGCGCCGTTCCTCGGGGAACAGGGCGCTGACCTTGCGCCAGACCGCGAGCGTGCGCTCGGTCGGGCCGGCCAGGAAGGCCGGTTCTCCCTCGTAGGGCGTGTAGTTGGCCTGGATGAAGTCGCGCACGTCGATCTTTTCGCGCCACCGTGTCCCGGTGAACCCGCGCCATGCCTGCGCCGGTGCGTCCACGCCCGTCCGGGCCGCTTCGGCCTGAGGTGCCACCGTCATCACTGCCTCCGCTTCGTCCGGGGCATCGCCCGCCGGGTCCGGCAGGCGGCTCCACTGACGATGCTCGTCCTGCGCCAGCCGTCCGGGCAGGGCCGCCGGGAACCCCTCACCGCGCCCTGTGGCCCCTTTGCCGTGGGCCCTTCGGCCCTTCTTGCGGCCTGCTCGGCCCACGACCGGCGAGGGGGGCCGGGGTGAGGGTGTGCTTGACCAGAGGTCCCGGTGAAGGAGACATGATGAGCGGTCTGGTGGTCGTCGGCGTCGACGGATCGGCGTCCAGCCTGACGGCGGTGGAGGCGGCTGCGCGGGAGGCGCGGTTGCGTGGGGCGGGGCTGCGGGTGGTGCACGCATACCTGTGGCCCGCGATGCATGTTCCCCTGGGGCCGTCGCCGCTGGGTCCGCCGGAGGGCGGGATCCGGAACATGGTCGACCGGCTGGTGGCCGACGCAGTGGAGCGGGCCCGGGGCACGGCGCCCGACATCGACGTCGGTCATGTCGTGACGACCGGTGATCCGCTGACGGTGCTGGAGGCCCAGTCACGCGCGGCGGAACTGGTGGTGGTCGGCTCCCGGGGCATGGGCGGCTTCGTGGGGCTGCTGGTCGGCTCGACGGCGGTCCATCTGGCGGCGCACGGCCGGTGCCCGGTGCTCGTGGTGCGCGAGCACCCGCAGGACACCGGTCCGGTCGTGCTGGGCGTGGACGGCTCGACCGCGGGGGAACAGGCGGTGGACTTCGCCTTTGCGGAGGCCGCGCTGCGCAAGGCGCCCCTGCTGGCTCTGCACGCCTACACCGACTGGAACGCTCCGCTGCCCCCTCCGCAGGACGCGGGCATGCCGTACGCCAACCCGCCTGGTGCGCTGGCCGAGGAGGAGCGGCGGCTGCTGGCCGAGGCGCTCGCCGGCCATCGAGAGCGCTACCCGGACGTCGTGGTGGAGCACCACGTCGTACACGGCCCCACCCGGGAGGCGCTGATCGAGGTCAGCCGCTCCGCCCAGCTGATGGTGGTCGGCGCCCGGGGCCGGGGCGGTTTCGCCGGGCTGCTGCTGGGGTCCGTCAGTCAGGCCCTGGTGCACCACGCACACTGCCCGGTCGCGGTGGTGCGGGGCGGGGACGGACCTCGCTGAGAGGGCCCTGCCCACGGCAACGAGCGACGGACGCGGTGTCCGGGGCCCCGCCAGGCGGACGCGGGCAGGGCCGAGTGGCCCAGGGCTTGGGCCTTGCCGGCCCCTGGCCGCGCCGTCGGCCGTCCTTGACGCTCGACACCACACGGGCCACGTCCGGCGGCCTACCTGAAGGGGAGCACACAGTGAGTGATCCGGTGATCGTAGGGGTGGACGGCTCCACGTCGAGCCTGGCGGCGGTCGACGTGGCGGCCCGTGAGGCCCTCCTGCGGGGCGCGCCGCTGCGCATCGTCCATGCCTTCGGGCACCCGTCGGCGCATCCGCCGTCCGGGGCGGCGCCGTGGAGTCCGGGCGACTTCGGTCTGGAACCGATGGTGCGGGGTGAAGTGGCCCGGGCGGAGGAGCGGGCGCACGAGACCGCGCCGGGCGTCGAAGTCACTCGCTCCGTGGTGTCGGGCGACACCGTCGAGGTGCTGGAGATCGAGTCGCGGTCCGCCGCGCTGACGGTGCTGGGCAGCCGGGGCCTGACCGGATTCTCCGGGCTGCTGCTCGGCTCGACGGCCGTGCACCTGGCCGCCCACGGCCACTGCCCGCTGATGGTGGTCCGCGGCCGTCCTGACCCCGCCGGACCGGTACTGCTCGCCGTGGACGGCTCCCCGGCCGGCGAGGCGGCGGTGGAATTCGCGTTCGCCGAGGCCGCCCTGCGCAAGGCGCCGCTCGTGGCGCTGCACGTGTGGAACACCTGGAGCGAACGCGCCTACGAGGGTCCCGGCGACCCGTTGACCGCTGTCGTGGCCGACGCCGACCGGCTCCGCGAGGCCGAACAGCACCTTCTGGAGGAGGCGGTGGCCCGCTGCCGTACGGCCTACCCGCGGGTCGCCGTGGAGCTGCGCCTGGTGCGCTCGCGGGTCCGCAACGCGCTGATCGACGCCAGCCGGGACGCTCAGCTGATCGTGGCCGGCGCCCGGGGCCGCGACGGGTTCACCGGGCTGCTGCTGGGCTCGGTCAGCCAGGCACTGCTGCATCACGCCCACTGCCCCGTGGCCGTCGTCCGCGGCAAGGAGTGACCGTGTCCCAGCAGACGACCGTCCCGGTCCCGTCCACTCACCACCTGGCGGACGCCCACCTGCGGCCGACCGAGGACGTCGCAGGCCTGCTCGGAGTGGACCCGGCCACCGGGCTGACGTCGGCGGACGCCGAGGAACGGGCCGCAACCGGCGGCACCAACGAGCTCGCCGAACCGGCCCGCAGGCCGCAATGGCTGCGCCTGCTGGACCAGTTCCGCAGCTGGCTGATCGGCATCCTGCTCGCCGCCGCTGTCGTCGCCGGCGTCATCGGCGATGTCAAGGACGCTCTGGTCATCACCGTCGTCCTGTTGGTCGACGCCGTCGTCGGCTACGTACAGGAACGCCGCGCCGAGCGCAGCCTGGAGGCGCTGCGCAGCATGCTGGTCCCCATCGCCCGGGTGCGCCGCGACGGCGAGGTCACCACGGTCCCGGCCCGCACGCTGGTTCCCGGTGATGTCGTGCTGCTGGAGGCAGGTGACCGGGTCCCGGCCGACGGGCGTCTGCTGGTGGCCGAGTCCGTCGAGGCAGCGCTCACCGGCGAGTCGCATCCGGTCGCGAAGACGTCCGCGCCGTGCGGGACCGCCGGCGTCGGCGCCGTGCCCGTCGCCGAACGCACCGGCATGCTGTTCATGAACACCGCGCTGACCCGCGGCCGTGCCGAGATCATCGTCACCGCCACCGGTATGCGCACCGAGGTCGGCGCGATCGCCGAGGAACTACGGACGGGCGGCGACCCTCCGAGCCCGCTGCAGGTGCAGATGGACAGCCTCGGCCGGCGCCTGGCCCTGATCAGTGGCGTCGCTGTGGCCGCCTACGCGCTCGTGGGGCTCGTCCGCGGCGAGGAGCCCGCTGACCTCGCTCTGCGGGCGGTGGCACTGGCCGTCGCCGCCATCCCCGAGGGACTGCCGGCCGTCCTCACGCTCACCCTCGCCCTGGGTGTCCACCGCATGGCCGGCCGCGGGGCCATCGTCAAACGCCTCGCCTCCGTCGAGGCGCTCGGCTCCGCGACCGTGGTGTGCAGCGACAAGACCGGCACCCTCACCCTCAACGAGATGACGGCCCGGGCCCTGTGGACCGCCGGGCACCGCTACGAGGTGACCGGTGAGGGCTACGGCATCGACGGCACCCTGCTGCAGACCGACGGACACGACGCCCGGGACCTGCGCGCCGCCGTCCTGCCGTTCGCCCTGTGCAACGACGCCCGCCTCACCGTCGACGGCGTCATCGGCGATCCCACCGAGGCCGCCCTGCTCGTTCTCGCCGCGAAGACGGGCCTCGACCCCGCCGTGCTCAGCCGGACCCCGCGCACCGGCGAGGTCCCCTTCGATCCCGCCGCGAAGTACATGGCCACCTTCCACAGCGACGGCGCCGACGGGACCCTGCACGTCCACGCCAAGGGGGCCGTCGACGTCCTGCTGGACCGCTGCACCCACGTCCTCACCGAAGACGGCCCCGCGCTCCTCACCGCGGAGCACCGCCGGGAGATCACCGCAGTCGCCCGCCGGATGGGGGGCGCGGGCCTGCGCGTGCTAGGTGCCGCCACGGCCGTCAAGGCCGGGTGGGAGCCGCAGGAGCCGACAGGGCTGACCCTCACCGCGATCGCCGGCATCGCCGACCCGCCACGTCCCCAGACCAGCGAAGCCGTTGCCCTGGCCCAGGCCGCAGGGGTCCACGTCAAAATGATCACGGGGGACCACGCCGACACGGCGTCCGCGATCGCCGGCGAACTGGGCATCACCGGTGACGTCGTCACCGGCGCCGAACTGGCCGCCATGAGTGAGCAGGACCTGGCGGACCGCATCGAGGACATCGCCGTCTTCGCCCGCGTCGCTCCCGAACACAAGGTCACCATCGTCCGCACCCTGACCCGCCGCGGCCACATCGTGGCCATGACGGGCGACGGGGTCAACGACGCCGCCGCCCTGCGCGCCGCCCAGATCGGCGTCGCCATGGGAATCACCGGCACCGACGTGGCCAAGGAGGCCGCGGACGTCGTGCTGACGGACGACGACTTCTCCACCCTGGTCCGTGCGATGCGTGACGGCCGGTCCATCTACGACAACATCGTCACCTTCGTCCGCTTCCAGCTGTCGACCAACATCGGCGCCATCCTCACCCTGCTCGCCACCGCGCTGGCCGGGCTGCCCGCCCCCATGTCGGCGATCCAGCTGCTCTGGGTCAACATCATCATGGACGGACCGCCCGCCATGGCACTGGGCGTCGACCCGCCCACCGACGACGTGATGCACCGCCCGCCTCGCTCTCCCGCCGAACGCATCCTCGACACCCGGCGCCTGACAGCCGTCGTCCGCACCGGCGCCGTCATGGCTGCGGGCACCGTGGCCGTCTTCGCGGCCGCCCGCCACCTCACCGACACCGCGACCGCCACCACGATGGCGTTCACCACCTTCGTCCTCTTCCAGCTCTGCAACGCTCTCACCGCCCGCAGCGAGACCGGCCCGGTCATCGGCCGCCACCAGTTGCGCAACCGAACCCTGTGGGTCTGCCTCGCCACCGTCCTCGGTCTGCAGATCACCGCGGTGCAAGTGCCCTCCGCCCAGGGCCTCTTCGACACCGTCGCCCTGGACGCCGCGCAGTGGGCCGTCTGCCTCCTCACCGCCTCCACGGTGCTCCTGACGGAGCACGCCTGGCGTGCCCTGCGCAACAGCCCTCGTGACGAACGCCTTCCCCAGGCATCGTGACGCCACGACACAGCCGGCCGGAGAGCGCCAGGCCCCCGTCATCGGCGCCCGGCGGTCGGGGGCGACGCTTCCGCCGTCCCGGCTCCGCACCCGTCCCGTCGTGGTGCGGCCTGGCATCTCCAGCCGCCCGGGAGCACCCTGTGGCGGTGTTCGCATGGTGACGGCATACGCGGGCCACCCGGCTCCGACCGCCCTCCAGAAGCCCGGCCGCGGTGGGAAAATGAAGGAGTAATCCGCAGCTGAGGAGGTGGATCATGGGACAGGCTCGTGAGGTCATGGATCGCCTTACGGATGCGCTCACAGCCCACCCGGATCTCAAGGTCATCGCCGAGTTGTACGCCGAGGACGCCGTTGCCGTCACCCCGGACGAGGGGGAGATCCGCGGGCGGGACAACATCGTGGAGTACTGGCGGCAGATGACGGAGGCGGTGCCCGAAGCCAAGTTCGAGTCGCTGCACACGTACGAGGCCGGCGACACAGCCATCGACGAGGGGTTCTTCAGCGGCAGGAACACCGGGCCGCTGCATCTGCCTTCCGGCGAGACACTTCCCGCGACACAGAAGGAGATCAGAATCCGCGGAGTCGACATCGCCACCGTGGCGGACGGCCGGATCGTCGACTACCGGCTCTACTTCGACGAAATGGACTTTCTGGGACAGCTGGGGCTACTGCCTGATGAGCCGTCCTGACCCGCTGCCGACCTTGTCGGCGTGAGGGGTGGCCGACAGGGGGTGGTGGGCCGCCCGACTGCTCCGTCCTCGGCCATGGCAGAACGGCGGTGTGGAGCAGGTGCGTGCCGGTGTGGAGCAGGTGCGTGCCGGTGTCCGCGCCGAGGACGAACTTGCGGGCCGAGCTTGACGAGGCACCCAGACACTCGACCTGCAAGGCGAAAACCAGGAGCTCGCTGCGGTTGCGGTGCCGGGCTCAGAGAGGGCGGTGACGACAGGGCGGTGACGACTGCCCCTGGCGCCAGACCGCGGCGGCCGATGAGCGCGGCGAACGTACCGCACAGCGCGGACACGGCCTCGCCGAAGAGCTGTACCCGCAGGCCGCGCACGGCCGGTTTCTCAGCGCACACCTCTCGAGCCGGGTAGAGGGGAAGGGGCCCAGGCCGGCGATCGGATCTCGACCGGGGTGTCGCGGTCGGTACCGTACCGGCGCAAGATCGCACACCGCCCCGGCCGCGGCGTCAATGCTCCGCCCGATGCCGACGGCAATCGGCGAGAGCCGACCACGCTCTCGGTCCGGCGGCAGCAGCGGACGCGCCCACCACGCGGCGTCACCGGCGCCCGGCCGTCGGGGGCGCCGCGTTTGCGGGGATCGGAGACCGGCTGTGAGCAGCCTCGGTCAGTCGCCCGGTCGGATCACAGCGCGCACGCAGCCGTCCGTCTTCTGCTTGAACATCTCGTAGGCCCGCGGTGCCTCGTCGAGGGGCACCGTGTGGGTCGCCAGGTGGGCCGTGCTCAGCTCTCCGGCCGCCAGCCGGTCCAGCAGCATCGGGATGTAACGCTGGCCGTGCTGCTGGGCGCCCCGCACGGTCAGGCCCTTGTTGATCACCGCACCGAGGGGGAACTTGTCGACGGCGCCGGCGAACACGCCCAGGACGAAGACCGTGCCACCCTTGCGGCAGGCGTGAATGGCCTGCCGTACAGCGGTGGGACGGTCGGTCTGGAGCCGGAGCTGCTGCTTGACCTGGTCGTAGAGGTGGACGGGGCTGTCGCTGTGGGCCTCCATGCCGACGGCCTCGATGCACACGTCGGGGCCACGGCCGCCGGTGCGCTCACGCAGCTCCGCCCCGAGGTCGGTGCTCGTGTAGTCGATGACTTCGCTGCCGATGTGGCGCTCGGTCATCTCCAGGCGCTCGGGGATCCGGTCGATGGAGATCACCCGTTCCGCGCCCAGCAGGATCGCGGCGCGCGCCGCCATCTGGCCGACGGCCCCACAGCCCCACACGGCGACCACGTCACCGGGCTTCACGCCTGACAGGTGGGCTCCCATCCATCCGGTGGGCACCGAGTCGGACACGAACAGGGCGCTCGTGTCGTCGACGCCCTCCGGGACGGGGAAGGCCCCGTGGTCGGCGAAGGGGACGCGCACGTACTCGGCGTGGCTGCCCCGCAGTCCGCCCATGGCGTGCGAATAGCCGAAGATGCCGCCGGTGTCGGCGCCGAAGAGGGCCTGCCCGATGCCGGGGTTGGTGTTGGTGTTGTCGCACAGGGACCACAGGTCGTGGGCGCAGTACCAGCACCGGCCGCACCCGACGAACGAGCAGACCACCACCCGGTCGCCCACCTTGTGCCGCCGTACCGCCGAGCCCACCTCGACGACCTCGCCGAGGAACTCGTGACCGATGACGTCCCCCGAGCGCATGAAGGGGATATAGCCGCCGATGAGGTGGAGATCCGAGCCGCAGGTCGTGCCCGCGATCAGGCGCACGATCACGTCCTGGTCATTGCGCAGGACCGGATCGGGAACCTGCTCGACGGAGAGCTTGTTGACGCCTTCCCAGCAGAGAGCCTTCACAGCACACCCTCCCCGCCGGCCCGGCGACTGAGCAGACCCACCAGCTTTCCGCCTGGGGTGTCATGCGTGGTCGGCGGTGCGTCGGACTGAAGCACCTCTCCCGCCTCCAGCAGCGACTTCGCCTCGCGCAGGGCACGACGAAGATCCTGACGCGGGTCGGCCCCGGCGAGCCGCGCCGGCACCGAGTGAGCGGCGTCCGGTCCACCGTTCCTCAAGCGCACGGCCAGCTCCGTGCCCCGGTCACCGGGCGCCGGGCGGATCCGGGTCTCGATGTGGTCGCCGTACTCCTGTAGCGGCGTCGGCAGCTTGTCCGCCTGCACATCCTGTGGCGCGCAGTTGATCGTCACCGTCAGCCAGCGATCCCCGGGAGCTGTACGGGATCGGCGCGACTTCGCTCGGCGTGCGGCGATCAGAGCCCCGGTGGCGAGCCCCGCGGCAGCCACCGTCAGCGATTTCCCAGCGGCACTCATGTGCGTTCACATCCTCGATGAGCGGGAGTCGTACGGGTGAGCGCGCGCCACGGGGGACGGCGAACGCCTCTGCCCGGGCGGGTACCCCGACTCCCTTGCGCTATCTGCCCGTGTGCGAGCAGGGCCCGGCGGGGGCCGCCGGGCCGTACTGCGGATCTGTGGCAGTGAGCCATTACCTCGTGGCCTCGATCATTCGCCCTCGGAGCGGGAGACGGGCGAGCGGGACGTCTTGCACGGGCTGACCGCCGAACAGGGTCATGTCGAACCCGTAGCCGCACCGCCTGTTCCGCACGGCGCCGAGCCGGACGTCCTCGGGCGTTCTGCCGGGCCGCCTTGGGGTACCCGTGCGGGCGTGGGGATCAGGGTGACGCCGGCAGGCGTCGCGACCCGCCTCCGGCGCACGCACGGGAGCGACCATGCCCAGGACCATCAAGGACCAGACCGTCGACCAGCTCGGCGGAAGCGGCAGCATCCTGGTGCGGCAACGCCGTGAGCACGAGGAGATGGACCGGCTCATGGACCAGTACCCGACCTTGGATGACATGCACCAGCGGGAACAGGTCCTGAAGCAGTTGGTACAGCTGGTCTTCAGCCATGCCTTCGCGGAGGAGACGGTGCTGTGGCCCGCCGTACGAGCCTCGGTCCAGGACGGCGAGGAACTGACGACCCGGGTCGAGGACGAGCATCAGCAGATCAACGATCTCGTCGCGGAGATCGAACGCGATCCCGCCGGTGACCCCGGTCGTGAGGACAGGGTGCGGCGGGCCTTCGGGTTGATACGGCAGGACATAAGGGACGAGGAAGACCTTCTCCTCCCCCGGCTCCAGGACGCGACGCACACCGCCCGGCTACGCGCACTCGGCACCACGTGGGCGGCGGTACGCCAGACAGCTCCGACACATCCGCACCCGGTCATCCCCCGGCGGCCTCCCGGCAATGCCCTGCTAGGTGTACCGCTGAGCGTCTACGACCGGCTGCGCGACATCCTCGGGATGCGCAGGTCCGCAGCACGGCGAGACAGGTGATCCCTGGTCCGCAGCACGGCGAGACAGGTGATCCGAGGGAGCCGGGACGCCCGCAGCCGCACGGGCGTCACGGCTTTCCGTCGCTGCCGTTCACAGTCAGGCGGATCAGTCGTGCCGGCGTGCTCGGCTCAGTTCGTCCGCGGCTGAGGCCGTGCCACCCCGGACAGACCCGGGCCTCCGGTGGCGTCGTCGGCGAGCTGCCCGGCGCCATGACGCGAGCCGACGTGGGGATCATGGTCGGGGATTGACGCGGTGCCACGGTGGACGGGCGGCTGGGCTGCGGTGTCCGGCGGCAGAGGCGCAGCGTCGACAGACCCGCCGCACCCGGTCGGCCGCCCCGCCGGATTCCGGGAAGGTATCGGGCCAGCTGATGTGCGGGAAGCGGGCGAGTTGCGAGCGGCTGAGGGAAAGCCCGCAGACGGTCTCGTTCCGCCCTGGCTCCCAGGCGTGGACCTCGCCCGCGGGCAGCCTGCGTCGCCCCTCCTCCTCATCGGTCCACTGCCCGGAGGCGGCGACAGCGTACTGCTTGCCGCGTTTCATGACCTCAACCGCATCGTCGAATCAGTGCTTTCCGCCATCCCGACGCCGTCCTCCCCGACGTGCCTTCGCCTGGTCGCACGGTCCGTCCGTTCGGGCGGCCCGCACCCGGCGAGTGCCACGGAATCCGCTGCGTCACACGCACCGGGGCCGCCTCCACCACCTGGGGGTCGAGGCAGCCTCGGGCGGTCGCGGGGCGCCGGGGTGGGCTTCGGGACCGCTGAGGCATCCGGAGAGCGGCGCCATGGGTGTGTCCATGGCGGGTGCTCACCCTCGGACCGGTCGGTGATCTCGCAGATCCCGCTGGGGCTGCGGGCGAACTGTTCGAGCGTGCGCCTGGTGAACTGAGCGGCACGCGGTGCAGCCCGTCAGTGCGCCGGATTCACGACCCGTGCACGGCCGCCCACTCAGAGGCGCATGACGACCAGGGCGATGTCGTCGTCGGCGCCGCCGGCGACGTCGAGCCGGGCCAGCAGCGTGTCGGCCAGCCGGCTCGGGGTGAGGGCCCTGCACTCGGTCAGGGCCGAAGACAGGCGCCCGAGGCCCTCGTCGATGTCCTCGCCTCGGCGTTCTATGAGCCCGTCGGTGTAGAGGACCAGGGTGTCGCCCTGGGAGTAGGGAAGGCCGGCCTGCGGGCGCGGGACATGGTGCGGGCGGGCGCCGAGGGGCGGGTCGGTCGCCTTGTCCAGCACGTCGCAGGTGCCGTCGTCGTGGACCAGGAGGGGCGGGGGGTGCCCCGCGTTGCTGTAGACGATCAGCCGGCTGCGGGTGTCGATGAGTACCTTGACCGCGGTGGCGGCCGCAGCGCCGTCCATGGAGCGGGCGTACAGGCCGAGCACTTCCAAGGCTTGGGCGGGGCTGGGGGTGGCGCGGATGGCCGCGCTCAGGGCGCTGCGCAGCATGCCCATGACGGCCGCGGCGTGCAGGCCGTGTCCGACGACGTCTCCGACGGCCGCGGCATAGCGGTCCGGCGGCAGGTCGACGACGTCGTACCAGTCGCCGCACACATTCAGCGAGGTGGCGGCCGGCAGGTACCGGACGGCGATGTCGTCGTCGTGCCGGTTGAGGTCGGGGGCGGCGAGCATGGCTCCTTGCAGGGTGACGGCGACCTGCCGTTCACGGGCGTGTGCCTCGCGCAGTTCCTGGTTCAGCCGGGACAGTTCACGGGCGCGCACGTACAGCTCGGCTGCCATGCCCTTCTCCCGCGCGGTGAGCTCGTGTGTCTGGCGGGAGAGCACGAAGGCGGTGACGTCCTCCGCGCGCTGGACGATCCACTTCACCGCGCCGTCCGGCCCGGATAGCGGGGTGTGGTCCTCGGACCACCATCGTTCCTCGAACTGATCCGGCCGGTCCGGGTCGGACAGGTCGTGCCGCTGCAGCACCAGGGTGTCCGGCAGCCCGGTCTCCAGCACTCGCAGCAGGGACGCCTTCGGGCTGTGCTGCGCGTCGTCGAGGGCGCCGGGGTTTTCCGGAAGTGCGTCGAAGAAGTGGTGGCCCACCAGTTCTTCGCGTGTCCGGCCGGTGACCGCCAGGTAGGCCGGGTTGACGTAGCGGATCACCAGGTCCGCGTCCACCACCAGATACGGGCTCGGTGTGGCCTCGAAGAAGGCCGTGAAGTCGATGTCCGCCGTCATCGCGGTCCGCCGTCCTCGTCACGCTCACCGCATCCGGAGAGCGCGGCCGCCCACACGTCCACGGTACGAGCCTTCCGACGGTCCGGCCCGCCGGAAGGGGACGCCGGGGGGATGCCGGTGGAGTGCGGCGGCGGCCCGCCGCCTGTGGAGCGCCCGGCCCCGGCGCGGTCTGCCCGGCAACACGAGAGGTCACCGCCCGCGCCGTTCGGAGCACGACGTGCCCTGACGCTATGTCCCACGCGGGGAAGGTCCGTCAGCCTTCCGTGCACAGCAGGCGTCGGGTGTGCCAGGCGGCGGGGAAGAGCAGCAGGGCGGCGGCGGACGTGGTGCCCGCCGTCTTGGCGGCGCCGGTCAGGACTCCCTCGGCGACTGTGCCCCACGGTGCCTCCACCGCCCTGGTGGGGTGGGTGATCTCGGTCGTGCCCCGGCCCAGGTCGCGGACGACCGGGTGCCGAAGGTCCGCCACGGTCTCGAAGCGGTACGTGCCGAAGTCGGTGCGGGCTTGTGCGACGCCCGCCGGCACGGCAGCCCCCATCAGGGCGGTGACCACGCTCCACCGCGCGACGGGGCGCAGGCGGGTGACGGGGTCGCCGTCGGCGCGCAGCCGACCGCGGCGGCGCCACTGGTGCAGGCCGATGGCCGCGAGACCCCCGAGGGTGCTCAGGTACTGCAGCGACCGGGCGACCGTCAGCCCGCCCAGGGCCTCGGCGCGCAGTGCAGCGACATGGGTGACGAGGAACCCTCCGAACCGGGGTGGACGTGGCGTCATCACCGGCAGGTGGTCGACACGATCGCGTTCACGTACCGCACCGGCACACCGTGGACGGCATGCCCAAGCACTTCAGGAGGTGGAAATGCGGCCACAACCGTCTGCGGAGGGGGCTGCCGACGGCGCAGATGAGCTCGACCGGAGCGTCGCAGTCGGGCCCGTCCGGCAGCAACGGCTCGGTGCTCGCCCATTGGACGTCAGTCAACGGCACGCATCAACCTATGATCCGATGACCGGAAGGAAACGGCCTGGTCGCGCAGGTCCTCCGTTGAACAGGGGGCCGCGCCAGGCGCCAGGCGCATCACACAGGACAGAATGACTCGATGACGACGTACCCGCCCCTGCCGCAGGCCCCGGCCCGGAAGCCGGACTTCGAGGACGACTTCACGGCCGGAACGCTCAGATCGGACATATGGGTCGATCACTATCTGCCGCACTGGACGACGCCCGAGCGTTCCCGGGCGCGCTACGACTTCGACCATGGCGGGCTGCGGTTGCGCATCGATGCCGACCAGCCGGACTGGCGGGAGGAGGACGCCCCGCTTCGCGTGTCCAACCTTCAGACCGGGACCTTCTCAGGGCCGGTGGGTTCTGAGCGGGGAACGCACCGGCATCGGCCCGACCAACTGGTCGTCCGCACACACACCCCTGAGCGCCTGCTGTGGGCGCCCTCCGCCGGGCGAGTGGACGTGACCGTCAGCGCGAGCGTGGACGAGGGGTGCATGCTCGCCGCGTGGCTCGTAGGAACCGAGCACCTCTCCGCGAAGGACACCGGCGAGGTCTGCATCTTCGAGATCGATGCCGACGGCGTCGGCGACGGCCGGAGCCGTGCGCGGTGTGGGGTGAAGGCGCACTCAGACACGCGGTTTGCCACCGACATGACCGAAGTCGTCGTTCCGGTGGATGCGTCGAAGCCGCATACCTGGACGGCGATCTGGGGGCCTTCAGGCACATTCATCGGCTGTGAAGGTGTTGTCGTGAAACACATGCCGCCGTTCCCCCGCTACCCGCTGTTCCTGATGATCGACCTCTTCGAGGTCTGCCCCCCTTCGGCGAGCGCTGCCTACCCGAAGACGGCTCACGTCCACGCGGTGCGTGGCTGGGAGTCTGATACCGCCGGGTGAAGGAGCCCAGCCGTTCTCGCCCGGGAAACGAGCCGTGCCACTGGCTCACCGTGCCGCTAGGCGGCAGGTGAGCAGCTCAGCGTGACCTCGCTGAAGGGTGTGACGGTGGAGGGGGTGGTGAAGGTGTCTGCGTACCTGGCGGTCAGCACCGGGGACGCGGCCTCGGGCGCCGCGGTAGCGGACCCGGTGAGGAGGCCGAAGAAGGCGGTCGCCGTCAGGCCCAGAGCCGCTGCCCAGCGCGCGGTGTTCCGCATGATGCGCTGTGTTCGACAATCGACCACCCTGCAGCCCGCTGCGGGCGTGATGTGCCCGATGTACTTCGACCCCATCGTCGTCACAGTCAACGGCGTCCGGGAGGGCCGGAGCGTCTCCTATGAGCGCACCTTCGGCAACCCGTGCGTGAAGAACCGTACTTGCGGACTCGGATTCGGTCCGGGCCTGGGCGGTGGTGTACGAAGTCCTCTGTGAACAAACAGTCCGATGCCTCCACCGTCCGCGTGTTCATAGCGCTCGCGCCGCCTGACGAGGCCAAGGAGGAGCTGGAGCGAGAGCTGCGGCCCGCCTACGAGGCATACCCTCAGATGCGATGGAACCGCGTCGAGGACTGGCACATCACCCTGGCGTTCCTCGGCGAACTCCCCGTGAGCGTCGTGCCGCTGCTGCGTCAGCCGCTCGCGGACCTCGCGGCGCGGCGTGCCCCCGTGGCGCTGGCGCTGCGCGGCGGCGGCCATTTCGACGAGCGGGTGCTGTGGGCCGGGATCGACGGAGATCTGGCAGGGCTGCACACGCTGGCCACCGAAGTCCGCGATGTGGTCGAGGAGTCCGGGGTGGCGTTGGAGGAACGCCCTCTGCGGCCCCACCTGACGCTCGCCCGCGCTCGCCGCGACGATCCCTGCAGCGTGCCGCAGGTCGCCGCCGAACTCGCCGACTTCACCGGCCGTCGCTGGCACGCCGAACGCCTGCACCTGGTCGGCAGCAATTACGGTCGCGGTCCGGGGCCGATCCGCTACCGCGACATCGAGTCGTGGGGCTTCACCGGCGCCCAGTGATCACGACCACCCTCGTCGGCTGCCCATGTTCCGCCCGTGCACGTCCGGCGCAGGCCGAGCCTCACTGCCTCTCAGACTCCGAGCGCTTCCGGCAGGGTGAGACCTGACGGACACTTACGGACCTGCTCGTTGGCCCTGGGCGCCCGAAGTCCCCGGGGCCGGCAAGCAGGTCGTCTCGGCATCGTTCGACCCCGTTGTCAGTGGCCTGCGGCATGATCGGATCATGTGACGGCCGGCCCGACATGGGCGCTCCGAGGCCGTCCTCGACGAGGGGAGCGTCGTGCGCAGGCTGGTCGCAGGCGAGGTGCATGTCGACGGCAGTCAGATATTCGTCGAGAGCGATCCGGACAGTCCCAGACCGGACATCTCCAAGGCTTTCGCCAGCCAGGACGGGGGTTTGTGCGGGGCCGCGGTAGCCGGTGTGCTCCTCCTGCTCACCGGGCTGTACAAGGGCAGCGTCGGCTTCGTCGTGGAAGTCCACGACGAAGCCCCTGCGCTGGACCCGGACTGGGAGGACGTGGTGGAGGTGTCCTTCCGCCCCGCGTCGGAACGCACACGTCTGGTGCAGGGGGACGGCGAGGCAGCATGGGACCTGGCTCTCCCCCGGGCCGACTACCGGGTCCGGTACTGCGCCCGGGGTATGGACGAGGGAACGGAACTTTCCACCAGAGCGGCCGGGGAGCCCCAGGTGGACACGCGAGGTGTTCCAACGAGCCGCCGAGGAACGGGCCGAACGGGCCGCCGAGGAACGTCGGCTGCACTACGAGAAGTGGGAGTGGGGCGGACGGCTGCCGAGCGAGAGACTGCGCGGTGCCCGTGAGAGCAACGTCCTCGATCTCCTCCGCTTCGACAGCGACCTGGTGCACGCTCTCGACGCTGTGGGCCCCGAGGTCCAGCGTGCGGTGGCGTCGGTGGCCGCGAGACTAGCCTGCGAGGCAGCGGGCCTGACCGAGGTGCCGTGGGTCGCCCAGGCGCTCTCCGCGTTGACGGAAGGACGCCCCCTCCCGCCGCCGTTCGACGACACGGAGCGGATGCGGGAGACCCTGCGCTCCGACCCTCGCGTGCCGGACACGTCGGTACTCGAAGCGATACCGCCCGAGCGGCCTCCGTACGTCCCGCCGTCGTCCGCGGGCACGAAGAGCGAGGTCGTGGTGATGCACCCGGCCGTCACGCCGCGCACCCCGGGGCTGATCTCGCAGCCGCACTTCGCTCTTCCCGCCGTGCTCGCCGCCGCCGGACCCGCCCCCCTCACAGCGGCACTGGACGCGGTGTCGCATGCGCTGCACACGTACGGCGAGCACTACCCAGAGCTTCTGGAGGAGATACGGTCGGTGTGCGCCGAGCGGGTGGGGAGCATCGACGCCGCGCTCCGCATCCGAACCACCCCGCCTCGGCTGGTCGACATCACCGCGGTCGTCCCGCAACTCGCCCCGCTTGCACGCCCGGCGACCCGGCTGCATCCCCGCCCCGGGGCGCCCACACCGCACGACAGCTCCGTCGGCGGGCCGCTGCTGTGGCCCGCCGACGAGCCATGGCCGTACTGCGCGAAACCGCATGAGTGGGATCAGGTGAACGAGATCCTCTCGCCGGACGACGTGCGGCAGCGGCGACGCATCCGGGCCGCAGTGGCGAACCGGCCCTACGGCGATCCCTCGGTGACCCGGTACACACCCGAGGAGCCGGCGATCGAGGAACGGATCAAGGCCGGCCGCCCATGGCCCGACGGCCCGATCGCCATGCTGCCCGTGGCCCAGTTGTACGTACGCGACGTCCCTTTGCTGCGCCCGCCAGGACAGACCGGAGCGGACCTTCTCCAGGTGCTGTGGTGCCCCTTCGACCATCCCGAGCAGCCCGAGACCGCGCTGATCTGGCGGTCCGCCGCCGCGGTGACCGACATCCTCGCCGCGCCTCCCGAACCGCCCGCGATCCAGTTCCCAGGCTACCTGCCGGAGCCGTGCCTGCTCGCGCCGGAGCAGATCACCGATTACCCCCACTTCATGGAACTGAGCAAGGAACTCCAGCGGCAGCTGGAGGACTGGCGCAGGTGGCAGGCCGCCGGCACCGCGCCGGACAGCGCTGACACGCCGTACTCGAAGGCTTATTACGCCGAGCTGTACACGGGCAGGCTGTCCACAACTCCCGGCTGGAAGGTCGGTGGGTGGACCCGCTGGGGTCTCACCGATCCCCAGCCCCGGTTCTGTTCCTCATGCGGCACCGGGATGGATCCGCTGCTGACCATCGCCTCGGCCGAATGGAACACGCACTTTCCCGACTGGATTCCCGACCAGGACCAAGCCCGCTCCACGTCGTTCACCACCGAACCCGATCCGGCGAAGCCGACCATGCTCGACCTTCCCGGAGGCTACGATCTGCAGCTTCACGTCTGCCCGGTATCCCCGGACCATCCCCACATCGAGCTGATGCAGTAGGCCACTTCCCCATCAGCGGCTGCACCGCCACTGCCGGACTGCAGTGGCGGCCGCCGGTTCCAGTGCCGGCACGCCATGCTTCAGGCGGCGGTCCCGAGCCGACCGGCCAGGAACTCCTGTACCTGACCCGTACCTTGAGGGGCCGGGGAAGGGACCGCCGCAGGTGCCGAACACCCGTCAGCTGCTCGGCCAAGGGCCCGGCCGTGCATGTCGAGGGTTACGCTTCCCGGTCGTCTGCCGCCCGCACCGGTCTATGATCTCCTGTGCCCGACGAGGGTATATCTCCTGACATATTCAGAGCCGGTGATGTGATGACTGCTCAGCAGCGTGGTGCCAGTATCCGGATCTTCCTCATCGACGGAACCCCTCAGGGGATGCGCCTGGTGGAGCGCATCGGCTGGACCGGGTGCTGCCTGAGCTTCTCCCGCTCCGACTACGGCCGGGCCCGGCATCGCGCGGAACTGCAGCGCTCGGGTGTCTATGTACTGGTGGGGACGGACCCGCAGGGGGCACGAGCCGACAGGATCTATGTCGGAGAGGGCGAGGAGGTGCGGGCCAGGCTGGATTCCCACGTCCGGGAGAAGGACTTCTGGTCCCACGCCTTTGTTCTGTCGACGAAGGACGACTCACTGAACAAGGCGCACATCAGGTACCTGGAAGCCCGTCTGATCGCCATAGCGCAGGCAGCACAGATTGCCGCGGTGGAGAACGGGACCAACCCAGCCGCGCTGGGCCGGCTGTCCGAACCGGAGACCGCGGACATGGAGTCCTATCTCGACGAAGCGCTGCTACTGCTTCCCCTTCTGGGAGTCACTGCCTTCGAGATCTACGACGTCCCGGAACCCTCTGCGGCGGCGCAGGTGACGCAAAGCGATCAGGCGCAGATCGCGGGCAAGCGTTACCGCCTCAGGACTCAGATGACCGAAGCGGAGGGGTACAGCGACTCCCGGGGATTCGCGGTCCTCGCGGGTGCGATGGCCCGCAGGGAAACCAAGGTGATGGTGCCGGGCTATCAGAAGATTCGTGAGGAGCTCATCGCCGAAGGCATTCTGGTGGCCGCGAACGACCAGCAGTACCGCCTGTCCAGGACCTACATATTCGACAGTCCTTCCAGCGCCGCGAGCGTTCTGTCCGGCGGCAGCAAGAACGGGCGAACGGAATGGAAGGACGACCAGGGCCGGACCATCAAGGACAACGAGGAAGCGACCGCGGCGTCGCCTGCCTGAGCCTGGGTTCTTGTCCTCCTCAGCTACTCGTGCAGTGCGGCGTCCATCCCGGGCTGCCGCACCGACCGAGGTCGGGTGGAACCCGCACATCATGCGGAAGCCGACGGGTCGGACATGAGCGTGCGCCCAGATGGGGAGCACCTGCCGCGGGATCCGCCCCGCCACCGTCGGACGGGGACAGTCTCACGGCGTCGGCCTGGGCACCTTCCACCGGGTCGCCGAGCGAACGATCTCCTGACCACCCGGGTCAGAGTGCCCCGGCCTTCCAGCTGAGGATGAGCCAGAGGTCGGTGACCTTGCCGGCGTCGAAATGGAGGACTGTCTCACCGACGGTCGAAGGCAGGGGGACGTTGTCGAGGCGGCCGACGAACAGGCCGCCGAGTGTGTCGTCCCGGCTGAGGGTGTCCTTGGGCGCCGCTTCCTCGGGGCCGGCGTGCACGGTGACGGTGTCCGCGTCCGCCGGCCCGCGGGCCAGGAGCAGTACGCTCACGGTCTCGCGGGTACGCCCGTGTGACCAGAACGGGTAGTGCTCCTCGCGCAGTGTGACGCTCAGCCGGGGGCGGGCGCTGTCGTCCGCGGTGAAGCGTGCCCATTCGCTGGGGAACTCCATCCGGGTCGCGAACAGCCGTGCCGTGCAGACGGCCTGCGCCTGCTCGATCTGCTGCCGGAGGTGGCCGACGGCCTGGTTGCGCAGCAGTTGGCCGCCGTCACGGGCCGTGTACCGCAGGTGCAGGACGACGTCGGCGATGGTGTCGTAGTCGAACTGCCGGAAGTCGGAGGGGAGTTCGATGCGCCAGGCGCTGATGGCTCCGGCGCCCTCGAAGGGCAGGGGACGGTCGTCGGAGGCCGCGGAGGGGAACATTCCGTCGTCGTCCCGGCCGGTGCTGGTCACGATGGCCTGGATCGCTCCCGTGTAGTCCTGGAAGCGTTCGTCGCTGTCGGTGTGGCGCGGGTAGTCGGCCCCGGTGGCCACCGTGCGGAGGGAGCTGCGCAGCAGGGAGAGGGTGCAGTTCACGCTGGTGTACGGACCGGTGACCGCGGGGACGGACAGGCTCACATGCCTCAGGCGGCGCATGTAGTGTCCGGGACAGTCGAAATCGAAGTAGGACTCCGGGACGGTGATCTCGCAGGTGCCGGTCTCGCGCAGGCGCACCAGCGCCAGCGGGTCGAGTTGGTTGACGGAGACGTGCCGGACCAGCTCGTACTCGCGGCGCCGGTTCTCCTGGTACGCCACCTCCAGCCGGCGCAGGTCCAGGCTGAGGGCGTCGGCCGCGAGCAGGCCCTTGCGTCCGGCGTTCCAGTAGTCGCCCCGGACGTACTGCACGGCGTCGAAGTCGGGCTGCATCAGCTCGCGTTTGAGCGTCAGTTCGGCCTTGCGGGCGACGTCGAGCGCGAAGCGGTAGGAGTCGTGGTAGACGCGGGTCAGCTCGCCCTGCATCCAGCTGTACAGCTCTCGGTTGGTGTACTTGCCCTTCAGCAGGGCGTCGGTCTCGGCGAGTTCCGTGATCTCGGTCCGTGTGTTGAGGTACTCGCGGTGGGCGGCCTGTTCGGCGATGACCGCGCCGAGGACCTGACGTCCCAGGTTCATGAGTTCGTGCGCTGCGAGGTTGCTCTGGAGCATCCACTCGTCGGCGCGGCGCTCGTACGCCGCCGTGCGGGCCGCCATGCCGGCCTGGTCGTGTTCCCAGGCGGCCTTGGTGCGGATGATTCCGGCCGCGATCCTGCTGATCTCCGACAGTTTGACGCCGCCGAACACCTGGCTGTGCAGGCCCAGGCCCCAGAAGTGCAGGTCGACGTCGATGTCGGGGATCATCCTGACCACGGAGGCGACGGTGTCGAGCACCGAGGACGCCAGGTTCAGGTCGCGGGAGGCCGGGAGGTGCTCGTTCAGCTCCTTGTCCTCGTTGGCGGTCAGGCTCAGCCGGCCGTGGCTGGAGGCACCGGCGCTGGCTGTCGGGCCGCCTCCGGCCAGCTTGAGGCGCGGGTAGAGCTGGAGGGGTAGGGGCTGGTCGAATTGCAGGACCAGCTGCCGGTAGGCCTCTTCGAAGTCCTGTTCGGTGGTGAGTTTCGGCGCGTCGTCGGGCTTGAGGGGGCGCGGGACGATCATGGGTCCGGACGGGGCCAGGCTGGGGTCGAGTCCAAGCAGGCGCAGGTGGTAGCGGTACCGCTCGAGCGCTGCATTGCGGCTGCGGATCAGGGCGTCCGTCGCCTCCTGGGCCTGACGCCAGCCCAGGTAGCGCACGTCCTGCGCCCGTCGGCGGATCTTCCCCTCGTGGCTCTGCCGCAGCAGGGCGACGGCCTCGGCGTCCTCCTTCTCCAGCGCGGCCAGCAGGGCGCCGCCCAGGGCGCGTACGTCGTCGCAGAGGGCGCGGGCCGACTGGAGGAACGTATGACCGCGCACGGGGCCGGCGGAGTTGGCCGGTCCGGCGGTGACGGCACTGGTGTCGATGCCGGCCGCGGCCGCCTTGACCAGCAGGCCGGGCTCGATCGCAGGCTCGAAGAGGGCGAGCCGGCGAACCGTCCCGTCCAGGCTCATGCAGCTGCGGATCTTGGAGAGCCGGTCGGCCACGCGGTCCCAGTAAGCCAGCATCCGCTGGTTGCGCGGCACGCAGAAGTACGGGGCGCGGCCGATCCAGTCGTGTGACGCCTCCGAGTTGCCCGGCGTCGGTGACGGAGGTGCGGGGGCGAGATTGAACGGGAACTGGCTCTCCAGCTCTACCAGAACGTTCCCGATCTCCTGGAGCTGGGCCTCGCGCAGTTGCAGAAAGCTCTTGGCTTTGCGTTCGCCCTGTGCCGGGAGTTCCTGCGGCCGGGGGCCGAGGATGTGGGAGGCGAGCACATAGCGCTGTGTGGCCTCGTTGATCGACTCAGCGGTGTCCTCGCGGAAGAGGCTGTCTCCCCAGGCGATCAGGTTGTCCAGGTACTTCATCACCACGTGGTACTGATAGGCGATGGTCCGGGTGGCTGCGACTCGGTGCGGTTCGAAGGGGAACCTTCTGATGGCGCCGTACCCCTCGAGCAATGTTTCCTTGACCCGCCTGCGCTCGGCGGACAGTTCGTCGTCGGGGGTGCTCAGCAGGGCCACGGCCTTGACGATGTTCTGGGTCTCGCTGTCCCGGCGGAAGGCGAGGAACTTCCAGTAGCGGGCGGGGCCTTGGACGCTGGTGTCGGTGCTCGTGGGGTCGAAGACGTAGTGGAACCAGCTCTGCGCCTCCGCGAAACGCTGGTTGTTGCTCAGGTGCACGGCGATCGACAGGGGGACGTGGAAGAGCAGTTCCCAGTTGTAGTTGGAGTACGGTCCCCCGGGACGTACGTCGATGTCCTTCGGAAACGATGTCACCCGGCCTGCCGCGGCCGAAGAGTAGAAGGCGTCGAAGAAGCCGGGGTCCTTGAGTTTCTGCTCCTGGTAGGCCGGATCGAGCAGGCCCGCCACCGACCCCTTGTTGAGGCGCTCGATGAGTTCACCCACGTAGGGGTGGAAGAAGTTCTCGAACTCGTAGGAGACATCGCTGCCGGGCAGATCCCCGGGGGCGTCGCCGACCCGCCCGTCCCTGCGCTCGTGGAATCCACGGCTCCGTCCGCGGTCAGGCATGGCGCGGCCTCCTCTTGCGGGTCTCGGCGGTCGGCGTGCCGACCCGCCCGGTGGGTGCGATCTCCACGTCGTCGTGGACGACGGAGCGGGGCGAGTCGATCAGGAAGTGCACGGGGATCTCGGCCGGTGTCTCCGGCCGTGTCAGGACCCTGGGGATGGGCTGCGGGACCGCCTCCGCCTGGGGCAGTCCGAAGCGCGGGCTGTCGGCGAACGGCACGCTCGTGCCGTGGGGCGTCACGTAGAAGGCGTGCCGGCTGTCGCTGTACAGGAACGGCGCCGCCCACGGGTTCTCGACCAGGCTCTGCTGATCGCCGTCCGGGAAGTAACTGACGTGGAACGGTGCGGAGATGCGGTAGGCCGAGCCGTCGCGCACGGTGAGGACGTCCTGGGTGGTCTCCCCCTCGACGGCTCCGATGTAGGAGATCCGCAGGGTGGGGCCCGATGCGTCGATGTTGCGGACGAAGCGCGCGAAGCTCTCGATGTCCAAGGGCTCCTGCGCCCGGTCCTCCTGCCGTTCGGGAAGGCTGTGGGTGTTGTAGAACAGGAACGAACTGCCCTTGCCCTGGCCCCAGATCCGCACCCGCAGGGCGTCGGATTCGAGGGTCTCGCCGAGGACGAGCAGGTCGCGGTGGAAGGCGCCGTCACCCGAGGTGTCGAACGACTTGCCGAACCCGGTGGGCAGCGCGATGTCCGACGTCTTCGGCGGCTGCCACCGCCCGTTGTAGTACTCGCTCCAGCACAGGGCGGCCTGCGGGAAGAGCTTGACGTTCTGCGTACCCTCTCCCTGCACCTGGCCGATCGTCAGGTCGGTCAGGGCGGTGCCCGCCAGGGCGGGCGACATCGGCTGCGCGGGTGGGGCGCTGCTCATCAGCTTCAGCCAGAACAGCAGCAGCCGCCCCCGCCACAGCACCGGCGTCACCGGGTTGTCCTCGATGTCGAGGTTGATCTGCTCCCACGCCGTCCACGAACCGGTGGCCCGCCGACGGTAGTAGTACTTGCGCTGCGCCCCCGCGGTACGGGCGATCACATGGGCGACCTCGTCGCCGAAGTCCTTGTCGCCCTCGTCGAAGTGGAGGGCACACGGTTCGAGTTTGGCGACCTCTTCGAGCCGGGACAGATAGCCGAGCAGCGCGCCGGCCGCGGTGTCGTCGGTGATGTCGCTCTGCAGCAGTTCGCTCAGCGCCTGGCGGAACGCGGGCGACTGATCGGTGCGCAGCTCGGGTTCGAGCCAGTTCTCCGGCCACAGGAAGACCTGCCGGTTGGCCTCCCACAGCCGATACCGCTTCATCCACTTCCAGCGGGAGGAGTCGAACGTCGCCGCGGGCACCTCGGGGTCCAGGTTCATGAGCACGCGTTCGACGAAGAGCTGCACCGCGGAGATGGCGTTGCGTACGCGTGAGGTGCGCATGCACGGCTCCAGCTGCACGTCCAGCAGGAAGAACTCGAACAGTTTGTCCGGGGTGTCGACGTGGGCGGTCTCCGGCCCGGAGCGCAGCTCGCGCAGGATGAACGTCACCAGGGCGTCGCGGCGCCGGGCGCGCAGCGGGTCGTTGACGGACCTGAGGACCTCCAGCCAGCCCGATCCGTGCCGGGCCCGCAGCGCCGAGTGCATGAGCCGCACGGCCTCGGCGCCGGGGTCGGGGGTGACGGCGCGGATCAGGGTGGCGACGGAGGTGCCCAGGGTGGCGGCGAGCGTCATCGCGTCGGCCACCGTGCGCAGCACGGAGACGTCCGTCAGGTCGTCGCCGCTCAGTCCTCGGTGTTCCAGCAGGGCATGCAGGGAGCCGCGGTCCCACCCCGTCACGCGGAGCAGCGTCGGCTCCCGGAGCGCGCTGTCGTCGGCCGGTGAGACGAGCTCCGCCAAGTCGTCGCCCGCCGGCTTCAGCGTCGTCCGCAGGCGGGCGAAGTCGAGGAGAGCGTCCAGGACGTCACCGAGGGGCGGTGCCTGCGCGTCCGGGTGTACGGGCAGCGCGTTGAGCCAGCCCGCACCGTCGACCGCCAGCCGCTGGAGCCGGGCGAGGCAGGCGATGCCCGCCGTGCCGAGCGAGAACTGCTCGGCCAGGTTCCTGGCCGCCAGACAGCGGGCCACCACCTCGGTCAGTCCCGCGACCGAGGCCTTCCCGTACAGCTTCGCGGGCGGGACGGGCTGCCAGTCGTGCCCGGCGCGCTGCCATTCCAGGGCCGGTTGCCGCTCGCTCTCCCCTCCGGTGACCGTCAGGGTGACGGCGAGAAGCCTGTTCGCCTGCAGGGTGAGGCTGTCCCGGGTGCGGAAGGAGCCCCCCTCGGCGACCAGGGCCGCCTCGGCTCCGTCGAGCGTGAGTGTGACCGCGGTGGCGGCGGCAGCCGTCACCCTCATCCGGTACGGGCCGGTCTCCGTGACGTCGACGTAGCCGCGGTGGACCGTCGACCCGTCGTCGCCGGGGACGGCCTCCAGACCGGTTTCGCCCACCTTGAGCACGGCAGCCAGTGCCGCCTGGTCGGGGCTGCCGGGCGCGTGCAGGGCCCGCACGTCGGTCAGCAGCGCCTCGGCGAGCGCGAGCGGGGTTCCGGTGCCCGCCACGACCGCTGTGAGCGCCTGGGTCCGCCACCGTTCCTCACGCAGGGGTCCCAGTGCGGTGCGCAGCAGTGTCCGCCGCCGGGTGGCCGGAGCGTCGGCGGAGGTGAGGTGGGCGACCAGCAGCGGCCGGAAGTCCGGATTCCGTTCGAGGGAGCGTTCGATCAGCGCTCCGGCCTGGGCGAAGACGCCGTCCCGGGAACGCCGGTCCTCACTCGCGGCGAACAGCGCGTCGATGTCGGCGTCGAAGTCCGCTACGGCCTTCAGGGCGTCGCGCGTGGCAGCCCCGAGCGGCCCCGTGTACGACAGCCGCCCCCGGTCGGCGTCGTAGGCGATGCGGCACCCGGACGCCTCGACGACGGCCGCCGGCAGCGCCGCCTCCTCCTGCCGGTGGGGTACCTCGACCGCGGCCGACCCGCTCAGCAGGCTCGTGAACGCCTGCGCGGCCTCGGTCCCGAACCGGGCGGCGAGAAGCTGCTGCACCCGGTCGTCGAACGCGACGTCGTCGGTGTTCAGCTCACCGTCGACCAGGATCAGGCGGGCACGGAGGTCGCGCAGCAGTGCGAGAGCCGGCTCGTCCGGCTGAGATGCTTCCGCGGGGGCCTCGGGCGGCCCGAGCGCCGCGACGACCGCTGCCGGGGTGGTGCCCACCGCGGCGAGCGTGTCCATGCGGTCGAGCAGTTCGGTCATCCCGGGGCGGGGGCTCGCCTTCCAGCTGAAGGGGTCGATGCCGGTCAGCCGGAGCAGGTGGGCGAGCTCGCGCTGTCCCAGTCCGAGCAGCCGCCCGAGCCAGGCCCGCCGATGCGCGGCGCTCACGGTCGCCAGGGAGAGCGGGGTGGCCTCGTCGAAGCCCAGCTCGTCGACCAGGACCGTGAAGTCGTCCGCTGGCAGGTTGAACGCGGCCCGCAGCGCGTCCGCCTGGGGGAGCAACGTCTGTCCGGGCTCGTTCAGGACCTCTCCGAACCCGTTGTCGCCGAACACCCCGGGGTCGGCCCCGCCTGCCGGGAACAGCTTGCGGTAGAGCGCGTCCGGGCCGTACGTCTCGAGGTCGGCCCAGCAGGCGAGCAGGTGCTGCAGCTGGTCGTCGGGGTCGAGTGCGTACCGCCTCATCACCGACACGACGGTGCCCAGGCGGTCCAGGACCGTCAGCACGCCGGCGTCCAGCCCGGCCGGGGTCTGCTCGTCCGCCTCGTCGGGGAACAGCGCCGCGAGGGCACTGTCGGTCTGCTCGATCGTCCAGCCGAGTTTGCGCCACAACCGCACGAAACGTACGAGGCGTACGGCGTCGATGGGCTGCAGTGCCGCGCGCGCGGCGTCGGGGTCGGCGTGGCGCACCAGGAACTCGTCGAAGGCCGGCGTGGCCTCTCCGCTCGACGCGCCGTCCGGAGGCGGGGGCGGGACGGTGACGAGCAGTTGCATGATCCGCCGGTGGTTGGTGTCGTCGGTGGCCCACGCCGCCACGTCGCCGCCGTACGCGCTGCGGTCCAGGTCGGTCGGGAGCATGGCGTCGAACGCCGCGCCGGACAGCGTGCCGCTCTTGAGCCGCTGAAGGTCGGCGAAGGAGACGCCGAGGCGGGCGACGCGCGGTTTGAGCGTGACGCCCGGGTTGACGAATCTGCTGCCGAGAATTCTGAGGACTTCGCTGTACGTCAGGCCGAGGCGGGTGGCCCAGGTCCGTACCGAGGACAGGTCCTGGAGGATCTGCGCATCCGGGGTGCCGTCCGGGTAGCCGAGCAGCTTGGGCAGCGGGACCGAACTGTCGGTCAGCAGCTGCGCCTCGGGCGGGGAGACGCCGGCCTGCTCGTGCGCGATGTCGCGCAGACCGTAGCTGTTCTCGTTCACCTGCTCGTCGTTCTTGCGCAGCGCGAGCATGACGTCCGCCAAGGGGACGCCCAGGCGGGTGAACAGTGCCCGCAGGGTCTCCAGGTGGTGGTGGAAGGGCAGCGGCGACGGGAACAGCGCCGCGCGCAGCGGCTCGTAGGCGTTGTCGTCGACGAACTCCGACTGCGCCAGGAGTTCGTCTGGTTCCCGGTCGGCGGGCGTGCTGTGGCCCACGAAGCCCTGGAGCGAAAGCCTGTGCGCGACGAAATGCTCCAGCGTTTCGTTCACCAGGTCGATGTGCGGCAGGACGGAGTCGGTGTTCTCGCAGCTCAACGGCAGATGCCCGATGTCGGGACGGCGTGCGAGGAAGACGTCGAGCGGGTTGGTGACCGCGTCGGGCAGATCGATGAAGTGCAGCAGGTCGACCAGGTACGCCGCCGGGCTCAGAATGGACTCGCACTGCTCGCAGGACGCGACGTTGAGCGAACCGAACAGCCCCTCGAGCGTGGGCGTGGCGACCACGCCCGCGGCCGCGTCCGAGGTGTCCAGGGCCTCGACGATCGGCGTGTCGAATCCGAGCGAGGGGGCTCTGCGCGCGGCCAGGAAGCCGACCGCGATGTTGGCCACCGCGTCGGAGATCTGCACGGCCCGTGCGTGGACGGCACGGGCGTCGGACTCCCCCAGGTCACCGGCGCGTGCCGCGACGAACTCGCTCTCCCGCAGTCCTGCGATCTTGGTCGCGGAGTCCAGGCCGTTGGCGAGCAGAACGGCGAGTGCGTCGTCGTCGGGCGTCAGCTGGTATACGCGTTGCAGTCGTTTGATCGCTTCGAGGGTCTCCGGTCGTTCGGGGGCCGCCACGTCGCCGGCCCGGGCGAGGAACCGCTCGACGGGTTCCACGCCCAGTTCGAACCGCCCCACGTGCGCGGTGAGGAACCCGGCGACGCCGTCCTGGACGTCGGACTCCGCGGCCACCGGCAGGTCGCCTGCCGCGACACGTGCCGCCGTCACGGCGGTGGGGAAGCACAGTCGGACCTGCGCGGCCAGGAACTCCGCGTAGCGGTCCCTGCGTTCGTCCGGCTCCGCGCCGGGGACGTCGTCCGGAACACTGTCGCCGAGCAGGTCCAGCCAGCGCTCCGGGCGGAAGTACGAGCGCCGGGCCAGGTCCTCGGTGGCCGTCAGCGGACCTTCGGGATGCCGCTCCTCCGCCTGGTGCAGTGCCTTGACCAGCGCCGCGTTGTTCAGGGTGAGCACACTGAGCCGCCCGTCGAGCTGCAGCCGCCCGCGCCGCTCCGCGCCGAAGGAGGCCTCCACCCGCTCCCAGAAGGGCTCCCCGCCCTCCGGCATGGCGACCTGGAGCCTGGCGAAGACGCGCTTGTTCTCCTCGTCCGCCGGGAACGTGCGGTCGAGCAGGTCGCCGACGGGGTCGGCCTGCAGCAGCCGATCGACCGACAGCTCGGCGAACGCCTCCAGCGCCGAGGGGATGCCGGCTTCGGCGCTGCGGGGCACGACTCCCCGCTCGGTGGCCTCGCGCCACACGGCCTCGACCTTCACGATCGCGGTCCGGTACAGGACCTCGGCCGAGGCCGGCAGGCCCGCGCGGAGCAGGGCGTAGAAGAACGGTGCCGCGATGGTGTTCCCGCACTCCTGGGCCAGCCGGTCGGCCTGCGCCGCCATGGCCACCGCGCGTGCGTCCCATCCCGTCCGGTTCGCCAGGTGGGTCACGTCCTCCCGGCTGTCCGACTCCTCGACAGCGCCGAGGCGGCCGCCGACGAACGGCTGCACGGCACGTTCCAGGGCCTCGTACTCGCTCTCCAGTGCCGTCGAGTCCGGTTGCACCTCGACATCGAGCCGCACCGGCGACGCCGTGGCCCCGTAGGCCACCGTGGACTCGCCCACGAACACGGCGGTGTCGTCGTCGCCGGTCCACACCCGTGCCTGGAGGTCCGGCACCTGTCGAGCCCCTGGGTCGATCTCGGCCCGGAAGGCACCGCCTGCCTCGGTGAGGGTGGAGCCGACGCGGACGTCCTGTCCGACGAGGCAGTCGACGATCTCCACGAAGAGCCCGGCCGCACCGGTGCGGCCGGAGGCGAACAAGCGGCCCTCGACCACGGCACGCTGTGCGGCCGGCGCCGCCGGGTCAGGGGAATTCATGGCCTCTCCTCAGGCTCTGCGGGGTCGGCGACGATGCCGGCGCCCACTTCGGGACGCTCGGCGGGGCGGATGAAGGTCCGCCCGAGCGGCAGGGCCTCGTCGGCCTCGGCGTCGGCGGCCGGATCCTCTTCCAGGAACTCGGCCACGTCACGGAACACGGAGGCGTCCCCGAACCGCGACTCGAAGTCCTTCTCGATCTTCAGGAGGTCCTTGTCCTGCTTGTCCTGGAAGTCTTTCCCGTCCTTCAGCTGCTTCTCGGTGGGCGTGTCGCGATCGTCCTTGTCGTCCTTGCCGTCCTTCTCCTCCTTGGTCTCCTTCTCATCCTTGACGTCTTTGTCGTCTTTCGTGAACTTGTCCGAGTCGTCCTTGCCGTCCTTCGCGTCCTTGTCGTCCTTGCTGTCCTTCGCCTCCTTCTCGTCCTTCGCATCCTTGTCGTCCTTCTGCTCCTTGTCGTCCTTGTCGTCCTTCTGCTCCTTGTCGTCCTTGCTGTCCTTCGCCTCCTTGTTCTCCTTGTCGTCCTTCGTGTCCTTGGCCTCCTTCTCCTCCTGGAGCAGGAAGGCACGGAAGAAGCCGACCTCGTCCTCCCAGTAAGGGGGCAGGACGTCGAACACCGCTCCCAGGTTGGGGTCCTGGCGCGACCTGGTGATCCACACCGTCCGCGCATTCCGCTCGCCGACCGCGAGTTCGGCGACCGACCGCATCGTCTCCGCGTCGCGGCAGTCGTTGACCACATGCACCGTGCGCCACCTCAGAGCAGGCCCCGGATCCCACCAGCCGGGCACGCCCGGACTCTGTTCGGGACGGCAGGCGTCGCGCGCCTGGAACTTGGAGCGGTACGGCAGGACGCCTGCCTCCCACAGCGTGAGGAAGTCGGCCTGCAGGGACCGCAACCACTGGCTCGGCTGACTGTCCGGATACTGCGCTGCCTGGACGAAGAGGAAGTAGCCGAGCTGGCGGACGGCCCGCCCGTAGGCCGCGTAGTTCTCCGGGATGCCGGGCACGCTTCCGGGGACGGCCGGGTCGGTGCAGTCGGCCGGCCCCGAATCCAGGTAGATTCCGGCGATCCGGTCGCCGTAGAGCCGACGCCAGGCGTCGATCTGGTCCGCCACGGCCGGAACCTGGCGTCCCGGCCTGAGCGGGTCGTCCAGCTGCGTTCCCACAGCGCCCAGGCCGAGCTTGCCGCCGGCGACGTAGACGCGTCCGAACACGAGCTGTTCGGCGTCCCTGCACGCGTCGAACTTGGCGCGGGCCTCGTCGCGCCTGCCCGCTCCGACGGATGTCTGCAGGTCCAGGCGGCTGTAGGGCTGGTCGGCGACGACCAGCCGGACGGCCGCGCCCGCCTGTGCGACACGGTCCCACTGCTTCATCGCCCAGTCCCAGTCGGCGTGGGTGCCCTGGACGTCGATCAACCGGCCGTCGAAGGGGAAGTACCCCCAGACGGCCATCCTGGGTCCGAGGAGCCGGGGCGGGATGGTGGGTTGGGCCATCAGGCGACCTCCGCCTCGTGGAGCAGCCGCGCGACGGCATCGCCGATGCCCAGGCCGTCGCGGTCGTAGAACGTGAACGCGGGTGAGGGGTTGACCTCGAAGCAGTACCAGTCACCCTGGGGGGTCAGCCGCAGATCGATGCCCGCCAGCGGGAGGCCGAGGCCTGCGGCCAGACGCCGGCACCGCTCGGGCAGGTCGTCGGGCAGGCAGGCGGGCACGACCGACACCTTGTCGCCCTGCCGGACCGCGTAGCGGTAGTCGTCGGCCCCGGACTCGACGCGTGAGCAGAAGACGTCCTCACCCACGATGTGCACCCGGTAGTCGACGCCCGGCACATGCTCCTGGAACTGCGTCGGGCACCAGGCGAGATCGTCGAGTCTGTCGTCGTCCGGCCTCAACTGCGTGACGATGCTGCGTACTCCGCTCACCGACTTGTAGACGACGTTGTCGTGCCGGGCGGCGAAGGCACGGGCCGATTCGGCGTCCGTGGTGATGAGCGTGTCGGGAACGCTGAATCCATGGGTCCGGATGACGGCCGCCTGCCCCGGTTTGCAGCCGTTTCCGGCCATGCGACTCGGCCGGTTCAGGATCGTTGCGTCGGTCAGCTCGCACCACAGCCACAGACTGTCGTCGAACGCGGCGGCGTGCCGGCGCTCGCCGCTGTCCCGCCCCGCACGGGCCACCGCTCCGATGCGCCAGGAGTCGTACGGGCGCACGTAGGCCGCCGTGACGTCCGCCAGGTCGACCACCGTGTCTCCCACGGTGATCGCGCCGTGGACGCCGTCGTCGACCTCGACGCGGATGCCGGAGTCCAGTACGGCCCGTTGGTCGACGAACAGCACGGAGGCACCGAGGTTTCGCAGCGCGGTGCGCACCCGTGCCAGTGGCATGTCCTGGAGCAGCCCCCACAACAGAATCACGACGTCTGGTCCCTTCGGTGGGAACGGCGCTCCGAGGCGCTCCGGGCGCGGTCGAGGTGGTCGCGCAGGGCTTCGGTCACGCGGGGGTCGAAGGCGTTGGTCCACGGATGGGCGTCGACGAACCGCACCTGGGAGCCGTCCGCCTCGAAGAACACCGTGAGCAGCGGGACATCGGCCGCCGCGGCCAGAGCCCGGGAGGCCTCGGCCAGATGGTGGTCGTCCCCGCCGACACACAGGCCGCCGATCACGGTGACCTGCAACCGGGTTCGGTCGCCCGGTGCCTCGTGCGAACCTGCCTGCGCGGAGGCGGCGCCCTGGTACTGCGGCACCTCGCGGCGGACGGCGCGGACCGGGATGCCCAGGCGGCGTGCGGTCAGGGACCACTGCTCGCTTCTCCAGCCCGGACCGCACAACCCGGTCGGGCCGGGCCGGTTGAGCACCGGGCACGGCAGCGCGGACAGCCAGTAGTGGAGGAACGCCGTCATCTCGCTGGCGGCGTAGTCGCGGTCGTCGGGATGGATCCTGCGTACCTCTTGGGAGGTCACCGCGGGCAGGCGCGTCACCACACCGGTGATCTCACCGGCGGTGACCACCTCGCCCTGGACGACCGCCCGTGAGGACCGCGGATCCTCCGTGCGGACGCTCCAGCCGGGACTGGACAGGTCGTCGGGGGTGAGCAGGCGGGCCTCCGGACCCCAGCTGCGCACCAGGCGGCGCGCTCCGGCGTCGCGGCGCGAGGCAACCACGAGGATCATGAAACGACCTCACTCCTCATCCAGAGGGCGCGGCGCGCGCTCGCGCCGCTCACTTCTTGATCCAGCCGCCGAGGGTGCGCCCGAGAGCGAGCCCCGGTGCCACGGTGATCGCGCTCACTCCGGCGACGACCCCGCCGGCGACGAGTGCCGTGCCGTCCCATCCGGTCAGCTTCTTGACGCCCTGGCGGACGCTCTCGCCGTGTTCTGCGGCGACCTGGTCGATGCCGAGCAGGTTGTTCGCCGCCTCCCCCGTCTCCATGCCCATGTGGCCGGCTCCGACCACGTCGCCCACCACGGGAACGGCTTCGGCCGCGTCCCACGCGGCGGACTTCAGGTCTCCCGCCTTGGCGTCGTTGGCGACGAGGACGATCCCGACCGCGATGCCGACGACCGGGGTGTACTTGAGCACCTTCTTGCCTCCGGCCTTCAGCAGTCCCTTGGTTCCGGTGCTGAGCAGTTCCTTGCCCTCGACGACCCCGGCCTCCTTGCCCGCGAGCAGCGCCTTCTTCGCGGCCTGCTCCTTCTTGGCCGCGGCCTCCAGGTCCCGCAGCTCCTTCGCCGTCTCCTTGAGCGACTGGGAGCTGTGCAGTTCGTCGAGCTGGCCCCGTACGGCCTCGTCGACCGCGGTCGGCTTCATCCCTGAACGCACCGCCGCCTGACGGCTGGGGTCGACGATGTCGGTGGTGAAGTGCGTCATCCCCTCCTTCTTCAGGCGGTTCAGCTCCTTCACGTCGGACTGCGGATCGTGAAAGGTCTTCTTGGTGTGCGCCTTGGCCGCGGACTTCGGGGTCGCCTTTCCCGTCTCGACCACCACCGTGGGGTCCTTCTTCGGGTCGTAGTGGACGCGGCCCTTCGGGTCGGTGCGCATCAGGCGCATCTTTCCCTGGGAGATCACGTGGTCCTTCTGTACGTTCTTGCCGATCAGATGGCGGTCGACGAGCTTCTTGCCGTACTGGACCACGTCGTTGATCTTGTGCCGGATCTTCTTGCTCGCCATGCCGTCCGGATCCGTGTGGCCCACCGGGTCGCCGCGGCCGTAGGTATAGGGACCGAGTCCGTCGGTGAGCCCGGCCGGATCGCAGCTCGTCCACCGCCCCAGCCAGGACGCGTAGTGCCGAGCCCCGCAGTAGGTGAGGCCCGACTCCTCGTCACGTTCCCGGCCGGCGAATCGGTAGCGCTTCGGTGCCTCGATACCGGCGCCGACCGCCTGGTAGGCCGTGGTGCCGTAGGGGTGGTACTCCTCGTACGAGATCACCCGCGCGCGTTCGTCCAGTTCGACCGCCGACGAGTCCAGGTGGTCGGCCAGCTGGTAACGCACCAGCTGGGCCGGAGCGCGGTCCGCGCCGATCGTGCGGGTCTCCACCAGCGCGACGCGCTGGGTGTCGTCCATGATGTGGAGGGTCTCGCGTTCGAGGGTGACCGTCGTCCCGTCGGGGCCGTACTCCCGGTAGATCTCCGTGTCCTCGAGGTAGATGCGCTCCTTCGTCCGCACCGGGGAGGCGCCCTCGGCCGCGAAGCTCTCGGTGACCTTGCGGGTGCGGCGGCCGGTGGCGTCGTACACGTAGTAGGTCGTCTCGGGTGTCCCCTGGTTGGTGAACTGGGTCGCCACGGACGCGAGTTGGTCGTGGTGGTTCCAGCGCGCCACGGACAGGTGAGGCATCCGGGTCATGTTGCCGTGCGCATCGTGGGCGAATTCCTCGACGGTCGCCCCGGTGGTCGTCGAGGCGAGGCGGTTGGTGCCCGGCTCGTAGAGATAGTCGCGCGTCCATCCGGACCGGCCGGCTGCTTCCGGTACCGAGTGCCGGACCGAGCTGAGATTGCCGACCGGGTCGTAGTGGAAGCGCTGGCGGTAGGCGCCCAGGGCGGAGCCGTCACCTGGGTGGATCACACCGGTACGGGAGGCTTCCTTCCAGTCGGTGGGGACGGGCGCGTCGAGCCGCCCTCCGGTCCGGCCCAGGTGCTCCCTGCCGGTCCCCTCGACGAGGCGGTACACCGCGTCGTACACGAAGGCGCGCGAGGGCGCGATGCGCTGGTTGCGGAAGAAGACGGTCTGCTGGGCGTCGTCGCGGATGTGCGTGATGTTGCCGACCGGGTCGTAGGTGTAGGTCAGGTTCTGGATCCCGCACGGCAGGGCTCCCGGCTGCGGGCAGTCGTCGGGAAAGCCGGTGCCGCGGGTGGTGCGCGAGGTGGCCAGCCGGAACGTCAGCGGGTCATAGGTGTGGGCGGTGCGCACGCCGTTGCCGAGCGCGATGTGCGTGCGGCGGCCCTTGGCGTCGTAGCCGATGTCTGTCACGAAGGCCGTCGCTTCGGCGCCCCGCACCCCGCCCGTCACCGACCGCAGCAGTCCGCCGTCGTCGTACTCGAAGGTGAGCCGCGAGCCGTCGGGGAGGATGCGGCTGAGGGGGCGGCCGAGCGCGTCGTGCCGGGTCGAGGTGGACAGCGCGGGCCCGTCCAGTTGCGGGGGCAGCGACCAGTCGGGCGGGTCGCGGTACGCGGCGGCCGTGCGGAACTCGCTGTGCTCGGGGCGGCCGCCGAGGTCGTAGCGGAGGGTGGTGGTGACCCCGGACCCGTCGAACGACTCGAAGAGCCGGCCGCGCAGATTGCCCTCGGCCGCCGCTGCCGCGCCTCCTGGATGGCCGGGGTCGTCGCCGTACGTGGACCGCCCGATCCGGATCTCGGCGGCCTGCCCCGCCCGGCGCAGAAAGGTCCCGACGGGGCGGCGCAGCAGGTCGTACTCGGTGCGCGTGTCGTCGTGCCGGCTGTTCCAGGTGCGCAGCGGTAGCTCGTCGACGCCGAGGAGGGTCCAGCGGTCGCCGGAGTCCACGTGCCGTTCGTGGACGCGGTGCCCGAGCAGGTCGTACGCGTAGACGCAGGCCGGCCGGCCGAGTTGGTCGTGGACGGCGCGTTCGTTGCCCTCGATGTCCCGGTCCACACGCAGCGGATGCTGTTCCGTCGTCGAAGTCCCGTCCAGCAAGGCGCGGTTGACGGTGACGGTGAGGAAGGGGCGCCCCAGCGCGTCGAAGAACGCCGTGGTCGGGGTATCCGCGTACACCTCGGCCTGGCGGGCCGCCTCGTGTGCGGGTCCTGTGGGTTCGGCCAGCCGGGCGGCACGCCAGGTGGGCAGGTAGGTGTGTGCCGGCAGCCGCGCGAAGTGAGGGCCCGCATGGGGGTCGGCGGCCGGGTCGTCGACCATGGAGGTGTCGCCGGCGTCCCACGTGGTCTGTCCCCACGGCGTGAACGCGATCTTCTGCCAGGTGTGGTCGGGATGGAGGGTGGCGACGACGCGGCCGAGCGGGTCGCGGCAGATGACCGGGCTGACGCCGTGCGCGAAGTCGGTCTCGAACTCCGGCGTGTCGCTGAAGAACGGCTCGAACTGCCGTACCGGGCGGCCCTTGTTGTCGAAGACGGTCCAGCCGCTGCTCACCCAGCGGGGCGTCCCGTCGGCCCCGGGTGCCGCCTGGTGCTTGCGCATGATCTCACGGCCGAAACCGTCGGAGTAGGTGAGCGATGCCTGGACGCGTGGCAGCGGGACGGCGTCCGGTCCCCGGCTGTGCCGTTCGCGTGCCAGGGTGAGCACTGCCACGGGCGGACCCGTCGGGGGTGGGTCTGCGCCGTGTTCGAGCGCGGCCCGGCGGTAGGCGTCGATGTCGTACACCAGCCGGGTGGTGGCCTGGCCGAGGATGTCCAGCGGCGCGGCGGCGGGGTGCAGGAGGTGGCGCTCGGTCACGTCGTCCGGGAGATCGGGTTCGAAGCCGTCCAGTGTGTCCCCGACCTGCTCGTCGTCCCCGGCGCTGTCGATCCTGCCCATGACCGCGGTGCCGACGACCACGCCGAGGACGTCGAAGGCCACCGCTTCGCGGTTGCCGTTGGTGTCGGTGACCAGGGTGGGCGCGAGCACCCGGTAGTCGTTGCGCCACACGACGCCGTCGGGGCGCCGTTCGCCCACGGTGGTGCGGTTACCGAGCGCGTCGACGGTTTCGCGGACCAGCAGGTCGTCGGGGTCGTAGGCGACGGTGGTCACCGAGCCGAAGGGGTCACGGAACCGCCGGGGGACGAAGAAGTGCCGCCGTGCCTCGCCCAGTTCGTCGTCGTCCTCGGTGGACGCGTAGCTGATGGTCCCGGAGGGCTCCCACCAAAGGCCCGGCGGGTCCGTGGCGGGGAATCCGCCGGGTCCCTCCAACGCGGCGGTGTCGCGGTAGCCCGCCGCGGTCAGGACGGCTGCCGGGTCGCTCAACAGCGGATCTCCGTCCCGCCGGTAGACGGCGGCCAGGACGTCGGGGGTGAGGGCCAGCCGGTAGTGCGCGTGGGGCAGTGCGAGCGCGCCGGTGCGTCCGAGGGGTTCGGTCCCGGACAGATCGTCGCGGCGGAACAGGGTGCGGTGGTGTTCGATCAGACGCCGGTGCGGGCCCGTGGCGGCGCCCTCGCCGTCGACGTCGGTGTAGGGCAGGTCGGCGTGCCCGTCCGCCAGCGCGGCGACGACACGGGCGAGGTTGTCCGGTTCGACGAGGGGCGCTGCGGAGTCGGGAGCGGGAAGGGCGAACCCGTGCAGCTGGTAGGTGCGTGCTTCGCACAGCAGCGGTGTACGCCAGGTGCCGGCGGTGTCGATGTGCGCGGTGTAGGCGTTCTCGGTGATCTGGACGTGGCCGCGGCGCTGCGAGGCGTGGTCGGCGTCGGTGAGGCGGGGGTCGGCATCGCGGTGCCGTCGCCCGTACGCGATAGACGCGGACCGCAGCGTGTTCCCGAACGGGTCGACGGCCAGAACGAGTTCGTGCACGATGCGTGGATCGGCGACGGTGGATCCGCCCGACTGCTGGACGGTCCGCTCGTAGTGCAAGGTGACCGTTTCGCGCGTGTGCCGCATGAACACCGCGTGCCGGTTCGGTCCGGACGGCTGGACCACCTCGATGCCGTAGCTGTGTTCCTCGACGGAGTACGGCCGTGGGGCGGCGTCGGTGCCGTCCTCGGCGTAGACCTCCTGCCGCAGCACGGAGCCTCGCATGGCCCGCTGGACCTCGCGCGCTTCGTCCGGGGTGAGCCGCCAGGGTGTCGTCGTGCCGTCGGCCGCTCGGCGCCGCGGTGGTGGCGGCTGGTCGGGGCGCAGCAGGTCCGGTCCGCCAACGGCGCCCTCACGGTAGTACTCGTCGGCCAGCGCGAGGGAGATGTCGCCCGCGTCGGTGAAGGCGCCGGTGTGGTACCAGGTCGTGACTCGGACCGGCGGCGAGTGCGAGGCGGCGGCAAGGTTCACCGGATCGGGCAGGGACACGGGCGCATCCGTGCTGTCGGTCAGCGCGGCGAACTGCGCGGTGTCCCACTGGTCGACCCGTGCGAAGCCGCGGAATTCGCGCTCCGCACTGTCGAAGTAGCCGTGGTGGTAGGCGTAGCGCGTCGTGAAGCGGTTGCGGCTGACATGGTCGACCGTGTCGACGCGGTCGACCACGTGCACGGGGAAGGGCAGCCGTGTCGCCCAGGGCCGTCCCGCGGCCTCGTCGGCGAGCCGGAACGCGGTGGACGTGGAGTAGCCGATCACGGTCTCCGCGCCGAGGTTGTTGCGGATGCCGGTGAGCAGGTGGGGCTTGCCGCGGGGCATGAGCTCCAGATAGCGCACCGACGTCCGCGCCTCGGTGGGCAAGGAGGACGCCCACACCAGGCAGGGCGTCCCGGTGCCCAACAGGTCCACGGTGGTGGGGTGTTCCCTGGTCGGGAAGTCCGGCAGGACCACGGGCACCGCCGAGTCCCAGCGGTTGCCGGACTGGTTGACGTACACACGCAGGCCGGAGGCGCCCAGGTAGAGCAGGTCGTGCGGGCCGGCACCGTCGAGGTCGGCGAGCAGCACGCGGCGCGGGTCGAAGAGGTCCGGTGTGTCGAGGAGCGGAGGGTCGTCCATGCGGACCGCGGCACCGAAGCGGCCGTAGCCCAGATTGGGCCGGTAGCAGACCTCGTCGTGGCCTACCCGCACGAGGTCGGGCAGCCCGTCCCCGGACATGTCCGCCAGGAAGACCGCGTGCTCGGTGCCGGCGGCGACCGGCGCGGGCCCCTGGCCGTCCCGGAACCCGGCCGGCACCCGCCTCGCCGGACCGAAGCCGCCCTCCCCCATCGACGGGTACCAGGTCAGGGCGTCGCCCTCGCCGACCATCAGGTCGGCGCGGCCGTCGCCGACGAGGTCGGTGAAGCGCAGGCTCCCGTCGCTCCAGGGCACGTTGGGAAGGTGCTCGAACCTCCGGAACGGCGCCCAGCCGTGCCGGTCCGTGCGTTTGAAGAAGCCGGGCGTGCTTCCCGAGAACGCGACGAGGTCGAGGCGGCCGTCACCGGCGAGGTCGAGGAGCTGACCGGCCTCGTCCGGCTGCGCGACCGTGGGAACCGTGGCCTGCAGCCGGGGGGCGCCGATCTCGCCACCGCCGCGATTGGCGGCATAGCGCCAGCCGTCCGCGGTGGTGGCGAGGACACCGGGGATTCCCTCTCCGTCCAGGTCCGCCCAGTGGGCGGCCGAGCCCTCGGTGCCGACCGCCAGCCCCGCGACCGGCCCGTCGAGCGTGCGGACCTCGCCGGACTCGCCCAACGACGTCGGGCTGTAGCCGAGTTCGAGTGGCGGCAGGGAACGACTCGTCAGGCCGCCGCCGGTCCGCCGGTAGCCGCGGGGCGTGGCCGACACCAGCAGCGACGCGACCGGGTTCTCGTCGTAGGCCAGGTCCAGCGAGCGCACCAGGCAGGCGCGGCCGGCGGTGGGCTCGTCGGGGAAGTGGTGGAAGACCAGGAAGCGCCGGCACAGCCGATAGGTGCGCACCTCGAATCCGGGGCGGTGCGTGGAGAAGGGGTCGCGGCGGCACGTCCATGCGGCGCCGGCCGGGGTGGGCTCGTCCGGGTCGTGGTCGCCGTAGTCGAGGACGACCTCGAACATCCACGGGTCGGATCCGGGCGGGGTCCCGGCCGGACCGCCGGTGCGGTTGCCGTACAGGACGCGTTTGAGGTAGCGCTGCGTGCCGCGGGTCCCGGAGGTGCGATGCCGCTCGTGTGCGGCGAGCGCGTCGATGCCGGTGTCGTCCTCCCGTGCGTACCGGTACCGGATGACGTTGCCCTTGTCGTCGCGCGACTCACTGATGAGCCAGGCGAAGACACGGGGTCCCCCGGGCGGTGCGGCGGGGTCCTGGACGCGGGATTCGTCGTCGGCTCCGTACAGGGTGGTGACGTTGTCACCGCTGATCGAGCGCCAGTGCGTGGTGGCGTCGTCCTTGTCCGTCCACCGCTCGATACGGGCGAAGGTCCCTTCGACCCGGGGCCGGTAGCGCCGCACCTCGTAGGTGCGGCCGTCCTCGACCTGGGCGGGCAGCGTCCGGCGCTGCCACTGCCCGTCGGGGCCCTCGTCGAGCACCGGCACGAGGTCCTCGGACCCCGACAGCAGGAACGTGTCCGACTCCTCGCTGTCGAGGTAGCGCGGCAGGCCCTTGTCGGTCTTGCGGGTCACCGTGGGCAGGCCCAGGCTCCAGCCCAGTCCGAACGGCCCGTTGCCCGCGCCCGAGTCATAGCTCAACGTCAGCGACGGGCCGAACCCGGAACGGCCTTGCGGAGCCGGCACGGGGATCTGCAGACCGGCTGTCCCCGTCGCCGCGGCGACCCCGAACGTCTCCCCGATGCCTCGCAGCGCGCCCCCGCCCTTGGGCAGCGACACCGAGGGCGCTGTGGCCGGCCGGCGATCACCTTCGTCGTGCGCCCGGTCTCGTGGTGCTGCTGTCGGCTCCATCGCGCCTCCTCGCCCCTGCGGGCTGCGGGCCATAGGCACCATTACAACCCGGGCCGGGTTGCGGAACCGGGACGCAGCCGCCGGGAATCACCTGATCGGCCGCGCCGCCCCGGCTGCTCCACAGCGCCTGAGGGAGGGTCCGGGCCGTGTGTCGCGGTGTGCGGAGGCGGCCCCGTACAGCACCCGCCCGGCCTCCACCCGTATGGGTGCGCTGAACGGGCGGCTAGACGTACGGCATGTGAACGCTGGTGACAAAGCCCGCTTTTACGAGGCTCATGTCCCCAGCCGCAGTGAAGGTGACCTATGAACGCCGACCCATCGGGATCCTCCCGGCGAACCCGGAAGACCGCTGCCCGCGGTGCCACCGCCAAGAAGACGGCCAACAAGACCACCCCCACGGCCAAGAAGACCACCCCCGCCAAACGGCAGCCCACCCGCAGGACGACCGCCTCCGGCGACGGGAACGGCAGCGGCGAGCACCGGTCCGGTCCCGTCGTCGGAACCACGCTGGTGGACGGCGCGACCTTCCGTGCCAAGGCCCTCCACTACGCGGAGGTGGACGGGCTCGCGATGTTCGAGGGCGACATCGTGCTCGGCACGGTCGACGAGCTGACCCAGGAGTCCGACGCGGGGCCGGTGCTCTCCGCCGTCGGCATCCCGGCCGTCGAGCAGGGCCGGCAACGTCGGTGGCCCGACGCCACGGTGCCCTTCGAGATCGATCCCGGCCTGCCCGACCCGCAGCGCGTGACGGACGCCATCGCCCACTGGCAGTCCCACACCCGCATCCGGTTCGTCGAACGCACTCCAGCCAACGCGGCCCAGTTCCCCGACTTCGTACGGTTCGTGCCGGGCGGCGGATGCACGTCCAACATCGGCCGGCGCGGCGGCATGCAGGAGATCACGCTGGGCCCCAACTGCTCCACCGGCAACGCCATCCACGAGATCGGTCACACAGTCGGGCTGTGGCACGAGCAGAGCCGCGAAGACCGGGACCAGCACGTCGCGATCGTGTTCGCGAACATCCAGCCGGACATGCAGCACAACTTCCTGCAGCACATCGCGGACGGCGACGACCTCGGGCCGTACGACTTCGGCTCGATCATGCACTATCCTGCCACCGCCTTCGCGATCGACCCGAACCAGCCGACGATCGTCCCCCGGGTGCCGCTGCCACCCGGTGTGACCATGGGGCAGCGGTCGGGGCTCTCCCAGGGCGACATCGACGGGGTGCACATGATGTACCCGGCCCCGCAGCCGCCCACGTTCAAGGAAGTCTCCAAGGACCCCGTCTTCGACACGACGGTCAAGGAACTGTCCAAGGACCCGGTGTTCGAGGGACCCCCCAAGAATCCTGGGCTCGAGCCCATGAGCCCGCCTGCACTGAGCAGTCCGTTCGTGCTGGCCACACCCCATCAGTCGCCGGTGATGACCGGTCAGACGGACGGGGTGGCCGAGCAGCTGCGCCAGTTGGGCCAGATGGTCGCCTCACTGCAGCAGGGGCTGTCCGCCGTGCAGGCCGGCTACAACCTCCTGCTCGCCCAGGCCGGCACCCAGCCCGGTGCCGCCGGACGGCCCCGATGATCCTGGTCGTGTCCCACGACGAGGACCACACCCGCGCAGTTCTGCGCAGGCTGGAGGCGGCCGGACGCGAGGTGGTCCGCCTCGACCTGGCCGACTTCCCCGCCCGGGGCGACGTCACCCTCGACTACGCCGCGGACGGGGAACCTGTCTACACGGTCCGCACACCGACGGCCCACGCCCGCCTTGAGCGCTGCCGAGCCGCTTGGTGGCGGCGCGTGCGCCCGTTCACCGTCGACCGCCGGCTGGGCACCTTCCGCGATCAGAACTTCGCGGTCAGCGAGACCGGCGAGGCGCTGCACGGCCTGTTCCACTCACTCGACTGCGCGTGGGTCAATCCGCCCGCGCTGGACGCGATCGCTCACCACAAGCCCTACCAGTGGCACGTGGCACGCCGCGCGGGGCTCGCCCTGCCCCGGACCCTGGTCACCAACCAGGCGGAACAGGCCCGCCGTTTCATCCGCGAGATCGGCGTCGGCCGAACCGTCTTCAAGGCCTTCGTCGCCTCGGTCGAGGCCTGGCGCGAGACCCGGCTCGTACGGGACGAGGACCTGACGGTCCTGGACGCCGTACGCTACGCGCCTGTCATCTTCCAGGAGTACGTGCCGGGGAGTGATCTGCGGGTGACCATCGTGGGCGACCGTGTGTTCGCCGTGGAGATCGACGCCTCGCAGACCGGATATCCGGTGGACATGCGCATGGTCGTCGACGAGGCGCGGGTGCGGCCGGTCGATCTGCCCGCGGCCGTCACGGACCGCCTCCTGCGTGTCATGCGGGCCCTCGGCCTGGTCTTCGGCGCCGTCGATCTGCGGCGGCGGGCCGACGGTGAGTACGTGTTCCTGGAGGTGAACCCGGCGGGCCAGTGGCTGTTCGTGGAGGAACGAACCGGACTTCCGATCACCGCGGAAGTCGCCACACTCCTGTCGGATCTCGATGAACGTGAGCCTGAACCGGCCTTGACGGCGCGCTCATTGGCGGGAGAGGCGCTATGACGAACACCGTCACGGGCTTCGTTTCCCTGCCGTCCGACACCCCGGCCGGAACCGCCGCCTCGCTCCTGGTCGAGGTCCGTGACATATCCCTGGCCGACGCGCCGTCCACCGTCGTCGGTGCACAGGTCCAGACAGACGTGCCGCTCTCTCCGGGAGGCCGGGTTCCGTTCCGAGTGAACGTGCCCGAACTCGACTCGTCGGCCACGTACGGGCTGCGCGTGCACGTCGACCGCTCGGGGAGCGGCACGCTCGAGTCAGGCGACCTCATCAACACACAAGCAATACAGGTGCGGACGGAATCCGTCGAAGGTCTCGAGGCGCCGGTCAGCCTCGTGTGAGCCTGTGTTCCGCTTCGGAGCAGGGGGCGCCGTGTTCCGCTTCGGAGCATGGGGCGCCGTGTTCAGCGACGGCGGGTGCCGGTGGCCGCAGACGCCGGCCTTGTCCGGCCGGACCGCCGGTATGCCTCACTGCCCCGGACGGCCGCGTCTTGTCCACGCTCGTCACGGCCGACGAGGCCGATGCGGTCGGTGGGTTCGGTGAGCAGCACCCGAACTTGTGGGGCATCGCGGACGACGCGGGCGGGCTGTCTACCGCCCGCCTCGTCCGCACCGGCCCGCTCAGACGCGGATCACGTGCAGGTTGAGCGCGACGCCGTACTGCCCCGTCAGGGCGAACAGCCGGCTGCCGTCCAGGGACCAGGCCAGCCCGTGCGGACGCAGGTACAGGCCGGTGCCGGGGTCGAGGTCGACGACCTGGGAGGGCGCGTCGGCGCCCGGGGCGAAGAGGTAGACGTCGGGGCCGTAGGAGTTGTCGATACCGGCGGCGACGGAGCCGTCGGGCGCGACATCGGCCGCGACCGGGTAGGCGTCGGTGGGGTATATGTGCTCCACAGACAGGTCCGCGAGCCGGAAGGCCAGGTGGTGGTACGGCGCGCCGCTCACTGCGAACAGTGTCCGCCCGTCGGGCGACAGCGCCAGGTCGCCGGCTGCGGAGATGCCGCCCGGGTTGTTCTGCGTGGTCCGCACGACGGGAGTCCCGGAGGTCACGTCGTACACGGTGACCGTGCCCGCGGTGGAGTGCTGGTCGGCGGCGATCACCAGGCCCGGCGCGCTGGGGGCGGACACCAGCATCGGCGGCCCGGGCCAGGTTCCCTCCGGGAGCTGGGCCAGCCGTACCCGTGGCCGGGCGCCCAAGGTGAGCGAGCCGAGGTTGCTCTCCCACTGGTCGCCGTAGGCGAACCACAGGGTGCCGTCCACCAGGGCCATGCGCAGCGGGGCGGTGCCGGCGCCGGTGGCGTAGCGCGCCGTCGTCCGGTAGGTGGCGGTGTTCACCGCGGCGATGGCGTCGCCACGACTGAGGGCCACGTACAGGGTGCGGGCGTCGGGGCTCAGCACCAGGTCGGCGGCACCCGGCAGGCCGGTGAGCGTCCGGGTCACGCGGCCTTCGAAGTCGGTGACCACGACGGAACCGGTCACGATGTCGGCTATGTACAGCCGCTGATGCACGGCGTCGACGGCCATGTCGGCGTGGTACTCGACCGGCAGGGTGGTGGTCGTGACGGCCGGGGCCGCCGTGGCGCCGGGCGCGGCGCCGACAATGGCGAACAGGGCCAGAAGTAAGGCACCGAGCACGGCTCTGAGCCGGATGCGTCGCATATGCACGTCGTCCTCACGTACGAGCGCCCCCACGGGCGCGATCGGCAGGGATCAAGCGTTGCGACGTATGCCCTCTCGTGGCGTGTGCATGCGCATGCGATGCGGCCACCGGACGTGGACCCTTCCGCGCCCGGAACACGTTTCGTCACGCCGGACGGGCCCCGTGCACAACGCAGATCCCTTCCTCGACGCCCACCTCTGGCATCAACTTCGTTGGTTTCATTGACATTTCATTCAGAAGTCCTACCGTTGGGAGCGCTCCCATAGCAGCTTGCAACTGGAAGGAGTTCCCCCCACATGCGCAAACAGAGTCCGTTAACCGGGCGTTCGCGGCTTTCCCTCCGCCGGCCCCTCCAGGCGCTCGTCATGCTGTTCGCCGTGGTTGTCGGCGCAGTGACCTGGTCGACCCCCGCCCAGGCTCACGGCACGATCGTCGGCCCCGCCACCCGCGCGTACCAGTGCTGGAAAACGTGGGGCAGCAACCACACGAACCCGGCCATGCAGACCGAGGACCCCATGTGCTGGCAGGCCTTCCAGGCCAACCCCGACACCATGTGGAACTGGATGAGCGCGCTCCGCGACGGCCTCGGTGGCCAGTTCCAGGCGCGGACCCCCGACGGGACGCTCTGCAGCAACAACCTCTCGAGGAACGCCAGTCTGAACAGGCCCGGGCCGTGGAGGACCACCACCGTCGGCAACAACTTCTCGGTCCACCTGTACGACCAGGCGTCCCACGGTGCCGACTACTTCAGGGTCTACGTGAGCAAGCAGGGTTTCAACCCCAAGACCCAGACCCTGGGATGGGGCAACCTCGACTTCATCACACAGACCGGCCGCTTCGCCCCGGCGCAGGACATCACGTTCCCCGTCCAGACCTCCGGCTACACCGGACACCACATCCTGTTCGTGATCTGGCAGGCCTCGCACCTCGACCAGGCGTACATGTGGTGCAGCGACGTGAACTTCGGCTGAGCCCGGGAGCACCCCACCCGGCGACTGCCGATGCCGGCGGCCACTGACCCGCCGCCCGGCGGAACCGAGCTCCGTCGGGGCAGGGACCCCTTCGATCACCCTGCCCCGACGGGGCCTTCTGCGCTCTTCCTGCGGGAAAAGGTGGGCTCGGCGTGAGCGCAGGCCTTGCGATGCCATGTGGTTGTCCTCTTCCCCGCCCCTTGGTGTGGCCTTCCCAGGCGTTCGCGGTGCGGGCCGATCGGCCCGGTGTCGGCGCAGGCCGCCGCCCGCGAGGACCGTCACGCCTCCGCAGTGACCGCCATCCGGACGTCCTGGCCGCCCGACGCGAGGAACGCGCGCGGCAGGCCCACCCTTAAGCCACGGCCTCGGATCTCGGCCTCGGACCTCGGCCTCGGACCTCGGCCTGGGGAGGAGTAGATGCCGCAGCGCTGCGCCTCTCCGGCGATCACCAACGACGGCATCACGCGCTTCCGTCGCAACAACCGCGTGTCGCACGTGACGCATCCGCCCAGCCGCCGAACTGCCGCGCCTGCATACGGATATGACGAATCGGCACCCGCCTCTTGACCCCCGGCGCGACCATGCCTAGCGTGATCACGCTTTCTGCAAGTTTCAGCAAGCCTTTACCGCGTGGAAATGCGGCGCCGCGGTGCGGCAGGGCAAGGTCAGGGGGGACATGGACCAGGGAGTGGGCGCACCGGTGTTCCGGATACTCGGCGGGGTCCGTGTGGCAGGGGGCAGGGTCGCCGGAGTCAAGCCGCGGGCGCTGCTCGTCGCGCTGCTGCTGGAGGTGAACCGGATGGTTCCCACGGACCGCCTCGTCGACACGCTGTGGGACGCCGAGCCGCCCGTCTCGGCGATCGCCAACCTCCGTACGCATGTCAGTGGTCTGCGCCGGATCGTCGCGGATGCCGGTGCGCTGGTGTCGCACCCCGGCGGCTACGAGTTAGTGGTTCCCGAGGACATGTGCGACACGCACCGGTTCAGGTCCGCCGCCGGTCTCGGTCGCGCCGCGCTGGCGGACGGCCGGCCGGACGCGGCCATGCGCCACCTCCACGGCGCACTGGCACTGTGGACCGCCGACCGGGCCGCCGCCGACGTACCGCGTCACGGACGGCTCGCCACCCTGCTGGACTTCCTGGACGAGGAACACCGGCGCACGGTCGAGGACTTCGCCGAGGCCAGTCTGCACGGCGGTGAACCGCGCGCCGCACTGCGGGAGTTGTCCGGCCTCCTCGCCCTGGACCCGCTGCGCACGCGCAGCTGGGCGCTGCGTATGAGGGCTCATCACCGGCTCGGGGAGCGAGGAGGGGTCCTGCAGGCCGTGCGGGAGGCGGCCGGAGCCTTCCGCGAGCATCTCGGTGCCCCGCTGGACGAGGAGTTGCTGCGCCTCGGTGACGACCTGTGCGGCAGTGGCGTGTGAGCGTGCCCGTCACGTGTCCCGGCCCGGGAGGTGGGCGACGATCCGGTCGAGGGGGACCAGTCCGAAGGTCCGGGAGTCGGTGCTCGCGCCGAGGTTGTCCCCCAGCACGACGCCGTAGCCGTCGGGCACGGTGACCTGCCCGGCACGGTGTCCGGGGACGCCGGGGGGCAGCAGGTCGCCGGGCAGGGCCGCCAGCCGTTTCACGAGCAGCGCCTGCCGGTGCGGCCGCCTGGTCACCGGTGGCCACCGCCAGCTGCCCGGCGCCGTCGGCTTGACCATGACCACGACCTGTCCTGCCCTGAGACGGGCGGGACGGCGCGTGCGGTGGGCGACAGCCGTTTCCCCCGCAGTCAGGGCCGGTTCCATGCTGTGTCCCTCGACGGTGACCCGGATCCGGCGGCGGGCCGCGGCCAGGGCCGTGGTCAGCAGGACGGCGGTGGATCCGCCGAGCCCGACGACAACGGCGGCGAGGAGCCGTCTCATGCGTCCACCTCGGATCGAGCAGGGCCGGTGTATCCGGCCGCCTGGCGGCTGAAGAGGGCGGCGTAGCGGCCGGCGGCGGCGACGAGGGCGTCGTGGCTGCCCTGCTCGACGACCCGGCCGTCACGCAGTACGGCGATGTGGTCCGCGTCGCGGGCGGCCGACAGACGGTGCGAGATCAGAATGCTGGTGCGGCCCCGCCGGTGACGGGCGAGCAGATCCCGGACCTCGTCCTCGGCCTCCGGATCGAGCCCGGAGGTGGGTTCGTCGAGGATGAGCAGCTGGGCGTCCGCGGAGACGAGCGACCTGGCGAGTGCGACGCGCTGCCACTCGCCGCCGGAGAGTTCCACGCCGTCGTCGGCGTCGGGGCCGGCCCCGGGGAAGGCCCGTCCGAGCATGGTGTCGTATCCGTGGGGCAGAGCCTGGATGCGGTCGTGGACTCCGGCCTGCGTGGCCGCCTCGCGTATACGGCCCGGGTCGTCGGCGGCGCTCGGGTCGCCCAGCGTGATGTTCTCGGCGGCTGTCAGGTCGTATCGCATGAAGTCCTGGAAGACGGCGGTGATGTGCCGGCGCAGTTCGTGCGGGTCGACGGTGCGGATGTCGCGCCCGTTCCAAAGGATCGTGCCGCGGGTGGGGTCGTAGAACCGGCACAGGAGCTTGACCAGGGTGGACTTGCCGGCGCCGTTGTCCCCGACGAGGGCGAGGGCGGTGCCGGCCGGCACGGTCAGGCTGACGCCGCGCAGGACCCAGTCGTGTTGTTCCGAGTACCGGAACCAGACGTCGCGCAGTTCGATGTCGCCGGTCAGCGGGCCGGGCCGGTCCTGCGGCGGGAGCAGCGGCAGGTCGGGCGGCTGGTGCACGATCTCGGTGAAGTGCGTGAAGACCAGCAGGTGGCGTCGTACCACGGCGAGCTGGGCGGCCGCGGTGCCGAGGCCGCCCTGGACGGCGGCGGTCGCCGCGAGGCCGAGGGAGACGTCGCCCACGGTGAGCCGTCCGTGCGCGGCCTCCCGGACCGCCCAGAGCAGCCCCGCGGCGGCGACCGCCGCCGAGGCGGTGGCGGGCAGGGCCTGCGCGAGGGCGTTGCGCCGTTCGGTGCGGCGGTGGGTTGCGTTGATGGCCGCGCGGTCGGCCCTCATGCGGGCGCGCAGATGGTCTCCGGTGCCGTACAGCCGGATCTCCTTGGCGGCCTGCACGTTGCCGAGGAGGTGGGCGTAGAACAGTTCGCGGCGTTCGCGCGGGGTGACCCGCAGGGCGGTGTCGGCCCACACCCGGGCCATGCGCAGCTCCACCAGCACGGCCGGTACGGCGGACAGGACGACGGCCGCCACCAGCCACCAGCTCACCACGGCCAGCGAGACGAGGAATCCGGCGGCGGTCGCCAGGGCGCGCAGCAGGCCGATGGCGCCGGTGACGACCTGCGGTGGCGCCTCTTGTCCGCAGCTCTGGGCCAGACGCAGCCGGTCGAGCTGGTCGGGGTCCTCGAAACGGGCCAGGCCGGTGAAGGAGTTGACGGTGGTGTAGAGGCGGTCCTGGGCGTCCAGGGCGACCGCCCGGGCGAGTTCCCCGCGCAGCAGGTCGTCCAGGTGGGGCAGGACCGCGGTGGCGATGCCCGCGCAGGTGAGCAGCGCGGCCGGTCCGACGACCCGTCCGGGATCGCCCGTGCCGGTCACGGTGTCCAGCACGGCGGCCGTCGCCCAGGCCGCCGCGACCGGCAGCTGCGCCACCACCAGCGCGGTGACCAGGACGCCGACGAGCGGCCCTTTCGCGGAGCCCCAGGCCAGGGAGACGACCGTGGCCAGACCGCCCCGCCGACGGCTCACGCCACGGCCTCGGTGAGGAGGCCGGCGAGGTCCCGGTCGATCACGGTGACCCTGCCGTCGGAGGCCACACGGCAGACGACCGGGTAACCGGTGATGCCGAACGCCTCGGCCACCCGCAGCGCGTCATCGCCCACGGTGACGCGGGCTATGCCGCCGAGCTCGTCCGAGTAGGCGTGCTGTCCCGCGCCGGGAGCGACGACGGCCAGGACGCCGTTCCGTGGGAGTCCGAGCCGGCGTACCGCGGTGACGAAGCGGGGCAGCAGCTCGGTGCACGGCTCGCAGCCGGGGGTGAAGAAGCCGACCAGCGCGCCGTCGGGCAGGTCCTCGCGGGTGAGCGCGGTGCCGTCGACAGCCTGGACCGAGAAGGGACCCGCGGTGGCCCCGACGCTGGCCGCGTCGATCGGGCCCGCGGGGCGGGACGGCGGGCCCTGCGTGCGCAGTCTGCGGATGAGGCCGTAGGTGAGGATCAGGTTGACGACGGCGACGGCGCCGACGAGGGCGACGACCGGGGCGAGAACCGCCATGATCAGCTCCTGGGTTCTTGGGGGTGCGGGGAGAACAGGCCGGCGATCTCGTCCAGCGTGGTGATCAGCAGTGCGCCCAGTGCGCCCGCGCCGACCGCGACCAAGGCCGTCGGCGCACCGGCCGCCTCCGGCAGAGGTGTCATGGCGACGGCGACGGCCGCCAGCAGCAGGGCGTTGCGCAGCACGTGCCGGCGGCCGAGCGGGGTGGCGATACGGCCGAAGCAGGCGCAACGCGCCGCTGTGCCCCGGGCGCGGGTGACCACGATGGCGGCTGTGAACAGCGCGAGCAGCGCGCCGGCCAGCAGCACTCCCGCACGGGTCGCCGACGGGACGGCGACCAGCACGGGGACGGCGGCCTCCGCGACGACGACCGTGCCCGCGGCGGGCACCAGCGCCCTCTTCGGGACCAGCCGCCACTGCCGTGTCTCCGCGACGAACGCGGCGAAGGCTGCGCGGCCGCGCAGCTTGCCCACGGCCGAGGCGAGAAAGACCAGCGCCACCAGCGCACGGCAGGCCAGAACCGCGTACACCATGCCGCTCCCCTCCTCCTTCAGCCGGTCCCCCGGTGCCGCGCCGTGTGCGCTGTGTCCGCCGGGCCGACCGGCGCCGGGGCAGCTTAGGAATCCGGCGTACAGGGGAGGTACACGCGGCGTACCGACCGGCCCGGAGCCCGGCTGTGCGCACGGTGACTACCTTCGGCAGCGTTCGACCGCACCGAGCGGTCACACGGTGAAGGGAGCACGTGATGCACACCCTCAAGCGGATCGCGGACAGGATGGCCGACCGGCTCGCGCCCAACGTGCAGGCCGAGGCGACCTGGTGGGTCAAGGACACCCGCTGCGTGGCCTCCAGCAGCTGCAGCAGCCGGTACAAGCGGCAGAACTACATGTGCTGGGACAGCTCGTTCTGCTCGGGCTGGCAGGACGCCGGCTGCTGTTGACACACGCCGGTGCTCGATGACGTCGGCCGGCGTCGGTGCTTCCGGCCGACGTCGCCGACGTCCGTTGACGGCCGGTACGCGGGAGCGGCAGGTACCCTCCCGCGTACCGGCATTCCCTGAGGGGGGACCTCGTGCTGCGGCTCGCCGCGTTCCATATCCGCCACCGAGCCGGGCGCAGTCTCGCCCTGTTGTTCGGCATTCTCGCCGCGACCTGCGGCTTCACCCTGCTGACCGCCGGCGCCCAGGTGTCGATGCTGCGGGCGACCGGCACGGTGGACGACAACTACCGCGGCGCGTACGACATCCTCGTGCGTCCCGCCGACTCCCGCAGCGTGCCGGAGCGCGAACAGGGGCTCGTCCGGCCGAACTTCCTGTCCGGGCAGTTCGGCGGGATCACCCGGGAGCAGAGCGGGCGCATCCGGCGCATCCCGGGCGTCGAAGTCGCGGCGCCCGTCGCCATGGTCGGCTACGTGGTCCGCAACGCCTCCCCGGTCGTGGACGTGACCGCCCAGGTCGACCGGAGCCGTACCCGCCAGTTGCTGACGCTGCGTCAGACGTGGTCGAGCGACCGAGGACTGAGCCGCATCGCGGATGAGGCGCCGGTGCGGGTGTACGTGACCAAGAACCCCCTGCTGTGGCCCCGTTACCCGAAGGTGGGCAGCGGCGGCTCCCTCCATTACGCCGACGGGTCGGACCCGGTCCGCGTGCAGCAGCAGTGCGGCACCGACCTCCCGATCGTCCTGGAGGTGCTGCCCGACGGCCGGCGCGTACCGCTGTGCCCGCCCTCCGTCTCCGCGCTGTCCGACGGCCGGGGCTGGCTGATCCCGGCCCACCTCGACGACGACGGCACCTTCGTCACCGGCGAGGACGACCAGGGCCGGCCCCACAGGCAGCGCCGCCTGACCGCGTTCCTCCAGTGGCCCATGTCCATGCTGCTCGCCGCCGTCGACCCGGAACAGGAGGCACGTCTGGTCGGCCTGGACAAGGCCGTCACCAGCGGCCGCTACCTGCGCCGGCACGAGACCGTCGTGCGGCGCCCCGACGAACTGGGCAGTGAGCACCCCTACGTGCCCCTCCTGGCGTCCGCCACACCGCAGATCGACGAGCAGCTCACGGTCGGCGTCGAACGCTCGCTGCCCGGCGACCCGAAGGTCGCGGGGGTGCCCGCCGACCAGCTCGGCGCGCGGCTGAAGTCCCTGCCGGGCACGGTCCTTTCCACCCGGACGCTGACCGCCGCGCAGGTCTACGCCGCCGAGCAGCCGCGCACCGCCACCTTCACCCGCATCATCCAGTCCGGTCAGCCCGACTACCGGGGCGGCGCCACGCTGCAACCCGCCGCGGTCCCGGTCGACCAGGAGGCCCTGTGGCGCAACGAGCACTCCTCGGGCCTGCCCATACCGCGGTTCGCCCAGGACACCGCCCACCGGCAGGTGCACCGTGTGCCCGAGTACGTGTCGCCGGAGATGCACATCGGTGCCTGGGCGGGCGACGCCCTCGCGGTCGGAACGTTCGACCCCGGGCGCCTCACCGAGTTCTCCGCCCTGTCGCGGGTGCCGCTGGAGACGTACCAGCCGGTGCGGGCCACCGGCGCCGACGACCGCTCCCGGCGCCTGCTGGGCGGCCGGCCGCTGCTGCCCAACAGCAACCCGGGCGGGTACCTGGCCACACCGCCGCAGTTGCTGACCACACTTGACGCCCTCCCCCGCATCCTCGACCCCCTCTCGGAGCAGTCCCGCGCGCCGATCTCCGCCGTCCGGGTGCGGGTCGCCGGCGTCACCGGTACCGACGCCGTCTCCCGTGAGCGGGTGCGCTCGGTGGCCGAGGAGATCACCCGGACCACCGGTCTCGACGTCGACCTCACCATGGGTTCCTCGCCCGCGCCACGGACCGTGCACCTCGGTGCCGGCGCGTACGGGCGGCCCCCGCTGGCGCTCGTGGAGGGCTGGTCGGTCAAGGGGGTGGCCATCGCGGTCGTGGAGGCCGCGGACCGCAAGAGCGTGCTGATCTCCGCGCTCGTGCTGGTGGTGTGCGTGCTCTTCCTGCTGAACGCCGTCGGCGCCGGGGTCCGCGACCGGCGCCGCGAACTGGCCGTCCTGGCCTGCCTCGGCTGGTCGCGCCCCCGCGTCGCCGCCCTGATCCTCTCCGAGACGGCCCTGCTCGGCGCCGTGGCCGGCGCTGCGGGCGCCGCCCTCTCCTACGCCCTGGCAGCCCCGCTCGGCATCGAGGTGTCACCGGTCCGGGCGGTGCTCGCCCTGCCTCTCGCGCTGGCGCTGTGCCTGCTGTCCGCGCTGGTCCCGGCGCTGCGCGCCACCGTCCGGCATCCGGCCCGCGCCCTGCGCCCCGCCGTACGGGCAGCCGGCCGGTCACGCCGTCGCCGTACGGTCGCGGGCCTCGCCGCCGCCCAGCTGACCCGTGTCCCCGGACGTACGGTGCTCGGCGTGCTGTCCCTGGCCGTGGGCGTATGCGCGGTCACGGCCGTCAGCGCCATCCTCGTCGCCTTCGACGACCGTGTGGTCGGTACGGCCCTCGGGGACGCGGTCGCCCTTCAGGTCCGCGGCGTGGACATCGCCGCGGCCGTGGGCACCGCACTGCTCGGCGCGCTGGCCGTAGCGGACGTCGTCGTCCTCGGCATCCGGGAGCGCGCCGCGGAGTTCGCCGTCCTGCGTGCGACGGGCTGGTCCGACGGGCAGCTCGGGCGCCTCGTGGTGCACGAGGCGCTGCAACTGGGCTTGCTGGGCGCCGCGGTGGGTTCCGCCGCCGGGGCCGCCGCGGTGGCGTGGCTGACCGGCGCGTTCACCGCCACCCTCGCCGTCACCGCGGGCGCCGCCGCGCTCGGCGGTGTGCTGCTGACCGCGGTGGCCGCGCTCGGCCCCGTCGTCACCCTGCTCCGGCTGCCCACCGCCACCCTTCTCGCAGAGGAATGACCCATCGTGCACAGTGCCACGGCCGCGTCCGGCGCCGCCCTCGACATCACAGGCCTGACCCGCGTCTTCGGGCGCGGGGAGGCCCGCATCACCGCCGCCGACGGCATCTCCCTGAACGTCCCGGCGGGGCAGAGCGTCGCCGTCACCGGCCGCTCGGGATCGGGCAAGTCGACACTCCTGCACCTGCTCGGCGCGATAGAACAGGCCGACGCCGGCACCATCCTCGTCGACGGACAGGACATCACCCGCCTCAGAGCGCGGAAACTGACCGAGTACCGCAGGAGCGTCGGCTTCGTGTTCCAGCGCTTCCACCTCCTGCCCGCCCTCACGGTCCTCGACAACGTGCTGGCCCCGGTCCTGCCCCGCCGCACCTCCTACGACAAGCAGGAGCGAGCCCTCGACCTGCTGGGCTCCGTCGGCCTCGCCGGCCGCGAACACTCACTGCCCGCCCAGCTGTCCGGAGGCCAGCAGCAGCGCGTCGCCCTGGCCCGCGCCCTCATCGACACGCCCCGCCTCCTGCTCGCCGACGAGCCGACCGGGGCGCTCGACACCACCACCGGCGCCGAGGTCATGGACCTCATCGTGCGCCTGGGCCGCGAACACGGCACGACCGTCCTGATCGCCACCCACGAGGAGGCCGTCGCCGAGGGCTGCGACCGCCGGCTGCGCATGCGGGACGGCCGCGTGGTGTCGGACAGTCGTCCCGAGTGAAGGACCTGGTCCGCTGCGGGCATCCGCCTGCGGGGGCTGCGGGAACGGCGGTCACGGTACCGGCGCCGCCGGCCTGCGCGCCGGTGGGGTGACGCCGGCGCACTCCGCGACGAAGAGGAGTCGGCCCCGGCGGGCCGTCGGCCGCGGTCCGGCGATCCACGGCCTTGTCGGCAGGCCTCGGCCGCCGAGCCGACGGTTCACCGCCCCCGCGTGGCCCGCGCCGCAGCCGTCCAGCACCGAAGTCCGCTGCGCCGAAACCCTGCCCGGCGCCCCGCGCCGGGCAGGCTCGACGATCCCGCGGACGGTGCCGCGTTGCGGGCGGCGTCCAGTGATGACCGGGCGGATGCCTGGCTCCGCAGCTGCTCCGACAGCACCAGATGCGGTCGTCCTGCACACGGGTCTCGTTCCAGGCGGCCGGCCTTCGGGCTGCGGGGCGCGCCCGCCGCACGCAGCCCTGCCGGCCTGGAGGACCGGTGGGGGTACCGGACCACTCCGCCCGCTTGCGGTGTGCCGGGTCCTGCTGCGCGGGAGCGCCGCACTGCGGCGGCGGGGCCTCGGGCGTGCGGTGCCGGGAGCGGGAGCCGTGTCCGCAACCGCCCGATCGGCGGACGGGCCAGGTGCGGCTGAGGCGAAGAGCTTCCACAGCGTGTCTCCGTATGCGCGAACTGACGGCGTGTCATGTCAGCGCGGCGTCGCGTCAGTGCCGGCCCGGTGCGCCGCAGTGTGTGCCGTGTCACGCAGAACAGGGCCGTCAAAGTTGCCCAGGTCACAGCGAAATGCCCGTTTAGCACCCATGCTCAAAGCGGACGCCAAGGGCTAAGTGGGGCATATCTGCGTCTACTTCGACGTGCCCTGACGAAGTGCTCCGTGCCACAGCGCCCGTGACGTCCTCCCTCGACCAGCCGAAGAAAGGTGCTCAGCATGGCCGCCTACCTGTGCCCGCCCGCCGTGATACACGGCGAGCACACCGTGAAGACCAGCCAGATCGTGGCGGACGTGCGCGACCGGCACCCGGACGCCGTGTGGGCCCCGCGGGTTGACGGCATAGCAGCCAGTACGGGGATCGAGAACCGCGGCTGGATGCTGCCGCTGGAGAGTGCCGTCGCGCCCGGCAGCGGGAACGGGCTGCCGGCCGCCGGCATCGGGCCGGCCCGCGAGGCGCTGGCCGGCGACGGGTTCACCGAGCACGACATCCAGCGTGTGATCGCCGCCCTCGAGGCGATACCCGCGCCCCAGACCGTCCAGGAACGCACCGCTCCGGCGTGGGCGGCCGTACAGTCCTACGGGGAGCGCGCGGCGCGCGGTGCCCTGCAGATCGCCGGGCTCGACCCGGCGGATGTCGACTGCGTGATCACCAGCCACTCCACCACTCCGGCGCTGCCGGGGCTCGATGTCGCCCTGGCCAACAGGCTTTCGCTCCGCAACGACGTGATGCTGCTGCCGGCCACGCAGTGGGCCTGCATCGCCGGGACCCGCTCCCTGGCACTGGCCGCGGACCTCGTGGCCGCGGACCCCGACCGGGTGGTCCTGGTCGTCATCGCGGAGGCGCTGAGCACGACGTACCAGCCCGCGGACGACACGCTGGAGTCCTTGATCGTCCGGCTGCTGTTCGCGGACACCGCGGTCGCGGCAGTGGTCACGGGCCGCCGCAGGCCCGAGTCGGTGCTGCGCCTGGACGCCGCCTGGAACCACACTCTGCCCGGCACCCAGGACCTGCACCGACTGGAGACTCGGGCGGACGGCACCCACTTCGTCATGGACCGGCGCGGACCGCGCGCGGTGCAGGAGACGGTCACCGCGATGTGGGCGTGGCTGCACGCCCGTTACCAGGACGACCCCACCTCCTGGCACCCCGACGTCCTGCTCGCGCACCCCGGAGGGACGCGAGTGCTGGAGTACATGGAGCAGACGATGCCCGCGGCCTGGCCGTCGGGGCTGCTGGACCACAGCCGGGACAGTTACGCCAGCGGCAACCGAGGAGGCGCCGCAGTGTTCGACATCCTGCGCAGGGCGCACGATGCCGGGCAGAAGCCGGGCAGTCGTGCCGTCCTGTACGCGGCGGCCCCTGGCCTGACGGCCACCGCCCTTGAAGGCGAGTGGGTGTAGGGCGCCGCTCGTACCCGCGGCACCGCTCGTACCGCACTCGTACCGCAGGTGGCGCTCATACCGCAGGTGGCGCCACCTGGCCGGCGCCTGCCACCCGTCCCGGCCGCGCCCGCGTCACGTCACATCGCGACGGACGCCCAGACCACCTTGCCGGTGTCGGTCCACCGCACCCCCCACCGGGTGGTGAGTCCGTGCACGACGTGCAGGCCACGACCACTGTCCGCGAGGAGCCCCTTGCGGCCGAGCCGCGGCCTGCCGTTGCCGGTGTCGCCCACCTCGCACAACAGCCCCTGACCGGACCTGATCAGCCGTACGGTGAGCGGGCCGTCGGCGAAGCGCACCGCGTTGGCCACCAGTTCGCTCACCACGAGCAGCACGCTGTCCCGGGTGGCCTCCCTGGCGTTCCATTGCCTCAGCAGCGCCGAGACCAGCGTGCGGGCCCGGGCGGCCGCGTCACCGCGGGCGGGCAGACGCCAGGTCACGGTGTCCCCCTTGCGGTAGCCGATCATGCGCGCGAGCAGCAGGGTCACGTCGTCGCGTTGCCGCCCGGGCGCCACCGCGGACACCACACGCCGGGCGGCCTCCTCCAGGGCGTCCCAGGGGTGAACCGTGGAGACGGCGTCAGCCAGCCTGCCGATGCCCTCGTCGATCGCCAGAGCGGGATCTTCCACCAGGCCGTCGGTGTAGAGGGCGAGCAGCGATCCGGGCGGTGCGGTGAACGCGTGCACGTCGAACGGCTCCCGCAGCGCGAACTCGGCGCCCAGCCCGGGATGGGGGCGTACCACCACCGGGCCCCCGCGCCCGCCGGGGGGCACCAGGACCGGGGGAAGATGGCCGGCACTGGACAGCGTCACCCGGTGACTGACCGGGTCGTAGACGGCGATGCAGCAGGTCGACCCGAGGGCGCTGTACCCAGCCGCCAGCCCGGATTCCGCGTCGTCCAGCAGCGACACGGTCTCGTCCAGGTGCTCCAGCACCTCGTCGGGCGCCAGCCCCGCGGACAGCAGCGCACGGGCCTCCATGCTCAGCTGTCCCATGGTGGCCGCGGCTCCGAGGCCGTGCCCGACGACGTCACCGACCACCAGCGCAGTACGCCCGTCGGGCAACGGGAAGCTGTTCACCCAGTCACCGCCGACGCCCGCGCTGTCGGGGGCTGCGGGCCGGTAGATGCTGGCGGTCTCGATGGTGTCGCCGGCGGACCGTGGCAGCAGCCGGCGCTGCAGCGCCAGCACCTGGGTGTGCTCGCGCTGGTGCTGGCGGGCCAGGTCCACGTGCTGAGCGGTCCTGCCCACCAGTTCCTGCAGGTCGAGCAGCTCGCCGTCGTCGAAGGAGCGGCCCTCCCGCCGCCAGACCTCCGCCACCCCCAGCACGACGGGCGGCTCGCCGTCCAGAACGAGCGGTATGCATGCCACACCGGCCGCCTGGTCACCGGGCACCAGGGCGCGTACCAGCCGCGCACTGCCCAGCGCCCGCTCGATCGCCGCCCGGTCGGGTATGACGATGGCCTGAGCGGCATCGTCGCGCTGTATCGCCTGCGCCAGCAGGCGACTCGCGTCACTGGGGAGATCGTCGCCCGGAGTCACGTAGCCGTCGGGCCACGCCCGGTCCGGCACCAGCGCCGCCCGCCGCAACCGGATGCGCCCCGGCTTCCGCTCGGTGACCGCCTCGCCCGTCCATACGGCGAAGTCGAGGTCGATCGCGGCCACGTCCCCCCAGGCCAGCAAGGAGTCCGCCAGGGACTGCGCGGTCTCGCCGATGTCCAGGGAGGTGCCGATCGCGGTCTCCGCGGCGTACAGGTGCAGCCTCCTGGCCATCGCGATCAGCGAGACGGTCAGGCCCTCGCCGTGAGCCGCGGCCAGGATGCTCATGGACACCACCAGCTCCGAGCCGTCGCTGCGCCGCAGGCGCTGGACCCGGGCGACGTGCGGCTCACCGGTCTCCAGGACCTGCCGCAGACGGCGAGTGACCGTCGGTACGTCCCAGGGCGGCAGAAGGTCGACGAAAAGGCTGCCGGGCACGGCCTTGACGCCCGCGAACACGGGAGGGTCCAGATTGCAGCGGGTGATCCTCAGATCCCGGTCCAGGTTGACCGCGCCGAGAATCTGCTCCTGAGGGCCGGGGGCCGGATCGGCTTGTTCGCGCGGACGCGCGGCCGCATCCCCTCGCTGGGCGGCGGAACCGGCGGCCGCTGCCGCGGGGCCGGGTGGGATGTACCGTCCCAGAGCGCCGCTGACCATGTCGAACGGCGACGCAGACGACGGGGACGGGGTGGAGTCGGAGTCCATGCGACTCCCTCAGCTCGCTCGCCAACCCCGGCACAGCACCGGAGCCGTACCGGAACCCGGACGACAGGGCCCCGAGATCCCTGACCGCACTGTTCATTCAATAACACCCGGCTCGGTTTCGCCCACATCGGCGCAGCGCCCTGCGACCACGCAGCGTGATGAACGCCGCGTCCGGTGACCGGCCGGGCTGCACCGAGGCGAGTGGACTCCCCCGCAGAAGAAGAAGACCAAGAAGCGCTGAAACTGCGGCCCGCGGCCCGGACGGCCCCTGCTGTCGTCCCGGCCGCGGCGTACGGCCGACTCAGCCGCGCCGCGCCGGGAGACGGTGAGAACCGCAGCCGCCCGGCCGACCTCTGCCGCCCTGCGCGGCACGCGACACGGCGGGCGCGGTGCGGGACCGGAGACACGGCAGGACCGGAGCGCGGTGTCGCCGGGAACGGCTGGCCTCTCCGGCCGGCTGCCGCGACACCGTCGAGGGACGGGCGGCCCGGCTCGCACCCAGGGGTAATTTAGGGTGAATCAAGCAGTTTTCCCCCATCGGAGGTGCCATGGTGCGCGCCGCGGCAGCGATCGTCTCCCTGACCGTCGGCGTGGCGCTCACGGTCACTGCCTGTGACAACGGCGGGTCGGAGTCGTCGAACGCCCAGTACGGCGACTGTGAGGTCTCGGGGCATCACGGAGAGTTTCACCTCTCGCCCGTGACGGCGGGCGCCCTCACGGTGGAGACGACCCTGCCCGCGCCCGGCTGGTGGAACGGCGAGACCCCTGCCTCGGTGAGGAGCGGCTACGAGTACTGCATGGCCGCCAACATCGCCTACCGGTCCGGACTCGACCGGGTCGAGGTGAAGAACGCTCCCTTCCCGGACATCGTGTCCGGCCGGACGACGAACTTCGACCTGGCCCTGGCGCAGATCACCGTCACACCGGAACGGAGGAAGGTCGCCGACTTCTCCCCGCCCTACCTCTCCTCGACCCTGGGAGTGCTGATCAGGGACGGCGAGAGGATCGGCCAGGACAACATCCGTGACGTCCGTATCGGCGTGGCCGAAGGCACCACGGGCGAGAAGTTCGTCGACGACCGGCTGAAACCCACGAAGCCCGTCACCGCCTACCCCAACGATCCGGCGATGCTCTCGGCCCTGGAGCAGGGGCGGATCGACGCGGTCGTCCACGACACCACGATCCTGCTGGCGTCTCCCCAGAAACAGAAGGGCGGGGTGCGCCTCGTGGGCCAGTACAGGACCGACCAGGGCTACGGCGCCCTGTACCCCGAAGGGTCGTCGGACAAGGACGTGCTGGACCGGATCATCAGGCAGCTGATCGACGACGGGACACTGGCGAAACTGTCGGCCGTCTATCTCGGGTCCGCCTTCGGCCAGGACCCGGCCAAGATCCCGTACCTCACGGTCGAGGACACCGCCTGACCGTCACCTCCTGACCGTCACCGCCTGACCGTCACCTCCTGACCGTCACCTCCTGACCGTCACCTCCTGACTGTCGCCTCCTGACCGCCGCCTCCTGACCGCCGTCTCCTGACCGTTGCCCGTGTCCCGTCACTCGCAGGCGGCGCAACGATCTGCGTCCCGCCTCACAAGTCGGCCATCGGGAAGCCGCTGAGGCCTCCGGCGGCTCCGGCGTCGAGTGCCTGCTCGGCCCAGATGATCTTGCCGCGGTCGGTGTACCGGGTCCCCCAGCGGCGGGACAGCTGTGCGACGAGAAACAGGCCACGGCCTCCCTCGTCGGTGAGGGTCGCGCGGCGCAGGTGTGGGGAGGTGCTGGTGCCGTCGCCGACCTCGCAGATCAGGCTGTCGTGGTCGCGCAGCAGTCGCAGAGTGACGGGGCTAGCTCCGTAGCGGATGGCGTTGGTCACCAGTTCGGTGAGGATCAGCTCGGTCGTGAAGGAAGCCTCGCCGACCCCCCAGGCCTCCAGCCTGCGCGTGGCCTCGGCGCGGACACGGGGGACGGCCGCGGGGTCGTCGGGAACCTCCCACTCCGCGACCTGCTCCGGGTCGAGCAGCCGGGTGCGCGCGATGAGCAGGGCGACGTCGTCGTGCGATCCGGCGGCCAGCATCGCATCGAGCACCGCACCGCAGGTCTCGTCCAGGGTGGCGCCGTCCGTACGCGCGAGCGCCTCCTTCAGCATGCCTAGACCGACGTCGATGTCGCGGCCCCGGGCCTCGACGAGGCCGTCGGTGTAGAGGACGAGCCGGCTGCCGGCGGGCAGCAGGAGCTCAGCCGTCTCGACCGGCAGGCCCCCTCCGACGCCCAGCGGCGGCGCGACGGGGATGTCGGGGAAGGTCACGGACCCCTCGGGCGACACCAGGGCCGGGCCGGGATGACCCGCCCGGGCGAGAACGCACCGCCCGGAGACCGGATCGTAGACCGCGTACAGACAGGTGGCACCGGTGACGGCCTCGGTGTTGCCCTGGGCTTCCGCGTCCTGGTCGATCCGGGTGACCAGGTCGTCCAGTTGCAGCAGAAGCTCGTCCGGGGGCAGGTCCAGGGCGGCGAAGTTGTGCACCGCGGTCCGCAGGCGACCCATCGTCGCGGCTGCGTGCAGGCCGTGTCCGACGACGTCGCCGACCACGAGGGCCACGCGGGCCCCCGGCAGCGGGATGACGTCGTACCAGTCGCCGCCCACCCCCGCCTTGGCGGGCAGGTACCGGTGCCCGACCTCCAGGGCGGACAGTTCGGGGAGCGCGCCGGGCAGCAGGCTGCGCTGGAGGGTGACGGCCGTGGTGTGCTCCCGGGTGTAGCGGCGCGCGTTGTCGATGCACACGGCGGCCCGAGTGGCGAGCTCCTCCGCGGGGGACAGGTCGTCCGGTTCGAAGGGCTTTTGCTGCGAACGCCAGAACTCGACGACCCCCAGCACCTCCCCACGGGCCTGGAGCGGCACGGAGATCATGGAGTGGATGCCGTAGTCGATGACTTCCCCGGTCCGCTCCGGGTCCTGCGCCCGCCATCCGCCGGCCAGGGTGAGCTGCGGCACCAGGACGGCCCGGCGGGTCGTGAGAGCGATGGTCACGGGGTTGTCGGGCACGTAACGCATCAGCGTTCCGACCGAGTGAAGGGGAGCGTCGTCCCGGATGCCGGCGGCCGCGATGCGGCGCATCTCCCTGCTCGCGCCCGTGGGCTCGTCACCGAGCAGCACGGGCTCCACCAGCTCGACGGTGGCGAAGTCGGCGAAGCGCGGCACCGCCACCTCGGTCAGTTCCTCGGCGGTGCGTTTCATGTCGAGCGTGGTGCCGATCCGCGTACTGGCCTCGTAGAGCAGTTGCAGGCGCCCGCGCGCCACGTCCGCCCGGCCCGCGAGGGCGCGCAGCTCCGTGGTGTCCCGCAAGGTGGCCACGCTGCCCTCCCTCGGTCCCACGGGCCGTACGTTGACCGCGAGCAGGGTGTCCCCGGCCAGGAAGACCTTGTCCGTCGCGGCCTGGCCCGATCCCAGCAGTCCGACGAGGGCCGGGCTCAGCCCGAGTGCCGTGACCGGCTTGCCCTCGGCCTCCGGCGGCAGGGCCAGCAGCCGACGCGCCTCGTCGTTGACCAGCAGCAGGGTCCCGTCGCCGTCCAGGATGATCACGCCTTCACGCACCGCGTGCAGCACCGCGTCGTGGTGCTCGTACATGCGGGTCATCTCCACCGGCCCAAGGCCCCGGGTCTGGCGCCGCAGGCGCCCGCTGACCAGTGCCGACCCTCCTGCCGCCAGCAGGAGGGCGACACCGCCGGAGGCGAAGAGCACCGGCAGCTGGTGCTGGACGACGCTGGTCACTTTGTCGACCGTGACTCCGACGGTGACGAGGCCGACCGCGTTCCCCTTGTCGTCGAAGACGGCCACCGTCGAGTCGACCGCCTTGCCCAGACTGCTGTCGAACGTCGTCTGGTGAGGCTCGCCCTCTAGTGCCTGGCCGTAGGAGGTGGAGACGTGCTTCCCGATCTGGTCCGGGTCCGGGTGGGTCCACCGGAAGCCGTAGGGGCTGAGGGCCACGACGTAGTCGACACCGGTCTTCTTGCGCACCGCTTCGGCGTGCGGCTGGAGCGCCGCCGTCGGGTCGTCGCTCTGCATCGCCTCCGCCGTGCCCGGGGCGTTGGCGAACGATTCGGCCGCCACCAGCGACCGGTCCCCCGCCTCCTGGATCGCGCGGCTGCGGTCCTGGACCACGCGCACCACCAGAGCGGTGGCGATGAGCAGCAGGACGACCACCAGCTGCAGCACGAAGACCTGTCCGGCGACCGTGCGAGGCTTCAGCAACGACGGCGCTCGCCGTCCCGACGAACGGACAGGGGCGTGCGGGCCGGTTTCCGGCGGCACTCGCTCGCCCCGCCCACTCGCGGGGGCATATTGCTGAGATTTGCCCATTTCCTCAGTATCAGCGAGGGCTCCCGCGGGCGCGGCCCAGGGCTGGGGTGGCGCTGGTGATGGTCAGCTTCACACGGAACACAGTTTGAACATTTTATCCGCTTACGCGGGTTTCGTCCGGGTACACCGTGATGGATGTACGCCGACGGGGTGACGACACCGCTCGTCCCGCGCGGGCGCGGCACGCGGGTGGCCGCAGCGTCGGGCGCGACATGCAGGGTGTGAGACGCGGAAGGAAGCAGAACAGTGACTGTGATGCCATCGGGGGGAGCCCCCGCAGGGGGCGGCGGAGGTTCAGGGAACCTGTACGACGTTCTGGAGCTGGTCCTGGACCGGGGCCTGGTCATCGATGTGTTCGCCCGGGTGTCTCTGGTCGGCATCGAGATCTTGAAGGTCGATGTCCGGGTGGTCGTGGCCAGTGTGGACACCTACCTCCGCTTCGCGGAGGCAGCCAACCGCCTGGATCTGGAATCGGGCCGTAAGGCTCCCTCGACGCTCACCGACCTCCCCGGCAAGATGATGGAGTCCGGCGCCCAGGGCAAGAGCAAGGGGGCTCTGACCGGCGCCGTCGAGGCATTCACCGAATCCTTCAAGGGCGGCCAGGAGGAGCGCGCCGCACGGCCGCGGAAGGCCTCGCGGAGTCGGGAGCGAGATGAGTAGCCGACCGGGGACGGCTCATCCTCACGGGTCGGACCGGCTCACGCTCCTCGAAGCCGACGGCGAGGGTGACGCGCCGTGGTGCCCGCCGGGCCGGGCTACGACTTCGAGGAGCTGAACTGCTCCGGTGTCCGACCCTTAGAAGGTGACGTTCCAGGAGTCGATCCTGCCGGTGTCGCCGCCGGCGTTGTCGTTGACCCGGAGCTTCCAGGTGCCATTGGCGGCCTCGGAGGAGGCGTCGACGGTGTAGACCTGGTTGATGTTGTCGGTGCTGCCGCCCGAGCGGTTGTGGATCGTGTAGACGGTGCCGTCCGGGGCGATCAGGTCGACCTTCAGGTCACCGATGTAGGTGTGCACGATGTTCACACCCACCTTGAGGGTGGCCGGGGCGTTGCCGGTCACGCCGGTGACGGTGATCGGACTCTCCACGGTCGTGTTGTCACCGATGGCGACGTCCGCCGTGTTCTCGAAGTACTTGCCGGGCGGCGGGGTGCTGCCGACGGCCTTGAGGGCGTCGACCTGCCCCTCGCCGAAGAAGCCGTTCTTGGCCGTGGTGCCCTTGCAGCGGCTGTCCGACGGGCAGGCGACGTCGTTGGCCTGGGTGGCCAGCTTGTCGCGCAGCTGCGCCGGGGTGATGCCGGGGTTGGTGCTGGCCAGCAGCGCCGCCACACCGGCGACGTGCGGCGAGGCCATCGAAGTACCGCTCTTGGAGCCGTACTTGCCACCCGGCAGGGTGCTGTAGATGCCGGTGGTGTCCCCGCCCGGCGCCGTGACGTCGATGATGTTCAGGCCGTAGTTGGAGTACGAGGCCTTAGCGGTGGTTCCCATCGCCGAGACCGTGACGACGCCCGGCAGCTCGGTCGGGATGTCCAGGCAGGCGTTGGTGATGGTGCGGGTGACCGGCGTCGAGTCGTTCGGGCTCTCGGTGTCGGTCGTCTTGTCGGCCAGGTCGATGTTGGAGTTGCCGGCCGCCGCGACCTGCAGCGAGCCCTTGCTCTCCGCGTACTCCTGGGCGCGCCTGACGCCCTCGATGATCGCGGCCTGGTCGGCGTTGTCCGGGCAGTTGAACTGCCACGGGTCGGTGTAGTAGCTGTTGTTGGTGACCTTGAAGCCGTGGTCACCGGCCCACATGAAGCCACAGACGGTGTTCTCGGCGAAGAAGAGTGAGGTGCCGGGCTCGGCGATGCGCACCGAGGAGATCTTCACGCCCGGGGCGACGCCGATGACGCCCTTGCCGTTCTTGGCGGCCGCGACCGTACCGGCCACGTGGGTGCCGTGGGTGCCGACGTCGCGCCAGGCGCCCGTACGGGTGTCCGGCTTGCCGTACGCGCAGGACACGGAGTCCGCGGCGTTGAAGTTCGGCGCCAGGTCCTGGTGCTGGTCGTCCACACCGGTGTCCAGGATGCCGACCTTGACGGAGGCGGAGCCCGTGGTGACGGCCCAGGCCTGGTCGGCCTTGATCTGGGTCATGTCGGCGCGGACCGGCTCGCCCGACGGGGTGGTGGACTGCGCCGGGTTGGGGGGCAGGGCCGGATTGTAGGCGTCCGCCGGCACGTCGGAGGTGCGGGTGGCGCCGACCTGCTGTACCCCGCTCACGCCGCGCATGGCGGTGGCGAAGGAGGCGGACGCGGAGTGGGCGGTGATGACGCCGATCGCGTCGTAGTACTGGAAGACCGTTCCGCCGTTGGCTGCGACCGCGTTGCGGACCGCCGTGGTGTCACCGGGGGCGGTGATCACCAGGTAGGCGCGGGTGCCGGCAACCCAGGCCGTACTGCCGGAAGCGGGGGCCGCGGCCCTGGGCGCCGCCGCGGGTGCGGGAGCGGCGGAGCCGGAGGGGGCGACGGGGGCGGTGTCGGCGAGCGCGGCGGGAGCCCCGAAGGCGAGCGCGGCGCCGAGCGTGGCGGCCAGCACGGGGGTACGTCGAGGTCGGCTGGATCTGTGGGGTATCAAAGCGTCCTCCGAAGACCCGGTGGTCAGCCGGGTCGTACGAAACAATGGTGGACGCAAGATGTCATGCACGCGGCCAGTTACGGAAGGGCCTTTTGCAGCAAGGGAGTTCGTTTATCGGTGGCTGAATACCGACTATGGGTGCAAGTGCGGAGAAGGCGGCAGGCCGGCCGAGGGCGGGTGGTAGACCCGTACGCCGCCCGGCCGTCGGGATAGTGCGTGGAGAGCGGCGCGGTGTTCGCGTCGGAGGCCGCTGCTCAGTCCCGGCTCCGTCCCGTGTCCGCCGTCGGTCAACGCCTCCTCGCGGCACAGGAGATCAAGCGGCTTCGGTGGTGGAAGATCGGCGAGCCGCCCGCCGATCTCGCGCGAGGTGAGAAGCCGGGTGCGCCTCATGCGAGTTCACGGAATCCTGCGCCGCATACCGCCTCTCCGATCGGGCCGCGGCCTTCGTCTGTGTTACGGCCCCGTCAGACAGGTCGACGACCGCCAGTAGCAGATCATCGTCCCCGCACGGCTGGCCAGCCACTGGGCGAACCCCCTGGAGAAGCCGGGGGACTGTCCTCACCACCCCTTCAGGCGGGACCCGCAGGGGCGGCTTCCACGGCGGGGACGGATGTGGAGGACGGGGCCGGCCGCCGGAAGGGCGGGCGGTCAGCGGCCGAGGTAGAAGCGGATGGTGGTGCCTGCCTGACCGGTGTGGATGCGTACCAGGTCGGAGACATGGTTGACCAGCAGCAGGCCCCGCCCGCCAGGCCGGTCGGGGGCCTGGGGGCGTCGTCCGGCCAGGGGATCGGTCAGCCGGCCGCCATCGTGCACCTCGCACACGACCTGCTCGCCCTCGCCCCAGATCCTCAACGTGCCGCCGCCGGCGCCGTGGATCACGCTGTTGGTCGTCAGCTCCGCCACCGCCAGTTCCAGGTCCTGAAGCCGCTGCCCGTCCAGCCCGAGCCGCTTGCCGCGCAGCACGGCGAACCGGCGTACCTCGGGCAGTTCACTGCTACCGCGGAACGAGGACGTCTCCGCTCGCGACGGCACGGGCAGAGCCTGGTTGTAGCGGTCGGCGACCGCCTGCCACTCGTAGGCGTCCGAAGTCCTGTCGCCGTGCTCATCGATGACCACAGGATGGGTCGCCCAGGCATCCTGCAGCACCTGCTCGTCGAGACCGTCGGCGTCGTACGGGCAGAGGATCGTCACCGCGCGGCCGGCGAACGCCGCGTTGATCAGCGCCTCGTGTTGCACGCACGCCGGGTACTCCGTGCTGGTGCGGCCGGGCCAGATCGGCTCACCGATGATCCGCACCCGACCGGTGGTGTGGGCGTCGGCGAACCGGCGCAGCACGCCCGGGATGATCCGCCCGGGATTCCGGCCGGCCTGCGTCATGTCCACGAAGTGCACTTGACCGGCCCGCTCGCCCAGGCCGTCCTTGATCACCTGGAGGCGGTCCGGCGGCGCGGCCACCGCCACGGGCTCACCCGAGGCCAGACCTTCCAGCACGAAGGGGACAGTGCCGGCCAGGTACTGGTCCTCGCCGCGGTAGAACAGCGCTGGATGGACGAACCGCTCGGCGTCGGCGGTGGTGGTGGGAGTCACTCTGCCACCTCGATCCCGCCCAGACCGGGCCAGAACAGCTCCAGTATGCGCGGCACCTGCGGCGGCGGATCGTGTACCACGACGCGCCTCTCGCCGCGCAGCGACTGCGCGGCCATCGCCAGGTCGGTCACCCCCGCCACGTCGATAAAGATCACTTCGGACATGTCCACATGCACAACGTCCTCACCCTGCCGCGCGAGCTGCCCGAGCACCTCGCTCCACACCGACCGCGTGGCGGCGTTGACCTCCCCGGCCGCACACACACCGGCACGCTCCGGCAGTGGAGAGACCTCCAGCCCGGTCACGCCGTGCGACGACACGCCGAGGCGTCCCCCCGCATCGACCGGGACGTCCACCTTCTTCCCCTCACCGCACAGCGTCCATCACGAGCGCCTACCCCGACCGCAGACCCCGAACCCTACCAATGTCGGCTCCGCCGCCATCGCCGGGTGCTTCGGTGCGCGCCTCAGCTGGTCGTGAGCATGCCTTCACGCAGGCCCTTCAGGGTACGGGAGAGCAGTCGGGAGACGTGCATCTGGGAGCAGCCGAGGCGCTCGCCGATCTGGGCCTGGGTGAGTTCGTCGACGAAACGCCAGTGGATGATCCGCCGGGACCGTTCGTCCAGGCCGGCGATCAGTGGGGCCAGGGCGTGGAAGTCCTCCACCAACTCCAGGGCCTCGTCGTCGCTGCCGATGAAGTCGGCCAGTGCGCTCTCGCCGTCCTCGCTGCCGGACAGCGTGGCGTCCAGGGAGGCGGAGTTGTAGCCGTTGGCGGCAAGGCGGGCCTCGACGACCTCTTCCTCGGAGAGGTTCATCAGCTCGGCGAGTTCCTTCACCGTGGGGCTGCGGTCCAGGCGGGACTGCAGTTCCTCGGTGGCGCGGGCCAGTTGGACGCGGGCTTCCTGCAGGCGGCGCGGCACGTGCACGGCCCAGGTCGTGTCGCGGAAGAACCGCTTGATCTCACCGACGATGTAGGGGATGGCGAAGGAGGTGAACTCCACCTCACGCGACAGCTCGAACCGGTCGATCGCCTTGATCAGCCCGATCGTGCCGACCTGGACGATGTCCTCCATCTCCTCCGGCCCGCGGCTGCGGAAGCGGCCGGCCGCATAGCGCACGAGGGAGGTGTTCATCTCGATCAGCGTGTTGCGGGCGTACTGGTGCTCCGGCGTGCCCTCTTCCAGCACAGCCAGCCGCTCGAAGAACTGCCTCGACAGCGACCGGGCGTCCTTCGGCGCGACGCGCTGCGGGTCGGCCACCTCCGGCAGGTCAGCCGCCAGTCCGCCGACCACGCCCGCGTCCGTCACCGCTGTCATCGTCATTCGCCTCATCCCCTCGGTGCCGACCGCGGCTCCAGCTGCGGTCGTGAGGCCGCGCCTACCCGCCTTCCCGCGGATCATGCCGACCGGCACACGACTGGCCGTCGTCCTAGCCGTCACGCGCTCACTGCGCGACGTGGTGCATGGTCTTCTCCAAGCAGGTGCCACTCCCCTGCCCTGGGCGAGCACGGCGGAGAGGGCCGTGCCGCCCGGTCTCACCAGGGTCATGATCCTCTACGAGGACCCTCACCGAGGCACCGCTGCCTCGCTGATCCACCCGCCGCACAGCGACTGCGGCGGCCGGTGGGCGTCCAGCCGGCACCAGCAGCCGAGGAGCCCCCGGGGACGCGAGCGCGGCACCGACGGGTACGGCCCAGGGCGGCAACACCGGCGGCAGCCACCGAGGCTGGTATCGGCCGGTGTCGGCGGGGCGAGTCGAGCCCGCCCTACAGGATCGGGACGCCGCGGAAGTCATGGAAGGCTTGCATGTACCGCACAGCCCCCATTCGCATGGCCGACTGCCCTGAAGACGCATCGGCTTGCAGCCATGCCGCCGGGTGACGGCTCCCGGCCAGGAGGGAGTGTTGCGCACGATGACCGCCTGCCCACCTCTCCACCACCCTCGGCTGACAACCCCTCGAACGAGCCGACGGGAACCTGCTCTCCCTACCTGGCCCCGGTGTACCGGGCGAGGTGGAACGTCTGATCGCAGCCATGCTCGCAGAGGTCACCGAATCATGACTCCCCACGCAGGAGATGCCACTGCGTCATCCTGCACCCCGCCCCCCACCGCCGAGTCGACGTCACATCGTCGCAGTGCACGCCGGCGAGCGGCTGGACAGCCGCTCGCGGTCGTGGCCGGGCGGGTCAGACGCCCATGGAGGCCATTTCGATGGGTGAGCGGTAGTCGGCCGCGGCGGTGACCACGCAGGCGCGGTAGGTCCGGTCGCTCTTGACGGCCAGGAAGTAGTCGCCAAGGTTCTTCCAGTAGTTGAGCAGCATCGAGGTGGCACCCGGCAGTCACGCGTCAGGGTCGACTTCGGGGTGCGTGAACCGCACGGGCTTGCCCAGCGACCGGGCGTAGACGATTTCGGCTCGGGTGCTTTCTCCGACGTAGTCGCCGACTACGAGCACTTCATCAGCGAGCCGGATCTTCGCCCGGTGCAGATCGTCAAGTCGAACCTTCAACGCCTTGGCCTCGACAGGATCTGACCACAGTTCGTGCGGCGACTTCATGTCACAGCCCGGTTTGACGACAATCCTTCCGGCTCTGGTCTCCCGCAGATCGGCCTCGGTCATCTCGGCCATGAAGCGGGTGGATCCGCAGATCACGACGATACGCGGGAGGCTCAGCTGCTTCTTCGCGTCGGCGAGCTTCTCCTCGGGGGTGAGCAGTTGTGGGTGTGACACTGGTTCCTCCTGGTGGTGTGGTCCTGCGCCTTGTGATGGCTACTGGAGCGGCTTGGTCGTATGCGAGCTGCGACGTCGTCGCCGAGCTGTTCACTCCGGGGTGAGGAGCCGGTCGATCTCGGCGAGCACGCGGTACACATGCGGACGCACCTGTGTCAGCAATGCATCGCTCCAGGTCTCCTCGGAGTAATGGCAGTTGAGATAGAGCTGTCTCGCGTGCTCGAGGGCGGCGCGATGCTCGGGCGGGAGGTGGGCGAGGGCCCAGTCGGCGGAGGCGTCCTTCGACTTGATCTGGCCGGTGGCGAGCGTGGTCCAGATGCGGGCGAAGGTCAACAGGACGTTGCGGGTGTCGCTGTCCAGGTCGTCGAGGAGGCCGGGGATGCCCGCCACGCTCGCCCGGACCAGGTCGGCCTGCGGAACCGGGTCGAGGACCTGCGCCGGGCGCGGGCCGGTGAGAGGGTGGTCACCGGCCAGCGCCATGCTGATCAGCAGGGCCAGATCGGGCATCGGTTCCGGTCGGGGGACCTCCCCGGCCTCGTACTCGGCGCGCAGCCACTCGCCGTAGAGGAAGTCGCCGGTCGGTGGGTACCGCCACGGCCTGACCTCGGACTGGACGATCACGGTGAGCTCGACCGGGCGGGCCTTGTTCCGGGAGCCGGAGATCCGCAGCAGTCCACCGAGGAGGGTCCGTCGCTCCTGCTCGTCCATTCGCCGCCGGGAGACAACCAGCACGTCCACGTCGCTGGCCGGCCTGAGTCCACCGAGCACGGAGGAGCCGTGGAGGTAGGTGCCGATGACATCTTGGCCCAGCACACGGCCGACCAGCCCCATGATCTCCTGAACCTGATTCACCGCGCCAGCGTCTCTTGTCATCCGGCCCACAGCACCGCATTTTCTGACTTCGGCTCGTCAAGGAGATGTGGGAATGCCGAGGGCGAGGCCGGGTCGGGTGGTACAGCCGTCGAGGATGTCTGGACGGTACTGGAGACCTTCGAGCCGGTTGCGGACATGCGTTTCCCGGGCGGTCGAGGGCTACGACGGCGGGATTGCCCAGGCTGTGTCCGCAGCAGAGATGACCCTGACAAGCCGAAGCCAGTAGAGGTCTGCCCATGGCCTTCGTCCTGACCGGGGCCGGCCAAGGCCGACGAACGCGAGACCAAGGACATCATGTGAAGATGCAGCCGGGACGTCTTCGCCACTGTCCAAGTTCCCGATGCGGCCCCCTCAGTGCTCGACCGGCCGCGCCGCGGCTTCGAACTGACTGACCGAAAGGAACCTGATCCGATGTCCATATGGCCATCGATCGTCGCCGTACTCGGCACCCTCGCAGGTGCGCTGACCGCCGGTCTCCTCCAGCACCGCTCGGCACTCACCGCACGCGCCGAGGAGCGCGCCGACAGGCATCGTCAGGACCAGCTCGGCGCCGTCACCGACTTCGCGGCCGCTCTGGACGCACATCGCTCGGCAATGTTCCACAGGGAACGTCTGGCCCTGAGCGCAGCAGGTGCCGAGCATCAGCTCGAGGCCCAGACCCGATCACACGACACCCGCGCAGCCGTCACCGCACCCCACATCCGCCTCCAGATCCTGGTCCCCGAGCTGGCAGGCCCCGCCCAGCAGGCCGCAGACGCCACCTACGCGCTGCGCAAGGCGACCGACCGGACCGACCTGGACGCCCGGCGGCACGCCGCCAAGGAAGCATCGACCGCCTTCATCGCCGCAGCCGCCGCGCTGCTGAGCCCCGACATCCACTGACCGGCCGGCGACACCGGACCACCAATCCGCCGGCGACTCCCTACGGCGTCCCGCCGGGCTCGGACGACCAACCAGGGCCGCACATTTCGGCTTCGGTCCCGCCGCCTACCTGGACGGCCTCAGCGCGCGCTGCGCGCCAGCCATGGTGTGAGGTTGGGCTCCACGATCAGTTCCTTGTAGGTCTCGTCCCCCGGGAGCGGCACGATGAGCCACTGGCCGGGCGGGAACAGCCGGCCCTTGGTCCGGGCGAGACCGCCGTAGACGGATCTCAGGAACCCGGGCACGGAATCCCGCGGCACATCGTTGAACTCCACCCCGTCGACGATGATCTGGGCATCGCCCTCGGGGAAGAACCGGATGCTGACGGAGGGCGACCCGCCCAGCTCCACGAAGGCCTCGTGCGGCAGCGAGCCATCTGGGTCGAACACGGTGAACAGCTCGGCCGAGCTGCGGCGAGAGGTCTGGTCGGCACCGACGTCATCGGTGACGCTCATGCTCACCCCGAACTCCGTCGCGAGCTCACGAACCGCCACGACAGCTGACTCGGTGGTCGGCAGATGCGCTCTCTCCATGGCACCGATCATGCCCGACGAGCCCCACGGAGGTCTAGACAACTCTGGCAGGCGAAGACATCCCGTTCACCGGCTTCTCGACATCTCCGTTGTCGACTTCACCGTCTTGTACGGCTCTCATCGGCGGCTCTCATCGACGGCACAGCCCTACGCCGAGCGGGACGGCCAGTCGCGCAGGGCGGCGCGCAGGGCGGCGTCGTCCAGCGCGCGTCGGCCGAAGGGGCGGGCCACGCTGGTGGGCAGGGCTTCGGCCCCGGAGCGACGCGCCTTCCACTGCGTGGCGCGCACCACTTCCCCAGGCTTCTTCGAGGGGCTACCAGGTGGGTCTCACGTCCGACCGGAAGCCGCCGCCGGCCGGGCGCTTCTCGAAGTGGAGGTGAGGGCCGGTGGCGTTCCCGGTCTTGCCGACTTCCCCGATCTTCTGGCCGGCGGTGACCGGACCTCGTTTGACGGTCTGTTCGGAGAGATGGCAGTACCAGTAGTCGAAATGGTGGGAACGCAGCACCAGGAAGTTCCCGAAGCTGGGGTCGGTTCCGCTGCGGACTATGGAACCGTTGAGCACCGCGACGCAAGGGGTGCCCTTCGGGGCCGCGTAGTCCGCGCCGGTGTGATAGCCCAGGCTCCAGCGAGGTCCCTTGACCCGGTAGGCGGTGGTGACGCCGTGATGCGGCACGGGAGACGCGACGCGGCCACCATGGGGAACGGGCGACGGCGCCGGGACGTGGAGCCGGTCCCAGGAGGTCTTGCCCGGCATGCCGTTGGCGTCGGCACCCTTGAATCCGATCTTGCGCTGCCAGGCGGCGTACGACTCCCGGTCCGCTTCGGACCACTCGGGTCCGGGACCCGACTGGTACTTTCCGCACCCCTCCGCCACCAGGCGTTTGCCCATCGAGGTGATCAGCTGGCTGCGCTGTCCCTTGTGGAAGAAGGCCGATCCTGGAAATGGTGCCAGGGCAGGCATGTCCTTTTCCCTTCGGTAGGGGGCCGGATCACTCTCGGTCCCGCCGGTGGACGAGTCCGTCGACGGTCGGGGCGGCAGAACCCCGCAACTCCGGCCGCGTCACTTGGAGTGCCTCAGATGCTGGGGACCTCCAGCCTGTCCCAGCTGACCCGGCCGGGGACCCCGTCGGCGGCGTCTCCCGTAAGACCCAGCTTCTGCTGCCAGGCGGCGTACGACCTCACATCGCCCGTTCCCCACACGTCGACGGCGGCGCCGGACGTGTAGCGGTCGCAGTCCTCGGCGACGAGCCGGCCGTGCATCGCCCCGATGACGGGCGACTTACGCCCCTTCTGGAAGAACGACGCACCGGGGAACGGCTCGAATTGGGGCTCGGCCGGGGACGGCCCGGTCGGCTGGGACACGAATTCCGGCCAGGAACCAGGGTCTACGTGGTCGTTCTCGGGGACATGCGCATGGGCGTACCACCCTCCTCGCGTCCTCCACTTGTCGGCCGGACATGTATTGCGGGACAGGGAGGTCGGGCGGCCCATGGGCCAGACGTCCGGTACGTCCCACGAGCTGATCCATGCGTGGAGCTCGTCCCAGCCCTTGCAGGGAGTGTCGACCAGTCTCGCGAACACCTTGCCGTTCACACGGCAGTGCGGGAAGAACAAAGCCTCGACCTGGATGACCACCTTGCCGGCCCGGTTGGTACGCGTACCACCGGCCTCGTCGAATACGCCTTTGCTGCGGGATGTGGCGGGGAAGAACTGGGCGAACGCTCCGGTGAATGGATCCCAGAGGATGTGCGGCGCCTGGCCTCTGCCGTCGCCGGTGAAGAAGCCCTGGAGATTGGCGAACGGAAGCAGATCCAGAGGAGCCTCGGCGGTGGCCTCCTTCCTGTCCCCCGTGAAGTGCGCTATCGCCTTCGGAGGGAATCCGGGGTCGCACGGGGCGTGGTCACCGAGGTCCACCTTGAGGGCTTGGGGCATCCATGGATGAGGCATGATCGAATCCTTCCTGCCGGCCGGGCGGCGACGATCCGGGACATCGGCTCGAAGGGAGGTCCGGCAGCAGGGTCGTGACCTGCGCGGCCGGAGCATGAGCATGCTGGATCGGGCACACCGTCCCGGCCTGCCCTGTTGCGTCAGGTGCCCACCGGTCCGTGATCGGCTTCCGGTCGGGCCCGATCCGGACGGACGACGAGTCCAGCCCTACGGCCGACCTCCGCACGCCCTCGTCGGCGCCGCCGAAGATCCCGGCGTCGGAGGCGTGCCTGATGAAGTACCGCGGGCGGAACCGACGTCGTTCGGGTGTGCCGCTCATGGGGATTCTCCGTCCCACGCCTGGTCCGACCATACGGAAGCGGTGTCATTGCGGCGTTATTCCGACGTCACCGGCAGGCTCGGCGTGACAGACGGGCGCAGTGGATCCGCGGGGCAGGATCCTAGGCGGACCGTTCACACACGACCGGCTCGTCGGCCGAGGCAAGACCTCGCCTGCACAGCGTCTACGTCCACGGCGGGAGCGCCGACCCGGCGGTCAGCTGCTCACCCGTCGGAGCCTCGTGAGGGGGCAACGCTGAGCGTGCCCCTGAATCGGAGGACTGGCCAAGCTCTCGGCCTGTCGGCGGCAGCTCCCCCGATGACAAGCGACCACGTGAGCGTCACCAAGACGGCCGCACCCCGGCGGCGCGCGGCTCCCCTGGCAGCGAAGGTGGAGACAACAGCGCTTTCGACGATGGGGGAACTGGAATGTATGAGATGCACGTCGGCGCCGCCGCCACCGGTGCCGGCCTGGTGTGGCACGTCGTTGCCCCCGGCCACTCCGCGACCCTGTGCGGGCAGTCCCTGCGCCGTGAGGAGCCCTCGGACACGGACCGTCACTGCACCCCATGTATGACCCGCTTCCAGGATCTCCTGCAAGGCGACGCGCGCAGCTGAACACATGGGCGGTCGGGCGGCCGCTCATCGCCCACAACCGATCGGGGCCATTCCCCTGCCTGTACCGAGGTGTGCACACGGCGCACTCCGCGTCGCGGCGCGGTCGCTCCAGAGACACATGGGGGTCGGTCCTTCGTGCCGGAGCGCGGGGTCGGTCCTTCGTGCCGGAGCGCGGGTGCCGCTGTGCCTCTGGAGTCGGGCTGTTCCGACGATTTCACGTCTCCGGCGGCGTGGCCCCACCCACCGGGACACCATCGGCTCCCCCGCGCTGGCGACGGGCCGACGGCCGTTTCACGCTGTCACGAAGGGAAACTCTTCTCGCACCCATCGAGCCGGCGCGCTTCCCGCACCGATGCAGCGCGCCGGTACCGGAAGGAGACCGATCATGCCGGCAGGGTCCAGCTCCAAGCGGGAGCGCCAGTACGAGCACATCAAGGACAGCGCCGAGGCGCGCGGGGCGTCGAAGGGGCGGGCCAAGGAGATGGCTGCCCGCACGGTGAACAAGGAGCGCGCCCGCTCCGGCGAGGCGAAGTCGTCGAGCAGCAGCTCGACGAAGGGCAAGTCGCCGTCACAGCGCGGCGGGGAAAGGTCGGGCCAGTCCGGCAGCAAAGGATCGGGCCCCACCCGGGAGCAGTTGTACCAGGCGGCCAAGAAGAAGGGGATCGAGGGCCGGTCCTCGATGAACAAGGACCAGCTCGCCAGGGCGCTCGGCCGCTGACCGCCCCTGTCGACGCGCCAGAGGGTGCGGATCCACCTGCTCGGCCGGTGCTCTTCCGCACGACGGCGAGTCGGTGGTCACCGGGCAGCGGAGTGGTCCGCTGCCCGGGCGGCCGTTCGGGACGGAGCTGATGCGCTGTGCCCCCGTCGGCCCAGCGCTCAGGAATTCCGGGCCGTTACCGCCTCGGCGGTGCACCGGTCCGTGCCGTCGAGCAGTGCTGCGCATGCTGCGCAGCACTGACCCCCGGCTGCGTGCGCGCTCCTGCTAGGTGCCCGCGGTGGTGGCGGCTCCGGTCCCGGCCGCCTCACCGAGGCCGGGTTCGACCGACCCGTCGCCGGCCACGCCGAGCGCCACCTTCGTCCAGCCCGCCTCGCGCCGGTCGAAGGTGCGGTAGGCGTCGATCGCGTCCTCGCTCCCGACCCAGCGGGTGATCAACGGGGTCGGGTCGAGCCTGCCTGTAGCGACCATCGACACCAGCTCGGGCAGGTAGCGGCGGTGGTGGCAGTTGCCCGTCTTGAGGGTGAGGTTCTTCATGAACGCCTCACCGAACGGATAGTGCTCCACCTGCGGCGGATACACCCCCACCGTGCCGACCGTGCCCGCCTTCGCGGCCATCTGCACCGCCCAGCGTGCGGCCAGGGACGGCGCGTCACCGGGCAGCCAGGTCTGCCCGTCCGGGTTCTGCTCGGGAGCCGCCTCGTCCCGTTCATGGTCGAACTGCTTCTCCTGGTCCCGCAGCGCGTCGGCCGCCGGCCCGTGGGAGGGACGCTGGGCGTCCACGCCCACGGCATCGATCAACCGGTCCGCGCCGATCCCACCGGTCAGCTCCAGAACGGCTTCGACCGGGTCCTCGGCGTTGAAGTCGACCGTTTCCGCGTGCTGGTCACGGGCCAGCTCCAGCCGGTCGGCCACACCATCGACGACGATGATGCGTCCGGCGCCCTGGAGGCGGGCACAGGCGACGGCGGCCTGCCCGACCGGCCCGGCCCCCAGGATCGCCACGGTGTCCCCGTCACCGATCTCGGCCAGCCGCGCCCCGAACCAGGCGGTCGGGTAGATGTCGGAGAGCAGGATGGCCTGCGCGTCGTCGACCGTGTCCGGCAGCGGAACCAGGCCTACGTGGGCGTAGGGGATGCGGGCGTACTCCGCCTGCAGCCCGTCCAGCCCGCCGGCGGCCTGCGGGCCGCCGAAGAAGACCGTGCCCGCTCGCGGGCCGCCCGGGTTGGCGTTGTCGCACTGCGCGTAGTAGCCGGCCCTGCAGTAGCTGCACGTCCCGCACGCCACCGTGGAGGGCACCACCACCCGGTCACCGGGCCGCAGATTACGTACGCCGGAGCCGACCTCCGCCACGACGCCGACGGCCTCATGGCCGAGGATCCGGCCCTCCTGCATGCCGGGCATGGTGCCGCGCACGAAGTGCAGGTCCGTCCCGCAGATCGCGGACGTCGTGATCCGCACGATCGCGTCGTAGGGGTCATCGATCTTCGGCTCGGGCACGTCGTCCAGGCGGATGTCACCCACCCCGTGCCATACGACAGCCTTCATGCGGACCCTCCGTCCCTGCGCCGGCGCCCCTGCCCCGCGATACGGCCTGGACGGCGGCGCCGATCGTTCCGGCTCGTTTCCCTGCCGGGGTTTCCCCCCGGCAGGCCCTGAAACCGTGACGGCACCCATGGCGTTCGGCGCGATCATGACGACTGCAGGCGCTTCCCCGCGGCTGGCCTGCTGCTCCGCGGCCGAGCGCGCGGCGCACCCGTCCGCAGACGTACCGCCGACTTGCGGATGCCCACTCGTCCGGGGCGAGGGCTTCTGCGGGGCCGGTTTGGATGACGAACGAGGCGAAGTACCTGCCCGCGCTGTCCTTGATGACGGTCACGGTGGTGGGAGTGGACGGCAGGGCGCGCGACCACTTCACTGCCAGGTCGCCGACCTTGGGCAGGCGGAGCTTTCCGCCGGGGGTGATCTTCCATCCGGCGTTCGCGGTGAAGCGGATCGTCTGCCGGGTGTCCCGCTTCGACTTGAACCGGGGCGGCCCCATCCTGGGGCGCTTGCCCTTCAGGGAGTCGAAGAAGTTCCGGTAGGCGGTGTCCAGGTCCCGAAGGGACTGCTGGAGGATCACCGACGACACCGAGGCCCGCGCCGCCGGGCTGCCGTTCGTCACCTCCGCCGAGCTGTCCAAGCAGCTCACGGCCGCGAAGAAGACGCCCGAGCGGGCGTGGCTGGCCGCATGTCGGCGTGCGTGGCGAAGCGAGTGGCGAGACCGGTCAGGAATGGAGAAGCCCCGGCCGGCACTCAGCCCCTAGCGTGATGGTCATGGCAACCACCACCTCCACCGCAGCCCACACGTCCCTTGCGTCCGTCACCCTTGAGGTGGCCGACCTCGAGGCCGCCCGCCGCTTCTACACCGCCTTCGGCGTGGACCCGTACATCCGCCTGCGGGCGTGCGAGGCGCCCTCCACCGGATTCCGCGGGTTCACCCTGGGGCTCACCGTGTCCGGCCCGGCGACCGTCGACGGCTTCGTCGCCGCCGCCGTGAACGCCGGCGCCACGGTCCTGAAGGCGGCCGCGAAGTCGATGTGGGGCTACGGCGGCGTCGTCCAGGCCCCGGACGGAACGATCTGGAAGATCGCGACGTCGGCGAAGAAGGAAACCGGCCCTGCCACCCGCGAGATCGACGAGGTCGTGCTGCTGCTCGGCGTCGAGGACGTGAAGGCCACCAAGCAGTTCTACGTCGGCCGGGGCCTGAGTGTGGCCAAGAGCTTCGGCGGCAAGTACGTCGAGTTCGCCCCGGGGCAGTCCAGCCCCGTCAAGCTGGCGCTGTACAAGCGCCGGGCCCTGGCCAAGGACCTCGGCGTCCCCGCGGACGGCACAGGCCCGCACCGGATCGTCCTGCACAGCACCGCCGACGCCTTCACCGACCCGGACGGGTTCTCCTGGGAGACCGCCGCATAGCTCGTCGTACGCCGTACTGGCTCCGGCCCCTCCACTCCCCCACACAGCCCTGTCGCACCATGGAGGAGAAACCTGCCGTGCCGTCCACGAAGGCGCCCGCCGAGAACTCCGGCACGACCCCCGCGACGTACGACGGATTCACCGCCTGGGAGCGGGCCGCGATGAAGGAGCACGCCCAGGAGCAGGAGAAGGCGGTTACCGATATCCAAACGGGGACGGCGGTGCGCTACCCCATGACCGCACGGGCCGCGTCCAGAAACGCCAGCCGGTTGGCCTCCAAGTAGTCCCGCACGCTCTCGCCGTCGGGCAGGCCTTCCCACACCGTCCGGTTGAGGTCGAGGAAGTAGGCGCGTGCCGCGTCGTGCACGGGCAGGGGGAACTGGATGCGTATGAGCCGCTCCGCGACCCACAGTCTGTTCATGACGTCCTGGGTCGTGATGAGCCAGGCATCGGTGTCCTCCCATGCGGAAGGCCGACCGAAGGCGGCGCGTTCGGCCTCGGCACCCACCTCACGATGAACCGTTCCAACAGCGCCAGCCGTTCCGCACGCCGGGCCTCTGACAAGGTGATCTGCTGCCGTCGCTGTTCGGCTCGTTCCGCCGAGAGTTGAGTCCGGTGCTGGACGAGGTAGGACAACGAGCCGCCGAGGACAACGCCGCCCAGCGATATGAGTGACACCCAGACCTGACCTGACATGGCGGTCATCGTGCCATGCCGCCGACGGGATGAGCCGGGCCATAGCCAAGGAAGACATCGAGGCCATCGGCAGTGGCGAGGTCAGCTGCGTGAGCAAGATACCGAACACCCGTGCCGGCGGCGGGTGTTCCCTGCGCAGCGGCCCCGCAGACAGGAGGAGCAGGTTCCACTGCTTGATCTGCGGGGCCGATGCATGCCTCAAGTACCCCACAGGTCGTCCGATACGCCCGATCCCTCCCAACTGGTGCACCAGAACGGCTTCTTACGCTGATGGGGGCCCAGCCGCCTGCGGCCGGGCCCCCATCACCTCTCACCCGTGACGCGATTCTCGCGTGGGCGTCTTTCCTCTACCAGCGGTACCAGCGGCCCCTGCGGCCCGCCCCGTCCGCGGAACGGACGACAAAGCCCAGCAGCCACACGACCAGCACCAGCACCGCGATCCACCACAGAGCCTTCAGTGCGAAACCCGCACCGAAGAGGATCAGAGCCAGCAGCAGAACCAGAAGCAGGGGAACCATAGTTATCAACCTCCTGGCCAACGGATGCCCTTACTTCAGCCCTACAAGCACACAAAAAGTGAGTTACTTTGACGAAGTCCGGGGCATATGCAGGCGGCCCGCACCACAGCGTGCCCCGGCTCCCGCCCCGCACGCACCGCAGCCAGGCAGGCAGGCAGGCAGGCAGCGGCCTCGGTGCTCCGCAGCACGCGGGCAGCCATCCGGCGGATTCACACGCCGACGGCATGGCGAACCGGTGGATTCACACGCCGACGCCATGACGAAAACGAAGGTTGGCGCTTGGGCATGAACCCCACTCGAGGGGGTAGGCGGTTGCCGCTGGCCGGGGAAGGACCGTGACCTGGGGAGGTCTGAACGGTCCTTCCCCGTTCTGCCTCTCAGGGGCGGACAGTTCACGACAAGCCTTGCCCGGAAGGCGCCGAAGTGGCCGCCTCTGCCGATCGAGACGCTGGCCGGTCCGGTCCGGTAGAGGTCTGGCCGAGGAGCTGAGCTGCCCCGGGTTCTACGTCCCCCGTCGCGCCGTGACCAGGCCCGTCTCGTACGCGGCGATGACCGCCTGGGCGCGGTCGCGGACCCGTAGCTTGGCGAAGAGGCCGGTGATGTGGTTCTTCACGGTGGAGGCGCTCAACCCGAGCCGGTCGGCTATCTCCGTGTTGTCCAGGCCTCCGGCGATCAGCCGCCACACCTCCCGCTCCCGGGGGGTGAGTTGTTCGGCGCCGGGGACGACCGGATGCGGCGACGGTTGGGCAGGGGTCTTGACGTGCGTGGAGATGAGGCGGGTCAGGAGCCGTGGGGCGAGGATCGCCTCGCCTTCGTGGACCACGCGCAGGGCGGCGACGAGGTCCTCGGGCGAGATGTCCTTGGGCAGGAAGCCGCACGCCCCGGCCCTCAGGGCATCGACGACGTATTCGTCCATGTCGAAGGTGCTCAGGGCCAGGACCCGGCAGCCGGGCAGTTCGGCGGTCAGCCGTTCGGTGGCGGCGATACCGTCCAGGACCGGCATGCGGACGTCCATGATGACCACGTCGGGGCGGCACGCGTGGGCGAGGCGGACCGCCTCGGCGCCGTTCCCGGCCTCGGCCACGACCTCGAAGCCGGGTTCGGGGGCCAGCATCAGGGCGAGTCCGCGTCGCACGAGGGGCTGGTCGTCGGCGATGAGAACCTTCACGACCGCGCTCACGCGTAGGCCTCCTGACGGTCGGCGGGCAGGGGAAGACAGGCACGGACGGCGAACCCCACGCCCTCCGGTCCGGCCCGCAGCGTGCCACCGTGCAGGGCGACGCGCTCCCGCATCCCGATCAGCCCGTAGCCCGCTGCGCGGGCGGAACGGCCGGGGCCCCGTCCGTCGTCGGTGACGGCGACCTGCACCTCGCGGGCCGCGCAGGTGAGGCGTACGTCGACGCACGCGCCTTCGCCCGCGTGCTTGCGGGCGTTGGTGAGGGCCTCCTGCACGATGCGGAAGACGGTGAGCGCGACACCGGGCGGGAGCGAGCGGGAGTCGCCCTCGGTGGTGAGCGTGACGGTCAGGCCGGCGCGGCGGCTGTCCCCGACGATGCGGTCCAGGTCGCCGATGCCGGGCTGCGGTGCGCTCCTCGCGCCCTGGTCGCCCTCCCCCGGGCTGTCGTCGCCGGCCCGCAGCACGTCGAGGAGGTGACGCATCTCGTGCAGGGCGGTGCGGCCGGAGCCCTCCAGGGCCACGAGTGCCTCGCGGGCGGCCTGCGGAGACCGGTCCAGGTTGGCCCGAGCGCCTCCGGCGAGCAGCTGCATCGTGGTCAGGTGGTGGGCGACGATGTCGTGCAGCTCGCGGGCGATACGGCGCCGTTCGTCGGAGACGGCCCGCTCGGCGAGCAGCCGCCGCTGGGCCTCGGCATTGCGCTGCCAGCGGCCGACGGCCACAGCCGCCCCGGCCACGAACAGCGCGGACACGGCGTTGGGGGCGAGTTCGATCAGGGACGGCGCCGGCATCCCGGGGTGGACGAACTGGAGCGCCGCGACGCAGCCGGCGGCGGCCGCCGCGCCGACCGCGGCCCTGTGGTGACGTACCGCGGTGTAGAGGGCGACGACCGTGGCCGCCCCGTAGTGCAGGCCCACGGAACTGAACCAGTTGACCGACAGGTTCGCCGCGAGGACGCACGCGAGGACCGTCAGAGGTGCGCGGCGGCGCGCCAGCAGGAACAGCGAGGCGACGACCACGACCAGACACCCGGCCACGGGGACATGGCCCTGGTCCATCTGACTGGTGACGGTGAAGCCCACGAGATCGACGGCCGCGGCACCGACGGCGACAAGGCCGTCGTGCTGGGTCCACAGTCCCGGCCCTGCGGTGCGGTTTCCCGTCGTGGCGCCGATGGGAGGCGTCACGGTGGCGCGGCCCGGCAGCTTGGCGCGGGGCGCGCCGGTCCCGCCTCGTGCCCGACCGGGGGACCCCTCGTTCACATTCCGTCCCATCGTCCGCCCCCTGTGTCCATCCCGCCTCCCCGCGGCCGCCGAAGCGCACCGATGACCTGCGGTTCTTGCGTCGAGTCTCCCATGGTGCCGGTGCCGGCGGCCCACGGCGTCGGCACCGGGAGGGAGCGGGGACCGGGAGCAGGCTCCCAACGCCGGCGCCGTCCGGGGCCCTGCTCCCAGAGGGTTTCTCGTCCTTGGCTCCGAGGTCCGGGCCGCGCGTCGCTGATGTGCTTGACCAGTGCCGGAACGACCCGGCAGGGGCGCCGCCCGGGACGTCCACCGTCCCGTGGCGCCCGTTCTCTTGCGCTCCCGCAGCCCAGTACCTTTCTGGAGGCTTTCCGTGATCCGTTCCCTGACAGGGTTCTCGACCCGCAGACCTTGGCGGGTCATCGTCGTGTGGGCGGTGGTCGGCATCTTCGTGACGCTCATGGGTCAGACGCTCGTCTTCCGCGTGACCGACACCGACAGCGCCGGCTTCCTGCCCGCGCAGTACGACGCGGCCGCGGCGCTGCGGATCGCCCAGGAGGAGTTCGGCACGCGACCGGACGCCAATGCGGTGACGGTGCTGGTGGCACGGCACGACGGCAAGCCGCTGCAGGACGCGGACGAGCAGCGCATACAGGACGTGGCGCGTGAACTGAGCTCCACGCGCCTGGAGATGCCATGGACGGACGAGCAGATACGGGGGCTGTCCGAGGACTACTCCCAGGTTCCCCGTGTGGCACTCATGACGACCGCCCCCGACGAGTCGTTCGCGCTGCTCGGCGCACGGCTGCAGGGCAACTCCACCGACCCGGGCATGCACTCCCTCTACCGGGTCTTCCACGACCGCGCACAGCAGGAGTTCGGCGAGGCCGGCCTGCGCACGGGATTCACCGGCGGCCTGGCGGACGTGGTGGACCGCGCCGATGCCGAGCAGACCACGCAGACGGTGGTCGGGCTGCTGATGGTCGGGCTGATCATTCTCATCAACGTGCTCGTGTTCCGCAGCGTCCTGGCCGCCCTCGTCCCGCTGTTCGCGGTGACCGTGGTGGCGGGCGCCGCCGCCGGCACCGTCGTGGGTGCGGCCCTGCTGACCGGATTCGAACTCGACCCCGGCACTCCGAGCATGATCGGCACCGTACTCATCGGCATCGGCGTCGACTACTTCCTCTTCCTGTTGTTCCGCTTCCGCGAAGAGCTGCGACGGCGCCCCGAGGAGCACCACCGCCTGGTGGCCGCGGACGTGGCCGGGCGGGTGGGCACGGCGGTGACCTCGGCGGCGCTGACGATCGTGGCCGCCTTCGCGACGCTCGGTGTGGCGACGTTCGGCCAGTTCCGGGTGCTCGGGCCGTCGGTGGCGGTGTCGGTGCTGGTGATGCTGGTGGCGAGCCTGACCCTGATGCCGGCCCTGCTCGCGGTGACCGGGCGGAGGATGTTCTGGCCGTCGCGGACCCTCACGCACAAGGCGGGGCGGTCCGGCGCGGCGGCCCTCACCGGCGAGCTGGTGGCCCGCCGCCCGGTGCTGGTGCTCGTGGCGTCGGTGGCCCTCCTCGGTGCGCTGGCGGCCGGTGTGGCGGGCGTCCGCATGGACTTCGGCACCGGCGGCACCCCGAAGGACACGGCGGCCGCCGCGACGGCACGCGAGATCGCCCGCGCCCTGCCGCCGGGCGTGTCCGACCCGACGACGGTGTACGTCACCGCCGACGACGGCCTGATCCTCAACCCCTCCCAGGTGGACACCGTGCACCGGGCACTGTCGAAGGTGTCCGGAGTGGGCAAGGTGGCCGCCCCCGTGTTCGACGCCGACCGCACCGCAGCCCGGCTCGACGCCTACCTGACGGTGGACGCCCAGTCGCAGCAGGCACGGGACCTCGTGGCGGGCCCGCTGCGCCAAGCCGTACGCGAAGCGGCCCCCGCCGGACTCACCACCCACGTCGGCGGGACGGCGGCCGTGTTCGCCGACGTGGCCACAGCGGTCGACCGGGACCTGCGGACGGTGTTCCCGGTCGCGGCGGCGCTGATCGCGCTGATCCTGGTGGTGCTGCTGCGCAGCCTGGCGGCGCCGCTGATCCTCATGCTCGCGGTCGGACTGTGCTTCGCGGCGACGTTCGGCGCCTGCGCGCTGGTCTTCCAGCACCTAGGCGGCGAGGCCGGCGTGACCTTCGTCCTGCCGCTGGTGCTGTTCCTGTTCGTGGTGGCGCTGGGCACCGACTACAACATCCTGATCAGCGACCGTCTGCGTGAGGAGATGGCCCATGGGGGCCCCGCCCGCGCCGCCGTGGCCCGCGCGGTACGGCACACCGCGCCGGCCGTCGCCACGGCCGGCGTGGTCCTCGCAGCCTCCTTCGCAGGCCTCGCCGTGAACGCCGAACCCTCCACCCGCCAGCTCGGCTTCGCCACGGCCCTGGGCATCCTGCTGTCCGCCTTCGTCGTGTCGCTCCTGCTCGTCCCGGCGACCGCGGCACTGCTGGGCCGGGCCATGTGGTGGCCGATGCGCGGAAGCCGGGACCGCCGGGACGGGGCCGGTGGCAGCACCCCACAACCACAGGGACGCCCGATGGACGCCCAGCCGGTGCACGGGCGGCGATGACGGCTCCCACCCCGCCCCGTTGACCAGCACCCCGGCGCAGCCGCACGGCGGCGCCGGGGCATCAGCCGGTCAGGACCGCGGCGGACGGGAACAGGGTGCAGCCCTGCGGGCGGGTGTGTGGCGGGGGGGACGGGCCCTCGACTGATGCGCATGCAGCTGGATGCTCGCCGTAACGAATACTTACGGGCAGTCAAGTGTGAGATCATCCTGTGCCTGAGCACATCGACGGCCACAGCGGAAACCCGCCAGGGCGATACGCAGATCCTGGCAGCCTCGATCAACGGCGGAAGGCCTCTCGTGTTCGAGGCCCCCGCGGATGAGTCCCTCACGGCAACCGTCACCGCCAGCGATCCGGCCGGCATCGATTACATCGACCCGCTGTTGTACAAAGGGCCCGCCTCCGCCCCCACCGCCTACCTCGCAGCAGGAAGCGCGCCGGAGTGCACCGCGGTCAGCGACGCCACCACGCGATGCACGTGGGAGTTCTTCATGAGCCAGGATCTGCTTCGGACCACTGGCGCCGGAACCTGGTACCTCCATGTCAATGCCACCGCCCTCGACGGCGACTACCACCGCAAGGCCGCAGCGTCCCTCAGGGTGCTGCGCGCCGCGAAGGTGACGGCCAACGCTGCTCCCGAGCCGGTCGCCAAGGGCAACCCGATCACCATCACCGGTGTCCTCAGCCGGGTCAACTGGAACGACTCCCGCTACTACCGCTACGCGGGCCAGCCCGTACGCCTGCAGTTCCGCACCCCCACCGGCCACTACGCCACCGTCAAGACGGTCACCGCCGGCTCGACCGGCTACCTCAGGACCACCGTCACCGCCGCCCGCGACGGCTACTGGCGTTACAGCTTTGCCGGCAACACCACCACCGGCCCCGCCAACGCCCCCGGCGACTACGTCGACGTGCGGTAACAGGGGCTATGGCCGCTCCAGGACAAGGACGGACCTGGCGACTGACGTCACGCGGTGGGGGCTGATGCGGTTCCAGCCAGCTGGGCCGGACTGGACGGGGCCCGCATCAGTCCCAGCTCAACCAGGAAACGGACAGCCACGACGGTGGCCGTCATGCGGGTGGGACTGACGCGGGCCTCGCGGAAGACGTGCCGAGACTTCCCTCTCGGACGCTTCCTTCGACTGGCGAGCGGTGCATCGACAAGATCAAGACCAAGCAGTGGCGCGGTCCGACGGCGGTACGCAATCGCCGTGTCCTGCGCTCACTCGTCGAACCACACAACAAGGCGCACGTTGTCGTCGCCATGTTGTTCTGCGAGTTCCTTCATCGCTTCCCAGACAGGTTGCCACTCGCCGGTTTCGGTGACGGCATCTCTGCGGCGGATGGCGACCGATCGGTAGAGCGTGTCCCCGATGAGCCACTCACTTCCGTCGGGCCACTCCCGGTCTTCGCCTGGCTCCAGTCCGACAGCCTCGGCAAACGCCGGACTCCAGGCTCTTCTCCGTACCACTCGGTCAGCTGGGCGAACCGCGCACTCACCGTGGCCGAGGCGTCGGCGGGAAACCCCCTGCCCGCGGCACCCATGCCAGGCATTCTCCCGGCGCTGTCAAAGCGTTTCGCCTGCACCGGATCGCGTTTGCGCCGCCACCGCCGCAAGGCTGCTCCTGCCGGTTACGGTTGACACCCCGCCCGCTCCCTGAACGGCCAGCCCCGCGGGAGTTGCGCCCGCAGGCGGGTCAGCGCTCCTCGCGCAGTCCCCACGGAGCCCCGTACTCGACGAGCAGGTCGAGGAACGGCCGGGGCGGAAGTGCCTCCGGGCCGAGGACGCCGCTGCCCTTCCAGGTGCCGCTCGCGATCAGTTCGAGGGCGATCACCGGGTTGAGTGCCGTCTGCCAGACCACGGCCTGGGAGCCGTACTCGCGCATGGACCACTCGTTGTCGACGACGTGGTACAGGTACACCTCGCGGGCGGCGCCGTCCTTCGTTCCCTTGACCCACGTGCCGGCGCAGGTCTTGCCCTTCATCCTCTCGGCGAGCGTGGCAGGGTCGGGCAGGCACGCGGCCACCACGTCGCGAGGGGAGACCTCGACGGGCCCGTCCGTGCCGGGGACGGAGACCTTCGCCGTGGAGTCCAGGCCCAGCGCGTGGAGCGTCTTGAGCTTGGCGATGAAGTCGTCGCCGAGACCGTACTTGAACGTCACCCGGCGCGCGTCCACCCAGCGGGGCATCAGCAGCACCTCCTCGTGCTCGACGTTCACGCACTCCACCGGTCCGATGCCCTCGGGGAAGTCGAAGACCTCCGGCTCGCTGAAGGGTTCCGTGGTGAACCAGCCGCGGTCCTTCTCGAAGACCACCGGTGGGTTGAGGCACTCCTCGATGGTGGTCCAGATACTGAAGGAGGGTGCGAAGTCGTGGCCCTCGACGGTGAGGTTCGCGCCGTCGCGGACGCCGAGCTCCTCGATCTCGTCGAAGAGCACATCGGCCGCGTACCGTGCGAAGACGTCCGACAGACCCGGCTCCACCCCCATCCCCACCAGTGCGAGGCGGCCGGCTCGCTCCCACTCCGCGGCCCGGGCGAACTGCTCGTCGCCGAGCTTCACCCCGCACTGCTCGTACGGGGCCGTCGCATGAGGCACGGACAGCGACATCGCCATGTCGACATAGTGCGTGCCGACGGCGAGCGCGGCGTTGAACAGAGGCATCACGAAGCGGGGGTCGGTCGCGTTGAGCAGCAGGTCGCAGCGTTCCGCGACGAGGACGCGGCGTACGGCTTCCTCGTCGGAGGCGTCCAGACGGCACGAGCTGAAACGGTTCTCCGGATCATCGAGCGCGGCGACGGCCGCCTGGGCACGGGCGAGGTCGTAGTCGGCGACGACCATGTGGGTCAGGAAGCCGCGGCGGGAGGCGATACGGGTGACGGCGGTTCCGACACCGCCCGCACCCACGAGAAGTACGCGCATGTCACACACCCATTCGTTGAGGCGTTTCCCCGGGAGGGAGCCCGGGAGGTGACCCGATGGAACACCATGCGGCTTGTTAAGGTCTACGGCGTTGGCATAAGGGTGCGGAGAGGGCGGTGAGGACGATGCCCAAGAAGGTGGTGTCGGAGACGGAGCGGCGCAGGCGGCGGCCGACCCGGCAGGGCACCGTCCTGTCGGAGCGGCTGATCGTGCAGACCGCCCTGCGGATGCTCCACGAGCACGGTGCCTCCGGGCTGACCGCTCGCCGGCTCGGCGCTGCCCTCGGCGCCGACCCGAGCACCTTGTACCGGTACTTCGCCGGTCTGGACGGTCTGACCCGTGCCATCGGCGAGGAGCTGATGGGACGGGCCCTGGACAGCTGGAGGCCCACCGGGAAGTGGCGCGCCGACCTGCGCGCCCTGGGCCTGGCCATCCACGCCTCCTACCTCGCCCACCCGCATGCCGCTCTGCTGACCGCCAGCCGCGTCACCGGCCGGCCCCGCGAGATCGAGGTCGACGAGACCATCCTCGGCATCCTTCGCGGGGCGGGCTTCGGCGACACGGACGCCGTCGGCTTGTACCACTCCTTCATCGACCTGGCACTGGCCTTCGCCGCTCTGGACGCGGGCGCACTCGCCATCAAGGACGAGGTCAGGGAGGCGGACGAGGAGATGTGGACCTCGACGTACGCCCGACTGCCGGCCCAGACGCATCCGCACATCGCCGCCACCGCCCACCTGCTGGCCGAGCGGATGAACCACAGCGCCTATCCGGCCGTGCTCGACACGCTCCTCGACCACGCGCAGACACGACTGGCCGCCACACGAATCCAGGCAACCGACACGACGTGAGGGACTGCGCCCGGGTGGGGGCGGGTCGGCTTAGGGCCGCTGCTTCAGATCGCCGCTCCACCACCTGGCCGGACTTGTTTGTCGGGCCCAGGGCGAGATGCGGACATCGTGTGCCCGTCCTTACGCGCGTGCCGAAGCCCAGGTCCGGTGGCGTGGCGCCTGACCACGACGCGCACCGGTTGTGTGAGCACGACTTCCTACGCCTGGGGCAGGGGCGACCGCGCGCGTCCCGACGTAGCCGAACTCAGCCCGCACAAGGGCGATTTCCTGCCGGCCGTACGGACGCACCGGATGTCTCGGGCGTTTCGATGAACGCATCCGGCGCACCGAGGACGTCCGACACGCCGAGCGTGCCGGGCAGTGGCCCTCCCGCAGGTGGACCAGGGACGTCCACCGTGCCGAGCGCCGGTGACGGTGGCCCGTCCACGGGCGAAGTCCCACCGGACGGCGGTGCGACAGGTGTTGATCTCCACAGGTCCGTCCGCTCGTTCGCCTTGGTCGGCGGGCTCGGTGGCGCCGCGGCGTTACTCACGGCCGTCGCCCTTCTCCTCGGCAAGAGCCCGGTGGACTGGTTCGCCGACTCCGGCACCCCGAGCACCACGACGTCGACGCCGGCCGAACCCTCATCGTCGGCTGCCCACACCACTCCCCCGGCCGCCATCGCCGCGTTCGGCACCTCCTCGGTCACGATTCAGCAGCCCACCACGCACGACGGCGAACAGGTCGAGGTCGAACAGTGCCAGGAGTTCCGCGGCACGGCCCGTCCTGCCGACGGCTTCACCCTGTGGCTGGCCGGCCACACGGAAGCGGACCCACGCTACGCGCTGTACACCGAGGCAGCCGTCTCCCCGGCCACCGGCCGATGGACCCGGCGTCCCCCACGCCGAAGGGCCGGTCGGCCCGAGCCACCTCCTTCGCCGTGTGTTATACAGGCGACGCCCGCTACCAGCTCATGGACCCTGCCGAACTCGGCACCATGACCGCGGACCGGCGAACGCGGTGGTCGAAGGTCATCCGGCTCGGCAACCCCGACCACAGCGACAGCGTTCGTCGGCCGTTCCGGGCTGTAGTCGAGCCCTGGCATGTGGGCGAACGTACACGAGACTCGACGGCACGGTGCTTTCTTCGTCGGTCGGATGCCATGATCACTGAGCGGCCTGCCTCGCACGCCATCCGGCTGCCCCCGGCCGCACCCGACGGCATGACCAACGGAAGGGACCCGGCATGCGCAAACTCGTCTACTACATCGCCACCACGCTCGACGGCTTCATCGCAGGTCCGGACGGCGGGGACCCCACCGGTCCGAACGGCTTCTGGCCCATACCGGGAGACTACATACAGCACCTCGTGGCCGAGTACCCGGAGACGCTGCCCGTCCAGGCGCGGCAGGCACTGTCCGTCACAGCGGAGGGCACGCACTTCGACACTGTGCTGGAGGGGCGGCGCAGCTACGAGATCGGTCTTGCGGCCGGTATCCCCGACGCCTACCCCCACCTGCGTCACCTGGTGTTTTCCCGGACCCTGACCGAGAGCCCGGCCCCGGCCGTCGAATTGGTCGCCGACGACCCGGTGGCGACCGTGCGGCAACTCAAGCAGCAGGACGGCAAGGACATCTGGCTGCTCGGTGGCGCTGAGCTCGCGGGCTCCCTCTACGCCGAGATCGACACGCTGATCCTCAAGGTCGGCCCGCTGACCATCGGCAGCGGGATCCCGCTGTTCTCCCACAAGGCCGTCTTCGACCCGCGTACCTGGGCCCTCGCAGACCAGACCGTCCTCAAGAGCGGCGCGATGTTCCTCACCTACGGGCGCGTCAGCAGCTGAGCGCTCCGGGCGGGAGGCGCTTGCGTGAAGCCGGGCGCGGGCGCGCTCAGGGAGTCACGCAGGCGCCACCGCGGGTTCGGCCCGCCCTCGAGCGCAGAGGCCGAGTGCGGGCCGAGCCAGGTGTTTCGGGCGAGGTCAGTTGCGCCAGGTGTCGTTCAGGGTGACCGTGCCGGTTGCCGGGACGGTGGCGGTGCGGTTGGCCCCGCTCTCCCAGGTGACGTTGCCGGCGGAGTCCTTGCGGATGTACTTGTACTCGAAGGAGGTCCCGGCGGGCAGCTTCACGGTGAGCTTCCATACGGGATAGGCGGCCGGGTCGAGCTTCAGGGCGGCGGCGGGCGACCAGTTGCCGAGTGCGGCGTTGTTGCCGACGACGTAGACGTTCTGTCCGGTCACGGTGGTGGCGTTGACGGCGAATGCGGCGCCGGTTTCGGTCTGCTGGCCGTCACCGCAGGGGTTGCCGGTGCCGACGACACCGCCCTTGACGGTGACGTCTCCGGTGCCCAGCGTGTAGTCGGCGCTGTTGTTGTTGTCCCAGGTGCCGGATCCGTTGTTGAAGACGGCCTTCATGCCGGTGGCGGAGCCCAGCGCGACGGTCTTCTTCACCCAGCCGGTGCAGGCGGCCTCCATGGCGACACCGGGGCTGGTGGTCCACTGACCGCCGGCCGGGGCGTAGTGGAGGTTGTAGGCGGACCAGTTCTTGTCGGTGCTGTAGTAGACGGTGGCGCTGTTGTCGCCGGGCTTGTCGCCGCCGGCGCCGACGTGGAGGGCGACGGCGTCGCCGGCCGCGATGGTGGCGGTGAACTTGCCGTCGGCACCGACGGTGTAGGTGGTCCCGGTGCAGCCGCCGCTCGTGGTGGGGTCACCGTGCTGGACGTCGCAGTAGGTGCCGGCCGGGAGGGAGGTCTGGAAGGTCTGGGTGATGGAGCCGCTCTCACGGTTGATGGCGACGAAGCCCTTGGTGCCGCGGCCGAAGGCGATGGCGTTGTTGCCGTTGTCCCACCAGTTGGTGATGCCGGTGCCCTCGGTGGCGTTACGGAAGGCGACCATGTTGGCGATCTGGCGCCAGGCGTGCTGGCAGGACCAGCCGCTCGTGTAGCAGGCGCTGACGTTGTGACCGTTCGGGGCGCCGTCGTCCCTGCTGCCGAACTCGTAGCCGGAGTGGACCGAGGGAGTGCCGTAGGGGTGGGCGAGCATGAAGACGTGGGCGAGGGTGTAACGGGAGCCGTCGCGGTAGTTCAGGCTGCTGCCGTTGCGCTCGGTGTCGTGATTGGCGACCATGCTGCCGCTCTGCCCGGACGGCATGTAGCCCCACGCCTCCCCGAAGTCCTTCAGGTACGAGAGCTTCTCGTTGGTGAAGACGCGCTTGAGGTCGGTGGTGTACCGGAACTCCTGGACGTCGCCGGTGCGCAGGTACTCGTTGGGTGAGACGGCCTCGCCGGCGCCGTAGATCGCTTCCTGGACCCAGTAGATGTCCCGGTTGGTGAGCTTGCTGCGGATGGCGGCGACGTCGTCCGCCGCCATGTGCTTGACGGCGTCTATCCGGAAGCCGTCGACGCCCATCGACATCAGGTCGTTGAGATAGCCGGCGATCTTGCCGCGGACGTAGTCGCTGCCGGTGTTGAGGTCGGACAGGGACGGCTGGCCGGCGTCGCCGAGTTCGCACTCCTGGATGTTGGAGCGGTCGCGGTAGTTGCTTCCGATGGGCTGGCGGCAGGCGTGGAAGTCCTGGTCCTGGTAGGTGCCGGGGTAGTTGTACTTGCTGTAGTTCGTGCCTGCGGTTCCGGTGCCTGAACCGGAGGTCATGTGGTTGATCACCGCGTCGGTGATGACCTTCACGCCTGCCTGGTGACAGGTGTCGACCATGTTCTGGAAGCTTGCGCGGTCGCCCAGGGGGCCTTGGATCTTGTAGCTGACGGGCTGGTAGGCCGTCCACCAGGCGGGGCCCTGGATCCGCTCCTGCGGAGGCGAGACCTGCACGTATCCGTAGCCCTTGGGGCCGAGGGTCTGGGTGCACTCACGGGCGATCGAGTTGAAGTTCCACTCGAACAGGACGGCGGTGACCTTCTTGTCGCCGTTGGCGCTGGGCGCGGCGGTGGCCTCCTGGGCGGGCAGTGCGAGCGCGGTGGCCAGGCTGAACAGCAGACCGGCCCCGGCCAGGGCGGCGGATGTTCTCTTGGAGGCGGTGGCTGTGAAGCCGAGTGGCATGAGAGCTCCTCACGGGCATGCGGGTGACTGCCGCGGCAGGGCATGACCCTGTGAGGGTTCCGACACCACCGCAACTTCTTGCCGTAACTTTCAGCAAGCGGTGAGGAACTTAGATTCGTTATGAGTCAAAGGTCAAGACTTTCAACAAAGCTCGTTACGTTCGGGCAAGTTGGGGCTGCTGTCCGCGAACAAGGGGTTGCGCACCCGGGCGGGAAGGTGCCTAGATTCAGCCTTACGGTCGCCGCGGGAGACCCCCGACGGCACTGCCCTGCGCCGGAACTGACGACGCGACAGGCGGGCGTGTCTGCGGCCGGACGAGGTGGACTCACGCCTCCTGGCCCTGACCCACAGGCACATCCGCCCTGTTGAGAGCCCGTAGCAACAACAACCTTCACAGCACCGGATGTGCGCGGGCACCACCCGCTCTCGGTGCCACCATGCCGGACCGGCGCACTCGGACGATCGCGCTTCGGCGGCGATCCGGCCACCGTCGCCCTCTCGCCCCGGGCGGCTTGGCGGCGAGAGGAGATCGCCGTCCCGCATCGAAGCAATCCGGACATGGTGCGCGGCAAGACCGGGCTCATCCTGTTGATCGCGCCTGAAACTTCTTGCAAGAGTGGCGTCTCGCGGCAGCGCACTGCCGGAGCGGTTGTCGTCCCCCGACAGCAGCCACCGGGCCGGGCCCGATCTGTCGCGGAGGCCGGCGGCAGGTGTCGTGCAGCAGTCGAGGCAGAGCGGGGCCGGGCTGCGGACGGAGCAGGCCGACGGTTGCCGCGGCTGAGACCGTGTCGGGGCGGTGGCAGCAGCCGGATGAGGCCACTGCGGCTGCCACCAGCCGACGAACCGCGTGGTGCTGCGCGAGGGGCACGAGCAGAGGGTGCGAATGCCGGCCTGAGCGGGGACTTGCCCACCGCCCCCGCTCTGAGGGCCGCTCACCCCTGTCGCAGGGCCTGATGCATCCAGCGGAGGCGGTCCAGGGAGCGGCGGCGCATCCACAGGACCCAGCAGCACAGCCCGACCATGCCGAGCGCGAAGACGAGGGGGAAGACGAGGGAACCGCCGATGGCCCCCAGGACGAACAGGCCGACCGCGACGAGACCCATGGCACCGAGCCAGTACGGCAGCCACTTGCCGGCCCGTTCCATCTGGCCGAGCTGCTCGGCGGCCAGCCGTCGCATCGCCGCCCGTCCCTCAGGGTCCTGCGGCACTTCGCGGTGCCGAATCTTCCGGTTCAGATCGGCGAGTCCGCTCGCGTCGGTACCCACCGCTCGGGCGGCCTTGCGGCGCTGGACGGCCAGGACCGCGATGGCGACCCCGGTGTAGAGAGCGCTCTGCAACACCCAGACAGCCGGGTGCTCGTTCCTGCGGATCAGGGCTGTGATGCCCAGCCCCAGCAAGAAGACCAGGATCGCCTGCGCGGTCAGACTGCGGTCGAGTAAGCGCTTGAGCGAGAGCACAGCGCGGACCTCCTCGAAGGGGAGTCGGGACAGCGTCGTCGCTTTCCGGGTACCCCGCGTTCTCCCACTCATAAGGACCGGGCACCACGCCGCTCCCGCTCTCGGCGCTGCTGCAATCGAAGGCAACCTTTTCGCCTCGTGCGGCCACTGGACAGTGCACCATCGGCTCGATCTTCCGAACGGACGGCTATGAAGACAGCGAGGCAGGCCGCGAGGCAGCGCAGGCGCAGACGCAGGCTCATACTGGGCAGCACAGTGGCGGTGACCGCCGCGGGCGTGATCGCCTACCTGGTCATGGGGTTGCTCCCCGACCGGAAGGAGGAGACAGGGCCTGCCACCTCGGCGCGCGTCGAGACCACCCGGGTGACGGCCGCTCCCACCTCACAGCCGCGGGCGAGCACCCCGACCGCGACGGGGACACCGAGCGCGACCGCGACCCCTCGTCCGACGGCCAGTGAGACCACCGCCCCGGCACGTCCGTCAGCCACGGCGACCCCGCAATCCCCCCGTACTGCGTCCACCACGGCGACACCGGCAGGGCGGATCCGGCCCGGCACCACGTACACCGGCGTCGCCACCGCCTACGAAGCCGAGGACGGAAACGGCGCCTGTCTGTTCGGCCCGAGCCCCGACCTCATGATCGCGGCCATGAACGCCACGGACTACGAGACCTCCAGGGCGTGCGGCGCGTACGTGCTCGTCCGCGCGGCCAACGGCAAGTCGATCACGGTACGGATCACCAACGAATGTCCCCTGCCCTGCGCGCCCGGGCAACTGGACCTCAGCCAGGAGGCCTTCGCCGAGCTCGCCGACCTCGAGGCCGGCCGCATCCCGATCACCTGGCAACTGTTGAGCCCCGAGACGTCCGACACGATCTCCATCAGGTACAAGACCGGGTCCAGCCCCTACTGGTGCGGCATCCAGGCGATCGGCCACCGGAACCCTGTCGCCCGCCTGGAGGTCAAGACCGAGGGCGGCTGGCGGCAGTTGCCGCGCACCGAATACAACTACTTCCTCTCCGCGGACGGCAGCGGGTGCGGCAACTCGATCCGTATCACGGACATCTACGGAGAACGACTGACCGTCACCGGAATCGCGTTGCGGCCGGACGTCGTTCAATCGACCGGGCTTCAGTTCGTCCGTCACTGATCTCACCAGGTGACGGCCGGGGCCTGCCGGGCATGTCCGGCGACGAGCACCTCACAGGCAGTTCGGAGGAATCGCTCGCACCGGCTTCGCCCGAGAACGACGCCGATCGGACACGCCCCTCACATGGCGGTGGCGGCCCGGACCAGCCCCGCGACCGCCGTCGAACGGCTGTGGGGAGGCCAGGCGATGACCGTGGTCACCCGGGGAGCGTCGAGGACGGACACGGCGATGAGGCCCTCGCGGAGGCCGGCGCGGCCCGACTCCGGGACGACCGCGCAGGCACGGCCGAGGGCGATGAGCTGGGTGAGCTGGGTATGGTCGCGCACCTGCGGGCCCGGGCCCTCCGGGAAGGATCCGTCGGGACGCGGCCAGCGGGGCAGGGGCAGATCGGGAAGGCCGGTGACCTCGGCGAGCCGCACATGGGGGCGGACGCCGAGGGGATGACCCGCCGGAAGAACCGCGACCTGCCCCTCCGTGTGCAGCTCCTCGGTGTCGAACCCCGCCATGTCGTCGAACGGCCGGTGCAGCAGGGCCACGTCCGCCCGGCCGTCGCGCAGCACCCGCGCCTGCTCCCCCGGCCCGCACAGCATGACGTCCACGGCTACGGCGCCGGGTTCGGCGGCGTAGGCGTCGAGGAGTTTCGCCAGCAGTTCGCCGGAGGCGCCCGCCTTCGCGGCGAGGACCACCGCCGGGCGACCGGCCGCCGTGAGGGCGGCCCGGCGGGTGCGCCGCTCGGCGGCCTCGACGGCGTCCAGCACCGCCCGCGCCTCCCGCAGCAGCACCGCCCCGGCCTCGGTCAGGGCCGCCACCCCCCGGCTGCCGCGCTCCAGAAGGGTGGCGCCCAGGCGCCGTTCGAGTCCTGCGATCGCCCGCGACAGCGGGGGCTGGGCGATCCCGAGCCGCCTCGCCGCCCGGCCGAAGTGCAACTCCTCGGCGACCGCTACGAAGTACCGCAGCTCACGTGTCTCCACCCCGCCAGCCTAACCGGGCTGCCCAGCAGCGATACCCCGGCGGTATCGCTGCCCACCCGATCGGTCTTGGACGCCCCGCCGGGCTCGGAAGCAGCATCGATGCCATGAGCGAGAACAACATCGTGAACGGAAAGAAAGTCGCCCTGGTGACCGGAGCCAACAAGGGCATCGGGTACGAGATCGCCGCCGGGCTCGGCGCCCTCGGCTGGTCCGTCGGGGTCGGCGCGCGCGACGACGAGCGACGCGAGGCCGCTGTGCAGAAGCTGCACGCGGACGGAATCGAGGCGTTCGGCGTACCGCTGGACGTGACCGACGACGCGAGCGTGACGGCGGCGGCGCGGTCGGTGCAGGAACGGGCCGGACGGCTCGACGCACTCGTCAACAACGCGGCCATCACCGGCGGTGAACCGCAGGAACCCACCACCGTCGACGTCGACCGAGTGCGGGCAGCCGTGGAGACCAACGTGATCGGGGTCATCCGCGTCACCAACGCACTGCTGCCGCTGCTGCGCCGTTCGCCGTCGCCGCGGATCGTGAACGTCTCCAGCAGCGTCGGCTCCCTCACGCTGCAGACCACGCCCGACACCGAAACGGGCCCCATCTCCGCCGCGTACGCACCGTCGAAGACGTTCCTCAACGCCGTCACCGTGCAGTACGCCAAGGAACTGGCCGGCACGAACATCCTGATCAACGCGGTCTGCCCCGGCTACACCGCGACCGACCTCAACGGCTTCCGGGGCATACGCACCCCCCAGCAGGGCGCGGCCTCCGCGATCCGGCTGGCGACCGTACCGGACGACGGCCCGACAGGCCGCTTCTTCGACGACGACGGCGAAGTGCCCTGGTGAGGGCCTCCGCATGACCGGGTCGACGACCCTGGCACGCAAGCCGCCGCGCAGGGCGCGGAAGACGCGCCGAAGACATCCGATCACGGCCCGGCGTCAGGGACGGAGCCGCTGAGGACCTGCGTACGGTCCGACGCCCGCAGGCACTCCTCGACGAACGCCAGCACCCTGAGGTGGTACGTGCGCGCGGCCCAGCCGAGGCTGATGTTGTGGCCGGCGCCGGGCAGGCGGTCCACGACCACGCGCGGCGCCCCGGCCAGCCTGCCGACGACTTCGGCGACGTCCTCGTCCCCGTGGCGCCACCACGCCTCGTGTTCCGCGAAGGTAAGCCGGACGGGCACCCGGACCCTCGGCAGCACCTGGGTGGAAAGCCCCTCCCAGCCGCCGACCGACTCGGCCTCGCGTTGCGGCATCGGCGCCACGGCCGCCGCGCCGGCCTGGAAGGTGCCGGAGGGGTACAGGCTCAGTGGTCCCCAGTTGAGCCGTCGTACGCTTCCGCCCTGCCGCACCTGCTCCGGCCCTACGGCGAGCCGGGTGCCGCAGCCGGAGACGTCCAGTCCCAGCAGCCCCTCCGGTGCCTGCTCGGCCGCGAGCAGGAAGGCGAGCTTGCCGCCGAAGGAGTGACCGAGCAGCAGCACCCCTCCGCCCACAGCGCCGTCGGAGGCCAACTGCCGTACGGCGGCGGCGACTTCGGCCGCCTGCTCGGCGAGCGGACGGCCGTGGGGCAACTGGGCGGCGGACACGCCGTAACCGGGGCGGTCGAGGGCGACCACCCGGTAGCCGAGGTGCGCGCCGAGCCTCAGCAGGGAGAGGTCCGGGTGGGCCTGGCCGTCGAAGTATCCCGCGCTCATACCGCCGCCGTGCAGGGCGACGACGAGGGCACGCGGCGGGCTGTGCGACGGCTCGCTCTGGAGCCCCGACAGGGTGACGGACCCCGCCGGCACCGTGATGCGGCGGACGCCCGGCGGGACCGGGACGGCCGGCTGCGTGCCGAGCGTGCGGGTCGGGGCAGCGATGATCTCGGTGGTCAGGCCTTTGTCCAGGGTCACGGCTCTCCACTCGTCGTACGGTGTGGTGGATCTTGCGGCCAGCATCCTTGGGGCGGGGTGGCTGTTCAAGCACCTGCCGTCGCAGGCGTGTGGTCACGTCTGTCCTGCGGGATCACCCCTACGGCGGGCCGGCGCTGGAGAGGGCAGGCAGCCCGAGTGCGTCCGCTGCGCGTCGCGGACAGGGGACACGGCCGCGTTCGAACCGGACCTTCTCCGCAGCGACCGTGGCTCACAGGCGGGGTCCCAGCACCTCCAGGGCGCCGGTCTGGGTGTCGTAGCTGCGCAGGGTGATGAGCTGGGCAGACGGCGGCGGCGCCGGCAGCAGTTCAGGGACCCGCCGGTCGGCGAAGGCACCGGCCCGCCGGGTCCGGCCGAGGGTGACATGCGGCTTCCAGCGGCCAGGCGCGTGCAGGGGGTTGAGAGCGTCGGGCGGGGTGTCCGAGGCGAGCGCCTCCCACACCCTGCGGTGCAAGCCGGCCAGCGCGGAGTCGGCGTGCAGCGCCCAGGCGAGCACCGAGGTGGGCCGCTCGAAGCGGATCAAGCCGGTGAACCGTACCGGCAGCGGCAGGACGGCCGCGACCTCGGCGAGCTCCCAGCGGATCGGGGCGGTCAGCTCCGGGCAGGCGGCCAGAGTGACGTGCGGACTGTTGCTCGGGGAGCGGTGGCGCGCCTGACTGGGCAGCCCCGCGTCCGCGAGCCGTCGCCAGGCCTCCCGGACCGCAGCGTCCGCCGACTCATCCAACAACAGCTCGACCGTGCGCACCGCCGTAGGCTACCGGCGATCAACGGCACCCTCGTGACGCAGGCTCCCCCATCCCACGCTCGGATCGGCCTCGGAAGTCGGAGCCGCCCTGGCCACAGTTTGCGGCCGGAGGCGGTGGCGGTGGCGGTGGCGGTGGCGATCACGTCACTGCCCTTCACGGCTGCCGCGCTGCGCCTCGGCATCCAGGGTCGCAAGCCCCTGCTCCCATCGCCGGCGACGCTCGCCCTCGGACTGCTCCCACCAGGGTGTGCCCCGTTCCCCCAGCGCGACCTTCGCCCGATTCACGCGAGATCGCGCCGTCCGTTCGGCCCTCTCATCCCCCTCGGTCGTCGCAGAGCGCACCGCGCGACGAGCCGACATCAGGTGACGGCGAAGACGAGCCGCGACTTCCTCAGGGATCGATGGATCCGTCGCCCGCCACTTCCGTCCCTTGATCACGACAAAGCGCCCGTCCGGGGTCTTCTCCAGCGGCTGGTCAGCTTCCACGTGGGGAATGGTGCCCGTTTCACGCCGACCTCAGCGCCGTAGCGCCCGGGCAGGGGCTGCTCCGCGGCGTCCGCGGCGGTTGGAGGGCCAGGCGAGGGGAACCCGGCACGGCAGTGCCCCAGTGCGGGACATACACAAGGCAGCGCAATGACAGCTCGCGTCTACACGATCGGACACTCGACCCGCAGCTTCGACGCGGTGCTCGGCATGTTGCGCGGGAACGGCGTCACCTGCCTGGTCGACGTCCGCTCGTACCCCTCGTCCCGGAAGTATCCGCAGTGGAACCAGTCGGCCGTCGTCGACACCCTGCCACCCGACATCGGGTACCGCTGGATCCGTGAGCTGGGAGGCCGCCGTCACACACCGAAAGGCGTGCCGAGCCCCAACGGCGCGTGGCAGGTCAAGGCGTTCCGCGACTACGCGGACTACATGAGCACGGACGCGTTCGCACAAGGGCTCGGCGAACTGCTGGAACTGGCCGAGCACGAGCGGCCCGCGATCATGTGCAGCGAGGCGGTGCCATGGCGGTGCCATCGAAGGCTGATCACGGACGCGCTGATCGTCTCCGGTGCAGAGGTCGTGCACATCATGTCGGACACCTCGGCGAGACCGGCCGCCCTGAGCCCGCACGCTCAGGTCGGCGACGACGGCTCCCTGTCCTACCCTCCGCCCGGCTGATGCGGGGTCCGCAGGACCCCTACGCGGGGCTTTCTCCCCCGGTCACCGGCCGGCGGACCCGCCGGACGGGCGCGGTGGCGGTGGAAGCAGCCCTCGGGAACTGTTCAACTGATCGAGGTGGTGAACGTCGGGTACCCGGCGGCACAGCCCGTGTGCCGGCCGTCTGTGTGCACGCGCCACGACGGGGGAACCTGTTCGGCCGGACCGTGCGAGAGGTGCGAGAGGACTTCATGTGACAGAGCCCGGCGACCAGGGCCCCGACGGCCGGACGGACGACTACCAGCCGGATCCGCACCGCTGGCGCGCCCTCTGGGTCACGTTGGTGGCAGGCTTCATGAGCCTGCTGGACGTCACGATCGTGGCGGTCGCGCTGCCCACCGTCCAGCACAGCCTGCACGCCTCCCCCGCGCAGGTGCAGTGGGTCGTATCGGGCTACACCCTCACCTTCGCCCTCGCCCTCGTCACCGCCGGACGGCTCGGTGACGCCCTGGACCGGCGCCGCATCTTCCTGACGGCGCTCTGCGGCTTCGTCGTCTTCAGCGCCGCCTGTGGTGCCGCCCCCGACATCACCCTGCTGATCGTGGCCCGTCTCGCCCAGGGACTGGCGGCCGGATTCATGGCGCCCCAGAATTCGGCGCTCATCCAGCGACTGTTCCGCGGCGCCGAACGCGGACGTGCTTTCGGCTACTTCGGAGCGACGGTCGGCGTCTCCTCCGCGTCCGGTCCCCTCATCGGCGGCACGATCCTCGGCCTGGCCGACGGCCAGCAGGGATGGCGTTGGATCTTCTACATCAACGTCCCCATCGGCATCCTCGCCGTCCTGCTCGGCCGCCGGCTGCTGCCGCGGAGCCCGCGGTCCGGTCGGAGCCACGTGGACGTGCCCGGTGTGCTTCTCCTCGGACTCGGGGTTCTCGCCCTGATGAATCCGCTGGTCCAGGCGGAGTCGGACGGGTTGCGCCGCCTGTGGTGGATGTTCCCTGTGGGTGCTCTGGTCCTGACCGTCTTCGTCCGCCGGCAGTACCGTCTCGTCTCCAGGGGGACCGAACCGCTGCTGGACCCGCGCCTGTTCACCACCGTGCGCGGCTACGCCGTGGGCGCCGGCGTCGGCACCCTGTACTTCATCGGCTTCAGCGGCGTCTGGCTCGTCTTCGCCCTCTTCTACCAGAACGGCCTGGGTTACTCGCCCTTGCAGTCCGGCCTCGCCGTCACGCCGTTCGCCCTGGGCTCGGCGGGTGCCGCTGTGGTCGCGGGCCGGCTGGTGAGCCGGTACGGCCGCCTGCTCACCGTCTGCGGCCTCGCCGGAGTGATCGGTGGTCTGGGCGGAGCCGCTCTGCTGCTGCGCTTCGCCCCTCTGGGCATGGCTCCCTGGATCGCCGCGCCTGTCCTGTTCCTCGGTGGTGTCGCAGGAGGCTTTGTGGTCTCACCGAACATCACCATGACCCTGCGGGACGTGCCCGTCCACATGGCCGGCGCGGCGGGAGGCGCCCTGCAGACGGGCCAGCGGCTCGGCGCCGCGGTGGGCACGGCTGCCCTGCCCGGCCTCTTCTACATGGTCCTCGGCAGCGGTGACGACTATCAGGGCGCCCTCGTCATCGCCCTGGGCGCCGCCGTCGCGGGGATGCTGACTTCCCTGGCTCTGGCCGCCTTCGACTGGAGACGCGACCGGGGCAGGCGCGGGAAGCACGGGCAGTGCACGGACGATGCGGCCGGCAGCCCGATGCACTCCCGGCAGAAGTGACCCGCGGCTCTCAGCCGTACGCCAGGTCCCGTCGGCGCAGTGCCGCGAGGCCGGCTGCGACCAGGGCAAGCGCGGTCGCGGTCAGGCCGGTCACCGGGCCCCATTCCATTGCGCCGCCCGGCAGCTTCGGCAGGTGTCCGAAGGGCGAGAGGTCCAGGACTGCCTGGGGGACGTCCAGGGCCGGGCCGATCCAGCCGAGGAGGAGGGCCGCTGCGGCCACGGCCCAGGCGGCTGTCGCCGCTCGGGCGGTGACGCCGTGCAGCAGGACGGCGACGCCGCCGACGACCCAGATCGCGGGGAGCTGGACCATGCAGGCGCCGAGCACCGCCGCCGTGTCGCGGCCATGTCCCAGGGCGAGACCTGTCCCGGCGAGCAGCATGATCAGTGCGCTGCCGCCGAAGGCGATCACCAGGTGTCCGGCCGCCCAGCGGAGCCGGCCGACGGGGGCGGCCAGGAGCGGCTCCGCGCGGCCGGAGGTCTCCTCGCCGTGCAGGCGCAGCACGGCCGCGACGGTGTACAGCGAGGCGACCAGGCCGAAGAAGCCCGCCATCGCCGCGAGGAAGGCGTCCGTCAGGGCCGTCTGCCCGCCCATGCGCTGGAAGATCTCACGGGCCCGGTCGTTGTCGCCGACGAGGTCGGCCGCGCCCTCGGTCATCGCGCCGTAGACGGTCCCGGCGACCAGGAAGGCGGCGCTCCAGCCGAGCAGGCTGCCCCGCTGGAGCCGTCGGGCGAGCGCGCCGGCGGTGCCGAGGCGGCCGGTGGCGGGGCCCGGCCGGGTGGGCAGGAAGCTCATGCCGACATCGCGGCGCCCGGCGAGTTCGTAGGCCAGCAGGCCTTGGAGCAGGATCGCCGCGGCGAACAGCAGGAGCACCCACCAGCGTTCGCCGGCGTACGGGCGGAGGTTCTCCAGCCAGCCGAGGGGGGACAGCCAGGTCAGCGGTGACGAGCCGTCGTCGGTCGCCGAGTCGCCCGCGGCGCGCAGTACGAAAGCGGCTCCCAGCACCGCCGCCGTGAGCCCGCGTGCCAGCCGTGCGCTCTCGGTGAGCTGGGCGCCGATCGCCGCCGTGGTCGCGAAGACCATGCCGAGCCCCGCGATCCCCACTCCGAAGGCGATCGCCCCGCCGCCGCCCTGCGACCACAGTCCGCCGGTGATCAGCAGCCCGAGTACGGCGTTCGCGGCGGCCGCGGTCAGCAGAGCTGCCGTCAGCGGGGCGCGTCGGCCGACCATCGCGGACGAGATCAGCTCCTGCCGGCCGCTCTCCTCCTCGTCCCGGGTGTGCCGTACGACGAGCAGCAGGCTCATCACGGCCGCCAGCGCCCCCGCGTACACCCCGACCCGCCAGGCGGTCAGGGCGCCGTACGAGTCACCGAACACCGGGCCGATCATCGCCCGCAGCGAGGTGTTGGTCTCCAGTTGCCGGAGCAGGCCGGCGCGCTCGCCGGCGGTGGCGTACATGCCCTTGAGCGTGTTCGGCATGGACAGCACCATCAGTGCGTTCACGCCGACCCACACCGGGATCGTCACCCGGTCCCGCCGCAGGGCGAACCGCACCAGCGTGCCGGTCCCGGCCAGCGGACGCGCGCCGGCGGCACGTACGGCGAAGGCGAGGGCGGTCATCGTGCGGCTCCACTCAGGTCGTCCTGGTAGTGCCGCAGGAACAGCTCCTCCAGCGTCGGCGGCGTCGAGGTCAGCGACCGCACCCCGGACTCACCGAGAGAGCGCAGTACGGCGTCCAGGCCGTCCGCGTCGACCTGGAGCCGCACCCGGTTGCCCTGTACGTCGAGGTCGTGCACGCCGGGCAGCCGCGAGAGGCCGTTCGGCGGGCCGGCCAGTTCGGCCGTGACGCTGGTGCGGGTCAGATGCCGCAGGTCGGCCAGCGAGCCGGTCTCGACGGTGCGGCCCTTTCGGATGATGCTGACCCGGTCGCACAACTCCTCCACCTCGCTGAGGATGTGCGAGGACAGCAGGACCGTCCGGCCCCGCTCGCGCGCCTCCACGACGCACCGCTGGAAGACCTCCTCCATCAGCGGGTCCAGGCCCGAGGTCGGCTCGTCCAGGACGAGCAGTTCCACGTCGGAGGCGAACGCGGCGACCAGGGCGACCTTCTGCCGGTTGCCCTTGGAGTAGGTGCGGCCCTTCTTGGTCGGGTCCAGCTCGAAACGGTCGATCAGCTCGTCGCGCCTTCGGGAGTCCAGCCCGCCGCGCAGCCGGCCGTACAGGTCGATGACCTCGCCGCCGGAGAGGTTGCGCCACAGGGTGACGTCGCCTGGGACGTACGCGAGGTGCCGGTGCAGGTCGACCGCGTCCGTCCAGGGGTCGCCGCCGAGCACCTGAGCCGCGCCGGAGTCGGCGCGCAGCAGGCCGAGCAGGACGCGGATGGCCGTGGACTTGCCCGCGCCGTTCGGCCCGAGGAAGCCGTGCACTTCCCCGGCCTCCACCTCCAGGTCGAGTCCGTCGAGTGCGTGGGTGGCGCCGAAGGACTTGTGCAGTCCGCTGACGGTGATGGCCTTGGTCATGCTTCAGAACCTACGCTTCATTCAGAAATTTGTGAAGTTAAGGAACTGCATGAATTTCCGGTAGGGTGGCCGTATGTCGGAGTCCAGGGACGCGGAAGCGGTGTCGAGGTTCGTCGAGTCGTTCGCGGCTCAGCTCGTCGAGGCCGGCATGCCCCGGATGCCGGCCCGGGTGTTCGGCGCGCTCCTCGCCTCCGACGAGGGCATGCTGACCTCCGCCGAACTGGGCGAACAGCTGAAGATCAGCCCGGCCGCCGTCTCCGGGGCGGTGCGCTATCTCTCCCAGGTCCACATGGTCTCCCGCGAACGTGAACCCGGCTCCCGCCGCGAGCGCTACCGCGTCCACGCCGACCAGTGGTACGAGGCCCTCACCAACCGCGAGGCCATCCTCAAACGCTGGGAGGACGCCCTGCGGGACGGCGTGGCCAGCCTCGGACCCGCCACCCCCGCCGGCCGCCGCATCGCCGAGACCCTGGCCTTCTTCGAGTTCATGGGGACGGAACTGGCCGCCATGATGGAACGCTGGCGAGCCCACAGGGCCAGGACCTTCGACACGCTCGACTAGGGCTTAGGGCTCTCCGCCGGGGGGTGGCGCACGGTGTGCGTTATGGGGCACCGGGCGCACGAGCTGTATTTGTCGAACGTCCGGGACACCGGCAGGTTCGCAGGTTCCCGCAAGGGGTGGCACTGGCCGTCGAGGGCCAGGTCGCGGCGGGGCCGGAACCGCACCCTGCACGCCGACGGCGACTACGACCGCTACCGGACCCTTGCTGCTCGACCTACGAGGTCAGCTCCAGCAATCTGCACCCCCCGCGTACCCGTGCCCAGTTGAGCGTGAGCCGCCCGCAGGTGCGCCTTTCGCCCTTGAACAGCGGCCCGTAGCCTGCCCGCAGCCGCGCGATGTCCGCAACTCCGGGCCCAGCGGCGCCCGCAGGAGCGCGCGCACAACCGACAGACGGGCCACGCGTGCACGCTCTACGCGTTCGGGTCCCACTCCGCGAGCTGCTCCATCGGCATGGTGTCGCCGGTGATCCGCAGGGCGTCGAGCGGGGCGCGCGCGTAGAAGTAGAGGACCAGATCGCTCGCCGGGCCTCGCATCGTCATGTCGCCCGGCTCCGCGTCGGCGGCGAGGTCGTCGCAGCGGACGCCGTCGGCGTCGAGGGTCAGGCGCCAGGAGCGGCCCTCGGTCGCGTGCAGGTCGATGGTCGCCGGCTTGAACGGCCAGGGGACGGTCGTCGCCGAGACGGTCGTCAGGAACTCGTCCACGCCCTCGACCGCGACGTCCGCCGGCAGCGGCTGTGCGGCCCCCTGGGTGAGCTGGGCGTCGTAGGTGTGGACGGCGATCTCCTGGATCTGGTGCCGGGCCACGGCTCCGCTGGTCTGCGGGGCCTGCGAACGGCCCCACCAGGTCCAGCAGCCGCGGTCCGGGCCGGCCTCGCGCAGCGCGTCGAGCATGAGCGCGGTCGACCCTGCGAGCCAGGCGTCCAGGGCCTCGCGGTCGCGGGGTGCGGTCGGAGCACCCTTCGGGTCCGTCTTCGCCGGGGGCTCGGCGCCCGGGCCCGCGGCGACGATGGCGGCCTGGCGGCGGCGGCCGTCGCCGAGGTGCTGTGCGAGTTCGCGCAGCGTCCAGTCCGGGCAGGTCGGGACCTGGGCGTCAAGGTCGGGGGCGGACTCGATCGCGGCGCGGAACGCGGCCGAGCGGTCTTCGATCAGCCGCAGGACCTCGGGGAACTCCAAGTTGTTTTGCACGTCGGTTGTGTATCACGGGGCTCCGGACGCCGGACAGCGAATTTGTTCGCCGAACACGTCGACGGGCGGGGCGGAGAGCTACTGCTCTGAGAGGGAACATTCCCCGGATGGGCCCGGGATAGCCTGCGCCCGTGAAGGTCTATCCCCTCTGGCACATCAGCCACCAGAACGAGGCCGGCCCCGACGGCGCGACGATTCACCTCGACGACGAGGGCGTGTTGGTCATCGACGAGCCTGACGGCGACGACGTCAAGCTGCTCGGCATCTACTCCTCCGAGGCCGTGGCCGAAGAGCGGGCCCGTCGCGCGCGTCTTCTGCCGGGCTTCGCCGACGAGCCGGACTGCTTCCAGATCGAGGAGTACGACCTCGATGAGGACCACTGGACCGAGGGCTTCGTCCGCGTGCCGGTCCAGGCTTCGGGTGGACGACCGTGCGGGGGCGGGCCGTTCACGCCGCCACGGTGAGCATCCTTCCTCCTCGGCGAAGGCCCAGTTGTACGCCCCAAGCGCGTCCGGTGAAGTGGTCCGCCGGTGGTGGCGCACCAGCGGCGGACCGAGAGACCTACACCGGCGTCCGCGTCACCTTGAGATCGAAGGCGAACGAGGACTCGCAGGAAAGCGGGGTGGTCGTGTCGAGCACCGTGATGGTCAGCGCGGAGCCGAGTTGCTGCCTGGTCCCACGTGCCACGACCACCCAGGAGGGCTCCCGGGTGACCTCGTGGACCCGCTCCGGTTCTCCCGTGGCCGCGTAGGTGCCCTGGATGACGGCGGTACCCGCCGGGCCGCCGCCGGCGCCGTGTGCTTCGACGGGCACTTCGACGGAGACCGAGCCGTTGTCGAAGAGGCGCGACGGGGTTGCGCCACCGCCGTACTCGCCGTCCGGCCCTTCGACGACCACGCCGGCGACGGCGCCGTACAGGGAGTTCTCGTACAGGTCCACGACGATGGATCTGTCACCCGACCGACCCGTGCAGAACAGGTAGTGCCCCTTCTCGTCCGCGGTCACCGCCCCGCCGGCTGTGGCTTCTGGCGTCGCGTGCGCCGTGCCGGGCAGCCCGGCGGCGATCACGGCAGCGCCGGCCAGGAAGACCGTACGCGACAAACGCTTTCTCACGTGATTTCCCCCGTGTGGAGATGGGCCGACGATAGATACTCCAGGCGATCTGTGTGCGCCGTCAACGTCCATGCGTGAACGCGGAGTACACGCCGACTCCACTGTGCGCGGCAGGGCTCGCCAGGGATGTCGCAAGCGGCACGCGCATTGCTTCGCCTGCGCACGGCTGGGTGACCGTGCCCCACGGCGCCGTCTCCCGCAGGTACAGCGGGCGGGACGAGCGACGGTTATTCCCTCGCACGCCGTGTACCGCCGGGCCACAATCTGGCCATGAACCACACCGTTGCCTTCCTGTCGCCGAGCCCCGCCGCACGACGGGCGGCAGGGCAGCGACAGCCTTGCGTCCGCTCGGGGCCGAGCTTCGTCCGCTCGTGACGGCGGCCCTGGTCGCGGGGCTCGCGGCCGGCTATGGCATCGCCATTCCGGTCGGGGCGGTCGCGACGTATCTGGTGGCGCTCTCGGCGCGCACCTCGCTCAGGACCGGGGCCGGTGCGGCCCTCGGGGTCGCCACGGCCGACGGGATCTACGCCCTGGCCGCCGTCGTCGGGGGTGCCGCCCTCACCGGTGTACTGCGACCCGTGATCGATCCGCTGCGCTGGGCCTCGGCGCTCGTGCTCCTCGCACTGGCGCTCCGGGGCGGGGCGGCCGCTGTCGGCGAGTACCGAAAGGGCGGGACGGCCGCTCGTGACGGCCGGACGCCGGCGAGCGCGTTGCGGGCGTATATGGCTCTCATCGGCATCACCGTCCTGAACCCCACCACGATGATCTACTTCACGGCGCTGGTGCTCGGAAGCAGCACCGCGGTGCGCCCGGATGTCGCGCATCAGGCGGTGTTCGTCCTCGCCGCCTTCGCCGCGTCCGCCAGCTGGCAGCTGCTGCTGGCCGGTGGCGGGGCGTTGCTCGGCCGGGTCCTGACCGGGAGGCGGGGACGGCTCGTGACCGCCTTGCTCTCGAGCGCCCTGATCACCGCGCTGGCCGTCCGCCTTCTCGTGTCCGCCCCATGAGAGCTCTTGCCGGGTGTGCGCACCCTTCCCGACGGGTGTAGGGCTCCGGTCGTCGCGGCCCGGTTGCCGGCCGCCGTGTGACGTGCCTGGTCTGCGGGCACGCCCGCACGCCCAGGGACGCTGCGGGCCTCGGGTCTGCCAGGATGGCGTCATGCTGCAGGTCTGTCTCAACGGTGCGCGAAGCAGCGCCGAGTGTTCGCATCTGCCGGTGACCGCTGAGCAGTTGGCGGTGGCGGCCCGTGAAGCTGTCGCTGCCGGTGCCGAGGACATTCATCTGCACCCCAAGGGCCCCGACGGTCAGGACACGCTGGAAGCCGCCGCCGTCGCGGCCGCCGTGACCGCCGTGCGGTCTGCCGTCCCGGGCATCCCGGTCGGAGTCACCACCGGCGCCTGGGCCGCGGCCGGACGTCAGGACCGCGTCGCGCAGGTCCGGGCCTGGAACGTGCTGCCCGACCACGCCTCCGTGAACTGGCACGAGGACGGCGCCACCGAGCTCGCAACAGTTCTGCTCGACCGGGGAATCGGCATCGAAGCCGGTATCTACTCCGGCACTCCCGCGGCACGGCGCTTTCTCGACTGGCCCGGATCCCGCCATGTTCTGCGCGTCCTGGCCGAGATCACCGAACCGGCTGCGCAGGACGCACTCGACGCCGCGGCCGACCTGCTGGAGGAACTCCGATCAGTCTCCGTGCCGATCCTCATGCACGGCGAGGACACAGCCGCATGGCCCGTACTCGAACTTGCGGCCTCGCGCCGCCTGGACACCCGGATCGGGCTCGAAGACGTGCTCCACCTCCCCGACGGCACCCCTTCCCCGGACAACGCCGCCCTCATCCGAGCAGCGCGCGGGATCATCCGGCGTAACCAGCGCTGAGATCCCTGAGGTTCGCGGTCGGCGGCACTGCTCGCGAACGGCCGTACGACCCGTCGTAGACCTGGCCCTGCTCGGGGGCGACTCCCTCACTCTGGTCGGCTACTGGCTGATCGGCCTGCCCGCCGCCTGGCTCCTCGGCCACCTCGCCGGGCTGGAGACCGAAGGCGTCTGGCTCGGTCTCCTCACCGGCCTCGCCGCCAACGCCCTGCTCCTGCTCCTGCTCCTGCTCCTGCCGTGATGACGCACACCCCAGGGCCCGGCCCGCCCCGACTGGCCACCGCAAGCCCGGCCAACCGGGTGAACCACCACGGGAAGAAGGGGTGCACGGTCCTCGGCAGACAGGGATGGCCCCGACCGGCGTACCGGTCGGAGCTGTACCCATGACGGTGTGATCGTGAGGGGCGGTCGCCTGGCGGCGAGAGGCACTGCGGGGCTTCAGCCGCACAATCGTCCCTTCGGGCCATGGTTGCCCATCAGCAAGCGCGTCAGGACTCCGGAACAAGCAAGATCTCCCCCGGCGGGTTTCGCCGTCTCGCCTGCGGGTTATCCGACAGCATCGGAGACATTCGCCGCTTTTCAGGAGGATTCATGACCACCGCCCGAGAGATCATGACCGAGGGTGCGGAGTGCGTGGGCGCCGAGGACACCGTCCTGGACGCGGCCCGCAAGATGACCGAGCTCAGCGTCGGTGCGCTGCCCATCTGCGGCACCGACGACCGCCTCAAGGGCGTACTCACCGACCGGGACATCGTCGTCAAGGTCCTCGGTGCCGGCAAGGACCCGGCGCAGGTCAAGGCCGGAGACCTCGCCCAGGGGGAAGCCGTCACCATCGGCGCGGACGACGACGCCGAGGAGATCCTGCGCACCATGGCCTCGCACAAGGTGCGCCGCCTGCCCGTCATCGACGGCCACCGCCTGGTCGGTATCGTCGCCCTGGCCGACGTGGCGCGCGCCCTGCCCGACCGCGCGGTCGGCGACCTGCTGGAAGTCATCTCCAGCGACTGAAGCACAGTTGACCTGGGGGCCGGAGCCGACGGCTCCGGCCCCCAGGTCAGGCGGCATCCCTTCGCCGTTCGAGCGGCGCAGCCAGCGGCCGGGAACCCGACTCCGGCGCCCCGCCGGGGATGAGCCGCAAATGACGCCGCCCACGAGCATGGCGAGGCACCGAGGGTGGCTCGGAGATCCAGGTCTCCACACGATCCATGGCCCACAGCATCAAGCACAGCGTTGGCAGCACCGCGACGGATATCACGATCATCACGACGCGTCCCTTCCTCAACAGGCGTTCGGGACCGGGTGCCCTCGTCGGCCGTACTACCGATGGATGCCTGTGAGGATCATGTGAAGGGTGTCGGGTGTAGGTGCTGCCCACAGCGTCACCCCGTCTCCGACTCCGTCGAGGTGAGGGGAACATCGGTTCCCCGCGGTCGGCACGGCGGTGCGGTCGCATCGGCATCAGGGGCTGCAGAAATACGGAGGGCATCGCGGCGCCGACTTGACGCCATCGCGCGTCGGTTGACGACCGTCCTAGGCCAGACCTTGCGGGGTGAGACCCATCGGCGCCGCGCTCCTCGACGTGCCGCGGGCAACCGCGGGCGAAGTCGTCAGGGCGCGTATGGGAAACGGGTCAGGCCGTATGGGCGAGCTCGACGAGGTGCCGGGCTGTACCCGCGGGATCGACGATCTGATGCAGATGCTCACCGACCAGGTGTGCCACACGCCAGCCGCGATCACCGGCCTCGGCGGCAGCGTCGTCGTACGGAGGGCTGAACAGCAAGTAGGAACAGGGGTGGTCGTCCCAGGCGTCGGGCACCGGGATGTGCTGCTCGTAGTAGGACAGCGGCAGGGTGGGCTGCTCCTCGGTGACCTTCTGCCGCAGGGTCGGATCGGGGAACATGGGTGCGACGTCCGCCTCGTCCCACCAGTCGGTCCAGCGCGGCAGCCGGCCGTTCACCGCCATGGGGCGGAGGAACTCCAGAAACTCGGACGCGGCCACAGGGGTCGGCCCGACCCGGGCCGGCAGTGCGGCGTCGACGAAGACCGAGCCGACCACCGGGTGGTCGAGGCCCGAGCGGATCACCGGGAGAAACAGTCCTGCGTTGCTGTGGGCCACCAACGTGACGGGGCTGCCGGCGGGGACCTGCCGCAGATCGTCGCGGACGGCGTCCACGACGCGAGGCCAGAAGGGCGGAGCACCGGCCCCGATGTGCAGCAAGGACGGCACCCGCACCTGGTGTCCCGCCGCCGCCAGCTGTTCGGCCACCGGGTGCCAGGTCGAGGGGCCCACTGAGGGGCTGTGCACGAGGACGAAGATCGGTTGCATGTGCCGATCCTCTCCCCCGCGCCATGGCAGCCGTGACAGTCTTGGCTGACAGCAGAACGGGCGTCGACCGCGGACCGAGATCAGTCCAGCCGTGCGGGCCGGTGCCGGCACGTCGTGCCCGAGCCGAAACCGAGGTTCCGGCGCAGATGCTCCTACGGTGTCCAGGTGTGCAGCACGTACAAGATGCCGCACGGTAAGCGTGTCTCCCGGGCCCTGGTTACCAGCCTGTGACTCGAACTGCCATACGGCGTGCTCCAGTCCGCCGGCTTCGTGCCCGAGGACTGCGGCTGTCTCTTCAGACGCGGCTTGCAGTGCCTCGTAGCGGAGGTCCGAGATACCGGCGTACACGGCAAAGGCGCGCAGGTGTACATCCACTGCGACCTGCGATCGACCGACCAGGTTACCGATGTAGTCGCCGCTCTTCGGCCCCATCCCTTTCACAGCGCGCAAGGCGGCACGATTGTCCTGGTGGCCGAGCCACGAGTGGAGGTCGTCCCGGGTATCGACACCTCTGGCGACCAGCAACCCGGTGATGGCGTGGGCCGTTGCCACCCTGGCAGGCGCCTTGAAATTCTGGCGGCGGCAAGGTCTTCCGTGGTCCTCGGCAACGTGGGCGGCTTCGACGTGCGGAGGTGCCGCCACACGTCTGCGGTGTCACGGCGTGACACGGCCCGTTTTGGTGCGGAGCATAGCGGCTGATGCCGCGAGGTCGTAGCCACCTCGCTCATGGATCATTTGCCTGGCGTGGTGCTCCGCCATGGCCTGCTCGGCGCTGAGGTAGTCCTCGACGATCCGGACATCGGTCGAGCGCAGCCAGTCCAACTCCAGCATCCGCTTCAGTACCGCGGCGGCGGTCAGGTGAGGATGCTGGTTCTTGGGCACGGAGAGTTCCTCAAGTCCCGCACACTCCAGCGGTGCTTCCCGGACACGCAGCGCCCCATAATCGGCGTTCAGCAGCGCGTCGGTCTTGCGCCTGTCAGTGCGGTTGCGTTCCGCAACGTGCCAGTAGGCCCCGTCGAACTCGATGGCTATACCTCCGCTGTCATCCACGAACAGCATGTCGACCGATCGGTAGCGGGTGGGGATGCGCGGGTCGGTCAAGCGAACGTTGTGCTGTGTGGTGAAGCCACAACGTGACAGCACGTATGCGAGTTCGGCGTAGAGACGGATTTCGAGCACTGATGTGGCCGACATCTGACAGCGGGGGCATCCAGACCCCAGTCCGGTGCGGTTGCTGACCATGGCCTCCCAGGTATGACCACGAGAACAGCGCCAGGTCACGGACGAGTTGCTGCCCGGCAGCACGTGCTGAGGCAGCAGGGGCCAGTTGGCGGCCCTCTCCCATTCGACCGCGAGATCGGGGTGCTTGGCGGCGAGGTTATTGGCAGCTGTTGCTCGCCTACCGGCGCACTCACCGCATTGCCTGGACCTCACTCGGTTGACGACCTGCTGCTTCCACGTGTGACCGTTATGGCACAGCCAGTGCACTGTGCGCTTAGACCCAGGCAGGACGTCGGTAGGGCGCAGTGCACCATTGAGCACGGGGTGCCAGGTGGCAGCCATGCCCGGATCGACAATGGCGAGATTGCGCTCTGGTGTTGCTCGTTGGCCTGAACAGGACCCACAGCCACGCCCATCGGCCACTCGAGAGGCGACCGTGGCAAGCCATTCGTGTCCGGCATCGCACCGCCACCAGCGCTTCGGCCTCGGAGTACCGGGCCGGACATCGGCGGGTGTGAGAGGCGCATTGCGGGTGGGATGCCACTCCCGTGCGACATGGGGAGCGCGATCGGCGAGTGACTGTCCCGCAGGTGGTCGACGCCGGGTTTGACCGCGTCGACCCACGGAGCACAGGGGACATCCCGTCCCGGCGCGGCTGCCGCTTCCGGCGCGCTCCCCTATGGCGGCCGCCCACACGTGACCGCACGTGCCGCACTTCCAGTTCACCTTGCGGCGGGAGCCAGGGCCGATACCTTCCGGGCGCAGCAAGCCGTTGAGTTCCGCGTGCCACTCCGCCGCCAGATCTGGACGGCGCACCGCGAGGTTGTTCGTGCCATCAATCCGCGAGCCGCTACAGAACGGGCAAGACGGGCGGCGTGTCCGCTGCGAGACCTTTTCCGTCCAACGGTGACGGTTGTCATGGAGGCAGCGCCAGGAAACCAGCGTTGCGGAGAAGGGGGTGACATCTGAGGGTGCAAGGCCCGGCCGGCCAGGGGCAGCGACCCATTCTGCCGCCAACTCCGGGTAGGCGGTGCCCAGATCATTGCCATACCCGACCCGGCGTCCGGAACAGTACGGGCATCCATTGCCGCGCCGGCGCTCGCTCGGCGGCATGTCATAACGATGCCGGTCATCCGTGGGGCAGCGCCACCAACGAGCCGGCGCATTGGACTGGGCGGCGACCTGGGCTGCTGAGACCTCGTTGCGCTCACTGTCCCATTCCGCAGCCAGGTCGGGCCTCAGTTCGGCAATCGATCGTCCCGCAACCGGAAGACGCGAGGAGAGGACCTGCCGTGCGACGCCACAGGTCCGGCAGGTGCGCCCGGCCACGAAGTGCCGAATCTGCGCTCGGTACGGCAATCCGCAACCCCGGCACCGCAGGTACGCGTACTTCGCGCTGCCGATGGTCAGGCGGGTTGGATCCAGTCCTTCGTTGAGCTCGGCCAGCCAGGCATTCATCAGTTCTGGCTCCTCCGAGGCCTTCGGAGAACCGGGTCTGCGCACGTTCGCTCCCGTGGACGATTCGGTTCAAGCCGGAAACGCGCAGACCGCGCGCGCTCCCGACCGGCAGCCACCAACGAGCTGCACAGTGCCGATGAGGACTCTATGTCCGGGGTATGACACACGGCACCGGTCCACAGGGACGTACAGCCCGGCCGACAACCTGCCGGACCGGACGACGGGTGTGACCGGCCAGCGTTGACGATGCCGTCGGTGAACAGGGCGAGCACGGTGTCCTCGGCGAACTCGAACCGCGGCCGGCTCACCGCCGACGTGTGGTTCGAGGACGTCGAGTTCACCGACGACTGCCTGCTCGGCGGCGAGCCGGGACAGGGACTCCGGCACACACTCGTGCCCCTCACGCTGGGCCGTATCGGCATCGCCGCCGCCGGTGTCGGCACGGCGCAGGCGGCGTTCGACCACGCCGTCGCCCACCTGTCGACCCGGGAGGCGTTCGGCCGGAAGCCGGCCTGCCGCGCCGACCTCCTGGCCCGCACGCCCGCCGGCACCCTCTACCTCTACCGAGGCACCGGGAACGCCACATCTCTGTTCGCCACCCGGATCTCCGTCGGGACCTACTTCAAGTCCTACGACATCCTCGCCCGACACCGCGGTCGAGCCGGGAGAACCCGGCCTCCCGCCCCGACGCGTCGTGCCCCACCCGGGTCCTGGGCGGGGCACGGCGCGTATGTGCTCCTGCCGCGTCCGTGCGAGGGCGTTCTCCGGAACCGCCGCCTGGGCGGAGACGGACATCTTCAGGGGCACGGGCCGCGCTATGTGCCGGGAGTCAGCAGGCCGGCAGCAGGCTCAGTCGGGCCCATGCCGTCTTGCCGGTGTGCGTGTGGGTCCACCCGAAGGCTTCGGCGAGGGCACGGACGATGCCCAGGCCGCGGCCGTGGTCCTGCTCGGGGTCGGGGTGGGCCGCGGCCGGGGCGGGTGCGGTGGCGCAGGTGTCGTGGACGCGGATGACGAGCTGCTGTTCGTCGGTGGCCAGGTGCAGGTCGGCGGTGCCGCTCGGGGTGTGCAGGTAGGCGTTGGTGACGAGCTCGGAGATGACGAGGAGGGCGTCCTCGATCACGGGGTGGGGAACGCCCCAGGTGCGCAGGGTCGTTCTCGCGTGGTGCCGGGCGGCTTGGACTGCTCGGGGTGCGCCTTCCAGGGGCAGGTGGCTCGTCCGGTCGTGCGGATGCCGGCGCTGGGTCGCGATCTGGTCGGTGGTGGTCTGCATGGGGAGCCTCGCATCGAGGATGTGCGGTGGGGGGTCGCGGTGCGGATCGGTGGGTTCTCCTTGGTCTGGGCCATGGTGGGGAGTCGGTGGCTGGACCCCGGATCCGGTGGCGGGGCTGCGGTGGTCCGGATCCGGGGTGGCGTGTGCCGCCGGAGCGGTTACTTGACGGCGCCCGCGGTGAGTCCGCGGGTCAGGGTGCGCTGGAAGATGAGGAAGAACACGATCATCGGGATGACGCCGAGGAGGGCTGCGGCGCTGAGTGCGGTGGGGTCGCTGGTGTACTGGCCCTGCATGACGGACAGGCCGAGCGGGACCGTCTGCTGGTCGTTGGAGATGAGCAGGACGAGCGGGTAGAGGAACTCGTTCCAGCTCCAGACGAAGAAGAACACGCACATCACCGACAGGGTGGGCCAGCTCATGGGCAGCACGATCCGCCACAGGATGGTCCAGCGGCCGGCGCCGTCCATGGAGGCCGCTTCGATGAGTTCGCGGGGGAAGCTGCTGAAGACGGAGGAGAGGAGGTAGGTGCCGAAGGCGCTGTAGGTGATGCCGACCAGGACGGTGTAGCCGAGTTTGCCGTCGTAGAGGCCGAGTTCCTTGAACAGGTAGTAGATGGGGTAGACCAGGCCCTCCTGCGGCAGGACGTTGACGCCGAGGAAGAACACGAGGAAGGCGGTGCGCCAGCGGATGCGGCCGATGCCGATGGCGTAGGCGTTGAAGAGGGCCAGGACGACGGCGATGACGACGACGCCGAGGCTGATCTGGATGCTGTTGACCAGCTTCTGGGTGAAGTCGACGCGTTCCCAGACGTCGCCGATGATGCTCCAGTTCCACTGCTCGGGCCAGGACAGGGAGCCGTTGGAGCGGTAGTCGGCGCTGGTCTTGAAGGAGTTGACCAGGATGATGCCGAAGGGTGCGAGGAAGGCCAGGACGAACACGGTGACCGCGGCGAGGACGGCGTAGGAGCGCACTCCTCGGCCGTCGGCCTTTCTCTGCTTCCGGCGTCGCCTGGGTGCGGCATGTCCCGTCGGCGCGGTCTTGCGGAGGGCGGGCGCGGTGGCGGTGTCGTCGTCGGTGTGGGTGATCATGGTCATCGCTCCTCGCGGGCCTGGCGGGTGAGCATCGTGCCGGCGATGATCAGCACGAGGAGGGTGATGGTGCTGGAGATCGCGGAGCCGTAGCCGACGTCGGCGCGTTCGAAGAAGTTCTGGTAGGCGAAGTACGCCGGGACCAGGGTGGAGTTGCCTGGTCCGCCGCCGGTGAGGACGAAGATCTGGGCGAAGACCTTCAGGCCGGCGATGGTGGTGGTGACCAGGACGACGTAGACCTCGGGCCGCAGGATCGGGACGGTGATGCGGGTGAAGCGCTGCCACCAGGACGCGCCGTCGAGCGAGGCCGCTTCGTAGAGTTCGGGGTCGATGCGCTGCAGGCCGGACAGGAACAGCACGAGCGGGTAGCCGAGTTGCATCCAGACCAGCACGCCGAGGACGACCCACAGGGCGAGGTCGGGGTCGCCGAGCCAGTTCTCCTGAAGCGAGGAGAGGCCGACGGTGTCGAGGATGCTGTTGACGGCGCCTTCGGGGGCGAGGATCCAGCCCCACATCAGGCCGGTGACGGCGACGGGGATGACCTGGGGCAGGTAGAGGCCGGAGCGGAAGACTCCGACGACGCCGTCGCCGTGCTTCTTGCCGATGTAGTCGAACAGCAGGGCGGCGAGGAAGAGGCCGAGAAGGGTCGGTACGACCGCGATGCCGACGATGACGAAGGCGATGTTGCGGAAGGAGGCCCAGAAGTCGGCGTCCTGGAACAGGCGGGTGTAGTTGTCGAAGCCGGTGAAGACAGGGGTGCCGATGCCCTGCCAGGCGGTGAGGCTGTAGTAGAAGGTCATCACCAGCGGGACGACGAGGAACAGCAGAGCGAGCAGCAGGCCTGGGGCGAGGAAGACGGCGTAGCCCGTGGACCGCCGGTGACGTGTGGTTTTCACGGTTGCTCCTAGGTGGGCGGGACGGCGGCCCGGGCAGCCGGGGCGCCGTCCCCTGAACGGCGCGGCATCTGGGCCTGACCCGGTTCTGCGCGCGGGTCGGGGCCGTGGGCGATGCGGAGTGTGCGGCGGAGCGGCGTCGGCCGCGGCTCTGTCAGGAGCGGGTGGAGATGTACTTCTCGTACGGGGCGGCGAGTTCGTCGAGGACGGTGTCGGGCTTGCCGCCGTTCATCAGGTTCTGGGTGGAGGCGAGCCAGGTGTCGTAGTAGCCGGCGACCGGCCAGTCCGGGTAGAACGCCAGGCCGTTGTCCGCCTGGTAGGTGTCGAAGGCGGTGATCAGTCCCTTCGACTTGGCGTTGGTGATCGTGTCCGCCTTGGCGGCGAGCGGGACGTTGCCCTCCTCGCCGATCAGCTTCTGGATCTTGTCGGACATGGTGATGGCGATGAAGTCCTCGGCGAGCGTCTTGTTCTTCGCCCGGGTGGGGATGACCCAGTGGTTGCCGCCGGAGCCGAGGGTCTTCTCGCTGCCCGGGTAGGGGGCGGTGGACCAGGAGAAGTCGGTGATGTCGGTGGTCAGGCTGCCGAACCACCAGTTCCCGCCGACCATGATGGGCCGCTTCTGCGAGACGAACTGCTCGGTCATGTCGCTGCCCTTGAGGCCGACGTCCTTCTTCTCGAAGTAGCCCTTGTCGAGCCACTCCTGGTACTTGTCGGCCGCGTAGGTCATTTCGGGACCGTGGAAGTCGACCTTGCCCTTGAAGAGCTGGTAGTCGTCCACCCAGGCGTCGGTGGCCTTGGACAGGGCGAGCAGGTAGAGCCAGTGGCCTGCGGGGTGGTCGTTGCCGGCGTTGGCGAGCGGGGTGATGCCGGCGGCCCTGAACTTCGCGAGCGCCGCCTCGAAGCTCTTGAAGTCGGTGGGCTTGTCGACCTTGTACTTCTTGAACAGGTCGTCGTTGTAGTACGTCAGGACGAACTCACCGTAGTTCGGTATGCCGTACCACTTGTCGCCGCCCATCTCGCCCTTGGCGTCGTAGCGGGCGGTGACGGACGCCCGCTCGCTGATCGCCTTGTCCCAGCCGTGTTCCTTCACCAGCGGGGTGAGGTCGGTGAGCAGGCCCTGCTTGGCGAGGAGGCCGGTGGTGGCGTTGCCCTTGTTGTACTCCATGACGTCGGGCGCCTTGTCGGAGTTGAGGATCATGCCGGCGTTCTGCTGGATCTGCTCGAACGTCTTGCGCTCGAAGACGACCTTGACGTCCGGGTGGGTCTTCTTGAACTCGGCGATCGCCGCGTCCCAGGCCCTGCTCAGGGCGCCGTCCTGCTGCTCGTAGTGCCACAGCCGCAGGGTCTTGCCGTCGCCCGCGCCGGTGTCGGAGCCGCCGCAGGCGGTCAGCGGGGCCAGCAGGGCGAAGGTGGAGGCCGCGAGGAGGAGAGACCTTCTGCGGACGGTACGGGTGCGCGGGTTGTTCATGGCGGTTCCTCGATGTGCGTCGTTGCGACAAGGGCGGGTCAGGCGGCGGTGCGGCGTCGGTGGACGCGGGCTTCCCACGGACGCAGGGTGCAGGTGCTCGTGAGAGGTGAGGTGGCGGGAAGGTTGGCGATGAGCGTGTCGCTGTCCTGCCAGCCGTCGGGCAGGTCGACGGTGAGCTCGGCCGGCCCGAAGTTGGCGAGTACGAGCAGTTCGACGCCCCGCTCCCGGTCATGGCGGGTGAAGGCGTAGAGCTGCTCGTGGTCGGGGTGGAGCATGTGGAAGTCGCCGTGGGTGACGGCGGGTTCGGTGTGCCGCAGCTCGATCAGGCGCCGGTAGTAGTGGAAGACGGAGTCCGGGTCGGCGAGCTGGGCCTTGGCGTTGACCTGCTTGTGGTCGGGGTTGACGGCGATCCAGGGGGTGCCGGCGGTGAAGCCGCCGTGCTCACCGGCGTCCCACTGCATGGGGGTGCGGGCGTTGTCGCGGCCGCGGGCACGCAACCCGGTCAGGATCTGCTCCTCGTCCACGCCGAGGGCGAGCTGGTCGCGGTGGTGGTTGAGGGACTCGATGTCGCGGAAGTCGCCGATGGAGGCGAACGGGGCGTTGGCCATGGCGAGTTCCTCGCCCTGGTAGACGTACGGCGTGCCGCGGTGCAGATGCAGTACGGTGGCCAGCAGCTTGGCGGAGCGGTCGCGGTAGCGGGGGCCGTCGTCGCCGAAGCGGGAGACGACGCGCGGCTGGTCGTGGTTGCTGAAGTACAGGCTGTTCCAGCCGGTGTCGCCGAGGCCGGCCTGCCAGCGGCCGAGGCTGGCCTTGAGGTCGGTGAGCTTCAGCGGGCGGACGTCGAACTTGCCGCCGGGCCCCTGGTCGAGGCCGACGTGCTCGAACTGGAAGACCATGTCGACCTCGCGGCGGGCGGGGTCGGTGAACAGCCGCGCCTGCTCCACCGTGACGCCGGGCATCTCCCCGACGGTCAGCAACCGGCGCGGGTGCCCGGCGAAGACCTCGCGGTGCATCTCGGCGAGGTAGTCGTGGATGCGGGGGCCGCAGATGTAGTGGGCGCTTCCGTCGCCGTACCGGCCGCCCTCGTGCACCGGCCCGTCGGGCAGGCCGGGTGCCTTGGAGATCAGGTTGATGACGTCCATCCGGAAGCCGTCCACGCCCCGGTCCAGCCACCAGCGCATCATGGCGTACACGGCCTGGCGGACCTCGGTGTTGTCCCAGTTCAGGTCGGGCTGCTTGCGGGAGAACAGATGCAGGTAGTACTCGCCGCTGCTCTCGTCGTAGGTCCAGGCCGGGCCGGAGAAGAAGGAGCCCCAGTTGTTGGGTTCGGCGCCGGGTGTGCCGGGCTCCATGCCCGCGCGGGGCGGGCGCCAGATGTACCAGTCGCGGCGCGGCCCGTCCGGTCCGCCGTCGCGGGAGGCGGTGAACCAGGGGTGCTCGTCGCTGGTGTGGTTGACGACGAGGTCCATGACCAGCTTCATGCCGCGCTCGTGCACGGCGTCGAGGAGCCGGTCGAAGTCGGCGAGGGTGCCGAACAGCGGGTCGATGTCCTGGTAGTCGCTGATGTCGTAGCCGTTGTCGTCGTGCGGGGAGGGGTAGACCGGGGAGAGCCACAGCACGTCGACGCCGAGCTGGGCGAGGTAGTCGAGGCGCTCGATGATGCCCTGGAGGTCACCGACGCCGTCCGCGTCGGAGTCGGCGAAGCTGCGGGGGTAGATCTGGTAGACCACCGCGTCGCTCCACCAGGAGTCGGCAGGGCCGGCCACGTTTTCGGGCACGTCAAATCCTCATCGTGGGTCTTGGGTACTGGGTGTTCTTCTTGGGGTGAGCGGGGTCAGGGCCGAGCGGCGCCGACCGGGCGGGGTCAGGCCCGAGCGGCGCCGACCGCGTCCTGGATGACGAGGCAGGCGGCGCCGCGGGCCCAGAGGTCGTGGTGGACGGGGTCCACGTGGATGTCGCAGTCCTGGGCGGCGGTGGAGAAGGCCTGGGCCTGCATCGCCCGGGACATGGCGGGGCCGAACAGGTCGTGGGCGACCGCACCCTCCCCGGCGATGATGATCTTCTGGAGGTTCAGCAGGTTGCACAGGCCCGCAAGGCCCCTGCCGAGGGCGTTTCCGGCTTCGGTGAAGGCGGAGCGGGCGACGGTGCGGGCCGCCTCGGGGCCTGAGCGGGCGAGGTCGATCGCCTCGCCTATGTCCGCGCAGTCCACTCCGGCGTCGGTCAGGTGGCGCAGCACGGCGCGGTCGCCGGCCAGGGCCTCCAGGCAGCCACGGCGGCCGCAGCTGCACATGGGGCCCGCCGGGTCGAGGGGCAGGTGGCCGAGTTCTCCGGCCAGTCCGGTGGCGCCGGAGAACAGGGCGCCGTCCAGGAGCAGGCCGCAGCCGATGCCGGGGCCGACGGTGACCACGGCGAAGGAGTCCACGTCCCTGCCCTGGCCGAACCAGCGTTCGGCGACGACCAGGGTGTTGACGTCGTTGTTGACGACGACCGGCAGGCCGGTGGCCTGGCGCAGGGGGCCCGCCACGTCGACCTTGTTCCAGCCGAGCAGGGCGGAGTAGCGGCAGACGCCTGCGGCCTGGTCGACGTGTCCGCTGACCCCGACCCCGAGTCCGAGCACCCTGTCCGCCGCCTCGGGCGCCTCTTCCAGAAGCCTTCGGGTCAGGTCGGCGACGGCGGACAGGGCGGTTTCGGGGGTGCGGTCGGCGATGGGGGCCTCGGCGCGGGCCAGGACGCCCGCGGCCATGTCGGTGACGACCGCGGAGACCTGGGCCGGGCCGATCTTCGCGCCGACGACGATGTGCTTGTCCGGGTTGACCTGGAGCATCTTCTGCGGCCGGCCCCGCCCGGTGGGGGCGGTGTCCAGTTCGCGGAGGTAGTCGTGCTCCAGGAGCGGCGGCAGCATCCGCGTCACGCTGGAGGGCACCAGTCCGAGCCGCTGCGCGAGCTGGGTGCGGGAGATGGGCCCCGCGGTGAGGACGGTCGCGAAGATCTCCGCGCGGGTCTGCTCACCGACAAGCTCCGAGAAACGGATCTTGGACGGGGTCATCACACATGCCTCCGGAGAACGATCGGTCAGAAGAGGTACCAGCGTGGCGCGGCGGTGGAGCCGTTGGCCAGTGGCTGCGGGCCGGCCGGCGGGAGCGTGGCCGATAAGGCGAGTACGGCGACCGTCATGGCGGCCTCCCTGGGTGGTGTCCCGTCCGTCCAGTGGGCGGGGCGACTTCGGATGACAGGAGTCTGTCCCCCCTCATTTTGTGCGTCAAGAAAGAAAACCCCGTGTTACGTAACCGTGATATGACCCTCCAGGCGTGATCTTGCGCGGCTTTTGTCCACTTATACAACTCATCGGGGGGCCATCTGGTCCGTTCTCAGGAAGAGATCTTGTTCATTTCATTGACACGGCGAAGAAATAACGCGACGTTGTCTCGCGACCGCAGAGCGGCAACACGGTTCCTGTGCGGCGCCGCGGCCCGCCTCGCTCGCCCGCCCCGTATCCAGGGGTGTCCCAGGCCCGGGTGATTGCCGGAGACACATCCCGTCCCGGTCCCCCGGACGACCCGAACGCCTCTGCATCTGCCGGCCCGGCCGGAAGGGAGTTCGACCGACTCACGGGCCCGTAGAGCCCGCTCATCCAGCGCGCGGCTCATCCCCGCCTCCGCTCGCCGACACGAGCCGGGCGGCGCGCGTTCCTGGTCTTCGCACGCCCACAGCACGTCGTCCGGCCTTTCAGAGCGGGCGGGACGTGCGCCGGGCCGAGCGCCCGAGGGCGCTGCCTTTCCAGGCGACCAGCTGCCTTTCCCAACCAGAAGAGGACTTCGTCATGCCCGCAGCAAGACTGAGCAGGCTGGCGGCGCTCGCCGCCGGCCTGGCGCTCGCCCTGGCCGGCGCCGCCGTGCCCGCCGGTACGGCGAGCGCGCGGCCGCTCCCGTCCCAGGCGTCATCCGTCGCGGAGGCCGCGGCCGTCACCACCGCCGACAGCGCACAGCTCAAGACGTGGTGGCACGACAACTACGAGTACAACACCACCAGCCCCGTGGCGAACGACAAGGTGCGCCGCTCCTCGTTCTACGACGTGCAGGTCGCCACGGCCGCCGCTCCCGCGGCCCGGTTCGACTCGTTCGCGTACATGAGCATCCCGCGCAGCGGCAAGGGCAAGATCGGCTACACCAAGGAGGACGGCGCGGAGTTCTCCTCGTCGGCCGGGCTCACGATGAGCTGGTCGTCGTTCCAGTACGCCGCCGACGTATGGGTGGACGTCTCGCTCAAGACGGGGCAGACGATCTCCTCGGCCGACCAGGTGAAGATCAAGCCCAGCAGCCTGAACTTCGCCAAGGAACTCGTCGACGGTGACACCGTCCGGGTCAAGGTGCCCTACAGCCAGGCCGGTCACCGGTTCTCGGTGGAGTTCGAGCCGCAGCTGTACACGGCCTACAACGACATGTCCGGTCCCGCCACGGACGCGGGCAAGCTGACCACGCAGGGCGGGGGCGGCAACCGTGCCGTCCACACCGAGCCCCGCAACTCCATGATGATCTTCGCGGAGCCGGCACCGACCGGCGCGGAGGCGGACCGGCTGATCCCGACCGCGTCCTCGGGCAGCATCTACTACCCGCCGCAGGGCCAGGTCACCAACCTGAACACGATCTCCGAGGAGATCGTCTACTTCCGCCCCGGCACGTACTACATGACCTCCAGGTACCACGCGCTGCTGCCCAAGCAGGTCAAGTGGGTCTACCTCGCACCGGGCGCGTATGTGAAGGGAGCCGTCCGATTCCCCGACGACAGCCAGGGCCTGTACAAGGTGACCGGCTACGGGGTCCTGTCCGGTGAGCAGTACGTCTACGAGGCGGACACCAACAACAACTACGACCACCTCTCGGGTGCGTCGAACTGCCACTCCTCCTGCGTGAAGATGCTCCAGTTCGCCTCCGCGCAGAGCCGGCAGCAGCACCTCGACCTGCAGGGCGTGACCATCAACGAGCCGCCGTACCACTCCTTCGTGGTCTACGGCGACGAGGACACGTTCAGCATGCGCGTCGACAACTACAAGCAGGTCGGCTCGTGGTACTGGCAGACCGACGGCATCGAGCTGTACCGCGGCAGCACCATGAGGAACACGTTCTTCCACGCCAACGACGACGTGCTGAAGCTCTACCACAGCGACGTGAACATCGATGACACGGTCATCTGGAAGAACGAGAACGGGCCCGTGATCCAGTGGGGCTGGACCCCCCGCAACATCGACAACGTCCGCGTGAACAACACCCACGTCATCCACAACCGGATGTACTGGAAGGACGTCAAGTACAACACCTGCATCCTCAACTCCTCCTCGCACTGGGAGGACATGGGCTCGACCACCAAGGCCGACCCGGGCGCGTGGGTGCGGAACATGACCTTCGAGAACATCACCGTCGAGGGCATGACCAACTGCGCCATCCGCGTCTTCGCCCTGTCCAGCACCGAGAACATCCACGTCAAGAACCTGAAGATCGACGCCTGGAGCCAGCTCGACCCGTCCTCCCAGATCAGCCTGCTCAAGCGGTACACCAACTCCGCGGGACAGAAGGTGACCCTCGGCAACGAGACGCGTGACAGCCGCGGGCTGAAGCTGGAGAACTACACCGTCGGCGGCACCGTCATCAACAAGTCCGGCACCAACTGGGCCGCGGACAAGCTCGGCCGGCTCGGCTTCGACGCCGAGAACTGGGACAACTGGAACGCCTGGGGACCGGGCGGCGGCACCGACCCCGGACCGGGCCCCGTCACCGGCGGCAGGATCGTCAACGGCGCGACGTCCAAGTGCGTCGACCGCGCCGCCGGCGGCACCGCCAACGGCACCCGCATCCAGCAGTGGGCCTGCGCCGATGTGCCGTCGATGACCTGGACCCTCGACGGGCAGCAGCTCAAGTCCGGTGGCAAGTGCATGGACGTCGAGGGCGGCGCCACCGCCAACGGCACCAAGGCGCACCTGTGGGACTGCGGCACCTGGGACAGCCAGAAGTGGGCCTTCCAGGCCGACGGCACGCTCAAGAACCTCAAGTCCGGCCGCTGCCTGGACATCGAGGGCCAGAGCACGGCCGACGGCGCCCGTCTGCACCTGTGGGACTGCGGCGGCTGGGCCAGCCAGAAGTGGACCCTGACCAGCTGACCCGCTCCGGTGGCCGTCGGCACACCCGCACCGCCGACGGCCACCACCCGCCCTTGCGCTCCCTGAAAGGGGTACCACCGTGCAGATCTCCGCACGTCAGGAAGCAGCAGTCCTCGCACTGTTCCGCATCGTGACCGGGCTGCTGTTCGCCTGCCATGGCGCAGCGACCCTGTTCGACGTCCTCGGCGGGCCCCAGGGCGGCTCCGTCCCCGCTGCCGGGCAGTGGCCGGGATGGTGGGCCGCGGTCATCCAGCTCGTGGGCGGCACGCTGGTGCTCCTCGGTGTGCTCACCCGGCCGGCCGCCCTGCTGTGCTCGGGGTCCATGGCCTACGCCTACTTCGTCCACCACCAGAGCGACGGCCTGTGGCCGTTGGAGAACGGCGGCGAGAAGGCAGCCCTGTTCTGCTGGGCCTTCCTGCTCATCGCCGCCCTCGGCCCCGGCCGCTGGACGGTGACGAGACCGCTCGCCCACCGCGCGAGCGGACGAGGTACTCCGAGGAAGGAGGCCGTCACCACCCGCGACACCTGAGCCGAAAGCTGTCATGTGCACGTAAGCCCCGGGTCCGGAGAACATCCGGGCCCGCGATCCCCCGAAGAACCGGAGGAACAGCACCATGAACCGCACCCCGGCAACACCCACCCGCCGCGCCGCACTCGGCGCCGGCGTGATGGCCACGAGCCTGCTGTGCCTGCTCCCCCTGGCACCGTCGGCATCCGCACACGGCACCGTGATCGCCCCGCAGACCCGCAACTACGGCTGCCTGCAGCGCTGGGGCTACAACGAGCCCAACGAGGCGCAGGACCCCATGTGCTACCGCACCTACCACGAGAACCCCAACGCGATCACCGCGTGGAAGGCCGTCTACGCCAACAACACCGGGGACAACTACAAGCAGGTCGTCCCCGACGGCCGGATCTGCAGCGCCGGCGGCCAGGGCGAGACCAACTACGCAGCCCTCGACCGGCCCGGCCCCTGGATCACCACGCCCATCGGCTCCAACTTCACCGTGGACCTCTACGACGAGGCACGGCACGGCGCGGACTGGCTGGAGGTGTACGTCACCAAGCAGGGCTTCAACCCGGAGTACCAGCTCATCGGCTGGGACGACCTGCAGCTGGTGAAGCGGACCGGCCGCTACCCCTACCAGGCGCACTACGTCACCGACGTCAGCACCTCCGGCTACAGCGGACGCCATGTCGTGGTCACCGTCTGGAAAGCCTCGCACATGGACCAGAAGTACTTCCTGTGCAGCGACGTCACCTTCAACTGACCGCCGGCCGGCGCAGCTGAACCCGCAGCACGGCACACCGGCCCCGCGAGGCGCACGCCTCGCGGGGCCTTCCCCCACACCCGCCCGCCCGGTACACGACGCCGAACCGGCTCCCTCACGGAGGCCCCATGCATCGCCCCCACCTCCCCACCCCGCTGCCCAGGCGACTCCCGCCCGCCGTGCGTACCACTTCCGCCCTCCGCACGAGGACCGAGTGCGCGGCCGGGCGTTACCAGCCGCACAGCATCGCAGTCCTGCGCGTCAGCGTCGGCGTCGTCTTCTGCTGGTTCGGGGTACTGAAGATCTTCCCCGCCGCCAGCCCGGCCGAGGAGGTCGCGGCCGCTGCCGCGACAAGGCTGACCGGCGGCCTGCTGCCCGCGCAGGTGTCCCTGCCGCTGCTGGGCAGCGCGGAGACTCTGATCGGGCTCGCCCTCGTCACGGGCCTGCTGATACGTCCCGCCCTGGCCCTGTTCTTCCTCCACATGGCCGGCGTCCTCACATCCCTCGTGCTGCTGCCGGAGACGATGTGGCACCACGGCGTACCCACGCTGGAAGGCCAGTACGTCCTCAAGAATCTCGTCCTGGTGGCCGCCGGCCTGGCCGTCACCGCAGACGAACTCACCCGCTGACAGCCCCTCGCCCCAGCGCGGCCAAGCGGCCGGCTCCGCCCGCCCCGCCGGGCACCGCGCGATCTGTCCGGAGAAACCGCCGTGGGCAGCACCATCACCCTGCACAGGCTCAGCAAGACCTACCCGGGCGGCCACCGCGCCGTGCACGACGTCTCCCTGCACCTCCAGGCCGGCGAGTTCCTCGTCCTGCTCGGCCCCTCCGGCTGCGGGAAATCGACCCTGCTGCGCATGATCGCCGGCCTGGAGACCGCCACCGGCGGTCTCATGGACGAACCTCTCTCCGGTCTCGACGCCCGCCCGCGTACGGCTGAGCACCGAGATCCTCTCCGTCGTACGCCGCACCGGAGCCACCACCATCCACGTCACCCACGACCAGTCGGAAGCCATGGCCCTGGGCGACCGCATCGCCGCCGTCATGCGCGATGGCCTGCTCCAGCAGATCGGCACCCCCGACGAGCTCTACGCCCTCCGCACGGACTGCGCCCCGAAGCCCTGCGCATCCACTCAACGACCGCCCCTACGAACGTCCACTCACTGCCACCGTCACCCACGTCGAGGACCAGGGCCATGAAGTCCTGCTCCACGTCACCGTCGGCGCGCAGAGCGCCGACGTACCCCACGCCGCCCGCATCCACGAGGACCGGCCCGCGCACCGCAACGCCCTGACCGCAGCCGCCCGTACCCTGTTCGGCCGTGTCCGCGGCGCACTCCCCCACCGGCCCCCGACCGCCCCGCTCCTCCTGTGCGGTGCGATGGTCACCCGGCCTCCGATCGTCGGGCTCATCGACGCAACTTCCCTTCCATGCATGCGAGATGGGCATACCATCGCCCGGTAGAGGCGGGCGGAGGAGGGTCAGGATGCGTGAGGAACGGCTGGCCGCGGTGCGGGCCCTGCTGCGACGGATCAGCGAGACCGGCGACCCCGCCCTCGCGCTGGAGCCGTCGGCGCTCGCTGTCGCCGAGCAGCTCGCCGCACAACGCCGGGACGACCCTGGTGACTTGGAGGTCTGCCACGCACTCGGCTGGCTCCACTGGTACCAGTTCCAGAAGCTCCCCGAAGATCGATGCCAACCGGCCCTGGACGCGGCGGTGCAGGCGTTCACCCCCTGCTTCCTGACCGGCGTCGACGGCCTGCCCCAGTTGCTGTTGCCGCTGCTCGCCGAGGCGGCCGCGCCGTACGCCCTCGGCCTGCTGAACCAGGCGCTCGCCTCCACCGACCCGGCCCTGTTCACCTCCGGCGTGGACCTGTGGCAGGACATCGTGCGGGCCGCCCCCGCCGACGATCCACGCCGGGCGGGGTACCTGTCCAATCTGAGCCTCGCGCTACAGCTCCGGTTCGGGCGCACCGGGGACGGCGCGGACCTGGACGCGGCCATCACCATCGGACGGGACGCGGTACAGGCCGCCCCCGCCGACCACCCCAACAGGGCTCTGTCCGTCTCCGGCCTGGGGAACGCGCTGTGGGACCGGTTCAGGCGTACCGGGAGCCAGGCGGACCTGGACGAGGCCATCGACTGCTACCGCGACGCGTTACGCTCCACGCCCTCAGACGGCCCCAATCGGCCGATCTACCTGTTCTACCTGGGTCGGGCACTGCGGGACCGTTTCGAGCACACCGGGAGCAGGTCGGACCTGGAAGAGGCCATCACCATCGGGCGAGACGCGGTCCAGGCCACCCCCGCGGACGACCCCGGAAGGCCGGCGATGCTGTCCGGCCTGGCCGTCGCGCTGGCGACCCGGTTCGAGCACACGGGTGACCGTACGGACCAGGACGAAGCCATCGACCACATCCGCGCCGCGGTACACACCACGCCCGCGGACCACCCCGACCGGGCGGGACGTCTGTCCAACCTGGGCGGAGCCCTGGAGCGCCGGTTCGAGCGCGTCGGGGACCGAGGAGACCTGGACGAGGCCGTCGACCGTCATCACGAAGCGGTGCGGGCCACCCCGGCAGACCACCCCGTCCGGCCGGCGATGCTGTCCAACCTGGGGAACGCGCTCCAGCTCCGGTTCCAGCGCTTCGGGGACGGGGCGGACCTGGACGAGGCGGTCAGCATCGGACGAGAGGCGGTCCAGGCCACCCCCGCGGACCACCCCGGCCGTCCGGTGTACCTGACCACCCTCGGGCTCGCACTGCAGGACCAGTTCCGGCGCATCGGGAACCCGGCGGACCTCGACGAGGCCATCGACCGCCATCGCGAAGCGGTGCGGGCCACCCCGGCCGACCACCCCAACGGGCCGGCGACGCAGTCCAACCTCGCCACCGCGCTCCAGCTCCGGTTCCTGCACACCGAGGAGCGAAAGGATCTGGACGAGGCGATCGACCGCCATCGCGAAGCGGTGCGGGCCACCCCGGCCGACCACCCCGCCCGGACGCGGCGCCTGTCCAACCTGGGCAACGCACTGCGGTTCCGGTTCCAGCGATCCGGGGACCAGGCGGACCGGGACGAGGCGGTGTCCGCCTACGAAGGGGCCTGGGGCGTGGCCTCGGGGGCGCCTTCGAGCAGAATTCGAGCAGCATGGGCCGCAGCCGGACTGCTCGCGCGGTCCGAGGCGGGGCGGGCGGCGGACTTGGCGGAAGCAGCGGTGCGGCTGCTTCCCCAGGTGGCCGTACGCCAGTTGGAGCGAGGCGACCAGCAGCATGCGCTCGGCAGCTTCGCCGGGCTGGCCGGGGACGCCGCCGCACTGGCCCTTGCCGATCCCCGGGGGACCCGCCAAGAGCGCGCGGCCAGGGCGCTGCGGCTGCTGGAGGCGGGACGCGCGGTGCTGCTCAGCCAGGCGCTGGACACCCGCAGCGACCTCACCGACCTGAGCCGGCAACACCCCGGTCTTGCCGCGCGGTTCGTCCGCCTGCGCGACCAACTCGACCAGCCCGCGGCCACTTCCCCACCGCCGGCCGGCGGAGACGAGGACGTCGACGTCCTCCGCAGGCGCCAGGCGCGTCTCGGACGCGACCGCCACGAGCTGGCCCGCGACTTCACCCAGACCATGGCCGACATCCGCAGCCTGGCCGGGTTCCACTCCTTCGCCCTGCCCCCCACCGACCAGGAACTCCTCAGCGAGGCCGGCCAGGGGCCGATCGTGGTGTTCAACATCAGCCCCTACCGCAGCGACGCCCTGCTGCTCACCGCCGACGGCATCACTCAGGTCGAGCTCCCCCACCTCACCGCCGAGACCCTGGCGGAGAAGGCCGGTTCCTTCCACCAGGCACTGCGCACCGCCGCTTCGGGCGCGAGCAGAGAACAGCGGCGCGAGGCGCAGGCCGAACTGACCGGGGTCCTGGAGTGGCTGTGGGATGCCGCAGCCGGGCCCGTGCTGGCGGAGCTGGGCCACCACCGCCGGCCGCCGGAGGACGCCGACTGGCCCCGGGTGTGGTGGGCTCCGGGCGGGCTGCTGGGCCTGCTGCCCCTGCACGCGGCCGGCTACCACGCCGGCGATCCGGCCGGCTCCCCCCACCGACGCACCGTCATGGACCGGGTCGTCTCCTCCTACACCCCCACGGTCCGGGCACTGCGCCACGCTCGCACGCATCCCCCGGCCTGTGACCCTCCCGCCCCCGGTCTGGTCGTGGCGATGCCCACGACACCGGGCCTGCCCGGTCAGGGCCGCCTGCCGCACGTCCGCTCGGAAGTGGCCACGCTGCACCGGCACTTCCCCGAACTCGTCCTGCTGTCGGAACCCGACCCCCACGACGGCGGTACCGCCGCCCTCGCGGCCGACACCCCGACCAAGGCCAACGTGCTGGAACGCCTGCCCAGTTGCTCCATCGTGCACTTCGCGTGCCACGGCACGAGCGATCCCGCCGACCCCTCCAGGAGTCGGCTGCTGCTCCACGACCACGCCGGCGACCCGCTCACCGTCGCAAGCCTCGCCCCCGTCCGCCTCGACCGAGCCCAGCTCGCCTATCTGTCGGCCTGCCGCACGGCCGCCGTGGACGCCGCCGAACTGGCCGACGAGGCCATCCATCTGACCTCCGCCTTCCAGCTGGCCGGATTCCCTCATGTGGTCGGCACCCTCTGGGAGATCGACGACCAGACCGCCGTCACCGTCGCGGACGCCTTCTACACCCACCTGCGCACCTCCGCCGGGACCATCGACACCGGCCGGGCAGCCCTGGCCCTGCACCAGGCCGTACGCGGCCTGCGCGACGGCCACGACCTGCCCGGGCAGTACGACCGGACCCAGGTCCCGTTCCTGTGGGCCGCCTACCTCCACGCCGGTACCTGACCTGAGCCTTGGGAGGCCCTTCATTCGTAGCGCAGGCGCAGTGAATGCCGTTCGGCCTCCTCGACCTGGTCGACGGTCAGGTCCGGCAGGTTCAGCTGGGCCGGCGTCACCTCGGCGCTGGTCGGCTGGGAATCGGCAGGCACCCACCGCTCGGGTTGCCAGGCGTCGGCGCGCATCAGCGACTTCGGGAAGTGCCCGCTTGTTGCCGGTCGCGTCCGGGATCACCAGGGTCCGCTCGTCCAGCACCGACACGAACCCGGCCGGGCCGCCGCGCGGCGTCACGTCCGCCCGTCCCTCGGCGTCCGCACTGCCGATGAACACCAGCGACGAACAGCCGATCAGCGCCCGTCTCCCCTCGGTCAGGCGGTCGGTCTCCTTGCGGAGCGAGTGCGGGTTCGGCTGCGGGTAGAGCCGGCGCAGCCGGTCCGGGCCGGTGAGGGCATCCGCCCGGAGGGATTCGAAAAGCGAGCCGCCGTCCCCGGTGTCGATCATCATACGGACGACCCTGGAAGACGACCGGGGCACACCGAAGCGGATCTCCGGATGCAGGCGATCGTCAGGGCGACAAGGCCCTCACCAGGCCACCGCCCCGGGCCTCCGACCGCAGGGCCACCTCCGCCGGGCAGGCGCCATGGCCACGGAAGCTCCCGCCGATGACTTCCGGTCGGTCGGACGGTCTACCTGTCGACGAAAGGAGCGCACCATGCGCAAGATCATCGTTTGTACGTTCCTCACCCTGGACGGCGTCATGCAGGCGCCGGGCGGCCCGGACGAGGACGCCGAGAGCGGCTTCGAGCACGGCGGCTGGCAGAAGCCGGTGGACGACGACGAGGTCGGCGCGGCCATCGCCGGGTGGTACGAGCAGTCCGACGCGATGCTGCTCGGCCGCAAGACGTACGAGATCTTCGCGTCGTACTGGCCGACCGCCGATCCCGCCAACCCGTTCACCCAGCGGATGAACAGCATGCACAAGTACGTGGCGTCCCGGACCCTGACGACCGTCGAGTGGCAGAACTCCACACTGCTGGAGGGCGACGTCGCCGATGCCGTGCGCACGCTGAAGGCCTCCGACGGCGGCAACATCAACGTCGTCGGCAGCGGAGACCTCGCCCAGACGCTCATGCGCCATGGCCTCGTCGACGAGTACCGGCTCACCATCCATCCAGTGATCATCGGCACCGGCAAGCGGCTGTTCGCCGACGGAGCGATCCCGACGGCGCTGGAGCCGGTCAGCGTCTCGACGACGAAGGGCGGCACCGTAGTCGGCGTCTACCGGCCCAACGGCAGGCCCAGCTACGACAGCTACTAGACGCTGCGCGGCTTGCGAGCGCCCGTCGGTGACGGGAAGCGGCACGAGGTCGCCCCGCCGTGGGATCTGCCGTGCAGACATCGGAAGCTTTCCTGCGACGGCGGCCCGGGACGGTCGCTCACCTCGACGGGCCGTTTACGGGGGGCAGAGGCAGGCCGGCCGGAGTCGTGCGCGAGGCAAGGCTCCGGGGCGTGTGCTGTCAGTCGAAGGCCACGACCAGGCGGACAGCCTCGTCACCGAAGCGGCCGGCCAGAGCCTTCATCACGGCGAAGACGTGCGGCCAGTGAGTCTTCGGACCCAGTACAGCGCCCGCGGTCAGAGGTTCGTAGGCGCAGACCAGGTCGCCGGTGGTCCACTCGGCGGGTTCTGAGCCGCTGCGCGCCTCCACAGGCGGCACGCCGACCACGGACAGGACTTCCGACGGCCACTCATGGGATACGAGCCGGCGATGCAGCGTCGACGGACGCGACTTCTCGTGCCAGGTCACCCGGCCGACGAAGTGCTCGGCCCGGGTCGCGGGATCGAGGGAAGCGAGCTCCCCCCAACTGACCCAGCTCGCGCCGTCCAACTCGCCCCGGGCAACCCAGGAGGCCAGGCGCGAGCGCATGGCGCTCGACAGGTCACCGGGAAGGCCGCGACCGGGTGCGAGAGGCTGGAAGCCCGCGTGGTTGCGCACTCCGAAGAGAAGGCCGAAGGCCGTGTGATCGGTCTCGTCGTACAGCGGCCACAGATCCATGGCGGTCACCCACGGTTCACCGTCGTAGTCCTCGGTGCCTGCGTAAGGGTGACGAAACTCGACCCCGCCATAGATGTCCGTGCCCATGGTGGCGCACTTTAACGGCCTTGGTTTCAACCATGCACGTCACTATGTGGTGGTCAGCATCCCCCGGCGCCCGTGACGACCTCGACCTGAAGTTCTGCGATGGGGCCTGCCCCTTTCACTGCGGCATGCCGCTGTCCGAGGCCGAAGAACTCCCCGGCCCGGGGCGCCCGCACCCCGCCATTCGCATGTTGGGACGCCGATGTGCCTCATCGGGAGGGCCGCTACCTCGGTGCGATCTACACGCACAGCGCGTGACTTCGTCGGCGCCCCCGTGGGCGTGGGCGAACCGATCGGCTGACGGCCCTGCGCGGCAGGCCCGGAGTCCGTCCGCGAGCGCCGGGGGGAGGCGACTGTGCCGGTGGGCCGGATGCTCGTCCGGCCCACCGGCACCGACGTCCAAGCCTCCGCCCGCACCCCTCATCCGCACCTGTGCGGAACGGCGGCAGTTCAGTGCTCGCAGAGCGAGAACTCTCGTTCGTAGAGCTGCTCGTTGTGCTCGTCGACGAAGAACTTGCGTTCCTGCATCAGCTGTTCGCGGTACTTCTCGGCCTGTTCGAGCGTCATGGTCGAGGTTTCGGCCCACGGCTGCTGGGGTGGCACATCCGATGTCGAGACGATCTTCTCCGAGGGGTCGACGAGGAAGAACGCGAGGATCTTTCGGTGCCCTGGGCGGGTGGGGTCCATGAGACGGAACGGGCTGACGCGGTGCTGCAGGATGTTCGGGAACGCCAGGCAGCGGCCGGCCGGCGTGGAGACGGATCCCAGTTCCTGGTTCAGCGGGTCTTCGTTCTCCAGGCCGTAGACCTCGCGCACACCGTTGTCGTCGTTCTGCTCGTAATAGGGGTCGTCGAGCGCCGCGCGGAAACTCAGCCGGCTCTCGGTGATGTTCTCGCTGTCCCAGTAGTAGATGCCGGTGGAGACGATCCGCTCGTTCAGCATCCCTTCGACGTGCCAGGAACCGCCGGGGTACTCGGGCTTGTCCGGGGTGAGGTGGATGGTCGCGAGCTTGACGATGACCTGCAGAGCGCGTCCGCGCAGCTCGACCCGGTCGGATACACCGGGTGCCTCAGGCGGGCTGAAGGCGGGGGCGTCCGGAACGACCGGGCTGCGGTTCTCCCACCAGTCGTCCTTGGCCACTTCCCAGGCCCGGACGGCTTCTGCGTGGGCCTCGGCGTCGCTGTAGGCGGACTCGTCCGGGTACACCGGCTCCGAGTCGTACCAGCCGAAAGGATCGGCCTCGATCCGCAGGGGCCGCGGATGACGCAGATCGGTGAGCACGTTCTCCAGGAGCGGTCGGAAGCGCGCGAACAGGTCCGGCAGGACGTGGGCCAGATCGCGATGGGCCTCCGGGTGCAGGTTGTTGACGTACGACCGGAAGGTGACGTCGCCGTCGTCGCTGACGTCGACGTCGGTGGGCAGCCACTGGAACCTCTCCGAGAACTCGTGTTTCGAGTAGCGGTCGGTCGGGTTCTGCCAGGCCCGCTCGGGCGCGCCGCTGACGTCCCGTACAAGGCAGAAGAGCGAGGGATGGACCAGGTCCAGCACCTGCCCGTCGGAGCCGGGATGCCAGTCCTTCTCCTCTTCGGGGACCTCTTCCAGGACCCGGACCGCCTCGCGCAGCCGGGAGTTGAGCCGGTAGTCGACCAGTGCGTCCGAGTGCCACACCCCGTCGACGGCGGACACCTCGATACCGGTGGCTGCGTCTCGCAGGGAGGCGTAGTGCACGAGTTCGTCGAGCACGTAACGAACCTGCGCCTCGGTGAGACCCTGGGCGACCGCTTCCTGCGTCCACCTGGCGACGATGCCGGCGTCGTTCATCTTGTCGAACCACGAAGGCTTCGCCCGGATGAGGGCGCTGAACTGCATCATCTGAAGTTCCCGCAGCGTTCGGGGTGTCGCGAACGCTATGGAGCGGGACGCTTGGAAAGGCAGCGCGAAGGCAGACAGGCCGGTCAACTTGCTTTGTCCTTCGAGTCGGTGTGCGGTGGCGGGCAGGATACTTCAGCGAGGTCGGCACCCGATGGCTCCGCGGAGCCGCGGGACGGTGCTGCCTTCTTCGAACCCGTGCGGCCGGACACCACCTGTGGCCGCCATGGCGGACCTTGCGTGAGCCTTGCCATCACTCCGCCGGACTGGCGCCATCGCCGCTCGGTAAGGGACCGACCGCCACGCCGAGGACGCTCACTTCGACCTCGCTGGACAGAAGCCGTCAGCCTTCCATGTTCCGGCGCCGGGCTCAGGGGCGCCGCCAGCTGTCGTCCGGCAGATGGGAGCCCGCCTGGGGGCCCATCCGCAGCATCCCTCCGTCCACCACCCACGAGGCTCCCGTGACGTAGGACGCGTCCGGACCGGCGAGGAACGCGATCACGGCCGCGACCTCGCGTGCGTCGCCGGGACGGCCGAGGGGTACGCCCGGCCTGCGCTCGTCGGTGACGTCGGTGTCCGTCTGGCCCGTCATCGGCGTGGCGATCTCCCCAGGGGCGACGGCGTTGACGGTGATCCCGTGCTCGGCCAGTTCCAGCGCCATGACCTGGGTGAGGAGTCCGAGTCCGCCCTTGGCCGCACAGTACGGCGCCGCGCCCACCCGCGGCTGGTGCTCGTGGACGCTGGTGACGTTGATGATCCGGCCGCCGCTTCCCTGGCCGATCATGCGGTGGGCGGCGCGCTGCCCGCACAGGAAGGGACCCACGAGGTCGACGTCGATGACCTGTCGCACGGTGTCGTGGTCGAGCTCCAGGAAGGGGGTCATGGTGCCGGTCCCGGCGTTGTTCACCAGCACGTCGATCCGGCCGAGTTCATCGGCCAGCCGGTCCACGACCGCGGCGGCTTCGGGGAGCGTGGTGAGGTCCAGTTGCTCGACCGCGGCCCGGCGCCCGGTCGCCCGTACCTCGTCCGCCGTGCGCAACGCGCCTTCCCGGTCGCTGTGCCAGGTGATGCCGATGTCCATGCCGGCCTCCGCGAGACGTACGGCGGTCGCACGGCCGATACCGGAGTCGGATCCGGTGATCACGGCCACGGGGGTGGTGCGAGGGTCGCGGGTGTCCTGCTGAGAGTGCATCGAAGGCTCCAATGTCGCGTCCTGTCGCCCGGGGTGACGGAGTGCCGGGAGGGAATTCTGTCCGCTTTGGGGGCGGGTCCCGCGTACCCCACGCCGGTCCGGCCACACGGGACTCCCGGCACGCGTGGGCCGGTGCGCCGTCACCCGCCCCACCCGCGGACTCGGCCGAGGCCGACTCCGGGCAGCGCCGCCGTGACCGCTCACGCCACGGCCGCGGCGCTCAGGGCGAGCCGCGTCCTTCGGATGGTTCTCCGGTTCGCTCTTCTCCTCATAGGTCCCTCTGGGAGTCACAGCCTCTCCCCGGCCCCCCACCGGAGGACCCCGGGCATGCACAGCGACGGCTATGTGGTGGCAATGCCTCATGTGACGTATCCGGACACGCGGCCTTCCCGCCGCTGCGACGGCCGGGTGGAGCCCCGCCACGAGGGCTGATACGGGTTCGCCTGCCTGCCGAGGATGCGTACAGGCAAGTCACCGCGTGGCTTGCGCGCCCATCACGTAAGCCGGAGTGCCGGAGAGCGGGAGGACGGTGCGGGCGCCCGACCGGAGTGCGACGACGACGTCGAAGCGGCCGGAAACGGGTGGGTGCAGGCCGGGCCGGTGCCGGGACCCGATGACGGCATGTGGTGGGTCGCGCTGCCGCCGTACGTGTCGCTGCGGTGGTCGGTCCCACGCCCGAGGACGCCACGCTCGGCCAGGTCGGCCGGCTGTGCACCCCGTTCGTACGGGGCCGCCCGACCACGCCGCCGCTCAGGAGACAGCGGCCTCGTCCACCGTGCCGCGGATCTCCAGTAGGCCGTCGACGCCCGTGATCTCCAGGAGCCGCTCGACGCGGGGAGAAGGCGCGGCCACGCGCAGGGCGACCGAGCGGTGGGCGGCGATCAGCAGGTTCAGGAACGAGGAGTCCGCGAACGTGACCTCGGAGGCGTCCAGGACTACCTTCCGGTACGTCACGGCCGCCGAGTGCAGTGCGTCTGCCAGCGGTCCGACCGAGTCCATGTCGTAGGCGCCGTGCGGGGCGATCACGCAGACACCATGCCGTTCGTACTGCCGTACGCCGACGGCCTGCGGGCCGTGGCCGACGGCCTTCTGCGGTTCAAGGGGCCCGTCGGCATGGCTCGCGGGGGTTGGCATGGCAGTTCCGTCCCAAGGCACCTCGGAACTCCTCCCCTGTGGGTCTCGGCAAGAGCACACGACTTCGGTTGCATGAAAACTATGTCATGTATCTGGGTTCTGACAACTCCGGCCCTATAAAATGCCGGCCATGCAGCAAGTGCCCGAACCGCACAGGGGATGGACGTTCATCACCAGCCACGCGCGCGTCCTCGCAGCCATCGCCGACGATCCGAACGCACGCATCCGCGACATCGCTGCCCGTTGCCGGCTCACCGAGCGGGCCGTCGCCAGGATCATCTCCGACCTGGAGGAGAGCGGTTACCTCTCCCACACCAGAGTCGGGCGTACGAATACCTATCGCATCGAACCGGACAAAGTGCTGCGGCACCCTGCCGAAGCCGGCCTGCCCGTGGCGGCCCTGCTGTCTCTCCTCGTACAGGACGAGACCGCCCGCACCCTCGCCCCGGCAGCGCAGACCGACAGACTGCAGACCACCGGCTAGGGCGGCCGCACCTCCTGTCGCGAGGCCTGCCGCAGCGCCTGCCGCCAGGGCTGTCCCGGCGCCGCACCCGGCGAAGGTGGGCCTCAGGGCGCCCGGCCCTCGTCGTGTGATGCTGGCGTCATGACCGATCACCGCGAGGTAGCCGTCGTCCGCTGGCCGGGGCAGACCCCTCCCGTCGAGGGCGGCCTGGCCGCGCTGCTGGCCGCCTATCACCTTCGTACGGAGGCCGAGAAGGGCGTACCGGTGGCCGACGTGGCCGAGCTGCCGCACCGCTACCGGGCGGAGATCACCGACCCCCGGACCGCCTTCGCCGACGATGTCGTACTGGTGGCCCTCCTGGGCGACACCTCTGTGGGGTGCCTCGTGGTGGCCTCCCCCACCAACGGTCGGTCAGAGATCAAGAGGCTGTGGACCGACCCCGAGGCCCGTGGCCGGGGCGTCGCCTCCGCCCTGCTCGGCGCCGCGCTCACCCACGCCGCGGAGCACGGCGTTCACACCGTCCGGCTCTCGGTGTGGGAATGGCGGACGGGAGCGATCGCTCTGTACGAACGACTCGGCTTCACCGTCACCCGGTCATGGGACGAGCGGAAGCAGTTGGTGTGCATGGAGCGCACTCTCTGAGTGGTCGCAGCGCATGCCTCGATGGCCGCGCCGGAGACGATCGCCCCGTAGCGGGCCGCGCGTTGCAGGACGTCTCATTCGGCGTCGCCGAGGCCCGCTGTGACGAGCAGGGCAAGCCGGCGCAAGCGCGGGCCGCCGGGGTGCCCGCCGGTCAGTTGGCGACGGCCCGACACCCGAGGCCACCGGGCAGCAGTGACCGATGTGCGGCGGCGCACGGCCCGCGCAAGGTGAGCCGTGTCTCACCGGGACGGCGTTGCTATGCAACGAGTTGCATAGCAGGATCGGAGGCATGGCGCTCGAGCACGCGATCCTCGTTTCCCTGCTGGAGAAGCCGGGTTCCGGATATGAGCTGGCCCGGCGGTTCGAGCGGTCGATCGGTTATTTCTGGACCGCGACGCACCAGCAGATCTACCGCGTGCTCAAGCGGATGGAGGCGGACGGCTGGGTCGACGTCCGGGATGTCTCGCAGTACGGGCGGCCGGACAAGAAGGAGTACTCCGTCGCCGGGCCCGGACGGGACGCGCTGTCCGCGTGGCTGCGTGAACCGACCGAGCCCGAGAGTGTGCGCCACGACCTGGCGGTGAAGGTCCGGGGCGCCGCCTTCGACGACCCGGCCTCCCTCATCGGCGAGGTCGAGCGGCACCGGCAGGCGCACAAGGACCGCCTCGCCCACTACCTCGCGGGCGAGACCCGCGACTTCGGGGAACCTCCGGCGGACGGCCCGCTCGACGCCGAACGGGAGCTGCAGCACGTCGTGCTGCGCGGCGGCATCGCGTACGAGCGGATGATGATCGCCTGGCTCGACGACCTCCTCGCCACCCTCGCCCGCTTCGACGACGGTCGCTGACCGGCCGAGCGGGCCCCCGGGACCCGTGCCCGGACCACCCTCACCCCTTCCAGCCGAAAGGCGGCATCCATGGCCGACGCGCTCCTCTTCAACCCGCGGACGTACGACCCCGCGCACTTCGACCCGGAGACCCGCAGGCTGCTGCGTGCCACCGTCGACTGGTTCGAGGAGCGGGGCAAGCGTCGGCTGATCGAGGACTACCGGACCCGCGCGTGGCTCGGCGACTTCCTCGCCTTCGCCGCCAAGGAGGGGTTGTTCGCCACGTTCCTGACGCCCGCCTCGGCCGCCGGCCAGGGCGAGGGGGACAAGCGCTGGGACACGGCCCGCATCGCCGCTCTCAACGAGATCCTCGGCTTCTACGGCCTCGACTACTGGTACGCCTGGCAGGTCACCGTCCTCGGCCTGGGCCCGGTATGGCAGAGCGACAACCCCGCCGCACGGGCCCGCGCCGCGGAACTGCTCTCGCAGGGTGAGGTGTTCGCCTTCGGCCTGTCCGAGAAGGCCCACGGCGCCGACATCTACTCCACCGACATGCTCCTGGAGCCCGACGGCGAGGGCGGCTTCCGCGCCACCGGCTCCAAGTACTACATCGGCAACGGCAACGCCGCCGGGCTCGTCTCCGTCTTCGGACGCCGCACCGACGTCGAGGGCCCCGACGGCTACGTCTTCTTCGCCGCCGACAGCCGCCACCCGAACTACCACCTGGTCAAGAACGTCGTCGACTCGTCCAAGTTCGTCAGCGAGTTCCGGCTGGAGGACTACCCCGTCGCCGCCGAGGACGTGCTGCACACCGGCCGCGCCGCCTTCGACGCCGCCCTCAACACGGTCAACGTGGGCAAGTTCAACCTGTGCACCGCGTCCATCGGCATCTGCGAGCACGCGATGTACGAGGCCGTCACCCACGCGCAGAACCGCATCCTCTACGGCCGTCCCGTCACCGCTTTCCCGCACGTGCGGCGCGAGTTGACCGACGCGTACGTCCGGCTCGTCGGCATGAAGCTGTTCAGCGACCGTGCCGTGGACTACTTCCGGACCGCGGGCCCCGACGACCGCCGCTACCTCCTCTTCAACCCGATGACGAAGATGAAGGTGACCACCGAGGGCGAGAAGGTCATCGACCTGATGTGGGACGTCATCGCCGCCAAGGGCTTCGAGAAGGACAACTACTTCGCCCAGGCCGCCGTCGAGATCCGCGGCCTGCCGAAGCTGGAGGGGACCGTCCACGTCAATCTGGCCCTGATCCTGAAGTTCATGCGCAACCACCTGCTCGACCCGGTCGCCTACGAGCCCGTCCCGACCCGCCTCGACGCGGCCGACGACGACTTCCTCTTCCGGCAGGGTCCGGCCCGCGGCCTGGGCTCGGTGCGTTTCCACGACTGGCGGCCCGCGTTCGACGCGTACGGCCACCTGCCCAACGTGGCCCGGTTCCGCGAACAGGCGGACGCGCTCTGCGAGTTCGTCCGCACGGCTGCCCCGGACGAGAAGCAGAGCCGGGACCTCGACCTGCTCCTCGCCGTCGGCCAGCTCTTCGCGCTCGTCGTCCACGGGCAGCTGGTCCTGGAGCAGGCGTCACTGACGGGCCCCGACGAGGACGTGCTGGACGAGCTGTTCGCCGTCCTCGTACGGGACTTCTCCGCACACGCCGTCGAGCTCCACGGCAAGGACTCCGCCACGGAGGAGCAGCAGCTGTGGGCGCTCGGCGCGGTACGGCGCCCGGTGGTCGACGGGGTGCGTTCGGAGCGTGTCTGGCAGCGCGTCGAGGGGCTGTCCGGGGCGTACGAGATGATGCCGTGAGGCTCCGGAACGGCCTGTGACCAACCAGCCGACCGACGTTCGGACATGAACTGGGCCCTGCCTCCCGGAACCGCGCGCATTTCGTGGGCGCGAGTCGACTACTTGGTGGCAGGGTGCAGTCATGCGACAAGTCACGCATGAGGCGGAGGTGTTGCTCCTCGGCGGGCGCGCCGGTGTCGGCAAGACGACGGTGGCGTGGGAGGTCTCAGCGCGTCTGCGCGCCGCAATGGTCGCCCACTGCCTGATCGAAGGCGACTTCATGGGGCAGGTCCATCCCGCTCCGGACGGGGATCCCAGTCGCAGTAGGATCACCGAGCGCAACCTGACGGCGCTCTGGTCGAACTACGCCGAGCTGGGGTACCGCCGTCTGATCTACACGAACACTCTGAGCGTTCTGGCCGAGAACGGGGGCATGTTCCAGCGCGCCATGGGTGCGAACGTCAGGATCGTACGGGTTGTCCTCACCGCCTCCGACGCCACCGCCCGTGAACGGCTGACCGGCCGCGAGCTGGGCTCGGAGCTGGAGCAGGAGCTGGAGAACAGCGCTCGTAAGGCGCGGCTCCTGGATGAGCGGATGCCGCCGGATACGGTGCGGGTGGCGACGGACGGGCGTTCCGTGGTCGACATCGCGCGCGACGTGGCGGGGGTCACCAACTGGCTTTCCCACGGCTCCGATTAGGTCGTCCTGAGCCACTCAGTGCGGGGACGGATGAGGGCGGCGCGCAGCCTGTGGGGCGGTGGCGGGCTCGTCCGTTCGCAGGGCCCAGGCGCACCTCTGCCCGAGTTGGTTGACGGCCCGCCCCCTGAGAACAACGTGGGCGCGGCCCGTAAGACCGCTACTCGCTCGCCGGAGTCGGCACGACCGCCGGCCGCCACTCTCGCCTGATCAACCCGAACACCCACGAGTCGGAGACCTCGCCGTTCACGATGCAGTCCTCCCGCAGCGTCCCTTCCCGCAGGAAACCGATCTTCTCGAGGACCCGGGCGGATGCCACATTGCGCGTATCGGTCTCGGCCTGCACGCGATTGAGGTCCGACGTGTCGAACGCCCATCGCAGCAGCGCGTGCGCGGCCTCCGTCGCGTAGCCGTGGCCCCACATCGCATCGCCCAGGACGTAGCCCAGCGACGCGCTGCGGTAGTCCGGGTTCCATCCGGTCAGACCGCACCAGCCGACGAAGGCCCCGTCAGAGGCACGGTCGATGGCCACCCGCACCCCGGTGCCCTCGTCCGCCATCTTCCGGCACATCGCGATGAACCGCTCGGCACGGGCCGGTTCCGTCCACGGCGGCGAGTCCCAGTACCGCAGTACGTGGGCGCTGCTGTGCAGCGCGAAGAGAGGGCTCGCGTCCGCGTCGGTGAAGGGGCGCAGTCGCAGGCGAGCGGTGTGCAGTGTGGGGGTGGCCAGAGTCATGCGCACCATCTTGTGTCCTCGTGGGGCGAGCAAGAACCGAATATTCGATCCCGGTCCTGGCAAGGCCGACAGGCGGTCTTGGCCATGCACACACCACGCACTGCTGACAGCCGCTGGTCGTCCTCGATGTTTCGCTCCGTACTGGCAGCGTTCAGGACACACCGCCGATGAGCTCGCTGCCGTCGAGGAACCACAGGCGCTCGGTGACTGCGGCCTCGAACACTGACCCGAACAACCCCACGGCAGGACAGCACTGCCCGCGAATGCGGGCGGGCCTGTCCGTCAGGACGGCACTCCATCGCTGTCAGGCAACTGCACATGTCAGTCGGCCGTGGCGGACCCTCGCGGTGTCACCGCCCGGCGCGTGGCCGGGTGGGTTCGGCTCCCACCTTGGCCAGCATCTGGTCGAGGAGGTGCAGGGCCCGTGCTCGTGTCGGGGCTCCGCGTGGGGTTCCGGTCCGCCAGAAGCATTGCCAAGCAATGTGACATGTGCCATTTTACAGCGCAGCCCGTCGCGGACGGGACCCAACTCCCCACCCAGGAGCGAGCCTTGCGCGTCATGGCCGTCACCACTGCGCTGTTCATAGCCGCCTTCGCCGCCTCTCCCGCTCAGGCCTCCCCCGCCTCTCAGGCCGACCCCACGCCGGACCACGTCTTCGCGGACCCGGGCCTGCGCCCGGCCCACGGCAAGGTGAAAGGCGCTTCCGGCGCGACCGGGACCACCGGCGGCAGACTGGAATCGCGCATCCTGCCGATCGTCCACAACTGCAGTCCCTCGCTGCGGATCCGGGCCCAGGAGATGACCGCCGACCAGCTGACGGCGACCTGCGCGAGCCTGGCCGACCAGGACGCCTACTTCCACAGCGTGGTCAAGGACTCGGGGCCGGTGGCCGACGACTACAACACGACCCTGGAGGTCGACGTCTTCAACTCGAGTGCCGACTACAAGACTTACGCGAGGAAGATCTACGGCATCGACACCAACAACGGCGGCATGTACCTGGAGGGGGACCCCGCCACGACGGGCAACCTCCCTCGCTTCATCTGCTACGAGCGCACGGACGTGAGCCCCGGCTGGCAGATCTGGAACCTCAACCACGAGTACACGCACTACCTCGACGGCCGCTTCGACCTGTACGGCGACTTCGACGCCAGCCAGACCACCCCCACCGTGTGGTGGGGCGAGGGCATCGCGGAGTACATCTCGTACTCCTACCGCGGTGTCACCTACACCAACGCTCTGGCCGAGGCCGGCAAGCACACGTACTCGCTGCGCACACTGTTCGACACCACCTACGTCAACAGTGACGTCAGCCGCACCTACAACTGGGGCTATCTCGCGGCCCGCTACATGGTCGAGCGCCACCCGGCCGACGTCGCCACGGTGCTCGGCCACTACCGCACCGGAAACTGGACGGCCGCCCGTTCCTTCCTCATCTCGCTGGACTACGAGAGCGACTGGAACGCCTGGCTGACGGCCCTGACAGCGGGCGCCTGACCCGTACGGCTCCTGCGCCCGGCCTTCTTCGCCCTTGTGCGCCTCCAGCCTCTTCACCCCTTTCTGGACATGCGTCCCAAGGGTGAATCCTCCGGATGTGCGGAACGAGCGGCGCTGATCGCTGCCAATCTGCCGTTGACGAGCGAGGGCGGTGGCGGCCCGGCACGACGGTGTCCCCGCCACCGCGGGGACGGCGTCCGTCTTGGACGCCGGGGGGCTGGGGGCGGGCATGACAGCACAGCGGTCCGGGGGTGACCGGCTCTCCTCCCCCTTGACGGCTGCCGAGGGCACGGTGCTGCCGGGGCGGCGTGAGGTGCCGCGGCACGTGGCGTGTGTGATGGACGGGAACGGCCGGTGGGCGGCGCGCCGGTCGCTCCCCCGGACAGCTGGTCACCGAGCGGCGGAGACGACGGTGATCGACGTCATCGAAGCGGCGCGCGGGGCCGGCGTGGGCTGGCTGAGCCTGTTCGCGTTCTCCACCGAGAACTGGCGCCGCCCGGACACCGAGATCGAGTTCCTCATGCATCTGGTGCGCCGAGTGGTGCGCAAGCACGCCCCGTTTCTGCACGCCCGGGGCATCCGCTGCCGCTTCCTCGGCATGACCGACCCCCGCATTCCCTCCGAACTACGCCAAGACTTCGCCGACTTGATGACGCTGACCGACCTGAACCGGCAGATGACGCTGACCGTCGCCTTCGACCACGGCGGGCGCAGGGACATCGTCGAGGCCGCCCGCTCGCTGATCCGCGGCGGCGTGCCGGCCGAGGCAGTGACGGAGGAGACTTTCGCCGCGCACCTGCCCTTCCCCGACACCCCGGACGTGGATCTGGTCATCCGCACCTCCGGTGAACAGCGCATCTCCAACTTCATGCTCTGGCAGGTCGCCTACGCCGAGTGGGTCTTCCCGCCGGTGCTGTGGCCCGACTTCCGCGCACCCGACTTCCTCCAGTGCCTGCACGCCTACCGGCAGCGCGAACGCCGCTTCGGCGCCGTACTGCCGAACCAGAACGGAGACATCTGAGTCGTGACCACCTCAGACGACCGCAGTTCCCACACCGGCACCGCCGGGGCCACGGAGCACGGCAGCGGGCCCGGTGACGCGGAAGGCGAGCCGCTGTTCGGCCCCGGCTCACAGTTCCACGGGTTCTTCAACGACCCCCGGTGGGCCCTGGCCATGATCCGGGCGACCGTACTCGAAGCCGCGCACCCGCAGATCGGCGCCGCCCTGATCCACAACTCCACCTTCGTGGCGCACCCCTGGCGACGGCTGCGCAACACCTTCGTGAGCATGCGGCGTATGTTCGGCGGCGACGAGCAGGTGCGGCAGCGGGAGGCCCTGCGGCTGAACCGTCTGCACGCACGGCTGCGCGGTACCGACACGGACGGACGCCCCTACGACGCGATGGACCCGGGCGCGCGGGCCTGGGTGGTGGCGACAATGTTCGAGAGCGCCGTCACCATGTGCCGGCTCAGCGGGCAGCCCCTCGAGCCCGAGGCCATGGAGCGGCTGTACGTCGAATTCCGGGCGTTCCTGGCCGCCATGGGTGACGACGCCGGTCATCTGCCGGGAAGTCCGGAGGAGTTCTGGCCCTACTACGACCGGATGGTCGCCGAGGAGCTGGAGAGCACCGAGGCCATGCGGATCATCCTGTACAAGCTCTTCGACCACCTCCCGGCGCCGCCGGTGCTCGACGGCTTCCCCGCCCTGTGGGCGACCGGCCGGGCCGTCGCAGGCCCGGTCATCGGAGCGATCACCGTGGCCTCCCTGCCGGAGCCGTTCCGCCGACGCGCCGGCCTGCCCGAGATCGCGGGGGTGCAGACGCTGATGCAGGGTGTGTACCTGGCCGTCGGGCTGACCCGGTTCCTTCCCGACGGCTGGATCAAGTCCGACAGCATCGCCGAGCTGCTGTCGCTCTCCCCGGACAGCGACGACCCCCGCGCCAGGACGATCACCGCCCTGCGCGAGCAGATGAACCGGGCCGGCGCCCTCATCCGGCTCATTACGCCGCTGCCCCCGGAACCCGAACCGGCAGCCGCTGCCGACGGCGGCGAAGTGCGGCGCAGCGCCCGGGAGTTCTTCGCCGACGTCCTCGACCAGACCGGGGACGGCTATCTGACGTGGCCCGACCTCGCCGCCATGGCCCGCGAGATGTCCAGCCGTCTCGACCTGGACGAGCCGGAGGAGACCCGGCTCTACGACGCCTACGCCGGCTGGTGGCGTGAACTGCAGGCCGCACTCGACGCCGACGGGGACGGCCGCGTCAGTGCCGCCGAGTACGCGGCCGCCGTCCCCTCCATGGCCGGTCCGGCCCTCATCCGGGTCGCCGAGGTCCTCTTCGAGGTCACCGACAAGGACGGCAACCAGCACATCGACGCGGACGAGTACCGCGCCCTCTTCCGCACGGCCTTCCACCGGGACACCCCGGACGCCGACGGAACGTACAGCCGCAGCGCCTTCGTCAGCGACTTCCTGACCTTCATGTCCGGCCGCCGGCGCACCACCCCTTACGACCCCCTGCTCGCCCAGGCCTGAACGGGCGCCTGCCTGGACGAGAGGCGGCCGTCCGTCGGCGCGCGGCCTCGTCCGTTCAGCGGCGGAACGTCAGGGGCGGTGCCGCGTTGCGGGCCAGGGAGTGGGCCTGGTCGGGCCACCAGGTGCCGGCGGGCGGGTCGACGATGCCGTACTCCGGGTCGACCGTACCGCCCGTGTTGCGCGTGCAGCTGCCGTCGGACTCGCCGGGGATCTTGATCCACAGGTAGGCGTCGACAAGGGGCACGCCCGTGTCGGCGGTGGGACGCGGGCCGAGACCGCGGCCGGGGGCGTTGCACCAGATCTCCGGGTCGCCGGTGTACTTGCCCGGCTCGGGCGTCCAGGCGCCCAGGCCGTTGCGGCTGGTGTCGATGACGAAGTGCCGCAGGTCGCCGGCCGGCGGGGTGCCCACGTGCTGGTCGAACCATGCGTCGGTCCAGCGCCAGGTGGCGGGGTCGGTGGAGGAGACGGCGTTGCCGGGGAGGCCGTCGTTGGGCGCGGCCGACGAGTAGTACTGGCCGGCGCACGACTCGGCGTTGCCGCGCGCCTCGGTGGCGAACCACATGCACTTCGCGATCCAGGTGCCGTACCTGGCGTTGTGGTCGGTGGGGTGGGTGTTGGACACGTTCAGGGCGAAGCCGTCGCTGTACCGGACGCCGGCGTCCAGCAGCCGCCGCGCCATCTCGCCGACGGGGCGCCACTGGACGTTGCCCGCGTCCAGGTACACCGCCGTGCGGGGCCTGGCCTTCAGGGTCCTGACGGCGTATGCGAGGTCGGCGATGCGGGCGGCCGTGAGTTCGCCGGTGGGATCGACGCCGGGCCCGCAGTCCTTCGGCAGGAGCGCCGTGCCGTCGGGTTCGACGACGACCGCCGCCTTGGCGGTGCCGATACCGGCGGCGAAGGCGTCGATCCACTGCCGGTAGGCGGCGGAGGACGCGGCGCCGCCGCTGGAGTACTGCGTGCAGTCCCGGCCGGGGACGTTGTAGGCGACCAGGACGGGGGTGCGGCCCACGGCGCGGGCCCGCTGGACCAGCTTGCCGACCTTGGCCCGCACCTCGTCGGGTGTCCCCTCGGTGAACCACTCGGCCTGCGGCCAGCTGGCGAGCTTGGCCATGTTCACCGCGTCCTCGACGTCGCCGTTCCTGAAGTCCGCGAGCGCCTGCTTCGCGGCCTTGCTGTGCGGATCGACGTAGAACCTGGTGGCCGGGGTGATGGTTCCCTGCGCGGGTGTGGCCTGCGCCTGTGCCTGCGTCGCGGTGAGAGAGGTGAGAGCGGCGAAGGCGGTGAGGGCCGCGGCGAAGGTGGCCGTGCGGCGCCGTGACGTGCGTGGTTCCATGACTGCTTCCTGGTCGACGAACTGGTTGGGCGGAGCGCCCGCCGCCCCGGCGGACTGCCGGTCGCCTCTACGGGCGGCGGGAGTCCTGGGTCAGTAGCCGTAGATCATCTTGTAGGCGACCTCGGGGAGGAACTGCCCGGCCGTGGAGCCGGATCCGACGCCGCAGTTGCCGTCGGACTCCCCCGGGGTCTTGATCCACAACAGCATCTCGGCGCCACCGCCCGTCCGGGTGGGCGTGCCGATGCGGCGGCCCGCGGGGTTGCACCACTGGCCGTTGGAGCCGTTGCCGTTGCGGCTGGTGTCCACGACGAACGGCTTGGTGTAGCCGTAGCGAGCACTGAGCTCGCTGTTGACGGCGTTGCCGAAGGCGGTGTTCTCGGCGGTCGTGAAGTAGTTGGAGACGTTGAGCGAGAAGCCGTGCGCCTGGCGGAGGCCGGCTTCGTGCAGGCGCCGGGCCATGGTCGCCGCACTCACCCAGCCGGGGTTGCCGGCGTCCATGTAGACCCAGGTGTTGGGGGCCTGGCGGCTGAACTCGGCGAGGGCGCCGGTGAGCATGGCCTCGCGTTCGTCGATCTGGGCCTGGTTCATACAGCCGTAGTCCCCGAGGGAGTCCGGTTCGAGGATGACGACGGCCGGGCGGCCGGCGATACCGCCCGCGAACTGGGCGATCCAGTTCGCGTACGCGGACGGCGAGGAGGCTCCGCCCGCGGAGTGCCCGCCGCAGTAGTCGCGGTTGTAGACGTTGTAGGCCACGAGGATCGGCAGCTTGTCGACCCGGTCCGCCGCGCCCACGTACGCCCCGGTCGCGGTGCCGATGGTGCCGCTCCAGGAGCCGAACCAGCGGGCCATCGGGGTGTTGGCGATGGCGGAGTTGATCGCGGGGGCGCGGCCGTCGGCGGGGTTGGCGGCCACCCACCGCTTGGCGGAGGAGTCGGGGTCCACATAGAACCCGCTCGTCATGGTGGTGGGGTCGGCCGCGTGTGCGGACGGTGCGGCGGCGAGCGCCAGCGGCAGGGCGAAGAGCGCTGCCGCCAGGGTGCGGAGTCTGCGGCTCATCACAGGACCTCGGTTTCCTGGCAGGGGACTCTGGAGGGGTTGGGAGCGCTCCCACTGGAAGCGGTCCCAATCGTGAAGTGAGGTGGTTCAACTGTCAATGGCTTGCGCAGAGCGTTTAGTTGCCTGGGAGATCAGAGGCTGGCCTGTATGGGAATGTATGGGAATGGAAGCGCTCCGGAGCGGTACCGCTGGTACAAACTGGAAGCGGTCCCAGTCCGGTCCAGTCCTGCCCGGCCGAGACGTTCGCGCCTGTGGAAGACTCCCGGTCCATGGCAGAAGATGCGCCGCGTCGGCAGCCGACGCTCGACGAGGTGGCCGAACGCGCCGGCGTCTCCCGCTCGGTGGCCTCCCGGGCCCTCAACAACGCCCCGCACGTCAGCCGCGCCAAACGCGAGGCCGTCGAACGGGCCGTGCGGCAACTCGGCTACGTCCCCAACCCGACCGCCCGAGCTCTGGCCACACGGCAGACGGGAGCGGCCGCCCTGGTCGTCTCGGGAGAGGATCCGTCGATCTTCGCCGATCCGTTCTTCGCCCAGGTGATCGTGGGGGCGTCGGCCGCCCTGGAGGAAGCCGACCTGCACCTGATGCTGTGTCTGGCCGCTTCCGACCGCGGCCGCAAGCGGGTGGCGGAACTCCTCCGGTCCAGGGGTGCCGACGGCGTCATGCTGATGGCGCTGCGGGAGGACGATCCGCTGACGCGGATGGCCGAGGAGGCGCGGATGCCCGTCGTGTTCGGCGGACGCCCGGTGGGCCCGGCTCCCCGGTGGTACGTCGACGTCGACAACGTCGGCGGGGCACGCGAGGCGACCGAGCACCTGGTCTCACGCGGCCGGAGGCGTGTGGCCGCGATCTGCGGGCGCCTGGACACCGAGGCCGGGCGGGCCCGGTACCGCGGCTACCGGGACGCCATGCTGGCCGCCGGCCTCGAACCGTTCCCGGCGCGGGCGGGGGACTTCACCGAGCCCGGCGGAGCCGCCGCCATGGCCGCACTGCTGGCCCGACACCCCGACGTGGACGGGGTGTTCGCCGCCAACGACAACATGGCGGCGGGCGCGCTGCGTACGCTGCGGAAGGCCGGCCGGCAGGTCCCCGCGGACGTCGCCGTGGTGGGCTTCGACGACCTGGGCGTCGCGCAGATCACCGACCCGCCGCTGACCACCGTCCATCAGCCCATCGAGGCACTGGGCCGGGAGACGGCGCGCATGCTCGTGGCGCTCCTCGACGGGCAGGACCCCACTGCCCTGCTCCTGCCGACCCGTCTGGTCGTCCGCTCCAGCGCCTGACGACCATGGCGGGGCCCCGGGGGGAGCCGGGGCCCCGCCGCCGGTCAGCCGGTCGCTGCTGCGGGGAGGCACCAGGACGGTCGCGGCCGGCCGGCCGAGCGAGGCGGCCCGGCGGGTGCCGAGCCGTTTCAGCGGATTCATCCTTCTCCTCGTGGGGGTGGGAGGACGGGTGGTGCCGTTCGCCGGACCGGTTCAGGGCGTGGACAGCTCGAACCGTGTGACGCGTACGGCTCCGCCGAGTGCCTGTGTGGCGTGGTTGAAGAGGGCGAACCGGTAACCCATGAAGAACCGCCAGTCGTTGCCCATGGAGAAGGCCGGTCCGAGTCGGGTGAACGTGATGCCGTCGGTGCTGTAGGAGAAGGTGCCGGGGCGTGGTGCGCCGGGGCGGATGTCGGCGTTCGCGCGCAGCCAGACGCGACTGCCGGAAAGGGGCGCGCTCGCGGCCTCGTAGCCGGTGCCGGTGGTGTTCCAGTTGGTGTCCATGGTCAGCCCGGTGACCATCACCAACCGGGTGGTGCCGCCGTCGCGTTTGAGGCCGATCCACGCCGAGGAGTCCCTCAGCAGCGCGAGTCCGGCCCGGTCGCCGTCCCGCATGGCGGAGTGGTCGAGCTGGACGGTGGCGGTTGAGGTGGGTCCCTGGATGCGGTGGGTGAGGGTGTTGCGGGCCCAGTACAGGTCGCCGGTGACGGTGGCGGTCCGTAGGGTGAGGCCGTTGCCGACGGACCACTTGGTGTTGTCGGGGTTGTGGTTCCACTCCCATCGCGGCTTGAGGGTCGTGCCGTCGAAGGTGTCGGCGCCGGTCATGGGCGTGACCTGGCGGGGCGGCGGGGGTACGGCCGGGCTGGGGTACGAGGTGCCCCAGGCGCCGTCGACGAGTTGCACCACGGGCCAGCCGTCCGAGGTCCAGGTGACCGGGGCCAGCGCGGGCATCCGGCCGCCGGGGTAGGCGTCCACGAAGGCCAGGTAGTACCAGGCACCGCTCTGCGTCTGCACCAGCCCGCCCTGGTGCGGGACGCCTCCGCCGGGGATCGGCCCGCGCAGGTCGAGCAGGACCTGCCGCATGGTGTACGGGCCGAAGGGGCCGCCGGCGGACTTGAGGATGTACTGACCGTTCGCGGGGCGGGTCAGGAAGATGTAGTAGCGTCCGTTGATCTTGTAGAAGCGCGAGCCCTCAAGGGTGCCGACGCTCGACGGTGTGGTGAACACCTGCTGGGTACGGACCTGGCTGCGGCCGTCCGGCGAGAGCTGGGCCACGCTGATGGTGGTGTTCCCGTACGCCACGTACAGGGAGTCGTCGCTGTCGACGAGCAGCCCCGCGTCGTAGTAGGGCGTGCTGATCGTCGACAGCCTGCTCCACGGGCCCTCGACGGCGGTGGCGGTGTACACGTAGGTCCGGGCGAAGTCGATCTGGCCGAGCCAGTAGAAGGTCCTGTTGCTCGGCCGGTAGGCCAGTGACGACGCCCAGATGCCGCGCACATAGCCACGGGCGCCGTTCAGGTCGTACTTGGCGCCGAAGTCGAGCACGGGTACCGCGTGGCCGGCGATCTCCCAGTTGACCAGGTCGTACGAGCGCAGGATGGGGGCGCCCGGCGAGTAGTGCATCGTCGAGGCGGAGGCGTAGTAGGTGTCGCCGACGCGGATGACGTCGACGTCCGCGAAGTCCTGCCAGATCACCGGGTTGCTGAAGACCGCCGCCTGGGCGGAGGCTCCCGCCGGAGGGAGGAGGGCGCTCGCGGCCAGGCCGGTGGCGGCGGCCAGCACGCGACGCCGGGACAGGGATTGTTGAGTCCATGACATCTGCATGGGGGTGCATCCTCCTCGTGCTTCGTTCACGGGATGACGCTCAATGCCGTTCGGTACTTCGAACATGGATCGACAAGTCGAGCAACTGGATGATGGAGGGACGATGAAACAGCGTCAATACCTTTCGCACAGATCGAAACCGACGCCGAAACATTCGGCGGCTTTCCGGGCTGAATTTCCGCACGTGACCCCGCGCAGCCGCACGACGAGGTGTTGACACACCACACGACATCTCTAACATCCGTGCCATTGCGTTTTCCGAACGAGGATCGAAATTTCGAACCCTCTCTCTAGGAGCCCTAGGAGCCCTTGGTGCTCAGACGCTCACGCGGACGACTGCTCCGCCTCCTCTCAGCCGCCGCCCTGACGGTCGCCGCGTCCGTGACGGCCACCGCACACTCACCCGCCTCGGCCGCGCCCGGCAGCCCCGCACTCACCCCGCCGCTCGGCTGGAACAGCTGGAACAGCTTCGGATGCGGGATCACCGAGGCCCAGGTCCGCCAGGCCGCCGACGCGATGGTGTCCTCGGGCATGCGGGACGCCGGTTACCGGTACGTGGTGGTGGACGACTGCTGGTTCGACCCGCAGCGTGACGCGCAGGGCAACCTGCGGGCCAACCCGACGAAGTTCCCGAGCGGCATGAAGGCGCTCGGCGACTACATCCACAGCAAGGGCCTGAAGTTCGGCATATACCAGGTGCCGGGCGACCGCACCTGCGCCCAGACCGTGGGGAGTTACCCGGGCTCCACCGGCAGCAGGGGCCACGAGGCCCAGGACGCCGCCACGTTCGCCTCCTGGGGCGTCGACTACCTCAAGTACGACTGGTGTTCGTCCAGCGGCACGCGTGACGAGCAGGTCGCCCGGTTCACGCTCATGCGGGACGCCCTGCGCGCCACCGGACGGCCGATCGTCTACAGCATCAACCCGAACAGTTTCCACGCCATCACCGGCGCCTCGTACAACTGGGGCGAGGTCGCGGACCTTTGGCGGACCACCGAGGACCTGCTCGACATCTGGCAGAACGGCAACACCAACAGCTACCCGATGGGCGTCGGCAACGTCCTGGACGTCACCGCGCCGCTGGCGGCGCAGTCGGGTCCGGGTCACTGGAACGACCCCGACATGCTGGTCGTCGGCCGTCCGGGCCTGTCGCTGACCGAGTCCCGCTCCCACTTCGCCCTGTGGGCGCTGATGAGCGCCCCGCTCATGGCGGGGAACGACATCCGCACCATGTCCGCCGATGTGAGCGCCATCCTGCGCAACCCGCGTCTGCTGGCGGTGAACCAGGATTCCCTGGGCGCCGGCGGACGACGGGTGCGTGACGACGGGAACACCGAGGTGTTCGCCAAGCCCTTGGCGGACGGTTCGGTCGCGGTGGGGCTGTTCAACCGGGGCGCGGGCGCGGCGACGGTCACCACCACGGCCGCGCAAGTCGGCCTGGCCGGCGGTCCGTTCACCCTCACCGACCTGTGGACCGGCGCCACGTCGAGCACATCCGGCCAGATCTCGGCGAGTGTCCCCGCGCACGGCGTGGCCGTGTTCCGGGTGAGCGGTGGCAGCCCCCTGGCCGCCACCACCTCGCGGCTGCGCGGCGGCGCATCCGGCCGGTGCGTGGACGTGGACAACGCCTCCACGGCCGCCGGATCCACCGCACTGATCTGGGACTGCCACACGGCCGCCAACCAGCTCTGGACCACCTGGGCGGGCGGTGAGATCCGCGTCTACGGCGACAAGTGCCTGGACGCCTACGACCGGGGCACCGCGAACGGCACCCGGGTGATCATCTGGCCCTGCAACGGGCAGGACAACCAGAAGTGGACCATCGGCACCGACGGCTCGGTCCGCAACGTCCACGCCGGACTGTGCCTCGACGCCCAAGGAGGCGCCACCGCCAACGGGACCCCGCTGATCCTGTGGACGTGCAACGGCCAGGCCAACCAGAAGTGGTCCCGAGCGTGAGCGACCGCGCCCTGTGAAGGAGATTCATGACGAGGACGAGAACCCTCTTATGGCCCGCCGTGGTCGCGGCGCTGGTCGTCCTGAGCATGGCGGGCACGGCACTGGGCCACGGCCGGGGCACGAACGCCACATTCACGGCCGCCGGTACGGCCGCCGGTACGGCCGTCGGCACGACCACAGGCAGGACCGCTGATACGGCCGCCGGCACGACCACAGGCAGGACCGCTGATACGGCCGCCGGCACGACCACAGGCAGGACCGCTGATACGGCCGCCGGCACGAACGCCCATACCGCCACCGCCACAGCTGCGACCGCCGGCACCGCCACCGGTGCGGGCGCCGGCACGGCCGCCGCGTCCGTCAGCACCGCCGCCGCCCCGAGCACCGGTTGCGGCAAGGCCCCCACGCTGACGAGCGGCACGCACACGATCCAGACCAACGGCAAGAACCGCGCCTTCGTCCTGCGGATCCCCGACGGCTACGACCGCAGCCGCCCCTACCGGCTGGTCCTCGGATTCCACTGGCTCGGCGGCACCTCCACCGACGTCGCCACCGGCCGCACGGTGGAAACGGGCACCTGGGCCTACTACGGGCTCCAGCGGCTGGCGGACAACAGCACCGTCTTCGTCGCGCCCCAAGGCCTGAACAACGGCTGGGCCAACGCCGGCGGAGAGGACGTGACCTTCGTCGACGACATGCTCAGGCGTATCGAGGCGGACCTGTGCGTCGACACCACACAGCGCTTCGCCCTCGGGTTCAGCTACGGCGCCGCCATGTCGTACGCCCTGGCGTGCTCCCGCGCGACGGTCTTCCGCGCGGTCGCGGTCCAGAGCGGCGGGCTGCTCAGCGGATGCAGCGGCGGCACCCGGCCCATCGCCTACCTCGGGGTCCACGGCCTCAGGGACAACGTCCTCGGCATCTCCGGCGGACGGGCGCTCAGGGACAGGTTCGTGACCAACAACGGCTGCACCCCGCAGACTCCGCCGGAGCCCGCACCGGGAAGCCTCACCCACCGCATCACGACCTACTCGGGCTGCACGGCCGGGTATCCGGTCGCCTGGGCGGCGTTCGACGAGGGGCACATCGCCGCTCCTCAGGACGGAGCCCCGGGTGACAGCGGCTCCAGGACGTGGCTGCCGGCGGAGGTGTGGAAGTTCTTCACCCAGTTCCAGACCTCCGACCCGGCACCCGGGACCGCGAGCTGCCGGGTCACGGTCGCCGTCAGCGCGTGGAACACGGGGCTCACCGCGAACATCACCCTCACCAACACCGGCACGACGGCGGTCGACGGCTGGGCGCTCGGCTTCACCCTGCCCGACGGCCAGACCATCACCTCCGGCTGGAACGCGGAGTACTCCCCCACCTCCGGCCGGGTGACCGCCAGGAACGTGGCCCACAACGCCACCATCGCCCCCGGCGCCTCCGTCGACATCGGCTTCCAGGCGTCCCACACCGGCACCACCGCCCCGCCCGGCTCCTACGTCCTCAACGGCACCGCCTGCACGTCCGCCTGACCCGGCCTCCGGCCAAGCCGTACGCCCCGGCCGGTGCGGGCCGTCACGACGAGCCGGCCAGGCGCGGCCCGCTCGGCCCCGGTCGAGCGGGCCCACCGGCGGCCCGTCCAGCCGCCGGCCCCTCCCCCTCCCCGGCGGCCTTGCTCCATCGGGTGAATCCCGCTCGGCAGCCGGTGTTGCGGCCCGCCTCGGCCAGTCAGCCGCTCGGCATACATCCGTGATGGGGAGTAGGTAGCAGGTCATGAGCGTCGGAACGATTCTGATGGCGGCCCGGGAGACGAACGCGGGCGGCGGGGCTGCCGCGGAGCAACTGAGGCGGACCGGAGAGGAGTTGGATGCTCACGGGCTCCAGGTGCGGTGGGCGGCCGACGCGCGAGACGCCCAAGCCGTGCTGCGGACGGAGGCGGGGCCGCGCCTGCCAGGACGGTGTGCTGCCGCCGTTCTTCAAGGCGCTGCGCCGCTTCGACGACGCGCACCAGTACTCCTGGCACACGCCCGCGCACGCCGGCGGGGTGGCGTTCGTGAAGTCGGCGGCGGGACGTGCGATCTTCGACTACTACGGTGAGCGGCTGTTCCGTACGGATCTGTCGGTCTCGGTCGGTGAACTGGGCTCGCTGTTCGAGCACAACGGCCCGATCGGTGAGGCCGAGCGCAACGCCGCCCGGGTCTTCGGCGCCGAACGCACCTACTTCGTCCTGCACGGCGACTCCACCGCGGACCGCATGGTGGGTCACTTCAGCGTCATGCGTGACGAGATCGCCCTGGTGGACCGCAACTGCCACAAATCCGTGCCGCACGGCCTGGTGATCTCCGGCGCACGCCCCGTCCACCTGGTGCCGACACGCAACGGGTACGGGCTCGCGGGGCCGCTGCCCCCGGCTCGCACCGACGAGGACGCGGTACGCGCGCGGATCGCCGGCCACCCGCTCACCGCCGGTGCGCTCGCACCCGGGGCGCAGTACGCCGTGCTCACCAACTCCACCTAGAACGGCCTGTGTTACGACACGGTGCAGGTGGCGCGGACGCTGGCGCCCAGCACGCCGCGGCTGCACCTCGACGAGGCATGGTGCCCTCGAAGCCTTCGACCGCGCGCTCCCCGGCTTCCACAGCGAGACCCACGGCGTCACCCTCGACCCCACCACCGGCGACTACCCATCGAATGCGTGCTCCCGCAACCGGAGAACACCCACGCCTGAGTGCCTTGTGGCCCCGGGCCGGTACCCCGGCGATCGCCGCGACCGGGGCTTTCGCCGGGGCAGCGCTGGTTCTCCCTTGTGCGGACCTCCCGCGGAGGTCCGCACAAGGGATTCGTAGGGTCGTCGGGTGAACTGGCTGACGCTTCTCTCCACACTCCTCGGTGCCGTCGTCGGAGTCGGCTCGACCCTGCTGGCCGACCGGGCCCGCTGGGGCCGCGAGGTCCAGACCCAGGCGCTGCAGCACAGGCGCGCCCTCTACGGCGATTTCCTCACCGCCCTCAACCTCGCCCAGGAATCGCTGTTCGCGGTTGCCTACGGCCGCCACTCCAGCGAGCTGACACGGGATCTCGCCGCACGCGCGGCTTTCGGCGAGCACCAGGTCTACGCCGTCAGGGAACGCCTCGTACTGTCGGGCCGAGAGCCCGTCGTCGCCGCCGCGGACCTGGCGTTCAACCGCTTGAAGGCGTTCCGGGACGTCGTCGGCTCCGGGGCCGCTCCCGACTCTCCGGAACTGGCCGACGCCATCCACGCCTACGGGGCCGTCCTGCGCGACCTGCGTCACGCAATGCGGGACGAACTCGGGGAGCCACGCCTGGAGACGGACGTGTCCAACTGATGCCCGTCAGGAGGCGTGCTCGGCCGCGAGTGCGTCGCGGATCGCGTCGTAGGCGGGCTTGCGCCGCAGGTCCTCGTCCCAGGGCAGGGCCGCTCCCTCACCGGGGAAGACCGCGGGGATCCACGAGTGGCGGTCCGTGTAGCCCCACAGCGTGATGCCGACGCAGCGCCTCACGGCCAGGCAGGCGTCGGTCACCTGCCCGTACCAGTCGGCCTGCTGGGCGAGCTTGGTCTCGTCCGTGGGCAGGAGCATGCGGATGTCGAGCTCGGTGACGGCGACGTCGACGCCGAGTCCGGCGAAGCGCTGCATGTTCTCCTTGAGGCCGCCGGGGAAGCCGTACTGGAGGGCGAGGTGGCCCTGCATCCCGAACCCGTCGATCGGGACCCGTTCCTTCTTGAGCTGCTTGATCAGGGTGTAGTACGCGTCCGACTTCGGGCCGAGGGCCTCGACGTTGTAGTCGTTGAGGTAGAGCTTGACCTTGGGATCGGCGGCGCGGGCCCAGCGCAGGGCGTCGGCGACGTAGCCGGGTCCGAGGGTCGTGTAGAAGATGTTCTCGCGGTAGGTGCCGTCCTCGTTCATGATCTCGTTGGCGACGTCCCAGGCGAAGACCTTGCCCCTGTAGTGCTTCACCACCTTCGTGATGTGGTTCTTGAGGATGGAGCGCAGTTCGTCGGCGGTCCAGGTGCCGTTGGTGAGCCAGTCCGGGAGCTGGGAGTGCCACAGCAGGGTGTGCCCGCGGACCTTCATGCCGTTGGCGCGGGCGTAATCGACGATCTCGTCGCCCGCTGTGAAGTCGAAGACACCGCGCTGGGGTTCGGTGGCGTACCACTTCATGCCGTTGCCAGGGGTCGTCTGGCCGAACTCGGTGCCCAGCAGGTCGGCGAACTCGGTGTCCGCGAGTTCCGGGTTGTCGACGGCGGCGCCGAAGTAGCGGCCCGACTCGCGGGCCAGCTGGTGCAGCGTCTTCGTCTTGCCTGCGCCGTCGGTGCCGGCCTGGGCGGCGGGCGCCGCGGCGAGGCCGAGCAGCAGGGCCGCGGACGCGGCGAGCGCGGCGGATCCGGCGCGGGCACGGCGTGCGGGTGTGCGCATGGTGCGTCTCCTCAACTGGTGAACGGGGCGGTGCGTCGGTGTGCGTGGGGCCGGTCAGCCGGCTCATGACTGACCGGCCCACCTTCCGGAAGATTTCCGATAACTACGCGGGGACGGCCAGGAAGCTACGGGCATGCAAGGGGGGTGTCAACGGCCTTGACAAAAAGGACCGTCGACACCCCCGGAGCGCTGCCTCCCCTTATGCCCGGCGTGGCGGTGCGGTGCTCGCGCGGACCACCAGCTCGGTCGCCAGCTCCACCCGGGGTGAGGCCGGTTCGACTCCACGCGCGAGGTCGAGGAGCATCCGGGCGGCCAACTTGCCCATGTCGGAGAGCGGTTGGCGAACCGTGGTGAGCGGAGGCGCGCACCAGCGCACCTCGGGCAGGTCGTCGAAGCCGACGATGCTCATGTCCTCCGGCACCCGAAGCCCGCGCCGCCGTAGCGCCTCCATCGCCCCGAGCGCCATCTGGTCGCTCGCCGCGAAGATCGCGGTGGGCGGTTCGTCGAGGTCCAGCAGCCGTTCCGCGCCGGCGAACCCGGACTCGTGGTAGAAGTCACCGGGCACGGTCAGGGCGTTGTCGACCGCCACCGCGGCCACGTCGAGCGCTGCCCGGTAGCCGTCCAGCCGGGCGCGCGAGCACAGCAGCCTGGGCGGTCCCTCGATGAACCCGATCCTGCGGTGTCCGAGCTGGAGGAGGTGCTCGGTCGCGGCCATCCCGCCCGTCCAGTTGGTGGCGCCCACGGTCGGCGCCTCGCCGGCCGGCGATCCGGCCGGGTCGATCACCACCAACGGCACGCCCAGGCGGCCGAGTTCGTCATGGATGCCCGGTTCGAGCGCCGACGTCACCAGGATCACGCCGTCGGAGGGGCGGGCCCGCAGGTTGGTCATCCACTGCCGCGCGGCTCCCGCCCGGTCGTGGATGGCGGAGACCACCGTGCCCACACCAGCCTCGTGCGCGACCTCCTCGACGCCCCGGATGATCTCGACGGCCCAGGGGCTGTCCAGATCGTTGAAGACCAGGTCGAGCAGGACCGCCCTGGTGCCGGACGCGGCCGGGCGGCGACGGTAGCCGTGCCGGTGCAGCAGGTCCTCGACCCGGGCACGGGTGGCGGGCGAAACGTCCGAGCGCCCGTTGACGACCCGTGAGACGGTCGGCACCGACACCCCGGCCTCTCGCGCGATCTCGGTGATCGTCACCTTCGGCGCCTTCTCCGGGCTCCGCGTGCCTGTCTTGCGCTGAGCGCCTTCCCCGGCCACCATCCCCACCTCCCTGGCTGTCCGCCCGGAAGAGCTCCAGGCATTCTTCCGGAAACCGTAGGTCATGGCCCCGGCCACCCGCCGGTCACCCCGCGCTCCCATCGGACGCTCGGCCACATCGCGCACGTCGCCCGCCGTCTCAACTGCCACTCGGAGTGCGCCACTCACCTGTCGACCCGTCCCGCTCACGGCTCCTGGGCGCCGGGCCGCGGCGGCCCGCCAAGAGTCGACGAGCGCCGCGCGAACCGTTGACGGGCGCTCAGGTCAGTCGTATGGTTTGCGACGCATTCGTAAATGAGATCGAAACATTCGAAATGAAGGGCACCAGCCACGCTGCGCACCGGCAATGCCGCCCGGATGTCCGCAGAGACGGAGGAACTGCTGACGTCACCGGCCGCCCGCCCAGAAACTGCTCGCCTTCTTCCAGCCGGGCTGAGTCACCCGATCCGACCGGGCGCACCCCCTGTCACCGCCCTAGGCGTCGGCGAACCACGAGCGGCCCTGGGCCCAGTGGGTCACCCACCCCGCGAAACCGGGCGTCCCCGGCATCAGGCAGGTGCCCGGGCAGGAGCCGAAGGGGATCGCGCCGTTCTCGTCGATCAGCCAGACGTGACCGCGCTGCGGGCCCGTGACGATCAGGTGCCAGTACATGCCGCAGCCGTCGGTGCCCAGCAGCAGTGAGCCGTGGTCGAACACGGCGGCCGTGCGCGCCTCGGCCTCCTGCTCCGACAGTGCCTCCTCGTCCTCCTCCCACAGCCATGCCGCCGTGAGCGGAAAGGGCTCGGCGAGCAGCCGCGCGGGGCGGTCCCGGCCCCAGTCCGAGGGCGTCTCCGCGACGAGCAGCAGACCGTAGAACGGCGGTCCCGCGCGCAGTCCGTCGCACACCTCCGCCACGAACGTGCGGTACGGCTCCGGAAGCACGATGCCGTGCTCAGCCTCGAAGGACCGCACCGCCTCCCAGCCGGCCGGCGGCGCCGCCTCGGGACGGGACGCGAAGATTTCGCGGAGGGCGGCCGGCTCGGCCGGGTCGCAGGTTTCCGTGTTCATGCCGGTCATCACGCAAGATCCGAATGAGCGGGCCTACGGTGAGGTCCCGCGGAAGCACCGCCCGCCGGTGCTCCAGCCGCTCACCGCGTCCGGGCACGTCGTGCGACGCCCGCCGCCGCGCAGGCCAGCACGGTGGCGGTGGTCAGCCGGCGCATCGCGGTGCGGCGCCGGCCGCCCCACCCGCCGTGGGCCGCGCCCGTACCGGAGGCGGGCACGTGGAGGTTGCCGTGGCCGGCCGGGGCGGGCTCCTTCCGGGACAGATGGGCCTTGTCCACCTGGCGGGCCATCATCCGCTCCACCGTCCCCGGCATGATCCTGGACTCCAGCACCATGGAACGGCCCATCGGACCGACCACGACCTCACGACGTGGCGCGCGCACCAGGTCCAGGATCGTCCGCGCCACGCGCTCGGGGCTGTACACCGGCGGCATCGCCAGGGCCTTGCGGCCCGTGTAGTTCGCGGCGTGCTCGAACAGCGGGGTGTCGATGGTGGCCGGCAGCACCGTGCACACGTGGATGCACTTCGCCCCGTCGAGCCGCAGTTCCTGACGCAGGCTCGAGCTCAGCGCCCGGACGGCGTGCTTCGACATGCCGTAGGCATGGGTGTACGGCTGACTGACGACGCCCACGATGGAGGAGACGTTGACCAGCGTTCCGCTCCCCTGGTCGCGCATGACACGCAGGGCGGCCCGGGCGCCGTGGACGTAGCCCATGACGTTGACGTCGAGGACCTTGCGGATGTCCTCCAGCGGTGTCTCCTCGAAGGGCCCGAACACGGTGACGGCCGCGCAGTTGACCCATACGTCGATGCGGCCGAAGCGCTGCAGCGCCCGACGGGCAAGGTTCTCGACGGCAGCGGCGTCCGTGACGTCGGTCGGCACGACGAGGGCCTCGGCATCACGGTGACGCTCGCACTCCTGCCGGACCGCCTCCAGCGCCTCGGCCCGCCGCGACGCCAGCACGACAGCGCATCCCTTGCGGGCAAAGGCGTGGGCAGTGGCCCGGCCGATGCCGCTGGACGCGCCGGTGATCACCACCACGGAATGACGCACTCGCATGGAGACTCCCCTTCTTCCGCCCCGTCGGGAGCACCACTCAACCACCGGACCGCTGGCTCCACCGCTCGGCGGGCGCCCTTCGGGTGGCCCGGCGCGGGACGGGTGGTCCCGCGGGTGCCGTCGTGTCGCCTTCCGGTCCAGGCTCGTCGTACCGAGTGCGTTACACCGGCCGCCGGACCGGCCGGTCCGTGCTCACCTGGCGCGAGGTCGCCGCGTACGTCCCCGCCCAGGTCGCCGGGGCGATCGCCGGCGCGGTGCTGGCCGACGCCCTGTTCGGCAAGCCGCTGGTGCGCTTCTCCGGCCACGACCGCTCGGCCGGGCACGGTGGCTGGGGGAGGTCGGGCCACCGCCGGGCTCATCCGGCTGGTCTTCGGCCTGGCCCGCGCGGTCCGCGCCCATCCGGCACGGCTGCTCGTCGCCTCCTACGTCGGGGCCGCGTACTGGTTCACTTCCTCGACCGCCTTCGCCGACCCGGCCGTGACGATCGGCCGGACGTTCACCGACACCTTCGCCGGCATCGCACCGGCCTCCGTGCTGCCGTTCCTCGCCGCCCAGCCGGCCGGCGCCGCCGTCGGCCTGGGGCTGGTCGCCGTCTGCTTCGCCCGCCCGGCCGCCGTGGACGAGGAGGAGGTCGTCGTCACCCATGACGGCGGCCGGCACTCCGCCGTTCCTGCCCCTTCCGCCCCTTCCGCCCCTTCCGCACCTTCCGCCCAAGAGAGCACCCTCATCTGATGAGCACCTCCGCTGTTCCCCCCGTCGTTCCCCCCGCCAAGCCCTCCGTGCTGTTCGTCTGCGTGCACAACGCCGGCCGCTCCCAGATGGCCGCCTCTTTCCTGGGCAAGCGGTAGCCGCGGGCAGGTGCTCAAGGCAGGGGCGCAGTCGGCCGATGGCTGGGTCATGCGCTCGCTTTCTGTGATCACGAACCGCCGCCGTCTCGTCTCGCGCCTGCTCGGTACAGGTACCGGACTGTCCGCCGTCCTGCTGTGGGCCCTCTCGCAGGGACCGGTGGCCCCGCCGGCCGAGGCTGTCGAACCGCGAGGTCCTGTGGCCCCGCCGACCGAAGCTGTCGTGCCGCGACCGGCGCTGACCGAGGACGGCAAGGGACTGCGGGCGCTGTTCGGATCCGAGAACCGGGTCATCCGCACGAGCGAGCGGGTGATGGCCCTGACGTTCAACGCGGCCTGGAACGACGCCGGCCTGGACAGCATCCTCGGCGAACTCGCCCGCCGTCGCGCACCCGCCACGTTCTTCCTGACCGGCGACTTCGCCGACCGCCACCCCGCTGCGGTGAGGAAGATCGCCGCAGCCGGCCACGGGCTGGGCAACCACTCCTTCAGCCACCCCTACTTCAAGGACCTGACCGAGGCCGGACGACAGCGCGAGGTACTGGCGGCCGACCAGGCCCTGCGCGCCGCCGGAGCGGGCCGGTCCATGACGCCGTTCTTCCGGTTCCCGTACAGCGAGACCAGTCCCGCTCACATCGCGGAGGTCAACGCCCTCGGCTTCGCGGACATCGAGTTCACCACCGACACCAACGGGTGGAAGGGGACCGAAGGCGGCATGACCGTGGACCAGGCAGTGGACAGGGCACTGGACGCCCTGCGTCCCGGAGCGGTCCTGCAGATGCACGTCGGGGCTTCGCAGGGCCGCACCGAGGTGATCGACGCCCAGGCACTCCCCCGGATCCTCGACGCGGTCACCGCCCGGGGCTATCGCGTCATCGACCTGCGCACGCTGCTGACGCCCTGAACCCGGGACACGGCGGGCCTGGTCGCGCCGCCGCAGCCACCGCGGCCGGCTGAAGCTGCGCTCAATGAACCCCGCAGGATCGCAGCACACCCGCCGCGCCGGGTCGGGTCCAGTCGGGTCGGGGCGGGTGGGATTGCGGGTCCCACGGGAGAATCGGATCGGAGCCGCTCGGAATGGCGGCCGGCAGCCGGCGTGAAATGCTGGATGCGAGATCTGTCCGCGCAGCGCAGCGATGGAGGACAAGTGGACTGGTCCCTGTTCGCGCAGCAGATGGCTTCGATGGCGCGCGATCTTCTCGCACAGGACTCCGTGGACGCCACCCTGGAGCGGATCACCGCGTCCGCGACCGAGCTGGTGGAGGGCTGCGACGCGGCAGGAATCCTCGTGCTGCACGACCACCACGTCGAGAGTCTCGCCCCCACCGAGCAACTGGTCGTCGACAGCGACCGGCTCCAGGAGAGCCTGGGCGAGGGACCGTGCTTCGACGCCGCCCGCAGCTCGGTGGGAGAGCGCGTCTTCCGCATCGCCGACCTCACCGGCAACAGGCAGCGCTGGCCCGCCTACGCCCCGCAGGCCTACGAACTCGGCGTCGGCAGCATGATGGGGTTCCTGCTGTACACCGAGGACGAGGAGCTGGGCGCGCTGAACCTGTACTCCCGCAAGACCGGCGCGTTCACCGACATCAGCGAGACCGCGGGCTGGCTGCTCGCCTCCCATGCCGCGGTCGCCCTGGCCAGCGCCCGGACCCACGCCCAGCTGGAACAGGCCGTCTCCACGCGGCATGTCATCGGCGAGGCCATGGGCATCATCATGGGCGCCCGCCGGCTCACCGAGGAACAGGCGTTCGACGTGCTGCGCCGGTACTCCCAGGAGAACAACATCAAGCTCCGCGAGGTCGCCCGCCGCGTCTGCGAATACGGCCGGCTGGACTGACTCTCCCCCTGACGAACGGCTCCCCTGGCACGCTGTCTGAACCAGAGGAACCTGAACCGGACCGGCCCCATGGGAATGCCGGTCTCTCGGTCTGTGCTCCAAGTCCCCCGAGCCGGGGCTCCCATTCCCTTCACGCGCCACGGGTCACACCGAGTGCCGAAAACTTCGCCGGCCCCGCCCTCAGCGGCCCGCCACGACATGATCGGGCAGCGCTTGCCGGTACCGCGGGCGCCGGCCGAGTGCCACGGCCGCGAGACCAGCGGTCACCTGTTCATCCGGTTCGGCCCGGCCGAGAAGATGAGGGACGGGAGTGTGGCCGGCCTGCACGGCCACCCCTGTGACCAGCCATGACGCAGGGACGGCGCGCTCCCGCACGTACGCCGCGATCTTCGCGGCCACCCGGTACCGGCCCGGCGGCGCGTCCCTGGGCCTCGATCCGGGCGAGACGTCCGGAGTGCCCCTGGAGGGCAGGGCAGGACCCGTCGGCGGCTCCCTGAGCGGGCGTATCGGCGGAAGCAGCCGGTAGGCGTGTTCGGCAGCGCGAAGATCGGCCCCGATGGCAACGAAGGGAAACCCGGCCTCGATGTCGACGCGCTGGGCCCCGAGCGGGTGCAGGGGACAACCGACGAGATCCGGTCCCGGCTGGAGGCCTCCGGCGCCGGCCGGGTCGTGCACCGGCAGCTCGCTGCCCCGAGGGAGACACCGGCCGGGTCCTGCTCTCCCTGTACCGCCCAGGCCGACGTCAGCCACCCGTTCGCGTTCATGCAGACGGTCGGCGCCGTCGTAGCCCGTCCCGGGCCGCCCGCGCAGTCCTCGCGGGCGGCCCGGGAGCCGGAGTGCCCGGCGTTACAGGGTGCGGGCCAGCCGCTCGGTGACCAGCTGCACGAAACGGGCCGGTTCCTTCGGCCGGCCGCCCTCGGCGAGTACCGCGAGGGCGTGCAGCAGCTCGGCGGTTTCGGCGAGTTCGCCGCGGTCCCCGTTCTCCGTGTAGGCCTGGTTGAGGGCCTTCACCAGCTGGTGCTCAGGGTTGAGTTCGAGGATCCGCTTGGTGGCCGGCACCTCCTGGCCCATCGCGCGGTACATGTTCTCCAGCGCCGGGGTCAGGTCGTCGGCGTCGGAGACGATGCATGCCGGCGAGACGGTGAGGCGGGAGGAGAGGCGGACCTCCTTGACGTCGTCGCCGAGCCGCTCGGTCATCCAGCCGAGCAGTCCGGCGTACTCCTCGCCGCTCTTGTCCTTCTCGGTGTCCCCGTCGGCGTTCTCCCCGGCGCCGAGGTCGACCTCACCCTTGGCGATGGAGCGGAGCTTCTTGCCCTCGAACTCGCCGACAACGTCCACCCACACCTCGTCGACGGGGTCCGTGAGCAGCAGGACCTCGATGCCCTTGGCGCGGAAGGCCTCCATGTGGGGGGAGTTCTCGATGCTCTGCCGGGAGTCGCCGGTCAGGTAGTAGATCTCGTTCTGGCCTTCCTTCATCCGCTCCACGTACGCCGCGAGCGTGGTCGGCTCCTCCGCGTCGTGCGTGCCGGCGAAGGAGGACACGGCGAGGATGGCGTCGCGGTTGTCCGGGTCGGTGACCAGGCCCTCCTTGAGGACGGTGCCGAACTCCCGCCAGAACGTGCGGTACTTGTCCTGGTCGGAGGCCATCAGGTCCTTGACCGTGGAGAGCAGCTTCTTCGTCAGGCGGCTGCGCATCATGCGGATGTGGCGGTCCTGCTGCAGGATCTCGCGCGAGACGTTGAGGGAGAGGTCCTGCGCGTCGACGACGCCCTTGACGAAGCGGAGGTAGGGCGGGAGCAGTTCCTCGCAGTCGTCCATGATGAACACGCGCTTGACGTAGAGCTGCAGGCCGCGCTGGTAACCCTGCGTGAACAGGTCGTGCGGGGCGTGGGACGGGACGAACAGCAGGGCCTGGTACTCGAAGGTGCCCTCGGCCTGGAGGCGGACGGTCTCCAGCGGGTCACGCCAGTCGTGGCTGAGGTGCTTGTACAGCTCGTGGTACTCGTCGTCGGAGACCTCGTCGCGGGGGCGGGCCCACAGCGCCTTCATCGAGTTCAGCGTCTCGGGCTCGCGCTGCTCGCCGTCGTCGCCCTTGCCGGGGACGAGCCGGACGGGCCAGGTGATGAAGTCCGAGTAGCGCTTGACGATCTCCCTGATCTTCCACGGGGAGGTGTAGTCGTGCAGCTGGTTCTCGGGGTCGGCGGGCTTGAGGTGCAGGGTGACGGCGGTGCCCTGCGGCGCCTCGTCGACCGTCTCCAGGGTGTACGTGCCCTCGCCGCGGGACGTCCAGCGGGTGCCCTGCTTCTCGCCGGCGCGGCGGGTCACCAGGGTGACCTCGTCGGCGACCATGAAGCCGGAGTAGAAGCCGACGCCGAACTGGCCGATGAGCCCGTCGGCGCTCGCCGCGTCCTTCGCCTCGCGCAGCTCCTGGAGGAACTTGGCCGTGCCGGAGTTGGCGATGGTGCCGATGAGCCGGGTGACCTCGTCGTACGACATTCCGATGCCGTTGTCCCGGACGGTGAGGGTCCGGGCGTCCTTGTCGGCCTCGATCTCGATGTGCAGGTCGGACACGTCGACGTCGAGGCCGTCGTCGCGCAAGGAGGCGAGACGCAGCTTGTCGAGCGCGTCGGAGGCGTTGGAGACGAGCTCCCGCAGGAAGACGTCCTTGTTCGAGTACACCGAGTGGATCATCAGTTGGAGCAACTGACGGGCCTCGACCTGGAACTCAAGGGTTTCGGTCGGCATGGTTCGCGAGTACCTCACTGGGTCACGGTCGCCTGAACTGATGTGTTCACTGTAGAACAGCCTGTCACCCCGGCGTGACACACGGGCACGACGAGTGCGAGGCCGCCTCAGAAGTCCGCGTCGACGCCGAGGGTCCGTACGGCCGGCACACGGTCCACGGGTGTCACGAGCTCCCGCCGAGCGACGGCGAGGAGCTGAGCCGGCGACAACACGAACGTCACGTACGGCCATGTCCTGCTGGTCACTCCGACCTCCGCCGGTTCGTTCGTCGCCACTCCGGACGTCCACGCCGACGGCATGGTCTGGTACGGCAACCGGCTCTTCGTGGCCAACGGTCAGGAGCTCCCTCAGCCTCGACCGCTCCGGGACCCTGGGCTCCGCAGTGGGGCCGCCTGTGGGGCCTCAACGAGAGAATCGACACCGCCACGGGCGACCGCGTCGTCTTCTCCATCGACGTCACGCCCTGATCCGGCACGTGAAACCGCTGACCGCCTACCACTCGTCTTGTGGTCAGCCCGGGGCAGCCCCCCCGCGGCGTCGGCGGGCCGGGATCGGCTGGGTGAGGTTCACCGGGTTGCCGTCCGGGTCCTTGATGTGGGCGACGCGCTGTCCCCAAGGCATGTCCTTGGGGCCGCTGCCGACCGAGCCGCCCAGCGCCTCCACCCGGCCGAGCGTGTCGTCGACGTCGTCGACACCGATGCTGAGCAGGATCCGTGGGGCCGCCTCCGTCCCGGGTTCCTCCTTGGCCACCAGCCCGAGGTCGGTGTCGCCGACGCGCAGGCCCAGATAGAAGGCCGGTCCTTCCTCCGGTACCCGGAAGAACTCCTCAGCGCCGAACAGTTTCGTGTAGAAGCCGAGCAGGACGTCCGGGCGGGCGGTCAGGATCACTGGCTGGATGACGGACATGGCACTCCTGTCGAGAACGGTTCGTGTCGCTGGTAGACCGTTCGACGACGGTGAACTCATCGGCACGAGGTGCCCGGCCCGGGCGCCACGGCGAGGTCAGGGGACGCGGCGTCTCCTCAGCTCCGCGAGCCATTGCCGTACCTGCTCGTCGTCGTGCGGGTAGCCGCCGTTGCCTCCCGCCGGAAGGTCGATCCCGTGGAGGAGGTTCAGCGCCCACCAGGACAGGTCGTCCCAGTCGGTCCCGTCCCGCGTCAGCCACCCGGCTGCCCAGCGGTCGGCCTCGTCCCGGGACAGCCGGCCCGCGACGAGTGCCGCGAAGCGCTCTTCGATCTCGTCAGAGCAGGCCGGGCGACGGCATCCATGCGTCGACCGTACAGGTGGCAGGACCGGTGTCGGTCCAGAAGTCGGCCGGCCGCATACTCGGTGATCGTCGCGCGACGAGCGGGCACACGCCCCCTACGTAGACGTGACGCACGAGCGGAGAGGGCTGATGGGGGACATGGGAGACGGCGACGGGATGGCTGTGCCGGAAGAGGTGCCCAGTCCGGCGCTGCGGCGGCAGCCGGCCGGCAAGGTGGCGCGGTGGTTGCTGCGCCACCGGGTGCAGCCGGTCGGACCGGCGGCCGGCGAGGGACACACCGAGCCGCAGGCCTGGTGGAAGGTGATGTGCCTGACCGGCGTGGACTACTTCTCCAGCCTGGCCTACGTACCGGCGATCGCGGCACTCGCCGCGGGGGCGGTCTCCCCGCTGGCCACGCTCCTGATCGTGGCGCTGACGCTGCTCGGGATGCTGCCGATGTACCGGCGGGTCGCGCGGGAGAGCCCGCACGGGGCCGGGTCGGTGGCGATGCTGGAGGATCTGCTGCCGTTCTGGTGGGGCAAGCTCTTCGTCCTGGTCCTGCTCGGGTTCGTGGTGACGTCGTGGATCGTCACGATCACCCTGTCGACGGCGGACGCGTCCGTGCACGTGATGGAGAACCCGTTCTTCCCCGCCGCCCTGCACGGGCACGAGGTCGCGCTGACGGTGGCGCTGCTGCTGGTGCTGGGCGGTGTGTTCCTGCTCGGGTTCAGTGAGGCGGTCGGTATCGCCATCCCGCTGGTCGGGGTCTTCCTCGTCCTCAACGCGGTCGTCATCGGTGTGGGCCTCGCCCATGTGTTCACCACCCCGGGTGCGTGGTCGGACTGGACCGACGCGCTGGTCGGCGGTGGGACCGGCGTGGGAGACCTGCTGGGGCCGGCGCTCATGGCTTTCCCGTTGCTGGTGCTGGGACTGTCGGGCTTCGAGACCGGGGTCAGCATGATGCCGCTGGTGGCCGCCCGGGGCGACGACGACGAGCAGCGCCTGCGCTCGCGGATCCGCAACACGCGTCGGCTGCTGACCACTGCGGCGCTCGTCATGAGCGTCTACCTGCTGTCGGCGAGCTTCGTCACCACCGTCCTGATCCCGCAGCGCGAGTTCGAGCCGGGCGGGGCGGCCAACGGCCGTGCGCTGGCGTGGCTGGCCCACGAACACGTCGGCCAGACCTTCGGCACGGTCTACGACATCAGCACCATCCTCATCCTCTGGTTCGCGGGTGCCTCCGCCATGGCCGGGCTGATCAACATCGTGCCGCGCTACCTGCCCGACTACGGCATGGCCCCGGAGTGGGGGCGCGCCGTCCGTCCCGTGGTGCTCGTCTACACCGCCGTCTCGGTCCTGATCACCTTCGTCTTCGACGCCGACGTCGAGGCGCAGGCCGGCGCCTACGCCACCGGAATCCTGGCCATGATGGTGTCCGGCGCCTTCGCCGTCACCGTCTCCGTCGCCCGCGGGCGCCGTCGTGCGAGCGCGGTCGGGTTCGGACTGCTCACCGCCGTGCTGTTGTACGCCCTGGTGTACAACATCGTCGACAAGCCCGACGGCATCGCCATCTCCGGTGCCTTCATCCTCGGCATCGTCGTCGTGTCGCTGGTCTCCCGGATCTCCCGCACCACCGAACTGCGCGCGGACCGGATCGTGTTCGACTCCGAGGCCCGCCGGTTCATCACCGACACCCTCAGGCACGACGACGCCATCAACATCATCGCCAACCGCCGCCAGGCGGGCGACCGGGCGGAGTACAGCGCCAAGGAGCGGGAGCAGCGCGGCACCAACCCGGTGCCGGCCCCCGCGGACGTGCTGTTCCTGGAGATCGACGTCGTCGACCCCTCGGACTTCAGCGACACCCTCACCGTACGAGGGGTCGAGGTCGACGGTCACCGCGTCCTGCGTGCCGATGCCCCGGCCGCCCCCAATGCCATCGCGGCGATCCTGCTCGTCCTGCGGGACACCACGGGCCGACGGCCGCACTGCTACTTCGCCTGGGCCGAAGGCGGCCCGCTGAAGCACATGTTCCGCTACTTCCTGCTGGGCCGCGGCGACACCGCACCGGTGACCCGGGAGATCATCCGCCGTCACGAGCCCGATCCCGACCGTCGGCCCGGCATCCACGTCGGCGGCTGACACCGTGACGGGGACGGACAGCCGCTGGCCTACGACGCGCTCGTCGCGCTCGCCCACGCGCGCTCGCCCACGCCGACCCTGCCGTCGTCGGCCTCGTCCTCAAGGGGTCCCGCGCCCATGACGGCATGGTCACGCCGCAGTCCGACCCTGACCTGTACGTGGTCGTCGCAGACGGCGCCAGGACCGAGCCGACCCGGTTCGCGGGCTACCGCAGCGCCGAGCTCGACCTGGTCGTCGTCACTCTCACCGAGTGCCGCGGAGCAGGGACACCTGACCGGGAACTTTATGCCCTCGCCCGTGCCCGGGTCGTCCTCGACCGGCTCGACGGGGGCATCGCCCGGAAGCGGCGATGTTCGGCGGGGACACCGCTGCGCTGGACCGGTCCGAGGACATTGCGATACGCCCCCCGGCTTCGCCGACAGGGACGCGGGCGACTTCGAGCAGGCCCGCGAGCGCTTGACCGAGCCGGTGAGGCTGCGCCGCGAGATCGGCTTCCGGCCCGGCGAGGCGGCCGGACTCGTGGCACTGGCCTACCTCACCGCCGAGACCGGCGACCCGTCGGCTGCGCTGCGGTACCTCGACGAGGCCCAGTCGGTCGCCGAGGGCTGTGGCGCCGAGGCCGTCTTGAAGTCGGTCGAGGAGGCCCGCACGCACGTCCGCTCCTGACGGACGAAGAAACCACAGGGGCAACGGCCGCACGACGCCCACCCACTCGCCGTACGGGATGCCGAGCAGGGCGCCCCGGTCGTCCGCGCTCACCGCGACCCCACTCCCCCGCGTCCGACAGGACGGCCAGGCGCCCCGCCCGCGGCCTCGGGTCCGCCTGTGCCGGCGGCATCTCGGCCACCTGGCCCGACGCGCGCCCCTCCCACCGGTACGGCATACTGACGCCTCACCGCTGCAACAAATTGTTGAAGGAGTGGGAATTGGCAGCCAGTTTCAGGACGCTCACCCGGGTGGGAGAGGCTCACCTCGCCCAAGCGGAGGCGCTGCAGCGCGCCTTCCAGGAGGCGATCGCGCCCGCCACCGTCGACTACGACTTCGGCCACATCCGCGATGCCGCCGCCGCGCTTCCCGACAGCGACATCGTCAGGATGGTCCGCGGCTGGGGGCTCCAGGAGGAGGCGCCGATCCTCGTCATGGTGCTGTCCCTCAAGGAGGCGGTCCGTCAGGCGCTCCCGCCCGAGACGGCCCAGGCGTCGTTCTGGGAGACCATCGAGAACGACCTCGTCGACGCCTTCACCGGCCTCGCCGAGCAGGAGGGCGAGGCCGGCCTGGCCTTCTACGAGGAGGGGCCGGACGGGACCAGCTACTACCGCGACCTGTTCTTCGCCCTCCAGGACGAGGAGACGGGCGCCCACCTGTACGCCGTCGCCTTCTGCACCGACGTCACCGTCGGCTTCGACAAGGCCCGCGTGGGGACCCTGGGCCTCACCGACACGGCACCGTTCGCGGTCCGGCTCAACGCGATCGTCATGCGCCAGAAGCTCGCGAACGGCGCCTGACACCCGGGCACCGCCCGCCGTTTCCGCCGCCTCCGCCAGGGCCGTCCCGCGTTCGCCGTACGGCAATCCTTACGGAGGCCCTCACCAGCCGTCGCGGCCCGCCGTCCCGGGCCGCCGCCGCACAGGCCCGTACCCCTGTTCAGCGGCTCCGGATCCACAAGGTGAGCAAGGCCGACAGCGCCGCTCCCCCCGCCGAGGCGAAGCCGCGTACGGTGCTGGACATCGCGGCACGAACGAGCCGCCGACCGGTGCTGTTCCTGCCCTTCATCATCAACAACTCCCTGACGTGCCCGGCCCTTTGCCGGGGCGCACGAGCAAGAGCCTTCAGCAGTCGGGCCACTCGTCCGGAAGTGCGGGCACACGCGGCAAAGTCGCCCTCAACTCCCGGTCGGAAGCCTGCCCGCGGTGCCCGCACCGGGCACGGACACGGCCGGGCGACGCCAGGAGGACGCCATCGTCACAGGGGACGCCCGCAGGCTGTACGACGAGATGCGCGCACTGAAGGGCCGGGCCGGCGAGCGCAGGCGCAAGAGGGGGCAGCCGTCCTCGCAGCGCGCGGTCGAGAAGGCGCTCGAGAAGCCGCCCCACTCGCTCGAGTCCTTTCGGCATCGGGAGTGAGGCACTCAGGCCGCCTGACACAACGTCAGGCCATTTGGCGCGTTTCCGACTCAACGCCTCGCGCGTCCCGCCCCTCTTCCCCGGTGGCAATCGTGGAACGAAAGGACGCGACAGGTGCGCAACAGACATGCCGGACGAGTGGTCCTCGCCCTCACCGCGGCGGGAGCGGTGCTGGCGCCGCCCGCCCTGGCCCGGGCCGCCGAGCCCCTCCGGGTCGACCTGCGGGCCGACACCGACCGGAACGGAACCGTCGAGGTGACCGGCACCGCGGACCAGGACGGGGAGGACACCTGGTCCGTCGCGCGCGGGGCGCTCTTCCTGCCCAACATCGACGACGACGCCCGGCGCTGCCGGGCCGCCCTCCGTCCCGGTGCCTCCGACGCCGTGCTCGCCCGCTGCAACGACGCCGCCGACACCCGGGTCAACGGCACCGCGGACGCCGCGGACCTGGCACGGGTGCGCTCGGTGCCGGCGGTGGACCTGCCCGACGACGCGACCGGGCGCGTCCAGGTGACGGCCGGCGCCGCTCAGGTGCGGGTGTTCGTCAAGCGGGCCGGCGCCTGGACGCTCGTCACCTCGCAGACCCGGCTGACCGCCGACGAGCTGCGCGCCGGCGTGGAGTTCGGCGTCGAGGGCCGGGACGTGATCCGCGACAGCCGCGTCTGGGACGGGCGCGCGGTCGTCCGGCTGACGGTGACCTCCGCGGCCGGCACCGCGAGCGACGACGTGACGCTGCGCGCCGCCCCGCTGCTCACCCACCACAACCTGCAGAACACCCAGCGGGTCCTGGTCACCGAGGTGAAGGGCGACGACCCCTGGGCGCGCCGCCAGCAGAGCTTCGTCAGGACCCTTCAGCAGCGGGCCCAGGACGCCGGGGTCACCGCGTCGGTGGTCAAGTTCACGTCGTACGGCGACATCTGGGCGCAGGACTTCGTGGAGCCCGCGTATGTGAGCATGACCGGGCCGGACGGCCGGCAGCAGGCGATACGGGTCATGCTGCGCTCGGCGCAGGACCGTCCCGCCGGGCGGGAGCTGTACGCCAGGCTGCGCGGCCCCGGCATCGGCGTGGTGCAGGCGCGGGGCCGGGACATGCAGGGCTGGGAGACGCTGAACTCCTACGGCAACCTGGAGACCGTCCCGCCGTACACGCACAACGGCCGCTCCTACCCGGCCGGGCGGATCATCATGGGCGAGCGCAGGGACGGCAGCGGCGTCCGGCCGTCGAGTGAGATCCGTACGCTGCTCAGGTCCCAGGGGATGCAGAACCCGCTGCTGCTGGACACGTCCTGGCTGCACGTCGGGCACGTCGACGAGTTCGTGCAGTTCCTGCCCGCCGACACCCCGCGCGGCTGGCGCATCGGCGTCGCCGACCCGAAGGCCGGGCTGGACCTGCTGCGCAAGGCCGCGCGGGAGGGGCACGGCGGGACCAGGATGTTCTCGGTGAAGCCCTTCGACGGCATGGTGGGGCCGCAGGAGACCATCGCCCAGGCCCTCGCGTCCCGGAAGCTGCTCGCCGACAACAGCCTGGCGGCCGCCCGGATCGAGGCGAACCTCGACATCCTCAAGCGGGAGACCGGCGTCACCGACGCCGAGATCGTGCGCGTGCCCGCCCTGTACACCCGTGGTATCGACACCACGGTCACCGGCACCCGGATGCCCCTGCTCCAGCGCATCGGCGGCACCGTCGGCGCCGTCGGCGCCGTCGAGGAGCACGGCCAGCAGCGGCTGCTCGCCCGCGACGGCGCGGCCGCCGCCCCGACCGTCCAGACCAGCGCCTACGTGCCCGGGGCGGTCAACGGCATCCTGCTGGCCCGCGACCGCTACCTCGCCCCGCGTCAGTGGGGCCCGGTCGTCGGCGGCAAGGACATCTTCACCGCGGCGGTGAGCAAGGCGTACAACGACGCGGGGATGAAGGTGTCCTACATCGACGACTGGTACACGTACCACCTCGGCATGGGCGAGGTGCACTGCGGCACCAACACCCTGCGGGACACCTCGGCGCCCTGGTGGGGGGTCTGACCGGTCCGCGCGGTCGTCAGTCGAAGCAGCCGGTCTTCGCCCCGTCCGTCTCGGAGCCGACCTCTATCTCGAATCCGGAGCCCGAGTCGAACTCGGGCCCGGCCTCGTAGCCGTGCTCGATCTCCAGCTGGCGGGCCGTGGTGAACTGCACGGTCAGCAGCAGGGCGTCGCCGTCGCCGCCCTTGGTGAAGCACAGCCCGGCCGTCGTCTCGGGGGCGCTCTGGTCCGCAGGGGCGGTCTGCAGGTCCCAGCCGTCCGCCTCGGCGGTCGTCCGGTAGAAGTCCACGACCTTCTGCCGGGGGCCGGGGAAGGCGTACACGCGGTCGGCGTACAGCCAGGCGTCGCCGCTGTCGTCGACGCAGCCCGCGTCCACCGCGGCCAGGTCCTTCGGTACGGTCGCCCCTTCCGGGGCGGAGCGCAGGATCGGCTGGGAGCGCAGCTCCTTCACCCGTGCGGCCGTGTCGTCACAGGAGTTGAACGGGGACAGCGCGGAGCAGCCGGTCAGGCCGGCCGCGAGCAGGGCGGTGGCCAGGAGCAGCGCGCCGGGCAGGGCGAGCGGCCGGGTGGGGTGCGTCCGGGGCGGCATGGGGTCTCCCGAGGGTCGGGGCGGGGTGGGGGGTTCACCGTCTGGTGGGAAGAACGGGCTGAGCGAGAAGAGAGAGCAGAGAGTACGGCGGTGCCGGGACCGGCCCCACGAGGGGACCGGCCCCGGCACACGGTTGCCGGCTCGACCTGTCACGGGACGCGGGCGCCCCACGGCAGGTCAGGGATCACCTGGCCAGGTATCCGTTGCTGTAGAGCCAGCTGCCGGCACGGTACAGGTACTGGAACAGATAGCCGCGGTTGGCGTAGTAGCGCATCCAGGAGCGGTTGTAGCTGCTGGCGACGAAGTTGCGCGCCACCCGGTTGTTGTACTGGTCCTTCCGTGAGTCGCGGCTCGTCTGCCCGTACTCGTGGGCGTCACCGAGCCGCTTGGCGGCACGCCAGCCGAAGAAGTAGGTCAGCGCCGCCATCCAGATGAAGTGCCGCAGGGCGTTGTTGCGGGACTTGCTTCCGGGGAGCTTCCACAGCAGGACTCCGGACAGCATCGTCGCGAAGGCGCAGCCGCCGGCTCCCAGGCTCCTGCAGGCCTTGGCTTCCTCGTACTTCTTGCGCCAGGCCGAGACACGGCCGTCCAGGTCGAACTGGTTGACCGGGTCGGCGTTGGCGTAGTCGTAGGCGTTGGCGCTGCCGCCGCGGACCGGGTCGAGGGACAGGAAGCGTCCGATGGCCGGGTCGTACAGGCGGGCGCCCATGAGCTTGAGCCCGGTGACGGTCTCCGACGAGCGCTGGTGCGCGCCGAGCCAGTCGTAGCGGGTCTCCGCCTGTCCCGGCCGGGGGTTGCCGAACTCGTCGGCGTCCAGCACGGTCGGGGCGACCGCCGTGTCGGCCGGCAGCTGCAGGGTGATGTCGCCGTGCAGATCGGCCAGTTGGAGGACCGTGCCGCCGGTCTTGGCGGTGGTCGCGGCCAGGTTGCCGTCCGGGCCGAGGACGTTGCGGGTGACCGCGCCGCCGCTCGTGCTCTCCACGATCCAGCGGGGGCTGTCCCCGTCGGAGTCGTAGTGGTTCAGGCGCGAGGCGGTCTGGGCCCAGGTGCCGGAGGTGTTGGCCTCCGTCGTCCAGGACCGGTAGCGCAGGGCCGCGTCCAGCGTCCAGGTCTGCCGTTCGGTGCCCGCCGTCTGCTGCTGCACCAGGTCGTTGACGTGGTACGCCAGCGTGGTGCCCGGCTTGGCGGTGGTGCGGCCGAACGCGTCGTAGACGTAGCCGGTGGCGATCAGCCGGTCGCCGGTGTCGTAGGTGTACGACGTGGTGGTGGCGCCGGTGAGGGTGCAGTCGGCGTTGACCGCGGCGGTGGCCGTGGCGAGCGTCTTGCGGTTGGAGTTCTTGTCGAAGGTGTAGGCGCGGGTGGTGCAGACCGCGTCGGTGGCGGTGTCCTGCGCCTGGGTCAGCCGGCCGGCCTTGTCGTAGGTGTAGGCCTGGGAGGCGGTGACGCCGGGGGTTCCGGCGTGGGTGGCCGTCTGGCCGTGCACCGTCTCGGTGACGCTGTCGGCGATCACCACGGAGTTGTCGCTGTCGCGGGTGACCGTGCGGGCGGTGGTGGTGCCCGCGGGGTCGATGACGTCCTTGGTGGTGTAGCCGCCGGGCAGGCCCTGGGTGACCAGTTGGCCGTCCTCGTCGTAGCGGGCGGTGAACGTGCCGGCCACGGAGTCCGTCATCGAGGTGAGCAGGCCGCGCGGGTCGACGGCGGTGTCGTAGGTGTAGGTGGTGGTCGACGGCACGGTGTCGGTGACGGTCGTCGGCCGGTCGAGCGCGTCGTACTTGGTGGTGGTGACGCCTCCGTCCGCGTCGGTGTACGTCAGCTGGCGGCCGAGCTGGTCGTAGGTCCTGCTGATGGTGCCGCCGGTCGGCGACGTGTTGCTGACCGGCAGGCCGGTCGCGGCGTCGAAGGCCGTGGTGCTCACGGGGACGGCCGCGCCGACTCCGCCCGAGATGGTCAGGGTGGTGACCCGGCCCGCGGCGTCGTAGCCCGTCGTGGTGGTGCGGGTGACCCCGTTGGCCGTCTCGATGATCTTGGTGGCCTGGCCGAACTGCCCGTACTCCAGGACCTTGGTGGGCAGTTGCGCCGGGTTGGAGCCGCCGCCGGTGATGTCGGCTGCCGGGGCGAGGCGGCAGATCTGGTCCGCCCACTCCGGCCTGCCGCCGCAGGTGCCGGTGCCGTCCGCGGTGTAGTAGGTGACGACCGTGGTGCCGGCGTCGGAGCCGGTGGACGCGGGCTGCGACTCGCGGATCACCCGGCCCTGGGCGTCGTAGCCGGTGGTCGTGGTGATCGCCAGGCCGCCCGGGTCGACGGTGGAGCTGGTCGGCTGGCCCTTGACCCAGTCGTAGGCGGTCGTGGTGACCCGCGGGTCCGCCGTCAGGGTGGGCCAGGACCGGGGCTGGGCGCCCACCGTGACCTTGGTGACCTGGTCACGGACGACGGCGGTGCCGTCGGTGGGACGTCCCGAATCGTACTCCCGCACGGTGTGCCGACGTGCCATCAGCTGGGTTCCTGCGGCGGCCAGCGTGGTGGTTCCGCTGGTAAGGTTCGCCGCCAGGGTGACGCGGTGCAGCGGCCCGTAGGTGTCGGTCTCGCGCTCGCCACTCGCGTCGAACACCGAGACGTCCGACAGCAGTTGGGCACGCTCGGCGGAGGCCAGGGAGCCGATGCCCAGTTCCGTCAGCCTGTCCTTGAGCGCGGTCGTGGCGCCGAGGGCGAGCTCGCGGTTGGCCGCGGACAGGGTGCGGACCACGTTGCCGAAGCGGTCGTACTCGGTGACCGACAGACGGTGGCCCGGCTCGGCCTTGTTCACCGCGCGGCCGCTGGCGTCCAGGTAGTGGATGCCGGCCCGGCCGTAGTCGGCCGCGGTGAGCGAGGAACCGTCGTTGGAGGCGGGCACCTGGTCGGGCGGGAAGACCGCCGTGGCGTCGGTGGGCGTGTCCGACTGGCCCCACGAGGCCGTGGCGGCGGCGCCCAGGTTCTCCGGCGCCGCGGAGCCGGTCAGCGGCACTCCGTAGACGACGTTGGTGGTGGCGGTGCCGTTGGTCTGGTCGGCGCTGCCCGGGGTGAGCGTGGCGCGGGAGACCTTGAGCAGCATGCCGGGGCCGGACGCGGGGCTGGAGCCGGCCTGGCCGTAGGTGAAGGACCACGGCAGCTGGCCCGGGGGCTTGAGCGAGGTGACCCGCCCTGCCGTGTCGTAGCCGTACGCGGTCTTCAGCGCCGGGGAGATCCGCGGGTCCCAGGTCTCGCGGAGCCGGCCGTCGGTGTCGTAGGCGTACTGCGCGACCGTGGTCGCGGTGGACGCCGAGCCGCCGGGGGCGGTCGCCCACAGCCTGATCGAGGACACCTGGTCCTTCACGTCGCCGAACGCCGAGGACGTGGCGGTGGTGGAGGTCGCGTAGACGAACTCCAGGACGCGGCAGCCCTTGAGGCTGGAGTCCGCGGCGCAGGAGGAGTTGGACACCGCCGAGTTGCCGGCGATGATCTTCTTGGGCCGGGCGAGCTTCGTCTCGCCGGCCGTGATGCTCTCCGAGACCGTGGTGGTCGTGGAGTTGTCCACGCCCTCGACCCAGGTCGTCGCGGCCCGCCAGGTGCTGCCGCCGGCCTCGACGGGGACGAAGGTGGTGGTGCCGCCCTCGGTGCTCCTCAGGACGAAGTCGCCGCCGAAGCCGCCGGTGAGGGTGTAGTCCTCGGAGCCGGGCTCCGCGATCCACCCGGTCTGCGCCGCGTCGGCGGTGAAGTGCATCTCGCTGTCGTCACCGGCGAGGCCGATGCTCAGCGAGGTCGCCGAGGTCTTGTGCAGGTACGAGAACGGGGTGGTGATCTGGTCGGCCGCGGCGCTGTACAGCCACTCCTTGCCGAAGATCGGGGCCTGCTCGTTGGCGGCGCCGGCCTGCGGGGAACGGGAGGAGGCGCTGCGGGTGACGCTCATGCCGAAGAACGAGGCGTCGCCGCCGGGGAGCGTGTAGTCACCGGTCAGCAGGTTGACCGAGCCGGGGCCGATGCTCTCGCTCGCCGCTCCGTCGGCGTTGCGGTCCACGACGACGTCGACCGGGTCGGAGGCGCCGGTGGCGCCCGCGGGGCCGGTGAACTGCGCGCGGAGCTGGACGACGCCCTCGGGGTCGACGGTCGTGGTCGCGTTCCAGGTGAGCTGCGGGGTCTTGCCGGCGGAGAGCGCGAGCGGCCAGGAGGCCACCGGGCTGCCGCCGGAGGTCACGTCGCCGGCCGGGAGGTTCGCCCAGGCGTCGGCGTCGCCGCGCCGCCACTGGAAGGTGACGCCGTCGAACTTCGGCGCCTCGGCCTCCGCAGCCAGCGGCACACGGGCCGCGGTGCGGGTTCCGTCGTCGGGCAGCGTCACACCGCCGGGGCCGACGTGGAAGGTGTAGGAGACCGGGTCGGACTTGTTCTCCGCCTTGTCCGTGGCACGGACCTGGAGGACGTTGGTGCCGGCCTTCTCGGGTGCCAGGGTGATCTTCACCGGGGTGGTACCGCTGGTCGGGACCTTCTCCCAGACCGCGCCGTCCAGCGACCACTCGATGCCGTTCTGGTCACCGGACGGCGGGGTGACGGTGAACTCGCCGCTCTGGCCGACGCCCTTGACCCAGGCGCTGCTGGGGTAGTCGGTGGAGGTCACCGCGGTGGGCGCGGAGGGGGCGCCGGTGTCGACGGTGAAGTACGCGTAGGCGGACCAGCCGGTGTTGTAGTGCTGGCCGTCGTACGGCGACGTGCGGAACTTGTACGTCTTGCCGTTGGTCAGCAGCCCCGCGGGCACCTTCACCGCGGCCGGCTGGCCGGAGGCGACGAAGGGCGAGACGAGGACGTCGCCGACCTGTGTGCCGGTGGCGTTGTCGAAGATCTGGAAGGTGCCGTCGACCTTGTCGTTGTTGGGGTCGACGAAGGTGTCCTGCAGGGTCGGCGTCGTGGTGTTGACGAACCAGGTGCCGCCGGCGTCCTTGAAGAACGGCGGGCCGGCCTGCTGGTCGGTGCCGGTGCGCGGACGGTAGTTGTAGTTCACCGTCAGCTTGGGCGGGTTCGACGCGGCGTTGCCGGAGTTGACGCGCTTCCACTGCCCGGTGACGTTCTCGTCGGAGGCGCGCAGGCCCAGGTGGGACCTGGCGGCCTTCGCGGAGGCCCACTCCTGCACCAGCGTGGTGACGTTCGCGTTGATCCAGCCGTCCGGCTGGGTGCTGCAGGAGGCGTTGCCCCGGGTCTCCGAGGAAGTGGCCTTCGACGCGATCCACGCCGGCTGGGCCGTCCACCGCGAGGAGGTCGACGCGGCCCCGGTGGACCACACCTCCCACGGCTGGTTCGGGCAGGACGAGCCGGTGTAGTTGCCGGAGTGGAAGTTCCACAGCGACAGGGTCGCGCTGTTGATCAGGGCGTCGGAGATCGGCGAGGTGTTCCAGGAGATGAAGGAACGCGCCGTGCGGAAGGTGCCGTCGGCGTTCTTCGTACCCGGGTTGCCGAGGTCCAGCTCGGTGTCGTTGGACCAGTCGACCGTCTCACCCTGCTGCACGTACGTGTCGAACACGTTGGACAGCGCGGACGTCGAAGGGTCCACCGTCACCGGGTACTTCGTCCTCGGGTCGGCGAGGAACTTCGCGTCCGGGGTGACGACCAGGTCGATCGTGCCGCCCTTGCGGACCACCTTCATACCGACCTCGACCCGGCGGGTGTGCTCGCCGGAGACGGGGTCCACGGTGGAGTCCCACATCACCGGGGCGGGCATCACCGCGCTCTTCTTGCCGTCCCGGCCGGTGAACAGCACGCTGCCGTCCGCCTGGAGCTTGGCCTGCAGGCCCTTGGCCTTGAGCGGGAGGGTGTAGGAGAAGCCGTCCTGGGCCGGCCTCTTCTTGATCTCCACGAACTGCTCGAAGCCGGTCCGCGTCGCCTCGACGACGACATCGGCGCCCGGCACGGCCTCGGTGTACTCGGCGCGGGTGCCGTCCAGCTTCGGCTCGGGCAGGCCGCCCTTCCACTGGAGCGTGATGCCGTTGTCGCCGTCGCCGAGGGTGACCAGGTCGACGGCCTTGGCGCCCTGGGCCGCTTCGAGCGAGCGGGCGGGGGTGCCGGTTTTGCCGGAGATCCGCAGACCGCGCGGGTGGGCCTTGGGTACGACGGCGCCCGAGCTGTCGGTGACCAGGTCCAGGTCGACGGTGCGCCAGTCGCCGCTTTCCCCGTCCTTGAAACGGATCGGACCGGCCGTGATCTCGGTGGTGAGCGAACCGTTCGCGTTGGCCCAGGTGGTCGAGGTCTCGGTGCGCTCGGACAGCGCCTCGACCCGCTTGCCCGTGAGCCGCGCGGCGATGCGGGCCGACGGGATGTCCGCCGCCTGCGTCGCGGACGGCTTCGGCGCGGACTCGATCCCCTGGCGCCCGGCGGCCAGCGCGACGCCGGCGCCGTCCAGGAGTGTGACGGCCATGACCAGGGCTATGCCGCCGGCGACATACCGGCTGGGCCCTCCACACCAGGCCTGTTCACGCCATCTTGGCGCGAACGAGTGGTTTCTCATGAAGTTTCCGATTCTCAAGATGTGAATCAACACGCCGCATGATCAAAACTGCGGCTCTCGCGAAACTTACAGAGCGTCAAAAAGGCTAAAAAACAACGTTAGTTGATCAAGTCCGAGCTCGACTTCTCAATTCCGGAAGTGATTTAGCTCACGTTTCAGCGGCGATTGCGGGGCTTTCGCGGCGGTCGCTGGGGGGATGTCGCCAAAGCGCAGACGACACAGCACGAGGGCGACCGTCATGACCTGTCAGGCCATCGGGGGACAGCGGGCTACGGTGACGGCGTGGCGCCGGGTCCATCCCAAAACGCCATAATCGGCATGCGGCCGAAATCCGTGATTTCGTCGAACGCAAATCAAGCAACCGCAAATACAGCAATCACACGCTCGGCAACCGCACCTTCAGCAACCACACATTCAGCAACCACACGTTCAGCAAGCGCAAGGAGACGCCTGTGTCCGAGACCCTCGCACCCCTCGCTGCCGTCGATGCGTACCTGGCGTTCTGGAACGCCCACGACGAGGCCCGGCAGAGGGAACTGGCTTCCCGTGTCTTCGCCCCCGATGTGCGCTACACGGCACCCGTCGGCGTACTGGAGGGGACGGAGGCCCTCATCGGCTTCCACCGGCAGTTCACCGGGCACATGGGCAAGGTCGACTTCGCGGCGCGCACGGCGCCGGACGGCCACCGGGACCGGGCCCGCCTGCAGTGGGAGATCCGCCTCGGCGACGGCACGGTCTTCGCCAAGGGGACCGACATCCTGACGCTGGACGGCGACCGCATCGCCTCCGTGACCACCTTCCTGGACCAGGCGCCCGAAGGCTTCACGCCGCACGACGACCAAGCCTGACCCCGCACCGCCTGCGGCCCGGGCAAGCCCGAGGGCCGGCCACCGGTACAGCAGGAGTGCCCGCGCGAGGCCCGTTGACGTGATGTTCACCCGATTACGTGAATCGAGCGCACGTACGACGGCAGACCCTTCACCGCTGCGTAACGTGCGTGCTCGGCCGGCCGACCGGCCGACGAGAGCCGGTGCGGAGCGAGCAGGCGGAGGGGTTGCGGCGATGACAGATGGTCCTTCGAACCGAGGCGGCGGGTTGTCGCGGCGCAGGCTGCTGGCGTCGTCGGCCCTCGCGGGCGGCGCCGGCTGGCTGCTGCGCGGGCTGGCCGGGCCGGACAGCGCCCACGCGGCCTCGGCACCGCCGCCGGGCTTCCCGGCCGGGATCGACCTCCACCAGCGCGTCTACGAGAACTGGGTCGGCGAGATCCGCACCGACGAGCTGTGGACGTGCGCCCCGCGCAGCCCGCAGGAGGTGCTCGACGTCGTCAACTGGGCCCACGGCGCGGGCTGGACGGTGCGCGCGCAGGGGCGGCGCCACGGCTGGTCTCCCCTGACCGTGGCCGACGGCACCCCCGCCGCGGCCCGGGTCGTCCTGCTGGACACCACCGCACACCTGACCTCGATGTCGCTGGAGCAGCGGTCCGGCGACGGGTCGGCCGCCGTGCGCGTCCAGGCCGGGGCCTCGCTGGAGGCGCTGCTGGCGTTCGCCGGGGCCGGCGGCCACGGGGTCACCGCCGCACCCGCACCCGGTGACCTCTCCGTCGGCGGCGCACTGGCCGTCGGCGCGCACGGCACCGCCCTTCCCGCCGCAGGCGAGAACCCGTCACCCGGCCACGGCTACGGCTCGCTGAGCAACCTGGTCACCGAACTGACGGCGGTCGTCTGGGACACGGGCGCCGGACGTTACGTCCTGCGAACCGTCGGCCGGGCCGAACCCGACTGCGACGCCCTCCTCACCCATCTCGGCCGCTCACTCGTCACCGAGGCCGTCCTGCGGGTGGGCACCGACCACAACCTGCGCTGCCAGTCGTTCGTGGACATCCCCGCCACCGAACTGTTCGCCGCGCCCGGCGCCGCCGCCGGCGCACGGACCCTGGCCGGCTTCGTGGACCGCACCGGCCGGGTGGAGGCGATCTGGTTCGCCTTCACCGACCGTCCCTGGCTGAAGGTCTGGAGCATCGCGCCGAACCGGCCGCCCGTGTCCCGCGCGGTCGACGGGCCGTACAACTACCCGTTCTCCGACTCCCTCCCCGAGCCGGTCGCCCGGCTGGCCGGCGACCTGGTCTCCGGAGCCTGGGCGAGCGCGCCGCTGTTCGGGAAGGTCCAGTACCTCCTGGCCAAGGTCGCACTGACCGGCGACATCACCGACGTACTGCTCTCGGGGACCCTCGTGCGGGACGTACTGACCGCTGACGTCCTGACCCATCTGCTGGCAGGCGGCCTGCGCTCGGACCTGTGGGGCGCCTCCCGCAACCTGCTGCAGTACATCAGACCCACCACGCTGCGCGAGACCGCCAACGGCTACGCCGTCCTCACCCGTCGCGCCGATCTGCAGTGGGTGGTCAGCCGGTTCGCCGACTACTACCGCACGCTGCTCGCCGAGTACGCGGCGCGCGGCGAGTACCCGGTCAACGGCCAGGTGGAGATCCGGGTGACCGGCCTGGAGAACCCCTCCGTGTGCGGCGTCCCCGGCGCGCGGCCCCCTCTGCTGTCCGCCGTGCGGCCGCGCCCCGACCGGCCGGACGTCGACACGGCCGTGTGGATCGACGTCCTCTCCCTGCCGGCCACCCCCGGCCTCGACCGCTTCTACCGCGACATCGAGCAGTTCCTGCTGACCCTGGACGGCGAGCGGGCCACCGTCCGCGTGGAGTGGTCCAAGGGCTGGGCCTACACCGGCACCGCCGCGTGGTCCGACCCGGACGTCCTCACCCGCCACATCCCCGACAGCCAGCGCGCCGGCGGCGGTCCCGGCTGGGACGAGGCCGTCGCCACCCTCGACCGTCTCGACCCGCACCGAGTGCTGTCCAGCCCGTTCCTCGACACGCTGCTGCGCTGAACCGGAGGGAAGCCGGCTCGCCGCGGCAACGCCCGGCAGCCGGCTTGCCGAGACGAGCCCAGGCAGCCGGCTTGCCGAGGCGTCCCCCCGGCACCCGGCTTGCTTGAGGCGACCCCCGGCACCCGGCTTGCTTGAGGCGACCCCCGGCACCCCGCTTGCTTGAGGCGACCCCGGCACCCGGCTTCCGGTTCGCGGCACATGGCCGGCGCCGCGTCGGTTCAACCGTCCCGTCCGTTGACAGAGCATCAACTCTTTCCCATCATGGGAGCGCTCCCATCACGCGCCCATAACGCGCCCCTGCATGTCTCCCAGCTCGTCCGCTCCTTGCACGTGTCCCAGCCCGTCCGGCGTTCCGTACGGCGCGGCGCCCGGCGAGCCGTACGGGACGCCGGCCCTTGAGGGAGGACCCCCATGGCCCCACCGCAGAGATCAGGCCGGCCGGCCCCGTCCGGCCGCCCCCGGCACCTCGCACGCACCGCCGCCGGCCTGGCTGCCGCGCTCACCCTGCTGTCACCGCTCGGCGCCGCCGAGGTCGCCGCCGCGGGGCAGGAGACGCCCGCCGCCGACGTCGAGGTCCGGGTCAACACGCAGGCTTCGCTGGGCCGGTTGTCCGACACCGCACGCGGCGTCAACGCGGCCGTGTGGGACTCGCACATGAACGACCCGGAGGTCGCCACCCTGATGAAGGCGGCCGATGTGGGAGCGATGCGCTACCCCGGCGGGTCCTATGCCGACATCTACCACTGGGAGACGCACACCGCGCCCGGCGGCTACGTCGCCCCCGGCACCGGCTTCGACGCGTTCATGGGCACCGTCCGCGCCACCGGGGCGCAGCCGATCCTGATCGCCAACTACGGCTCGGGCACCCCCCAGGAGGCGGCCGGCTGGGTCCGGTACGCGAACGTCACCAAGGACTACGACGCGAAGTACTGGGAGATCGGCAACGAGATCTACGGCAACGGCCACTACGGCAGTGGCTGGGAGCACGACGACCACGCGGACAAGAGCCCCCGGGAGTACGCCCGTCAGGTCCGCGCCTACGCGGCCGCGATGAAGGCGGTGGACCCGACCGTCAAGATCGGTGCGGTGCTCACAGCGCCGGGCAACTGGCCCGACGGCGTCGTCGGCCAGGGCGACCCCGGCGACTGGAACCACACCGTGCTCGCCGAAGTCACCGACGTCATCGACTTCGTGAGCGTCCACTGGTACGCGGGAGGCTCCGACACCACCGCCGACGCCGCCCTGTCCCGGCTGGCCCGGCTACCCGGCGAACTGCGGGAGGTCCGCAACCAGATCGACCGTTACGCGGGCGCCGACTCCGCGCGCATCGGCATCGCCCTCACGGAGGTCAACACCAACACGGGCGGCGCCATGCTCACCGCGCGTCCCAACGGCCTGTTCGCCGCCGACGCGTTCATGACGGCGCTGGAGAACGGCGTGTTCAACGTCGACTGGTGGAACACGCACAACGGCGCCGACCGGATCACCACCGTCGACGGTGAGACCGACTACGGCGACATGGGGATGCTCTCCAGCGGCGGCTGCACCGGTGACGTCTGCGAACCGGCGCCCAACACGCCGTTCCACCCGTACTACGGCATGAAGATGACCAGCGAACTCGGCACGACGGGCGACACGTTGGTGGCCGCCGCGTCCTCCGCGCAGGAGGTCTCCGCACACGCCGTCCACCGTCGCGACGGGCGCCTGAGCGTGCTGCTCATCAACAAGAACCCCGACGCGGCACGGACCGTCGACCTCGCCTACGCGGGCTTCACGCCGTCCGCCGCCGCCCCCGAGGTCAGCCGTTACGCGCGCGGCGACAGCGACATCACCGACGTCACCGGCAGCGGCGGCTCCACCTCACGGGTCACCGTGCCGCCGTACGGGATGCTCGCCGTCACCCTCGCCCCGCAGCCCGGCACCGGTCCAGGCGCCTCGGCCGCAGGCACCCCGGGCACGCCGCGGCTGGAGGCCGTCACCGACACCACCGCGCGCCTGTCCTGGACGGGCGCGTCCGCCGCCACCCGCTACCTCGTCCAGGAACGCGACGGCGCGCACACCCGGCTGGTCGGCGAGGCCACCGGCACGTCCGTGACCCTGCGGAACCTGCCTCCGGGCAGCACCCACACGGTCAACGTGCTGGCCGCCGACGCCTCGGGGCGGCTCTCCGCACCGTCCGACCCGCTGACCTTCACCACCGGCACGCCGTCCGACGCCCCCTGCGCGGTGACCTACCACCGCGACACGGGCTGGGGCAACGGCTTCGTGGCCACGGTCACCGTACGGAACCTGTCGGACACCCCGCTCACCGGCTGGACCGTCGACTGGGACTGGCCGACCGACGGCCAGTCGGTGTCCTCCGGCTGGAACGCCACGTTCCACCAGACCGGCCGGCACGTACGGGTGACCGCCCAGGAAGGCGCCGGCCCCCTGGCCCCGGACGGAGCGTCGACAGCCTCGTTCGGCTTCGTCGGCGCCAACGACGGGCCCAACCCGGATCCGACGGTCTTCCGGCTCAACGGGGCTGTCTGCTCGGGGGGTTGAGAGCCAGTCGGTGAATGGTGTCGACGTCGTCGGCACCGATGGGGACGCAGAACGGGACGACCGCTGGTCCGGCCCCTCGGGGCCGGACCAGCGGTCGTCGGTGAGGGCGCTGTTGCCGTTCCCGGTGTGCACCAGGCGGGGCAGCAGGCGCTGGAGCAGATCTCCCGGCGGCTGCGAGCAGACCCCGGCCGGCCGCCCCGGGCGCCCAGGGCGGGCCCACGGAAGGAGACAGGGCCGAACGGCCCTGTTCGAGGTGCGGTGACGGGCCCCAGAGACCCTGGTGTCCCCTCACGGCCCAGGCTTGGCTGGACCCATGACGCTCACACGCGAAGGCGCAACGCCGAGCCTCATCGACCGCATCGCCGGGGACACGACCGTCGTGGAGCTGCACGGCGAGATCGACGTGCGGGCCGTACTGTCGGTCAGGGCGCGGCTCGACGGGCTGACGAGCGGACCCGGTCCCGACGTGACGGTCGACCTGGGCGCGGTGACCTTCATCGACTGCAGCGGCCTCGGCCTGCTCTGCCGGGCGCGCAACCGGACACTGCTCCGCGGCGGGCGTTTCCGCCTGGTCACCGATGACGACCGCATACTGCGGCTGCTGCGGCTGGCCGGGCTGGGGGGCGTCTTCGAGGTGCTCCCCGGCCGGGCATCGGCGTCGGCGCGTCCCGAGCCGGAGACCACGCCGTGATCGTCGCAGTCGTCGCGGGCTGCCTGTTTCCCGCACGGCATTGCGCACCTGCTGTCGAGAATCTTCTGTTCCACCCGTGGCTGTAGCCCGGCATGGTGCTCGACACGGGAGTCGTCGTCGCTGTCGTGACGAGTCGGCCCGGGACGCCGTGAACCGCTCCCAGCGGGTTTCGTGTGAGGCCCGCTCTACGAAACCGCTGGGAGCGGTTCACAGCCTGCCGGGCGTAGACCCGTCCGGTACTTCGACGCCGTACTGGCTGCGCCCGCCGACGAGTATCCGGCCGGTGACCAGTTCGGGTTCGATGCGCACGAACGCCTCCTGGGGCCAGGGCACCCAGGAACGCGGGCCCGTTCGGCTGAGACGTTCGCGTTCCCCGGGGTCGGTGATCAGCGTGGCGGCCCCGGTGACGACCACGCTCCAGCCCGCGCCGGCGACAGCGTCGACCTGGTCGGCCTCGAACGCCACCACTGTGCCGTTGACGGCGCGGACCAGCTCCGAGGCGGCGGACGTGCGCAACAGGACAGCGCTGTCCGTGTCGAGCCGGAAGTTCAGCGGCAGGACGGCGGGCAGCGCCTGCCGGGTGTAGACGATCCGCCCGACGGTCGCCTGCGCCAGCAGACGCAGGCTCTCCTGCCGGTCCAGTTCACGGAACCCGTCGTTTCGATGCATCAGCGGACCGTCTCTCACCTCGTGCCTCCGGTATCACGGCCATCCTCCGGCGCCGCAGCCCACCAGGACGAGGGCCATCGGTCCCGAAACCCGCGTTCCGTTCTCACGCGACCTGCTCGACTCCGTGTCAGCGCCGAGCCGTCGCGCCCGCTTGCCGTCCGGGGCGGTCACGCCGAGGGTCATGTGCCCGGGCGAGTCCGCCTCTGTGGAGCAATGCTGTTCAGTGCCCTTCGGCCCGCAGGCGGTCCTGGGCCTGGGTGGCGATGACGGCGGCCTGGACGCGTCGCTCCACGCCGAGCTTGGCCAGCAGGCGGGATATGTGGTTCTTCACCGTCTTCTCGGCGAGATAGAGCCGCAGGCCGATCTGCCGGTTGGTCAGCCCTTCCCCGATCAGGGCCAGGATCTCCCGCTCCCGGTCCGTCAGACCCGGCAGGGCGTCGGGTTGCCGCTCCTCCTGGGCCCCGCCCCGCAGCCGCGCCATGAGCCTGGTGGTGGCACTGGGGTCCAGCAGCGACTGGCCGCGGGCCACCGTCCGTACCGCCGAGACCAGGTCGGAGCCCTGGATCTGCTTCAGGACGTAGCCGGACGCTCCCGCCATGATCGAGTCGAGCAGCGCCTCCTCGTCGTCGAAGGAGGTCAGCATCAGACACGGCAGCTCCGGCATCCGCGAACGCAGCTCACGGCAGACGGTGACCCCGTCGCCGTCCGGCAGGCGGACGTCGAGCACGGCCACGTCCGGGCGCAGCGCGGGCACCCGGGCCAGGGCCTGTTCGGCCGTGCCGGCCTCCCCCACGACCGCGATGTCGTCCTCGTCGTCCAGCAGGTCGCGCACACCGCGCCGCACGACCTCGTGATCGTCGAGCAGGAACACCCTGATCGGCCTGCCGGGTCCTGCCTGCGGGCTGTAGGCCATCGAACCGCTCCTCGTCACGTCCCGGGCTCCGGATCTCATCCTGGCCTTCCCCAGGATCGCCCACCAGGGCCGTTCGGCCCTGGTCCGGCCGCCGACAGGGTTGCGCGGAGTCACCGGGGACCGGCGCCCGCGGTATCTCCGCGGCGACCCGTGCCGCCCACTGCTCGATGCGGGAGAAGTCGCGGAAGTCCCCGTCCTTTTCCGTTGCGCACGATCGTCCGGGCGACGAGCCCCTTGGCTCCTTCCCGCAGACAGCCGCCGAAGGTGACGTCGTCCCGGGCGTCGAGCAGGGTCACGCGCTGAACGCCGGGCGTGGGCGGGATGTCCCGCTCGGACGCGGAGGGGTCGAGGGGCCGCTGCTGAACAGCCAGACGGGGCGCTGGGCCAGCGCCCGCGCGTCGTGGTGCACGAACCGGGGGCGTCGTTGTGCCAGCGCCCGGCGTACAGCCCGCCGCCGGCCACGACGGCGTCGTACGGCGTCACGTCCCTGACGGTCCCGGCCGGCGCGGTGCCGACCGTCAGGCCCTCCTTGCGCAGCACCTCCGCGACGGCCTCGGCGATGTCCGCGGTGGAGCCGTTCGTCGTCCCGTAGGCGACGAGTACGTTCGTGGTCGTGATCGTCCGCCCGCCCACGCTCCGCAGGCGCCTGGTGGACACCGGGGCGGGCCGGCCCTGGAAGGGGGGCCATGTGGCCCATGGCCTGTCGCCGTGCGGGCCGTGACGCTGGAAGCAGCCAGTCAGCACCGGCATCTGGAGGCGTGCCATGAACGCTCCCGTCACGACGATCCCGCCGCGGGCCCTGCCCGCCGAGCACCGGCAGCGGCTGATGGACGTCGCCCGCGAGGTGGCCTTCCCGATCGGCGCGCGGCTCTTCGAGGAGGGCGGTCGTGCCGACCACTTCTGGATCATCCGTACCGGCACCGTCGACCTCGACATGCGGGTACCCGGCCGCCGGGCGGCGGTGATCGAGTCCCTCGGTCACAACGAACTCGTCGGCTGGTCCTGGCTGTACGCCCCGTACATCTGGCATCTGGGCGCGGAAGCGGCGACCCCGGTGCGCGCCTACGAGTTCGACGCCACCGTCGTCCGCACGATGTGCGAAGCCGACGCCGACTTCGGCCGGAGCGTCGCGCAGTGGGTGGGCGGTGTCGTCGCCCGACGGCTGCACGCCGCCCGTACCCGGCTCCTCGACCTGTACGGCCCGTACGGCAGCGGGGGCTTGCGATGACCGCGTCCGGGCCGGTCAACGGCTCGGACGGCCGGCCGTGCACGGCTTCGTCCACGCCGTGAGCGACCTCATGACCCGCTCGGTGGTGACCGTCGGGCCGGAGGCCGCGTTCAAGGACCTCGATGCGCACCTTGCAGGACCGCCGGGTGAGCGCCTTGCCCGTGGTCGACGGTTGCCGACGCGCGGTCGGCATCGTGTCCGAGGCCGACCTGCCGCTCAAGGAGGAGTTCCGCGACGCCCGACTCCAGTCGCCCGCCCCGGTGTTCGGCCCTCTCCGCCATGTTCCGCAGGCCGCTGCGGCGGGCGCCGGCCGGGACACCGACGCCGTTGTCCCTGACGCTCAGGCGCACCTCGCGTCCGTCGGTCTCCAGCACCACGTCGGTGCGGTCGGCGCGGGCGTGCCGGGCGACGTTGGTGAGGGCCTCGGCGAGCACCGCCGGCACGTCGTCCGCGATCTCGCGCGGTACGTCGGTGTCGACCAGGCCCTCCATGCGCAGGTTCGGGGCGAAGCCGAGTAGCTGGGCGGCCTCGCCGACCACCCGCACCAGCCGTGCCCGCAGCCCGGAGGCGGCGGCGACGTCGTGGGAGCGCAGGCCGAAGACGGTCGAGCGGATGATCTCGATGGTCTCGTCCAGATCGTCCACGGCCCGCATGACCCGCTCGGCGGCCTGATCGTGCTCAAGGAGGAACTGGTGGCCGAAGAGGACGTTTGTACGGGCCGGAACGGTGCACACGAGGAGCTAACAAAGTCTTTATACGACGAGACGGAGGACCCACCATGGGCATCATCGCGTGGATCATCATCGGCCTGCTCGCCGGCGCCATCGCCAAGGCCATCATGCCGGGCAAGGACCCGGGTGGCGTCATCATCACCATGCTCATCGGTGTCGCGGGCGGTCTGCTCGGCGGCTGGCTCGGCAAGGTGATCTTCGGCGTCGACTCGGTCGACGGGTTCTTCGAGCTCTCCACCTGGATCGCCGCGATCGTCGGCTCTCTCATCCTGCTCGCCCTCTACCGCCTCGTCACCGGCAACCGGCACAGCCACCGTCACGCCTGACCCGCTGACCGGCTGACGCCGGCCTCGGACGGGCACCTGCGACGGGCACGTGCGAACGGCTCCCACCCTGCTGTGCGGGGAGGGAGCCGTCGGCGTGTTCGGGGCCCTCACCGCACCGCCCACCCGGGGGTGTTGAGGCCGCGATGCCGTACAGCACGAGATCGGTCCATGGCGGCAGACCGTCCGTGGCCCCCGGCGCCGTCACCGAGGGCAGGTGACTGTGGCGCCGGGGCTCGGGGTCAGGCGTTCAGCGCCGCGAGGACCACGGACCTGGCCTCCTCCTGCACCTGGTGCAGATGGTCCTCGCCCTGGAAGGACTCCGCGTAGATCTTGTAGACGTCCTCGGTGCCGGACGGACGGGCCGCGAACCAGGCGTTGGCGGTGGCCACCTTGATGCCGCCGAGGGCCGCGCCGTTGCCGGGCGCTTCGGTGAGCACCGCGGTGACGGGTTCCCCGGCGAGCGTGTCGGCGGTGACCTGGCTCGGGGACAGCTTGGCGAGCAGCGCCTTCTCCTCGCGGGAGGCGGGCGCGTCGACACGTGCGTAGGCGGGAGCACCGAAGCGGCCGGTGAGCTGCCCGTAGTGCTGGGACGGTGTCTTGCCCGTGACAGCCGTGATCTCGGAGGCGAGCAGGGCCAGGAGGATGCCGTCCTTGTCGGTGGTCCACACCGAGCCGTCGCGGCGCAGGAAGGAGGCGCCTGCCGACTCCTCGCCGCCGAAACCGAGCGTCCCGTCGGACAGGCCGTCCACGAACCACTTGAACCCGACGGGGACTTCGACCAGCGGCCGGCCGACGTCCGCCGCCACCCGGTCGATCATGCCGGACGACACCAGGGTCTTGCCGACCCCCGCGCCCGCGGGCCACTGCTCCCGGTGCGAGAACAGATACGAAATGGCCACGGCCAGATAGTGGTTGGGGTTCATCAGACCCCCGTCCGGGGTGACGATGCCGTGCCGGTCGGCGTCGGCGTCGTTGCCGGTGGCGATGTCGAACCGGTCGCGCTGCTCGATGAGCGAGGCCATCGCGTACGGCGAGGAGCAGTCCATACGGATCTTGCCGTCCCAGTCCAGCGTCATGAACCGCCAGGTGGGGTCGGTGAGCGGGTTGACCACCGTCAGGTCGAGCCCGTGCTGTTCGGCGATACGGCTCCAGTAGGCGACGGAGGCGCCGCCGAGCGGATCGGCGCCGATCCGTACGCCGGCGGACCGGATCGCGTCCAGGTCCAGCACCGCGGGCAGGTCGGTGACGTAGGCGCCGAGGTAGTCGTGGCGGCCGGTGCCGGGGGCGGCCAGGGCGCGGCTGTAGGGGATGCGCCGTACGTCCTTCAGGCCGCCCGTGATGATCTCGTTGGCGCGGTCCTGGATCCATGAGGTCGCCCCGGAGCCGGCCGGGCCGCCGTTGGGCGGGTTGTACTTGAAGCCGCCGTCCGCGGGCGGGTTGTGCGAGGGGGTGACCACGACGCCGTCGGCGAGGCCGGACGTGCGGCCGCGGTTGTACGTGAGGATCGCGTGCGACACGGCAGGGGTGGGCGTGTAGCCGTCGGCCTGGTCGATGAGCACGGTCACGTCGTTGGCGGCGAAGACCTCGAGGGCCGTGATCCGCGCGGGCTCGGACAGGGCGTGGGTGTCGGCGCCGAGGAAGAGCGGGCCGTCGGTGCCCTGGGCGGCGCGGTACTCGCAGATGGCCTGGCTGGTCGCGGCGATGTGGTCCTCGTTGAAGGCCGCGGCGAGGGACGAGCCGCGATGCCCGGAGGTACCGAACGCCACCCGCTGCCCGGGCTCGGCCGGGTCCGGGTGCAGCGCGTAGTACGCCGTGACCAGGCGGGCCACATCGACGAGATCCCCAGGCCCGGCAACCTGCCCAGCTCGTGCGTCCTGCATGTCCTCGCTCCTCCGCAAAGGTCGTCGACCGTCGGTCACGGCCCTCATTCTTCCCTGCCGGGCCCGTCCGCGCGTCGCCGACTTCTAGCAATCGAGAGACGGATTGCCTACGCCGACGAGCGGGGGCGTTCCTTGCCCCGCCGGGCCCTGCCGCGCCGTGTCCGTGAAACAGATGCAACGGGAGGCACCGTTTTATGCACGGCGTATGAAATCTGGAGCGCTTGCGGAGCGGGCGAGCGGTGCCCTTACGGGCGGGGTCAGTTGGCTTCAGGGCCGCAATCACGGGCGCGGGGGAAGGCCCGGCCACCGCGCGGGGCGTCGGGTGCGCCGTCACGGTGTGCTGGTGCGCCGCGCCGGGGGTGTGCTTATCTGGCTCCATGACCGTGCTCGTGACCCGCCGCCACGTGGACTTCGTGCGTGTCACCACCACGAGTTGTTCCGCTGTGAGCTGACGTCGCGCTCCAGCGTTCGGTCAATCTCCTTTCCACTGCCTCTTTGGCACGCCTCTTTGGCACGCCTCTTGGCACGCCTCTTTCCCACGCCTCTTTGCCCACCGCTCCGGACGCACCGTGCCCTCGTCGGGGTGCTGAGTCCTGAGTCCTGGGCGGGGCCCCGCCTTCTCGCACCCGTGCATCGCCGCACCAGCGCAAGGGAGAACCATGAGCCAGCCGATCGACTCCGTCACCGCCGGCCACACCCCGGACGACGAACCCGCCGGACCCGACACATCGGGGTGGTCCTTCGAGACCAAGCAGATCCACGCCGGCGCCGCGCCGGACCCGACGACCGGCGCGCGGGCCACGCCGATCTACCAGACGACGTCGTTCGTGTTCCGGGACACCCAGCACGCCGCCGACCTGTTCTCGCTGGCCGAGCCCGGCAACATCTACACCCGCATCCACAACCCCACCCAGGACGTCTTCGAGCAGCGCATCGCCGCCCTGGAGGGCGGGGTCGCGGCCGTGGCTCTGTCCTCCGGCCAGGCGGCCGAGACCCTGGCGATCCTCACCCTGGCGAGCTCCGGCGACCACATCGTGTCGAGCGCGTCCCTGTACGGAGGCACGTACAACCTCTTCCGGCACACGCTGCCGAAGCTGGGCGTCGAGGTGTCCTTCGTCGACGACCCGGACGACCTGGACGCCTGGCGGGCGGCGATCCGGCCCCGCACCAAGGCGCTGTTCGCGGAGACGCTCGGCAATCCGCGCGGCAACGTGCTCGACGTGCGGGCGGTCGCGGACGTCGCCCACGAGGCGGGTGTGCCGCTGATCGTGGACAACACCGTCCCGACTCCCTATCTGCTGCGGCCCATCGAGCACGGCGCCGACATCGTCGTGCACTCGGCGACCAAGTTCCTCGGCGGGCACGGCACGGCCATCGCGGGTGTCGTCGTGGACGGCGGCACCTTCGACTTCGGCGCCCACTCCGACCGGTTCCCCGACTTCACCGAGCCCGACCCGAGCTACCACGGCCTGCGCTACTGGCCCGCCCTGGGCCCGGGCGCCTTCGCCGTCAAGCTCCGCGTCCAGCTGCTCCGCGACATCGGGCCCGCGCTCTCGCCGCACTCGGCCTTCCTGCTGCTGCAGGGGGTGGAGACGCTCAGCCTGCGCATCGAACGGCACTCCGCGAACGCCCAGGCGCTGGCCGAATGGCTGGAGCAGCGCGACGAGATCGCGGCCGTCCACTACCCCGGGCTGCCGTCCAACCGCTGGTACGAGGCGGCGCAGCGCTATCTGCCGCGCGGCGCGGGCGCGGTGCTGTCCTTCGAACTGCGGGACGGCGTCGAGGCGGGCAAGCGGTTCGTGGACGCGGTCGAGCTGTTCAGTCACCTCGCCAACATCGGCGACGTGCGCAGCCTGATCATCCACCCGGCGTCGACCACGCACAGCCAGCTCGACGAGGAGCAGCTGACGGCCACCGGCACCTCGCCGGGCCTGGTCCGGCTCTCCGTCGGCATCGAGAACCTCGCCGACCTCAAGGCGGACCTGGAGGCCGGGTTCCGTGCGGCGAAGGGCGCCTCCTGAGCACCGTGCCGGCGCCTTCCCGGGTCCCCGTCCCTCCGGCCTCCGGGGCCTGGCGGGACGGGGACCCGCCGGGGCGCCGCCAGTGGTACGCGCGCGAGGAGCCACTCCCTCTGGAGGCCGGCGACGCGCTGCCGGGCGTACGGCTGGCGTTCGAGACGTGGGGACGGCTGGCGCCCGATCGTTCCAACGCCGTTCTCGTCCTGCACGCCCTCACCGGTGACAGCCATGTCGCCGGTCCTGCCGAGCCCGGTCATCCCACTCCCGGCTGGTGGGACGGTCTCGTCGGGAGCGGACGCGCGCTCGACACGGACCGCTGGTTCGTCGTCGCCCCGAACGTGCTCGGCGGCTGCCAGGGCAGCACCGGGCCGTCGTCCCCGCGCCCGGACGGGCGTCCGTGGGGTGGCGACTTCCCGTTCCTCACGCAGCGCGATCAGGTCGCGGCCGAAGCGGGCCTGGCCGACGCGCTGGGCGTCGACCGCTGGGCCCTGGTGGTCGGCGGCTCGATGGGCGGGATGCGGGCACTGGAGTGGGCGGTGTCGTATCCGGGGCGGACGGGCGCGCTGCTGTTGCTGGCCACCACGGCCGCGGCGAGCGCCGAGCAGATCGCCTGGACCCACATCCAGCTCCACGCCATCCGCTCCGACCCGCACTGGCGCGGCGGCCACTACCACGACTCCGGCCAGGGGCCGCACGCCGGCCTGGGGCTGGCCCGCCGGCTCGCCCACGTCACCTACCGCAGCGAGCCGGAACTCCGGACCCGCTTCGGCCGCTCCCCCCAGGGCACCGAGGACCCGTGGAGCGGCGGCCGGTACCAGGTCGAGTCGTATCTCGGCCATCATGCGGCCAAGCTGGTGCGCCGCTTCGACGCCGGCAGTTACGTCGTCCTGTCCGAGGCGATGAACAGCCACGACATCGGCCGGGGCCGCGGCGGCGTGCGCACCGCGCTCAGCCGGGTCACGGCCCCGACGCTGGTCGCCGCGGTCGACTCCGACCGCCTCTACCCGCCCTCGCAGCAGGCGGAGCTGGCGGCGGGCATCGCCGGCGCGGACCACCTGAGGGTCGTCGAATCCCCTTACGGACACGACGGTTTCCTCATCGAGGTGGAACAAGTCGCCGCACTGGTGAGCGAACTCCTCCCCGCGCCGGTGCCAGGCGTCAGCGTTACCGGCACCGGCACCGGCACCGGCACCGGCAGCACGGCTTCATGACCCCTCTTTCCCTCAGCACATGTCCCGCAGGAGTACGTATGACCGTCCAGAACCCAGCCACCGAGTCCGTCGAATCCGCCGGACTCGCCGCCTTCACCGCGGAGTGGGAGGCATGGCACCTCGAAAAGGACGCCGCGCTCGCCCACGAACACGGATTCCTCGCCATCACCGGCCTGCACTGGCTGACCGACCGTCCCCAGCGGTTCCCCGACGCACCCGGCAGCTGGTCGACGGACGACGACGGCGTCAGCGTCGTCCTCGCCGAGGACGAGGAACTCGTCGTCGACGGCACCGTGATCCGCGGACGGCACACCTTCGGCGTCCTCCCCGAACGCACCGACGTGCACGCCGTCTGGGGGGATGCGGTGATCGAGATCGCCAGGCGCGGCGGCCACGACGTGCTCCGGCCACGGCATCCCGGGCATCCGCTGCGGACCGCGTTCACCGGGACACCCGCGTACGCGCCGGACCCGCGCTGGGTGGTCACCGGCCGGTACGTCCCCTTCGCGGAGCCACGGCCGACCACCGTGGGCGCCTCGGTCGAGGGGCTGCAACACGTCTACGACGCCCCCGGCCGGATCGACTTCCGCATCGGTGGGCGCGAGTTGAGCCTGACGGCCTTCAACGGACGTACGCCGGGCAGCCTCACGGTCCTCTTCACGGACGCGACCTCCGGCGTGACCACCTACGCGGCCAACCGCTCGCTCCAGCTCGACTCCCCCGGCTCCGACGGCACCTTGCTGCTGGACTTCAACCGCGCCAGCAACCTGCCCTGCGCCTACACCGACTTCGCGACCTGCCCCCTGCCGCCCGCCGAGAACCGGCTTCCGGTCGCGATCGAGGCCGGTGAGAAGATCCCCCACGAACGGCAGCCGGCCGCAGGCTGAGCGACTCGCCCGCCGACGTCGGCCGGCCCGGTCGACGACCCGTAATCGCAGCTGCGTTCGTGGGCGGCCGGGACCGGTACCGCGGTGACTCGGGGATCACTGCGGCACCGGTCCCTGCGCCGGCCCGCCGCACGCACGCGCGCCGGGGGGCCTTGGCCTGCGTATGCCCCTGCCCGAGGGGAGCAGGCCCCGCCAACCGGGTGAAAACACAGGCACCCGCATGAGAGTGACCTGGTCCCGTCGGACCCGGCACGGCGCACACCCCAGGTCGTCAGGGGCGGCGGCCCGTGTCCTCGCCCGGGGTCTCCCAGGAGTCCTCACGGCTCGCGGCGGCCGGGGGCTGGGCGGTCGGCCCCGCGGGGCCGGGAGACTTGCGGCGGGCGGCTCGGCGGGATCCCCAGAGGAACGCGCCGAGGATCATCAGGACGAGCACGATGCCGATGACGATCAGGAAGATTGACGGAGACCCGGACGCGGCCAGGGGCATGAGTTCGTTCATGCGATGCGCCTTCCCCACCTGGGCGCACTCACTCCCGATCCACCCGACCGAGGGCGCCAGGACCGTCCCCGCGGCTGCGCTCAGACGCCCGTCCGGGCACAAGGGCGTACGGGCTTACGGGCATACGGGCATACGCCGGCACCCGGCCGGCTCGGGCGGGTCACTCGGCCGCAGGGCCCTTTCGTGTGCGCTTCCCGGGCACGTCCTCGTCGGCGCCGTCCTTGCCCTTGGGTTCCTTGGTCTGCCCGGGCGGTACGTCCGGCGAGGTCGGGCCGCCCTGCTCGGGAGCCGCGATCGGAGTCGAGGCCGCCGGACCACCGGACGGAGCGGTGCGTGGGCTCCGCACGGCGTCGCGCGAACGGGCCCGGGTCGGCTCGGTGGTCGCGGCACTGCGTCCCGTCGGGGAGTCGCTGAGGGTGGGGGCGGAAGCGGAGTGACCGTCTCGGGGTGCGTTCGTCGATGCGGCGGGGCTGCCGTCGTCCCGCGCCGACGCCGAGCCGGCGGAGTCTGCGGCATCCGAGGGGGCGGCCGGATCGCCTGCCGACGCGGCCTGATCCCCGGTGCCGTGCTCCGATGAGGCCCCGCTGACGGTCAGGGTGGCGGCGAGGGCCGTGACCAGCACGGCCGCCGCCCCGGCCATCCGACGGCGGCTGCGCGCCGGCGCGGCGTGCTCGGCCGTCCGCAGGGCGGCGGGCCGCGGGTGGTGGTGCGTGGTGCCGGGTTCACCGGCCGTCGCCCGCTGTGCCGCGATGCCTACGATGTTCGTGGTCGGGGCCGCCGGCGGGACGGGGTTCGCCTCGGCTGTGCCGGCCGACAGCTCGGCCAGCGCCCGGGCGCATTCGGATGCGGTGGGCCGGTCCTGTTCCTCCAGGGCGGTCATCCGCCGCAGCACGGCGGCGAACGCTTCGGGCAGGGACTCGGGGAGGACGGGCCTGCGGTGCAGCCGGGCTATCGCGGCCTCCAGCGGGCCACCGTCGTACTCGAGCCGGCCGGTCAGGCATTCCAGGAGCACCAGGCCGAGGGCGTAGACGTCGGCGGCCGTGCCGACGGGCTTGCCGAGGACCTGCTCGGGAGACAGATAGGCCGCCGTGCCGACCAGCGTGCCCGTGGCGGTGCGGGTGGTGGCGTCCAGCAGCCGCGAGATGCCGAAGTCGGTCAGGTGCGGGCGGCCGGAGGTGTCCAGGATGATGTTGGACGGCTTCACGTCCCGGTGGATCACCCCCGCCGCGTGCGCGTGGGTCAGGGCGTCGGCCAGACCGGCACCGAGCACGGCCGTGCTCTGCCAGGTCAACGGGCCCTCGGCGATACGGGCCTTCAGAGTGGGGCCTTCGACGAGCTGCATGACGAGGTAGCCGTGACCGTCGTGCCGTCCGGCGTCATAGGCGCTCACCAGGCCCGGATGCTCCAGCCGGGCGAGGATCACCGCCTCGCTGCGGAAGGCCTCCTCGGTGTCGAAACCGGTGCCGGCCCGGAAGACCTTCACCGCCACCGGCCGTCGCAGCCGCAGGTCGAACCCGCGGTGGACATCGGCGGCGCCACCCGAACCGATCAGCCCGTCCAGACGGTAGCGACCCGCCACCACCCGGGCACTGCACCGGGAGGCCAGCGCGATCCCGGACTCGACGAACCCCAACTCGACCCCCACCTTCCCAGACCGGAACAGGCGGCACGCGCCGCAGCATCCACCGCCCTCGCGTACCCACCCGCCACTCACCTATCCCGTCCGGAAGGCGCTTCGCAGGGCAGCGCTCGGCACCCCGGCTCTCAGGGGGCCGCCGAACCGCTGGTCACCGTGGTCCACTGACCGGAGGTCACCGAGAACACCGTCAGGAGCCGGTTGCGGGTGTCGCCGTACTCGTCGAAGGCGACATGACCCGTCACCCCGTCGAAGGCGAGGCGGGCCACGGCCTGGGGCATCTTCGCGCGGGCGTCCTCGGGCAGGGTGCCGCCGTTGGCGCTCACCAGGGACTTGACGGCCTCGATGAGGCTCCAGGTCGCGTCGTAGGCGTACGGTCCGTACCAGCCGGCCTCCTGCGCGTACCCCGCCTCGCGGTACCGGGTGAGGAAGTCCGCGCCGCCCGCCAGGTGTTCGGCGGGGGCGCCGATGTTCAGGGCGAGGTCGCCGTCGGCCTTGGGGCCGGAGTCGAGGAACTCCTGGTCGAAGACGCCGTCGCCGCCCATCAGGGGAATGCCGACCCCGGCCCGCTTGAGTTGCCCGGAGAGCGCCGCCGCGGTGTCGTAGTAGCCGCCGAAGTAGACGGCCTCGGCGCCCGAGGCCCGGACCTTGGCGGCGAGGCCGGGGAAGTCGCGCCGCGCGGGGTCGACATGGTCCGCGCCGACCACGGTGCCGCCGAGCTCCTCGAACGTGGCCGTGAAGCCGGCGGTGAGGCCGGCGCCGTAGGCGCTCTTGTCGTCGATGACGTACAGCTTGCTCTTGCCCGCCTCGGTGCGGAGGTACCGGGCGGCGAAGGGGCCCTGGTCCACGTCCGTGGTCACGGTGCGGAAGTACGTGGTGTAGGGCCGGGACCTGGTGCCCGCGGCCCAGTCGGGGCCCAGCGTCAGCGCGGGATCGGTGTTGCCCGGTGAGACGTTGACGAGGTCCGCCCGGGCCAGGGGTTCCACCAGGGTCCGGGCCACGCTGGAGTTCAGCGGTCCGACGACGCCGAGGACCTTCGCGTCGGACACGAACCGGACGGCGTTCGGCTCGCCCTTGGCGGGATCTGCCGCGTCGTCCAGGGCCATGATCTCGAAATTCACTCCGGGGACGAGCCGCTTCTCGTTCGCGGTGCTTGCCGCCAGTTCGGCGGAGTTGCGGATGCCGAGACCCATCGCGGACATACTGCCGGTGAGCGGTGCGTCGACCCCGATCACCACCGTGACGGAGGAATCCGCCGCGCCCTGGCCGGCCGCCCCGCCGCCGGGTGCCTCGTCCCCCCGGGAGAGGGTCCAGGTCAGTGCGGATCCGGCCGCGAGCGTGGCCAGCGCCGCGCCCAGGACGGCGGAACGCCGGGTGAGGCCGCGCACCGGCCTCTTCTCCCGCGTCCCCGCCTTGGTCGTCGTGGCCGGCGGCACGTCGTCCTCGGCCGGGGGAACGTGCGCATCGGTCGTCGTCGCCGGCGACACCTCGTCCTCCGCCGGGGGCACCGGTACGGGCGCGGGGACCGGCGGCGCCTCGGCCGGCAGGTCGGGAACGGGGCGCGGCGCCTCGGCCGGCCGCTCGGGAACGGGGCGCGGCGAGTCGGCCGGGGACGCCCCCGGGTCCGGGACGGTGGGCGTGTGCGGTGTCACGGGGCCGGGGATCGCCGGGTCCGCAGGCGGTGGTGCCTGCTCCGTCGCGGCGTCCGCGGCGGAATCGCGCCTGGTCCGGGGCCTCTGCCCGGACGCACCCGGGAGCTCGTCCCCGGCGGGGAAGGAGCGCAGCACCGACGCCAGCATCGCGGCGGCCTCGGCGGCGCCCACCCGCTGCTCGGAGTCCTTGGTGAGCAGCGCCTCCAGTACGGGAGCGAGCGGTCCGGCGTGCACCGGGGTGCGGTGCGGGCGGGTGAAGACGGCCACCGCCAGGGCGTGGAGTCCGTCGGCCTCGAACGGCGGCTGCCCCTCGACGGCGTGGTACAGGGTGGCGCCGAGCGCCCACAGGTCGTTGGCGGGCGTCGGGCGCTTGCCCTCCAACTGCTCCGGGGGCATGTACTGCGGTGTGCCGATGACGATCCCGCTGTGGCTCAGCTTGGTCGTGGCGTCCGCGAGGTGCGCGATCCCGAAGTCGGTGAGGACGACCCGGTCCTTGGTCAGCAGGACGTTGTCCGGCTTGATGTCGCGGTGGACGATGCGCGCCTGGTGGGCCTCGGCGAGCGCGTCGAGCACGGCCGCGCCGATCTCGGCCACCCGCCGCACAGGCAGCCGGCCCTGCTCGCGGATGGCCGCGGCCAGGGACCGCCCGCGGACGAACTCCATGACGATCACGGGGGCGCCGTGGTGCTCCGCGACGTCATGGATCGTGATGATCCCGGGGTGGCTGAGAGTGACCGCAGCGCGGGCCTCGCTCATGAAGCGCCTGAGCAGCGTGGCCCGGTCGCCCTCGTCCATCCCCGGCGGGAAGAGGACCTCCTTGACGGCGACCTCGCGCCCGAAGAGCTGCTGGTCCAGGCCTCGCCAGACTCGGCCCATACCACCCTGGCCGATGCGCTCGACCAATTGGTACCGGCCGGCGATGAGTTCGGGGTTCCGCTCGGTCACGCGCACACTCTAGGTCCTGTGGAGCCGTTCAGGTGACGGAAAGATGGCTCGATCACACCCTGGGAAGAGGAGGCCCCGGCCGGGGAAGGTGAGACTGGCGGGCCCGGCCGGGGACTCACGGCCCCTCAGTCCTCATGTCAGTCCTCATCCGGCATGGAACTGCTCCTTCGTCGGAACCCATGGCTCGGGGTCGTCTTCGCGGCGGCGGCCCCGAAAACCGGTACTCCCGCCCGCAGCCGTGGAGACGGCCCCGGACGGCTCGGCGGCCTCCTCCGGCCGGTCGCCCCCGGCCGTGGAGACGGCCCCGGACGGCTCGGCGGCCTCCTCCGGCCGGTCGACCCAGCCCTGGCCGGAGGACCAGCGCAGGGACGCGGACGCCGGCGGCTCCTGTGGTCGCCGAGGCGGACGGGCCCGCCGTCGCGGGAGCAGACGGGCCCACCACCGCGGCGTCCACGGGCCGTCGAACGGCCACCACCCGCCCAGCCCGAGCCGCCACGCGCCGGCCATGGCGGCCAGGGTCGCCGCCGAGATCCACCACTGCGACAGCTGCCACAGCAGCAGGCTCACCGCGGCACCGCCCGCCGCGGCTCCGACGGGCGTCACGCCGGAGCGGCGCAGCCACTGCGCGGCGCAGACGACCAGCACCACGGCCACGGCTCCGAGGGCCAGCCTCAGTGCCGCGACGGCCCGGGAGGTGTGGGTGGCCACCGTACCCGGAGCCGTGCCCAGCACGGTCGCCGTCTCCGCCTGGGTCAGCCCCAGCCCCTTGGTCAGCAGCACCGCCCTGCGCTGCTGGAGGGGCAGGGCGGTCAGTGCCGCGTCGAGGTCCAGCCGCAGGTCGGCCGTGGCGCACGGGTCGGCGGTGCCGGCCGCCGTCTCCAGCCGTACGTCCGCGTCCAGGGAGGCGTATCCCTGGCCCGTGCGGCAGCGCCGGGCCGCGTGCCGGGCCTCGTTCCGGATGGCCGCGAAGACGTACGGGCGCAGCCGCCCGACCGGTTCCGGGCACGCCAGCACGCCCGCCAGGGCGTTCTGCACGACGTCCCGGGCATCGGCCGACCACGGCGGAACCCCGAAGCCCCGCAGCTGCTTGCGGGCGTAACCGACCATCTGCTCGTACCGCTCGGCGACCAGGGTTCCCAACTCCTCCTGGCGCAGTGCCCGGTGCCGCTCATCCATGCCGCCCCCGCTTCCGCGCCGGGCGGCCGCCGTCCGCCTCCTGTGCGGCGCGCAGGAGTTCGGCCCTGCCCGCGGCGCGGATACGGAAGGCGATGCTCTCCAGCACCCTGCTGAGTCCCGGCGCGCACAGCAGCACCAAGGACACGACGACGCCGATGCCCGTCATCTCCAACGGAAAACCCCTCCAGTCCGCGGCCTGTCAGCGCCTCACCGTGAAGCAGCGGCCGTACACCTCCCCCAGAGCCACGGGCCCGCCGGATTCTTGACACGCGTCCGGAATCGATGGCGAGCGGTCCCCCGCACCGCATGTGTCCGGCCCTCACCCACGCCGGGCAGCGCGGGTTCGCGACGACAGGGTGTCACAGGGCAGCTACGCACTGCCGCCGCAGTGGGCACGCCGACCGGTTCCCCCACGGACCGCTGGGCTCGGTCGGCAACGGGCGAATTCCGCCCGGTCGAAGATTTGTCCCGATTGCGCGGGTACGTACCGCCGCGGGGGTACTCGGCGTCCGACATACGGGGGCCGCACAACCGCGAGGTGACAGGTATGACTACCTCTCCCCGGTCATCGATGGAAACCCATCCTGACCTCATCGACATGCGCATGCGTCACGAGATGGCGGAGCGCGCGACCACCACCTCCCGGGCACAGACCGTGGAGACGATGGCCCTTCTGGCCGGTCTGTATCTGGCGGCGTCCCCCTGGATCGCGGGGTTCAACGGCCTGACCAGGCTGGCCGTCACCAACCTGATCGTGGGCATCGCCTACGCGCTGCTCATGAGCGGCGGGTTCGGCCGCGCCTACGAACGCACGCACAGCATGGCCTGGGCGGCCTGCGGGCTGGGTGCCTGGACGATCATCGCCCCCTGGGTCGTGGCCGGTGATGTGAGCACGACCCGGAGCGTCGTCAACAACATCATCGTCGGTGCGATCTGTCTGCTGCTGGGTCTGGCGGCGAGTGCCGTCTCCAACGACCGGCGGAGCTCGCGCGGCGATCAGGGCATGCCCGGCAGGTAAGTCCCCCTCTGGTGGGTACGGTCCCGCAGCCGGCGCCCCGGGTTCGCCCGGGGCGCCGGCTGCGGGGCCGCGTCGGCGTGATTCCCGGTCACGGCGGGCGCCGCGGCGGCCGTGCGTCCGCCGACCAGGGGGAACTGTTTGTGTCCTGAGCAAAGGGGGACCCTGCGACCCATGGGAAGAAGCACGCGAGCTCGCCGGACGGGGCAGAACAGGATGCTGCGGCTGCTGGACGGCCTGGAGCGACAGCCTCGCGCCGACACACTGATCGACCGGGTGGCCCGGGGCGTGCGCGCCCTGCCGCTGGGCGACGGCCGGGACCTGCTGCACGGCAGATGGCTGGGCCATCCCGTGCATCCGCTGATCGTGCAGATCCCGGTCGGGAGCTGGCTGTCCGCGGCGGTGCTGGACCTGCGCCCCGGCCGTTCCCGGGACGCGGGGGTGCTCATCGGCGTCGGGCTGGCCGCCGCCGCCCCGGCTGCGCTTGCCGGGGCGGTCGACTGGGCCGAGCTGCAACGCCCGCAGCAGCGCGTCGGCCTGGTGCACGCGCTGGCGAACACGACCGCCGTCGGACTGTACGCCGCCTCGCTCGCCTGCCGCGCCAAGGGCCGCGACGGGGCCGGCCGCGGCCTCGCCTTCCTCGGGCTGACGGCCGCGGCGGCCGGCGGCATGCTGGGCGGTCATCTCGCCTACCGGCAGGCGGCGGGCGCCAACCACGCCGAGGCGGTCCCGCACGTCGTCTCGGCGGGCTGGCACCGCGTCGGCGCCGTGGCCGACTTCCCGGCCGGCCGGCCGACCCGGCGCACCGTCGACGACGTGCCGGTCCTGGTGATCCGCGAGCTCGGAGGCACCTTCCACGCGCTGGCCGACCGGTGCAGCCACCTGGCGGGCCCGCTGTCCGAGGGCACCGTCGCCGACGGATGCGTACGGTGCCCGTGGCACGGCAGTGTCTTCCGGCTCTCGGACGGCTGGAACGTCAAGGGCCCGGCCACCGCTCCCCAGCCCGCCTTCGACACGCGCATCGTCGACGGGCACGTCGAGGTACGCCTGCGCGACGGAGACGACACACAGGACAACCCGACGGACGAGGCGGTGACGGATGGCCCCGACGCAGACAACCCCTGACCAGTCCGGTGGAGGGCGTCTGCGCGACCTCGCCCGGCGCACACAGCAGCGGTACTCGGCGGGGCACGACCGGCCCCTGGGCGGATATACGGCGGCCCTGGCGGGATTCGCGGCCTATACGACGGCCTGGGCGACCGCCGTCCGGATGCGCGGGCGCCCGCTGCCCGACCGGCCGGAGCCCTGGGACGTGCTCCTGACCTCGGTCGCCACCTTCCGGCTCAGCCGGCTCCTGAGCAAGGCGTCGGTCACCAGTCCGCTGCGCGCGCCGTTCACCCGGTACGTCGGTCCGCAGGGCCCCGCCGAACTGCACGAGGAGGCCCGGCGCGACGACGGCAAGGACACCGTCGGCGAGCTCGTGACCTGCCCGTTCTGCACGAGCGTATGGGTCGTGACCAGCCTGACCGCCGGCCGGCTGCTGTGGCCGCGGGCGACCAGGACCGCCATGGGCGCGCTCACCGCACTGGCCGGCGCCGACGCGCTCCAACTGGCCTACTCCGTCCTCAAGGACAAGGCCGCCGGGGAGGGCTGAGGCGGCTCGGCCTCAGCGCCCGGGAGGGGCCGCTTGCGGGCGCCGCGCCCGGCGGGCCGGGCGGCTCTCCCGCCGCACTCGGATGGCGTACCAGCCGGCCCCCAGCACCAGCGCCAGGGCCGCTTCGGCCGCGTCGCCGCCGTAGTACATCAGCCGGGCAGCCGTGTGCAGATCGTCGACGGTGAAGGCGGTGCCGGGCGGCGGCGACGTATGGAGGACCTTGGCCAGCACGGCGTGTGCGGCGCCCGCCGCCAGCAAGGAGCCGCCGCGGACGGCGAGGCTCCACCGGCGGCGCAGGGGATCGAGCTGGCACACGGCGAAGCAGAACAGCAGCCCGGCGGCCACCATGTGCGCGTGCACCACGGCGTGGACGAGGGCGTTGTCCTCCATGGCGGCGAACAGACGGGTGCGGTACAGCAGCCACAGGCCGCCCGCGTCCAGCAGCGCCGCCACCGGCGGGCAGACGAGCCGGCCCAGGGGCCCCGAGTGCGCGAGCACCACCACGCCCCGGCGTACCGGGCCCGCCGGGAGCGCCCGCAGCAGCAGGGTGAGCGGGCGGGCGAGGACCAGCAGCACGGGTGCGGCCATCGCGGTGAGCAGATGGCGGGCCATGTGTTCGGTGAACGGCCCGCCCGGCACCGCCCCCGCCGCGGCCCAGGCGACGGCCGAGGCACCCGTGACGAAGGACGCGTCCCGCAGTCGGGGCCAGGCATCCCCCCGGCGCCGCAGCCGTGCGGTACCCAGCAGATAGACGGTGGCCGCGAGCAGCGCCGCCACGGCCACCACCTGCTCGGCGCCGGTCACGCCGCCCGGGTGGACGTGCGCGAGCCTCACGACTCCGTACCGGCGGGCTCGTCCCGGCGCGCCGCCCGCATCCCCAGGACCATGCCGACGAGCAGCAGGAGCACAGCGGACAGGTTCCACGCCCAGTCGTACGGCGTCACGTCCACGCCGTAGCGGATCTGGTGCAGGCGCAGCAGCTTGTGGTCCACCACCCCGTCGAACAGCTGGAAGACGCCCAGCCCGAGGAAGAAGCCCGCCCGGGCGTGGGCCGCTGCGAGCGCCCGGCGACGGTGCAGGTCCGCGTAGAGGAAGAACCCGGCGACGAGCGCGAGCAGCTCGGCCGTGTGCAGCAGGCCGTCGGACAGCAGGCCGACGCCGCTCGTCGAACGGTCGTAGAAGTGGTGCCAGCCGAGGAGCTGGTGGAAGACGATCTCGTCGAGCGCCGCCATCACCGCCGCCCCGATCAGTGCGCACACCAGCGTGGACCGGGTGCGCTCGGCGGGCACCCGGGGCGCGGGACCGGGGCGGACCGTCTCGCTCATGGCCAGGTCTTCCTTCCTGCCCGGGGGCCGTCGTCCCCGCGTCCGCTACGCCTACCCGATCGATGCCGCGCGGGCTGTCCGAGGCGGCGTCCGGGTGAACCGCGGCGCGCGGCAGGCCCTTCGCCGGGGCCCCGGTCTCAGCGCCGGCCCGCCCGGGAGCCCCGGTAGGCGGCGCGGCGGGCCGCGGCCAGGGCGGGTCCGGGCGTGAAGCCGCGGACGTCGTGCGCGTAGATGTCGAAGTCCCTGCTCTCCTTCGGCCGTACCGGAAGAGGAGTGCGGACGGTGAGCACGGCGAACCTGCGCCAGGAACGGCCGCTCTCCCCGGCACACAGGTCCAGTACGAGCGGCCCGGCGCTCAGGGCGCGGGCGAGGCTCGCCGGGTCCCCGTGCACGCGGGCGTGCCCGGAGCGCCGGGGGAAGGCGGCCAGTACGCAGGGGCGATCGCCCGTCCGGTAGGACAGGAGGGTGGAGTACGGCCCGCCCAGTGCGTCGGACCGGGGCCGCGGCAGATGCCGGGTGAGCCGTCCGTGGCCGCTGCTCGTGAGCAGCAGGTCGAGACCCCGGCCGGGGCCGTCGACGTCGTCCACGCGGACGGCCAGCCCCAGCCCGTCGGGCAGCCGTCGCGGCAGGCCGGCCGCCCGTGACAGCCGTACGGTGGCGGTGTACCGTCCTGGCCGGTCCAGCCATGGCACGCCCCAGGGTTCCCCGCCGCCGTCGACCTCGAGGTCCGCGGTGCACATCAGGCCGTCCGGGTGGAGGGCGGGAGCCCGGCGCAGACGGGCCAGCAGCCGGAAGGCCCTCTCGATTCCTCTCATCCGCCGCGTCACCAGGGCGTGTTCACGGGCCGGACCAGCCGGCTTCCCACTCGGCATCGCCGTCACCGTTCTCGTTGTTCTCGTTGTTCTCGTTGTCGTCGTCGCCCTCCGCCTGCGACGGCGTGGTGCGGGGCGCCTCAGGACGGCCGCTGCGCTCCGGCTCGTCGTCCGCCCCGGCCGGGGGTGCCGCCTCGCCCTCCGCCTGCGACGGTGTGTTCTCGCTCATGACCTGCCTGCCTCCCTGTCGGGTCTCGGGGTGTCGGTGTCCGCGTGCCGTCGTGCGGGGTGCCTCGGCGGTGTCCGGGCCGTGGCGGGCGCGTGCGGGCGGTGACCGCGGGCCGGTCGTGCGTCGTCACTCGCCCGTGCCTGCCGCGGCACCTCGCAGAGCCGACCGACGCCGTGTCCCACGGGTCTCCCTTCGTACCGACAGCCCGCCGGGTACCCCCGGGCCGGCATCCCTCACCCGGGCCGGGGGGTGACCCGCCGGCACGCCGCCGGCTTGCCCGCGTGGCTCCGAAAGGGGGACGTGTGCGGCCGTCCGGCTGTGTGCGGTGGCGGGGGCCGCCGAATGGCTGAATCGTGGGCGCGGTGCGTCGGCACCGACATGCGGTGCGGCGTCGGGGGTACTGCACCCGCCCGTCCTGTCATCGAGGAGCGTCTTCCATGACCTTCAATCCACTGGAGCAGCGGGGGATCCCGCTGGACCGCCAGTTGCGCAACTGGCGTGAGCTGAACGTGCACCCGATCGACCCCGACCGCTGCGACCCGTACACCCGGTGCCGGATCATCACGATGAACGGCATCGAGGTGGAGGCGGTCCTCTTCAGTCACCAGCTGGCCCGCAACACGGTCGACCCGGAGGTGAAGCGGCAGCTCGCCCGGACCCGCTACATCGAGGCGCAGCAGCAGAAGGTCGTCAACTGGCTGCTGCCGGGCGTGTCGTCGGTGCTGGAGACGACGATCGCCTACGAGCAGGTCGCGGTGGACCTGACGGCCTGGGTCGCGCGCATGGAGCCGGACCCGTACCTGAAGCAGGCGTACCAGTTCGGTGTGCTGGAGGACTTCGATCACCTCTACCGTTACGCGAACCTGTACGAGATGATCGAGCACCGCAAGGCGGAGTCGGTCGTCGACGGCCTCACGGAGGTCATGCCCGGCCGGCCCACGAAGTTCCACCACCGCGATGCGTACGACAACGTCCGCGACCCGTACGCCAAGGACGAGACGAACCCGCTGTCGAAGCTGCACGCGCTGACGATCATGTCGGCCGAGCAGCAGACCATGAACTTCTACATGAACACCGGCCCCACCTACATGGAGCCGATCGCCCGCCAGCTCTACCAGGAGATCGGGCTCATCGAGGAAGAGCACGTCACGCACTACGAGTCCCTGGTGGACCCGGGCGAGACGTGGTGGGAGCAGCTGGTCAACCACGAGTACAACGAGTGCTACCTCTACTACTCCTTCATGGAGCAGGAGAGCGACCCCAGGGTCAAGGCCATCTGGGAGCTGCACCTCAACATGGAGCTGGAGCACCTGCACACCGCCTGCGACCTCATGCGCCGGCACGACGGCCGCGACCCGCAGGAGATCCTCGCGCCGGAGCTGCCGAACGTGCTCACGTTCGAGCCGAACAAGCAGTACCTGCGGGAGCTGCTGGACACCCAGATGGACCTGACCACCCTCGGAGCCGGCTACGTCCGCGAGGCGCACGAGCGGTTCGAGAAGATGCAGGAGCAGATCAACGGGGGCGAAGAACCGCCGAGCGAGCGGGTCATCGCCGAGCACGACGAGATGTTCGGCCGCGAGTACCGCGTCGAGTCCGAGGGCGAGCACCCCGACCCCGCCATGCGGGAGAAGTGAGGAGCCGAGATGTCCGAGCCGCAGACTCCGCAGGCCGGGGACGACCGGGCCACGGACACGGACGTGGTGGCGCTGCTGATGCGCCAGCACGGTGACATCCGCAACCTCTTCGACGAGGTCGAGGCCGCCACCGGCGACGAGCGGCGTGAGGCGTTCCGCCGCCTGGTGCGCCTGCTGGCCGTGCACGAGACCGCCGAGGAGGAGGTCGTCCACCCCTTCGCGCGGCGCGCGCTGCCCGGCGGCGAGCAGGTCGTCGAGGACCGGCTCGCCGAGGAGCGGGCCGCCAAGGAGACGCTGGCCGCCCTGGACGAACTCGACACCGACGACCCCGAGTTCATGCCGCAGCTGATGAAGCTGCGCCAGGACGTCCAGGAGCATGCGCGGGCCGAGGAGCGCTACGAGTTCACGTACATCCGGCGCAGCACCGACGTCACCGAACTCGCCGCCATGGCCAAGGCCGTCAAGGCGGCCGAGGCCATGGCCCCCACCCGGCCGCACCCCGGCGTCGAGTCGGGAGCGGCGAACGCCGCGCTCGGGCCGGTGGCCGCGCTGATGGACCGCACCAAGGACCGGGTGCGCAAGGCCATGGGCAAGGACGGCTGACAGCCGGCAGTCCCCGACGGGTTCGCCGAGGAGGACCGGGTTCGAGCAGCGCTGATGCTCGTCCCCGGTCCGCGCCCGTGTCACTCGCCGACGGTGAAGCCCTGGTCCTTGCCGTACTTGACGCTGATGTCCTGCCAGTCCTTCAGACCGTCCGCGAGTTGTTTGGAGGACACGTACGCCTTGCCGACGGTGTCGTTGAAGACGGAGTTGGCGTACACCTGGTAGGGCAGGTACGACCAGTTCGGGCCGACGTTGCGGGCGGACTCGGCGAAGATCTCGTTGGCGCGCTGTCCGCCGAAGTACGGGAACTCGGCCTGCTGGAACTTCTTCGACTCCAGGTCCGCGCGGGTGGCCGGGAAGGCGCCCTCGGCGACACGGGCGCTCGCGCCGGCGCCGGTGGTGGCGTACTCCATGAAGGCGTAGGCCAGTTCCTTGTTGCCGCCCGCCTTCGGCATCGCGAGGGAGCTGCCGCCGTTCTCCGCGCTCGCGGTGTCGCCCTTCGACCACTGCGGAAGCGGGGCGACCCGCCAGTCGCCGGAGGCCGAGGGCACACCGGAGGTGAAGTTGGCGGGCATCCACGCGCCGATGGCGAGGGTGGCGATCGACCCGTCGGACAGGCCCTTGTACCAGGCGTCGCTCCATGAGCTGATCGGCGCCAGCAGCTTCTCGTCGAGCAGCTTCTGCCAGGTGGCGGTGTACTTGCGGGTTCCGGCGTCCCCGAAGTCGATCGTGACCTTCGTGCCCTCGCTCTTGTAGGGCCGCCCACCGGCCTGCCAGATCAGGCTGGTGGTGGCGCCCGCGTCGCCCGTGTCGTTGGTGATGAAGAGCTTGGGGTCGGCCCTGTGCAGCTTGCGGGCGGCCTCGACGTACTCGTCCCAGGTCGTCGGGACCTCGACGCCGTGCTCGTCGAAGACCTTCTTGTTGTAGAACAGCGCCATCGGGCCGGAGTCCATGGGCAGCGCGTAGACGGACTTGTCCGTGGTCACGGCGTTCCAGGGGCCCGGGCTGAACGTCTTGGAGAACTTCTGCGCCCCGTAGCCGGACAGGTCCTGCACCGAGTCGGCGATCGAGAACTGGCCGAGCGCGTAGTACTCGATCTGCGCCACGTCAGGGACCCCGGAGCCGGCCGCGATCGCGTTCTGCAGAGCGGTGTACTGCTTGTCGCCGGTGCCCGCGTTGACCAGCTCCACGTCGACCTTCGGGTACTTCTTCTCGAAGTCCTCGGCCGCCTTCTTCAAGGTGGGCTCCCAGGCCCAGACGGTTATCTTCCCGCCCTCGGCCAGTGCGGACTTCACATCGCCGGGGCCGGCGGCGGAGTCGCCGTCGGACGAGGACCCGCAGGCCGTGGCGCCGAGGGAGAGGGCGGAGACGACGGCGAGGGCGCCGAGCAGTCTGCGGGTGATGTGCGTTGTCATGGGAGGTGCTCCTGGTCGATGTGCGGGTGGGACGGGCGCAAAGGGACTGGACGGAAGGGTCGGTGCGGGGAGGAAAGGGGGGCGGGCTGTCACTCCTTGACGCTGCCCGCGGCCAGGCCGGACTGCCAGTACCGCTGGAGCAGCAGGAACGCCACGACGATCGGGACGATGGTGAGCAGCGAACCGGTGATGATCAGGTCGAAGACGGCCTCGCCGCCCGCGGTCTGCGCCTGGGCGTTCCAGGCGTTCAGGCCGAGCGTGAGCGGGTACCAGTCCGGGTCCTTCAGCATGATCAGCGGCAGGAAGTAGTTGTTCCAGGTCGCCACCATGGAGAACAGCAGCACGGTGACCGTGCCGGGCATCAGCAGCGGCATGACGATCCGGAAGAACGTCCGCACCTCGCCGGAGCCGTCGATGCGGGCGGCCTCCAGCAGCTCCGCGGGCACCGCCTCAGCTGCGAACACCCACATCAGATAGAGGCCGAACGGCGATATCAGGGACGGCACGATCACCGCCCAGGGGGTGTTCGTCAGGCCCATCTCGCTGAACATCAGGAAGGTGGGGACGGCCAGCGCGGTGCCCGGCACGGCGACGGCACCGATGACCACCGCGAACACGGCCCGGCGTCCGGGGAAGTCGAACTTGGCGAGGGCGTAGCCGCCGAGCACGGCCAGGACGGTCGAGCCGCCCGCGCCCAGCACGACGTAGAGCAGGGTGTTCAGCAGCCAGCGCAGGAACACGCCGTCGTCGTACGAGAGGGTGCGGCGGATGTTGTCCCACAGGTTGAAGTCGTCGGCGAACCACAGCCCGAAGGAGTCCTGCAGACCGGTCTGCGTCTTGGTCGCGTTGAAGACCAGCCAGGCCAGCGGGAGGAGCGTGTAGAGCAGGACCAGCCCGGTCAGCAGGGTCAGCGGCACACTGCGGCGCGGGGCGAGCGGGACATGGGCCCGGTGTCCGCGGGGTACGGCCGGTCCTGTCCGGCCGGCCCGGCCGGCCCGTGCGGTGGGCCGGTGGGCGGCGGGCGCGGTGGCGGCGCTGGAGGCGTCGGTGGAGGCCGCGGGCGAGGACAGGGGGCTCGCGCCGTCCGTCAGGCCGGGGGTGGAGGAGGTCATCGCTCAGCCTTCCGCATGCCGCGCAGCTGGACCGCGTAGGCGATGATCGCCGTGATGACACCCATCACGATCGCCACGGTCGCCGCGTAGTTGTGCTGCTGACCCGAGAAGGACAGCGAGTAGGTGTAGAAGTTGGGGGTGAAGTCGGTGGTGATCGCGTTCGGTGCGAGCTTCTGCAGGATGTTCGGTTCGTTGAAGAGCTGGAAGCTGCCGATGATCGAGAAGATCGTGGCGATCACCAGGGCACCGCGGATGGCGGGCAGCTTCACCGAGGCCACGATCCGCCACTCGCCGGCCCCGTCGATGGCGGCCGCCTCGTACAGCGACCGGGGAACGACCTTCAGGGCCGAGTAGAAGATCAGCATGTTGTAGCCGACGAACTCCCAGGTCACGATGTTGCCGATGGAGGCGAGCACCAGGGACGGGGAGAGCGGGTCGGGCAGCGTGACCCCGAAGGCGTCGTTGATGTTGCCGACCAGCCCGAAGCGGGTGCCGTACATGAAGCCCCAGATCAGGCTGGCCACGACCGCCGGGACGGCGTACGGCAGGAAGATCGCCACCCGGAAGAAGCCCTTGCCGTAGAGCCGGCCGCTGTCGAGGGCGAGGGCCACCAGAAGGGCGATGCCCAGCATGACGGGCACCTGGATCAGCAGGAACAGCCCCACCCGCAGCAGGCCGTCCCAGAACCGGGAGTCGCCGAGCGCCTCGGCGTAGTTGTCCAGGCCCACGAAGGACGTGCCGCCGATCAGCCGGTCCTGGAAGAGGCTCAGGTAGACGGCGTAGCCGATCGGGGCGAGGAAGACCAGGGCGAAGACGGCGACGAACGGGCCGGCGAAGCCCCAGCCCACCAGGGCCTCCTTGCGGAGACGGAATCGGGGGCGACTGCGGGACGGTGGCGTCGCCGTCGCCGTCACGGGCGTCGACTGGAGCGTCATGCGGGTTCCTTGCGTCGTGTGACCGTCCGGTTCGGTCCAGGAGGGACCGGCGTCCGGAGGCTGGGGAACGGCCCTGCGGCGGGGCTGACCGAAGATCGATGTTTACGTAATCATCGGTAGCGTGATGGTGGCACTCCCGGTGGGGAGCGTCAAGCATGAAGCCCGGTCGAAAGCAGGGGAACCCGGGGACGAAGAGGCCCTCCACGGCGGTGACTTGCCGGTAACTCGGCCCCCGAACCGGGCACGACCGGACACAAGCGACATCCGGAGGTAGCGGCTCCGGTGTGAGCGTAAACGGGAGGCGGGCCGAGGAACGGGTGGGAGGAGGGAGGGCCTGCGGCTTGGAGGCGGGACGGCGACAGCAGGGCGTCAGGATGCGCGTTCGGACGCTCCGGCAGTCACCCCGAGCCGGCCGTCAGCCGATGCCACGCCCTCCCCCGGGCAGGAACCCTCGCTGAGGCGCAGAACCGCAGGTCAGGCCGTTCCCGGCGGCGGCGGAGCGGTGCTCTCGCGGACGATCAGGACCGGTTCGACGGCCAGGCTGCGGGGGCCGGCCGTGCGCCCGTCGATCTGGTCGAGGAGCAGGGTCACGCAGTGCCGGCCGACAACCTCGAAGTCCTGCTGGATCGTGGTGAGCGGGGGGACGAAGTAAGCCGCCTCGGCGACGTCGTCGAAGCCGACGACGCTGACGTCGGCGGGAACGCGGCGGCCCGCCTGGTGCAGGGCCAGCATCACGCCGAGCGCCATCTGGTCGTTCGCGGCGAAGACCGCGGTCACCTCGGGGCGCCCCGCGAGCTGTTGTCCGATGCGGTACCCGGAGGCCGCCGTCCAGTCGCCGTACGACACCGGCGGGACGGGGGCGCGGGCCGCGGTGAGCGTGCGGTGCCAGGACTCGGCGCGGCGGCGCGCGGCGAAGGAGTCGTGCGGGCCTGCCACGTGCCAGACCGTGCGATGGCCCAGTTCGAGGAGGTGCGTCACCGCGCTGCGGGCGCCGTGGGCCTGGTCGAAGTCGACGTTGGGGTAACGATGGCCGGTCTCGCCGTCGGCGACGACGATCGGCATGGTCGGGGGCAGGTGCAGCGAGGGTGTGTCCAGGATCTGCGACTCCACCAGGACGATGCCGTCCACGGACTGGAGCATCAGGTGCCGGAACGCCTTGCGGACGGCGGCCTCGGTCTGTGCGCGCACACCCATGAAATTGATGGAGAAGTCGGCTTCACGGGCCGCGTCGGCGATGGCGGCGAGGGTGCGCGCGTTGCCGTGCGCCCCCACGTCGAAGCTCACCACACCCAGTGCGCCGAACCGGCCGGTGACCAGGGCGCGGGCGGCGGTGTTCGGCCGGTAGCCCAGCACCTGCATCGCGGCCAGGACCTTCTCACGGGTGGCCTCGTCGACGTTGTCACGATTGTTGGCGACCCTCGAGACGGTTTGCGAGGACACGCCGGCCATCGCCGCGACGTCGGCCATCGAGGGCCACTGTCTCGCGGGACGCGACCGCGGCGAACGCGCCTTCTTCTCAGTCGCCATGCCTCGACCTTCTGCCCGGACCTTCTCGTGCTGACATGGAGGAGCCAGCCTGTGCCAGTGAATGTTGGCGCAAACATATTGCCTGGGTCAAACGACATCCAGCGGTGCGCGACTGCTTGACAGCCCGGTCCGGGCCTCCCAGACTCTCCCCCCGAACCGCTCGTGTTTACGCGAACACGCCTCACCGTTTCCGAGCCGCACACGACAGCTCCCGAGCCGTGGACGGCGGTCCGGCTTTCTCCCTGGCGTGCCGAGAGCCGCGGCACGCCTTCCGACGCCTTCCTCTCCGCACGCACCGGCTCGGCACGCACCGGCTCCGCCGACCGCGTGCGCCTCCGGCACGTCCTCGTCCCGCGCGGACGTGCCTGCCCTGTCCCTCATCCCCACGAGGTCCGCGACCATGCGACGCACACCCCCCGGGGCGACCACGGTGCTCACCGCGCTGTGCACGCTCCTGTTCTCCCTCCTCGGCGCCATGGGAACCGCCCATGCCGCACCCGTGACCATCACCAACGCGACCCAGTTCACCGATCCGGCCGGTGATCCCGTGCACGCGCACGGCGGAGGAGTCCTCAAGGTCGGCGCCTACTACTACTGGTTCGGCGAGAACCGCAACGCCGACAACTCCTTCCGCTACGTCTCGGCCTACCGGTCGACGGACCTGAAGAACTGGGAGTTCCGCAACCACGTCCTGACCCAGGCCACCCACCCCGAGCTGCAGGGCGCGAACATCGAGCGGCCCAAGGTCGTCCACAACGCCGCCACCGGCAAGTTCGTCATGTGGATGCACAAGGAGGGCAGCGCCACCGACTACAGCGAGGCCCGCGCGGCCGTGGCCGTCTCCGACACCGTGGACGGCGACTACACCTGGAAGGGCAGTTTCCGGCCGCTGGGCGAGATGTCGCGGGACATCACCACCTTCGTCGACACCGACGGCACCGGCTACATGATCTCCGCCGCCAACGAGAACGCCGACCTGCACATCTACCGCCTCACCGCCGACTACACCGGCATCGAGGCCCGGGTGCAGAAGCTGTGGGCCGGCCAGTGGCGTGAGGCGCCCGCGATGTTCAAGCGCGACGGCGTCTACTTCCTGCTCACCTCCCACGCCACCGGCTGGGCGCCCAACCAGCAGAAGTACGGCACCGCCACCAGCGTCACCGGCACCTGGAGCGAGCTGAAGGACGTCGGCGACCACCGCACCTACGACTCGCAGACCGCCTTCGTGCTGCCGGTCCAGGGCACCTCTGGCACCTCCTACCTCTACATGGGCGACCGCTGGGGCAACTCGACGGGTGGCATGGTCAACGACTCCCAGTACGTCTGGGCGCCGCTGCGTTTCCCCACCCGCACGACCATGGCCATGGACTACTTTCCGCAGCTCACCGTCGACACGGCCGCCGGCACCGTCCAGGGCGTCGGCAGCTGGGAGACGCTGACGGCCGCCCACAGCGGCAAGTGCGCCGACGTCGCCGACCGCAGCACCGCCGACGGGGCCGGCCTCATCCAGTGGTCCTGCGCGAACAGCGTCAACCAGCAGTTCTGGCTGCGGAGTCTGGGCAGCGGCCGGGTGCAGATCATGGGCCGCTTCAGTGGCAAGTGCCTCGACGTCGAGGGCGGTTCCACCGCCGACGGCGCGCGTGTCGTGCAGAAGACCTGCGGCAGCGCCACCAGCCAGCAGTGGACGCTGCAGAGCAGCGGCAGCCTGATCCAGCTCGCCGCCCGCCACAGCGGCAAGTGCCTCGATGTGAGCGGCTGGTCCCGGGCCGACGGCGCCCTGCTCCAGCAGTGGACCTGCAACGGCGGCGACAACCAGAAGTGGCGCCGCACGGCCGCGTGACCGGCCCGCCGTCCCACGCCCGGACTCCGCCGGAGCGCGCCCGACGCCCTGACCCGGGGGGCGCGCTCCGGCGGACCCCTGCCCGGCCCCGCCCCCGGCGGCAGGCCCGCGCCGCACACCGGGCCCCTGACCGACGTGCTCCCTCCTGGCCACGGCCCGCGATCCGCCGTACGGCCGCCGGCAGCAGCACGTAGCCCCACTCGCCCCTCGACGACCCAGGACTGGAGGCCCCTGTGCCGAAGACGTCCCCCACACCCCCGCCTCTCCCCCGCCCACTGCACGCGGCCGCGCTCGCCGTCGCCGCCGCGCTCACCCTGCCGGCCCTGGCCGCTCCCCCGGCCGCCGCCGCGGAAGCCGGGCCGGCGCTCACCGTCCGCCTCGACCCCAGCTACCAGCAGCCCGCCTTCGAGGGCTGGGGCACGGCGCTGGCCTGGTTCGCCAACGTCACCGGAGGCTGGCCCGACGCGCAGCGCAACGCCCTCGCCGACGCGCTGTACGGCACCGACGGCCTCGGCTTCACCATCGCCCGCTACAACATCGGCGGCGGCGACAGTCCCGAGACCGCGCCCTACATGCGCCCCGGAGCAGCCGTCCCCGGCTACTGGAACCGGCCCGGCGCGGAGAGCCCCGACTGGTGGGACCCGGACGACCCGGCCCACTGGAAGGCGGACGCCGACGCCAACCAGCGCTGGTGGCTGACCGCCGCCAAGGCCCGCGGCGCCAGGACCTTCGAGGCGTTCTCCAACTCGGCCCCGTACTTCATGACCCGCAGCGGGCTGGTCTCCGGCGCCACCGACCCGAGCCAGGACAACCTCCGCGCCGACCAGTACGAGCGCTTCGCCGCCTACCTCAGCGGATCGCTGCGCCGCGCCCAGCAGTCCACCGGCGTCACCTTCGACTCGATCTCACCGGTCAACGAGCCGGGCACCGCGTACTGGCGCGCCGGCGGCCGCCAGGAGGGCTCCCACTGGGACCCCGCCTCCCAGGCCCGCATGATCACCACCCTGCGTTCGGCCCTCGACGCGCAGGGCGTCGCCACGCCGATCGCCGCGATGGACGAGACCGACCCCGCCCTGTTCCGCCGCAATTGGGAGAGCTACGGCCCCGAGGTCCGCGCCGCCGTCGGACGGCTCAACACCCACACCTACGGCACGTCGGGCCGTACCGGAGTACGGGACATCGCCAAGGGCGAGCGCCATCCGCTGTGGATGAGCGAGGTGGACCTGGGCGGCAGTGTCCCCCAGAGCTTCACCGACATGAGCCCGGCCCTGGACCTGGCGCACCGCGTCAACGCGGACATCCGCGAACTGGAGCCCCGCGCCTGGGTGCTGTGGCAGGCGGTCGAGGACTACGAGAACATGACGCCGGCCCACGAGAACTCCAACTGGGGCCTGATCCAGACCGACTTCACTCCCGAGGACGCGGCGACCGAGCCGCTGCGCAGGAACAAGAAGTACTGGGCGATGGCACAGTACAGCCGGTTCGTCCGGCCCGGTGCCCGGGTCATCGCCACCGACGACCCGGACACCCTCGCCGCGCTGCGGCCCGACGGCGGCGTGGTGGTCGTGCACACCAACCCCACCGGCACGGCACGGGACGTCACCCTCGACCTCGACGGTTTCGCGACCACCACCGGTGCCGTCCAGCGCTACACGACCGACGCCACCCGCAACGTCGAGCGCGGCGGCGACCTCCAGGCCGGCCCCACCTTGCGAGCCTCGGTCGGCGCGGGTTCGGTCACCACGTTCGTGATGCCGGGTGTCACCGGCGTGGACACCACCGCCACCACGGCTCCCGTGGGCGGCGCCCGGCAGTTGGTGAACGACCGCAGCGGCCTCGCCCTCACCGCGGAGACGGCCGGCGGCAGGACGACGGCGGTGCAGCGCGCCGTCCGCCCGGCCGACTCGTCCCAGCAGTGGACGTTCACCAAACTGTCGGCCTCCGACTGGGGCAGCACCGCCGCCTACCGCATCACCAACGTCCGTAGCGGCAAGGCGCTTTCGGTGTCCCAGGGCGCCCTCGGTCTCGCCTCGCCCGGCACCGCCGCGTCCCAGCAGTGGATCCGTTCGACGACCGGTGACGGACACGCCACGCTCGTCAACGCGGCGAGCGGCCTGCTCCTGGAGGTCGTCGCGGAGTCGACCGCGGACGGCGCGCCCGCCGGCGTCCACCGGCCGACGACCGGCGCCCACCAGTCGTGGAGCTTCCCCTCCGCGGCCCCCGACAGCTGGCGCCCGGCCGCCTTCCGGCACAGCGGCAAGTGCCTCGACGTCAGCGGCGCCTCCACCGCGGACGGCGCCCGGGTGACGCAGTACGCCTGCAACGGCGGCACCAACCAGCAGTGGTCGCTGCGTGCGTCGGCGCCCGGCTACGTCAGTGTGGTCGCCCGGCACAGCGGCAAGTGCCTGGATGTCAGCGGCCTCTCCACCGCGGACGGCGCCGAGGTGTTCCAGTACGGCTGCAACGGCGGCCGTAATCAGCAGTGGGCGGTCCGTGACGCCGGCGGCGGGCGGGTCACGCTGGAGGCGCGCCACAGCGGCAAGTGCCTCGGCGTCGAGAGCGCCTCGCTGTCCGACGGGGCGTCCGCGGTCCAGCAGTTCTGCTCGCAGGCGGCGTCCCAGCAGCTGACGCTGGGCTGACGGCGGGCGGCGAAGGGCCGGGCACCGACATCCAGTCGGTGCCCGGCCCTTCGTACACGGACGGTCCGTGTCACTCCTCGGTCGGGCCGAGGTCCGCGGTGCCGCGGAAGGAGACGGTGCGCGGGCGGTGGGCGGCGTGCAGTTCCAGCAGCACGATCTCGTTGGTGCCGGTGCGCAGGACGGGCGCCGGTACGTACAGGGAGCGCTGCGGGCCGCGCGACCAGTACCGGCCGAGGGCGAATCCGTTGACCCAGGCGCATCCCTTGGTCCAGCCGTCGAGGTGGAGGAAGGTGTCGGCGGTCTCGGTCAGTTCGAACGTCCCGCGGTGCAGGGCCGGCCCGGTGGGTGTGGCGGTGGCCGGCGCGAACGGCACCCGGTCCAGGGACGTCAGCGGCAGGGGCCGGCAGGTCCAGCCGGTGAGGTCGGCGCCGTCCAGGAGCACCCGGCCGGGGAGGCCCTTGCGGTCGTGGATGCCTTGGCCGTAGTTCACCCGGCCCTGGTTCTCCACGAGCAGGGACAGCCGGGCGCCGGCCCGGGGCACGGTGAAGGCGAGGGCGTGCTCGTGGTTCTCGCGCTCCAGCACGCCCACCGGCCGGCCGTCCAGGAAGACCTGGGCGCGGTCGCGTACCTGCTCGATCTCCAGCAGCGCCGGTCCGGCGTGCGGCAGGACCGTCTCGTAGAGGACGAAGCCGAAGTCCTGGCCGAGCTGTTCCATCGTCAGCGGCCGTTCCGAGCGGGTCGCCTCGCCGAGTTCCCCGGCGCACGCCAGCAGGGAGGCGCTGTCGGTCAAGGGGACGCGTTCGAGGGAGAGTTTGGGGCCGCGCGGCGGGATCGGTTCGTCGGGCACGGGCGCGTACTTGGCGATGATCTCGCGGAATGCGGTGAACTTCTCGGTGGGGTCGCCGGCTTCGTCGAGGGGTGCGTCGTAGTCGTAGGAGGTGACGGTGGGCCGGTAGGTGTGCTTGTCGTTGGCGCCGTTGGTGAAGCCGAAGTTGGTGCCGCCGTGGAACATGTAGAAGTTCACGGAGGCGCCGGTGGCGAGGAGTTCGTCCAGTTCCCGGGCCGCCTGGTCGGCGTCGCGGACGACATGGTGCCCGCCCCAGCGGTCGAACCAGCCGATCCAGAACTCCGTGGCCATCAGAGGTGATTCGGGGCGCCGGGCGCGCAGTTCGGCGAGGTGGTGGCCGGAGCGGCTGCCGAAGTTGGCGGTGGCGAGGACACCGGGCAGGGCACCGCGTTCGAGGTCGGCGGGCTGGTCGCAGGTGAACAGAGGCACGTCGACTCCGCAGCGGCGGAGCATGGCGGCGAGGTGTTCCAGGTAGGCGGTGTCGTCGCCGTACGCCCCGTACTCGTTCTCCACCTGCACCGCGAGGACGGGTCCGCCCTGGGAGGCGAGGTGGGGCCGCAGGGCGGGGATGAGGAGGGCGAAGTAGTCGTCGACCGCGGCGAGGAAGCGCGGGTCGCGTGAGCGCAGCCGGATGCCGGGCTCGGCGAGCAGCCAGGAGGGCAGACCGCCGCCCTCCCACTCGGCGCAGATGTACGGGCCCGGGCGCAGCAGCACGTACAGACCCTCGGCCGCGGCCAGTTCCAGGAAGCGCGGCAGGTCGAGCGGGCCGTCCGTGCTGAAGCGGTCCGGCCGCGGCTGGTGGAGGTTCCAGGGGACGTACGTCTCGACGGTGTTGAGGCCCAACAGGCGCGCCTTGCGCAGCCGGTCCGCCCACTGGTCGGGGTGGACGCGGAAGTAGTGCAGCCCGCCGGACAGGAGACGGAACGGCTTTCCGTCGAGCAGGAACCCTGTGTGGTCTATCTCAAGTACGGACATGGACTGCGTGCTCCTGTGCGTCAAGGGAGTGCTGCGGCATCGCCGCACACCTCCTCATGTTTACGTAAACATACACAGGTGACAAGCCTTGCCCTGAGACGAGTTGGGCCAGGGGTGAGGAAATCGGTCCGGCCGGGGATCGTCATGCGCGGGGCGGCCGCGTCACCGGCCCTCCCCGGCCATGGCCGAAGGCCCGGCCCTGCTCGGCCGGGCAGCCGCGATCGGCGTGGTCACGCTCGTCGGCGTCCTCGACGTTTGGTCGCCGCCCGTGGCCGTCGTCCTCGACGCTTGGTCGCCGCCCGCGGCCGTCGTCCTCGACGCTTGGTCGCCGCCCGCGGACGGGTAGGCCCGGCCACCGCGCCACGCTCGCCGGACCCGCCGCCGGCAAGGGCCTCGCCCGTTCCCTCCAGCCCTTCCGCCCCCTCCAGCCCTTGCGCCCCCTCCAGCCCGTCCGAGCGCGGACGCACAGGAGCGCCGCGCCCGCACGGGGCGGGCGCGGCGCTCCTGGTCAGTACCGCTCAGGCCGCCTCAGGACCCACCGGCCCGCGCGGCCTCCTGCTCCGTGTGCGCCTGGCCGGTGGAGAGGGTGCCGCCCGAGCTCTCCAGGTGGGCGCGGACGAACCACTGGAACTGCTCCAGATCGCGCAGCTGCTCGATGAGCAGATCCTCGGTGGCGGGGTCGATCTCACCGGCCTGCTTGATCGCGGCTCGCACCGACTCGATGACGCCCGTGTACACCAGGTCGAGCGCCCCGAGGTGCGCGATGGCGTCCGCGCGGCCGATGGAGTAGTCGTCCCAGGCGCGCTCGCTCACCAGCGCGCCCGGTGTCCCCTGGGCCACGCCGCCGAGCGCCGCGATCCGCTCGGCCACGTCGTCGGCCATCTCCCGGACCCGGTCCACCTGCGGGTCGATCATCTCGTGCACGGCGATGAAGTGCGGCCCGACCACGTTCCAGTGCACGTGCTTGAGCGTCAGATGGAGATCGTTCAGCGCGTGCAGCCGCTGCTGCAGCAGTCCGATCAGCCGTCCGGCCGCCTCACGCTCGATACCCGGGACGGTGTACTTGGGGGTCAGGTCCTGTGTCATGGTCCACCTCGGTTCTTCACGGGTCATCGGCATATAACCTCCGGTGCCCCGTTCCGGCCGAGCCAGACATCCTCGTTTTCCGAATGTCTCACCGCCTCGGACGAACAAGGGGCGACGCGGCCTGCCGACTGCGTCCTTCCCGGTACAGGCTCCTGAGCAGCGGCAAGGCTCAGCGACTGCCCCGCCCCCCTGATCTCCGACGGGCCTGTCACCGTACGGGCGCGATCACGGTGACGGCGGCTTCACGCGCCGGGGCGGGCTTGGATCTGCATGCCCGGGCGGCGGCGGTGGACGGTCAGATAGGACATGCCGGACTCGCCGGCGGTGAGGCCCCGGGTGCTGCCGTGCGGGAGCCAGACGAGGCTGCCGGGGGTCAGCGGCTGGGGGGCGGAGCCGGCGGAGTCGCTGTCGAGCGTGCCGTCGCCGGCGACGACGAGCACGAGGACGTCCAGGTGGGGCTCGACATGGGCGGGGATGTGTCCGCCCGGCGGGATGCGGACGAGGTTGGCGTCGAGCTGACGGGCCGGCTCGGCCAGCCGCCACGCCGCTCCGCCCGGCACCGATCCGTCGGCCACGAGCGCGTCCACGTCGCACAGGACCCGTGCGCTCCCCTGGTCAGTCATGCTCGCCGTCCTCCAGTGTGCGTCTTGCGGTCACGCGCTTCCGGTGCGGGTCTGCCGTCGGTGGTCGCTCCACGGGCGGACCCGAGGGGTGTGACCCGTCCGACATCGCTCGTCCGCCACCCCGAATACGAATGCTACATGCGTGTTTGCTAGCGTCCTGCTGTGCGGTTGACGAAGTTCACCGACCTGGCGCTGCGTGCCGTGATGCGCCTGGCGGTTGGCGAGCAGGACGGTCCTTCGACCACCCAGGAGGTGGCGGAGGCCATGGGCGTACCGGCCACCCATATGGCGAAGGCGGTCACCCGCCTGCAACATCTGGGGGTGGTCGAGGCCCGGCGCGGCCGTGGCGGCGGGCTGGCGCTCACCGACCTCGGCCGCCGGGCCTCCGTCGGCTGGCTGGTCAGGGAGCTGGAGGGTGAGGGCGAGGTCGTCGCCTGCGAGGGCGAGCAGCCGTGTCCACTGCGGGGGGCGTGCCGGCTCCGCCGTGCCCTCCGCGATGCGCATGAGGCCTTTTACGCCACCCTGGAGCCGATCACCGTCACCGATCTGGTCGGCTCGCCGACCGGGCCGGTCCTCCTCGGACTCGCCGCCACACGCCGCTCCGACCGAGATCCGCAGGCCAGTGGCCATGGAGGCCCGTAGGCCCGTGGGCCCAGCCGCTCCGACTGTGCCCGTAAGCCCGTAGACCCGTAAGCCGTAGACCCCGCAGCCCGCGAGGCTGCCGACGCACAGCCTAAAACACGAAGATCATCTACCAATTAGGAGTCGTTGTGCTCTCCGAGCAGTCCACCCCGGTCATCCGTGCCACGCTGCCCGTCGTCGGCGCCGCCATCGGCGAGATCACGCGGCTGTTCTACGACAAGCTCTTCCAGGACCGTCCCGAGCTGCTGCGCGACCTGTTCAACCGGGGGAACCAGGCCAACGGGGAGCAGCAGCAGGCGCTGGCCGGGTCGATCGCCGCCTTCGCGGGCATGCTCGTGGCGCGGCCCGGCGCCCGGCCGGACGCGATGCTCGCCCGTATCGCGAACAAGCACGCTTCGCTCGGCATCTCGTCCGACCAGTACAAGCTCGTCCACCAGCACCTCTTCGCCGCCATCGGCGAGGTTCTCGGGGACGCCGTCACCCCGGACGTGGCCGCCGCGTGGGACGAGGTCTACTGGCTGATGGCCAATGCCCTGATCGCCGCCGAGAGCCGCCTCTACCAGGAGGCGGGCACCCCCGAGGGCGAGATCTGGCGGTCGATGCGGATCACCGCACGGCGCGAGGAGACCCCGGACACGGTGTCCTTCCTCCTGAGCCCGGCCGACGGCCGGCCCGTCGGGGCGTTCCGCCCGGGTCAATACGTCAGCGTCCAGGCAGAACTGCCCGACGGTGCCCGCCAGATACGCCAGTACAGCCTCTCCGACGCACCCGGTGAACAGCAGTGGCGCATCACCGTCAAGCGGGTCAAGGGCGGTGAGGGGCCGGAGGGCGAGGTCTCCACCTGGCTGCATGAGCACGCCCGCACCGGCGATCTGCTCACCGTGTCCGCCCCGTTCGGCGACCTGGTGCTGCCCGACGGCGACGGGCCGCTGCTGCTGGCGTCGGCCGGCGTCGGCACCACGCCGATGCTGTCCATGCTGCACCACCTGGCCGCCCAGGAGTCAGGCCGGCAGGTGACCGTGCTGCACGCCGACCGCTCTCCCGAGGACCACGCCCACCGCGACGAGCTGCGCCGGCTGGTGGACGCGCTGCCGAACGCCACGCTGCACCTCTGGTACGAAGAGCCCGGCGAGAGCGCGCCCGAGGCGGCACGCGGCCAGGCCGACGTCAGCGCGCTGGAACTTCCGGAGGGACTCACCGCCTACCTGTGCGGGCCGCTGCCGTTCATGCGGGCCGTACGCGGTGACCTGCTGCGCGGGGGCCTGCCGGCGCAGGACATCCACTACGAGGTCTTCGGGCCCGACCTCTGGCTCGGCCAGGACTGAGCCGGAGCATCAGGGAGCGCACACCATGAGAGAGAGCCCGCCCCGCTCCCGCGCCCACCTGCTCCACGTGGCCGCCGAGGCCGTCAAGGCGACGGCCCTCCTCGGCCCGGGCATCCGCGTCCACGCGGTGTGATGCCCAGGCCGAGGAGGGCCGGCCCCGCTGCCCGGTCCGGTCAGGCGGCCAGACCCTGTTCCGCCCGGGCCGGGGCCCCCTGACGCTCCATCCGCAGTCTCTCCAGCAGCACGTCGGCGGCCGCGAGCGCTTCGTCCACGGACCGCGTCCCCGTCATGACGCAGAGGGTGTAGGAGGTGTCCTCCAGCTCTCGGCTCGAGCGGCCGGTGGGCTGCAGGTCATGGCGGAAGCGGGCCTCGGCGAAACGGGCCAGCACGGCGCGCAGTTCCTTCTCCGCGGGCAGCAACACGGCGACATCCCTTCTGTCGAAAGCGAGCCGCGCCAGCGGGCCCGCCGCACCTGTGCGCCGGGGTCCGACGGGTGGCACCCCAGCAGGAGTCATGACGTCTACGGCGACCGTGTGCCCGGAACCGATCACCGTATGCATCTCTCGTGCGGAGCCGGGGAGACGGCGCTGCGCGGGCAGGGAGGGCGGGGCGGCCGGGCAGGCCGGCGCCTCGGTCGAGCGGTGGGCGAACTGCCGTGAGAACGGCGGGTGATAGCGTCCTACCGCGACAGGACGACTCCTCGGACACCGCGTTCCCGTACGCGGTCCGGGGGTGGGGGAACGGCGTGGGATCGACCGAGCTGCTCATCGCTCTGGACCGGGTGAGCGGTACGACGCTTCAGCAGCAGGTGTGCGACCAGGTCACGGCTCTCGTGCGCGCGGGGCGGCTGCGTCCCGGGGACGCCCTGCCGGCCTCCCGCGAGCTCGCCCAGCAGCTGGGCGTCTCACGGACGGTGATCATCCGGGCCTACGAACTGCTGCGGGCCCAAGGGGTGGTGACCGCGCGGCGCGGCTCGGGCACCCGCGTCGCGGACTTTCCGGCCGGCGGGACGACGGAGCCGGCCACCGGCAGGGCAGTGTCCCCGGCCAGGTCCGTGCCGCCGGTTCCCGCTCCGCCCCGGCCCACCGACGAGGGCGACCCGCTGTGGCAGCCGTGGGAGCCGCCGCCCGTCCTGCGCCGTACCGGCACCGCCCTCGACTTCCGGCACGGCACGCCCGCGCTCGCCGCGTTCCCCCTCGCCCGCTGGCGGCAGTCGATGCACGAGGCGTACGGGCGGGCCGACGCCGCCGCGCTCGGCTACGGCCCGGCCGAGGGCTCGGCGGCCCTGCGCGCCGAGATCGCCGCGCTGGTGCGGCGGAGCCGGGCGGTCGACGCCGCCCCGGAGCACATCATGGTGACCGGTGGCGCCACCCAGGCGCTGGACATCCTGGTGCGGATGCTGGTCGGGCCGGGCGACGTCGTCGTCATCGAGGACCCCAGCCATACCGTGCTGAGGCAGGTGTTCGGGTGTTCCGACGCGGCCGTGGTGCCCGTTCCCGTCGACGAGGAGGGCCTGCGGGTCGCGGACATCGACGACCGGGTGCGCGCGCAGGGGCACGACCCGGAGCAGGTGAAGGTGGTGTACGTGACGCCGTCGCACCAGTTCCCGACCGGCTTCATCATGTCGCGGGCCCGCCGCCGTGCCCTGATCGCCTGGTCGCACGAGCGCGGCGCGACGGTGCTGGAGGACGACTACCACAACGAGTTCACCTTCACCGAGGAGCGGCTGCCCGCCCTCGCCGCCGAGCGGCACCACGGCACCGTCGTCCACGTCGGCAGCTTCAGCAAGACCCTCTTCCCGGCGCTGCGCATCGGCTACGCCGTACTGCCGCCGCACCTCGTCCAGCCGTTCCTCGGGATCAAGTGGATCACCGACCGGCTCACCCCGACCGTGACCCAGGAGGCGCTCGCCCACTTCATCGCGACGGGTGCCTACGCCCGCCACCTCAGCCGGATGACGCGGCTGTACCGACAGCGCCGAAGGCGGCTGCTGGAGGCACTGTCCGAGAACTTCGGCACCGGGGTGCGGGTCTCCGGGGAGGCGGCGGGGCTGCACGTCCTGACCGGCCTCACCGGGGCGCGCGGGGTGCCGGAGGGGGCGATCGTGGAGCGGGCGGCCGGACGCGGGGTGCGGGTGTATCCGGCGTCCGGCTACTTCGTGCTCGACCCGCCGGGCGAACCGACGTTCCTGATGGGCTACGCCGCGCTGCCCACGGCCCGCATCACCGAGGGCGTCGCCCTGCTGGCCGCCGCGGTGCGCGAGGCGAGGGGGCGTGGCTGATCCGCCGGCCAGGCGGTGGGCCGGCGGGTCACGTCTCCGTGTTGGCGTCGGTAGCAGGTGCGGCGGCCCGGCGTTCGGCGAGCCGGCGCAACTGGAGGTCGGTCAGCTCATGGATGAGGGTGCGGTACACGGCCTCCGCGATGGCGGGCGGCATGCCCTGCGCGTCGGCGAGCGAGCGCACCTTGTCGATCACCTGCTCCACCCGGCGGGGGGAGCGGACGGTCTGTTCGTCCTGCTTGAACTCGGTCAACTCGCGCACCACAGCCGTGCGTCGGGCGAGCAGGGCGATGATCTGCCGGTCGAGTGCGTCGATCGAGACGCGCAGTTCCTCGATCCTGTCCATGTCGCTCATGGTGCGGTCACCTCGTCGAGGCCGTGGAGGGCGGTGTACGCGTTGTCCGCGCTCTGGGAACGGTGGCGTTCGTCGCCCGGCCTGCGCAACTTCGCCCACGCGGTGTCGAATTCGATGCCGGCGGGGGCGCGGGTGGCGGTGGGCATGGTGTGGGTTCTCCTGATCGTGCGGGCGTGCGTACGGGCGGGTGATCTAGGTACCGGCCGCGGCGGCGGGCCGCGCCGGGCGGGCGGTGGTCCTGGGCGCGGTGCGCAGTACGGCGTAGGCGGCCATGCCGGCGATCGGTGCGGCGAGCAGCGTGAGGAAGACGGGCCGGTGGCCCTGGGCGGTCCACAGGACGCCGAGGCCCGCGGGCACCGTGAGGCGGGCGAGGCCGAGGACGAAGCCGTTCAGCGCCATGAAGGTACCGACCCTGCGCTCGTCGACGTGGTCGGCGATGTACGTGGGCACGACCACCGAGGCGATGATCTCGCCGAGCGTCCAGATCGCGGTGGACAGCAGGATCGCCGGAAGGGAGAACCCCACGACGATGACGGCCAGTCCCGCGGCCCACAGGGCTCCGGCGGCCAGCAGCAGCGGCTTGGTGCCGTGGCCCCGTATGCGCTTCTCCATGGTCAGTCCGAGGCCGACCACGACGACGCTGTTGACGGTGTAGACGACGCCGACCAGCCCCGCCGACTCGTGCAGGACCGTGGTGACGGCGAGCGGCAGCGCGTACTCAAGGCCGATCAGCGGCACGACGTAGAAGAAGGACACGAGCACCAGGAGCAGCACGTGGTGGTGGCCCAGCGGTCCCGGACGCGCCTTTTCCTTGCGGTGCTTGGTCCTGTCGCGCCGGTCGGACGGAATCCAGCGGGCGATGAGCGCGGCGCACAGCAGACCGGCGACGATGTTGCCCGCGAACATGACGTGGTAGGAGTACGCCGCCGCGAGGCCACCGAGCAGGGGGCCGATGCCCATGCCGAGGTTGTTGCCGATGTAGCTCACCGTGTAGGCGAAGGGCCGTTGGTCGGGCCCGGTCAGGTCGGCGACCAGGGTGTTGGACGCCGGGCCGAACATGCCCATGCCGACCATGGCGACGAAGAGCAGTCCGGCGTACGTCCACGGCGGCCCGTCCAGCACGGCGAGGCCGAGATAGCCCGCGGCGTTCAGCAGGAGCGCGGTGAGCAGGGCCGTGCGCCGGTCGCGCCGGTCGCACAGGGGCCCGCTCAGCAGGCTGCCCACGAGCAGGCCGGTGCTGCCGGCCGAGATCAGCAGTCCCGCCTCGCCGGGGCTGACGTCCTTGCCGCGCACCAGGTAGACGGCGAGCAGCGGGAAGACGAACATGCCCGCGCGGTTGATGAAGGAGGCGAGGAACAGCACCCGCAGCGGGAGCGGGAGTTGTCCCAGCCGGGTCAGCCATGTCATCGCCGCGCCCGCCCGCCCGCGGTGGCGGCGAATGCGGCCGTCCCGCCGGGTGCGGCCGCAGTCGTCTCCACGCGGAAGGCGTCCCGTACGGCCTTGAAGCGGGCCCGGATGTCCTCGAAGTCGGTGCCCTGGCACACGTACCAGCCGAGCACGTCGTTGGAGGCGGCCGGCGGGGCGAGGACGTCACCGGCCTGCTTCCACACGTCGGCGTCCACGACCCCGTCGATCTCCTTCAGTTCGGCCGGGGTGGTGATGGCGGTGATGTGCCCGTACCGGTCCGAGGTGAGGTACTCGGTGCCGGTCTCGGGGCCGAGCCGGGCCTCGGTGCGGTGTGCCGGGTCGAGTTCGAGACGGCACCACTCCCCCGCGAGGTTGATGCCGCGTCCGGCCTCGATCGCCGGGACGATGGATCCTCCGCCGGCCCGTGCGCCGGCCTCACCGAACACCACGTCGCCGTCGTCCGGCAGGAAGAACTCGGCGTGGGCCACCCCGGTGGTGAGTCCGAGGCCGCGCAGCACCACGGTGTTGAGGTCCAGGACGCGCTGCTCACCCGCCGACAGGCCGTACTTGCGGGAGACGGTGCCACCCGGCTCGTCGCGGTACTCCAGGACGGAGTAGGTGTAGCGGGAGAGCTGGGCGAAGACGGCTTCGCCGTCCTTGAAGAGCGAGTCGACGTGGTACTCGGTGCCGCGGATGAACTCCTCGACGCGGTAGTCGTGCCGGTCGTCGCCCATCTCCTCCCACACGAGGGCCAGTTCGCCCGGACCGTCCACCCGGTGGGTGCGTCCGCAGGCCCATCCCGCGTACGGCTTGACGACGACGGGGTAGCCCACGTCCTCGGCGAACTCGGTGACGGCGCCGATGGTGTCCGGGCGGCAGGACCGGGCGACCCGCACGCCCAGCTCCTCGGCCCGGCGGTGCATCACGTTCTTGTCGCGGAAGTTGAGCGCCTGGTCGGGGGTGAGGCCGGGGATGCCGTGGTCGCGGCGGGCGAGGGCGGCGGGCAGCACGTCCCCCTCGAACAGCGGGAAGACGCGCTCGACGGGGTGCTCGGCGACGATCTCGCCGACGGCGGCGCGCACGGCCGCCGTGTCGTCCAGGTCGGCGTGGTACCGGGCCAGGCCCTCGGCCTCCGGTGCCTGCCGGCCTGCGGGCAGCAGCACCACGGTCGCCACGCCGAGGCCGGCCGCGGTGGCCACGATGCTGCGGAACTGGGCGGCGTAACGTCCGGCCTCGGGCCGGTAGATCACCAGGATCGAACGGTTCATGTGCTGCTCCTCGTCCATGAGTGGGCCCGGCTTCGGCGGACCGGCGCGGCCGTCAGGGCGTCCCCGTGCGGAACGTCCCTTTCGTTGGGGGCCGTTGACGACGGGTCGACTGTAGGAAGAGGGCGGGTTCCTGGCGGTGACCAATTACGGGGTATTGCGTGAGGCCACTTCGGCAGCGGGGGGGACCGCTGTGGGCCGGGGCTCGTCGGGCGTATCCCGGACCCGGAGGGCGGCATGGCCCGCAAGCTCCGGATCACCGACAGGGCGAGCCGCGTCCGGACGAGGTACGCACGGGCCTCGTCGCCGGCCTGGACTCGTCATGGCCGGCTGGGCGGAGGAGGACATCGCGGCCTTCGCCGGTTGCCTCCGGCGCTTCGACTCGGACGTCGAGCGCCTGCACGGCATCCCCCGCCCTGCCCCGCCCCGTCCCGTCCCGGGCAGTGAGCAGCCCCGGCGGGGCGGGAGGCCCGGCCGGGGCTGGTTCGTGGTGGTGCGGGTGGCGTGCCGTCGGCGGGTCAGTCCACGTAGTGGATGTCCGACGAGGTGTAGAAGCAGTTGGTGCTGTCCGGACCTGTGCCGATCTTCGTGGGCTCGCCGCTGGTCGTGCCCTTGTACTTGGTGCAGATGTCGATGTCGCGGCCGGAGTCCTTCGAGATGGTGATGTCGGAGAACCGTGCCGTGTCACCGTAGTTGGTGTTGATGCCGACCACCGAGGTGCCGGGGGCGGTCACCTTGGTGCCGGAGACCTGGATGTGCCGGGCGTACTGCGTGGAGCAGTTGCCGCAGGAGCGGACCAGCTTGCCGAAGTCCTCGACCTGGAAGCCCCTGACGATCAGGGTGCCGGCGCCGTTGAACTGGAAGACCTTGTCGGATGCCTTCTTCGCGCCGCCGCCCTCGATCGTGCGGACCAGCGAGCTGGAGCTGCCGCGGAAGGTGGCCGCGTCCTCGCCGACGTCCTCCCACCAGACGTTCTTCAGTGTGCAGGCGCCGTCGCAGTGGACGCCGTCGGCGGCCGGGGCGCCCAGGATGACGTTCTGCAGCACGGCCCCGTCGGCGAGGCGGAACATCGGCGGCTGGCTCTCGCTCTGGTCGCCGCTGCCGAGGTCACCGCTGCCGTAGAAGCGCTTCATGCCACCGTCGTAGGTGCCCGACACCAGGATGGTGGCGGAGACGGCCTGGCTGCCGTTGGCCGTCGGCCATGACGGCCACGAGCCCGGCGGGGTGGTGGTCGGCGTGCTGGTCGGCGTGGGCGTCGGGTCCGTGGGGACCGTGCCGGACGCGGTGAAGGTCCAGCGCTTGCTGGTCACCGAGTCGCAGGAGTTCTGCTGGACCGGGGCGCCGGCTGCCGTCGAACTGTCCTTGACGTTGAGGCACTTGCCGCCGTTGCTGTTGACGACCTGGTACGTGGCGCCGCTGATCTGGGCCAGGGTCCACACCTGCGTCGGCGTGCCGGCGCAGGTCTGCTGGTCGACCGGCTTGCCCGCGCTCGTGGAGGCGTCCCGGACGCCGGCGCACTTGGCGCTGTGCGCGGCGACCAGGGTGTAACCGCTGCCGGAGGCCGCCAGCTTCCACGTCTGCTCGGGGGTGCCCTTGCAAGTGTCCTGCACCAGCTGCACGCCGGTGGAGGTGCCCGCACCGGGCACCGTCAGACACAGACCGCTGCCCGCGTTCTTCAGCGTGTACGTACCGGCCGCCGGCGCCGCCGAGGCCGAACCGCTCATCATCACGGCGGTGAGACCACCGCCGATGAGTGCCGTGGCCGCCGCGAGAGACGCGGCGAGACGGCCGCGCCTCCTGCGATGGACGTGTCGTGTGCTCACTGTGGGATTCCTTTCGCCTGCTGCGGCGTTCGCTGCGAGCGCCCGTGGGGGCACAGGGTGGGGGTGGAGCTTCGACCGCCAAGCGGGAGATACACCGGTTCAGTTGCATGCGGGCATGGCTCGACCACCGTTCGCATGGCCGCAGTTGACCGGTCACCCCTTCGGGCCGTGTGCCACAGACTGGTGTCGGCCCGGCACCGGTGTCAACGGTCGTGCAAGCGCTTTCTATTGGAACGGTTCAGTGGGTCGGAATGACTCTGAGACAGCCCTGTGCGCAGGAGCCGGCCGCCGGAGCTACACCAGCGGGTGCCCGTACCGCGTGGCCAGGGCCGTGAGGTCCGGGTCGCCGAACTCGGCGCGCAGGGCGTCGAAGGCCTCGGTCTTCTCACTGCCGAAGCGGGCGACATGCTGGGCGTAGGTGGCCGCGTACAGGAACTTGGGAGGGGTGCTCTTGGTGTGGAACTTGTCCGCATACATGACCAGTCGCTCCTCCCGGGTCTCCGCGAGGTAGTCGCACGCGGGCAGGGGCAGGCCCTGGGTGACCACGTCGTACTTGGTCAGGCCTGTGCCCGTGTGGCAGGAGGCGAAGCGGCGGATCCCCTCCGGGAAGCCCTCCTGCCGCAAGATCTCGTGCCCGAGCACTCCGTGGCGTACGTAGTTCGCGTGGTCGAGGTGTCCGTGGGCGTCGACGAGGCGGTAGACGCCGATGTCGTGCAGCAGGCAGCCCGTGCGCACCAGGTCGGCGTCCACCTGCGGGGCGGCGTGGCCGATCAGATTCTCGGCGATGCTCCACACGATCTCGCAGTGCGTGTGCGCGAGGTCGAACACCTGCCGGGTGGGCGCGTACTTCTCGTGCAGGGCGCGGATGTCGTCGACGCTGGGAAGAGCCACCGGCGGAGGTTAGCAGGCGCCGGGGCCCGCCCGTGGGCGACGGTGCGACGAGCTCACCACGGCCGCGGCATGTCCGGGCCGACGGCCACGAGGACCGCCGCCGCGTGCACCGCGACGGCGTCGCGGTCAATCGCTGGTGCCCCGCCCCGCGGCCTTGTTCTCGACGCGGCGGTCTGGGAAGCCGTGATCCCCGCCATGGCACCCATGGCGCTGCTGCGGAACCTGCGGAACTTCGACGAGGCCGGGGTCTGCGACGACGCGTCGGCCTGGCCGTGGGACTCCTGACTCCGCGCGACCGTACGGCAGTTGAAGGGCCGGACCCGGCCGCCCCGCTCGTCGGCGGGGGGCCGGGCCGTGCGGCACCGGTACGTCGCTCGATGCGGCAGGCAGTCGGTGATCAGGGCAGGCGGTAGTCGCTGTTCAGGGCCGCCCCCGCCTCGGGGTGGGTCTGGTCGTAGCCGCGGGCGTCGCACTGCAGGCCGCCCACGATGCAGTGGTCGACCAGCGCCTTGAGGGTGCGCTCCTCCCAGGCGTTGAAGAAGTCGTAGTGGAAGGAGTAGCCGCGGCCGCCGGCCAGGCGGACCTGGGACATGTCTCCGTTGACCGGGAAGGCCATCTTGAACTCGATCATCGGCAGGGCGACGGGATGGCCGGCGGGGCACATGTTGTCGTTGGTGCCCGGTTTGACGACCGGGTAGGCCATGTGGCTCTTGTGGTCCGGTGTGTCCAGGTACTTGCCGTCCCAGCAACTGGGCGCCTGGAAGCGGATGTTGAGCTGGACGTCCGGCCGGCTGGGGCAGCTCGCGGGGAAGTCGGTGTTGAAGTAGCTGTCACCGCACTCCCAGCCCTCGACGAAGCCGCGGTGACGGCGGAACTCCTCGGCGCTCTGCGTAGGACTGCCCACCACGAAGCGCAGCCCCTTGGGGAAGGGGCGCACGCTGGTGTAGTCGGTGACGCCCGCCTTGTAGTAGATGGTCTGGGGGCCGATCGGCAGGATCTTCCGCTCGCCGTTGTACAGCGAGGGCATCCAGTAGCCCGACGCGTCGCCAGGCGCCCTGCAGGTGGTGGTGGCGCCGTAGAGGGAGGCCGTGGTGCTGTGGGCGTTGGTCGAGGTGTTGCCCATGAAGGTGTGGTCGTGGGACTTCCCGGGCTGGCCGGGGTAGAGGATCGGGTCGTCGGGGGCGGTGTGGGTGACCGAGCAGTTGGCCTGGAACTCGTGGAAGTAGCGGGCCGGCGGGGTGGCCGTGGAGGGTTGCACGCCGGTGATCTGAGGGACGGCCGGAATGTATCCGTCGCCGTCCGGGTCGTCGCCGGAGGCCTGGGTGGACACCGCCGTGTCGTGCCCGCTGTGGGCGGCGGCCGCCGGGGCGTCCTGCCCGGTGCCGGAGTCGGTGGTGGCCGAGGCGATGGTGCCGATGCCGAGGGTGACGGCGATCAGTGCCGTGCCGAGGAGCAGTGCGGGGAGGCGTTTCGGACTGGCTCTCATGGGATCTCCTGCCCGTGAGGTGGGGTGAGGGGGCCGGCGTCGCGTCGCTGGGCGCCACGCCGGAGTGGGACGGCCGGCCCGGCGGGCGGGGGCCCGCCGTCACCGGCCGGACGACTGTCAGCCGTAGATGCCGATCTCGCGCAGGGAGTAGCCCCAGCTCGTGCCGCGGGCCGTCAGGTACAGGCGGACGTGGCGTGCCGTGGCCGACAGACCGATGGTGTCGACATCGCCGTCGCCGGTGCTCGTGGAGTACACCGGACGCCAGTCGGCGGCGTCGTCCGAGACCTGCACCGTGTACGACCTCGCGTACGCCGGGTCCCAGACGAGCTGGAGGGTGCGCAGGGGCCTGGCGGTGCCGAGGTCGACCTGGATCCACTGGGGGTCGCTCCAGTCGCTCGCCCAGCGGGCGTCCGCGCGGCCGTCGACGGCCGACTCCGGAGTGCAGGGGCAGTCGCCGTAGGAGGACTGGAAGGAGGAGGCGGTGACGGGCCGGTTCAGCGCGAGGTCGGTGCCGCCGACCGGTGGCGCGACGACCTTGACGGACCTCGTCTCGATGCCGGCGTTGCCGTGTCCGTCCTCGGCCTGGACGTACACCTTCCACACACCGAGCTGCTGGGGCGCGGTCACGGCGAAGGTGCCGTTCCCGGTGGCGCGCCACTGCGCCGGGACGAGCCGCTTGTCACCGGATGCGTAGACGCCGCTGAGGAAGACCTTGTAGGTGACGGGGTCGCCGTCGGGGTCGCGGACGTCGGCGCGCACGGTGAACTCGCCGCCCGCCGGGGCGGAGGACGCCTCGTCGACGGTCATGCCGCTGATCACGGGCGGGGTGTCGGCGCCGGCGGTGGAGCCGGTGTAGGCCTGCTTGACGGCGTGGTACGACAGCCGCTTGAGCCCGCCGGGCAGGAGGTTGAACCAGACGCCGCCGAAGTCGTGTTCGGTGCCGTAGTGGAAGAGGGTGGCGCCGAGGGCCACGCCCCGGTGGCCGGTGACGCAGTTCCAGGCGCTGGTGTATCCGTTCGCCTTCTGCACGTCGGTCGGTTCGTCGGGGACGCCGTTGGCGTCGTCCGGGACCTCCCACTCCCCCGCCGGGCCGGTCTCGGTGATGAGGTAGGGCTTGGTGTAGCCGCCGTCGGTCCAGTCCTGACGGACCTTGCAGACGTTGCGGTACGCGTTCACCGCGTACAGGTCGAGGTCGGGCGCGTTGCGCCTGTAGTAGGGCCAGGCCCCGGTCCAGGCGTCGGTGGAGGTGACCGGGTGGGCGGGGTCGAGGCCGTGGATCTCGCGGGCGACGTCGTTGACGAAACCGGTGTAGGCGTTGCGCTGCGTCTCCAACTGGCTGCCGCCGTAGCAGTTCTGAAGGCCGAGGACGGACTCGTTGCCGACGTTCCACATCAGTGTCGCCGGGTGGCCCTTGTACGCGTCGACCCACCTGGCGACCTCGGTGAGCACGGCGTTCTTGTAGGCCGTGTCGGTCAGGTAGTCGACGCAGCCGCCGGATCCCGGGCCGCCGCCGGGCTGCAGCCAGAACCCGTTGATCACCCGGATGCCGTTGGCCGCGGCGGCGTCCAGCAGCGGCTCGGTGGAGCCGTCGGTGCCCCAGGTGCGGATCGTGTTCGCGCCCATGGCCCGTACGCCGGGCAGATGGGCGGGGGCGTCCGCGGTCGACGGGCCCCAGGTGACACCCTTGACGGTGTACGGCTGCCCGCCCACCGTCAGGCGCCAGTCGCCCTGGCTCCCCTCGACCTTCACCGCGCCCGTGGCCGGTGGTGGTGTGCTGCCGGCGGGTGAGCCGTAGACCTGGAACTCCCACAGCGAGTAGCCGTATCCGCCGGACCGGGCCAGGCCCTGCATACGGACGTGGCGGCCGGTCCCGGAGACGGCGAGGTCGTCGGTGCCGCCGTCACCGCCGGTCACCTTCGTCAGGGTGCGCCAGTCGGTGCCGTTGTCGGAGGCCTGGATCTCGTAGTCCTTGCCGTAGGCGGCCTCCCAGGTCAGGACGACGCGGGTGAGGTCGGCCTGTTGGCCGAGGTCGACCTGGAGCCACTGGGAATCGCTCCACCGGCTCGCCCAGCGGGTACTGGTGAGGTTTCCGTCCACCGCGGCGGAGGCGGCGTAGCCGTCGCCCTCCTGCGAGGAGGCGGTCGCGGGCCGGCCCTGCGACAGCAGGGTGCCGGCCGCGCCGGCGGCGGGGGCGGACGCCACCGCGGTGAGCGAGGAGGCGAGAAGGGCGCCGAGTGCCGGCAGGGCTCTGCCGGTACGGCGGCCCCGTGGGCGGACGGTGACGGTCGGTCTGGGCACGGGTGCTCCTGACGGGTCGGTTCACCGAAGGGCGAGCCGCGCCGACCGTGGGCACGCCGCGGCCGGCCCTGGCGGGACCCCTTCGGTGGCCGCGCCGGCCTGACGGCCGGAGACGGCTGGGGCGAGGCCGCCGGGACACGGCCGTGGGAGAGCGTTCTCCGACCATGCCGTGTGGTCATGCATCGGTCAAGGAGGGGGAGGGCGGTTTTTTACTTGGCTTGATTTAAGTCGTGAACTACCGTGGGCGGCACAGCCGAGGGCCGTCCGTGCCCGGCCGTCCCGGCCCTTCCCGGACGACCTCCCCGCATCCTCGCCGGCACCGCCACTCGTCCGCGGCGCCGGCCGGACGCCCCTTCCTCTACTTCAGGTGCCGGTCCAGGAACCGGCATCCGTCCTCCAGCTCGAACCACGGGGTGCCGGTGTGCCCGCCCGGATTGGCGTGCAGCGTCTTCTCCTTGCTGCCGAACGCGTCGAACAGCTCCAGGGCCCGCTCCCGGGGGTTCCCCTCGTCGTCCCACTGCAGCAGGAACAGCAGCGGAACGGTGATCTGCCGGGCCTCCTCGCGCTGGGCGCGGGGCACATAGCCCCCGGCGAAGAAGCCCGCGGCCGCGATGCGCGGCTCGGCCACCGCCAGGCGGATGCCGAGGGCGGCCCAGCCCCCGGAGTATCCGACCGGGCCCTCGATCCCGGGGAGTTCGAGGAGGGCGTCCAGGGTGGTCCGCCAGTCCGGGACCGCGTTGTGGACGAGCGGGCCGATGTAGGACTCGAAGACCTCGTCGGCCGGCTCGCCCGCCTGCATGGCCCGCCGGAATTCGGCGCGTGCCCGCTCCTCGTCGGCGGACCGGGGGCGGTCACCGCATCCGGCCGCGTCGATGGCGGCCACCGCGTAGCCGCGCGCCGCGGTGTAGCGGGCCCGGGCTACGAGCCGGGGTTCCGCCTTGGGCAGGCCGTTGTTGTGGGCCATCAGGATCAGCGGGGCCGGTGCGGATCCGGGCGTCCAGAGGGTGCCGGGGATCTCGCCGAGGGTGAACTCGCGCTCGACGACGCCGTCGTCGAGGCGCTGCTCGGAGGTGAAGCGCAGCGGGAATCGCATGGTCGTGCCTTTCGGGAGTGCGCTGGAACGGCGCTCCCGGACGACCTATCGCCCGGCCGTGACCCCGGAGGGGAGCACCCATGTGGATACAGCGTTCACGGGTACCACCTCCTCGTTCTCTCGCACGGCCTCCGGAAACGTAGCAGCGGTTCGCCGTGGTCCGCCAGCGAGTTCTTCCGGCCGAGGCCCTGCCGTGCCGGTGGGGTGTCCGGCACCCGGCCGCGCAGCCCGGCGTCGCGGACCACGGCCACCACGCCGATCGGCCAAATAGCGGCGTATGCAGGCCGAATCACGCTGTTTCGGGGGTGGCCGCTGTCGCGACAAAGACACTATGGCCGGAGTTTCCCGCCCGAGAGGTGAGCAGCGCATGAGCATCGTCGACCTCGCGTCGCTCGGTGAGTCCTTCACCCGCGACCCGTATCCCGTCTACGCCCGGCTGCGGGAGCAGGGCCCGGTGCACAGGATCCGTATGCCCGAGGGAGGCGCGCAGGCGTGGCTCGTGGTGGGATACGAGGCCGGCCGCGCGGCACTCACCGACGACCGCCTCTCGAAGGACTGGAGCAAGGCGTCACCGGACCTCGGCCTGGGCGCCGTGTCGGCGGGACCGCACATGCTGCGGGCCGACCCGCCGGACCACACGCGGCTGCGCAAGCTCGTGGCACGGGAGTTCACCGCGCGCCGCGTGGAGGGACTCGCCCCGCGGATCCAGAAGACGACCGACCTGCTGCTCGACCGGATGCTCGCCGCCGGCGAGGGCCGCGCCGACCTCGTCGAGGCGCTGTCCTTCCCGCTGCCCATCGCCGTGATCTGCGAGCTGCTCGGGGTTCCCGACCTGGACCGCGAGTCCTTCCGCGCCTGGTCGAACGAAGCGATCACCGCCACCGACCCGGACAACCGCAAGGCCGCCGCCGAGGCGATGGCCCGGTACATGCGGGAGCTGGTGGAGGACAAGGGACGGCATCCGGGCGAGGACCTGCTGAGCGCGCTGATCGAGGGCTCCCGGCAGGGCCCGGACGGCCTGTCCTTCGAGGAACTGGTCGGCATGGCCTGGCTGTTGCTCGTCGCCGGGCACGAGACGACGGTGAACCTCATCTCCAACGGGGTCCTGGCCCTGCTCACCCATCCCGCCCAGCTCGCCGCGCTGCGGGCGGACCTCGACCGCGTCGACGAGGCGGTCGAGGAGATGCTGCGCTACGACGGCCCGGTGGAGACCCCCACCTACCGTTTCACCACCGAGCCGGTCACCATCGGGGACACGGAGATCCCCGGCGGCGGTGAACTGGTCCTCGTGGCACTGGCCGACGCCAACCGCGACGCGGCACGCTTCGACTCGCCCGACCGCTTCGACATCTTCCGCGACGCCCGCGGCCATGTGTCGTTCGGCCATGGCATCCACTACTGCCTGGGTGCCCCGCTGGCCCGCCTGGAGGCACGCATCGCCATCAGGACCCTCCTCGAACGCTGCCCGGACCTGGCCCTCGACATCCACCCGGCCGCGATCAGCTGGCGCCCGGGCCTGATGATCCGGGGCCCGCGGTCGCTGCCGGTGCGGTTCGCGCGCTAGGTGTATTGACCCGCAGCGTTGTTGACGCGGCTGATGGGTGGCTGGCCTCCGAGTGCGGTGTGGCAGCGGTGGTGGTTGTAGGTGTGGAGGAAGTCTGCCAGGGCCGCTGTCCGCTCGGTGTTCGAGGTGTAGGGCCGCAGGTAGGCCCATTCGTCGAGCAGGGTCCGGTTGAAGCGTTCGACCTTGCCGTTGGTCTGTGGCCGGTAGGCACGCGTGAGCTTGCCGGTCGCGCCGAGGTTTGCGAGGGCGGCCTTCCAGGCCAGGCCCTTGCGGTAGGCCCAGGCGTTGTCGGTCAGGACCCGCTCGATGCGGGTGATGCCGTGCTCCTGGAAGAACGCGGCCGCGCGGGCCAGGAAGGCCGCGCAGGTCGTGACCTTCTCGTCGGGGTGGATCTCGCTGTAGGCGAGGCGGGAGTGGTCGTCGACGGCGGAGTGGACGTAGTCGAAGCCCATGCTGCTGCGGGTGGCCCGGCC
>NZ_JBITYN010000005.1:267810-555264 GCF_044545925.1 Streptomyces sp. NPDC053367 | reverse complement strand
ACGGACAAGTCGGCCCGTCTCGCGCTGCGCACCCAGCAGGTGCTGGCCTACGAGACGGACGTGACGGCGACGGTCGACCCGTTCGCGGGCAGTTATGTCATCGAGAAGATGACCGACGAGGTCGAGGCCGCGGCCGTGGAGCTGATGCAGAAGGTCGAGGACCTCGGCGGGGCGGTCTCCGCGATCGAGCACGGCTTCCAGAAGAACGAGATCGAGCGCAACGCCTACCGCATCGCGCAGGAGACCGACTCCGCCGAGCGGGTCGTCGTCGGCGTCAACCGCTTCCAGCTCGACGAGGAAGAGCCCTACGAGCCCCTGCGCGTCGACCCCGCCATCGAGGCCCAGCAGGCCGAACGCCTCGCGAAACTCCGCGCCGAGCGCGACCAGGCGGCGGTGGACGCGGCCCTGGAGGCCCTGAAGAAGGCCGCCGAGGGCGAGGACAACGTCCTCTACCCGATGAAGGACGCCCTCAAGGCCCGCGCCACCGTCGGCGAGGTCTGCAACGCGCTGCGCGAGGTGTGGGGGACGTACGTGCCCTCGGACGCGTTCTGAGCCTCGTCTCGCTGCACGGAATCCCGGGAAGGAGTGTCGTACCCCCGTGCGACACTCCTTCTCATGTTCGGCGTCATCGATCTCCCCACCTATCTGGCAGGACTCGTCCTGATCGTCCTGCTCCCCGGCCCCAACTCGCTGTACGTGCTCTCGGTGGCCGCCCGCAGGGGCGTACGCACCGGCTACGCGGCGGCGGCCGGGGTGTTCACCGGGGACGCGGTCCTGATGACCCTGGCCGCGCTCGGGGCGGCCTCGGTGCTCACCACGACACCACTGCTGTTCCTGGTGGTGAAGTACGCCGGCGCCGCGTACCTCGGCTGGATGGCGTACGGCATGCTGCGCTCGGCGTGGGCCATGTGGAAGGCGCGCGGGGAGCGGACCGTCGAGGAGGTCGTCGCCGCGGCGGCCGAGCCGGGGGACGAGCGCCCCTACCGGCGGGCGCTGGTGGTGTCCCTGCTGAACCCGAAGGCGATCCTGTTCCTGATCTCCTTCTTCGTGCAGTTCGTCGACCCGGACTACGCCTACCCGGCCCTGTCCTTCGTCGTGCTCGGCGCCCTGCTCCAGACGGCCAGCTTCCTGTACCTGTCCCTGCTGATATTCGGCGGCACCCGCCTCGCGGACGCCTTCCGCCGGCGCAGGCGCCTGGCGGCGGGGGCCACCTCGGCCGCGGGCGCGCTGTTCCTCGGCTTCGCGGTGAAGCTGTCGCTGGCGAGCGCGTAGCCCTGGGTGTGAGCCGGGGCCGTCGCCCGGCCCGGCTCACACCGCGGGCGGTGCTCAGCCCAGGATCGTGCGCAGCTCTGCCGCGTTCGCCCGGGTGATCCGCCACAGCTCCTGCTGCCTGCCGTGCACGTCCGCCACGGTCTTCGCGTGGTCGGCGAGCAGGTCGCGGGAGCGTTCGACGAGGACGGCCGCGAGGTTGCGGTCGTGGACCGACACGCCCCACTCGGGCCGCTCGATGTCGGCGAGGAAGTACGCCATCTTCGGGTGCGAGATCAGGCTGATGATGGGCGTGCCGCAGCCGAACGGGATCATGCCCGCGTGGCCGCGCATGCCGATGACCAGCTTCGTGCGGGCGTACAGGTCGCGGATGGCGTCGTTGTCGAAGTCGTACATCGGGACGACCGGCAGCGAGATGCCGTGCTCGCGGCGCAGGTCGAAGGCGAGCTTCTCGTCGTCGAGGGAGTGCGCGACGATCTGCACCTCGGCGAGCGCGCCGAGGTCCTTCACGGCCTTGGCCATCTGCGCGAGGAAGTAGCCGTAGTCGTGGCCGAAGCGCAGGCCCGCCCGGTCATAGGCGGCGTTGACCAGGATCGTGTCGTCGCGCGTCGCCGGGTCCTGCCAGCCGGCGACCAGTTGCCGGGTGACCGTGGTCGGGCAGGGCTGGAAGCGGACCTTGTCGTGCAGGTGCGCCGGCAGCATCGCGCGGACCTTCGCTATGGAGCCGTGGTTGCGCAGGCCGAAGAAGGCCGACTTCTCCACCAGCTTGCGCAGCGACTCGCGGAACCGCCGGGCGCGGTAGGACTGCCCGTCGAAGGCGTTGAAGCCGACCGCGTACACCGCGACGGGCACCTCGATGCGCTCCAGCATCTCGTCCGGGACGTTCCACTGCCAGGCGCTGTTGCCGTTGGGCATGGTGTCCGGGATGAACAGGCCGCCACCGCCGATGACCAGGCCGCGACGGGCGTTGACACGCTCCAGCGCGGCCTCGTCGAACAGCCGGTGGGCGTGGACGGAGTGCCAGCGGCGGCCGCCGGTGTCCGGGTCGAAGGCGAGCCGGACGGACTCGGGCAGCAGCTTGTCGCCGGCGTTGCCCTGCCGGTCCATGTAGAAGGCGACGTGCGCGAGCTGCTCGCCGGGACTGCCCTGCGCCTGCGCGGGGACGCCGGTGGCCCGCTGGTGCCAGACGCGGCTGGCGCGGTGGGTGGGGTCGACGGTGAGGCCCCGCAGGGCGTACTCCCGGGCGGCGGCGTCGTCGCCGTGCACCCAGGAGATCTGGGCGAGCCGGGCGAACGCGGTCGAGGCCCGGTTGGGCGCGGCGGTGGCGAGCAGCAGCTGGGCGCGGGCCTCCTCGTAGCGGGAGACGCTCATCAGGGCGTGCCCGTACACCTCGTGCGGCCAGGCCTCGTCGATGGGCAGGTGGACGCGCTCCATGATCTCGACGGCCTGCTGGTAGTCGCCGTTCGCGATGTGCGCGTGGGCGACCCGGCGGGCGGTGTCGACGTCTCCGGTGCGCTCCACGTACGGAGTGCCGAAGTGCACCAGCAGATCGCGGTGCATGCTGTTGCCGCCGCGGGAGAGGTAGGCGGACTGCAGCGCGGCGTCGCTCATGTCGAACTCGCGCCAGCGCTCCTGGGCCTTGGTGTAGCCGGCCTCGCCGCCCTGCCAGGGCTTGTGGCGTCCGGTGAAGTGCAGGACCGCGGTGCCGTCGGGGACGTCGAGGTCGCCGGACAGGCGCCGTTTGACGAAGTTGTACTTGGGGTCGAGGCGCACGAAGTCGCCGTCCAGGACGGCGTTGAGGATGCCCTGGTCGTGCTTGTCGAGCTCGTAGGAGCCCTCCCGGCCGACCTTGTCGATCTTCGCGTAGAACGCGTCGCTGAGGTATTCCTTCTGGATGACGAGCAGGCCCGAGTTGAGCTTGTGCCGGCCGTAGAAGAACTGCGGTACGGCCGCCAGGCCCTCGCGCAGCGACAGCAGTTCCGCGAGCGGGCCGAGGACGACCATGTCGGTGTCCAGGGTGATCACGGTGTCGTAGTCGCGGATCTTGAAGACGTCGAGGATGAAGTACGCCTTGCGGACCAGGTAGTTGTCCTGGTCGCCCTTGGCGTACGTGTCGTAGTGGTCGGCGTCGACGCGGCGGAAGTCGACCCTGGGGTGCAGGGCGCGGATCCGCGCGACCGAGGACGGCTTGAGGTCGTCGTGCAGGACGACGAAGTCCTCGCACACGCCCGGGTTGGACAGGGCGAGGGAGCGCAGCAGGGCGAGGAAGCCGGGCAGGTAGTTCTCGTCGACGAAGCTCGCGAAGGCGATGCGGCGCTTGCCGGTGAGCGTGCGGGCGTCGGTGGCCGGGGCGGCGGTGCCCTGGGCGGTGGACACGGTGGACACGGTGGTCGCGGTCATCGCAGGGAGATCCTCATGCCGGAGACGCTCTGGGCCCGTTCCATGACCCATGCCTTCTCGCTGGTGTATTCGTGCACGGACGTGATGGGCATCTTCATGGCGGCGTCCACGCGGTAGGCGCCGGACTCGTAGAAGTCGAAGCCGATCAGGTCGAGGGTGGGGCTGACGTCGAGGAAGTCGAGCAGCCACAGCATGTTGAAGCCGCTGGTGGGGATCGACGGCCAGCGGTCGGTGCCCAGGCGGCCGATGTTGCGCACCGGCCAGCGCAGCGTCTCGTCGCCGAGGTACTTCTGCGCGCCGGGCACCAGCCGGGTGCGCAGGGAGTGCTTCCAGTCGGCGGAGACACCCCCGAAGACCAGCCGGGTGTCGACGGGCTGGTCCCAGTTGAAGCCGTGCTTGTGGATGGTGACGTGGATGTCGGTGCGCCGGCCGGTGTGCACGGGGTCGATCCGGTACGAGTTGAAGCGCACGACCAGGTCGTAGGCGTCGATCTCCGTGCCCATCGAACTGGCGCCCACCTTGCCGGAGTTGGCGATGAGCGCGACGGACTTCCCCGCGATGCGGTTGCGGAACTCGCCGAGGGTGAGCCACTCCACGCCGCCGTACAGCGGGTCGGCCACGGGGCCGCGCATACGGTTGCGGCGCTGCTCGGCGAACAGCGCTATCAGCTCGGTCAGTTCGGGCGTGGGCCGGACCTGGGCGGTGGTGGCGAGGTCCAGGTAGTGGGCGAGGGCCTCCTGGAACTCCTGCTCGGGCGCCTCGGCGCGGTCCATCGCGAGAAGCGCTCCCACGAGCCGGGCGCGGGCGTCCTCCCACTCGCCGGCGGCGTGGGCGGCGAGGCCGTCGGCCCAGGTGTCGGTGGCGGGGGCCGTGGCGAACCGCTCGGCGCCGGGGACCGTACGCCGCAGCAGGCCGAGCAGTTCGGCGCGCCTGTCCTGGGCGACGCGGACGCCGGCGACCTTGGCGCGCACGCCGAAGCCGTCCTCGTCGGTCAGCTCCAGATAGCGGTCGAAGGCCTCCACGGCGGCGGCCGGACGGCCCATGGCCTCCAGGAGCCGGCCGCGCAGCCGCCAGCCGGCGCGGGAGTTCCTGCGCTGCGTCAGGACGGTGTCGCTGATGAGCAGGGCGAGGTTCAGCTCGTCGTCGTAGCCGCAGTCCAGGGCCTTGCCCGCGACCGCGAGCAGGGCGTCGAGCAGGTCGTTGCCGAGGCCGGGGCCGGTGGGCCGGGCGCCGCGCCGGATGAGGCCGCCCGCGCCGGCCGGGGCGGGGGCGGGCGCCTGCGTCTGCGCCCACAGGGCGAGCAGCCTGCGCAGCTGCTCGGCCAGGGCGATGCGCCGGGAGTCGAGGCTCCCGACGAGCTTGCCGCTGTGCACGGCGCACGCGCGCAGACAGTCGTCCAGCTCGGCCGGGGTGACCTGGGCGGTCGGCGGGCCGGCGTCGGTGGGCGCGGATGCCAGGTCCCCGGTCCGGGGACGTGACCATCTGCTGCGAACCCTCGTCATGGTGCTCCTGCTCTGGGAAATGGCGAAGAAGGCAAGAAGATGCCGAAGCATGGGTGAAGGTCGGAGAACAGTAAGAAACCAATGCGACCAGCAGGTGAACCGCTCGGGACCGTCGGGCAAATGGTGTTTCCGGCGAGCGGAATTGCCCCCGATCGCCTCCTAGGGTGGGCGCGTTGACCCAACCGGTGACTGAGGAATGGCCCCATGACCGAAACGGTCGTCGGCACTCCGGCGCCCCACTCCGTCGCGTCCGCACTCGGGGAATCCCGCGGCGAGAGCGAGCCCGCGACGAGGAATTCCGGCGGGCGGCTGCGAGCCCTGGACGGACTGCGGCTCCTCGCCGCGCTGATGGTCGCCTTCTACCATTACGGCGGTCGCGGCGGTGAGATCACCGAGGCCTGGGGCTCCTCGCCGAGGACGCAGTTCCCGACCCTGTCCTCCTGGTTCGCCTATGGCTGCCTCGGCGTCCAGGTGTTCTTCGTCATCAGCGGTTTCGTCATCTGCATGAGCGGCTGGGGCCGCCCGCTGCGGTCCTTCTTCGCCTCGCGGGTGGCCCGGCTGATGCCCGCCTACTGGGTGGCCGTCGTGCTCGTCACGGCCGTGTTCGCGCTGCCGGTGGTGGCGTACGACGCGGTCTCGCCCAGCGACGCCCTGGTGAACATGACCCTGCTTCAGCAGCCGCTCGGCGCGGACCGGGTGCTCGGGGTGTGCTGGACGCTGTGGGTGGAGGTCCGCTTCTACGCGCTGTTCGCCCTGTGCGTCGTACTGCCCGGGGCCTCCCGCCGGCGGGTCGTGCTGTTCTGCGCGGTGTGGACGCTCGCGGCCGCCGTCGCGGACGCCGCCGACCAGCCCCTGCTCGACCTGGTGCTGATGCCCGAGCACGCGCCCTTCTTCATCGGCGGCATCGGCATCTACCTGCTGTACCGCGACCGCAGGGACGTCACCGCCTGGGGCATCGTCGCGGTGAGCTGGCTGACCGGGCAGCACTACGCGGTGGCCGAGCTGTGGCACCGGCCGGGGCCCGGCCACTTCTCCTACCGCTCGGCGTACGTGATCATCGCGATCGTCACCCTCGGCTTCCTCGCGGTGCTCGCCGTGGCGCTGGGCGCGCTGCGCCGGGCCGACTGGCGCGGGCTGACGACCGCGGGCGCGCTGACGTACCCCTTCTACCTGGTGCACGAGCACCTGGGCTGGGTCGCCGTCGAGGTCCTGCACCGGCACCTGGGCCTGCCGGCCTACGCGACCCTGGCCTCGACGCTGGTCTGCATGCTGTTCCTGGCGTGGCTGTTCAACCGGTTCGTGGAGCGCCGGGGTGCACCGCTGCTGAGGGACGCGCTGACGAGGTCCCGCTGACCGGCCCGCCGCGCGGGCCCTACCCGGGTTCCGTCAGCAGGGTCGCCTCCACGCCCGCGATCACCGCGTGCAGGCCGGCCGCGAAGCCCGCGTCGTGGTGCTGGAACATCTCGTGCCCGGCCTGGGCGGCCAGCGGCCGGCCGGCGAGGCGTTCGGCGCGGGCCCGCAGGTCGTAGCCGCCGGGGCCGGTGGCCGGGTCGGGGCCCATGGACTGCTCCTCGATGACGTAGCCGATGGTGTAGCTGTACGCCGTGAACCAGGCGCGCGCGGCGGCGGCCGGGGTGAAGCCCGCCCGGGTCAGCAGGCCCAGACCGGCCTCCATCGGCTCGGCGTACGACATGTCGGTGAAGCGGGTGCCGGCGTAGACCTTGGCGCCGTCGCGGTAGCGCAGCAGGTGCTCGCGCAGGCCGCTCATCATGCGGAAGAACCCCTGTCGCCACTCCTGCGGCGCGACGTCCACGTGGTCGGCGAACTCCGCGGCCATGCGGCGCAGCATCTCGGTGGCCATCTCGTCCAGCAGCGCCTGCTTGTCCTTGAAGTGCCAGTACAGGGCGGGCGCCTTGACGTCCAGTTCCCTGGCGATGGCGCGCAGCGTCAGCCCTTCCAGACCGACCTCGTTCAGCAGCTTCAGGGCGGTGTCCGCGACGCGGCCGCGGTCGAGCGGGGCCCGGCGTTCGGTAGTCACGGTCCCCAACCTATCGGGTCCCCCTTGCGCACTTAACAACGTTAAGGGCATGCTGCTGCCCTACTTAACATCGTTAAGGGAGCTGATCGTGCGTGACGTTCTGATCGTGGGCGCCGGACCGACCGGACTCGCCCTCGGCATCGACCTCGCCCGACGCGGCGTGGACGCCCTCGTCGTGGACAAGGCCGACGAGCTGTTCCCCGGCTCGCGCGGCAAGGGCTACCCGGACTCCCCGCTCACCGAGGACACCCGCACGGAGCCCGCCGGCACGGTCCGCGCCGGCGACCGCGCTCCCGACGGGGAGACGGCCGCGGGGAAACGCCTCTTCGACGTCCTGCGCGGCCCGCACTGGACCCTGCTCGCCGTGGGCACGGACGCCGCCCTGCCCCCGCTCGGCGTGCCCGAGGCACGGATCGCGGGGCACTCGGACCAGGGCGCCTACGGCAGGGGCGTCTTCCTGATCCGCCCCGACGGGTACGTCGGCTGGGCGGGCGAGACGGCGGCGGGCCTCACGGAGTACGCCCGGCGCGTGGGCGTCACCGGCTGAGGCGGCCGCGAAGGGGCGGCCCCCCGGCCGGCGGGGCCCGGCCTCAGCGTCCCGCGACCTTCCTCCGCAGCCGGGTGAGCACCGAACCGCCGCCCCTCTCCGCCCGGTCCTTCTCGTACGCCTTCCTCAGCTGCTCGAAGTGGTCCGCGCGGGTGCGGCCGAGGTACTCGTCGCCGAGCAGCGGCTCGGCGATCCGCCAGGCCTGGCGGTGGCGGCCGTCGTAGTGGGCGACGTAGGCCTTGGCCAGTTCGAGTACGGACCTGAAGGGGATGCCGCCGGTGTGGTCGTGGTCGACGCGCTCCTGCACCGCCGAGATGAGCCGCAGCTTCTCGTCGTAGGAGTAGGTGTCCTCGGCGATGGCCTCCAGCACGTGCCCGGGGATCGGACGGACGACCTCGAAGGCGAGGGTGGAGCGGATCGGGGGGCCCGCGATCTCGATGTAGGGGAGCAGCGCGCCGGTGCTGTGGTGCAGCCAGGGCAGCCGGGGTCCGGCGAAGTCCTGGTGCAGGACGACCGAGCCGGGCCGCAGCCGGGTCAGGAAGCGCTCGCTGACGCAGCGGAAGACCCGGGCCGTCTTGGCGATGTCGATGTGCAGGAACTCCACCGGCGTGACGTCGTCCGGGTCGGACGTCTGCCACAGGTCGCCGGCGTGGATCTCCAGGAAGGGCAGGAAGGGCTCCAGGCGGCCCTTGAACTCCTCCAGGAAGGAGCCGTCCCCTTCGGGCGCCTTGCCGGAGGTGAAGAACTTCTCGGTGGCGAAGGTGCCCTTGCCGACCCGGAAGAAGTCGTAGGCGTGCAGCCGGCCCGTCCTCTCGTCGAACACCGGGCTCTCGTGCAGCCCCAGCGCCAGGGCGTACGTCGACCCGCCGCCGCCCGCACCCAGTTCGACGATCCGGTCCCGGCCCGTGAGGTGGTGCCGCCCCAGCAGGTACAGGAACTTCAGCTCCCAGGTGCTGCACTGCGTGTACGGCAGGTCGTCGGGGAGCCGGACGTCGTCGAGGAGCGGGTAGAGCCGGGCCAGGTGCGACATGGGCGGGCCTCACGGAGTCGGTGGGGGCGGCGTTGTGCGATCCTAGGGCCCCGAACACCGCGCCACCATGGAATCATCGATTCCCTCGGATGGACTGCCTCTGTTTCTCTGGCTGTTGCCGGTGATTCACCCGTGATTCGCTTATCGGCGGAGCGCCGTGGCTCCCCTCACCCGCCGACCCGCGTGGCTCCGCTCATCGGCGGACCGCCTTGCGCAGCGCCTTCGCCCGCCGCACCACCCGCCGCGCCGCCGCGTTGCGCGGCAGGAACGACAGCCGCTGCGGGATACCGCCCGGCAGGCCCAGCGCGGTCAGCCGGCGGCGCTTGAAGTAGCGCTGGGTGCGCGGGCCGAGGTGCCGCGAGAGGAACCCTTCAGCCGCCGGGCGCAGGGCGCTCAGGATCCGCGGCTGCATGGTGAAGCCGACCGTCTCCACCAGACCGGTCAGCTGCTCCCGGGGCAGCGTGTCACCGCCCTCCGTCTCCAGGCAGGGCAGCAGCGCGTCCGCCAGCGTCACCGGCACCCGGTTGCTGTTCTGGTACGGCGTCAGCCGGTCCAGCAGCGGTTCGGTGCCCACCCGCGCCACCGGCAGGCCGTAGAACGCCGACGCGGTGAACAGCGCGGTCGAGAAGCAGCCGACCACCAGCGCGGGCCGTGCCCTCTCGAACAGCACCTCGGCCAGCACGGGCGTGTCGACGACGGTCAGCCCCACACCGAGCCGCTCGGCCTCGGTCTCCAGGGCCCGGCCGTAGCTCGCGGGCGCGGTGGGGTGCGGCTTGAACACGACGGCCCGGTGTCCGCGCGCCGCCGCGCCCCGCAGCATCCGCACATGCAGCTCCTCCTCCTCTCGGGCGGAGAGGATGTCCAGCGCCGACAGGTACTGCCCGAGCAGCAGCGCGGCCCCCTCGGGCACCTCCGAAAGCTCGGCGGGGGACCCGGCGAGGCGGCCCATCACCTTCAGGAACGCCTCCGTCGGCACGACCTGTGCCGGCACGCCGAACTCCGTCAGCAGCAGCGGCGTCAGACCCGGCACCAGGTCCAGGTGCAGCAGCCGCCGCACCCGCGTGCCGACCAGCGGATCGATCTTGTTGCGGGTGGGCCCGTAGCTCATCAGACCGTCGGCGTACACGTCGACGGGCGCCCCGGTGAAGATCTGCGCCAGCGCCAGCGCCGGGTTGACCTGGATCGACTCCAGGACCAGTTCCACCCGGTCCTCGCCCAGCCCCCACAACAGCCGCAGATACCGCTCGAACAGCGGCACGTCGTCCGCGCCCGGCGCCCAGGCGCCCGGGTGGAACGGGTGGATCGCCGCGTTGAAGGAGAGGACGTCGTCGAAATGGCCGCGCACCTGCTCGAAGCCCGGCATCTCGTCGACCGGGGGCGTGGTCTCGGGTGTCGCGGCGTTGTTGAACACCAGCAGCACCCGCCGGTCCGCCCCGGCGAAGCAGCCGGAGTCGAGCGCGGCGGCCAGCGTCGCGGCGCCGTACAGCGTGGAGGCGCAGAAGATCTGCGTCGTACGGGACATCAGGCGGCCGCCTTCGTGCCGGAGGCCCGGCGCCGCAGCCGTCGCAGCCGGGCGGAGCGGTTCAGGTCCATGGTGTCGAGCACATCACCGAGCGCGTCCTGCGGCATGCGCGCGATGGCCGCCGCGCTGCGCAGCCGCAGCTCCTTCGCCACGGCCGGCTCCCACTTGGACTCGTCGGACAGATGGTGGGCGATGATCGCGCAGTAGGTGCGCACCGCCTTCGGCAGCAGCCGGGCGGCGTCCGGGTCCTGGGCCGTCTCCTCGATCACCTGGTCGAAGGCGCGGATGAAGTCCAGTTGGCGCACATCGCCGATCTGGGTGAGCGAGGTCGCCACCCCGCGCCGGTAGAACACGCCCAGCAGGCTCAGCACCGCGAACGACTCCGCCTCACGGTGCAGCTTCCAGATCCACGGCCGGTCCTCGGCCGTGCGCAGCCCGTCCGTGAAGTGCAGCAGACCCCGCTCCAGCAGCCGGCGGTGGTAGCAGCCGGCCCAGGCGTACGCGTAGTCCACCGAGGTGGAGCGGTCGGCGGGCAGGATCGCCGCGCGCGGGTCCAGCACCTCGCCGCGCAGGCCCACCGGCACCCGGTGCACGGTCCGGGCTCGGGCCGTGGCCTGCACATGATCCGTGCGCACGAAGTCGCAGCCGAGCTCCTCGTGCGCGGCCACCAGATCGGCCAGGTAGCCTCGGGCGAGCCAGTCGTCGCCGTCCAGGAACGTCACGTACTCGCCGCTCGACGCGTCGAGACCGGTGTTGCGGGCGGTGGCGAGACCTCCGTTCACCTCATGGCGGATGTACCGCACCCGGGCGACCTCGGACAGTTCCTCGGCCGCACGCTCGAGAACGGCCGGGGTCCCGTCCTGGGAATGGTCGTCCACCAACACGAATTCGAAGTCGCCGCGCGCGTTGTTGCGCAGACTTCTGAGCGTGTCCGGCGCGTATTGCTGGACGTTGTAGAACGGCACGATCACGGAAAGCTTTGGCACCCGAGAAAGGCTAGAAGGCGGCCCGGCCGGGCAACTTTCCGCCGGGCGTACGAGTGGTGAACTCGATGTGTCGGAACGGTGCACCCCCTGTACTTTTCCCCTTCCGGCAGGCCAGTTCGGCTTTCGGTGGGCCGCTGTTAACTTTTCGTTGATTCGCGGTTGGGCCACAACTAGGAATTCATTCCTAGCGTCTTGGACGTGCCACCACGTACAACGAAGCCCCCACGGATCGCCGTGCTCGCGGACTCGGACACCCGATGGAAATGGGGTGCGCTCACCGCGCACCGCATCACCCCGGGCGACGCCCCCGTCCTCGACGGCTTCCTGCTGCGCGGCCGGGCCACCCCGACCGCACGCCAGCTCGCCGAGGTGGGCGTGCGCGCCGACTCCCTCAGGGAGGTCACGGCCGTCGAGTTCCTGCACACCATGGCGCGGGAGCCGTACGACGTCCTCGTGCTCTCCCTCGTCGGCGGCGGCGTCCAGGCGATGCTGCACGGCCTGGGGCGCGTGTGGGAGGACAGGCCCGAGCGGCCCGTCGTCGTCACCGGCTATGTCGGCGTCGTCTACGAGAAGCTCACCGACGGCCTGCTCCTGCGGCACGGCGCGGACCTCGTCCTCGCCAACTCCCGCCAGGACGCCGAGCGGTTCCGCGCGGTCTACGAGGGGGTCGGCGCCGACGCCGGCTCCGTGACCGAGGTGGCGCTCCCCTTCCTCGGCGGCGCCCCCTACGAAGGCGCACACACCCCGTTCACCGTGGTGTTCGCCGCCCAGCCGTCCGTCCCGGACAGCCGCGCGGACCGGGCGTACCTGCTGGAGCGGCTCGTCCGCCACGCGCGGCAGCACCCCGGCCGCGAGGTGCTGCTCAAACTGCGCTCCAAGCCCGGCGAACACACCACCCACATCGAGGAACTGCCCTACCAGAAGCTGGCCCAGCGGCTCGACCTCCCGCCCAACCTCCGCCTCGTCTACGGCAACATGGGCGAGGTCCTCGACCGGACCGACCTGCTCGTCACCATCAGCTCCACGGCCGCGCTGGAGTCCCTCCACCGCGGCATCCCCACCGTCGCGCTGACCGACCTCGGCGTCCGCGAGGTGCTCGGCAACCACCACTTCGTCGGCTCCGGATGCCTCGCCTCCTGGGACCAGCTCGACGCGGGGTACCTGCCGGCGGCCGAGCCGGGGTGGGTCGCCCGGCAGGGCGTCGCCGTCGAGGGGGCCTTCGACGCCGCGCGGGAGCGGGTCGCCGCGCTGCTCGCCCAGCCGGGCGGGCTCCCGCCGCTCACGCCGTACTACACACCCGTCACCGCGCCCGGCTATCTGCCCGGGATTCTCGCCCGCCATCACCTGGGACCCGACGGTGCGCCGCTGCCCGGCGCTCCCGCCCACGACCGGGAGCCGGGGGCCGTTCGGCAGATCGTGCGGCGGGCCGCCCGCGGGGCGTACCGGCACGGGGTGCAGCGGGTGGCTCCTGTCATCCGGCGGATGGGGGAGCTGTGAGCCCCGCCGATCGCCGTTCGTCCGCCGCGCCGTCCGGGCCGTCCGCGCCCCGCGGCGGAGCCGCTGACCGGCGCAGCCCCGCGCCCCCGAAGGGCTTCACCGCACAAGGAGTTCACATGACCGACCCGCAGACGCGTGCTTCCCTGCGGCGCGTGCTCGCCGTGATCCCCGCCCGAGGCGGCTCCAAGGGCGTGCCCGCCAAGAACCTCGCGCCCGTCGGGGGCGTCCCGCTGGTGGCCCGGGCCGTACGGGAGTGTCTCGCGGCGCGGTTCGTCACCGACGTGGTCGTGTCCACCGACGACCACGCCATCGCCGCCGCCGCCCGTGAGGCCGGGGCCGAGGTCGTGCTGCGGCCCGCCGCCATCGCCGGGGACACCGCCACCTCCGAGGCCGCCGTGCTGCACGCCATGGACACGCACGAGACACTGCACGGCTCCCCGGTCGACGTGGTGCTGCTCGTGCAGTGCACCAGCCCGTTCGTGGGGCGCGAGGACATCGACGGGGTCGCCCGCGCGGTCGTGGAGGCCGGCGCCGACACCGCCGTCACCGTGGCGCCCTTCCACGGATTCGTCTGGCGCGACGCCACCGACGAAGCCGAGGGCGGGGTCGGCGTCAACCACGACAAGGCCTACCGACCGCGCCGCCAGGACCGGCCCCAGGACTACCTGGAGACCGGCGCCGCCTACGCCATGGACGCGGCCGGCTTCCGCCGCCACGGCCACCGCTTCTTCGGCCGCACCGAGCTGGTGCGGACCGACCCGGCGCGGGTGCTGGAGATCGACGACCCGCACGACCTCGCCCGGGCCCGCGCGCTGGCGCCGCTCCTCGACGCCGAACGGCCCGGCGCGCTGCCCGCCCACGACGACATCGACGCCGTCGTCCTCGACTTCGACGGCACCCAGACCGACGACCGGGTGCTGATCGACGCCGATGGGAAGGAGTTCGTCTCCGTGCACCGCGGAGACGGCCTCGGCATCGCCGCCCTGCGCAGGAGCGGCCTGAAGATGCTGATCCTCTCCACGGAACAGAACCCTGTGGTCGCCGCCCGCGCCCGGAAGCTCAAGCTGCCCGTGCTGCACGGCATCGACCGCAAGGACCTCGCGCTCAAGCAGTGGTGCGAGGAACAGGGCATCGCGCCGGAGCGCGTGCTCTACGTCGGCAACGACGTCAACGACCTCCCGTGCTTCGCCCTCGTCGGCTGGCCCGTGGCGGTCGCGAGCGCCCACGACGTCGTACGCGGCGCCGCACGCGCGGTCACCACCCTCCCCGGCGGCGACGGCGCGATCCGAGAGATCGCCGGCTGGATTCTCGGACCCTCTCTCGACTCCCCCTCCCAGTAAGGACATCCTTCGCCATGAGCACCAACTCCCGTCTGCGTCACTTCGGTTCGCGCGAGGTCGGCCCCGGCCGCCCGGTCTACATCTGCGGCGAGATCGGCATCAACCACAACGGTGAGCTGGAGAACGCCTTCAAGCTCATCGACGTGGCCGCCGAGGCCGGCTGCGACGCGGTCAAGTTCCAGAAGCGCACCCCGGAGATCTGCACCCCGCGCGACCAGTGGGACATCGAGCGCGACACCCCCTGGGGCCGGATGACGTACATCGACTACCGCCACCGCGTGGAGTTCGGCGAGGACGAGTACCGCCGCATCGACGAGTACTGCAAGGAGAAGGGCATCGCCTGGTTCGCGTCCCCGTGGGACACCGAGGCCGTCGCCTTCCTGGAGAAGTTCGACCTGCCCGCCCACAAGGTCGCCTCCGCCTCCCTCACCGACGACGAGCTGCTGCGCGAGCTGCGCGCCACCGGCCGTACGGTCATCCTGTCGACGGGCATGTCCACCCCGCGCCAGATCCGCCACGCGGTCGAGGTCCTCGGCAGCGACAACATCCTCATGTGCCACGCCACCTCGACCTACCCCGCCAAGGCCGAGGAGCTGAACCTCCGCGTGATCAACACGCTGGAGAAGGAGTACCCGAACGTCCCGATCGGCTACTCCGGCCACGAGACCGGCCTGCAGACCACCCTCGCCGCCGTCGCCCTCGGCGCCGTCTTCGTCGAGCGCCACATCACCCTCGACCGCGCCATGTGGGGCTCCGACCAGGCCGCGTCCGTCGAGCCGCAGGGCCTCACCCGCCTCGTCCGCGACATCCGCACCATCGAGGCCTCCCTCGGCGACGGCGTCAAGAAGGTCTACGACTCCGAGCTCGGCCCGATGAAGAAGCTGCGCCGCGTCACCGGTGTCGTCGCCGAGGCGGAGATCGCGGCCGCGGCGGGCGAGCCGGTCTCGGTCTGACCCCGCTCAGCAAACCCCTCCTCATGACGGGACGGTCGTGACGCCGATGAGCCCCCGCGCCGGGAACACCGGCCCCCGCACTCTCGCCTTCGTCGAGAGCCCGGTACAGCTGCTGAACGTACTGGAGTGGGCGCACGCGCATGCGCCCGGCGCGGGGCTCACGCTGGTGGTCCTCTCGCCCGTCGACCCGATGACCCGCGGCCAGCTCCGCCGGATGGCCGAGCTGGCCCGCGAGGAGGGGCACGAGGTCCGCTGGGAGGAGGCCCGCGGCGGCACCGGCGCGCCCTTCCACACCATCGGCGGCCTCATGGGCCCCCTGCGCCGGGCCGAGCGGATCGTCATGGGCGACCCGTTCTCCCGCTACGTACAGCTGCTGCTGACCATCACCCGGGCGGGGGAGCTGGTCGTCGTCGACGACGGCACGGCCACGATGGAGTTCGTCGGGCAGCTCGCCCGCGGGGAACGCCTGGTGCGCTGGCACCGCAAGGGCAGCCGGCCCGGGCCCCGCGACCTGCTCTTCGCGCCGGTGTCCTCGGTGGCCCGCCGCCGGCTGACGCCGGCCCGGGGCCGGCGGGTGGCGGTGTTCTCCTCGATGCCGATCGAGGAGGTGCCGGACGGGGTGACGGTGTCCGCGAACGACTTCTCCTGGACCCGCTCCCGCTTCGGACCGCCCCGGATCACCCGCGGCGCCGACATGGTCGGCACATCGCTGGTCGAGACCGGCGTCGTCGACGGCGACCGCTACCTGGAGGCGGTGTCGGGGCTGGCCAGGGCCCACGGCGCCACCCGCTACTTCGCCCACCGCCGCGAGAGCGCCGACAAACTGCACCGGCTCGCCGTGGAGACCGGCCTGGAGGTGGTCCGGCCGGATCTGCCGCTGGAGCTGATAGCCCGCCGTGGCCCGATCGGCCGTACGGTCCTCAGCTTTCCGTCCACCGTCGTCCACACCCTTCCGCTGGCCCTCGCGGGGACCGACGTCCGTGTCTCCGTGTGTGACATCGATCCCGGCTGGCTCACCCGGACGGCCTCGCCCCGCGCCCAGGGTTTCCTGTCGGGGGTGACGGGGTCGGCGCGCGATGTGCACCGGCTGGCGGCGGTCGCGGTGGTCTGAGGCCGCGGGCGGGGGTGCGGCTCGGCTGGGTGCGGGGCGGGGCGGTCCCGGCGGCCGTGGGAGCGGCCGGGGCGGCCGTGGAGTGCGACCGGAGTGGGCGACCTCACAGAGTCGCGTTCCGAGTGGTGAACACTTCGGCGTCAGACGAGCGAGGCGTGGTATCCGTGGAGAGGGTGGACTGCTCGCATGGGGTTTTGTGACCCAGGGTGGTCGGAAAGTTGCGCGAGTTTACCCACCTGAAACTGCAGCTATGCCTTGGGCGGCCAGATTTTCTTCCCCTGACGGGCTGAACTTTTGTTGATCGCATGTCCGTCGGCCGTCCCGGCGTCCTACCCTCCAAAGGGTGAAGCAACTGATGTCCCTAGAGTCCGAGGCCGTTACTCCCGGCGAAGCCGTGCTTCCCGGCACGCTCCCCGAGGCGCTGCGTGCCGAGCTCGTGGCCTTCCGCCGCGATCTGCACATGCACCCCGAGCTGGGGAACCAGGAGTTCCGTACGACCGCCGCGATCAAGGAGCGCCTGGAGAAGGCGGGCCTGAAGCCGCGGGTGCTCGCCGCGGGGACCGGGCTGCTGTGCGACGTCGGAGTGGAGGGCGGTGTCTGGGACGGCGGGCCGCGCATGCTCGCCCTGCGGGCCGACATCGACGCGCTGCCGATCCCGGACGCCAAGACGGAGTGCGCGTACCGGTCGACCGTGCCGGACCGGGCGCACGCCTGCGGCCATGACGTGCACACCACCGTGGTGCTCGGGGCCGGGCTGGTGCTGGCGTCGCTGCACGAGCGGGGGCTGCTGCGGCGGCCCGTGCGGCTGATCTTCCAGCCTGCCGAGGAGGTGCTGCCGGGCGGTGCCGCGGACGCCATCGAGGACGGGGCGCTGGACGGGGTCGAGCGGATCCTCGCCGTGCACTGCGATCCTCGGGTGGACGCCGGGCGGATCGGGCTGCGGCAGGGGCCGATCACCTCGGCCTGCGACCGGCTGGAGATCGCGCTGGACGGGCCCGGGGGCCACACGGCGCGTCCGCACCTGACGACCGACCTGGTGACCGCGGCGGCGCGGGTCGTCACCGACGTGCCCGCGCTGGTCGCCCGGCGCGTCGACACGCGGGCCGGGCTCGCGGTGACCTGGGGGCGTATCGAGTCGGGGCACGCCCCGAACGTCATCCCGCAGCACGCCGAGCTGTCCGGGACCGTGCGGTGCCTGGACATCGAGGCGTGGCGGCAGGCGCCGGACATCGTGGTCGCGGCGATCGACGAGGTCGCGAACCTGCACCGGGCGAAGTCCGAGATCACGTATGTGCGGGGGGTGCCGCCGGTGGTGAACGACGCCGACAGCACCGAGCTGCTGCAGGCCGCCATGGTCGCGCGGCGGGGGCTGGACTCCGTGGAGGGCACCGAGCAGAGCCTCGGCGGCGAGGACTTCTCCTGGTACCTGGAGCGCGTGCCCGGCGCCATGGCCCGGCTGGGCGTCCGCACCCCCGGCGAGCGAACGGTCCGCGACCTCCACCAGGGCGACTTCGACGTGGACGAGTCCGCGATCAAGGTCGGCGTGGAACTGTTCACCGCCGCCGCGCTGATCGCCCCCCTGTAGACGCCTGCGGCGGCCTGCGCGGGTCGGGTGGTCTTGTACGCGCCGTACTGCAGCTCCCCAGGGGCGCGGGGAACTGCGCGCCCAGCCACGGACGGCCCGCACCCGCACACGGCGGTACGAACCCGGCCGGGTGGGCGGCCTTTCAGGGGCGCGGGGAACTGCGCGACAGGTCACCGACGGCCCCCGCAGCCGCCGACGACCCAGCGGCGCGACCCCGCCCTCACCCCACCGCCCCCCTCCGGTTGCGCCCCACCCCCCACCACGGCAGCCTGGGCCGTGAATGCGGGTGCCGTGTCCCTTTTGAACCCGTCGTTCACCGGGGCGTAACAGCCATCGGCACGAATGGATAACGGCCGCGCGGAACCCCGTTCCCAGGAGTGTCTACGCGCGTTAATCTGCGCCGAACCGAGCACCCACTGCGGGGCTTTGGAGAATGGGGAACTTCAGCATGCGTCGGACATCCAAACTGACCCGTGTCGCGGTGGGGGTCGCCTCGATCGCGCTCGCGGCCACGGCCTGCGGCGGTACCAGCAGCGACGGCGGCGACAGCGGCGAGAAGGAGAACCTCGGCCTCGCCATCGCCTACGACATCGGCGGCAAGGGCGACCAGTCCTTCAACGACGCCGCCTACGCGGGCCTGGAGAAGGCCAAGAAGGAGTTCGGCTACAAGACGGCCGACGTGGAGCCCACCGAGGGCGAGACGGACGCCGACAAGGAGCAGCGTCTGTCCTCGCTCGCCAGGCAGGGCTACAACCCGGTCATCGGCATCGGCTTCGCCTACGGCCCCGCCATGGAGGCCGTGGCCAAGAAGTACCCGAAGACCACCTTCGGCATCGTCGACTCCGTGGTCGAGGGCGACAACGTCGCCTCCCTCGTCTTCGCCGAGCAGGAGGCCTCCTACCTCGCCGGCGTCGCGGCGGCCAAGGCCACCAAGACCAACACGGTCGGCTTCGTGGGCGGCGTGGACATCCCGCTGATCCACAAGTTCGAGGCCGGCTACAAGCAGGGCGTGCAGGACACCAACCCCAAGGTCAAGGTCATCTCGCAGTACCTGACGCAGACCGCGGAGGAGGGCGGCTTCTCCAGCCCGGACAAGGGCAAGGCCGCCGCCGAGGGCCAGATCGAGAAGAAGGCCGACGTGGTCTACCAGGCCGCCGGTCTGTCGGGCCAGGGTGTCATCGAGGCCGCCGCCAAGGCGAAGGTCTGGGCGATCGGTGTCGACTCCGACCAGTACAAGCAGCAGGCGCTGGCCGCGTACAAGAGCTACATCCTCACCTCGGCCCTGAAGGACGTCGGCGGTGCGGTGTACGCGCTGGCCAAGTCCGTCGAGGACGGCAAGCCGCTGAAGGGCGTGCAGACCTTCGACCTGAAGGTGAACGGTGTGGGGCTCTCCGAGAGCAACCCCGAGTACGCCAAGATCGCCGGCCTCGCCGACGCGGTGAACAAGGCCAAGGAAGGCATCATCAGCGGTTCCATCAAGGTCAAGACCGAGTAGCACTCGGCCGGGGCGGCAGCCCCCATGAGCCGAAGCGGGCGGGTACGACGGCGTACCCGCCCGCTTCGGCGTGCGCGCACCCCCTCCGGCGTCACACACCGCCACCCTCCCTTTGCGTTCGGCAAGGCCCCGGGTGACCGCGGAGTTACCTTGGCCACGGGCGCATAACAAGGTGGACAGAAGGGGTTTTCAGGTAGGTCTACGCGCGTTAATCTGCGGCGAAGCCAGCGCCGAAGCTGAACCGTCCTCCGGCGCTTGTACGACAGGAGCACCACACATGCGCCGGATTTCCCGGATCACGGTCGCAGGCGCAGCGACCGCCTCTCTGGCCCTCGCGCTCTCCGCCTGCGGCGGTACCTCGACCTCCGCCGACTCGTCGGAGTCGAAGGGCAACCTGGGCCTGGCCATCGCGTACGACGTCGGCGGCAAGGGCGACCAGTCCTTCAACGACGCCGCCTACGCGGGTCTGGAGCAGGCGAAGAAGGAGTTCGGCTACGACACGGCCGACATCGAGCCCACCGAGGGTGAGACGGACGCCGACAAGCAGCAGCGCCTGGAGTCCCTGGCCAAGCAGGGCTACAACCCCGTGATCGGGATCGGCTACTCGTACGCGACCGCCGTCAAGGGCGCCGCCGAGAAGTTCCCGGACACCACCTTCGGCATCGTGGACGACTCCACGATCGAGGCGAAGAACGTGGCCGACCTGGTCTTCTCCGAGGAGGAGGCGTCCTACCTGGCCGGTGTCGCCGCCGCCAAGGCCACCAAGACCGACACCGTCGGCTTCGTGGGCGGCGTGGACATCCCGCTGATCCACAAGTTCCAGGCCGGCTTCGAGCAGGGCGTCAAGGACACCGACCCGAAGGTCAAGGTGCTCTCGCAGTACCTCACCCAGACGGCCGAGGAGGGCGGTTTCTCCAGCCCCGACAAGGGCAAGTCGGCCGCTGAGGGTCAGATCGAGAAGAAGGCCGACGTCGTCTACGCCGCGGCCGGTCTGTCCGGTCAGGGTGTCATCGAGGCCGCCGCCGCCAACAAGGTGTGGGCCATCGGTGTCGACTCCGACCAGTACAAGCAGGAAGCCCTGGCGAAGTACAAGGACTCGATCCTGACCTCCGCCATGAAGGACGTCGCCAAGGCGGTCTACAACCTGGCGAAGTCGGTCGAGGACGGCAAGCCCGAGACCGGTATCGTTCGTGGCGATCTGAAGAGCGGCGAGGTCTCCCTGTCGAACTCGAACCCGAAGTTCGCGGGCGACGCCGCGATCCAGAAGGCCGTCGAGACTGCCAAGGAGAAGATCATCAGCGGCGACATCAAGGTCAAGTCCAGCTGAGGAACCACACCCTGAGCAGTGTGTAACCGAGGGGTTACGTCCGCTGAACGGGGTACGGGGAGACCGCTCCCCGTACCCCGTTGGCAGCGGTGCGTCACCCCCTTGTATGCCGTAGGGGCGCTACGCGCGTAGACGACCCCCGTCCCCAGGAGAGTGCGCCATCAACGCGTCCAGCAGCCCTCCGGCCGGAGCGGCGGTCAACGAATCGGTGACCGCCGTCGAGCTCGCCGGGATCACGAAGCGATTCCCCGGTGTCGTGGCCAACCACGACATCCACCTCACCGTCCGCAAGGGCACCGTGCACGCCCTCGTCGGCGAGAACGGCGCCGGCAAGTCGACCCTGATGAAGATCCTCTACGGCATGCAGAAGCCGGACGAGGGCACCATCGCGATCGACGGCGAGCAGGTCGGCTTCTCGTCCCCGGCCGACGCCATCGCCCGTGGCATCGGCATGGTCCACCAGCACTTCATGCTCGCCGACAACCTGACGGTCCTCGAGAACGTCGTCCTCGGCAGCGAGAAGCTCTACGGCATCGGCGCCAAGGCCCGCCGCCGGATCAAGGAGATCTCCGAGCGCTACGGCCTCGACGTCCAGCCCGACCTCCTGGTCGAGGAGCTCGGAGTCGCCGCCCGCCAGCGCGTGGAGATCCTCAAGGTCCTCTACCGCGGCGCCACCACCCTGATCCTCGACGAGCCCACGGCCGTGCTGGTCCCGCAGGAGGTCGACGCGCTCTTCGACAACCTGCGCGAGCTGAAGTCCGAGGGCCTGTCGGTCATCTTCATCTCCCACAAGCTCGGCGAGGTGCTGTCCGTCGCCGACGACATCACCGTCATCCGCCGCGGTACGACCGTGGGCACCGCCGTCCCCTCCGAGACGACGCCGCGCCAGCTCGCCGAGATGATGGTCGGCAGCGAGCTCCCCACCCCGGAGACGGCGGAGTCGACCGTCACCGACCGTCCGGTCATCACCGTCGACAAGCTGCGCATGGTCGCGCCGGGCGGCAAGGCGCTGCTGGACGACATCAGCTTCACCATCCACGCCGGCGAGGTGCTGGGCATCGCCGGTGTCGAGGGCAACGGCCAGACCGAGCTCGTCGACGCTCTGATCGGTCTGAGGAACGCCGACTCCGGCACGATCAGCCTCGCCGAGGAGGAGATCACCGGCTGGGCCACCCGCAAGCGCCGCGAGCAGGGCATCGGCTACATCCCCGAGGACCGCCACCGCCACGGCCTGCTCCTGGAGGCCCCGCTCTGGGAGAACCGTATCCTCGGCCACGTCACCGAGAAGCCCAACGCCAAGGGTGTCTGGCTCGACCCGAAGGCGGCCCAGGAGGACACCCGGCGGATCGTGACGGAGTACGACGTCCGCACCCCGGGCATCGACGTCACCGCGGCCTCCCTGTCCGGCGGCAACCAGCAGAAGCTGATCGTCGGCCGCGAGATGAGCCACAAGCCGCGCTTCCTGATCGCCGCGCACCCCACCCGCGGTGTGGACGTCGGCGCGCAGGCCGCGATCTGGGACCACATCCGTGAGGCCCGCCGCGAGGGCCTGGCCGTGCTGCTGATCTCCGCCGACCTGGACGAGCTGATCGGCCTGTCCGACACGCTCCGGGTGATCTACAACGGCAAGCTGGTCGCGGACGCCGACCCGGCCACCATCACCCCCGAGGAGCTCGGCTCGGCCATGACCGGTGCCGTCACCGGGCACCTCGAGCACGAAGAGACGCCGGAAGCCCCCGAAGACGAGGCCCGCTGATGAAGAAGTTCGACAAGGAGCGTGTGCTCCTCGCGGTGGCCGGGCCGGTCATCGCGCTCGCCGTGGCCTTCGCGCTCAGCGCGATCGTGCTGCTCGCCTCCGGCAAGAACCCGATCGAGCCGTTCACGCTGATGTTCGAGCAGCTCGGTTACTCCGACAAGCAGGTCCTGATCATCAACCAGGCCTCGATGTACTACATCGCGGCACTGGCGGTGGCCGTCGGCTTCCGGATGAACCTGTTCAACATCGGTGTCGACGGCCAGTACCAGCTCGGCGCCATGCTGGCGGCCGTGGTCGGCGCCCACGCCAACCTGCCCGCCGTCCTGCAGATCCCGCTGCTGCTGCTGACCGCCATGTGCACGGGCGCGTTCTGGGCCGGCATCGCCGGTGTCCTGAAGGTCACGCGCGGTGTCAGCGAGGTCGTCGCGACGATCATGCTCAACGCGATCGCCACCTCCGTCATCGCCTACCTGTGGCTGCCCGACGTCTTCGGCGTCAAGATCGGCAACAACAACACCACCGGCGAGATGCACGAGTCCGGCTGGGTCCCCGGCATCGACCTGGGCGAGGCCGGCGAGATCTACGGCCTGGTCGTCCTCGCCGCGCTGCTCGGCATCGGCTACTGGGTCGTCCTCAACCGCACCCGCTTCGGCTTCGACCTGCGCGCCTCCGGCGCCTCGGAGTCGGCGGCCGCGGCCAGCGGCGTCGACCCCAAGCGGATGACACTGACCGCCATGCTGATCTCCGGCGCCGTCGCCGGTCTCGCGGGTCTGCCGATCCTCATGGGCGACGCCCACACCTACAACCTGAACTTCCCCACCGGCATCGGCTTCCTCGGCATCGGCATCGCCCTGCTCGGCCGCAACAGCCCGGTCGGCATCGCCTTCGCCGCCCTGCTGTGGGCCTGGCTCGACAAGGCCTCCCCGGAGCTGGACTTCCACGGCTACGACAAGGAGATCGCGGTCATCATGCAGGGCATCATCGTCCTCGCGGTGGTCGTCTCCTACGAGGCCGTGCGCGAGTGGGGTCTGCGCCGCCAGCAGCGCCGGGTCGGCGCCGAGCTGGCCGCCGGGCACGTCCTCGGCGCCACCGACAACAACGTGAACAAGGAGGTGGCGGGCCGATGACCACCGCGACCGACGTCAACCAGCCCACGCTGCAGCCCGCGGCGCCGGCCGGCCGCCGCATGTCGCTGCCGGTGCTGCTGCTCGTCATCGCCGGCGGCCTGGCGCTGACCTCGATCGTCCGCCTGATCACCGGCGCGGACGGCATCACCAACGTCAGCCAGATGTCCACCGCCCTCCAGCTCGCCGTGCCCATCGGCCTCGCCGGTCTCGGCGGTCTGTGGGCCGAGCGCGCGGGCGTCGTCAACATCGGCCTCGAGGGCATGATGATCCTCGGCACCTGGTTCGGCGCCTGGGCCGGCTTCCAGTGGGGCCCGTGGACGGGTGTCCTGGTCGGCGTCATCGGCGGCGCGGTCGGCGGTCTGCTGCACGCGTTCGTCACCGTGACGTTCAACGTCAACCACATCGTCTCCGGTGTGGCGATCAACATCCTCGCCCTCGGCGTCACCCGCTACCTCGCCCCGCTGGCCTTCGAGGGCCACCAGGGCGGCTCGGCCAAGCAGTCCCCGCCGGTCGAGTCCCTCGGCCACTTCACGGTGCCCGGCCTGTCCGACGCGCTCAGGGACCTCAACGCCAAGGGCTGGTTCTTCATCTCGGACATCGCCGGCCTGCTCGGCGGCCTGGTCACCAACGTGTCCTGGCTGACCCTGATCGCCGTCGCCCTGGTCCCCGCCACCTGGTGGATCCTGTGGCGCACCGCGTTCGGCCTTCGCCTGCGCTCCTGCGGCGAGAACCCGGTCGCGGCCGAGTCCCTCGGCGTGAACGTCTACAAGTACAAGTACCTCGCCGTGATCATCTCCGGCGGCCTCGCCGGTCTCGGCGGCGCCTTCCTGTCGATCGTGGCGAACCCCTTCTACCTGGAGGGCCAGGTCTCCGGCCGCGGCTTCATCGGCCTCGCCGCGATGATCTTCGGCAACTGGATGCCGGGCGGCCTCGCCCTCGGCGCCGGCCTGTTCGGCTACACCGACAGCCTCAACCTGCGCGGCGGCTCGGAGAACGTCCACGCCCTGCTGCTGCTCGGCGCGCTGCTGCTGATCATCGGCGCGATCTGGCTGGCCGTCCGCAAGAAGTGGATCCCGGCCGCGATCACCCTGGTCATCGGCGGCCTGGTCTGGGCCTGGTACGCGGGCACCAACGAGGTCCCGAACCAGGTCGTCTCCGCCACGCCGTACGTCATCACGCTGGTGGTCCTGGCCCTGTCGGCCCAGCGCCTGCGGATGCCCAAGGCGGACGGTCTGCCGTACCGGAAGGGACAGGGCAAGTGACCTTCGACTGGGACGCCCTGCGGGCGGTGGCGCGGGAGGCCATGTCCCACGCCTACGCCCCTTACTCGGGCTACCCGGTCGGGGTCGCGGCCCGCGTGGACGACGGCCGCACCGTCTCCGGCTGCAACGTCGAGAACGCCTCCTACGGGCTCGGCCTGTGCGCCGAGTGCGGGCTGGTGTCGGAGCTGCAGCGCACCGGGGGCGGCCGGCTGACCCACTTCACCTGCGTGGACGGCAACGGCGACATCCTCGTCCCGTGCGGCCGCTGCCGGCAGCTGCTGTACGAGTTCGGCGGGCCCGGCCTCCTGCTGGAGACACCGGCGGGCATCGTGCCGCTGTCGGAGATGCTGCCCCAGGCGTTCGGCCCGGACCATCTCACCAAGTGACTCCCCGCGGCCCCTCTGAGAGCCCCTGCTCAGAGGGGCCGCCCATTTCTTCGGAACGTTCCCGGAGCGTTCCCCAGCACGTCGGAAGGAAAGCCATGACTGCCCCGATGTCGGATGCCATCTCCGTCATCCGCACCAAGCGGGACCGCGGTGAGCTCAGCGACGAGCAGATCGACTGGGTCATCGACGCGTACACCCGCGGCGAGGTCGCCGACGAGCAGATGTCCTCGCTCGCCATGGCGATCCTGCTCAACGGCATGAACCGGCGCGAGATCGCCCGCTGGACCGCCGCGATGATCGCGTCCGGCGAGCGCATGGACTTCTCGTCGCTGTCCCGCCCGACCGCCGACAAGCACTCCACCGGCGGCGTCGGCGACAAGATCACCCTGCCGCTCGCCCCGCTGGTCGCCGCCTGCGGCGCGGCCGTCCCGCAGCTGTCCGGCCGCGGCCTCGGCCACACCGGCGGCACCCTGGACAAGCTGGAGTCGATCCCCGGCTGGCGGGCGCTGCTCTCGAACGAGGAGATGCTGCACGTCCTCGACACCACCGGCGCGGTCATCTGCGCGGCGGGCGACGGCCTGGCCCCGGCCGACAAGAAGCTCTACGCCCTGCGCGATGTGACCGGCACGGTCGAGGCGATCCCCCTGATCGCCTCCTCGATCATGTCGAAGAAGATCGCCGAGGGCACGGGCTCCCTGGTCCTCGACGTGAAGGTGGGCACGGGCGCCTTCATGAAGACGATCGAGGACGCGCGGGAACTGGCCTCGACGATGGTCGGCCTCGGTACCGACCACGGCGTGAGGACGGTCGCCCTGCTGACCGACATGTCGACCCCGCTCGGCCTGACGGCCGGCAACGCCCTGGAGGTCCGCGAGTCGGTCGAGGTCCTGGCGGGCGGCGGCCCCGCGGACGTGGTCGAGCTGACCGTCGCCCTGGCCCGCGAGATGCTGGCGGCGGCGGGCATCCACGACGCCGACCCGGCCAAGGCCCTCGCCGACGGCTCCGCGATGGACGTCTGGCGCCGCATGATCGCCGCGCAGGGCGGTGACCCGGACGCCGAGCTGCCCGTCGCCCACGAGCAGCATGTGATCAAGGCGCCGTCCTCGGGTGTCCTCACCCGCCTCGACGCCTACGACATCGGCGTCGCCGCCTGGCGCCTCGGCGCGGGCCGCGCCCGCAAGGAGGACCCGGTCCAGGCGGGCGCGGGCGTCGAGATGCACGCCAAGCCCGGCGACGAGGTCCGCGAGGGCCAGCCCCTCCTCACCCTCCACACGGACACCCCGGAGCGCTTCGACTACGCCCTCCGGGCGATCGAGGGCTCCTACGACATCGCGGTCCCGGGCACGGCCTTCACCGCGTCGCCCGTCGTGCTGGAACGAATCGCCTGACCTGCGGTTTCCTCATTCGGGTGAGCGGGACCGGTGGACCTCCGCCGGTCCCGTTCGGCATGCTGGGATCGGTGACGACCGATTGGAGACCGCCATGAGCGCACTCGCCGCCGAGCCCGGCTCCCCTGGCAACACGGACTGGGACGAGCTCGTCCGTGTCCGGGAGGAGACGGACGCTCCCGAGGGCAGCAAGGTGGAGATCATCGAAGGGATCGTCACCGTTTCGCCTCCGCCGTCCGAAGAGCACAACGACACCGCCGAGCTGCTCCACGAGCTCATGTATGGCGCACGTCCTCCCGGCTCCGACTGGGGCGTCTACCAGACACTCGGTCTCGCATGCCCGGAGACAGGCGGTCTCTTCATGCCGGACCTGTGCGTCGTGCCGAGGGCGGCCCTGCGTCGCGGGACGCGCGTACACGCAGGCGAAGCCGAGCTCGTCGTCGAGGTTACGTCCAAGAGCAACGCGAACCACGACCGCATCAAGAAGGCGCACGGCTACGCTGTCGCGGGCGTACCGCTCTACCTCCTGCTGGACGCCTGGCAGTCAGGACGTCCCACGGCGACCCTCTACGGGGAGCCGCAGAACGGCACCTACCGGGTGCTCGCCTCCGTGGAGTACGGCGAGAAACTGACCCTGCCCGAGCCGTTCAAGCTGGTCCTCGACACCGGCATCTTCCCGCTGAGCTGACCGGTCACCCCAGCACCGCCGCCACCCCCACCAGCACCGGAACCGAGACCACCGTCGACAGCAGGACGGCCTCGCGGGCCAGGACCTCGCCCACCCGGTAGGTGCTCGCGTAGGTGAACAGGTTCTGCGCGGCGGGCAGTGCCGCGGTCACCACCACGTCCAGCAGCGGGGCGCCCCGCAGTCCGAAGAGGCCCGCCGCCAGCAGCCAGGCGATCAGGGGCATGGCGATCGTCTTGAGGCCCACGGCGAGCAGCACCGGCTCCCTCTCGCCGCCCCGCAAGGGCACGGCGCTGCCCCGCAGGGCGATCCCGAAGGCCAGCAGCGCGGCCGGGACGGACATGTTGCCGAGCAGCGTCAGCGGGTCGAGCACCGGGCCCGGCACGGAGACGCCCGCCGCCGAGACGGCCACTCCGGAGAGCGAGCCCACGGCGATGGGGTTGCGCAGGGGCGTGAGGAGCCGCTGCCACAGCGGACGCTTCGCACCGCCCCCCGTCGCCAGGTCCAGCACCGTCACCGCGACCGGCGTCACCCCGACCAGCTGGAACAGCAGAACCGGTGCCACCAGCGAGGCGTCCCCGAGCACGTACACGGCGATCGGGATGCCGAGGTTGCCCGAGTTGACGTATCCGGCGCACAGCGCGCCGATCGTCGTACGGCCCACCCCCCAGCGGCGTACGACCGCCACCGCCACGAACAGTCCGGCCACGGCCAGCGTGCTCAGGGCCGTCACCAGCAACCGGGTGGAGAAGATCACCGAGAGGTCGGCCTGGGCGAGGACGGTGAAGAGCAGGGCCGGCGTCGCCACATGGAAGGCGAGCCTGGTGAGGACGTCACGGCCCTGGTCGCCGAGGTGGCCGCGGCGGCCGAGGGCGTAGCCGACGGCGATCACCACCACGATCACCGCGAACCCGCTCAGCACCCCCCGCACGGACTCAACCCTTGGGCCAAGCCCCCACCTGGGTCAATGTGACGCCGATGACGTCGGCGATGAGTTCCGGGCGCCCGCACGGTCTACCGCACGTGGACGCCAAGACACCCGCCGTGCTCGTGATCGCCGGCCCCGTCACCCGGGACGAGGTGACGGGGTGGTGCGACGCCGTCCGGACGCTGCTCACGGCGGACGACGCCCGGGTGGTGGAGTGCGACGTGGCCGGGATCGGGCCGCCGGGGCTCGCGGCCGTCGACCTGCTGGCGCGGATGCAGCTCACCGCGCGCCGGTCCGGCGGCCGGATACGGCTGCGCGACCCCGACCCGGCGCTACACGCCCTGCTCGACCTGGTCGGCCTCCGCTTCGATGTGGTCGGGCAGCCCGAACAGCGGGAACCACCGCTGGACGTCGAGGAAGCAGTGGAAACCGGTGATGCGGCCCTCTGAGATCTCCAGCACCTGGATCGCCCACGGGGAGAAGCCGCCCTTCTCCGGGTCCGGCTTGTAGTGCGCGAACCCGGGCAGGCCGTTGACCTCGACCGGACGCAGCCGCGAGCCCGCGCACCCGGCGCCCAGCGTCGTCATGAAGCCGGTGATGTCGGACGGGCCCAGCAGCCACAGGTCGAACGGCGGCATCGTCATGACGGCGTCCTCGTGCAGCAGTGCCGTCAGCGCCGTCATGTCGTAGCCCTCGAAGGCCGCGACATAGCGCTCCAGGAGCTTTCGCTGCTCCTCGTCCAGCGGGTCCGACACGGCCGCGTCGGCGCCCGCCTCGGACCGCTCGGCGAGGGTGGCCCGGGCCCGCTGCAGCGCGCTGTTGACCGAGGCGACCGAGGTGTTCAGCAGCTCGGCGACCTCGCTCGCCTTCCACGCCAGCACCTCGCGCAGGATCAGCACCGCCCGCTGCTTGGGCGGCAGCTGCTGCAGCGCGGCCATGAAAGCCAGCCGCACCGACTCCTTGGCGACGGCCGCCTCCGCCGGGTCGGCCGTGGTGGGCAGCACCCGCGCGTCCGGCATGGGCTCCAGCCAGGTGTGGTCTGGGCGGGGGGACAGCGCCGCCTGTGCGAGCGGGGTCGCCTCCGTCAGGTCCATCGGGCGGGCGCGCTTGTTGCCCGCGGTCAGCATGTCCAGGCAGACGTTCGTCGCGATCCTGTACAGCCAGGAACGCAGACTGGAACGTCCCTCGAACTTGTCGTGGCTCCGCCAGGCACGCACCAGCGTGTCCTGGACCGCGTCCTCGGCCTCGAAGGAGGAGCCGAGCATGCGGTAGCAGTAGCCCGTCAGCTCGACGCGATGCCGTTCCAGCTCGACGTCGAGGTCCGTCGTCGTCGCGGTGTTGCCCATCGTCCACCCACCCCTGTGGCCGGTCCTGTGTTGTGTCCTACGCCACTTGGGAAGCTACAGGAGCCCACTGACAATGGCTCGCCGTCTTGGTGAAGGCGCAGGTCAAGGGGTGTTCGGTGCGTTGCCGGGCGCGGGTGGTGGTGAGTTGCTCGCGCAGTTCCCCGCGCCCCTCCAGCCGGCACAGCGCACGTCCCTGAAGGGGCGCGGGGTACTGCGCGGTCAGCCACCCACCGCCCGCGCGGCGACGGACTGGACGACCCCTACGCCGTCCGCGCCGCCACCAGTGCCGCCCGCGTACCCGCGAGGGTGATCCCCACGACGCCCAGGACAGCGACCAGGCCGACCGCCACCGTGCCGCCCCAGCCCTCCGCATGAAAAGCGACAGCCCCCACCGTGCTGCCGGCACTCGAGCCGACGTAATAGGCCGACTGATACAGCGCGGACGCCTGGGCGCGACCCTTGGCCGCGGTCCTGCTCACCGCCGAGGATGCCACCGCGTGCCCCGCGAAGAACCCGGCGGTGATCAGCACCAGGCCGAGCAGCACCAGGCTCAGGGATTCCGAGAGGGAGAGCAGCAGGCCCGCAGCGGTGGTCCCGCCGGCGGCGTACAGCGCGCCGCGCCGGCCCAGGCGCCCCACCAGACGCCCGGCCGTCGAGGCCGACACCGTGCCGACCAGGTAGACGAGGAAGATCGAGCCGACGACGCCCTGGGGCAGGGAGAACGGCTCGTCCGTCAGCCGGTAGCCGATCACCGTGTACACGCCGCCGAAGATCGTCATGAACAGCGCGCCGATCGCGTACAGGCGGCGCAGCAGCGGGTTCGCCAAGTGGTCGCGGACCGTGCCGACCAGCACCCGGGGCCGCAGCGAGCCCGGCGTGAAGTGGCGCGGGGCGGGCAGCAGCAGCCGGAAGGCGAGCGCGCAGGCCACCGCGAGCGCGCCGATCACGCCCAGCGCGACCCGCCAGCCCCACTCCTGGGCCACCCAGCCGGTGATGACCCGGCCGCTCATCCCGCCGACGCTGTTGCCCGCGACGAACAGCCCGATCGCGGTGATCAGCGCCCGCGGCCGCACCTCCTCGGCGAGATACGCGGTCGCCGACGCCGGAAGCCCCGCCAGGGCCGCGCCCTGCACCGCGCGCAGCGCCACCAGGGCGGGCAGCGAGGGCGCGAGGGGGACGAGCACCGCCACGGTCACCGCGACCGCCAGGGACGCCGTCATGACCGTCCGCCGGCCGAACCGCTCGGACAGGGCGCTTATCGGGAGGACGAACACCGCCAGGCCGCCGGTCGCGGCCGCCACCGTCCAGCTCGCCTCGCTCGCGCTGACCCCGAACTCGCCGGAGATCGACGGCAGCAGCGCCTGGGTGGAGTACAGCAGGGCGAAGGTCGCGACACCGGCGAGGAAGAGCGCGAGGCTCATGCGCCGGTAGCCGGGCCCGCCCGGGGTCATACGGGAGTCGGCGGCAGTCTGTGCGGGAGCGGAGGACGAAACGGCGCCCACGACGGTGGACGCCCCGGTATCGGCGGGATTCATGCCTAGAAGGTAAGGAGGCCTTCACTCATCCGTCCAATGCATGGAATCGGCATAATCGTTCCCGTGATGCATCAGCAGAGGTCGGAGGGGCGGCTGTCACCGAGCGGTGACACAGAAGACATCGTCGCGCTGCTCGCGCCGCGGCTCGCGCACTTCGCGGGGGTCGCTCGCACCGAGCACGTCACCCGGGCCGCGCAGGAGATGAACGTCCCGCAGTCGACGCTGTCGCGGGCGATGGTCCGCCTGGAACAGGACCTGGGCGTCGAGCTGTTCGCCCGGCGCGGCCGGACGGTGTCGCTCACGCCCGCCGGGCGCACCTTCCTCGGCTCCGTCGAGCGGGCCCTCGCCGAGATCGAGCGGGCCGCCGAGGAGGTGCGCGCCGACGCCGACCCGGCGACCGGCAAAGTGGCGTTCGGGTTCCTGCACACCATGGGCGCCGAGACCGTGCCCGGCCTGATCCACGCCTTCCGCGCCGACCACCCCCGGGTCCGCTTCAGCCTGGTGCAGAACTACGGCGAGGCCATGCTGGAGCGGCTGCGCGCGGGCGAGCTCGACCTGTGTCTGACCTCGCCGGTGCCGGACGCCCCGGACCTGGTGGGGCGCCGCCTCGACGAGCAGAAGCTGCGCCTGGTGGTGCCGGCCGACCACCGGCTGGCCGGGCGGCGCCGCATCCGGCTCGCGGAGGCCGCCGAGGAGGCCTTCGTGACCCTGGAGCCCGGCTACGGCCTGCGCCGCATCACCGACGACCTCTGCGAGGAGGCCGGCTTCCGGCCCCGGGTGGCCTTCGAGGGCGAGGAGGCCGAGACCCTGCGCGGCCTGGTCGCCGCCGGCCTGGGCGTCGCGCTGCTGCCGCCCCCGGCCGTCCCCCGCCCCGGCGTCGTCGAGCTGACGGTCACCGCCCCGCGCGCGGTCCGCGAGATCGGCGTCGCCTGGCTGGAGGGCCGCCCGGACACCCCGCCGGTCGCCGCCTTCAAGAAGTTCCTGCTGTCGCGCCGGGGCCGCCTGCTCCACGAGTGAGCGCCCCGCGGGCAGGTCCTCAGGCAGCCGTGAGCCGCCCCCGCAGCAGCCTCCCGTGCCGCGGCGCCAGCAGCCACGCCAGCGCGAACAGCCCCGTGAGCACGACCACGATCGACCCGCCCGCCGCCAGGTCGTAGGCGTAGGACACGTACAGCCCGGCCACGCTGCCCGCGCCGCCCAGTGCCGAGGCGAGCAGGGTCATCGTCCACAGCCGGTCGGTGAGCAGCCGGGCCGTCGCGGCGGGTGTGATGAGCAGCGCGAGCACCAGGACGTTGCCGACGGCCTCCAGGGACATCACGATCGTGGACGTCACCACCGCGTACAGCACCAGGTCGAGCCGGAACACCGGCAGGCCCGCCGCCCGGGCCGTCTCCCGGTCCAGGCTCACCGTGACCAGCTCCCTGCGCAGGACCAGCACCACCGCGACGAGCACCGCCCCGGTCCCGGCGACGGTCCACACGTCCGCCGCCGACACGGCGAGCACCTGCCCGAACAGGAACGAGGACAGGTCCGTCGTCCAGCTGTCCCGCGTCGAGACCAGCACGATCCCGAGGCCGAAGGCGAACGCGAAGAACACCCCGATGACGGTGTCCTCCTTCAGCCGCCGGTTCTGCGACACGAACGCGATCAGCACCGAGGTGACGATCCCCGCCGCCGCCCCGCCCAGCAGCAGGTTGCCCTGGAAGGTGTAGGCGAGGGCCACGCCGGGGAACGCCGAGTGCGCCACCGCGTCCCCGATGAACGCCATCCCGCGCAGCACGACGTACACCCCGACCACCCCGCACACCAGCCCCACCACCGCGGCGACCGCGAAGGCCCGCTGCATGAAGGGCAGTTCCCAGGGCTCCAGCAGAAACCCGATCACGACGACACCCCTCCCATCGCCCGGTCCAGGCCGAAGGCCCGCAGCATCCGCTCCGGGTCGGCCAGCACCTCCGGTCCGCCCTCCGCGACCACCGTCCGGTTCAGCAGCACCACCCGGTGACAGGTGCGCGCCGCCGCGGCCAGGTCGTGGGTCGTCATCAGCAGCGCCTTGCCCTCCTCGCCGGTCAGCCGGCCGAAGAGCTCGTTGAGCAGATCCTGCGTCGGTACGTCCACCCCCGTGAACGGCTCGTCCAGCAGGAGCAGTTCGGGCTCGGCGGCCAGCGCGCGCGCCACCAGGACGCGCTGCCGCTGGCCGCCGGAGAGCTCACCGACGGGCCGTCGCCGCAGGTCGGCGAGTCCGGTGAGCTCCAGCGCGTGTCCGGCGGCGGCCCGGTCGGCCGGGCGGGGCCGGCGCAGCCGCCCGATCGCCCGGGTCCGCCCGGTCAGCACCGCGCCCGCGACATCGATGGGGAAGTCCCAGGCGAACTCGTGGCGTTGCGGCACATAGCCGACCGCGCCCCGGGTCTCGACCCGGCCGGTGCACGGCACCAGGCCGAGCACCGCCCGCAGCAAGGTCGTCTTCCCGGCGCCGTTCGGCCCGATCAGCCCGACCAGCTCCCCGGCCGCCACCCGCAGCGACACGTCGTGCAGGGCCTGCCGCCCGCCCAGCACCACCCCGGCCCCCTCGACCGACACCCGCACCGTCATGACGTACGACCCCTGCGCCGCCGTACGCCCCACACGGCCGCACCGCCGACGAGCGCGAGTCCGGCTGCGACCGCGCCCACCCGCACCGGATCCCCGGCACCGGTCTGCGCCATGGAGCCACCACCGGCCGCGGACCCACCGGAACCACCGGAACCACCGGAACCACCGGACCCACCGGGGTCACGGGAACCGGGGGACGCCCCCGTTCCGCCGCTGGAACCCGAGGCCGCCGGCGCGTCCCCGGCCGACGGGGACACGGACGGCTCGGCGCCACCGTCTCCCGCGTCGGCCTTCCCGTCCCCGACCACGAACGTCACCGGCACCGTGTCCGACACCGCCCGCCCGTTCGCCAGCGTGCCGCTCATCCGGAACGTCAGCCGGTAGGTGCCCTCGCGGGTGAAGGCCCAGCCGCCGTGCGCATGGGAGTCGGCAGGTACGTCGAAGGAGTCCGGCACGCCGTCCGCGCTGTTGAACAGCACGGTCGCGCCGGACATGGCGTCGTAGGTGTACAGCGCGACCGCGCCCGGCCCGTCCGCCCCGGCCAGCGTGAACGCGACGCCGCCCCGCAGCGCACCCGCGGCCACGTGGTCCGTGGACCAGCCGGGCCACAGCAGTCCCTCCCGCTGCACCTGGTCGAGCAGCCACACCGGGTCGCCGGGCCTGCCGAGGAAGGCGAAGTCGGCGCCCGCGGGGAGGGTGTTACGGGCCTTGGGCCCCACGCGCAGCTCCAGCGAGGACGGCTCGCGCCAGACGGTCCGCCCGGGCACCGTGCCGTCCTTGACGTGCAGCTGGAGGGCGCCGCCGAGCACCCGGGCCGCGAAGTCGACGTGCCCCTCGTCGAGGACGGCGTGCTCGGTGCGGACCTCGTCGTCCCGGGCGGCCGCGACCCGCGCGGGAGGCGCCGCCGCACGGGCGAACGTACGCGGCACCACGGGCGTGGGGGAGGGCGACGGCTGCTCGGCAGCCCCCTCGGCCTCCTCCTGCGCGGCGACCCGGACCGTGTACACGGTGCCCGCCGACAGCTCCCGTCCGTCCGCGGCCGTCCCCGCGGCGGTGAAGACCAGCCGGTACACGCCCGGCTCGCTGAACTCCCAGCGCACGTCCGCCCGTTGTCCTACCGGAACGTCCACAGCGTCCGGCACGTCGTCGCCGCTGTCGAACAACGGCCCCTCCGCACCGCGCACCCGGACCTCGCCCGGCCCGTCGACCCCGTCCAGCGCCCAGCGCACGGTGTCCCCGACGAGCGCACCGGCCGGCACGCCGGTGGTGTCCCATCCCGGGGCGGCGGACCCCTCCGCCGAGGCCTCGATCACCGGCCCCGCCGACGTGTCAGGCCGCGCGTCGAGCGTCAGAGCCCCGTCCGCATAGGCGATCCGGCCGAGGCCGTCGTCGTCCGCGGCGGCCGCCGGGCCGCTCCCGCAGATCCCGCCCGCCACCACCAGCGCGGCCAGCGCCGCTCGTCGTGCCGCCCTCATCGGGCATCCCCTCCCAGGCACTTCGCGAGTTCGTGCGCGTTGTGCCGCATCATCGATACGTAGTCGTGGACCCGGTCGTCGAAGGAGTCGCCGTAGATCGTGCAGACCCCGACGCCCTCGTCCTCGGCGACCCGTCGCAGCACGTCCGCGCGGGCCGCCAGGTTGGGCTCCAGGAACACCGACGGGATCCGCTTCTCGCGGATGGTGTCGCCCAGCCGCCGCACCTCGGTGGCGCTGGGCTCCTGGCCGGGCACGGGCACCACGAACCCGGCGACCTCCATGCCGTAGGCCGCGGCGAGGTAGCCGAAGGCGTCGTGCGTGGTGACCAGCTTCCGGTTGCGGGCCGGGATCGCCGCGAGCTCGCGGGCGACCTCCTCGTCCAGCGCGGCGAGCGTCCTGAGATACGCCCGCGCGTTCCTCTCGTACGTCGCCCGGCCCGCCGGGTCCGCCTTGGTCAACTCGGCCTGGATGCGCCGCACGTACGCCTGTGCGTTGGCCACGTCCTCCCAGGCGTGCGGGTCCAGGTCGCCGTGCACATGCTTGCCGACGACCGCCTGGGGCAGCACCCACAGCCCGTCGCCGGGCTCGCCGAGGAAGCGGTACGGCTCCTCCTCCGGCACCGACTCCCGCGCCCGGTCGGGCACATGGAGCACGACGTCCTCGGGCGCGAGCCGCCGCCGCTCGCCGCTGCCGGAGGCCTCGCCGCGGACGTACACCTCGCCGCTCCCGGCGTCCAGCGCCAGGTCGGCGTGCCCGCCGTCCAGCACCTCGGCACCCGCCGGCGCCTTCGTGACGTCACCGACGGTGAACGTGAAGGTGCCGCTGCCGATCTCCGCACCGCCCCCGGTGAGCGTCTCGGTGCGCCCGGACACGGTCAGCCGGTAGGTGCCGGGCTCGCTGAACGCCCAGTTGACGTGCGTGTGCGCCTCGGGCGGCAGGGTGAAGGAGTCCTTCGCGTCGAGCCCGTCCGCCGAGTCGACGTACACCTGCGGCCGCCCCAGCGTGTCCGTGAGGTACACCCGCAGTTCACCGGGCCCCTCCAGCCGCCTGGCGGTCGTACGGACCTGGGAACCCTCCCCGGCCACCTCGCCCTCCACGGCCCAGCCGAGCCACAGCACGTCCAGGCCGAGGTCCTCCTCCAGCTCGATGACCGTGCCGCCGTATTCCTCCAGCCGCTCGGCGAGCTCGATCTTCGGCGTCGACTCCGGCGCGTTCGTGTGCACCATCTTCATGATCCCGGGCTCCTCCAGCAGCAGCCCGTTGCCGAAGACGACGTCCGCCCGCGCGACCTTCGCCGCGTCCCCGGGGCTCGGCTCGTAGGAGTGCGGGTCGCCGTGGTGCGGCACGATCGAGGTGACGGCCACCCGGTCACCGCCGACCCGGCGCACCAGGTCGGCGAGGACGGCCGTGGTGGTGGACACCCTCAACCCGGCCTCGCCCGAACCGCGTTCCCCCGCCCCGCAGCCGCTCAGCAGCACCGCCCCGGCCAGGGCCCCGGCGACCGCGCCGCGCCGGCTCGTCCCCCTCATACGGCACCACCCCGCCGCTGCCGCCGCCGTACGACGGCCACCGCACCGCCGCCGAGCAGCAGCGCCACGAGTGCCGTCCCGGCGATCAGCGCGGCCCCCGACCCGGTGGAGGCCAGACTGCCCTGCACGACGGGACCCCCGCCGGATGCCCCGCCGCTGTCGTACGACGGTGCGGGCGGCCCCGTCGGCGACGGGGACGGCGTCCCCGGTGCGGACGGACTCGCTGCCGGCGCGCTCGACGTCGCCGAGGGCGTGACCGTGGGAGAGGCGGAGGGAGCCGGTGTGGCCGAGGGTGTCGTCGTGGGGGTGGCCGTCGGTTCGTCGCCCTCGCCGGGGCGTACGGTGCCCGGGTCCACGTCGTCCCCGACGACCCAGGCGAGCGTCTCGGTGTCGCTGACCCTCGTGCCGTCGGCGAGCGTGGCGCTCCAGGTCCAGGTGGTGCGGTAGACGCCCTCGGCGGTGAAGGCCCAGTAGGTGTGCCGGTGGGTGTCCGCGGCGATGGTCACCGCGTCGGGCAGTCCGTCCCCGCTGTCGACCTGCACCTCCGTGCCGCCCAACGCGCCGTCGGTGAACAGCGCCACGCTGCCGGGGCCGCGCACGGCGTCGAGCCGGTAGGTGAACCTGCCGTCGAGCTCGTCCTTGTCCCACTCCGTGGTGGACCAGCCGGGCCACACGATGTCCGGGTGCTGGCTCAACGGCAGCCACCACACCGGGTCACCGGGCGTGCCGAGGAAGTCGTACCCCTGCGGGATCCTCCGCCGCGCGACCGGGGTGACCTGGAGGACGACCTCGTCCGGCTCGTGGACCTCGTAGTCCTCGGCGGTGCCCTCCTTGACCTGGAACTCCAGGTCGCCGCCGGATCTGCGGGCCGCCAGGTCGACATGGCCCCTGGCGATGACTCGGGCGGCCGGCGCGGTGACCGGCGGACTGCTGCTGCCGGAGGCAGGGGGCGTGACCGTGGGTGTGGTGCCGTCGCCGGGCAGGACACCGGCCGGGTCGACGTCGTCCCCGACGACCACGGCGAGCGTCACGGTGTCGGTGCCGGTGCCGGCGCCGGCGTCCGTGCCGGTGGAGGCGCCGGTCACCGTGAAGGTGAGCCGGTAGACGCCCTCGGCGGCGAACAGCCAGGTGGGCGTGTGCCGTCGGGTGTCCGCTTCGAGGGTGAAGGCGCGCGGCGCCGGGTCCGCGCTGCCGAGGTAGACCCGCGGCGGTTCGTCGGCGTTCTCCATCTCGAGGGTGAAGTCCGCCATGCCGAACACGCCCGGCCCCTCGAAGCCCGACAGCCGCACCTCGGTGGCGCCGCCCGCCCCGGCGCCGGTCCAGCCGGGTTCGAGCGCGAACAGGCCGCCGGAGCGCTGTCCGCCCAGCTGCCACAGGTCCTGGCTGACCAGCCCGAAGGCCTCGGCCAGCGGGGACGGCGTGTGCTGCAGCGTGGCCGGCGGGACGTGCAGGACCACCTGCGACGGCTCGCGCTCGACGACGGTGCCGCCGGTGCGGTCCGCCAGACGCAGCCGAAGCTTTCCGCCGACGACCCGCGGGGCGAGGTCGATCTCGCCCTCGTCGAGCACGACGGCACCGCCGGCGGCACGGGCGTCCCCGCTGCCGCCGGCGACGACCAGCCCTGCCGCGCCGAGGAGCACCGCGGTCGCCGTGCCGAGAGCGGCTGCCGTGAGGGCGCGCCCACCGCGCGTCAGGGCCGCGGTCACGAGCTGACGGTCACGGTGTAGGTGGCGGTGGCGTTCTTGACGACGCCGCCGACCGTGCCCTGGACGCGGAAGGTCAGCCGGTAGGTGCCCGGCTCCTCGAAGGCCCAGTTGGCGTGGTTGTGGGTGGCCACACCGAAGGACTTCGACTTGTACGACGTCGTCGCCGGGTTGCTGTCGTACCAGCGGCTTCCGGCGCCCGTGTAGACGCTGAAGTCGTCGGTCGAGGCGCCGTTGCGGGTGGCGCCGGTGAGGGTGTAGGTGACGGCGTCGCCTCCGAAGACGCCGGTGGTGAGGTGCTCGGTGGAGATGCCGGGGAACAGTACGCCGCGGCTGTCGGCGACGGCCTCGTTCTCGGGCAGCAGCCAGACCTGACCGCCCGTGCCGAGGAAGGCGTAGCCGGGATTGGCGGCCTTCGCGGCGGCCGGCACGGACAGCGACACGTCGGCCGGCGCGTACTCGACGCCGGCCTCCTCGTCGTGGACGTGCAGCTGGAAGCCGCTGCCGTCCCACTCCGCGTCGAGGACGTCGACGTGTCCGGAGGACAGGGTGGTGACGGCGAAGGCGGCGGAGTTGAGACCTGCTGCGGCGAGCGCGGCGGCGGCGACACCGGTGACGGTCAGCAGACGGTTGCGGGTACGCAAAAGGGACCCCCCTAGGTCATGGACATGCCCCCGATGGGCACACCGAGACGATAATCATTTTCATCTATGCGGCGCAAGGGAGTGCCGCGGCAGGAGGGGAGGGTCGAGGATCGGTGAAGGCGCGCGAGGAGGACGGTGACCCGGGACGGTGAGCCGGGACGGTGCGTGGGGGGGCGGGCGGGTCAGCGCCGCCGCAGCGACCGGCCGAACCCCGAGGCGAGCGGCATCCGCAGACCCAGCGGCGGGGGAGCGGCCAACGCGTCCTCCACCGGACGCGAGAACGCGTGCCCGAACAGCGACCCCATCACGAAGTCCTCGGCCAGGCACATCACTTCCTGGCGGTGCTGCTGCAACGCGTGCCGGTCGGAGTGCACTTCGAACCGGCACACGTCCCGGTTGGACTTCTTCGCCCGCGCCGCCAGCCGGAAGGACAGCTCCGGGTCGGTCCGCTCGTCGTTCGTGCCGTGCACGATCAGCACCCGCCGCCCCACGAGCTGCTTCACCGGTTCGGGCGGCGCGGCCATGTCCTCCTCCGGCAGCCAAGGGGCGATCGCCAGCACGGAGTTGACGGCCTCATGGCCGCCCGCGTGCAGCGCCGCACGGCCGCCCATGTCCAGGCCGGCCAGGCAGACCGGCACGTCGCCGTAGCGTCGTACGGCCTCGTCGGCGGCCCAGGCGGCGTCGCGGGCGAGATGTGCCTCACTGCCGTTCCAGCCCCGGTAGCGGTAGTGCACCACATGGGTGACCAGCCCGTCCGCCCGGCCGGCCCGGGCCAGCCGCCGCCCCAACGCCCTTACGGAGCCGGTCGCGAGCCAGGGCGAAGGGCGCCGCGTGGACCGCTCCTCGCCCGCGGGGAGCAGCAGCACCACCCCGCTCACCGCCGTGGGCTCGGGCCCGAACCCCCGCCCCAGCCGGGCCTCACGCACCGACGTCGCTTCCTGTGCCATGGCAGAACAGTCTCAGAATCGCGGGTGTACGCCACCCGTCCGTGCGGTCACCGTTACATATCGGCCGGAGTTGTCAGCCCTGACCTCTACGCGCGTAGGCGTTACAGTGCGAAAATGACGAGCCAGACCGACCGGATGAGGACCACCCCGAGCCCGGACCAGATCCGCCGGGCACCCAAGGTTCTGCTGCACGACCATCTCGACGGCGGGCTGCGGCCCGGCACCATCGTCGAACTGGCCCAGGAACAGGGCTACACCGCGCTCCCCGAGACCGACCCGGCCAAGCTCGGCCTCTGGTTCCGCGAGGCCGCCGACTCCGGCTCGCTGGAGCGCTACCTCGAGACCTTCTCCCACACCGTCGGCGTCATGCAGACCCGCGACGCCCTCGTGCGCGTCGCCCGCGAGTGCGCCGAGGACCTCGCCGAGGACGGCGTCGTCTACGCCGAGGTGCGCTACGCGCCCGAACAGCACCTGGAGGGCGGCCTCACCCTCGAAGAGGTCGTCGACGCCGTCAACGAGGGCTTCCGCCAGGGCGAACGGCTGGCCCGCGAGAACGGCCACCGCATCCGCGTCGGCGCCCTCCTCACCGCCATGCGGCACGCCGCCCGCGCCCTGGAGATCGCCGAACTCGCCAACCGTCACCGCGACCTGGGCGTCGTCGGCTTCGACATCGCGGGCGCCGAGGCCGGCTACCCGCCCACCCGGCACCTCGACGCCTTCGAGTACCTCAAGCGGGAGAACAACCACTTCACCATCCACGCCGGCGAGGCATTCGGGCTCCCCTCCATCTGGCAGGCGCTGCAGTGGTGCGGCGCCGACCGGCTCGGGCACGGGGTGCGCATCATCGACGACATCGAGGTCAAGGACGACGGCAGCATCCACCTCGGCCGCCTCGCCGCCTACGTCCGCGACAAGCGCATCCCCCTGGAGCTGTGCCCCAGCTCCAACCTCCAGACCGGCGCCGCCGCCTCCTACGCCGAGCACCCCATCGGCCTGCTGCGCCGGCTGCACTTCCGCGCCACGGTCAACACCGACAACAGGCTGATGTCCGGCACCAGCATGAGCCGGGAATTCGAGCATCTCGTCGAAGCATTCGGATACACGCTCGACGACATGCAGTGGTTCTCCGTCAATGCGATGAAATCAGCGTTCATTCCTTTCGATGAACGACTCGCGATGATCAATGACGTGATCAAGCCCGGCTATGCCGAGCTCAAGTCCGAATGGCTGTTCCAGCAGACGGCCACGACCAGCGACTCCGCGGACTGACGGGCTGCTCACGGGGCACGGAATGCGGACCGGTGTTCACAACCCGTCCGCATTTCGATGTTTGCGGCCGCAGCCCGAGCGTGTTTACGTTCAGGGACCGCTCCCCATCCCCGTGTCATCCCATTTCCAGTACAGCCAAGGACGCATTCACGATGAAGCAGTCTGCTGCCAAGACCCTCGGTGTCGCCGCTCTCGGTGCCGCCTTCGCCGCCACCGGCGCGGGCGCCGCGAACGCCGCCCCGGCCCTGCCCGACGCCACCCAGGCGCTGGGCAGCGTCTCCCAGACCCTGCCCGCCGAGAACGTCTCCAAGGCGCTGCCGGGTGCCGGTGAGGCCCTCACCCAGGCGCAGCCCGCTCTCGCCACCGGCCTGGCCGCCGCGCAGCCCATCGCACAGCAGGTCCTCGCCGACGGCCCGACCAAGCCGGTCGCCGGCCTCCTCGGCGGTCTGCCCGTCCAGGGCCTGCCCACCCACGGCCTCCCCGTGAACGGCATCCCGCTGGGCTGACCCCCCACCCCCACGCCGTCGGGGCGCGACCCGGACTTCCGGGCGCACCCCGACGGCGTACCTGTGTCACCAGGCGGTGCGGGCTGCCTTGTCCTCCGAGGGCAGCAGTATCCAGAGGGCGATGTACAGCAGGAACTGCGGGCCCGGCAGCAGGCAGGACAGCAGGAAGATCACCCGCATCGTGGTCGCGGAGGTGCCGAAACGCCGAGCCAGCGCGGCACACACTCCGCCGATCATCCGGCCGTTCGTGGGGCGGGCGAGGCGGGACATGGCGGCTCCTTCGTGAGCTCTTCGCGAGGCGGCCGGGTCGGCTGCCTCATCTGCCCTCCACGTTACGGAGACGAAGGGGGCAAAGCGTCGCTCCAGGGAGCGATCCCGACCCTGGGAATCGTCGGGGTCCGACCCTGAGCCGTCTCCTCCTGCGGGAGGTCCGCCCCACCGCCGACCCGCCGCCGCAGCCGCGCCCGCCCCAGCGGAACCACGACCACATGGGCGAGCGCCACCCCGACGGTGCTCAGCAGCAGCGAGTCCACGTCCACGACCTGACCGGGCACACCCGTCTGCAACAGCTCCACGGCCAGCGAGATCAGCGCCCCGGCCGCGGCCGTACGCAACAGCGACCCGAGCGGCGACACGGTGAGTCTGCCGCCCACCATCGGCAGCAGCACGCCCAGCGGCGCCAGCAGCGCCATCCCCTCACCGATCCGCCGCGCGGCCTGCGGCCAGCCCAGCGCCAGGTCGGCCCGGATACCTGCGAGCGGCCGGAGATTGGCCGGCATCACCCACGGGACGTCCAGCGGACGCAGCGTGAACCAGGCGACGAACGCGAGGTGGGCGACGAGGAGGATTCCCCCGGTCACACGGATGCGGGACGCGGCGTTGCCGCCCATGGAGCCTTGACGCTGCACGCCCCCCTAGACGCGGCGACTCCCGCAAACGGTTCCGCCCACCGCGGTGTGAGGCCTACGACACACGGCTGACACATCCCGCCGAGCACGCCTGCGGGCCGTCCGTGGCTGGTCGCGCAGTTCCCCGCGACCCTGAAAGGCCGCTCACCCGGCAGGGTTCGTACCGTCGTGCGCGGGTGCGGGCCGTCCGTGGCTGGTCGCGCAGTTCCCCGCGCCCCTGAAAGGCCGCCCACCCGGCCGGGTTCGTACCGTCGTGTGCGGGTGCGGGCCGTCCGTGGCTGGTCGCGCAGTTCCCCGCGCCCCTGGGGGGCTGCCGTCAGGCGCGTACGAGCGGAAGCGAACTCCCCGGCCCGGCCCCGGCCCACCCACCGGAGCCGGTGCGCTACCGCAACCGACCACCCGACCCGCGCAGGCCGCCGCAGGCAGCCCGCGGGGGCGGGACGGTCAGCCGGCCGCGGCCTCCGACGACGGTGGGCGCAGCTCGCCCGGACGCGCGCGTACGTCCTCGGTGCACTCGTACCGGCGCACGGCGCCGGAAGGCCCGCCCAGGATCACCGACCCGTCGCCCTCCCCGGCCTCGGAGTCGGAGAAGGTGCACACGATCTGCGCGAGGGCGTACGAGGACAGCGACCCGGGCGGCGAGCTCAGCCGCAGCGTGTCCTCGGGGTCACGCCCCTGCGGCCCCCCGGCCTTCAGCCCGGACGGCACATCCGTGCTGTACCCGGCCTCCAGCTCGGCCCCGGAAGGCCGCTCGGCCAGCTCGGTCAGCAGCCCCTGCGCCAGCAGCACCCGCCGGGCCGAGTCCGCCGCCCCCTCCGGCACCCGCACCGACCGGTCCACCCCGACCAGCGAGGACGCACACCGCAGGAACACCTGCACGGCGAGCCCCCGAGACGACTGCGTGGTGACGTCCGTACCGGCCATCGAGCAGTGGGCCCGCGAGGGCGCCGCACCGAAGTCGGTCGGCACCTCGGTGGCCCGGATCCCGCACCCGGCGAGCACCGGAGCCAGCACGGCGGCGAGCACCGAACACCGAAGAACCAGGCGTACCTTCACGAGGCGTCACCCTCCTTGCCCTGCTCGGGCCCGTCCTCCAGCCCCGCCCCGTCCCGAGGCAGCCGGAGCGTGAACACGGCCCCGCCCTCGGGCGAGTTGGCAGCGGTGATCTCCCCGCCGTGGATGTGCGCGTTCTCCAGGGCGATGGACAACCCCAGCCCACTGCCCTCCGACCGCGGTCGCGACGCACTGGCCTTGTAGAACCGGTCGAAGACATGCGGCAGGACGTCCTCCGGGATACCCGGCCCGTGGTCGCGCACCGAGATGACCACCGAGTCGTCCGCCGTACGCACGGCCACCCGCACCGGCGAGCCGCCGTGCTTGAGCGCGTTCCCGATCAGGTTCGCCAGGATCACGTCCAGCCGCCGCGGGTCGAGCCGCGCGTGGATGCCCCGCTCGGCGTCCAGCTCCACCGCGTCCAGCCAGGCACGCGCGTCGATGCAGGCGGTGATCTGGTCGGCGACGTCGACATCGTCCAGCACCAGACGGGCCGTGCCCGCGTCGAACCGGGTGACCTCCATCAGGTTCTCCACGAGGTCGTTCAGCCGCCGCGTCTCGCTCACCACGAGCCGGACGGCGGGCTCGATCATCGGGTCCATCGACCCGGACTCCGCCTCCAGCTCCTCCTCCAGCACCTCGGTCACCGCGGTGATCGCGGTCAGCGGGGTGCGCAGCTCGTGGCTCATGTCCGCCACGAACCGCCGCGAGGCGTCGTCGCGCGCCGCCATCTCCGCGACCCGCTTCTCCAGCGCCTCGGCGGCGTTGTTGAACGTCCGTGACAGATCGGCCAGTTCGTCGGTGCCGGAGACCCGCAGCCGGGTGTCCAGTCTGCCCTCCCCGAGCCGCCGCGCGGCGACCCCGAGCCGGTGGACCGGCTTGAGCACGGTCGTGGCGGCGGCCTGGGCGAGCAGCGCGGAACCGATCAGGGCGAGGCCCGTGGCGATGCCCAGCGACCAGGCCAGCGAATTCAGGTCCTTGGCCTCGGGCTCCAGCGACTTGAGCATGTAGCCGGACACGCCGCCCCCGATCACCCGGGTGCCGGCGACCAGGTACGGGGTGCCGTCGTCGACGATCCGCTGCCAGTACAGGTGGTACTCGGCGTCGTCGCCGGACGTCACCGGCTGCTTCTTGTTCACCGCCGCCCGCAGCGACTCGGGCACGTCACCGAGCGCGAACCCGTTCAGCCCGCCCGAACCGCCGTAGACCGTCTTGCCGCTGGGGTCCTCGGCGACGAGCAGCACGGTGAAGTGCTGGCTGCCGCCCGCCATCTGCCCGGCGGTGAGCTGCAGCTCGTCCTGGCTGGGATGCTCCGGCAGCGCGCCCGCGCGGTTCTGCATCTCCTGCTCGAAGTCGCGCAGCACCGCGTCCTGGGCGCGGGTGAGCACCGCCTCCCGGTTCAGCCAGTACGCGATGCCCGACGCGGACACCGCGGCCGTCAGCGCGACGAGGCCGAACACGACGACCAGCCGCAGCCGCAGACTGGTGAAGCGCAGCCGTGAGAACACTCCCTTGCGATCCGCGGCCCAGCCGCGGAGCCCCCCTTGCTCGTTCGTCACTGAGGCGGATCCAGCCGGTAGCCGACACCGCGCACGGTCCGAATCAGGGTCGGCGAGGACGGCACGTCCTCGACCTTGGCGCGCAGCCGCTGCACACAGGCGTCCACGAGCCGCGAGTCACCGAGGTAGTCGTGCTCCCACACCAGCCGCAGCAACTGCTGCCGCGACAGGGCCTGGCCGGGCCGCCGGCTCAGCTCGAGGAGCAGCCGCAGCTCGGTCGGGGTCAGCTGCAGGTCCTCGCCGTTCTTCGTGACGGTCATCGCCGCCCGGTCGATGACCAGGCTGCCGAAGGCCGCAGCGTCGTTCGACTCGCGCTCGCCGCGCCGCAGCACGGCCCGGATCCGGGCGTCGAGGACCCGCCCCTGGACCGGCTTGACGACATAGTCGTCCGCGCCGGACTCCAGGCCCACCACGACGTCGATGTCGTCGCTGCGGGCGGTCAGCAGGATGATCGGCAGCTGGTCGGTGCGCCGGATGCGCCGGCACACCTCGAAGCCGTCGATACCGGGCAGCATCACGTCCAGCACGATCAGGTCGGGCCGCTGCTCGCGCAGCAGCAGCAGACCGTCCTCACCGCTGGCAGCGGTGGCCACCCGGTGTCCCTGGCGCGTCAGTGAGAGCTCCAGGGCCGTCCGGATGGCGTCGTCGTCCTCGATCAGCAACAGGGAAGGCACGGGCTCATTCTGGCCCATGGATGCCGTACGGATCGACCTGTGGGTCCGATGGAACGCAGCCCTTACGCGCCGTGCCTGTCCGTGATCCCGTTCTTCCCGGTGGCCGGCCCCTGTGACAGCTCTGTGACAGTCGGCGGACACGGCGATGAAGTGGCCCGGGCAAGCTTTTCGGCACAGGCAAGGAAGCGAGCCGGACACCGGCAAGTCCACGACGGGGGGCGCGAGATGAACACGCTGTACAGCATGAGCACCAGCGCAGTGATCACGCGCCTGCACGACGTGCACACGCACCGGGGTTCCGAGAAGTCCGGCGCCGTGAGCGGGCGGGGGTGCGCTCGCGGCGCCGGACGTCAGCACACCGCGCATGTGCCGCAGCAGTCCGCTGCGCCGTACATGACGGTGGTTGACGGCCTCACGGGGGAGCCCGCGGCGGCAGCCGCCACGGGCACGGTCGGGGGAGCCGCGTACAGGGAGGAACCGGGGGAGCGCCGCTCGCTGTCGGAGGCCGAGTTCACGGCCTACGTCCAGGAGCGCCGCGCCTCCCTGTACGCCACCGCCTACCACCTGACCGGTGACCGCTTCGAGGCCGAGGACCTGCTGCAGAGCGCGCTGTTCTCGACCTACCGGGCGTGGGACCGGATCAGCGACAAGGCGGCGGTCGGCGGATACCTCCGCCGCACCATGACGAACCTGCACATCAGCGCCTGGCGCCGGCGCAAGCTGAACGAGTACCCGACCGAGGAGCTGCCGGAGACGCCCGGCGACACGGACGCGATGCGCGGCACCGAGCTGCGCGCGGTCCTGTGGCAGGCGCTGGCCCGGCTGCCCGAACTCCAGCGCACCATGCTGGTCCTGCGCTACTACGAGGGCCGCACGGACCCGGAGATCGCGGACATCCTCAACATCAGTGTCGGCACGGTGAAGTCCAGCATCTGGCGCTCGCTGCGCCGGCTGCGCGAGGACGAGGTCCTCAGCTTCGGCCGTGACGAGGAGGACGCCTTCGGCGAGCTGGTCGCCTGAGGCGGAAAAAAGTTCCCCTGGGGGTGTATCAGGGGGACGGTACGGGGGTCTTGCTCATAGGTCCGGGGGGACGGAACGGGGGAAGCACCACCGAGGGACCTGGGGGACACGGGGGAAGCAAGGCCTACGGGGGACGAAGAAACACGGGGGAAGGAAAACGGGGGAAACGGGGGAAACGGGGGGAAGCACGGGGGAGCACGAAGGACGCGGGACTGGAGGGCCGGGGGGTCCGTCCAGTCCCGCTTCTGCGTGTTCCGCGGCCCTGGCCCTACGACCCCTGCTGCCCCTGGCCGCCCCCGGCGCCCCTCCGTCCCCTACGCCACGGTCCGCGCGGCGGCGCACCGCCCCGCCGCCGCGGCCGCGAGCCGGTCGAGGGCCTCGTCACGGTCGCAGGCGTGGGCGCCCAGCGCGGTCTGCCGGGAGATGATGGACCGCTCGCTGCGCATCAGACGCCAGCCGCGGCGCAGCAGGAAGGGCACCGACTTGCGGCCCTCCTTCAGATCCCGCAGGAAACGCCGGCGGAAGGTCGTGACGGGACCGCGGCTCAGACACAGCGCGTCGGCGAGCAGCCCCTGCCGCCGGCAGCGTTCGACGATCTCGGCGGCGAAGATGCCCTCCGCGATGAACGCGGCGGTCCGCCCGATGTCGACGGTCTCGGCGCCGGTGCGCGCGCTGAGCGAGAGGTCGTAGACGGGGACGTCGGTACGGCCCGTGCGGCACAGTTCCCCGATGGCGGCGACGGCCGCGTCAGCGTCCCAGGAGTCCGGGTGGTCCCAGTCGATGTCGGAGCTCCCCGGCACCCTCGGCAGCGTCGGGTCGTCGCCCTCCTTGTAGAAGTCGTCGAGCCGCAGCACCGGGAGGCCGGAGCGGGCCGCGAGCAGGGACTTGCCGGAGCCGGAAGGGCCGCAGAGCAGCACGACTCGCGTGGGTATGGGCGGTTGGGAACTCACGGAACACCAGTGTGAGGCATCGGCCCGCCGTTCACGACCCAGCGGGTCGGCTTTGAAGCCCGCGTCACACCTCAACTACGCTTCGCGTCTGACCGATCACCGAGCGAAGCAGAAGGTGGCATCGATGGCCCGACACGACGACTCCCCGAACTCCCCGGGCCGGCGCGCGCTGGCCGTGCTGGCCACGGCCGGCGTGGCACTGGGCGCCTCCGCCACGACGGCCGCGGCCGCCGACGAGCCGGCCCTGGACGTCGTACGGACGCGTCCCACCTCGCTGGGGCGGATCGACCCGCAGGCGGGGCTGGCCGCGCTGACCGGGTCCGTGCAGTACGTGACGGGGTCGGTGTCCGGCCTCAAGCCCAACCCCCTCGCCGGCACGGGTGTCGACCCGCTCGACAACGGGGTCGGCACCCAGCTCGCCGACTTCCAGCCGCTGACGTCGCAGGCGTTGACGGGGCCGGTCGCTCAGGCGCAGTCGATCGGGAGCATCCCCGGTGGGTTGTTGGGGGGCTGAGGGTGTGCCCTGAAGGGGCGCGGGGAGCTGTGCGACCCGTCACGGACGACCCGCGGTCGCCGGCGGTCGGCAGCTCCCCGCCGCTCCGCATCGCTCAGTAGGCGGAGCCCGACGCGCCGAGGCTGCCCGTCGGGTGCCAGACCGTCTTCGTCTCCAGGAACGCCGTCATACGGTCGGTCCCCGCCGGCGCGGCCCAGTCGTCCACAGGCTGTGGACGCAGCACGCGCTTGAGGTTGTCGGCCGCGGCGATCTCCAGCTCCTTCGCCAGGACCTCGTCCGCGCCCGCCAGGTCGATCGCGTTGACGTCCTGGTGGGCGGCGAGGGGCGCCGCGATCTCGGCCGTACGGCCGGACAGCACGTTGACGACGCCGCCCGGCAGGTCGGAGGTGGCCAGGACCTCGCCGAGGGAGAGGGCGGGGAGCGGGGACTTCTCCGAGGCGATCACGACGGCGGTGTTGCCGGTGGCGATCACCGGGGCGATCACCGACACCAGGCCCAGGAACGACGACTCCTGCGGGGCGACGACCGCGACCACGCCCGTCGGCTCCGGGGAGGACAGGTTGAAGTAGGGACCGGCGACCGGGTTGGCGCCTCCCACGACCTGGGCGATCTTGTCGGTCCAGCCCGCGTACCACACCCAGCGGTCGATCGCCGCGTCCACCTGGGCGGCCGCCTTGGACTTGGACAGGCCCTCGGCGTCGGCGACCTCGCGCACGAACTGGTCCCGGCGGCCCTCCAGCATCTCGGCGACGCGGTAGAGGATCTGGCCGCGGTTGTACGCCGTGGCACCCGACCAGGCCCCGAAGGCCTTGCGCGCGGCGACGACCGCGTCACGGGCGTCCTTCCGCGACGAAAGGGGCGCGTTGGCCAGCCAGTTGCCCTTGGAGTCGGTCACTTCGTACACCCGGCCGCTCTCGGAACGGGGGAACTTGCCCCCGACAAACAGCTTGTAGGTCTTGAAGACGGAGAGTCGGGTCGGTTCAGACATCGAGGTACGCCTCCAGGCCATGGCGGCCGCCCTCGCGGCCGAAGCCCGACTCCTTGTAGCCGCCGAACGGCGAGGTCGGGTCGAACTTGTTGAACGTGTTGGACCAGATCACGCCCGCCCGCAGCTTTCCGGCGACGGCCAGGATGCGCGAGCCCTTCTCGGTCCAGATGCCGGCCGACAGGCCGTAGGGCGTGTTGTTGGCCTTGGCGACGGCCTCGTCGGGCGTGCGGAACGTCAGTACCGACAGGACCGGGCCGAAGATCTCGTCGCGGGCGACGGTGTGCGCCTGGGTGACGTTCGTGAACAGCGTCGGGGCGAACCAGTAGCCGGCCTCGGGGATCTCGCAGGCCGGGGACCAGCGCTCGGCGCCCTCCGCCTCGCCCCGCTCGACGAGGGTGGTGATCCGGGCGAGCTGCTCCTCGGAGTTGATCGCGCCGATGTCGGTGTTCTTGTCCAGCGGGTCGCCGAGGCGCAGGGTGGAGAGCCTGCGCTTGAGGGACTCCAGCAGCTCGTCCTGGATCGACTCCTGGACCAGCAGCCGGGAACCGGCGCAGCAGACCTGGCCCTGGTTGAAGAAAATGCCGTTGACGATGCCCTCGACGGCCTGGTCGACGGGGGCGTCGTCGAAGACGATGTTGGCGCCCTTGCCGCCCAGTTCCAGGGTGACCTTCTTGTGCGTGCCCGCGACGGACCGGGCGATCTGCTTGCCGACGGCCGTGGAGCCGGTGAAGGCGACCTTGTTCACATCCGGGTGCGCGACCAGCGCGGCGCCCGTGTCGCCGTACCCGGGAAGGATGTTGACGACGCCCCTGGGCAGGCCCGCCTGGCGGCAGATGTCCGCGAAGAACAGGGCCGACAGCGGGGTCGTCTCGGCCGGCTTCAGGACCACCGTGTTGCCGGTGGCCAGCGCCGGGGCGATCTTCCACGCCAGCATCAGCAGCGGGAAGTTCCACGGGATGACCTGGCCGGCCATGCCCAGCGGGCGCGGGTTCGCGCCGAAGCCGGCGTGGTCGAGCTTGTCGGCCCAGCCCGCGTAGTAGAAGAAGTGCGCGGCGACCAGGGGCAGGTCGGCGTCGCGGGTCTCCTTGATCGGCTTGCCGTTGTCCAGGGTCTCCAGGACGGCCAGCTCACGGCTGCGCTCCTGGATGATCCGGGCGATGCGGAACAGGTACTTGGCGCGCTCCGAGCCCGGCAGCGCCGACCACTTCCCGAAGGCCTTGCGGGCGGCCTGCACGGCACGGTCGACGTCGGCCTCGCCGGCCTGCGCGATCTCCGACAGCACTTCCTCGGTCGACGGGGAGACGGTCTTGAAGACCTTGCCGTCGGCCGCCTCGGTGAACTCGCCGTCGATGAACAGGCCGTAGGACGGGGCGATGTCGACGACCGAGCGGGACTCGGGAGCGGGGGCGTATTCGAAGGGGGAGGTCATGTCGATCAGTCCACCGTCACGTAGTCGGGGCCGGAGTAGCGGCCGGTGGCCAGCTTCTGGCGCTGCATGAGCAGGTCGTTCAGCAGCGAGGAGGCGCCGAAGCGGAACCAGTGGTTGTCCAGCCAGTCCGCGCCGACCGTCTCGTTGACCAGGACCAGGAACTTGATCGCGTCCTTGGTGGTGCGGATCCCGCCGGCGGGCTTCACACCGACCTGGACGCCGGTCTGGGTACGGAAGTCGCGTACCGCTTCCAGCATAAGGAGCGTGTTGGCGGGGGTGGCGTTGACGGCGACCTTGCCGGTGGACGTCTTGATGAAGTCCGCGCCCGCCAGCATGCCGAGCCAGCTCGCCCGGCGGATGTTGTCGTACGTCGACAGCTCGCCGGTCTCGAAGATGACCTTGAGGCGGGCCGCCCCGCAGGCCTCCTTCACCGCGACGATCTCGTCGTGAACCTTCAGGTACCGGCCCGCGAGGAACGCCCCGCGGTCGATGACCATGTCGATCTCGTCGGCACCCGCGGCGACGGCGTCGCGCACGTCGGCCAGCTTCACGTCCAGGGCGGCGCGGCCGGCCGGGAAGGCGGTGGCCACCGAGGCGACCTTCACGCCGGAACCGGCGACGGCCTCCTTGGCGGCGGACACCATGTCGGGGTAGACGCAGACCGCGGCCGTGGTGGGCGTGGAGCGGTCGGTCGGGTCGGGGAGGACCGCCTTGGCGCCGAGCGCCCGGACCTTGCCCGGGGTGTCCGCGCCTTCCAGCGTGGTGAGGTCGACCATCGAGATGGCGAGGTCGATCGCGTACGCCTTGGCGGTCGTCTTGATGGAACGGGTGCCGAGGGAGGCGGCGCGCGCCTCCAGGCCGACCGCGTCGACGCCGGGCAGCCCGTGGAGGAAGCGGCGCAGCGAGGTGTCTGACGACGTCACGTCCGAGAGGGCGTGTGCTGCGGTGGGTGCATTGGTGGGCATGGTCACCAGACGAGCATATCTACGCGCGTAGCGGCTGTACAGGGGGCGAGGTCGCGCCATCTCGCCGTGGGGGTATTCGCCCGGTTTGCGAGTGCGGCCCGTGCCTGGCCGGTCGCGCAGTTCCCCGCGCCCCTTCAGGGCGTGTCCCCCAGGGGCGCGGGGAACTGCGCGAGCAACCCACGGTCACCGGTGGCGGCGCATGCCCACAGGCCCCCACGGCGAAGAGGCGCCCGGTCAGCCGCCGGAGGCAGGCGCGGCATAATCGCGGGCATGACCACCAACGACCGGATCTACCGCTCGCCCATGGCCCTCGTCGGCGGCGTGCTGCTGCTCGCCCTCGCCGGATGGCTCGGCATCGACGCGCTGATCCGGGGCGAGGGCCGCACACCCTGGCTCGCCCTCGCCGCTCTGCTCACCTTCGTGCCGCTCGTCGTGGCCTACACCCTCAGGCCCGCCGTCTTCGCCGGCGAGGACCGTCTGCGCGTGCGCAACCCGCTGCGCGTCGTCACCCTGCCCTGGGGCGAGGTCGCCTCCCTGCGCTCCGGCTACACCAACGAGGTCGTCGCCAACTCCGGCGACAAGTACCAGCTGTGGGCCGTCCCCGTCTCCCTGCGCGGCCGCAAGCGGGCCGCCCGCCGCCAGCAGCGGCGGGACGCCCAGGCCGCCGCGGCCAAGGCGGGCAAGCGGGTGCGGGGCAGCGCCTTCGGGCCGGCCGCCGACCTGGACGAGGGGCCGCTGCGCGACGAGGGCGACAAGATCATGGAAGAGCTGCGCGCCCTGCAGGAGGCCCGCGGCAAGGCGGCGACCTCGCAGGGCGAGGTGACCGTGCGCTGGGCGTACGAGATCATCGCGCCGGCCGTCGTGGGCGCGGTGCTGCTCGCGGTGCTGTCGGCGCTCGGGTGAGCCTCACCACAGGTACAACCAGGCCGGGTTTTCACCCGTCTGACCTTCGATGACTACGAACGCCGACATCGAAGGTCCCCTGCCGCTGCCCGCCGGTCTCGTGCCCGAGGGCTGTCCGGCCTGGGGCACCGAGGGGGCGCGCCGCTGGCAGGCCGCGCTCGCCCCGCGCTGGGTGCCCGCACGGGCGTCCGACGCGGCGAACTTCGCCCTGCTCGTGGCCGCGCTCGCCGCGAGCGGCGCCCTGGGCCTGTACGCCGGCCTGCCCGGGTGGGCGGCCGCGCTCGCCGCGCTGCACCTGGTGTGGCTCACCCTGAGGCCCGAGGCGGTGGCGGTGGCCGCGCCGGTCACGGCCGGTTCTGTGCTCCTGCAGACGCAGGCGCCGCTCGCTGTGCGGCTCGGCCTGGCCGTCGCCCTCGCCGGGGCGTGGGGCCTCGTCCTCACGCGGCTGCTCGCGCGCCGACGGCAGCGGGCCGCGGCGGAGGCGGCAGCCGGGGGAGCGAGGGCTGTGGTGCCGGATGCGGCGGGGAAGGTCGTGCGCGGGCGGTTCCTGATCGGGGCGGGGGTGCTCGTCGCCGTGGCCGGGGCCGCGCTGTTCGCCGTCCGGGACGTCTGGGAACTGGCCGAGGACCGGCAGGTCACCCCGGCCCTGGCCTGCTGCGTGATGGGCCTGGGCGCCACCGTGGTGCTCTCCGGTGTGCTGGCCCGCCGCCGTGCGTCCGCCCTGCGCTCCCGGCCCGTGCCGGTGCTGCGGGTGCTGGTGCGGGAGGGCGCCGACGTGGACACGTACGTCTTCGCCGCCGACGACCGCGCCGCCCGGCACCCGCTGTTCACGATCGCCACGGCGGTGCCCGACGAGGACGACGAGGACGACGACTCCCCGGACTCCGCGGGCGACGAGGGCTCCCCGGACGACGAGGACGACGAGTGGCAGGCCGTCCTCGACCGGCTCGACGCCGAGGAGCCCGGACCGCTGCGGGAGGCCGTCCTGTACGGCGCGCCCTGGGACGGCGCCGAGGTGGTGGTCGTCAGCGCCGCCGAGACGCCGGACGAGCCGCCCGTCACCGAGTGCTCGACCGGGCCGGTCCGGCCGCTGTCGGCGTATGCCGCCCGGCGCCGGGCGGCCCGGCAGAAGCGGGCCGTGGCGGACGAGGCCGCCGACCGGCAGCGCCTCGACGACCTCGCCGCGTCCGTGACGGGCGGGCAGGTGCGGCTGTGGCGGGCCGGGCTGCGGGACCGGCTCTCCCTGCTGGTCTTCCTGGCGATCGCCTGCGTCTTCGTCTGGGACGAGCACGGGTGGCCGCGCTGGCTGACCGGGGCGTTCGTCGCGGCCGTGGCTTACGGCCTGGCGCCGCACATGGTCGCCTGGTACGTCGTCGCCGACCGCGAGGGCCTGTGGCTGGACGGCCTGCGGGGCCCCCGGCACATCCCGTGGGAGCAGCTGCGGCGGGTGAAGGCCGACAAGCAGCAGCTGGCCATCGACAGCACCGACCGGGACTTCGCGCAGTGGACCCTCAACGGCAACCGCTGGCGCCGTCTGGAGCGCCGCCTCGGCCGGGTCCACCGCCACGACCGCATCGCCGCGGAAATCACGGCCCTGTGGAAGGACCCGGCCAAGCGCCCGACCGAAGCCGCCGTCCCCCGCCGCCGAGGCGGCCCGCGGTGGCCGTACGGCCTGATCGCGGCGGTCGGCTGGACGGCGCTGCTGCTGTTCGTGCTGCCGTAGGGCTTCCCGCCGCCCGGGAATCACCCGATGGGCCGCCCTCCGGCCGAGTGAGGGCGCCCGGGGGCGGACACGGCCGTGGGGCGCCCCCGGACGGAGGGGCGCCCCACGGGCACGGGTGGCGGCCGAGGCCGGCGGGCCGGGTCAGATGCCGGCCGCCGCCGACAGGTCGCGCTTGATGGCGGTGAGCAGGTCGGTGGCCCTGGCGCGGGCCGCGGGCAGCTCGGCGTGCGCGGCGACCGGGACGACGACCTCCAGGTAGCACTTGAGCTTGGGCTCGGTGCCGCTGGGGCGGACGATGACGCGGGCGCCGTCGAGGGTGTAGCGCAGGCCGTCGGTGGGCGGGAGCGTCTCCGTACCCCGGGTGAGGTCCTCGGCGCGGGTGACGGCCAGGCCCGCCAGCTCGGTCGGCGGCTGCTCGCGCAGGCGCCGCATGGCGTCCGCGATGAGGGACAGGTCCTGCACCCGCACGGAGAGCTGGTCGGTGGCGTGCAGGCCGTGCTCGACGGCCAGGTCGTCCAGCAGGTCCGGCAGGGTGCGGCCCTGCTCCTTCAGCTCCGAGGCCAGCTCGGTGATCAGCAGGGCGGCGGTGATGCCGTCCTTGTCGCGCACGCCCTCGGGGTCGACGCAGTAGCCGAGCGCCTCCTCGTAGCCGTAGCGCAGGCCCTCGACGCGGGCGATCCACTTGAAGCCGGTGAGGGTCTCCTCGTGGGGCAGGCCCGCCTTCTCGGCGATCCGGCCGAGGAGGGAGGAGGAGACGATCGACTCGGCGAAGGTGCCCCGGGCGCCCCGGGCGACCAGGTGCGCGGCGAGCAGGGCGCCGACCTCGTCGCCGCGGAGCATCCGCCAGCCGGCGCCGTCCCTGACCGCGACGGCGCAGCGGTCGGCGTCCGGGTCGTTGGCGATGACCAGGTCGGGCTCCACCTCGCGGGCCTTGGCGAACGCCAGGTCCATCGCGCCCGGCTCCTCCGGGTTGGGGAAGGCGACCGTCGGGAACGCCGGGTCCGGCTCGGCCTGCTCGGCGACCAGGACCGGCTCGGGGAAGCCGGCGCGGGCGAACGCGGCCAGCAGCACGTCCTTGCCGACGCCGTGCATGGCCGTGTAGACGGTCCGGGCGGTGCGGGCCGACCCCTCGGCGAGGACGGCGTCCGTGCGGGCCAGGTAGGCGTCCAGGACGGCGTCGTCGAGCACCGTCCAGCCGCTGTCCGGGCGGGGCACGTCCGCGAGGGCCGCGATCGCGTCGATCTCGGCGGCGATCTCCGCGTCGGCGGGCGGCACGATCTGCGAGCCGTCGCCGAGGTAGACCTTGTAGCCGTTGTCGCGGGGCGGGTTGTGGCTGGCGGTGACCTCGACACCCGCGACCGCGCCGAGGTGCCTTATCGCGAACGCGAGCACGGGCGTGGGCAGCGGGCGGGGGAGCAGCACGGCCTTCAGGCCCGCGCCCGTCATCACGGCCGCCGTGTCCCGCGCGAAGTCGGCGGACTTGTAGCGGGCGTCGTAACCGATGACGACCGGGCCACCGGTCCGGCCCTTGCCCTTGAGGTAGCCGGCGAGGCCGGCGGCGGCGCGGATCACGACCGACCGGTTCATGCGCATCGGGCCGGCACCGAGCTCACCGCGCAGACCGGCGGTGCCGAACTGCAGGGTGCCGCTGAAGCGGGCCGTCAGCTCGGCGACGTCCTCTGCGTCGACGAGCGCGGCCAGCTCCTCGCGGGTCTCCGGGTCGGGGTCCTCGGCCAGCCAGGCCTGGGCCCGTGCGATGAGATCGTCGGTCACGTGCGGTCAACCTCTCGTGTGATGGGGAAAGGGGTGGCCCTCGGACCGCGGCCCGGGCCCACCCCTGGTGCGACTCAGATCCGGCCGAGCACCTGGGCCAGCAGCGAGCCCATCCGGGCGGCCGAGTCACGGCCGGCCTGGAGGACCTCCTCGTGGTTCAGCGGCTCACCGGTCATGCCCGCGGCGAGGTTGGTCACCAGGGAGATGCCGAGCACCTCGGCGCCCGCCTCACGGGCCGCGATGGCCTCCAGGACCGTCGACATGCCGACCAGGTCCGCGCCGATGACCCGGGCCATACGGATCTCCGCCGGGGTCTCGTAGTGCGGGCCGGGGAACTGCGCGTAGACGCCCTCCTCCAGGGTGGGGTCGATCTCCTTGCACAGGGCGCGCAGCCGCGTGGAGTACAGGTCCGTCAGGTCGACGAAGTTGGCGCCGACGATCGGGGACGTCGCCGTGAGGTTGAGGTGGTCGCTGATGAGCACGGGCTGGCCCGGGCGCATGCCCTCGCGCAGACCGCCGCAGCCGTTGGTGAGGACCACCGTCTTGGCGCCGGCCGCGACCGCGGTGCGCACACCGTGGGCGACGGCGGCGACGCCGCGGCCCTCGTAGTAGTGGGTGCGGCCCAGGAACACCAGGGCGCGCTTCTCACCGATCTTGTACGAGCGGACCTTGCCGCCGTGCCCCTGGACCGCGGGCGCCGGGAACCCGGGCAGCTCGGTGACCTGGAACTCGGCGTCGGGCTCGCCCAGGGCGTCCACGGCCGGAGCCCAGCCGGAGCCCATCACGAGGGCGACGTCGTGGGACTCGGCGCCGGTCAGTTCGCGCAGGCGAGCGGCGGCGGCGTCGGCGGCGGCGTACGGGTCGCCCTGGATGTCGTCCGGAAGAAGAGATGCGTTCACGTGGATGAGCGTAGCGGCTTCTCGCCTACGCGCGTAGATGACAGAGCTCACGGGATGGCGATCGTTGTCTTGTCGTTTCCCACGAACGGCGGGGGAGGCGGCGTTCAGGGCGCTGTTCTCAGCAGGGCCGCTTCCTCAGCTCCATCACATAGTCGTGCGGCGCCCCGGCCGACTCGGCCGCGTCGGCGACCTCGCCCAGGTAGCGGGCCGACGGCAGGCCGCCCTCGTAGGCGTTGAGGACGTACGCCCAGGCGGACTCCTCGCCGTCCAGGGTGTGGACGCGGACCCGCAGGCGGCGGTAGATGCCGAGGCCGACGCCCTCCCAGCGGTCGAGGGAGTCCTCGTCCATCGGGGCGATGTCGTACAGGGCGACGAAGACCTGGGCGAACGGGTCCTCGACGATCGTGGCGAGGGCGCCCTCCCAGCCGAGCTGCTCGCCCCCGAAGGTCAGCCGCCACCCGTTCAGCCAGCCGGTGGCGCGCAGCGGCGAGTGCGGGGCGCGGCGCGTCATGAGCCGCGGGTCGAGGTTGCCGGCGTACGCGGCATAGAGCGACATGGGGAGAGGGTACGGCAGCGGGGAACTCACACCACCGCGGTCCCGGGGCGTCCCCTTTGTAACGGACGCACCACGCCCGCGCCCCCGGGGCGGTGGCACCTTCGGGGGTGCGGGACAATGGGGTACGTGACTCGGATCGTGATCATCGGTGGCGGACCCGGCGGATACGAAGCGGCCCTGGTGGCCGCTCAGCTCGGCGCGGAGGTGACCGTCGTCGACTGCGACGGTCTGGGCGGGGCGTCGGTGCTGACCGACTGCGTGCCGTCGAAGACCCTTATCGCAACGGCCGAGGTGATGACCACCTTCGACTCCTCCTACGAGGAGCTGGGCATCATCGTCGCCGACGACACGCCTCCGCTGGAGCGGGCCGCCCGGGTCGTCGGCGTGGACCTGGGCAAGGTCAACCGGCGGGTGAAGCGGCTCGCGCTCGCCCAGTCGCACGACATCACCGCCGCCGTCACCCGGGCCGGCGCCCGCGTGCTGCGCGGCCGGGGCCGTCTGGAGGGCATGCAGGCCCTGGACGGCTCCCGCAAGGTCGTGGTCACCGCCGCCGACGGCACCGAGGAGACCCTCACCGCCGACGCCGTGCTCATCGCGACCGGCGGCCACCCGCGCGAGCTGCCCGACGCCCAGCCGGACGGCGAGCGCATCCTGAACTGGACGCAGGTCTACGACCTCGACGAGCTGCCCGAGGAGCTCATCGTGGTCGGCTCCGGCGTCACCGGCGCCGAGTTCGCCGGCGCCTACCAGGCCCTCGGGTCCCGGGTCACCCTCGTCTCCTCCCGCGACCGCGTGCTGCCGGGCGAGGACCCCGACGCCGCCGCCGTCCTGGAGGACGTCTTCCGCCGCCGCGGCATGAACGTCATGGCCCGCTCCCGCGCCCAGTCCGCCAAGCGCGTCGGCGACCGCGTCGAGGTCGCCCTCGCCGACGGCCGCGTCATCACCGGCTCGCACTGCCTGATGGCGGTCGGCGCCATCCCCAACAGCGCGGGGATGGGCCTCGAGGAGGCCGGCGTGAAACTGAAGGACTCCGGTCACATCTGGACCGACAAGGTCTCCCGGACGACCGCCCCCGGCGTGTACGCCGCCGGTGACGTGACGGGTGTCTTCGCGCTCGCCTCCGTCGCCGCGATGCAGGGCCGTATCGCCATGTACCACTTCCTCGGCGACGCGGTGACCCCGCTGAACCTCAAGACGGTCTCCTCCAACGTCTTCACCGACCCGGAGATCGCCACCGTCGGCTACACCCAGGCCGACGTGGACGCCGGGGTGATCGAGGCCCGGGTGGTGAAGCTGCCGCTGCTGCGCAACCCGCGCGCGAAGATGCAGGGCATCCGCGACGGCTTCGTCAAGATCTTCTGCCGGCCGGGCACCGGCATCGTGGTCGGCGGCGTGGTCGTCGCGCCGCGCGCGTCGGAGCTCATCCACCCCATCTCGCTCGCCGTCGACAACAACCTGACGGTCGAACAGATCGCGAACGCGTTCACCGTCTACCCCTCCCTGTCCGGCTCGATCGCCGAGGTGGCGCGGCAGCTGCACACCCGCAAGACCGGCGACGCGTAAGGGTTTTGGCGCCCGCGAGGGCGACGGGATACGCCCGTATACCACTTCCCGTCGCCCTGTGCGAACAACTTCTGTTATTCGGCGCAAACTGCTGAAACCAGACGGTCGTCGGGGTTACTGTCAGTTTCGTGTTCGCTGCAGAACGTCGCCAATTGATCCTCGAAATGGTGCGAGCCAACGGGGCAGTGTCGCTCCGTGAACTCGCCCGCGTCGTCCAGACCTCCGAAGTGACCGTACGACGTGACGTGCGGGCACTGGAGGCAGAAGGACTCCTCGACCGCCGGCACGGCGGTGCGGTGCTGCCGGGCGGACTCACCCGCGAGTCCGGCTTCCCGCAGAAATCACATCTCGCGACCGCCGAGAAGACCGCGATCGCCGATCTCGCCGCGAACCTCGTCGAGGAGGGCGAGGCCATCGTCGTCGGGGCCGGGACCACCACCCAGGAGCTCGCCCGCCGGCTCGCCCGGATCCCCGGCCTGACCGTCGTCACCAACTCCCTGCTCGTCGCCCAGGCGCTGGCCCACGCCAACCGTGTCGAGGTCGTGATGACCGGCGGCACGCTGCGGGGCTCCAACTACGCCCTCGTGGGCTCCGGCGCCGAGCAGTCCCTCCAGGGGCTGCGGGTGTCGCGCGCCTTCCTCTCCGGCAGCGGTCTCACCGCCGAGCGCGGGCTGTCCACGTCCAACATGCTCTCCGCGTCCGTCGACCGGGCGCTGGTGCAGGCCGCCGCCGAGGTGGTCGTGCTCGCGGATCACACCAAGCTGGGGACGGACACCATGTTCCAGACCGTGCCCACGGACGTGATCACCCGGCTCGTCACCGACGAGCCGCCCGCGCACGACGACCGTGCGGCGACCGAGCTGCAGGCGCTGGCCGATCAGGGCGTGCAGATCGCGGTGGCCGGCGGGCCGGGAAACGGGGTCCCCGCCGGGGGTGAGGCCGCCGGCGTACGCCCCCAGCGGCGGGACGTGCCGCTGCCGGCGCCGAGGCGCGGGGCGGCGGCGTCCCTGCGCGCAGGCGTGCTGAACGAGCAGGGGGCGTCCGTGGAGCAGCGCGCTGCTCGGGTGGCCGACATGCGGCGGCGGTGAGTTCCCGCTCGCCTCTCGCCGTGGCGCCTGCCGCTGCTGTGCGTCTCGCCGTCCGTCGTGGCTGAACGCGCAGTTCCCCGCGCCCCCTGAAAGACAGGCAGGCACGGGGAACCGGTGCTGAAAAGGATCAGTCCTTGATCTCGCAGATCGCCGCGCCCGAGGTGACGGACGCGCCGACCTCCGCGGTCAGGCCCTTGATGGTGCCGGACCTGTGGGCGTTGAGGGGCTGTTCCATCTTCATGGCCTCCAGGACGACGACCAGGTCGCCCTCCTGGACCTCCTGGCCCTCCTCGACGGCGATCTTGACGATCGTGCCCTGCATGGGCGAGGCGAGGGTGTCGCCGGAGGCGACCGGGCCGGACTTCTTGGCCGCGCGGCGCTTGGGCTTGGCGCCCGCCGCGAGGCCGGTGCGGGCCAGGGACATGCCGAGGGAGGACGGCAGGGAGACCTCGAGGCGCTTGCCGCCGACCTCGACGACGACCGTCTCGCGGCCCGCCTCCTCGTCCGTGTCGGTGTCGGCCGGCGCGGCGAAGGGCTTGATGTCGTTGACGAACTCGGTCTCGATCCAGCGGGTGTGGACCGTGAACGGGTCGCTGGAGCCGGTCAGCTCGGGCGCGAACGCCGGGTCCTTGACCACCGCGCGGTGGAACGGGATGGCTGTGGCCATGCCCTCGACCTGGAACTCCTCCAGCGCACGCGCGGCACGCTGCAGGGCCTGCTCACGGGTGGCGCCGGTGACGATCAGCTTGGCCAGCAGCGAGTCCCACGCCGGGCCGATGACCGAGCCGGACTCCACGCCCGCGTCCAGCCGGACGCCCGGACCGGACGGCGCGTCGAAGCGGGTGACCGTACCCGGCGCGGGCAGGAAGCCGCGGCCCGGGTCCTCGCCGTTGATGCGGAACTCGAAGGAGTGGCCGCGCAGCTCCGGGTCGCCGTAGCCGAGCGCCTCGCCGTCGGCGATGCGGAACATCTCGCGGACCAGGTCGATGCCGGCGACCTCCTCGGTGACCGGGTGCTCGACCTGGAGGCGGGTGTTGACCTCCAGGAAGGAGATCGTGCCGTCGAGGCCGACGAGGAACTCCACCGTGCCGGCGCCGACGTAGCCGGCCTCCTTCAGGATGGCCTTGGAGGCGCGGTACAGCTCGGCGACCTGCTCGTCCGAGAGGAAGGGCGCGGGGGCCTCCTCGACGAGCTTCTGGTGGCGGCGCTGCAGCGAGCAGTCACGGGTGGAGACCACGACCACGTTGCCGTGGGTGTCGGCGAGGCACTGGGTCTCGACGTGGCGCGGCTTGTCGAGGTAGCGCTCGACGAAGCACTCGCCGCGGCCGAAGGCGGCGACCGCCTCACGGACGGCCGAGTCGTAGAGCTCCGGCACCTCTTCGAGGGTGCGGGCGACCTTCAGACCGCGGCCACCGCCGCCGAAGGCGGCCTTGATGGCGATCGGCAGGCCGTGCTCCTTGGCGAAGGCCACGACCTCGTCGGCGCCGGAGACCGGGTCCGGGGTGCCCGCGACGAGCGGGGCGCCCGCGCGCTGGGCGATGTGCCGGGCGGCGACCTTGTCACCGAGGTCCCGGATGGCCTGCGGCGGCGGGCCGATCCAGATCAGCCCGGCGTCGATGACCGCCTGGGCGAACTCGGCGTTCTCGGAGAGGAAGCCGTAGCCCGGGTGGATGGCGTCGGCCCCGGACTCCCGGGCGGCGTTCAGGATCTTGTCGATGACGAGATAGCTGGTGGCCGGGGTGTCACCGCCCAGGGCGAACGCCTCATCCGCCGCGCGGACATGCAGAGCGTCCCGGTCCGGGTCGGCGTAGACGGCCACGCTGCCGATCCCGGCGTCCCGGCATGCACGGGCCACGCGGACAGCGATTTCGCCACGGTTGGCGATGAGCACCTTGCGCACGATTGAGGCTCCCTCCTTGAAACAAGCCGAGTTTAGGGACTGCCGACACGGCAGTTCGACCCGTCCCCAATGGTGAGCTGTGCCACACGGAGCGTGATGCGAGGCGTGCTCCACCCGTGAAATCCCTTGTCGTACCTCGGTACGCAGGACTTCTCCGGGCAACCCTAGCCCTCTCGTGTGGCCAAGGTCTCTGTGCGGGCGTGCTGCGGCCCACTCTGATTCTTTGTCGAGTCCCTACGAATGGCCCAATGATTCTTTGCCCGGCACCGAACCCTTGTCCGCTGGTTTACCCGTTAGTAGCGTTCGCGGTGGCTCGAACGTCGCGTTCGGAAGAGGGTGGGGACCCGTGGTGCGCAGACCTGTGGCATGGCTCTTGGCGCTCGTCCTGCTCCTGGAGGGCCTCGTGATCGCCGCGGTCAACTGGTTCCTCGGAGTGGTCGTCGAACGTCAGCGCATGTCCATGGGCGGCCTCGACCCGGACGTGATGTCCCTGGCCTCGAAGGGCGGCGGAATTCTGTTCGGTCTCTACTTCCTGCTGTGCGCCTACGTCGCCCTGCTCGTCGCGCTGCGGGATCGCGCGCCCGCGGGCTTCGGGCGTGTCGTGCTGGTCAGCGCGGCGGTCGTGCACGGACTGCTGGGCGCCCTGACCTGGGGTCTGGTGGGCCTGGGCGCCTTCCTGTCCATGGTCGCCGTACTGGCCCTGATCGTCCTGCTGCTGATGACGTACGACGCCCAGGGCGCCCGCGAGGAGAGCGCGGGCCCGGAACCCACGGGTGAGGCCGCGCCCGCGTAGTGACGGGGATCAGGTCCACAGCTCGGTGATGGAGACCCCCAGCCGGCCGAGCAGCCGGCGCAGCAGGGGCAGGCTGAGGCCGATGACGTTGCCGTGGTCGCCGTCGATGCCGTCGATGAACGGGGCCGAGCGGCCGTCGAGGGTGAAGGCGCCCGCGACATGGAGGGGTTCCCCGGAGGCGACGTACGCGGCGATCTCCTCATCGGTGGGCTCGCCGAAGCGGACGACCGTGGAGGCGGTCGCAGAGGCGTAGCGGCCGGTGTCCGTGTCCCAGACGCAGTGGCCGGTCTGCAGGACGCCCGCGCGGCCGCGCATGGACTTCCAGCGGGCGGTGGCCTCCTCGGCGTCGGCGGGCTTGCCGAGGGCCTGTCCGTCGAGTTCGAGCACCGAGTCGCAGCCGATCACCAGCGCGCCCCGCGCCTCGGGCCGGGCGGCCACCACGGAGGCCTTGGCCTCGGCCAGGGCGAGCGCCAGTTCGGCCGGCGTCGGCGCGCTGACGGCGTCCTCGTCGACGCCGCTCACGATCACCTCGGGGGCGAGCCCTGCCTGGCGCAGCAGCCCGAGCCGGGCGGGGGACTGGGAGGCGAGGACGAGTCGGCGGCGCGGCTGATCAGTCATGCCGCCAGCGTATCGGCGCGGTCCGCCGGTGGCAGGCCGTGTCTCACCTCAGGCCGATCGCGATCATCGCCAGCACCATGGCCACGGCCATGAGAACGCCCAGTCGCCGCAACATCGCCTGCATCTCACGCAGTTCCTCGGGCGGCTCGTTCTCCGGGTCGGACCACAGCATGACCGCAATGGTCCGGCCGGCGGCTCGGGCGGCGCCTGAGTACGCGTACTCAACTTCAGCAAACGGGACTCTGGTTCTGTTAGTCTAATGGCACTTCGGTTCCATTAAGATTCTTCGTCAAGGCCGGGAGGGCCCTGCCGTGTTCACCACCGTCTGGACCGCGTCACCCCAGCTCCCCAGCGAGGGCTTCACCCCCAACTGGTCCCGCGAGGGGTTCTGGCGGCAGTCCCTGCGCCAGGTCGTCCGGCTCTCCGGAGGGGGAGAGCGGGTGCGGATACGGCTGTCCCACGCCTACGGCACCTCACCCGTGCGGGTCGCGGCGGCGAGTGCGGGGCGGGCCGGGGAGCCGGGCTCGCTGCGGCGGCTGACCTTCGCGGGAGCGGCGGGCGCGGAGATCCCCGCCCGCGGCGAACTCGTCAGCGACCCCGCCGAACTCGCCGTCGGCGCGGGGGAGTCCCTCGCCGTCACCCTGTACTTCGACGGCGCGACCGGGCCCGCGACCTTCCACGCGCAGGCCTTCACCCGCAGCTACCGCGGCGAGGGCGACCTCACGGCCGCCGCCGACGGCTTCGACGCCGCCACCGAGTCCTGGTACTTCCTCACCGCCGTCGAGACGGACGCGGGCCGCCGGGACGCCGTCGCCCTCTTCGGCGACTCGATCACCGACGGCTTCGGCTCGACCCCGGGCGCGGACCGCCGCTGGTCCGACGCCCTCGCCGCCCGCACCGGACGGCCCGTGCTGAACGCCGGGATCGGCGGGAACCTGCTCCTCAACGACTCCGCGTGGTACGGCGAGAAGGGCCTGAACCGGCTCTCCAGGGACGTGCTCGCCCACCCGGGCGTGGACACGCTCGTCGTCCTGCTCGGGCTCAACGACATCGGCTTCAGCGAGACCGACGAGCAGCCCACGTACAAGCCGGCGCCGGTCGTGGAGGCGGCGGAACTGATCGCCGGGCACCGTGAGTTGATCCGGCAGGCGCGCGGGGCCGGGCTGCGCGTGATCGGAGCGACCCTGCTGCCGTTCGGCGGCTCGGACCACTGGGGCGAGCACGCGGCGAAGGTGAGCCACGAGCTCAACGAGTGGATCCGCGGCTCAGGGGAGTACGACGCCGTGGTGGACCTCGACCGGGCCCTGGCCGACCCGCAGGACCCCGGCCGGCTGCGGCCCGCGTACGACTCCGGCGATCACCTGCACCCGAACGACGCCGGGTACGCGGTGATGGCCGAAGCCGTCGCGGACGTGCTGTGAGGCCCTACGAGGGCCAGTACGTGCGGGCCCATGACGTCGGCCCCGCCTGGGGCACCCGCCGGCCCGAGATACGGGACGGGTCGGACCAGGAGTCCCTCGGGGCGGGCGCGCCGGACGGCACGGCCGAAGCCGCCGCGGCGCGGGCCCTGACCACCGCCAGGGCGGCGGCCAGCTCCTCGGGGGTCGGGTTGCCCCGTACGACCTTGATCGTCACAGCGGCTCCTTACAGAGGGATGTTGCCGTGCTTCTTCGGGGGCAGGGATTCCCGCTTGGTACGCAGCTGACGCAGGCCGCGCACGATGTGGCGGCGTGTGTCGGACGGGGCGATGACGGAGTCGACGTAACCGCGCTCGGCGGCGATGTAGGGGTTGAGGAGGGTGTCCTCGTACTCCTGGATCAGCCGGGCGCGCACCGCCTCCAGGTCCTCACCGTTCGCCTCCGCCTCGGCGAGGGTGCGCCGGTGCAGGATGTTGACCGCGCCCTGGGCGCCCATCACCGCGATCTGGGCCGTCGGCCAGGCGAGGTTGAGGTCGGCGCCGAGGTGCTTGGAGCCCATCACGTCGTAGGCGCCGCCGAAGGCCTTGCGGGTGATGACCGTGATCAGCGGGACGGTCGCCTCGGCGTAGGCGTAGATCAGCTTGGCGCCGCGGCGGATGATGCCGTCGTGCTCCTGGCCGACACCGGGCAGGAAGCCGGGTACGTCCACGAACGTCAGCACCGGGATGTTGAAGGCGTCGCAGGTGCGCACGAACCGGGCCGCCTTCTCGGAGGCCGGGATGTCCAGGCAGCCGGCGAACTGCATCGGCTGGTTGCCGACGACACCGACGGGGTGGCCCTCGACCCGGCCGAAGCCGGTGACGATGTTCGGCGCGAACAGCGGCTGCGTCTCGAAGAACTCGCCGTCGTCCAGGACGTGCTCGACGACCGTGCGCATGTCGTACGGCTGGTTCGCCGAGTCCGGCACGATCGTGTCCAGCTCGCGGTCCTCGTCCGTGACCGCCAGGTCGGCCTCCTCGGGGAAGGCCGGCGGCTCGGAGAGGTTGTTGGACGGCAGGTACGACAGCAGCTGCTTGACGTACTCGATGGCGTCCTTCTCGTCGCCGGCCATGTGGTGGGCCACACCGGAGACGGAGTTGTGGGTGCGGGCGCCGCCCAGCTCCTCGAAGCCGACGTCCTCGCCGGTGACCGTCTTGATGACGTCCGGGCCGGTGATGAACATGTGCGAGGTCTGGTCGACCATCACCGTGAAGTCGGTGATCGCCGGGGAGTACACCGCGCCGCCCGCGCACGGGCCGACGACCAGGCTGATCTGCGGGATCACACCCGAGGCGTGGGTGTTGCGGCGGAAGATCTCGCCGTACGCGCCCAGCGAGGCCACACCCTCCTGGATGCGGGCGCCGCCGGAGTCGTTGATGCCGATGACCGGGCAGCCGGTCTTCAGCGCGAAGTCCATGACCTTGACGATCTTCTGGCCGTAGACCTCGCCCAGCGCACCGCCGAAGACGGTGAAGTCCTGCGAGAACACCGCGACCGGGCGGCCGTCGACCGTGCCGTAGCCGGTGACGACGCCGTCGCCGTAGGGGCGGTTGGCCTCCAGGCCGAAGTTGGTGGAGCGGTGCCGGGCGAACTCGTCCAGCTCGACGAAGGAGTCCTCGTCGAGAAGCAGGTCGATCCGCTCACGGGCCGTCAGCTTGCCCTTGGCGTGCTGCTTCTCGACGGCACGTTCCGAGCCGGCGTGCGTCGCCTCCTGGATGCGGCGCTGGAGATCCGCGAGCTTGCCCGCGGTGGTGTGAATGTCGATCTCTTCCGGCTCGGACATCGGGATGCGGCTCCCTGCCTGCTCAAAAGGGGGGACGATTACTCATCCGTAGCGTAGTGCTGGGCCTACCGATCGGCAGTGCGGCGTACACCACACCTAGGGTGGCTTGCATGACGCCGCGAGAGCCTTCCGACAACCGCTGGTCCGACCTGGACCGGCCGCCCCTGAACGTCATGTCCCTGCGCCGGGGGCTGATCCGTGAGGGAGGGCTGTGGCGGGCCGTGGACGTCGTCCGCAGCACCGGCTCCACCAACTCCGACCTCGTCGCGCTCGCCGCCGCGGGCAAGGCCGGGGAGGGGACCGTGCTCGTCGCCGAGGAGCAGACCGCCGGACGCGGCCGCCTGGACCGGCAGTGGTCGGCCCCGCCCCGCTCCGGCCTCTTCCTCTCCGTCCTGCTGCGCCCCGCCGAGGTCCCGGTCGCCCGCTGGGGCTGGCTGCCCCTGCTCACCGGCGTCGCCGTCGCCACCGGCCTGTCCCGCGCGGCGGGCGTGGACACGGCACTCAAGTGGCCCAACGACCTCCTCGTCACCGTGGGCGGCGAGGAGCGCAAGGCCGGCGGCATCCTCGCCGAGCGCGCCGGAGACGACATGGTCGTCCTGGGCATCGGCATCAACGTCACCCTCCGCGAGGACGAACTCCCCGTCCCCCAGGCCGGCTCCCTCGCCCTCGCGAACGCCGTCAGCACCGACCGCGACACCCTCCTGCGGGCCGTCCTGCGCGCCCTGGAGGACTGGTACGGCCGCTGGCGCGCGGCCGGCGGCGACCCCGCGGCGTCCGGCCTCCAGGAGACGTACGCGGCGGGGTGCGCGACGCTGGGACGGACGGTCCGGGCGGAGCTGCCCGGCGACCGCTCCCTCGTGGGCGAGGCGGTCGCGGTCGACGGCGACGGAAGGCTGGTCATCGCCACGAAGGAGGGAGTGCAGGAACCAGTAGGAGCAGGAGACATCGTCCACTTGAGACCGGCCTAGGGGATGCGTGGCCGAGGGGCGCGGGGCCGTATCGATGTGCGGCTCCGCCGCGTGGGCGCGATGGGCACACGCAGCCCCGACGCGGCGAAACCCGGCGTAGCGAGGCCGTACAGTTGAGGCCGGTCGATATCTGACCGCGGCAGATCGGAAGGGCAGCAGGCGTGACCGTCGACGACACGGGCTCCGGCAGGGACCCGCAGGGCGCCGACTCCGGCGAGGACCCGCTGGCGCTCCGTCTCGAACAGCTCATCCTGGGCGCCGAGCGCCGCTACACCCCCTTCCAGGCTGCCCGCAGCGCGGGCGTCTCCATGGAACTGGCGTCCCGCTTCTGGCGCGCGATGGGCTTCGCCGACATCGGCCAGGCCAAGGCGCTCACCGAGGCGGACGTGCTGGCGCTGCGCCGGCTGGCCGGTCTGGTGGAGGCGGGGCTGCTCAGCGAGGCGATGGCCGTGCAGGTGGCCCGTTCCACCGGGCAGACCACGGCCCGGCTGGCCGAGTGGCAGATCGACTCCTTCCTGGAGGGCCTGACCGAGCCGCCGGAGCCGGGCATGACCCGGACCGAGGTGACGTATCCGCTGGTCGAGCTGTTGCTGCCCGAGCTGGAGGAGTTCCTGGTCTACGTCTGGCGCCGGCAGCTGGCCGCCGCGACGGGCCGGGTCGTGCAGGCCGCCGACGACGAGGAGATGGTCGACCGCCGGCTCGCCGTCGGCTTCGCCGACCTGGTCGGCTTCACGAGGCTCACCCGCCGCCTGGAGGAGGAGGAGCTCGGCGAGCTGGTCGAGGCCTTCGAGACGACCGCCGCCGACCTCGTGGCCGCGCGCGGCGGGCGGCTGATCAAGACGCTCGGTGACGAGGTGCTGTACGCCGCGGACGACGCGGGCACGGCGGCGGAGATCGCGCTGCGCCTGATCGAGACGATGGCGAACGACGAGACGATGCCGGAACTGCGGGTGGGCATCGCCTTCGGCACGGTCACCACCCGTATGGGCGATGTCTTCGGCACGACGGTCAACCTGGCCTCCCGGCTGACCTCCATAGCCCCGCGTGACGCCGTGCTCGTCGACAGCGCCTTCGCCGAGGAGCTGATCCGCACCGGTGAGGCGCCCGCCTCCGAGACGGAGGCCGCGGAGGCGGCGGCCGCCGCGGAGAAGGAGGGCGAGGAGCCGCCGGTCTACCGGTTCGCGCTCCAGCCCATGTGGCAGCGGCCGGTCCGCGGCCTCGGCGTGGTCGAGCCGTGGCTGCTCACCCGCCGCGAGGGCGCGCCCACGGCGTGACCACCGCGCGCCGCCCGTACGGCGTGTCAGTGCTCGTCGTCCAGTACGCACAGCCCGATGACCGGGAGGCACAGCCCCGGCGGCGGCGTCGGCCGGTCGGTGGCCGGAGGGGGCGAGGACGGCTGCGGGGCGGTGGTCGACGTCGGCTGAGGGGCCGGGGAGCGGGTGTCCGAGGGCGGCCCCGCGGTCGGCCGGCCGGTCCCGGACGTCGGGGTGCTCGGCGCCTGCGGGATGCCGGTGGCGGTCGGTACGGGCGCGACGGGCGCCTCGGAGACGCCGCTCGCGGAGCGCGACGGTACGGCGGCCGGAGCCCCGGAAGGTGTTCCGGCGGCGCCCGGCACCGGGGAGGAGCCGGCCCCGCCGAGCGGGACGGTCGCGGACGGGCTCACCCGCGGCACGGTGGTGACGGTGGCCCCCGCGTTCGTCGCCCGCTCGGTCCCCCGGTACGGATCGATCCGCGGCTCGGCCTCCGCCGTCCCCGTCCCTAGCCCCCCGATCCCGGTGTCCGGCGCCATCCGCACCAGGCTCAACGCCCCCGCCGCCAGCGCCAGTCCACCCACCGCCAGCACGGCCCTCCGGGGCCTCGGCCGCCGGTGCCGGCCCCGCGGCCGGACGGGTCCGGCGGGGACGGAGGCGCCCTCGGCCGTGGTCCGCGCGGTCCTGCCGCCGGTCCCTGTGTCCCTGGTCCCTGTGTCCCCGGTCGTGTCGTCCGTCATCGTGCCGCCTCCCCGATGCGCTCGCGCCCCCGTGCGCCGTGGGCGTGCACGCTATGCGCTCCGGCGGCGCGGGGCGGGGGAGTCGACCGGATGTCACTCGAACGGGTTGTCGGCACTGGACCGAGGGCCGCTCTTCCCCCGGAGGGGCCCGGCTGCGATGATCGGGTTGAGTGTTGTTAACCCGCGTTAACCGGAGGGTGTCATGAGCGAGGAGCGGTTCGGGGAGTTCGTGGCCGTGCGGCGGCACGGGGACGGGGGCCACGTGGCCGAGCTGGCCCTGGACCGGCCGAAGGCGATGAACGCCGTGTCGACGGAGATGGCCCGTTCCGTCGCCGGGGCGTGCGCGGCGCTGGGGGCGGACCGCGGCGTACGGGCCGTCGTGGTCACCTCCACCCATGAGCGCGCCTTCTGCGTCGGCGCCGACCTGAAGGAGCGCAACTCCTTCACCGACGCCGAGCTGGTGCGTCAGCGCCCGGTCGCCCGCGGCGCCTACACCGGCGTGCTGGAGCTGCCCGTGCCGACGATCGCCGCGGTGCACGGCTTCGCCCTCGGCGGCGGCTTCGAGCTGGCCCTGTCCTGCGATGTGATCGTGGCCGACCGCACGGCCGTGGTGGGCCTGCCCGAGGTCTCCGTCGGCGTCATCCCGGGCGGCGGCGGCACCCAGCTGCTGCCCCGCCGCGTCGGCGCCGCCCGCGCCGCCGAGCTGATCTTCACGGCCCGCCGCGTGGAGGCCGAGGAGGCCCGCGAGCTCCGCCTGATCGACGTCCTCGTCGACGAGGGCCGAGACCGCGAGGAGGCCCTCGCCCTCGCCGGCCGTATCGCCGCCAACTCCCCCGTGGGCCTGCGCGCCGCCAAGCGGGCCCTCCGCCTCGGCCACGGCCTCGACCTCCCCGCCGGGCTGGAGGTCGAGGACGCGGCGTGGAGGTCGGTGGCCTTCTCGGGGGACCGGGCGGAGGGGGTCAGGGCCTTCAACGAGAAGCGCAAGCCCCTGTGGCCGGGTGAGTGACGACCGGGACGGCGGAGACCCCACCTGTTCGCCACACAAACGCCCCACCCCACCCCAAATCTCCCTAACCTGGAGCAATGGGCGAGGACAAGCGACTCTCCGCGGTGGTCGCACTGGCGCAGGGCATGGCCGCGGTACACACTCCCCGCGAGTCCTGGCGCGCGGCGGCGCAGGGCGCCTGCCACGCGCTCGACGGCAGCTTCGCCGCGCTCTCGGTCTGGGAGCGCGAGCGGGGCCGTCTGAAGGTCCTGGTGAACGTGGGGGAGCGGGCCTTCGGCGAGGTGGAGTACCCGGAGGACGAGACCTACCCCGTCCACCAGTTCCCGGAGATCACCGAGTTCCTGCACGAGCGCTGGGCGGGGGGCGGTGGCCCCAACGCCTGGGTGGAGACCGCCGAGGGCCCCGCCGCGGGCCGCCCCGGCTACATCCACCAGCGCGTCGCGGCCCTGCGCCGCCGCGGCCGGGGCAGCTGCGTCGTCGCCCCGGTCGTGCTGCACGGACGGGCCTGGGGCGAGCTGTATGTCGCCCGGCCCGTCGGGGAGCCCGTGTTCGAACCGGCCGACGCGGAGTTCGCCACCGTGCTCGCCGCGGTCGTCGCGGCGGGCATCGCGCAGACCGAGCGCCTGGAGGAGGCCCGCCGGCTGGCGTTCACCGACGCGCTGACCGGTCTGGCCAACCGCCGGTGCGTCGACATGCGCCTGGACGAGGCGATCGAGCGCCATCGCGACCAGGGCGTGGTCGTCAGCCTCGTCGTCTGCGACCTGAACGGCCTCAAGCGGGTCAACGACACCCTCGGTCACGCCGTCGGCGACCGGCTGCTGGAACGCTTCGGCTCGGTTCTCTCCCTGTGCGGCGCGATGCTGCCCGGCGCGCTGGTCGCCCGGCTCGGCGGGGACGAGTTCTGCCTGCTGGCGGCCGGCCCGCCCGCGGACGACGTGGTCGAGGTCGCCGAGGAGGTGTGCCGCAGGGCCGCCGAGCTGGAGCTGGGCGAGGGCGTCGCCTGCGGGGTGGCGTCCACCGGGGACCCCATCGGGGCGGTCCGCTCGGCGCGGCGGCTGTTCCGGCTGGCCGACGCCGCCCAGTACCAGGCCAAGGCCGTACGGGCGCACAAGCCGGTGGTGGCCGGCCGCGAGGGCCCCGACGACCCCGTCGTGCGCCTCGCCGACGAGCCCGCGCACGAGACCGGGGCCGAGCGCCGCCGGTTCCGCGGCCGCCACTGACGTACGTCCACCGCGACGGCGTGGATGTGACGTATTCGGTAAGGGGCGAACCGGGGTCCCACTGGTGACATCTTCGTCTTCACTGCGTACGCTCCTGAATATGGATATGCACACTGTGGTGGTGGGGACGTCCGGCACGACCGCGTCCGACGTCCTCGCCGTGGCGCGCGGCGGCGCCCGGGTCGAGCTGTCTCAGGAGGCGGTGGCGGCACTCGCGGCGGCCCGCGAGATCGTGGACGCGCTGGCCGCCAAGCCCGACCCCGTCTACGGCGTGAGCACCGGCTTCGGCGCCCTGGCGACCCGGCACATCAGCCAGGAGCTGCGCACCCAGCTCCAGCGCAACATCGTCCGCTCGCACGCCGCCGGCATGGGCCCGCGCGTCGAGCGCGAGGTCGTGCGCGCGCTGATGTTCCTGCGGCTGAAGACCGTCTGCTCCGGCCACACCGGTGTCCGCCCCGAGGTCGCGCAGACCATGGCCGACCTGCTGAACGCCGGGATCACCCCGGTCGTGCACGAGTACGGCTCCCTCGGCTGCTCCGGCGACCTCGCCCCGCTCTCGCACTGCGCCCTGGCCCTGATGGGCGAGGGTGACGCCGAGGGCCCCGACGGGACCGTGCGGCCCGCCGCCGAGCTGCTCGCCGAGGCCGGCATCGCGCCCGTCGAGCTGCGCGAGAAGGAGGGCCTGGCCCTCCTCAACGGCACCGACGGCATGCTCGGCATGCTGATCATGGCCCTCGCCGACCTCGACACCCTCTACAAGAGCGCCGACATCACCGCGGCCCTCTCCCTGGAGGCGCTGCTCGGCACGGAGAAGGTCCTCGCCCCCGAGCTGCACGCCATCCGCCCGCACCCGGGCCAGGGCGACTCCGCCGCCAACATGCTGGCCGTGCTGCGGGGTTCCGGCCTCACCGGCCACCATCAGGACGACGCCCCGCGCGTGCAGGACGCCTACTCGGTGCGCTGCGCCCCGCAGGTCGCCGGCGCCGGCCGGGACACCATGGCCCACGCCCGGCTCGTCGCCGAGCGCGAGCTGGCCTCCGCCGTCGACAACCCGGTCGTGCTGCCCGACGGCCGCGTCGAGTCCAACGGCAACTTCCACGGCGCCCCGGTCGCCTACGTCCTGGACTTCCTCGCCATCGCCGCCGCCGACCTGGCGTCCATCGCCGAGCGGCGCACCGACCGGCTGCTCGACAAGAACCGCAGCCACGGCCTGCCGCCGTTCCTCGCGGACGACGCCGGCGTCGACTCCGGCCTGATGATCGCCCAGTACACGCAGGCCGCGCTGGTCAGCGAGCTGAAGCGGCTGGCCGTCCCGGCCTCGGCGGACTCCATCCCGTCCTCCGCCATGCAGGAGGACCACGTCTCCATGGGCTGGTCGGCCGCGCGCAAGCTGCGCACCGCCGTCGACAACCTCACCCGGGTCATCGCCGTCGAGCTGTACGCCGCCGCCCGCGCGGTCGAGCTGCGCGAGGGCCTCACCCCGGCCCCGGCGACCCGCGCGGTCGTCGACGCCGCCCGCGCGGCCGGTGTCGGCGGCCCCGGCCCGGACCGCTACCTCGCCCCCGACCTGGCCGCCGCGGACGCCTTCGTCCGCGACGGCTCGCTGGTCGCGGCCGCCGAGAAGGTCACCGGCCCGCTGCGCTAGGCAGCGACCGCGAAGGGCCCCGTCCGTGAGTCGGACGGGGCCCTTCGCGCAGGCGTACAGCCGGGGTTACTTCAGCTTGGCGCCCTGGGCGTTCACGACCGCCGCGGGGACCGTGTAGTCCTTGCCGGTCATCATCGCGCCGAGGTTCATCGTGAAGTACGAGGCGATGGTGTTGCCGTGCCGCACGACCTGGGCGTGGACGTCGGCCGTCTCGCCGGTGTCGGCGTCCATCTCGCCGGTCGCGGTGAAGGCCACGGCCTCGTCGCCGGTGGCGCCGACGGCCTTCGCCTCGGCGACCTTGTTGAACTTGCCCTCGTCGTCGGCGGAGGCGCCGTCCGTGGCGCTGAAGCCGCCGGCGCAGTCCTTGACCGCGTCGGAGACCGCCTTGAACGCGTCCGCGGCGCCCTCACCGTCGTACGAGGACAGCGCGACGACCGTCACGTCGACGCTCATCGCGTCCGCGAGGGCGTCCTCGGCCGCGCCGTCGGCCAGGTCGTCCAGCGACTTGGAGGCGGCGTCGGAGGGCTTCTTCTCCTGCGTGGCCATGGTGTTCGTCTCGGCCGGCGCGTCGGTGGGCGCCAGGCCGCTCATGACGTAGGCGAGCGGCAGGCACTTCTCGTCGCCCTTGAGCTTGCTCTTGTCGGTGCTGAGCTCCTTGTCGACCGGCTCGACCTTGTAGCCGGTCACATCGCCCTGGGCGATGATCAGCTTCTCCAGCTCGGCCTTGGTGTAGGTCTTCGCCTGCTCCGAGGAGCCGGCGTCCTTGCCGTCGCCGGAGCCGCCGTTGTCCGAGCCGTTGTCCGAGCAGCCGGTGAGGAGGGCCAGCGACAGCGCGCCCACCACAGCCGTGGCGCACAGACGCGCCCCCGTTGATCTGTTCATGAGCGGACTATGGGTGTTCGGTCAAAGACGCGTCAAGCTTGGGTATTTAGAACCCAAGTCGCTCTCTACGCACCGAATACGTCACGAATCCGGCGCCGACCGTGAGGAAGAGCGTGCCGCCCACGACGTAGGGCGTGCTGTCGAAGCTTCCGGTGTCGGCGAGTTCGGTGCCGCCGGACGAGTTCTGCAACGTCTCGGTGCTGGCCGCGACGGCCGCCCTGGCCTGGGTCGTCGTGGTCGTCGAGGGCTGCGCTCTCGCCGGGGAACCGTCCGTGGCGTTGGCGGACGGGACGAACCACAGGGCGCCCAGCAGGGTGGCCGCGGCGGTGGCGGTCAGCAACGGACGGCGAGCGGATGACACGGAATATCGATCCCCTTGTGGCGCTGGCGAATTGGCCGTGTGCGCCGATGCTAGGGCCTCTCCGCCGGATCAGGCCAGCCGTGCGAGGCGGCGCTTGTCCGCGCTGGTGGGCGCGGAGCTGGGGCGGCCCGCCGGTCGGGGGCGGGTCGCGGGAAAGCCCTGGGCGCGCGGAGCCGTACGCTCGCGGCATGAGCACTCCTGAGACCTCACGATTCGTACGGCTTCGCGTGGAACTCGTCCTGGAGGTGGACGACGTGGAGGCGGTGACCGGCGCCGCACTGGCCCGCATCGCCGAGAACGTCGCGGACGGCGCGATGCCCGACACCGAGCGCACCCACGCCGAGGGCGCTGTGACGGAGGACACGGCGGAGGCCCTCGCCTACCTCGTGGACCCGTTCGACCTGGTGGGCGACGTGCCCGGGGTCGAGCTGCAGCAGGCGTCCTGGAGCAGCGAGCTGATCGACTACGACCCCGATTCGCCGGACTGGGACCTCGACGAGGATGATGACGACGGCGACGACGGCGACGACGAAGCCGCCGACGAAGAAGGCGGAGAAGAAGGCGGAGAAGAGTCGGTCCGCTGAGCCGGATATGGGGAAATCGTGACCTCGGACGGCAACCGCCGTCCGGGGTTTCGTCGTCTCACGGACGGCAACCGCCGTCCGGCGACGTGGCGTGGCCCACACATACGGGACATGTGGAACGGGACGGGCCGGTCGTAGCGTTGAACGTTATTGGCGGGGAACTCTCCGGGTTTCCGGGGATTCGGCAACGATGGAGAAGCGTGTGATGACGAACAGTAAGCGGCGCAGGGGCCTGACGGTCGCGTCCGCACTGCTCGGCGGTGTACTGGTGCTCTCGGCCTGCTCCGGCGGCGACGAGGCCAAGGCCGACGGGGCCGAGGACACCTCGCAGGCCAAGGTCGACGAGGCGGCGGCCCAGAAGACCTCCGAGGCCCAGATCAAGATCACACCGGCGGACGGCTCGAACAACGCCTCCATCAACAACTCGGCCACCGTCACCGTGGGCAAGGGCACGCTCACCGAGGTGACGATGACCACCGCGGACGGCACCGCGGTCGCCGGTGAGATATCCGCCGACAAGACCAGCTGGAAGCCCACCGCCCAGCTGGAGCGCTCCACCACCTACAAGATCGCCGTGACCGCGCAGGACGCCGAGGGCCGTGAGGCCCACGAGAACGCCTCCTTCACCACGGTCTCGCCCGACAACAGCTTCATCGGTTCCTTCACGCCGGAGGACGGCTCGACCGTCGGCGTGGGCATGCCCGTGTCGATCAACTTCGACAAGGCGATCACCAACAAGGTGGACGTCCAGAAGGGCATCACCGTCACCTCCTCCAGCGGCCAGGAGGTCGTCGGCCACTGGTTCAACGCCAACCGCCTCGACTTCCGCCCCGAGGACTACTGGCAGGAGAACTCGACCATCACCCTGAAGCTGGCGCTCGACGGGGTCGAGGGCGCCGACGGCGTCATCGGCGTCCAGCAGAAGACGGTCACCTTCAAGATCGGCCGCAACCAGGTGTCGTACGTCGACGCCAACACCAAGCAGATGAAGGTCACGCAGGACGGCAAGGTCGTCAAGACCATCCCGATCTCCGCGGGCTCGCCCGACAACAAGACCTACGAAGGTCAGATGGTGATCTCCGAGAAGTTCAAGGAGACCCGGATGAACGGCGCCACGGTCGGCTTCACCGACGACGACGGCAAGGGCGAGTACGACATCAAGGACGTGCCGCACGCCATGCGCCTGACCACCTCGGGCACCTTCATCCACGGCAACTACTGGGGCGCCGACTCGGTGTTCGGCAACGTCAACACCAGCCACGGCTGCGTCGGCCTGAACGACACCAAGGGCGCCGACGACCCCAACACCGAGGCCGCGTGGTTCTACAACAACTCGATCATCGGTGACGTGGTCGTCGTGCAGAACACCGGCGACAAGACCGTCTCGCCGGACAACGGCCTCAACGGCTGGAACATGAGCTGGGCGGAGTGGAAGGCCGGCTCGGCCGTCTGACCCTCCCGCCGACGCCTCCCGCAGGCATCCCCGCTGCCGCCGCGCCCTCGGGCCCGGCGGCAGCGGCTTTTTGACGGGCGGTGCGCGCCGGGGCCGCCTGCCGGCCGAGACGTCCGGAGACCGGCGCCGGCGCGTCGCCCCAGCCGGAGCGGGCCGGCCTTCGTGACGGTCACGCACGACTCCGCGGTCGCCGAGCGCGCTCCACGCCTCGCGACGATCCGCAAGGGCGCCGTCTCGGTCACGGAACGCACGATGTCCTGAAAACGCTCCCTGTGCACGGGTTTTATGACCGAGTCGTGACGAAGTCGTGTTGAGGCGTCTGATCACCCCCCGGCATACTTCATCCTCCGGGGGGAGTACGCGCAGGTGTACGGGATGACCCCCGGCCGGGTGAACGGGGAAGTCGCCCGGCACTTCATCTCCCAGGGGGAGTCTTGCGCAGACAAGTGAAAAAGGTCGGCGCGGCCACAGTGGCCGGCGCCGCAGCCGTCGCCCTGGCCGCGGGTCTGACCAGCCCGGCCTCGGCCGAGGCCGGCACCCAGCACCATGACACCGCCGCCAAGCTGACGGACCGTCACCGCATCACCCTGATCACCGGCGACCGTGTCACGGTCGACGGCAAGGGCCGCATCCTCGGCCTGCAGCGCGCGGAAGGCCGCGAGAACATACCCGTCGCCGTCCGCAAGTTCGAGGGTCACACCCTGGTCATTCCGGCGGACGCGGCCCGTCTGGTCGCCGCCGGCAAGCTGGACCAGCGGTTGTTCGACATCACCGAGCTGAACAAGGCCACGACCCGCAAGTCCCAGAAGGACGGGCTGAAGGTCATCGTCGGCTACAAGGGAGCCGCCACGTCCGCCAAGGCGGACGTCCGGGACGCCGGCACCCTGCGCCGCACCCTGCGCACCCTGAACGCCGACGCCGTCCAGGCGGACCAGGCCGACACGCCCGAGCTGTGGGACGCGGTCACCGACGGCGACAGGACGGCCGCCGGTATCGCGCACGTCTGGCTCGACGGTGTCCGCAAGGTCACCCTCGACACCTCCACCACGCAGATCGGCGCCCCCACCGCGTGGGCGGCCGGCTACACCGGCAAGGGTGTCAAGATCGCCGTCCTGGACACCGGTGTGGACGCCACCCACCCGGACCTGAAGACCCAGGTGACGGCGTCGAAGAACTTCACCCCCGCCGCCGACGCCTCCGACAAGTTCGGCCACGGCACGCACGTCGCGTCCATCGCGGCGGGCACCGGCGCCAAGTCGGGCGGCAAGTACAAGGGCGTGGCCCCGGGCGCGACCATCCTCAACGGCAAGGTGCTGGACGACACCGGCTCCGGTGACGACTCCGGCATCCTCGCCGGCATGGAGTGGGCGGCCGCCGAGGGCGCCGACGTCGTCAACCTCAGCCTGGGCGGCCCGGACGGACCCGGTGTCGACCCGCTGGAGGCGGCCGTCGACAAGCTGTCCGCGGAGAAGGGCATCCTCTTCGCGATCGCGGCCGGCAACTCCGGCCCCGAGAGCGTCGGTTCGCCGGGCAGCGCGGACGCCGCGCTCACCGTCGGCGCCGTGGACTCCGGCGACAAGCTCGCCCCGTTCTCCTCGACCGGCCCGCGCGTCGGCGACGGCGCGATCAAGCCGGACGTCACCGCCCCGGGCGTGGACATCACCGCCGCGTCCGCCAAGGGCAGCGTCATCGAGCAGGAGGTCGGCGAGAGCCCGGCCGGGTACCTGACCATCTCGGGCACCTCGATGGCCACCCCGCATGTCGCGGGCGCCGCCGCGATCCTGAAGCAGCAGCACCCGGACTGGACGTACGCCGAGATCAAGGGCGCCCTGACCGCCTCCACCAAGGGCGGCAACTACACGGCGTTCGAGCAGGGCGCGGGCCGCATCCAGATCGACAAGGCCCTCAAGCAGACCGTGATCGCCGAGCCGGTCTCGGTGAGCTTCGGCACCCAGCAGTGGCCGCACACCGACGACACTCCGGTCAACAAGCCGCTGACGTACCGCAACCTCGGTGACACGGACGTCACGCTGACCCTCAAGGCCAGCGCCAAGAACCCGCAGGGCCTCGCCGCCCCGGCCGGCTTCTTCAAGCTGGGCGCCACCACGGTGACCGTCCCGGCGCACGGCAAGGCATCCGTCGACGTCACCGTCGACACCCGCCTCGGCGGCACGGTCGACGGCGCGTACTCCGCCTACGTCACCGCGACCGGCGGCGGCCAGAGCGTGCGCACGGCCGCCGCGGTCAACCGCGAGGTCGAGTCGTACGACCTGACCGTCAAGCACATCGGCAAGGACGGCCAGCCGTCGGGCCAGTACAGCACCGCCCTGTTCGGCTACTCCGGCCTCGCCAACGGCCGTCTGGTGGACGTCCCGCTGGACAACAGCGGTGTCACCACCATCCGTGTCCCGCGCGGCACGTACGGCGTGGACGGCTGGATCGTGAAGGACCTCAACTCCTTCGAGGGCGGCGTCGACTGGCTCGTCCAGCCGAAGCTGAGCGTCACCCGGAACACCACGCTGACGCTCGACGCCCGTACGACGAAGGCGGCCGACATCACGGTGCCCGACACCGCGGCCAAGCCGCTGTCGGCGACCATCAACTACTCCTACGAGGCCGGCGGCTTCGGCGTCGGCGTCCTGGCGTCCTCCTTCGCCGACCTGCGCATGGCCCATGTGGGCCCGACCGTCACCGGTGTCTCCCAGACCTGGAACGGCCAGTTCACCAAGGGCACGGCCACCGAGTGGGACGTGGCGCTGTCCTCGTCCAACCTCACCAGGGTCGTGGGCGACAAGGTCAAGCACTTCAAGGCGAGTGAGCTCGCGACCCTGAGGAACGTCCTGGCCTCGGCCACCTCGGGCAAGACCGGCGCGCTCACCGTCTACGGCCTGCTCCCGGACGACTTCGTGATGGGCCTCGCGGTCCAGCAGAAGCTGCCCGGCACCCGCACGGTCCACGTGTCCACCGCGAACGGTGTCGCCTGGGGCCTGGACTTCGAGCAGTTCGGCGGCGCCAGGGACGCCGACGGCTTCCCGATCGCCGAGGCGTTCTACACCTCGGACGGCGTGAAGGTCTACCAGGCCGGCAAGACGTACGCGACCACCTTCAACAAGCCGGTCTTCGGCCCGCGCATCACGGCCGAGTACGGCCTGTACCGCAACGGCAACAAGATCGGCGGCCTGCTGCCGCTGTACGCCGACTCCGCCGGTCACCCGGGCACGTCGGACTTCACCTCGGTGGCCACCACCCTCTACCGCAACGGCGTCAAGGTCGCCTCGCACGACGACCCGCTGCTCGGTGAGAAGGAGTTCACGGTCCCGTCCACGGACGCCGAGTACCGTCTGACCACCTCGGTCAAGCGCAGCGTCCGCGTCGCCGCCGCCTCCACGCGGATCGACGCCAGCTGGACCTTCCGCTCCAAGAAGCCGACGACCACCGACGACGTGGCGCTGCCCGCGTCCACCGCGGTCTTCGGTGCCAAGACCGGCGCGGACGGCCGTGTCGCGGCCGGCGCGACGCAGACCCTCCCGGTCACCGTCCTCGGTGCGGCGCGGGGTACCAACCTCAAGTCGCTCTACGTGTACGTGTCGTACGACTACGGCCAGACCTGGCGGAAGGTCACCGTGACGAACGGCAAGATCACCGTGAAGAACCCGGCGGCGGGCAAGGGTGTCTCCTTCCACGCCAAGATCACGGACAAGAAGAACAACAAGTCGACGGTGTCGATCTACAACGCCTACTACGGCAAGTGACGCACCTGCGGCCCGGTGAGCCGGCCTCGGCTCGCTGATCCGTCCTCGGCTCGCTGATCCATGAGTGGACCGCCCCCGGAAGCTCGGCTTCCGGGGGCGGTTCGTGTTTGTGTGCCTGTATGACCGCTGCTGTCACCGCCATGATCACCGCCGTCGTCGGTGTCCTCGGCACCCTCTTCGCGCCCGTCCTCAGCCAGCGGCTGACCGACCGGCGGCGTGCCGAGGAGGCGGCCGTCGCCGCGCAGGAACGGCGACTCGCCGAACGGCGGGAGGCGTACACCGCGATGAACCGCTCCTCCCGGCAGTTCCACACCCTGCTCAAGGACGCCCTGCACCGCCTCCGGGACGGTGTCTTCGGCGAGCCGGACCGCGATCACCTGGAGGAGGTGCGCCGGGAGTACCGCGACCGGTACGCCGAGGCGCAGATGATCGTGCCCGAGCGGATCCTGGAGGCTTCCCGGTCCGTCAACGAGGTCCTCGCCGGGGGCGACGCGGCCGTCAAGCGCCTGGACCGGGGCCTGGCCCGGGAGGGCGAGAACCCCGACACCGCCCTGCTCGCGCTGAAGGAGGCCGAGCCACGGCTGTCGGCGATGCGGCGGCTGATGCGGGAGGACCTGGGCGTGGCGGACTGACTCAGCCCTGCACGCCGCTGTCCTGCCCGGCGCGGGTCGCGTCCGTGCCCCAGCTCGCCAGCAGCCGGAGCACCTCCGCCGAGGGGGTGCCCGGGTCGGCGTGGTAGGTCACCAGGACCTGGTCGGCGTCGTCGGCGAGGCGGAAGGACTCGAAGCGCAGGGACAGTTCGCCCACCAGCGGATGGCGCAGCAGCTTCACCCCGTGGCTCTTCTCCTTCACGTCATGCGTGGCCCACAGCCGCCGGAACTCCTCGCTCTTCACCGACAGCTCGCCCACCAGCGCCGACAGCCGCGGGTCGTCCGGATAGCAGCCGGCGTCCATCCGCAGATGGCACACGATGTCGATCGCCTTCTGCTCCCAGTCCTGGAACAGGTCGTGATACTCGGGCTTCATGAACACGAGCCGCGCCCAGTTGCGGTCCGTGGCCGGCAGCTCCGCCCAGTCCCCGAACAGCGCGGCCGCCATCCGGTTCCACGCCAGGATGTCCGAGCGCCGCCCGACGACGTACGCCGGGACCGCGTCCATGGTGTCCAGCAGCTGCCGCAGCGCGGGCCGCACCTGCTGGGTGCGCGTGGCCGGCTTCTTCTTGTGCTGCTTGGGGTTGGCCAGGTGCGTCAGATGCGCGTGCTCGGCGTCGGTCAGCCGGAGCGCGCGGGCGATGGCGTCCAGCACCTCCGTGGAGACGTTGCGGCCGTTGCCCTGCTCCAGGCGCGTGTAGTACGCCACCGACACCCCGGCCAGCTGGGCCAGCTCCTCGCGCCGCAGCCCCGGCACCCTGCGCTGCCTGCCGAACTCCGGCAGTCCCACGTCCTGCGGCTTGAGCCGGGCGCGCCGGGTGCGCAGGAACTCGCTGAGCTCGGCTCTGCGGTCCAGGGCGGCGCCGGACTCGGACTCGGGCCCCGACGCACGCACGGGCTCGGATGCGGGCTGTACTTCCATGTGTTCCAGTATTCCCGGACGTACGCCCGGGAGCCTGACCTTGCCAGTGGTAGGCACGGTGTGCGTAGGCACAGCCGTGGCCTGGGTGGACGCTCCGCTTTCGGGCAGGCTGGTCGTCGTGCCCGGTGGAAAGGCAGCCGGGTACGGATCACTCTGCTAGGAGAACCCCGGGCATGACCACTGTTGCTGCGTACGCCGCCCCCGCCGCCAAGGCTCCGCTGGAGCGCACCACCATCGAGCGGCGCGAGGTCGGCGAGCACGACGTCCTGATCGACATCAAGTACGCCGGCATCTGCCACTCGGACATCCACCAGGCCCGCGAGGGCTGGGGCGAGGCGATCTTCCCCATGGTCCCCGGCCACGAGATCGCGGGCGTCGTCTCCGCCGTCGGCTCCGGTGTGACCAAGTACGCCGTCGGTGACCGGGTCGGCGTCGGCTGCATGGTCGACTCCTGCCGCGAGTGCGACAACTGCAAGGCCGGCCTGGAGCAGTACTGCACCGGCGGCGGCATGGTCGGCACCTACAACGCGATCGGCAAGGACGGCGAGCCCACCTACGGCGGCTACTCCGAGAAGATAGTCGTCGACGAGAACTACGTCGTGCGCATCCCCGACGGCCTGAAGCTCGACGAGGCCGCGCCGCTGCTGTGCGCCGGCATCACCCTGTACTCGCCGCTCAAGCACTGGGGCGCCGGCCCCGGCAAGAAGGTCGCGATCCTCGGCATGGGCGGCCTCGGCCACATGGGCGTGAAGATCGCGCACGCCCTCGGCGCCGAGGTGACCGTGCTGTCGCAGTCGCTGCGCAAGAAGGAGGACGGCCTCAAGCTGGGCGCCGACCACTACTACGCCACCAGCGACCCGAAGACCTTCGAGGAACTCGCCGGCACCTTCGACCTGATCGTCTCGACGGTCTCCGCCCCGCTGGACTTCAACGCGTACCTCGCGCTGCTGAAGACCGACGGCGCCCTGGTGAACGTCGGCGCCCCCGAGGAGCCGATCTCCCTCAACCTCTTCTCCGTCATCGGCAACCGGAAGACCCTCGCCGGCTCCATGATCGGCGGCATCGCCGAGACCCAGGAGATGCTCGACTTCTGCGCGGCGCACGGGTTCGGCGCCGAGATCGAGCTGATCCGGGCCGAGGAGATCAACGAGGCGTACGAGCGCGTGCTGAGCAGCGACGTGCGCTACCGCTTCGTGATCGACACCTCCACGATCTGAGCCGTACTCCCGGCCAAGGCCTGCCCCGTACCCGCGGGGTAGGCCCATCGACCGACCCGTATCGTCCCCGGGACGGTGGTTCGGCGAAGGCCCGCTGCCTAGCGTGGAAGGCATGACCGTGCAGCTGAACCACACCATCGTCAGCGCCCACGACAAACAGGCCTCGGCCCGCTTCCTCGCCGACCTCCTCGGCCTGGAGGTGGGCCCTCGCTACGGCCCCTTCGTCCCCGTCGAGATCCCCAACGGTGTGACCCTCGACTACATGGACGTCCCCGGGGCCATCACACCCCAGCACTACGCCTTCCTGGTCTCCGAGGCCGACTTCGACACCATCTTCGCCCGCATCCGCGCCGCCGGCCTGCCCTACTGGGCCGACCCGTTCCACTCCCGCCCGGGCGAGATCAACCACAACGACGGCGGCCGCGGCACGTACTTCGAGGACCCGAACGGCCACAACCTGGAGATACTGACGCGGCCGTACGGCAGCGGCGGCTGAGGCCCGCCGCCGGCGCCCGCCCGGCTCAGCTGTGCAGCGTCGCCGGTGTGCCGCCGTTCGCCTCGTAGCCCGCGACCGCGAGGGCCCGGTATATCGCGAACTCGGCGGCCGGGTCCGAGGCGAGGGTCCACGGCAGGGCGCCGACGTGGCCGTCGACGTGGACCAGCTGGCTCATGGCCTCCGACCAGCGCTCGGCGCGGACCAGGAAGAAGAGCAGCAGGTGCCGGACGTGGGCGAGCATCGGGTCGTCGGCGCGCGCGGTGTGCACCGCGTGCAGTGCGCCGTGCATCGCCTTGGTGACGACCTCGCTCTGGTAGAAGCCGGCGACCAGGTTGACCTCGGGCAGGTGCTCGAACACCGCGAACAGCGGCATCGCCGCGAGCAGCGATCCCCGGGGGGCCCGCGCCGCCGCGGCCTCGGCGAAGGCGTAGGCCTGCTCGCGCGAGCCGTGCCACTTCTCGCACCAGTAGTGCAGGGCGGCCAGGTGGGCGCCCATGTGGGCGGGCGCGCGGTCCAGGATCTTCAGCCAGAGCTGCTCGAACTCCTGCTGCGAGTAGGCCAGGCCGCGGGCCACCGACAGCTCGATGATGTAGGGGACCGGGTCGCCGGGGGAGAGCAGGGCGGCGTCGGCGCACGCCGCCCTCGCCTCCTCCATGATGATCCGGAAGTCGTCCGTGCCCGGCGTCGACGTACGCCACGCCTGCTGCACCAGGAACTCGGCGTGCACCGCGGCGCCGCCCGCGTCCTTCGGCGCCTCCGCGCGCCACACCCGCAGCCACTGCCCGCCGGGCGTCTCGCTGACCCCGCCCGGCCGCTGCTGGAGCTCCAGCGCCGCCGCGCCGGCGAAGGCCTGCACGCGCTGCCAGCGGCGCTCGCCCTCGGTCTCGGTCCCGGCGAGCAGCTGGGCCGCCGCCCGGTGGTCCTGGGTGCGCTGCACCAGGTCCAGCACGTCCAGCAGGTCCTGGTCGGGGCCGGGCATGCGGACGTCCAGCTCCTCCTGCCGGACGAACCCGTAGTTCGCGGGGTCGGCGGCGTCCGGGTGCTGCGGGGACACCAGCTCGATGCCGCGGCGCCTGCGCATGACGAACGGGCCGAGCACCAAACCCAGCATGAGCAGTGCCATCAGGACCCAGAGAATCTCCATGCCTCAAGCGAACCAGACGGCGCCGACAATTGGCCAACCTGGGCCCCGGTCTGTGGAAAACCGCCTGTGGAAAACCGAGGGGGATCCCTCGTGCCCGCCACTCGTCCGGCACCCGCCCGTCAGGAGCACTACGCTCGGTGCACATGAGCGACAGGCACATCAGTCAGCACTTCGAGACGCTCGCGATCCACGCGGGCAACACCGCCGACCCCCTGACCGGGGCGGTCGTCCCGCCGATCTACCAGGTGTCCACCTACAAGCAGGACGGCGTCGGCGGCCTGCGCGGCGGCTACGAGTACAGCCGCAGCGCCAACCCCACCAGGACCGCCCTGGAGGAGAACCTCGCCGCCCTCGAGGGCGGCCGCCGCGGCCTCGCGTTCGCGTCCGGACTGGCGGCCGAGGACTGCCTGCTGCGTACGCTGCTCAGCCCCGGCGACCACGTGGTGATCCCGAACGACGCCTACGGCGGCACCTTCCGTCTCTTCGCCAAGGTCGTCGCCCGCTGGGGCGTGGAGTGGTCGGTCGCCGACACCAGCGACCCGGCCGCCGTCCGGGCCGCGATCACCCCGAAGACGAAGGCCGTCTGGGTGGAGACGCCGTCCAACCCGCTGCTCGGCATCACCGACATCGCCGCCGTCGCACAGGTCGCCCATGACGCCGGCGCCAAGCTGGTCGTCGACAACACCTTCGCCACGCCCTACCTCCAGCAGCCGCTGTCGCTCGGCGCGGACGTCGTCGTGCACTCCCTCACCAAGTACATGGGCGGCCACTCCGACGTGGTCGGCGGCGCGCTGATCACGGCCGACGAGGGCCTCGGCGAGGAGCTGGCGTACCACCAGAACGCGATGGGCGCGGTCGCCGGTCCCTTCGACTCCTGGCTGGTGCTGCGCGGCACCAAGACGCTGTCGGTGCGCATGGACCGGCACAGCGAGAACGCCACCAAGATCGCCGACATGCTCACCCGCCACGCGCGCGTGACGCGCGTGCTCTACCCGGGCCTGCCGGACCACCCCGGCCACGAGGTCGCGGCCAAGCAGATGCGGTCGTTCGGCGGCATGATCTCCTTCCGGGTCCAGGGCGGCGAGGAGGCGGCCGTCGAGATCTGCAACCGCGCCAAGATCTTCACCCTCGGCGAGTCGCTCGGCGGCGTCGAGTCGCTGATCGAGCACCCGGGCCGCATGACCCACGCCTCCGCGGCCGGCTCGGCCCTGGAGGTCCCGGGCGACCTCGTACGTCTCTCCGTCGGCATCGAGAACGTGGACGACCTGCTGGAGGACCTCCAGCAGGCCCTCGGCTGACGGTCACCAGCCCTCCAGGGGTGGGGTCGTCTCCGACGGCGGCTCCACCCACGGCTGGACCGTCACGGCCCAGACGGTGAACGCGACGACCGCCACGCAGAGCAGCACCCACAGCAGGCGCCGGACGACGACCTGCCGGTGCAGCAGCCGGCTGCCCAGGCGCACGGCGTCCGCGTACAGCTCGGGCGGCACCGGCGGCGGGGTCCGTTCCATGACCCGCCGCGCCGCGGCCTCCCGGTCGGCCCGGCTCATCGGCGTCTCTTCCCGTCAGGACCCGTCACGAGCCCGCTCCCTTCCCGGCCCCGCCTTGTCGTCCGCGACGCCTTCCGGTCCCGCCGCGTCGTCCACGACGTTTCCCGGTCCCGTCATGTCGTCCACGACGTTTCCCGGTCTTCTCGTCTTGTCGTCCACGACGCTTCCGGTCCCGTCATGTCGTCCACGACGCTTCCCGGCCCCGCCGTGTCGTCCACGACACCTCCCGGCCCGTTCGTCGTTCACGACGCCACCGCATTGGCGCCCACGACCGACGGTGCCGGTCCCCGCGGCGGATGCAGCAGGGTCGCCGTCGCGCGGTCGCAGACGGCCCGCACGCGCTCCACGGGCAGGCCCAGCAGAGCGGCGGCCTGCTCCTCGGCGACACCCTCGTAGAGCCGCAGGACGAGAATCAGCCGCTCCTGCGGGCCGAGCACGGCCAGGACGCTGTCCGGGTGCGGGCGCGCCCGGCCGAGACCGCCGTACTGGTGCCAGGCAGCGCGGGCGAAGCGGGTGGCGAGGTACTGGCGGGTGCGCACATACGGATCCTCGCCGCGCAGCCGGTCCCAGCACGCGTACGTGTGCGCGAGGGCGAGCACGAGCAGACGTCGCGCGCGCGGGTTGTCGTCCGGGACCTCCGCCGTGAGCAGTGTCGCGGTGTGCAGCAGCCGCCCCGAGGCGCCCGCGACGAACGCCTCGAACTCCCGGTCGCGGCGGGCGCCCCGGTCCGCTTGCCGTTCTCGCACCGCACCTCCCCCTGAGGGCGACCCTGAGGAATCGGGCCCCGGCGGCGCACGGCCGCCGAGTGGCGAACCGGCGTACGACGGGGTCCGGTCTCATATGAGGCCAGGGGTGCCCTTTCGGTCAAGAGCCGCGCAGCAGGCTCCGCGGGGCGGCCGGGGCGCTTCCGGGAGGCGGCCGTGGTCGGCGTACGGCCCTCCAGGTGCCCCGAGGCGGCGGCGCGCGGTGCTTCCGGGCGGCGGCCCGGTCGTCAGGACGCCGAGGCGGGCTCCTGCCCGGGCACGCCGTGCGCGCTCATCCGCGCGGACAGGGCGTCATTGAAGCGCGTCAGGAGCGTGCAGAACGCCTCGCGCTCCTGCGGGGCCCAGTCGTGGGTCAGCTCGGCCATCAACTGACGCCGGGAGGAGCGCACTTCCTCCAGCCGCGACAGCCCGCGCGGGGACAGCTGGAGCACCACGGCCCGCCCGTCCTCCGGATGCGAGGTGCGCTTGACGAGCCCGGTGTCGACGAGCGGGGCCACCTGCCGGGTCACCGTCGAGGAGTCGATGCCCATGCTCGCGGCGAGCGCCTTGACACCCATCGGGCCCTCCTTGTCGAGCCGGTTGAGCAGCAGGTACGCGGCGCGGTCCATGGAGTTGCGCACCTGACCGACCCCGCCGAGCCGGGTCTGTTCGGCACGGCGGGCGAACACCGCCACCTCGTGCTGCAGAGCGTCGAGGAGACCGGTGTCACCGACGGTCTGCATGTCCATCGACATTTCAGGTGTTGTGGGCATGGCCGGAGGCTCACTTCATGAAGGGGTGGCTGAGTTGGGGGACAGAGTACGCGGATGGGGGACGGGCCGTACCTGCGCTGCGCAAACCGGTCTCGGAGGTTGGTCACAACCGCGCTCGCGGGGTGTGAACTGCGAGACTTGAGCCATGAACCACCTCAAGGCCGATCCCCTGCCGCCGGTCACCCTCGACGACGTGCGCGGGGCCCGGAAGATGCTCGCGGGGGTGGCCCGGGTGACCGCGATGGAGGGCAGCCGGCACCTCACGCAGCTGGTCGGGGCGCCCGTCCACTTCAAGTGCGAGAACCTCCAGCGGACCGGCTCGTTCAAGCTGCGCGGCGCCTATGTGCGGATCGCCGGGCTGCTGCCCGAGGAGCGGGCCGCCGGGGTGGTCGCCGCGAGCGCAGGCAACCACGCGCAGGGCGTCGCCCTGGCGTCGTCGCTGCTCGGGGTGCGCTCGACGGTGTTCATGCCCAAGGGCGCCCCGCTGCCCAAGATCAGCGCCACCCGCGACTACGGCGCCGAGGTCCGGCTGCACGGCCAGGTGGTCGACGAGACGCTCGCGGCGGCCGAGGAGTACGCCCGGGAGACCGGCGCGGTCTTCATCCACCCCTTCGACCATCCCGACGTCATCGCGGGGCAGGGCACGGTCGGCCTGGAGATCCTGGAGCAGTGCCCGGAGGTGCGCACGATCGTCGTCGGCATCGGCGGCGGCGGGCTCGCCGCGGGCATCGCGGTCGCGGTGAAGGCGCTGCGGCCGGACGTGCGGATCGTCGGCGTGCAGGCCGCGGGCGCCGCCGCCTACCCGCCCTCGCTGTCCGCAGGGCGTCCGGTGGCGCTCGCCGGCCCGGTGACGATGGCCGACGGAATCCGCGTCGGACGGCCGGGCGACGTGCCGTTCACGCTGGTCAGCGAACTGGTGGACGAGGTGCGCACGGTCACCGAGGACGACCTGGCCACTGCGCTGCTGCTGTGCCTCGAACGAGCCAAGCTGGTGGTCGAGCCGGCCGGGGCCAGCCCGGTGGCGGCGCTGCTGAGCGACCCGGGGGCGTTCGAGGGGCCGGTGGTGGCGGTGCTGTCCGGCGGCAACGTCGACCCCGTGCTGCTCCAGCGGGTGCTGCGGCACGGAATGGCCGCACAGGGCCGCTACCTCGCGGTCCGGCTGCGGCTGACCGACCGGCCGGGGGCGCTCGCGACCCTGCTCGGCGTGTTGTCGGCGGCCGACGCCAACGTCCTCGACGTCGGCCACGTACGGACCGACCCGCGGCTCGGGCTCACGGAGGCCGAGGTGGACCTGCACCTGGAGACGAAGGGGCCCGCGCACTGCGCGGAGGTCGGCCAGGCACTGCGCGAGGCCGGGTACCGGGTCATCGACTGAGGTCACGTCCGGTCACGTCCGCCGCAACGGCAGGGTCGGTCACTCGTTCGAGCGAAGCCCATTGAGAGACGCGATACATCGCGATAATGTGGATCCGCGGCACCGATCCGCGGGCCCGATCCGCGGGCCCGATCCGCGGCACCGCCCCGGCGGGCCGCGCACCACCGCACAGCGCGCGGAAAACACCGAGCGGGCCGAAAAGCCCGAACCTAGGCTTTCCGAGGCAACCGCAAGGACGAAAACCGCAACGACGATCCCCAACGACGTGGAGACTCATATGCCAGGCGCCATTCACGCCGAAGGTCTGGTGAAGACCTTCGGCAAGGTAAGGGCACTGGACGGCGTCGACCTCGATGTCCCCGAGGGCACCGTCCTCGGCCTGCTCGGGCCCAACGGCGCGGGCAAGACCACGACGGTCCGCTGTCTGACCACACTCCTGCGCCCCGACAGCGGCCGGGCCGTCGTCGCCGGCCTCGACGTGCTCGCGCAACCCGACGAGGTACGCCGCTCCATCGGCCTGTCCGGCCAGTTCGCGGCCGTCGACGAACTGCTCACCGGCCGCGAGAACCTCCAGATGGTCGGCCGGCTCTACCAGATGAAGGCCAAGGCCGCGAAGGCCCGGGCCGATGAGCTGCTGGAGCAGTTCCACCTCACCGAGGCCGCCGACCGCACCGCCAAGACGTACTCCGGCGGCATGCGCCGCAGGCTCGACCTGGCGGCGGCGCTGGTCGTCTCCCCGCCGGTGATGTTCATGGACGAGCCGACGACCGGCCTCGACCCCCGCAACCGCCAGCAGCTGTGGGAGGTCATCAAACAGCTCGTCTCCGGCGGTACCACGCTCCTGCTGACCACCCAGTACCTGGAGGAGGCCGACCACCTGGCGCACGACATCGCGGTGGTCGACCAGGGCAGGGTCATCGCCCGCGGCACCTCCGACCAGCTCAAGGCCCGCACCGGCGGCGAGCGCGTCGAGGTCGTCGTCCACGAGCGCGAGGACATACCGGCCGCTGCCGAGGTGCTCACCGGCCTCGGCAAGGGCGAGACCGGCTACGAGGAGCACACCCGCAAGCTCACCGTGCCCGTCACCGGCGGCGCCAAGCTGCTCGCCGAGATCATCCGCGAACTCGACGTCCGCGGCATCGAGATCGACGACATCGGCCTGCGCCGCCCCACCCTCGACGACGTCTTCCTCTCCCTGACCGGCCACGCCGCCGCGACCGAGCCGGAGAACGAGACGGCCGACGGGGACAGTCCCGCCGACGCGGAGAACCGCGGCGGCACCCGCAGGAAGGAGGCCGGCCAGTGAGCGCCGTGAGCGATTCCCTGGTCATGACCCGCCGGAATCTGATCCGTATGCGTCGGATTCCCGAGATGATCATCTTCGGGCTCGTCCAGCCCGTCATGTTCGTGGTGCTGTTCACCTATGTGTTCGGCGGCTCCATCCAGGTCGGCTCGTCCACCTCGACCCAGGCGTACCGAGAGTTCCTGATGGCCGGCATCTTCGCCCAGACGGTCACCTTCGCCACGGCCGGCGCCGGTGCGGGCATCGCCGACGACATGCACAAGGGCCTCATCGACCGCTTCCGGTCCCTGCCGATGACCCGTGGCGCCGTCCTGACCGGCCGCACGATCGCCGACTCGGTGCAGACGACGCTCACCCTCGTCGTCCTGGCCGTCGTCGCGGTCATCGTCGGCTGGCGCACGCACGAGAACTTCGGCAAGGTGCTCGCCGGGTTCGGACTGCTGCTGCTCCTCGGCTACGCCTTCACCTGGATCGGCGCGCTGATCGGCCTGTCCGTGCGCACACCCGAGGCGGCGACCTCCGGCGGCCTGATCTGGCTGTTCCCGCTGACGTTCATCTCGAACGCGTTCGTCGACGCGAACCAGATGCCGACGTTCCTGCGGCACATCGCGGAGTGGAACCCGTTCAGCGCCACCGTGCAGGCGTGCCGTGAGCTGTTCGGCAACCTCCCCCCGGGCTTCAAGACGCCGGACGCCTGGCCCATGCAGCACCCCGTGTGGGCATCGCTGATCTGGTCGGTGGTGATCATCCTGGTCTTCCGTACGCTCGCCGTCCGCAAGTACCGCTCCGCGGCCTGAGCGGGCCGGGGCACCGGGCGGGCCCGGACGCGACGAGCCCCCGGCGTCAGCGAGGACGCCGGGGGCTCACCGGAAAGGCTCTGCGCAAGGCTGAGAGCGGGCTCAGTTCTGGTAGGGCTCGGCCTTGAGGATGCGCACGGAGGCCTTCTTGCCGTTGGGCAGCTCGTACTCCGCGTCCTCGCCGACCTTGTGGCCGATCACGCCGGAGCCCAGCGGGGACTGCGGCGAGTAGGTCTCGATGTCGGAGCTGGCGTACTCGCGGGAGGCGAGCAGGAAGGTCAGCGTGTCGTCCTCGTCACCGTCGAAGGCGATCGTCACGACCATGCCGGGGGCCACCGCGCCGTCCGCCGAAGCCGGGGCCTCGCCCACCTTGGCGCTCTCCAGAAGCTGGGTCAGCTGGCGCACACGGAGCTCCTGCTTGCCCTGCTCCTCCTTGGCCGCGTGGTACCCGCCGTTCTCACGCAGGTCGCCCTCCTCGCGCGCGGCCGCGATCTTGGCGGCGATCTCCGTGCGCGCAGGACCAGTAAGGTACTCAAGCTCGTCCTTGAGCTTGTTGTACGCCTCCTGGGTCAGCCAGGTGACGTTCTCGCTGGTCTGGGTCACAGGGTGCTCCTCGTCGGTACTGGGAATACAAAGCATCGCCCTACCCAGAAGAATGTTCCTTCATGAGTGGGCGAAACCACGAGCCTAACAATTCAGGGGCGGAAGGGGGAGGACATAAGTCACCAAAATCCCGTCAACGCAGGTCAGCGCCGAGTATTCCGAGCGACGGCCGCCGTGATCGGTTGACGTCGGCCCGCTGCCCGTCCTCGTGCGGGTGGGCGGCTCAGTCCTCGTGGCAGCCGACCAGCTCGGCGGTGGTGCCCCGCGAGGTGGTACGCAGCGTGACGACCTGGTCGATCCGGGTGGCGGAGCCGTCGAAGCGGAAGTCCGCCCGGCCGACCTCGGCGCCGTTCTCGGCCTGGGAGCGGACCGTGCAGTAGCCGGTGATCCCGGAGTCCTTGTGCACCTCCAGATGCACCTTCACCCGGTCGTCCTCGGCCTGGAAGCCGATCACCTGGGCGCTGATGTCGGTGCCCGCCACATAGTGGTAGCCGAACCAGCCCACCACGGCGAGCAGGGCGGCGCCGAGGGCGATGCCGACGACCTTGAGCGTGCGGTCGGCGCGTTCGTCCGAGGAACGGCCGTAACGGCCCTCGGGCAGTCGCGTACTCGCCGTACTCATGATCGTCCTCTCGGCAGTGCGGGACGAACGTCCCGAAAGGGGCCCCGGACCCGGAGCCGGAATTATTCGCCCCCCGATTCGGTCACTATAGAAGCCGCCGTTCGCACCCGGTCACCCCGGGCGCCGACTTCGACTTGAGGATTGAGTCTTGACTGACCAGCTGCGACTGATGGCCGTGCACGCCCACCCCGACGACGAGTCGAGCAAGGGCGCGGCCACCATGGCCAAGTACGTGTCCGAGGGGGTGGACGTGCTGGTGGTGACCTGCACGGGCGGAGAGCGCGGGTCCATCCTCAACCCGAAGCTGCAGGGTGACACGTACATCGAGGAGCACATCCACGAGGTGCGCAAGAAAGAGATGGACGAGGCCCGCGAGATCCTCGGGGTCAAGCAGGAGTGGCTGGGCTTCGTCGACTCCGGGCTGCCCGAGGGCGACCCGCTGCCGCCGCTGCCGGAGGGTTGTTTCGCCCTGGAGGACGTCGACAAGGCGGCCGGCGAGCTGGTGCGCAAGATCCGCGCGTTCCGTCCCCAGGTGATCACCACCTACGACGAGAACGGCGGCTACCCCCACCCCGACCACATCATGACCCACAAGATCTCGATGGTGGCGTTCGAGGGCGCGGCCGACGCCGCGAAGTACCCCGAGGACGAGTTCGGGCCGGTGTACCAGCCGCGGAAGCTGTACTACAACCAGGGCTTCAACCGGCCCCGCACCATGGCCCTGCACCAGGCGATGCTGGACCGGGGCCTGGAGTCCCCCTACGGCGAGTGGCTCAAGCGCTGGGACGCCTCCGGCCACAAGGACCGCACCCTGACCACGCACATCCCGTGCGCCGAGTTCTTCGAGATCCGCGACAAGGCGCTGGTCGCGCACGCCACGCAGATCGACCCCGAGGGCCCCTGGTTCCGCGTGCCGATGGAGGTCCAGAAGGAGGTCTGGCCGACGGAGGAGTACGAGCTCGCCAAGTCGCTCGTGGACACCACCCTCCCCGAGGACGACCTCTTCGCGGGCATCCGCGACAATGCCTGACATGAGCGCAAGCCTGGCACTGACGCACCTGGTCCCCCTCGCCGAGGAACTCGACAAGGACAAGGTGACCCCCGGCGTCCTCGGTTTCATCGTCTTCGCGGTGATGGCCCTGGCCGTGTGGGGGCTGATGAAGTCGATGAACCGCCACATGGGCAAGGTCGACTTCAAGGAGACTCCCGAGCGGGACACCGAGACCGACACCCCCGGCAAGGCCTCGCCCGCCAAGGGCTGAGCCCGGCCGCACACCGCGGGCACCGGCGCGGCCCGGCGTCCGGGGAGCGACCCCTGAAGGTCACTCCACCGCAGGTCACGCCGAGCCGCGCCGTGTGCTGTCCCGGTGCCTACGGGGGGTGTCTCGCCCCCTAGGAAGCCGCCCGCGCCGCCGGCACCCCCATCACCTCACGGGCGTGCCGGTCCGGCACCATGCGCAGCCGCCAGCCCTGCCAGCCGGCCTCCAGGCTCACCCCGCGCTCCAGCAGCAGCTGGTACGCCTCGATGAAGTCGTCCAGCTTCTCGTCGCGCAGCCCGTGCGTGTCGCGGGCCAGCTGGGCGAGCTCCTCCTGCGCCACCGCCGTACCGACGTCGACCCCGCCGGGGGCGGCGTACGGCAGGAGGGTGCAGCGCAGGAAGCGGGCCCAGTCCTCGCCGCGGCGGTCGCCGTACCCGGCGAACAGGCCGGTCGCCTCGTCGCACAGCGCGAGGGCCTGGGCGGTGCGGGCGTTGCCCGCGTCCACCACCGCCAGCTCCAGACACGTCCACGCCTCCCCGTGGGCGACACCGATGCGCTGGAAGTCGGCGCGGGCGTCCACCAGCAGCTGGCGGGCGAAGCCGGAGTTGCGCAGGGAGCCCGTCTGCGCGGCGCGCTGGTCGCGGGTCACCCGGGCCGAGTGGTGCCGGGCGCAGGCCAGGCCGTAGACGTCCCGCATCCGGGAGAACATCGTGCGGGACCGCTCCAGCGTCCGCACCGCCCGGTCCAGGTCGCCGGACTCCTCCAGGGCCTGCCCCAGGTAGTACAGCGTCCACGCCTCGCCGCGCGCGTCCTCGTTCTCCCGGTGCCGTGTCTCCGCCTGCCGCAGCCCGTCCGTCGCGGGCGGGATGTCGCCCGCCACGAGCCGGGCCCGCGCCAGTTGCGTCAGCGCCCACGCCTCACCGCGGGCGTCGCGGGTGCGGCCGTACAGCTCCAGGGCCGTCCGCAGCTCCGACTCCGCGCGCGGTACCTCGCCCAGCCGCAGCCGGAGCTGGCCGAGCTGGTAGTGCGCCCAGGCCTCGCCGTGCACCGACTCGCCCGCGCGGTGCAGCTCCAGGGAGCGGTCGAGCAGGTCCAGGGCCTCGGAGACGTGCGCGCGGTCGCGTTCCACCGCCGCCAGGGCGTGCATCGTCCACGCCCGGTCCGTGGCCAGCTCGGGCGCCGCCTGCAGATCCAGCGCCTCGCGCAGCTTCGCCGACGCCTCGGTCAGGTTGCCCTGGTGGTGCAGGGTGATCCCGAGCGAGCACAGGGCGCGGGCCGCGCCGGCGTCGTGATGCGCCTCCCGGTACAGGTCGACCACCGACGTCAGCGTGGCCCGGGCCCGGTCCAGCTCGCCGAGCTGGCGGGCCGCGATGCCCGTGCGCCACTGCACCGAGCGCAGCAGCAGCCCCTGGTCGACGGCCTGCGCCAGCTCGCTGATCTCGCCCAGCCGGTACAGGTCGCCGCGCAGCAGGCAGTAGTCGCACAGCGCCCCCAACAGGTTCAGCACGGCCGCCTGGCCGACTCCCTCGGCGTGCCGCAGCGTGGAGGTGATGAAGCTCGACTCGTCGTCCAGCCAGCGCAGCGCCTCGTCCAGGGACGTGAAGCCGTGCGGGCCGAAGCGGTCCGAGCGCGTCGACATGTTGCCGTCGACCAGCCGCAGCACCGAGTCGGCGAGGTCGGCGTAGTTCACGATCAGCCGCTCCTGGGCCGCCGTACGCTCCGCCGGGTCCTCCTCGTCCAGCAGCCGGGCGTGCGCGAAGGCGCGCACCAGGTCGTGCAGCCGGTAGCGGCTGCCGCGGACATGGTCGATCAGGCCCGCCCGGGACAGCGCCACCAGATGCCGGGTCGCCTCCGCCTCGTCCGTCGCCAGCAGCGACGCGGCAGCCGCCGCGCCCAGTGAGGCCCGCCCGGCCAGCGCCAGCCGCCGCAGCAGCCGCCGGGCCTGTTCGGGCTGATCGGTGTAGCGCAGCCACAGCGCCCGCTCGACCGGCTCGACGGGACCGTACGCCCCGAGGTCGGCGGCCAGCGCCCGCGGCGACCGCGACCCCGTGCCCGTGCCCGTCCCCGTCGCCGTCCTGGACCCCGCCTCCAGCGCCGACCCCGCGATCCGCAGCGCCAGCGGCAGCCCGCCGCACAGCCGCCTGATCTCCGAGGCGGCCTCCCCGTCGGACGACCCCGCCCCGAGCAGCTCCTTGGCGCCCTCCGCGTCCAGCGGCTCCACCGCCAGCTCGTGCACCCACGCCGGCAGGTCCGGCGGCAGCTGCAGCGGCCGCCGCGCGGTCACCAGCACCAGGCTGTCGGAGCGCTCCGGCACCAGCGTGCGCACCTGCTCCGGATCGCAGGCGTCGTCGAGCACGACGGTGACGGGCACGCCGGTCAGATGCTGGTGGTACAGCTCACTGAGCCGCTTGACCTGCTGATCCGCCGACGAGCGCTCCCGGAACAGCAACTGCTCGCGCGGCGCGCCCAGCCGGTTCAGCAGATGCAGCAGCGCGTCGCGCGTGGACAGCGCGGGCTCGTCCGGGCTGTCGCCGCGCAGGTCCACCAGACACGCCCCGCGGAACTGGTCCCGCAGATCGTGCGCGGCCCGCACCGCGAGTGTCGTACGGCCGCTGCCGGACGCCCCGTGCAGCACCACCACGGTCGGCCGGGTGCTGGTGTTCGCCCGGGCCGCCTGCACCCACTGCCGGATGCGCGCCAGCTCCTGCCGCCGCCCCGCGAACGGCCCCGACGGCTCGGGCAGATGCCCGAAGGACTGCTCCAGCACACTGCGGCCCCGGGCCGCCGCGCTCTTGTCGGCGCCGAGCAGCTTGGGCCCGCCCTTCTTCGGGCCGGTCGACGCGGCCAGTACCCGCTGCTGATCGAGGAAGGGCCGGATCCCGCGCACCTCCAGCGCGGTCAGCCACTGCAGCCGCAGCTGCTCGGGCCCGCCGGGCCGGCCGGCCGCGCCCGCCCGCCGGTGGGCGGCCGGCAGATGGGAGCCGGCCACCTTCACCACGGTCGCCGCCGCGCCCGCCACGCCGACCGTCGCGCCCGCGCCCAGCGCGGTGCCGCCGCCGGTGCCCAGGGCCAGGTCGGCCACCACCGCGGCGCCCGCGGCGACGGCCGCCACCAACAGCGGGGTGCCGCCGCCCTCGCGGGCGTAGCGCTGCCCGAACGTCAGCCGGCCGGCGTCCGCCTCGTCCAGCGCGCGCACATAGGCGGCGTACTCCTCGGCCGCCGCGCCCGCCATCGTGTCCAGCGCCGCCCGCGCCCGGGCCAGCAGCACCTTCCCGTCGGTGCGGCCGCCCGACCGGCGCACCTCCTCCTCCACGGCCCGCGCCAACAACCCCTCGGCCTCCGCCCGATGACCGTCCCTCATGTCATGTCCCCCTCCGGCGCTACGGCTACGGGGTCAAGTGTGCGGCGCACGGGGCAGCGGGGCGAGGGGGCGGGATGTGGCCGAAGTGTGGGGGACGGGTTCGAGTGGAGCGTCCGGGAGCCGCCCGGCGCGTGACGTGAGGGACCCTGCGGCAGGATGGGGGTATGCCGAATCGACTGGCCCATGAGACGTCCCCCTATCTGCTCCAGCACGCCGACAACCCGGTCGACTGGTGGCCCTGGTCGGACGAGGCGTTCGAGGAGGCGCGCAGCAGCGGGAAACCGGTCCTGCTCAGCGTCGGGTACTCCAGCTGCCACTGGTGCCATGTGATGGCGCACGAGTCCTTCGAGGACCGGGCGACCGCCGACTACCTCAACGAGCACTTCGTGAGCGTCAAGGTCGACCGCGAGGAGCGCCCCGACGTCGACGCCGTCTACATGGAGGCCGTGCAGGCGGCGACCGGGCAGGGCGGCTGGCCCATGACCGTGTTCCTCACGCCCGAGGGCGAGCCGTTCTACTTCGGGACGTACTTCCCGCCCGCCCCGCGGCACGGCATGCCGTCCTTCCGGCAGGTGCTCGAAGGCGTGCGGCAGGCCTGGACCGACCGGCGCGAGGAGGTCGCCGAGGTCGCCGGGAAGATCGTCCGGGACCTGGCCGGGCGGGAGATCGACTTCGGCGGCACCGCGGCGCCCGGCGAGCAGGAACTGGCACAGGCGCTGCTCGGGCTGACGAGGGAGTACGACCCGCAGCGCGGCGGGTTCGGCGGGGCGCCGAAGTTCCCGCCGTCCATGGTGATCGAGTTCCTGCTGCGCCACCACGCCCGCACCGGCGCCGAGGGCGCCCTGCAGATGGCGCAGGACACCTGCGAGCGGATGGCCCGCGGCGGCCTCTACGACCAGCTCGGCGGCGGCTTCGCCCGCTACTCCGTCGACCGCGACTGGATCGTGCCGCACTTCGAGAAGATGCTGTACGACAACGCCCTGCTGTGCCGCGTCTACACCCACCTCTGGCGCGCCACCGGCTCCGAGCTGGCGCGTCGGGTCGCGCTGGAGACCGCCGACTTCCTGGTCCGTGAACTGCGCACTCCCGAGGGCGGGTTCGCCTCGGCCCTGGACGCCGACAGCGACGACGGCACCGGCCGGCACGTCGAGGGCGCCTACTACGTCTGGACGCCGGCCCAGCTGAGGGAGGTGCTCCAGGACGACGCCGGCCTCGCCGCGCGGTACTTCGGCGTCACCGAGGAGGGCACCTTCGAGGAGGGCGCATCGGTGCTGCAACTCCCTCAGCAGGAGGGCGTCTTCGACGCCGGAGAGGTCGCCTCCGTCAGGGCCCGCCTGCTGGCCGCCCGCGCCGAGAGGCCCGCCCCCGGCCGGGACGACAAGGTCGTCGCCGCCTGGAACGGGCTCGCGATCGCCGCGCTCGCCGAGACCGGCGCCTGCCTGGAGCGGCCGGACCTGGTCGACGCCGCCCTCGCCGCCGCCGACCTGCTCGTCCGCGTGCACCTCGACGAGCACGGCCGCCTCGCCCGGACCAGCAAGGACGGCCGCGTCGGCCCCAACGCCGGTGTCCTGGAGGACTACGCCGACGTCGCCGAGGGCTTCCTCGCACTGGCCTCGGTGACCGGCGAGGGCGTGTGGCTGGACTTCGCCGGGCTGCTCCTCGACCACGTCCTGACCCGGTTCGCCGACGAGGAGTCGGGCGCCCTGTACGACACGGCCGTGGACGCCGAGCGGCTGATCCGCAGGCCCCAGGACCCCACCGACAACGCCGCCCCCTCCGGCTGGACCGCCGCCGCGGGCGCCCTGCTGTCCTACGCCGCGCACACCGGGGCCGAGCCCCACCGGGCCGCCGCCGAGCGGGCGCTGGGCGTGGTGAAGGCGCTCGGGCCGCGGGTGCCCCGGTTCATCGGCTGGGGCCTCGCCGTCGCCGAGGCGCTGCTCGACGGGCCGCGCGAGGTCGCCGTCGTCGGCCCCGCGCTCGACGACCCGGCGACCCGCGCCCTGCACCGCACGGCCCTGCTGTCCACCGCGCCCGGCGCGGTCGTGGCGTACGGCGTCCCGGACGGCGAGGAGTTCCCGCTGCTGGCCGGCCGCACGCTGGTGGGCGGCGCCCCGACGGCGTACGTGTGCCGCAACTTCGTCTGCGACCTGCCGGTGACGGACGGGCAGGCCCTGCGGGAGAGGCTCACGCGGTAGGGCTCGCCGCGTCAGCCCGGCGGGTCCGTCACCGGCTCCCGCACGGGCACGGCGGCCTGAGGTGTGCGCGGCCCGCGGTACAGCAGACGGTCCACGACCAGGAAGCGGGCGGTGAACACGAGCACCATCGCGAGCGCCGTCGCCGGTACGGCCGTCATGTCCGCCGTGCTCATCAGCAGCGCGGCGAGCGGGATGCGGGCGACCAGATCGGCGTTGCCGACCGCCGCGAACGACAGCAGGCGTACCGCGCGGCGGTGGCGCCGCTGACGGCGGTAGACGAAGGAATCGATCAGCGCGAAGTTCCACAGCAGCCCGGCCTGGTTGGCCAGGATCTCCGCCGGCGTGTAGGCCAGTCCCCAGCCGTGGAGCAGCCGCAGCAGGAGCAGGTTGGGCACGAATCCGGACAGCCCGATCAGGCCGAAGACGACCGCGCGGGCCCTCGGGTCGGCGGTGCGCAGGGCGAGGAGCCGGCGCAGGAACCGCAGGCCCCGGCGGGCGGTCGCCCGGGAACGGCCGGCCTGCCGCCCGCCGTGCTCGTACGGCACCTCGTACGGCACCTCGGCGATGCCGCGCGGACGGCAGCGTACGGCCAGGTCCAGCAGGATCCCGTGGCCGGGCGGCGCGAAGTCCGCCTCAGGGGCGGCCCGGTCGACCGCAGACCTGCGGATCGCGAAGATCCCGCTCGTCGGGTCGCTCAGCCCGCTCAGGGCGCGCGGGAAGAGGGACTTGGCGAGCAGCGCGGACGCGCGGAAGGCCGGCCGGCGCCGGCCCGCCACGACGAGTTCCGCGCCGGTCGCCTCCCCGCGCGCCACGAGCGCGGGGATCAGCTCCGGCGGGTGCCGCAGACCGGCGTCGACGACGACGATCCAGGGCGCGGCGGCCCCTTCGATCACCGGCGGGTGTCGCCGCCGAGGACCACCTCGGCGCGCGGCCCGGCCGGGATCGCGGCGCCGGCCCGGGTGAGCAGTCCGCGGACGTCCGCGGTGTCCCCGCGGGCCGGGGCGACGACGGACACATCGGCGGCCTCGGCCGTCACCTGGCCTCCTGGGGCTGGGGCGCCGGCTGCGCGAGGTGCGCGCCGACGTGGGAGGTCAGCTCCCAGTCGCGGCGGCCGGTGTACTCGCGCCACACGGCCCGCAGCGCGGCGGCCGCGAGGATGACGGCGTAGACGGGTCCGCCGAGGATCAGCTTGGCGTAGTGGCCGAAGCCGATCCTGAAGCCGTACTCACGGCCGAAGTCGTGCAGCGCGACCGCCTCGAACACGATCATCGCGGCCATCGGCAGCATGGGCAGCCACGCGAACATCGAGAACGGCAGCGGGACACCGCCGATGACGGCGAACAGGATGCCGAGCGGGATCATCACGCCGGTCGCGGCCTGCACGAACGGCGTGCTGAGCGTGTAGCGGGCGAGCAGGCGCTGGCCGACACCGGGCAGTCTGCGCCACTCGCCCTTGCGCAGGACCTGCAGGAAGCCCTGGTTCCAGCGGGTGCGCTGCTTGTAGAGCGCCTTGACCGAGTCGGGCGTCTCCTCGCGGGTGACCAGCGCGGAGTGGTAGGCGACGACGACCTTCGCGCCGCCGGAGGACAGGCGCACACCCAGGTCGCAGTCCTCGGCCAGGCAGTTGCCGTCCCAGCCGCCGGTCTCGCGCAGCAGGTCGGACCGTACGAACACGGTGTTGCCGCCGAGCGGGATGAACCCCTTGCGGGCGTGCAGGTGCAGCCGGCTGCGGAACCAGAAGAAGTACTCCAGGCAGTTGCGCAGGCTGTACCAGCTGCTCTCGTAGTTGATGAGCTGGACCCCGCCCTGGACGACGTCGGCGTCCTCCCGGCGGAAGGCGAAGTCGACGTGGGCGAGCAGCTCGGGGTGGACGACGTCCTCCGCGTCGAAGACGCCGATGACCTGGCCGCGGGCGTGCGGCAGGGCGGTGTTGAGGGCGCGGGGCTTGTTCTTCTTCTCGTGGGTGTCGACGACCGTGCGCACGACGCCGGGGTGCTCGGCGGCGAGTTCGTGGGCGATGGCGGAGGTGCCGGGGTCGTCGTGGCCGACGATGAGGACGATCTCGTAGGCGGGGTGGTCGATGCGGAGCATCTGCTCGACCGTGTGTCTGAGGACCGCCTCCTCGTGGCGGGCCGGTACCAGCAGTGTGAAGGACAGTTCGGCGCGCCCGTCCGGTGCGGCGAAGGCCGTGGACTCGAGTGTCTCGGGCGTGCGCCAGGCGTGCAGCATCCACCACAGCGTCACGCCGGCGGCGGCCATGAGCACGACGGAATCGATGAATAGCACAACGGAGACCATGAATTCCCCCCCTGGTCTTTCTGGTCACCCATGCTGTGTGATCTTCCGACTTAGGCAAAGTCGGGCCCGAAACTAGCAGCTCGGCATTTCTGTCGCAATATGGCCTTGAGGTGAGGGTTCCCGTCTCCGGCGGAATTCGCGGTTCCTCTCATGTGCTGCCGGAAGCTGTGCCATGATGCGTCGGCATGCCTGATTCCGGGGGGTTTCAGTGGGGGGATTCCGCATGGAGACGGTCGTGTCGCACGCCCGTGTGCACGACCGCGACGAACGTCAGCGCGAAGTCGGAGCTTCCGAACGCTCACCTTCCGTTTATCGCCCGCCGCGCCGAGGACTGTTGCGGCGGGATTATTTCTGGGTTACGCCCGTACTCGCCGTCGGCATTCTGATCCGGACCCTCGGAATAGGGAATTATCCCTTTCCCAACGACGACGAGGGCACGTATCTCGCCCAGGCCTGGGCGGTCCGGCACGGCGGACTCGCGCATTACACCTACTGGTACGACCACCCGCCGCTCGGCTGGATGCAGCTCGCCGGACTGTCCTGGCTGCCCGACTGGCTGCTGCCCGGCCTGCCCGCCCATGTCCAGGGCCGGATCGCCATGCTGCCCGTGGCCGCAGCCGCGGGTGTCCTCGTCTATGTGATCGGCCGGCGCCTCGGCCTCGCCCGGCCCACCGCCGCCGCCGCGATGCTGCTGTACGCGCTGTCCCCGCTCGCGGTCGTCCTGCACCGGCAGATCTACCTGGACAACTTCGCCGTCCTGTGGGTGCTGGCCGCGCTCGCCTTCGCGCTCTCACCGCGCCGCCATCTGTGGCACCACGTGGCCGCCGGCATCGCCCTCGCGCTGGCGGTGCTCTCCAAGGAGACCATCGCCGTCCTGCTGCCCGTGCTGGTGGTGGCCCTCTGGCAGGGCAGCCACCCCAGCACCCGCAAGTTCTCGCTGGCCGGCTTCGGCTCCGGCTTCGTGCTGACCGTCCTCTTCTATCCGCTGTACGCCCTGCTCAAGGGCGAGCTGCTGCCCGGCGCCGGACACGTCTCGCTGCTCGGCACACTCAAGTTCCAGCTCGGCGGCCGCGAGGGCAGCGGCTCCGTCTTCCAGGACGGCACCGACGCCCACCGGCTGTTCACCGACTGGCTGGACCGCGACCCCTACCTGCTGATCGGCGGGGCCGTCGCCGCCCTGCTCGCCGTACCCGTACGACGGCTGCGGCCCGCCGCGCTCGCCGTGCTGGTCCTCGCCCTGGTCGCGCTCAGGCCCGGCGGCTATCTGCCGCAGATGTACATCGTCCAGGCCCTGCCGTTCCTCGCCCTGACCGCCGCCGGACTCGCCGAGGTGCTGGTCACCCGGCTGCCCCGGACGGCCGGACGGGCCCGGCCGCGTCCCGTCGCGGCCGTCGCCGTCCTCGCCGCGGCGGCCGTACTGGCGGCACCGCACTGGTACGCGCGCGACCGCGCCGCCGCCACCGCCGACGACAACGGCGTCTACCGCGACGCCGCGCGCTGGCTGCACGACACCGAGGTCGGCGACCGCTCCGAGCTGCGGGTCGTCACCGACGGCGTGCTGTGGCTGGACGCGGTCGACGCCGGATACCGGCCGGGCACCGGAGTCATCTGGCACTACAAGCTCGACCAGGACCCGGCCGTCACCAGGACCCTGCCGCACGGCTGGCGGGACATCGACTACGTCGTCTCCACGCCCGCCCTGCGCGGCGAGCGCGAGCATCTGCCCACCCTGCGCGACCTGTTCGCGCACGGCACGCCCGTCGCCACCTTCGGCGAGGGCGGCGGCCGCATCGACGTCCTGCGCATCCGCGACGACGGCTGACCAGGGCCTCTTCACGCACCAAGGGGGGACGAACCTGTGCAGTACCCATTCCGAAGGCCATCCCGAAGGCCATCCCGAAGGCCGGCACGCGGCAGAACCACCCGTCTGCTGACCACCGCTCTCTTCCTGTTCGCCGCCGCGCTCGGCCTCGGCCCGCTCGGCGCCCAGCCCGCCACCGCCGCCACCAACCTGGTGAAGAACCCCGGCCTGGAAGTCCTCGACGCGGCCTCCCGGTTCCCGCAGTGCTTCGAGAAGTCCGGCTGGGGCGACAACGACTTCAGCTTCACCGTCACCGACGACGCCCACGCCGGCGAGAGCGCCGTACGCATCGCGCTGACCCGGCGCGCGAACGGCGACCGCAAGACGATGATGCTGGAGAACTCCTGCGCCCCGCAGGTCACTCCGGGCCACCAGTACGACCTGTCCTTCTGGTACAAGTCGACGACCCCCGACGTGGCCTTCACGATCTTCCGCCACGACACCGGCCTCGGCTGGGTCTACTGGACCGACCTCAAGACCCTGGCGCAGTCCGCCGCCTGGGCCCGCACCGAGGTCCGCACCCCCGTCATCCCGCCCGGCACCGACCAGGTGACCTGGGGCGGCGCCCTGTACGGCGTCGGCACCCTGACCACCGACGACTACACCATGACCGACGCGACCGTGCCGTCCGGGCCCGACCCCTGCGAGGCGGGCGGCACGGGTCCCGAGTGCCGGGGCGAGTGGACCGTCCAGACGCTCCGCTCACCGGTGCGCGCCATCCACTCCGTGCTGCTGCACAACGGCAAGGTGCTGCTGATCGCGGGCTCCGGCAACGACCAGGACGCCTTCCGGGCCGGCACCTTCAGGACCTCGTTGTACGACCCGGTCGCCGGCACCTACACCGACATCCCCACGCCCGAGGACTTCTTCTGCGCCGGGCACGTCCAACTCCCCGACGGGCGCGTGCTGGTGATGGGCGGCAACAAGGACTACGCGGCCCCCGACGGCAGCGTCGGCTACAAGGGCCTGCGGAGCAGCTACGTCTTCGACCCGGCGCTCAACCAGTACGTCAGGGTCAACGACATGCTGGCCGGCCACTGGTACCCGTCGGCCACCGCGATGGGCAACGGCGACGTGATCTCCCTCGGCGGCCTCGGCGAGGACTCCTCCGGCACGGTCGTCAACGAGCACTTCTCCTACGCCCAGAACAAGTGGCTGCCCATGGGCGAGGCCAAGCAGGCCTGGTCCTTCTGGGGGCTGTACCCGTCGATGATCCTGCTCCAGGACGGCCGCCTCTTCTACACCGGCAGCCATGTCTTCGGCGGCGGCCTGCCCGGCAGCGGCGCGTCCGTCTACGACTACCGGGCCGGAACGATCTCCGACGTGCCGGGCCTGCGCAGGAAGGACGAGCGCGACCAGTCCATGTCGGTGCTGCTGCCGCCCGCCCAGGACCAGAAGGTCATCACGATCGGCGGCGGCAACCACACCGTCTCGCCCGACGCGCACCGGCTCGTCGACGTCGTCGACATGAAGGCCGACTCCCCGGCCTACGTCCCCGGACCGGACCTGCCGCAGGGCCACTACCAGGACGGCCGGCCGCAGACCGGCGACCAGGGCAAGGTGTACGTCTCCGCGGTGATCCTCCCGGACGGCAAGGTCCTGGAGACCGGCGGCGCCCTGCACACCTACCGCGAGGACCCCGTCTTCGAGGCGTCCCTGTACGACCCGGCGACGAACGCCTTCCAGCCGGGCCTGGCCACCGACCCGGTGCCGCGGACCTACCACTCCTCGTCCGTGCTGCTGCCCGACGGCCGCGTGCTGTCCATCGGCAACAACCCGGGCGACGGCTCCTTCGACCAGCGCGTGTCGATCTACGAGCCGCCCTACCTCTTCAAGGGCGCGCGGCCGCGGATCACCTCGCTGCAGAACACCGCCTGGGCGTACGGCAGCACCCAGCGCATCACCGTCGACGAGCCGGTGGTGAAGGCCTCGCTGATCCGCCCGGCCGCGGTCACCCACTCCTCCGACCCCAACCAGCGCTACGTCGACCTGCCGATGAGCGTCGACGGCACCACGGTCGACCTCAGCCTGACCAGCAACCCCAACCTGGCCCCGCCCGGCTGGTACATGCTGAGCGTGGTCGACGCCGCAGGCGTGCCCTCGGTGTCCCGGTGGGTCCGCGTCGGCGCCTTCGGCCAGGCCGCCGAGGCCCGCGTCCAGCCGTACGCCTCCGACCTGGAGGAGACCCCGGCGGCCGAGGCCCCCTCCGGCCACGGCCACCACCACGGCATGAAGATGCCCCGGGGCTACGACGGCTGCGACCACTCCTACGGCTCCATCGACCAGTGCGTGCCGTGGAAGTTCCCGGCGATGCCGCGGTCCGAGCGCTGCGCGTGGCTGAAGCAGAAGGGCTACGGCACGAAGCTCACGGTCCACGGCCGCGACCGGCACCGCCTGGACCGCAACGGGGACGGCACCGCCTGCGGCCGGGGCGACACCGTCAGGACCGTCAGGCGCCACTGAGGACCGGCGCGGCCGGCGTGTTCAGCCGCGCCGGCCGCGCATGCTCAGCGCGCCCTCCACGATCGCCTCCAGCTGGTCGTGGTGGGCGCCCTTCCAGTAGGCGCGGCCGCAGGTGCGGCACTGGGCGAACACGTCGTAGGTGCGCCGGGTGCCGTGGGCGAGCTGGCCGGCGACCTCGTCCTTGGTGGCCTCGCGCAGCAGGCCGTTGCAGGCGGTGCAGCGGGTCCAGGGGCGCAGCTCGGGGTCGAAGCGGTCGAGGACGTCGCGGAGCTGCTCCTCGGGGCGGGTGCTGTAGACGTAGGCGCCCGCCCACAGCTCGCGGCGCCGCAGCAGGCCGCGGTCGCGGCTGAGCATGACCCGCTGCTCGGCGGCGGAGCGCGCGGCGAGCGCCGGGTCGCCGATGTCCGTCGACTCGTACGCCGTGTCCACGCCGAGCAGCCGCAGCCGGCGGGCGAGGGTGCCGAGGTGCACGTCGAGGAGGAACCGCAGGGGCGCGCCGGGCACCCGCTGGGGCCGGGCGACCGGACGCACGCCGACCCTCTCGCCGTCGCGCGGGACGTGTCCGACCGGGGTGTCACGGCCGTCGACGAGCAGCGCGCCGACCTCGGTGAGCGGCACGCCGAGGGACTCGACGACATGGCCGAGGGTGGAGACGCCGTCGGTGCGCAGGGCGGTGCTTCCCCGGCGCCGGTCGGACGGGACGAACACGGCCAGTTCGGGGGCGAATTCCACGTGGATCTCGGGTGCGTTCACCCGATCAGCATGGCACGCGAGCGGTGGCCGGCTCTCAGGAATCCAGCCGGGGCAGCCCGCGCTGCAGAACCTCAAGGGCCCGGTCGACGAGGTCCGGGAAGTCGTCCCGGTGGCCGTTCTCCGCCCAGTACAGGGTGGTCTCCATCAGGGCGCCGACCAGCGCCATCGCGGTCACCCGCACCTCCAGGCCGCCCGGGTCGCGGCCGGTGCGCTCGCCGATGGCGGAGCACAGCACACGGCCGGTGACCGACATGCTCTGCATCATCCGCGAGCGCACCGCGGGCACCTCCACCATGAGGCGGGTGCGCAGCCGGGCGACCTCCGCGTCCTCCTCCACGCCGGTGCGCACGGCCTCGCGCAGCATGTGCCGCACCGAGTCGGGCCAGGGCTCGTCCGCCGGCCGCGCCCGCAGCTCCTCCAGCAGCAGCGGGTCGTACTCGTCGGTGAGGACGATGTCCTCCTTGGTCGGGAAGTAGCGGAAGACGGTCGACGGGGACACCTCGGCGCGCTCGGCGATCTGGTCGATCGTGGTGGCGTCGTACCCCTGCTCGCGGACCAGCTCGTAGGTCGCCCGGCGGATCGCCTCACGCGTCTTGATCTTCTTGCGCTCGCGCAGGCTCAGCTGGGGGCGGTCGGCGGGGGAGGTGCTCTGTGCGGCCGTCATGCAGGTCATTGTCGGACATCGGCCTTCGCGGCGGCCATGTCCGGGGCGGCGGTGGCCCGCACCGGGCGCGCGCCGGGGAGCAGGGCGGCGGCAAGCAGCGCGGCCACCAGGGACGTGATCCCGCTGACCAGCAGGGCCAGGTCCATGCCGTGCACGTAGGCGCGGTCGGCGGACGCGGTGAGGCTCGCCGCGTCCAGCTCGCCGGCGAGCAGGCTGCCCAGCAGCGCGATGCCCAGCGCGGCACCGACCTGCCGCAGGGTCATCAGCAGGCCCGATCCGCTGCCGGCCCGGTCGGCGGGCAGGGTGCCGAGCGCGCCGGCCATCGCGGGGACGACCGCCAGGCCGAAGCCGGCCCCGGCCAGGGTGAGCCACAGCGCGGCGAAGCCGTAGCCGGACTCCACCGTCGTACGGGCGCCCAGGATGCCGGCGAAGGCGAGGACCGCCATGCCGGCGCTGACCACGGCCCGCGGCCCGAAGCGCACGACCAGCGGCTGGGCGGCCCGCGCGGTGACCAGCAGGCCGCCCATCATCGGCAGCAGCCGCACCCCGGTGCCGAGGGCGTCCTGCCCGAGGACGGCCTGGAGGTAGGCCGGCAGCACGAACAGCAGGCCGGACAGCACGAACATCACCACGGTCGCGGCGAGCGCGTTGAACAGGAAGCCGCGCTGGGTGAGCAGCCCCATGTCGAGCATGGGCCGCGCGGACCGCCGCTCCCGCAGCGCGAGCAGCCCGATCAGTACGACGGCCAGCGCCGACCCGGCCAGGACCAGCGGGTCGCCCCAGCCGCGGGCGGGAGCCTCGATGATCGCGTAGACGAGCGAGCCGAGGCCGGCCGCGGTGAGCGCGGTGGACAGCGCGTCGACGCGCGGGGAGGCGGGGTCACTGGTCTCCGGCAGCAGGAACACGCAGGCCAGGATGCCGATCGCGGCCATGGGCACATTGACCAGGAAGACCGAGCCCCACCAGAAGTGGTTCAGCAGCCAGCCGCCGAGGATCGGGCCGACCGGCAGGCCGAGCGTGGAGGCGGCGGAGACGATGCCGACGGCCTTGGTGCGCTCCTCGGACGTGAACAGCGAGGGCAGCACCGACAGCGAGAGCGGGGTGACCAGCGCCCCGCCCACGCCCATCACCGCGCGGGCGGCGATCACCCAGGTGACGTCGTCTGCGAGGGCGCCGAGGACCGACCCGGCGAGGAAGATCCCCAGCCCGGTGATCAGCATGCGGCGCCGCCCGAAGCGGTCGCCGAGCAGTCCGGCGGGCAGCATCAGCGCGGCGAAGACCACGACGTACGCGTCCGCCATCCACTGCGCCTCCCCGGTCGTGGCGCCGAGACCGGCGGCCATCGTCGGCAGGGCGACGTTGAGGATCGTCATGTCGAAGCCGAGCGTGAGCATGCTCGCGACCAGAGCACCGAGAGCCCACCAGCGGCGTGGATTGGAAGTAGCCATGGAATGAGAGTAGCTATCAAAAAGTAGTGACTGTCAATCGCCGAACGGTTTCCGGGCACGCAAAAAGGCCACGGCTCCGATGAGCCGTGGCCTCGCGGAGAGGGGTGTGCGCGTTACGCGTGCTGGTAGGCGACCAGTGAGATGCCGATGTAGTGGGCGATGAAGGCGGCCAGCGTGAACGAGTGGAACACCTCGTGGAAGCCGAACCAGCGCGGCGAGGGGTTGGGGCGCTTGATGCCGTAGACGACACCGCCCACGCTGTAGAGCAGGCCGCCGACGATCACCAGGACCAGCACCGCGATGCCACCCGCGCGCATGAAGTCGGGCAGGAAGAACACCGCCGCCCAGCCCATGGCCAGATAGCAGGGCGTGTACAGCCAGCGCGGGGCGCCGACCCAGAACACCCGGAAGACGATCCCGGCCGCCGCCGCGGCCCAGATGCCCCACAGCAGCCACTGCCCCTTCGCGCCGGGCAGCAGCAGCATGGTCAGCGGGGTGTAGGTGCCCGCGATGATCAGGAAGATGTTGGCGTGATCCAGCCTGCGCAGGACGCCGTCCATGCGCGGGCTCCAGTTGCCCCGGTGGTACAGGGCGCTCACGCCGAACAGCAGACAGGCGGTCAGGGCGTAGATGCCGCAGGCCAGGCGGCCGCGCGGGGAGTCCGCGAGCGCGGTGAGCACCAGGCCCGCGACGAGTGCGGCCGGGAACATGCCGAGATGCAGCCAGCCGCGGAGCTTCGGTTTGATCGGATGCGGCGACGAGGGCGCGACGGAACCGCGGCCGGCGGCCGGCGTGTCCAGAGGCGCGTCGGTGGCGGACGCAGTCATGCCTGAATCGTACCTACGGAACCGTAAGTTACGGACGGACCCGGGCGGATGAGTGGCGAAGAGTGGCCATCGTCTCACGCGCGTCCGCCCCGAGTCTGCCCCGCGCACCCCTGTGTCCGCCCCCGTGCGCCCCGTGTCCGCCCCTCGTCAAGGCAAAGAACTTTTTGCTGAACGCCATGTGGACGCAAAGAAGCGTCGCTAAGCGTGGCGATCCTCACTCTGCTCACCTGTGAGGTCCTCTGGACAGATGGGCGCGGACGTCGGATGATCAAATGAGTGCGGTCGGCACCGGATGAGCAGCTGCGAAGCATCCGGGTCGCGGCCCCCACGGGGCAGACAGGACAAAAAACCCTCTTTCTAGGAGCAATCGTGGCGCGAGACATCGCGGCTCCCTCCGTCGTCCCCACCAACCACCAGGAGTTGGTCTCCTGGGTCAACGAGATCGCCGAACTCACGCAGCCGGACAACGTGGTCTGGTGCGACGGATCCGAAGCCGAATACGAGCGGCTCTGCGAGGAACTGGTCGCCAAGGGCACGTTCAAGAAGCTCGACCCGATCAAACGCCCGAACTCCTACTACGCGGCCTCCGACCCCACCGACGTGGCGCGTGTCGAGGACCGTACGTTCATCTGCTCCGAGAAGGAGGAGGACGCGGGCCCGACCAACCACTGGAAGGCCCCCGCCGAGATGCGGGAGATCTTCGCCGGTGAGAAGGGCCTGTTCCGCGGCTCCATGAAGGGCCGCACGATGTACGTCGTGCCCTTCTGCATGGGCCCGCTCGGCTCCCCGCTGTCCGCGATCGGCGTCGAGATCACCGACTCCGCCTACGTCGCCGTCTCCATGCGCACCATGACCCGCATGGGACAGCCGGTCCTCGACGAGCTCGGCTCCGAGGGCTTCTTCGTCAAGGCCGTCCACACCCTCGGCGCCCCGCTCGCCGAAGGCCAGGAGGACGTGCCGTGGCCGTGCAACTCCACCAAGTACATCTCGCACTTCCCCGAGTCGCGCGAGATCTGGTCCTACGGATCGGGCTACGGCGGCAACGCCCTGCTCGGCAAGAAGTGCTACGCCCTGCGCATCGCGTCCGTCATGGCGCGCGACGAGGGCTGGCTCGCCGAGCACATGCTCATCCTCAAGCTGACCCCGCCGCAGGGCGAGTCGAAGTACGTCGCCGCCGCCTTCCCGAGCGCCTGCGGCAAGACCAACCTCGCCATGCTGGAGCCCACGATCTCCGGCTGGACCGTGGAGACCATCGGCGACGACATCGCCTGGATGCGCTTCGGCGAGGACGGCCGCCTCTACGCGATCAACCCCGAGGCCGGCTTCTTCGGCGTCGCGCCCGGCACCGGTGAGCACACCAACGCCAACGCGATGAAGACGCTGTGGGGCAACGCGGTCTTCACCAACGTCGCCCTCACCGACGACGGCGACGTGTGGTGGGAGGGCATGACCGAGGAGGCCCCCGCCCACCTCACCGACTGGAAGGGCAACGACTGGACCCCGGCGTCCGAGACCCCGGCGGCCCACCCCAACGCCCGCTTCACCGTGCCCGCCTCGCAGTGCCCGATCATCGCGCCCGAGTGGGAGGACCCCAAGGGCGTGCCGATCTCCGCGATCCTCTTCGGCGGGCGCCGCGCCACCGCGGTGCCGCTGGTGACGGAATCCTTCGACTGGAACCACGGCGTCTTCCTCGGCGCCAACGTGGCCTCCGAGAAGACCGCCGCCGCCGAGGGCAAGGTCGGCGAGCTGCGCCGGGACCCGTTCGCCATGCTGCCGTTCTGCGGCTACAACATGGGCGACTACATGGGCCACTGGGTCGACGTCGCCAAGGGCAAGGACCAGTCCAAGCTGCCCAAGATCTACTACGTCAACTGGTTCCGCAAGAACGACGAGGGCAAGTTCGTCTGGCCCGGCTTCGGCGAGAACAGCCGCGTGCTCAAGTGGATCGTGGAGCGCCTGGAGGGCAAGGCCGAGGGCGTCGAGACCCCGATCGGCGTGCTGCCGACGAAGGCCGCCCTGGACACCGACGGCCTGGAGCTGTCCGAGTCCGACCTGGACTTCCTGCTCACCGTCGACAAGGACGTGTGGCGCGAGGAGGCCGCCCTGGTGCCCGACCACCTCAACACCTTCGGCGACCACACGCCGAAGGAGCTGTGGGACCAGTACCGCGCCCTGGTGGAGCGCCTGGGCTGACGACCCGCAGAAAAAAACAGGGCGCACCGACGCCCTCCGAGATCCCCCGCGGCCGGCCCCGATGGGAGCCCTGACCAGTGATCGTCACGGCCGGCCGCGGGAGGCGGCACATCGTCACGAACCGTGGCCCCGCACAATGGCGTGCGGGGCCGTGCTGCTTCCCGCCCCCGCGCGCCCGTGACGCTGGGCCGGCGCCTGCCCCTCCGGGTGGCCGGCGCTTCGGTGCCGCCGGCGCTTCCACGTGGCCGGGGCTTTGGTACCGCCGGCGCTTCCGCGCGGCCGGTGCTTCGGTGCCGCCCGAGCTTCCGCGCTGTCGGCGCTGCGATGGTGCCCGCGCCTTCGCGCCGCACGTGCTTCGGCACCGCCTGCGCGTCCGTGCTGCCGGTTTCGCCGCTGCCCGCTGCCCGCTGCCCGCTGCCCGCGCCCCCCGCGCGCTCGCCGCACCCCCGGCGACACACCCGCGGGGATGGATTCCTGCGTCCGGTGAGGGCAACGCCGGTCGTGCCGGAGGGCCGTGTGTGTGAGCGGCGAAAGGCTGTCGGTCATGCTCACACCCCATGCGCGCCGGGCGCGGCGCGGCCCCGGGTCCCTTCTGGCCCGGGCCGGGACCGTCGCGGCGACCGTCCTGGCACTCGTCCTGACCCTCCCCGGCACCGCGAACGCGGCCCCCGGCGACCTCGACCCCACCTTCGGCGGCGACGGCAAGGTCCTCGCCCCTCTCGCCGGTGACGACTACGCACACGACGTGGCGGTGCAGTCCGACGGCAAGATCGTCTCCGTCGGCTCCTCCGCCGACAACGCGCTGCTGGAGAGTCACTTCGCGCTGACCCGCCACAATGCCGACGGCACCCTGGACACCAGCTTCGGCGGCGACGGCAAGGTCACGACCGCCATCAACAACATGAACCCCGGCCTGCAGTGGAGCGAGGCCCACGCCGTCACGCTCCAGGCGGACGGCAAGATCGTCGTGGTCGGCAACAGCTGGCGAGAGTACGAGGACTGCTGCTGGTTCGTGGTGGCCCGCTACAACACCGACGGCACCCTGGACACCAGCTTCAGCGGCGACGGCCGGGTCTTCGCCGACATCGCCGGCCCCACCGACGCCCTCGACGTGGCGATCGACGCCGGCGGGAGGATCGTCGCGGCCGGCTACACGGGCGGTGAGATGGCGGTGCTGCGCCTCACCGGCGACGGCACCCCGGACCCCGCCTTCGGCGGCGGCGACGGCATCGTGACCGCGAACCCGGCGGGCCCGATCCTTCAGGAGGGCGGCGACGGCCGCGCCCTGGCGCTGCAGCCCGACGGGAAGATCGTCGTCGGGGGCGAGGTCGGCTCGACCGCCTTCGACTTCGCGCTGATGCGCTTCACCACCGACGGCAGCGTGGACACCACCTTCTCCGGCGACGGCATCGTCCGCACCGACTTCGGCGGCTACGAGGCCGTGGAGGCGCTCGCCGTGCAGCCGGACGGCCGGATCGTCGCGGCCGGCTCCAGCGACGGCCGGGCCGCAGTGGGCCGCTACCTGAGCGACGGCAGCCCGGACACGAGCTTCGACGGCAACGGCCGGGTCCTCACCACCGGCGCCACGATCGCCGACATCGCGCTGCAGTCCGACGGGCGGATCGTCGCGGCCGGCACCAACGGGGACGACTTCTCCGTCCTGCGGTACAACCCCGACGGCAGCCTCGACGGCGGCTTCGGCGCCGGCGGCCGGGCGACCGCGGGCTTCGGCGGCAGCAGCGACGCGGCGCGCGGCGTGAAGCTCGACTCGGCCGGCCGGATCGTCGCCGTCGGCGCGGGCGGCACGAACACCGACTTCGCCCTGGCCCGCTTCCTGGGCGGCGGCACCACGCCCCCGCCGCCGGCCGGCGCCGACCTGTCGGTCACCAAGACCGGCACCACCACGATGAGCATCGGCAGCCGCGCCACGTACACGGTGACCGTCACCAACAACGCCGCCGACACCTCGGCGACCGGTGTCACGCTCACCGACACGCTCACCGGCCCCGCCGGCTCGGTCATCTCCGCCACCACCAACCGGGGCAGCTGCACGATCAACGCCGACGGCGCGGTCTGCAGCCTCGGCACCCTCGCCCCCGGCGCCGCGGGCGCGGCCACGGTGACGATCGTGGTCGAGCCGCGCGCCACCGGCACCCTCACCGACCGGGCCACCGTCAGCTCCACCACGTCCGACCCGGTGTCGGGCAACAACACCGCCACGAAGACCACCACGATCGACAACGCCCGCGGCTGCACCCGTGTCGGCACCAGCGGCAACGACACCATCACCGGCACCAGCGGCGCCGACGTCATCTGCGCGCTCAGCGGCGACGACGTCGTCAACGCGGGCTCCGGCAACGACACCGTCCACGGCGACTACGGCAACGACCGCGTCGACGGCGGCTTCCAGGACGACCGGCTCGTCGGCGGCCCGGGCAACGACACCCTGACCGGCTACTACGGCAACGACCGGCTGGAGACCGTCGACGGCGTCCCGGGCAACGACACCGCCAACGGCGGCCCCGGCACCGACACCTGCACCACCGACGCGGGCGACACCCGCATCAGCTGCCCCTGACAGCAGAACATCCTGAAGCACGGGCGGCGGCCCTGGATCTTCGCAGGGCCGCCGCCACGGCAACGCCCGAGGGGCGCGGGGAACTGCGCGAGCGACCACGGACAGCCGTAACCTGCCCGCCGGCATCAGACCCCGCGGCGCTCGACGGCTCAGGCCGACGCAGTGCATGGCGCCCGGTCCGCGCGTCGCTGCGGGTGCACGCGGACCGGGGCCGTGGAGGGGAGCCCCGGACGAGGGGGGCTCAGGAAAGGGCCGGCTCGCGGGACGCGAGGGCCTCGGTGTGGGCGTCCATGCGCTCGGCGGCGAGGATCGCGGACGCCGTGTCCGCGCGGGACGCGGCGACGACCAGGGCGCGCCCGGCGAGGGCGTGGGCCCGCCGGTGCAGGGCCGCTGCCTCCCCGGTGGCGGTGGGGACCGCGCGGACCGGCGCCGTGCCGCCGCGCAGGCGCGAGATCTGCGAGGCGAGCCGTTCCGCCGCCTGGTCGAGGTCGGCGGACGGCGCCAGGGCCCGCAGTTCGTCGGTGACCGCGAGCAGCGCGCCGAGATGACTCGCGAGCTGGATGTCCAGCTCTTCCTCACGCGTGCGGTGGGGGAAGTCCGAGGACGTGCCGGCCATCGCCCGGTGGACCGAGTTGGTGCGGATCGGTTCGTACATGGATGGCCTCCTGCTCTCTACGGAAGCCATCCTAGCTTGGATTCAGTCTAAAGTTGAGCTGTTCGTAGAAAGCGTCGCCGTCCCGGGGCTCACGGCTGGCTGTAGCCGTCCAGGAAGTTCCCGATCCGGCCGATCGCGTCCTGCAGGTCGCGTGCCGTCGGCAGGGTCACCACCCGGAAGTGGTCCGGCTCGGGCCAGTTGAAGCCCGTGCCCTGCACGACCATGATCTTCTCGCGCCGCAGCAGGTCCAGCACCAGCTGCCGGTCGTCCTTGATCTTGAACACCTTCGGGTCCAGGCGGGGGAAGAGGTACAGCGCACCCTTGGGGCGGACGCAGGTCACGCCCGGGATCTGCGTCAGCATCGAGTGGGCGACGTCCATCTGTTCCTTCAGCCGCCCGCCCGGCAGCACCAGGTCGTTGATCGTCTGGCGCCCGCTGAGCGCCGCGACCACCCCGTGCTGGCCCGGCATGTTCGCGCACAGCCGCATGTTCGCCAGGATCGTCAGACCCTCGATGTAGGACTCGGCGTGCGCACGCGGGCCGGAGATCGACATCCAGCCCACCCGGTAGCCGGCCACCCGGTACGCCTTCGACATGCCGTTGAAGGTCAGGGTGAGCAGGTCCGGGGCGACCGACGCGGTCGGGATGTGCTGCGCGCCGTCGTAGAGGATCTTGTCGTAGATCTCGTCCGAGCAGACCAGCAGGTTGTGCCGGCGTGCGATGTCGGTGAGGCCCTCGACCATCGCCCGGTCGTACACCGCGCCGGTCGGGTTGTTCGGGTTGATGATCACGATCGCCTTGGTGCGGTCGGTGACCTTGCGTTCGACGTCCGCCAGGTCCGGCATCCAGTCGGACTGCTCGTCGCAGCGGTAGTGCACGGCCGTACCGCCGGACAGGGACACCGCCGCCGTCCACAGCGGGTAGTCCGGGGCGGGCACCAGCACCTCGTCGCCGTCGTCCAGCAGGCCCTGCATCGCCATCACGATCAGCTCGGAGACGCCGTTGCCGATGTAGACGTGCTCGACGTCCGTCTCGATGCCGAGGGTCTGGTTGTGCATGACGACCGCCCGGCGCGCGGCCAGCAGGCCCTTGGCGTCGCCGTAGCCGTGGGCGCCGGAGACATTGCGGAGGATGTCCTCCAGGATCTCCGGCGGGCACTCGAAGCCGAAGGCGGCCGGGTTGCCGGTGTTCAGCTTGAGGATGCGGTGGCCCGCCGCCTCAAGCCGCATGGCCTCCTCGAGAACCGGGCCCCGGATCTCGTAACAGACGTTGGCGAGCTTGGTCGACTGGATCACCTGCATGTAGGGAGCTTACGGGCCGCTCCGTCGCCCCGGGTCGTGTTTTCCGCCACGTGAGACGCCGGGTTTGTTCGGTTATCGCCGGTAGCTGTCGCAACCTACCCGCCAGTCTCTAAAATGCGCGCCCATGTCTGAGTACCGTCAACCCGACCCCGGGACGTACCCCCTGAGCGCGGCCGGCGCCGCCACCGACGGGTACGACGGGCAGGCCGTGCCGCGGACGCCGCCGAACGTCTACCACCCGCAGGCCGCCGACGCCGTCCCCGCCTACGACGAGTACGCGGACCCCGCCGCCGCCCACGGCTGGCAGAACGCCTACGACGAGACGGCCCGGCTTCCCCAGGTGCCGGACGGCCCTGCCGGCGCTCCCGGGGGCCGCGTCGCCGCGCGCGGCGCCCGCCGGGCGGCCGCCCGCCGTGACCGCCGGCTGCTGTTCGCGGGCGGCGCCGTCGGTGCCCTCTCCCTCGCCGCGCTGGTGGCGGGCTTCTCCCTCGGCGGGTCCTCGGACGACGGCCCGGCCGGCCGGGGTGAGCGTACGGTGCCGACGGCCCAGGACACCGCGGGTGCCACGGACCTCCAGGAACCGGGCGCGGCCGACGCCACCTCCGAGGGCCCCGCCGCGCCCGCCTCCCAGGAGGCGGGCCCTTCCCCGGACGCCTCCCCGACGGACTCCCCGGACGCCTCGGCCGCGCCCGGCGGTGACCCCGCGGCGACGGGGCGGCCCACGGAATCCACCGGCCCGGCCGCGCAGCCCTCGGCCCCCGAGGTCTCACCCACGGCCACCGGCGCCAAGCCGGGCCGCGGGCAGGGCAGGCCCGAGACCAAAGGGCCCAAAGGGTAGGCCCGAGCCCGCGGGTCGGTAATCGGCCATCCGGGCCTGAAACGGCTCCTTGTCCCCTCCTGTCCCTGCACTAACAATGCGCATGACAAGAACGGGGCGGCCGGAAGATCTCCGGCCGCTCACGTCCATAGAGGGGACCCCACATGAACAAGCCTCTCCTCGCCGCGCTCGCCGCCCTGGTGATCGCCGGGGCGGGTGCGGCACCCGCCGTCGCGGCCACCGGGACGGACAGCGGGAGCGCGGCGCCCGCGGTCAAGGCCGTCAACTTCGCCGGCACCGTGGCGCTCAGCAACTGCTCCGGCTCCGTGATCCGCATGCCCGACTCGGCCGACGACGACCCGGCGCTCGTCCTCACCAACGGCCACTGTCTGGAGACCGGGATGCCGGACCCGGGCGAGGTCGTCGTCGACCAGCCCTCCACCCGCTCCTTCAGCCTGCTGAACTCCTCGGGCACCCGCGTCGGCACCCTGCGCGCGAGCAAGATCGCCTACTCGACGATGACCGACACGGACGTCGCCGTCTACCAGCTCACCCGCTCCTACGCCTCGATCCGCAGCACCTACGGCATCAACGCCCTCACCCTGAACGACACCCACCCGGTCGCCGGCACCGCCATCAGCGTCGTCTCCGGCTACTGGAAGCGGATCTACAACTGCTCCGTCGACGGCTTCGTCTACCGCCTGCGCGAGGGCGGCTGGACCTGGAAGGACTCCCTCCGCTACACCTCCGCCTGCAACACCGTCGGCGGTACGTCGGGCTCGCCCGTGATCGACCAGAGCACCGGCCGGGTCGTCGCCGTCAACAACACCGGCAACGAGGACGGCCAGAGCTGCACCGTCAACAACCCCTGCGAGGTCGACGCGAACGGCAACGTCACCGTCCGCCAGGGCATCAACTACGCCCAGCAGACGTACACCCTCGCCGCCTGCTTCGGCCTGGACAACAAGCTCGACCTGTACGCGAGCGGCTGCGTCCTGCCCAGGCCGTAAGGGCGTCACACGGGCGTGCGGCGCACCGACCGCCCGGCCAGCACGTCCGTCCGCCGCCCGTCCTCGATGACGAACCGGCCGTCCACCAGGACGTACGGGATGCCCGTCGGCAGGGCGCGCGGGCGGTCGTAGTCGGAGCCCGCCGCGACGGTCGCCGGGTCGAAGAGCACCAGGTCGGCCCGGTGGCCCTCGCGCACCAGACCGCGGTCCGGCAGCCGCAGCCGGGCCGCGGGCCGCGAGGTGAGGTGCGCGACGCACTCCTCCAGCGACAGCACGCCCAGCTCACGGACGTAGCGTCCGAGGTAGTGCGGGAACGTGCCGTACGCCCTCGGGTGCGGCTTGGCGCCCTGCAGGATGCCGTCCGAGCCGCCGGTGTGCGCCCGGTGGCGCATGATGGTCCGGACGTTCTCCTCGTGGCCCACGTGCTGGAGGATCGAGGTGGCCAGCCGGTCCCCGAGGAGCAGCCGGCGGGCCGTCGCCCAGCCGTCCAGGCGGCGGCCGACCTCACCGGACAGGGCCGGGTCGCCCACGCCCGAGATCTCGATCGTGTCCCAGTCGACCGGCACCCCGTGGCAGCCGTCCGAGCCGGTCACCTCCAGGTCGTGCCGGATGCGCTCGGCCGTCTCCTCGTCCGCGAGCCGCCGCAGCACCGCCTCCGGCCCGCCCTCGCCCGCCCAGCTCGGCAGCAGCGCCGCGAGCGTGGTGCTGCCCGGAGTGTAGGGGTACGTGTCCAGGCTGATGTCGGCCCCCGCCGCCAGGGCCTCGTCCAGCAGGGCCAGCAGCTCCGGCGCCCGGCCCTCGTTCACGCCGAAGTTCATCGTCGCGTGCGCCAGGTGCAGCGCGCAGCCCGCCTTCCTCGCGAGCTCCACCATCTCCGCGTACGCCTCCAGCGCGCCGGCGCCGTAGGAGCGGTGGTGCGGGCAGTAGTAGCCGCCGTACGAGGCCACCACCCGGCACAGCTCGGTCAGTTCGGCGTCCTCGGCGTACATGCCCGGCGTGTACGTCAGCCCCGACGACAGTCCGACCGCGCCCTGCTCCAGCCCTTCGGCGACCAGCCGCCGCATCCGGTCCAGCTCCCCGGGCGTGGCCCTGCGGTCCTCCCAGCCGACGACGAGCGCGCGGACCGTGCCCTGCGGGACCAGATAGGCCGCGTTGACGGCGATGCCCCGGTCCAGGCGGTCCAGGTACTCGCCCACCGACCGCCAGTCGAAGTCGATGTCGTCGCCGTGGCCGTTCCAGCCGGTGATCGCCCGGCGGACCTCCTCCAGGGTGCGGTCGTCGACCGGGGCGTACGACAGCCCGTCCTGGCCGAGGACCTCCAGGGTCACCCCCTGCGCGGCCTTGGCGCTGTGGTCGGGGTCGCGCAGCAGCGCGAGGTCGCTGTGGGCGTGCATGTCGATGAAGCCGGGGGAGAGGACGAGGCCCTCCGCGTCCAGCTCCCTCATGGCCCGGGGGCGCTGGCAGCCGGCGGCCGCCGCCTCCTTGACGATCGAGACGATCCGGCCGCCGTCGACCACGACGTCCGCCCGGTAGGAGGGCGCGCCGGAGCCGTCGACGACGTCCGCGTCCCGGATGACGAGGTCTTCCACAGGGCCTGCCTCCTAGAAGAACGTCCGGATGTATTCGACGACCGTCCCGTCCGCCTCGGCCACCGGGATCAGCTGCCACTTGTCGAACGACGTGCACGGGTGCGACAGGCCGAGCCCCACCCAGTCCCCGACCTCCACGTCCGCCTCGTCGGTGGTCCGCAGCCAGGCGTGCTGGTCGGACAGGGCGGTCACCGAGACGCCGGTGGCCGGGCGCTCGGTGCCGCCGCGGCGGACCACCTGGGCGAGGGGCAGGCCGAGGTCGTACGCCGCGTCCCGCTTGCCCGTGTTGACGAACGCCTGCTCGGGCGAGGGCCGCGAGACCACCTGGGCCCACAGCCGCAGGGCGGGCTCCAGCGCGCCTTCCGCTGGCACCCGGTTGAAGGGCGTCAGCCTGCTGTAGTGCCCGTCGTCGTGCGAAACGTACGCGCCGGAGCGCAGCAGCTTCAGCACCGGCCGGGACAGGGCGGGGATCTCCGCGAACACGTCGGCGACGGCGTCGAACCAGGCGCTGCCGCCCGCGCTGACGACGATCTCCTCGGCGCGGTCGAACCGGCCTGCCTTGTCGAGGTCGACGGCCAGCGCCACCAGCCGCCGCAGCCACGCGGTCACCCGCTCCGGGGTCGCCTGCGGCACCTCGCCCTCGTAACCCGCGACGCCAGCCAGGCGCAGGGTGCCGGTCGCGGCGACCGCCTCGGCCACGGCCACGCACTCGGCCTCCGTGCGGGCGCCGGTCCGCGCGCCCTCGCCGGCCGCCAGCTCCACGACGACGTCCAGGGGGCGTTCCGTGCCCGCGAGGGCCTCGTCCATCAGTTCCACACCGCGTACCGAGTCGACGTAACAGACGAGCCGGAAGTCCGGGTCGGCGGCGAGTTCGGCGGCGATCCAGCGCAGGGCGGCGGGGTCGACGAGTTCGTTGGCGAGGAAGACGCGCCGGATGCCGAACGCCCGGGCCACCCGCACCTGGTGCGGCACGGCGAGGGTGATGCCCCACGCCCCGTGCTCGATCTGCCGCTGGAACAGCTGGGGCGCCATGGGGGTCTTGCCGTGCGGGGCGAAGGCGAGGCCGTGGCGTTCGGCGTACGTCTCCATCAGCCGCAGGTTGTGCGCGAGGCGCTCGGCGGACAGGGCGAGCACGGGCGTGGTGAAGCCGCCGGTGAAGAGGTTGCGGCGCTGGGCGGCCAGCTCGCCGACGGTGAGGCCCTCGGCGTCCGGCGGGAGGCCCTTGAAGCGGTGGTCGACTCGTTCGGCGGCCAGCTCTGCGAGCGACTCGGTACCCATGGAACCTCCCTGATCAGGTGCGTTGCGCTAAGCGCAACGACCATTGCGTATGCCGCTTACGGCTGTCTAACATCTCGCCCGACGCCGGGTCAACGAAACCGGCCCCGCGCGGCCCTGAGGAGCGTCCGACCATCGTGACCGCCACCGGACCCACCCCGTACGCCGTGGACCTCGTCGCCCTCGGCGAGTCCATGGTCACGTTCCTGCCCACCCGGCCGGGACCGCTCGCCGACGTGCCGTCCTTCGAGCGCGGCATCGGCGGCGCGGAGTCCAACGTGGCCTGCGCGCTCGCCGCAGCGGGCCATGCCGTGCGATGGGTCAGCCGGGTCGGGGCCGACGGGTTCGGGGACCATCTGGTGGAGGCCGTGGGCGCGTACGGCGTCGATGTGTCGGCCGTCGGGAGGGATCGGGAGCGGCCCACCGGGGTGTACTTCCGTACCGCCGGGGACCGTTCGACGGACGCGCACGAGGTGGCGTACTACCGGACCGGGTCGGCGGCGTCCGCGATGAGCGTGGCGAACGTCGACCTCTCCGCGGCCCTCTCGGGGCGGGTGCTGCACCTTTCCGGGATCACGGCCGCGCTGTCGGGGGAGTGCCTGGAGCTGCTGCGCGAACTGACCGCACGGCGGGACGGGCGCCCTCTGGTGTCCTTCGACGTGAACCACCGGCCCGGACTGTGGCCCCGCCGGGGAGGGGCGGACGTAGTCCTGGACCTGGCACGGGCGGCGGACATCGTGTTCGTCGGGGCCGACGAGGCGCGGGACGCGTGGGGGCTCCACGGAGCCCGTGCCGTCAGGGACGCCCTGCCGGAACCCGGCACCCTGGTCGTCAAGCTCGGCAAGGGCGGCGCGATCGCCTTCGACCGGAACACCGAGGGCCCGGAGGACGCCGACGGGACCGCCACCCTCCAACGCGCCCCCCGAGTCGACGTCGTCGCCGCGGTCGGTGCCGGGGACGCCTTCGCCGCGGGTTTCCTCTCCGCCACCCTGCGCGGGCTGCCCCCGCGCGACCGCCTCCGGCACGGGCACCTCTGGGCCGCGGCCGTGCTCACCGAGGCCGGGGACCTGGCCGCGCCGCCCTCCCGGGGGCACGCCGACCGGCTCGCCGCCCTCGACGACGACGCGTGGGGGAGACTTCGACTCGGCCCCGGCTGGACGTGTGCCGGTAAGGCCTCGGAGGAGGTACGTACGCCATGAGCCAGACCGTCGACCGGGCACTGAGCATCCTGCCGCTGCTCGCGGAGGGCCCCGCCGACCTGGGGCAGGTCGCCGACCGCCTCGGTGTCCACAAGAGCACCGCCCTGCGCCTGCTGCGCACCCTGCACGAACACGGGCTGGTCTACCGCCAGTCCGACCAGCGCTACCGGCTCGGCGCCCGGCTGTTCGCGCTCGCCCAGGAGGCGATGGAGAACCTCGACATCCGCGAGATCGCCCACCCCCACCTGCTGCGCCTCAACGAGGAGTGCGGGCACACCGTGCACCTCGCCGTGTACGAGGAGGGCGAGGTGCTCTACATCGACAAGGTCGACAGCCGCTACCCGGTGCGCATGTACTCGCGGATCGGCAAACCCGTCGCGATCACGGTCGCGGCCGTCGCCAAGCTGCTCCTCGCCGACCTGCCCGAGGCCGAGCGCCGCGCGGTCGCGGAGAAGCTCGACTACCCCCTGTACACGCCCCGTTCGACGCCGAACGCCGCCGCCTTCCTCAAGGAGCTGGAGCGGGTGCGCGAACAGGGCTGGGCCTCCGACCTCGGCGGCCACGAGGAGTCCATCAACTGCGTCGCCGCGCCGATCCGCGGCGCCGACGGCCGGGTCGTCGCCGCCATGTCGGTGTCCGCGCCGAACGTCGTCGTCACCGCCGACGAACTCCTCACCCTGCTCCCGCTGGTGCGCCGCGGCGCGGACGCCATCAGCGGCGAGTACTCCGGACGAACCACCGTAAGGGACCCCGCATGACGGACAAGATCGCGCTCACCCCGAAGACCCACACCACCCCGCCCGCGAAGTTCTCGCACGGCGTGAAGAAGGGCAACATCCTCCAGGTCGCCGGCCAGGTCGGCTTCCTGCCCGCCGAGGACGGCAAGCCCCCCACGCCCGCGGGACCCACCCTGCGCGAGCAGGCCCTGCAGACCCTCGCCAACGTCAAGGCGATCCTGGAGGAGGGCGGCGCCTCCTGGGACGACGTGCTGATGATCCGCGTCTACCTCACGGACGTGGCCCACTTCGCCGAGATGAACGAGATCTACAACGCCTACTTCGAGGCGCAGAACCTCACCGCCCCGCCCGCCGCCCGCACGACCGTCTACGTCGGCCTCCCCGCCGGGCTGCTCATCGAGATCGACGCGCTCGCCGTCCTCGGCTGACGCCTCCCCCCTCTCCTCCGCACGCCGCATCCCACGGCACGGCACCCACCGCGGTGCCGTGCCGCGGTCCGCCCTGCCCGAAAGCTCCATGCCCTTACCCAGAGGACCCCCGTATGTCCTACTCGCTCGCCGCCCCCGCCCCCGAGGCCCCACCCCACACGGGTGGCCTCCTGACGCTGATCGACGGCACGGCGGGACTGCTCACCGTCGCCGCCGTCGGGATCGCCCTGCTGCTCCTCCTGATCATCAAGGTGCGGCTCCAGCCGTTCGTCGCGCTGCTCGCCGTGTCCATAGCCGTCGGCCTGCTCGCCGGCCTCTCCGTCACCGAGCTGTTCGGCACCGTCCAGCGCAGCGACGCCGTGTCCACCATCGAGTCCGGCATGGGCGGCATCCTCGGCCATGTCGCGATCATCATCGGCCTCGGCACCATGCTCGGCGCGATCCTGGAGGTCAGCGGCGGGGCCGAGGTGCTCGCCTCGCGCCTGCTCGGCCTGTTCGGCGAGAAGCGCGCCCCGCTCGCCATGGGCGTGACGGGTGTCGTCTTCGGCATCCCGGTCTTCTTCGACGTCGGCATCTTCGTCCTCGCGCCGATCGTCTACGCCGCCGCCAAGCGGTCCGGCAGATCGATCCTGCTGTACTGCCTGCCGCTGCTCGCGGGCCTGTCCATGACCCACGCCTTCCTGCCGCCGCACCCCGGCCCCGTCGCCGCCGCCGGACTCCTCCACGTCGACCTCGGCTGGGTCATCCTCATGGGCGTCGTCTGCGGCATCCCCGCCGTGCTGGCCGCCTGGGTGTTCTCGGCCTGGGTCGGGCGCCGGATCTTCGTCGCCGTGCCGCAGGACATGGTGGAGGCGGCCGAGGACGCCAGGCGCGCGGTCCGGGCCGAGCAGGCCGAGCCGCGCGAACAGCCCGTCGCCCTCGGCACGGTCCTCGCCGTCATCGGTACGCCGCTGATCCTGATCCTCGCCGCGACCTTCTCCTCGATCGCCCTGGACCCCTCCACCCCGCGTTCGGTGATCGAGTTCTTCGGGCACCCCTTCGTGGCCCTGACGATCGCCCTGCTGCTCGCCTACTACGTCCTCGGCGTCCGCCGCGGCTGGTCCCGCAAGTCGCTGGAGACCGTGTCCACCGCGTCCCTGAAGCCGGTCGGCAACATCCTGCTCGTCGTCGGCGCGGGCGGGGTCTTCGGCGCCGTACTGAAGGCGAGCGGGGTGGCCCAGGCGCTGTCCGACACCTTCCACGACGTCGGCCTGCCGGTGATCGTGCTGTCCTATCTGATCTCCGTGGTGCTGAGGGTCGCCCAGGGCTCGGCGACGGTCGCCATCGTCACCACCGCCGGCATCGTCGCCCCGCTGCTCGCCGGGGGCGACCACTCCCAGGCGTTCGTCGCCCTCGTCATCATGGCCGTCTCGGCGGGCTCCATCTTCGCCTCGCACGTCAACGACGGCGGCTTCTGGATGGTCGCCAAGTACTTCGGCATCAGCGAGCGGGACACCCTGCGCAGTTGGACCGTGCTGGAGTCGGTGCTGTCGGTGGTGGGCTTCGTGACGGCCGCCGGGCTGAGCATCTTCGTATAACGATGCAGGGGCTGACTGTGTGCGACACAGGATCGTCGACCATACTGCTCCGCTGTGGAGCAGCGCATAGGTTCGAGCAGTCAGCCCCTGGACGCCGGAGTGAACCCGGCGCACATCCCCGGGCTCACGGTCCCCGTGTCCAAGGACGAGCCGCAGGACGCCCGGCCGCAGGCCGAGGACGCCGGGGCGGCCGTCGAGGAGGCCGCCGCGGAGGTCACCGAGGAGGCCGTCGCGGAGGCCCCCGCGGAGGGCTCCGCGGAGGCGCCCGCCGAAGTGCCCGCCGACGGCCCCGTGTTCGAGGCCGCCGACCGGCGTGCGCGGATCGTCGCGGACGCCGCCGGTGTCCGGCTCGCCCTGGACGACCAGGAGTGCGAGTTCCGCTGGGACGAGATCGGCGCGGTGGAGACGGCGACCGGCCGCTTCGGCAAGCGGTACACGGTCACCGTCCACACCCCCGACCGCCGCTGGTACCCGATCGAGATCGAGGCCAAGTCGCGTGCCCAGCACAAGGAGTGGGACACGCAGCTGGACGCGGTCCTCGACGCCTACTTCGAGGAAGAGGCCGCCGGTTAGGCGCAGTACTGCGCGGCCTTGCCGATCGACCGGTACATGCAGTCGGCGTTCTCCAGCAGCTGGAGCACCGCGTCCCGGTTGCGGGACGTCTCCCGCTCGATGACCTCGTCGGGCGGGTAGAAGCCGCCGCCGCCGGACGACGGGTACATCTCGAAGGTGTAGCCGAAGATCTTGTGGGCGCCCCACAGGTAGTCGTCGATGGACCCGTCGGTGATGTACAGGTCGCTCGACTGCTCGGGCGTGTAGCCGTTGCTGGCGGCCATCTTCTGGCCCACCGTCGCGAAGGCGTTGCGGTCGTCGGCGGTCATGCCGGTGGTGGTGTCGGAGTAGGTGTAGCCGAACGGCCACAGCACCAGCTCGCTGTACGTGTGGAAGTCGATGCCCGCCTTGATCTGCTGCACGCCCCCGACGACCCGGCTGCGCACGAAGTCGGCGACGACCTTCACCTCGGGCGCCGACTCGGGCGCCGGGCCGCGGTAGGTCTCGGAGGACGTCGAGCCGGAGGACCCGCCGCAGCAGCCCCAGCGGTAGTTCCAGTTTCGGTTGAGGTCCGTGCCGACGTACGAGGAACCGGAGTTGGGCTGCCGGTTCTTGCGCCAGGAGCGGTAGGAGCCGGAGGCGATGTCGTACTCGCCGCCGTCGGGGTTGAGGTCGGGCACGATCCAGATCTCACGGCTGTTCACCATGCTCGTGACGCGTGAGTCGGTGCCGTAGCCCGCGCCCAGCTCGCGCAGCAGGTAGAGCGCCATCTCCACGGTGAGGTGCTCGCGGGCGTGCTGGTGGTGGGTGAACAGCACCTCCGGCTCGGCCTCGTCGGTGGCCACGTTGTCGCTGATCTTGATGGCGACGATGTCGCGGCCCTGGTAGGACTTGCCGATCACCCGCTTGCTCATGATGCCCGGGTAGGCGGCGAGCCGCTGGTCGATCTCGGCGTTCATCTCGGCGTAGTTGTGGTAGCGCGAGTCGGCCGAGGGGAAGTCGTAGAGCCGGATGTCGTCCTCGGCGATCCGGGCGGAGGCGTCGGGCAGCGCGGTGACCCGGTAGCCCTCCGCCCGCAGCCTGCGGATCTGGTCCGCGCGGCCGGAGACGACCAGGCCCTCCTCGTCGGCCTGGTCCACGGTCACACCGGCCGCGGTGACGGCGGTGCGCTCGGCGGCGGTGCTGTTGTGGACGTGGACCTCGTACTGCCGGACGTCGTCGGCGGAGGGGGCCGCCTTCGCCGCGCTGTCGGCGCTCGCGGCGGTGAGGTCCGCGGAGAGCGGGGCGGCGAGCGCCAGGGCGAGGACGCCGGCGAGTGCGGTCGCCCTACGGGTGCCGCGGGCGCCCGAGCCGCGTATGCGGAGTCGCATGAAGTCTCCTCGTTTCTCCAGGGATTCCGGGATCTGCCGGAAGTGGGGAGTGGAGCGGGGGGTGGTTCTCCGGTGCGACGTACGCGGACCCGTCCGGGCGGGCGTGGGGTCCGGCCGGCCGGGTCCGAGGTGCGGTGGTGGCGCTCATGGTGAAGGTGTGGCATGAGCCGGTCAAGACGAAATCGGGCCGACGCGTTCGGGCACATCCGGTGCGGATCCCGGCAGGCCCTCTTGTCCCGCACCCGCCCTTGCGCTTTCTTGACGCTCATGGCGGACACCACGGGACACCCCACGGAACCAGGCGTCGCATCCGAGACCGATCCATCCACGCGCCCGTCGAGTTGGCGGCACATCGGGCCGGGCATCGTCGTCGCCGCCACCGGCGTCGGCGCCGGTGACCTCGTCGCCACCCTCATCGCGGGCAGCAGCTTCGGCTACACCCTGCTGTGGGCCGCGATCGTCGGCTGCCTGGTCAAGATCTCCCTCGCGGAGGCGGCCGGCCGCTGGCATCTGTCCACCGGCCGCACCCTCTTCGACGGCTGGGCGAGCCTCGGCCGCTGGACGACCTGGTTCTTCGCCGTCTACGCCGTCGTCTGGGGTTTCGTCTACGGCGCCGCGGCCATGTCCTCCAGCGCGCTGCCGCTGCAGGCGCTGTTCCCGGACGTGATGGACCTGAAGTGGTGGGCGGTCGCCTGCGGCCTGTCGGGCCTGGTGTTCGTCTGGTTCAACCGGTACGCCGTGTTCGAGAAGGTCATGACCGTCCTGGTCGGCGTGATGTTCCTGGTGACGGTCTACCTCGCGATCCGGGTCACCCCCAACCTCCCGGACGCCTTCGCCGGTCTGCTGCCGGTGCTGCCCGACGAGAAGGACTCCGTCCTCAACACCCTCGGCCTGATCGGCGGCGTCGGCGGCACCATCACGCTCGCCGCGTACGGCTACTGGGTCAACGCCAAGGGCTGGACCGACACCGGCTGGATGAAGGTCATGCGCCTGGACAACCGGGTCGCCTACGCCACCACCGGCATCTTCGTCGTGGCCATGCTGTTCGTCGGCGCCGAGCTGCTGCACTCCGCGAACGTGGCCCTCGCGAGCGGCGACAAGGGCCTGATCCAGCTCGGCGACATCCTGGAGGGCGAGTACGGCTCCGCCACCGCCACGTTCTTCCTGGTCGGCTTCTTCGCCACCTCCTACACCTCCCTGATCGGCGTCTGGCACGGCGTGAGCCTGATGTTCGCCGACTTCGTCGCCCGGCTGCGCCCCGGCACGGAGGCGGCCCGCGGCGAGGAGGTCGCCTCCGGCGCGCGCGAGCGCTCCTGGCCCTTCCGCGCCTATCTGCTGTGGCTGACCTTCCCGCCGATCGTCCTGCTCTTCCAGGACCAGCCCTTCCGCCTGGTCATCGTCTACGGCGTCCTCGGCGCGGCCTTCCTGCCGTTCCTGGCGGGCACGCTGCTGTGGCTGCTCAACTCGGCCCGCACCCCGCGCGCCTGGCGCAACGGCCCGCTCAGCAACACCATGCTCGTGCTCGCCGGGCTGCTGTTCCTGGTGCTGTGCGTGAAGCAGATCTGGGACCAGCCGTGGTCGGAGTTCTTCTGAGCCCCTCGGGGACCCCGACCACGGCCGGCGCGAGGCCCTACGGCAGCGCGTGCACGTGCGGCCCCACCGCGTTCGACCACGCGTTGCCCGCGGTGGCGTCCCAGTTGGTGGACCAGGTCATCGCGCCCCGCAGGTCCGGGTAGGTGCGCGACGGCTTGAAGGTGCCGCAGTTGGTGCCCCGGGCCAGACAGTCGAGGGCGTTGTTGACGATCGTCGGGGACACGTAGCCGCTGCCGGCACCGCGCGTGGAGGCGGGCAGCCCCAGGCCCACCTGGGAGGGGGCGAGCCCGCCCTCCAGCTGGATGCAGGCGAGCGCGGTGAGGAAGTCCACCGAGCCCTGCGAGTACACCTTGCCGTCGCAGCCCAGCATGGAACCGCTGTTGTAGTACTGCATGTTGACGACCGTGAGGATGTCCTTGATGTTCAGGGCCGTCCGGAAGTAGGCGTTCGACGTCGACTGCATGTCGATCGTCTGCGGTGCCATCGTGATGATCAGCGAGGAGCCCGCCTTGGCCGACAGCGACCGCAGCGCCTGGGTCATGTAGGTGGCGTTGAGCCCGTTCTCCAGGTCGATGTCGACGCCGTCGAAGCCGTACGTCTGCATCAGCGCGTACACGGAGTTCGCGAAGTTCGTGGCCGAGGCGGAGTCGTTGACGCTCACCGTGCCGCGCTCGCCGCCGACCGAGATGATGACCTTCTTGCCCGCGGCCTGCTTGGCGCGGATGTCGGCCTTGAACTGGTCGACGGTGTAGCCGCCGAGCCCGGTCGAGTCGAGGTTGAAGGTGACGGCACCCGGTGTGCCGGTCGCGTCCGCGAAGGCCACGGCGATGATGTCGTACTGGTTCGGCACGTCGGAGATCTTCTGGACGGTCGCGCCGTTGTCGAAGTTCTGCCAGTAGCCGGTCACCGCGTGCTTGGGCAGGTTCCCGCCCCCGCCGCCGCCCGTGGGCGCGGTCGTGCCGCTCACGGCCGCCGACTTCGGCGACTCACCGGCCGCGTTGGTGGCGGTGACCTGGAAGGAGTACGACGTGGAGGCGGCCAGCCCGGTCACGGTCGCCGAGGTGCCGGTGACCGCGGTGACCTTGGTGCCGTCGCGGTAGACGCTGTAGCCGGTCGCGCCGGAGACGGTGTTCCAGGCCAGCGACACCGAGGACGACGTCGTACCGGACACGGCGAGTCCCGTCGGGGCTCCGGGGACGGACGGGCCCGGGTCGGTGCCCCCGCCGCCGTCCGGGCCGAACACCGAGACGTCGTCGGCGAGATAGGCGGCCTGTCCGTACCAGCCGTGCAGATAGACGGTGACCGAACTGGTGGAGGCGCCGGTGGTGAAGGTCGTCGACAGCTGCTTCCAGGACGACGAGTCCGGTGTCCAGGTCGACACGTCGGTGGTGCCGGTGCCGGTCGCGCCCAGATAGGTGTAGCCGCCCTGCACCCAGGCGCTGAGGGTGTACGTCGAGTTCGGCCGGACGGCGACGGTCTGGGAGCAGCGGGCGTTGTCCTGCCCGGCCGGGGTCGCCTTCAGCGCGGCCGTGCCGCCGTGCACGGGCGAGGAGACGGTGGTGCCGCTGTTCGCGCCGCACGTCCAGTTGGCGAGGCCCGACTCGAAGCCGGCGTTCCTCGCGTTGTTGACGTCGGCGGCGGACGCCTCGGTGGCGGCGGTGAGGGACAGGGCGAGGGCGGCGGTGACGGCACCGGCCCACAGGCGGGTCCGTCTCGGGCGTGTTGCGCGGTCCACTGGGGCCTCCGGGTGGGGGAGTGGGATGGGGACGGTGGCCACCGCTGGACGTCCAAGTTGGTCCAGACCAATAGGACGTGTCAAGAGGTCCAGACCAACTCGCCCGCAGGAGTGGAACATGAGGGCGCCGGTGCGCAACCTGACCCGTTTTGACGCGACTTGTGCGCGGGAGTTCCACCGGAGCTCACCAAACGCTGTTCTCCGGTCACAGAGCCGTGGGTACAGTGCCGAGGAAGTCACGCAATGAAGTCATCTCGGCGCCGCGGAGTAACACCCGGCGGGCCGACCGGCGGGGATTCGGGGAGCTGCGTGTGCCAACTGCCGTTGCCGTGACCGGAGCCGATCTGGCACTGCCGCCGCTGGACGAGCGCACCCTGCCCGCCGCCGTCCTCGACGGCCTCGACCGCGAGCCGCTCGACCGGTCCGTCGCCCGCCTGCACGCCCTCGTCGAACAGCACGGCCATGTCGTCGTCGTGTACGCGTCCGGCGTCTCCCCGGCCGTCGAGCGGCGCCTGCACACCGTCCGCTCCCTGCTGGAGAGCGACCGCATCGCCCTCTTCGCCCCCGACCTGCCGCCGCTCGCCCTCGCCGTCCTCGCCCGGCAGCTGCGCCAGCTCGCCTCCTGCGACCTCGGTCCCGGCGTGCTCGCCTGCGCGGGCCGGCTGCTCACGCACTACCTGCACGCCGGCGCCGTCCTCGGCTCCGTCGCCAGGCTCGACCGCGTCCCCGTCACGCTCAAGGCGCACGCCAAGTCCTGGATGCCCGGCAGCCAGTTCGCCGTCGTCGCCCACCCCGCGCCCCAGCTCGTGCGCGTCGGCCACGAAGCGGTCCTCACCGGGCCGGAGTTCGCCACCTCGATGCTCCTCGCCAAGGGCCAGCTCCAGACCGACTGGGTCGCCGCCACCCTCGCCCCCGCCTGGAACACCCAGGGCCTGCGCGAGACACCGCTGCCCGCCGAGTCACCCGCCTGGTGGGGCACCGGCCGGCTCACCGAGTTCTGCAGCTTCCTGCCCGACCTGTCCGTGCTCTACCAGCTGGTCGCCTCGGTGCGGCAGAGCGTGTGCCACTGGTGCGGGCTCGACGTCATCGGCGACCGCTGTGTGTTCTGCTCCGCCGTCCCGCCCGCATCGGAGAGCCGCATGCTCACCGGCTGACCCCTCGCACCGCAGTCCCCCGACCCCACCCCCCCAGAGGTTGCTCGGTCCATGAACTCCCGTCAGCGCCGCGGCGTGATACTCCTGCTCCTGTCGGTCCTGGGCGCCCTCGGCGCCTTCGCCGGCGTGCTCTCCGTCGTCAACGACGTGAAGTCCAAGGTCGGCCCCGAGGTCACCGCGTACGAGGTGCGGTCGGAGGTACAGCCGTACGACGTCCTGAACCCGGGCCAGTTCAAACGGATCAGCATGCCGGAGCGCTGGCTCTCCGCCAACGCGGTCACCGACCTCGACGACATCCGCGGCAAGATCGCCGTCACCACCCTGAAGAAGGGCTCCCTGCTCCAGAGCGACATGATCGTCGACCAGCCGGAACTGCGGCCCGGCCAGCAGGAGGTCGCCATCATGATCGACGCGGCGACCGGCGTGGCCGGCAAGATCACCCCCGGCTCCACCGTCAACGTCTACGCCACCTTCGAGGGCGAACGCGAGGGCGCGCCCGACCAGTCCCGGATCGTCGTCACCAACGCCCGCGTCCTCGACGTCGGCGAACTGACCCCCCTCGAACCCGGCGCGAGCGACCGCACCCGGCGCGCCACCGAGGCCGTCCCCATCACCTTCGCGCTGTCCACCCTCGACGCCCAGCGCCTCACCTACGCCGAGTCCTTCGCCCAGCGCGTCCGCCTCGCCCTGGTCGCGCCCGGCACCGACACCGCCGTCCCCGACAAGGACCGCACCTACGAACTCGCCCAGGACAAGTGAGAGGCGGCCGCGCATGCCCACGAGGATCCTCCCGGCCGTCGGCGACGCGGACGCGGTCCGGTCCCTCACGACCCTGCTCAGCCAGCTCCCCGACGCCGAACCCCTCACCCCCGTCGTCGACTCCACCCAGCTCGTCGACACCCTCGCCCGCCTCGCCGCCGACTCCGTCGACGAACTCCCCGAGGTCGTCGTCGTCCACGAACGCATCGGCCCCGTCCCCGCCCTGGAGCTGATCCGCGAGGTCGCCCTGCGCTTCCCCGCCGTCGGCGTCATCCTCGTCACCACCGACGCCGGCCCCGGCCTGTTCGCCGCCGCCATGGACGCCGGCGCCCGCGGCCTGGTCGCGCTGCCGCTGTCGTACGACGAACTCGCCAGCCGCGTCCAGGCCGTCGCCGGCTGGTCCACCGGTGTGCGCCGCCACCTCGGGCACGGCGGCGCCGACGTGTTCTCCGGCGTCGGCGGCACCGTCGTCACCGTCAGCGGCGCCAAGGGCGGCGTCGGCACCACCCTGGTGGCGATCCAGCTCGCCCTCGCCTCCCAGACCTCCGGCCGCGCCACGGCCCTCGTCGACATGGACCTCCAGGCCGGCGACGTCGCCTCCTTCGTCGACGTCCAGTTCCGCCGCTCGGTCGTCGACCTAGCCGCCATTACCGACATCTCCCCGCGCGTCCTCGCCGACGCCGTCTTCCGCCACGACACCGGACTCGCCCTGCTCCTCGCCCCCGCCGAGGGCGAGCGCGGCGAGGAGGTCACCGACCGCGCCGCCCGGCAGATCGTCAGCGCCCTGCGCTCCCGCTACGACACCGTCGTCATCGACTGCGGCGCCCAGACCACCGGCGCCTCCGCCGCCGCCGTCGAGATGGCCGACACGGCTCTCCTCGTCACCACCCCCGACGTCATCGCCGTACGCGGCGCCAAACGGGTCGTGCGCATGTGGGACCGGCTGCAGATCCGCAAGGCCGAGGAGACCACCGTCGTCGTCAACCGGCACAGCCGCAGCGCCGAGATCCAGCCGCCCCTGATCCAGAAGATCACCGGCACCGCGCTGGCCGGCACCGCCGTGCCCGCTCACTTCAAGGAACTCCAGTCCGCCGTCGACGCCGGCCGCGTCCACGAACTCGACGCCAAGGGCCAGATCCGCCAGGCCCTGTTCGCCCTCGCCGGCGAGCTCGGCCTGGTCAAGGCGCAGCCAGGCGGCCAGAAGCACGGCCGGCTGCGCGGGGACCGGCGGCGCAAGGACGGTGGCGGATGAGGGCCCGGCGCCTCGGGGACCGGGGGCAGGTCACGATCGAGTTCCTCGGGATGACCCCGACCATCCTGGTCACGCTGGTGGTGCTGTGGCAGTGCGTGCTGGTGGGTTACACGTACACGCTGGCGGGCCACGCGGCGGACGAGGCCGTACGGGCGGGTACGGCGTCGGAGGGCCAGTCGGCCTGCAGCGAGGCGGGCCTCGCCGATCTGCCGAGTGCCTGGGAGGGCGGCGCGAGCGTGAACTGCGGCGGGGACGGCGACTACGTCACCGCCGACGTCAGGCTGCAGGTGCCCATCCTCTTCCCGGGCGTGATCGGCTTCCCGCTCCCGGTGGAGGGACACGCCGGCGCCGTACAGGAGGAGGGCCGGGATGCGGGGCCGTGACCGCGGGCAGGTCGCCATCGAGTACCTGGGCTTCATCCCGATCCTGGTCCTCGTCGCCCTCGCCGGGGTGCAGATCGGGTTCATCGCGTACGCCGGTCAGCAGGCGGGTACGGCGGCGCGGGCGGGCGCGCGCAACGCGTCCCTCCAGGAGAGCGCGCAGGACGCGTGCGAGCGGGCGGTCAGCGACTGGCTGTCCGTCAGCTGCGGCGAGTCCTTCGGCGGCGACGAGGTGGAGGTCACGGCGAGAGTGAAGATCCCGAGTCTCGTCCCCGGCTGGGACTTCGGCGACGCCACCAAGACCGCCACCATGCCGCTCGACCACACCGACGAGGAGCCGGTACTGCCATGAGTCTGCGGGCACGCATCAACTCCCCCGAGGAGCACGGCAGCAGGGGCGAGGACGGCCATCTGGTCGCCTCGTACCGGGCGAAGCTGCTGGAGGAGATCGACCTCGCCGAGATGGGCTCGCTGGCGGCCGCCGAGCGCCGGGCGCGCCTGGAGCGGGTCCTCGGGCACATCATCAGCCGCGAGGGCCCGGTCCTGTCGACGGTCGAGCGCTCGCAGCTGATCCGCCGGGTCGTCGACGAGGCCCTGGGGCTCGGCATCCTGGAGCCGCTGCTGGAGGACGCTTCCATCACGGAGATCATGGTGAACGGCCCCGACGCGATCTTCGTGGAGCGCGGCGGCCGGGTGGAGCAACTGCCGCTGCGGTTCGCGTCCGTGGACCAGCTGATGCAGACCATCGAGCGGATCGTGTCGACGGTCAACCGCCGCGTGGACGAGTCCAACCCGATGGTCGACGCCCGGCTGCCGTCGGGTGAGCGCGTCAACGTGATCATCCCGCCGCTGTCCCTGACCGGCCCGATCCTCACCATCCGCCGCTTCCCGCGCTCCTTCACCCTCCAGGAGCTGATCGGCTTCGGCTCGCTCGACGAGCACATGCTGTTCCTGCTGGCGGGGCTGGTGCAGGCGAAGTTCAACATCATCGTCTCCGGCGCCACCGGCACCGGCAAGACCACCATGCTCAACGCCCTGTCCGGACTGATCCCCGGTGGCGAGCGCATCATCACCATCGAGGACTCCGCCGAACTCCAGCTCCAGCAGGCCCATGTCATCCGCCTGGAGTCCCGCCCGCCCAACGTCGAGGGCACGGGCCGTGTCACGATCCGCGACCTGGTGCGCAACTCGCTGCGCATGCGGCCCGACCGGATCGTCGTCGGCGAGGTCCGCGGCGGCGAGTCCCTCGACATGCTCCAGGCGATGTCGACCGGCCACGACGGATCGCTCGCGACGGTGCACGCCAACAGCGCCGAGGACGCGCTGACCCGGCTGCAGACCCTCGCCTCCATGTCCGACGTGGAGATCCCCTTCGTCGCCCTGCACGACCAGATCAACAGCGCCGTCGACGTGCTCGTCCAGCTCGCCCGGTTCGCCGACGGCGCCCGCCGCATCACCGAGATCGCGATCCTCGACAGCCACGGCGGAGAGCCCTACCGGCTGGCCACCGTGGCCCGCTTCGACGCCCAGCCCATGACCCCCGACGGCCGCGTGCACGGCACCTTCCGCCACTTCCCGCTCCCGCGCCGCACCGCCGACCGCCTCTACATGGCGAGCCAGCCCCTCCCGCAGGCCTTCGGCGTGGCCCAGCACGCCGACCAGCTCGCCACCCGAGAAGCCAGGTAGACCCATGGAACCCGTCAGGCTCATCCAGCTCACCCTCGGCCTCACCCTGCTCACCTGCCTCCTCGCCGTGATCGGCGTGCACTCCTACGCCACCGGCCGCGCCCAGCGCGAGGCCCTGGTCGACCGGCTGGCGCTGGAGGCGGGCCACGGCTCGGCCCCCGGACGCAGGCGCCACTTCCAGGGCCTCGACCGGCGGCTGCGCCGCACCCGGCTCGGCCGGCTGCTGGAGCTGCGTCTGGCCTCCACCGGCCTCGACATCACCCCGGGCGAGTTCTTCGCCGCCGTGCTCACCGCGGTCGCCGCCCTCTGGCTGGCCGGGCAGGCCGCCCTCGCCCCGTTCTTCGGGCCCATCGCCGGCCTCCTCGGCATCTGGGCGGCCTGGCAGTACCTCAACTGGCAGCGCCAGAAACGCATCGAGCGGTTCATCAACCAACTCCCCGAACTGGCCCGCATCCTGGCCAACGCCACCCAGGCCGGCCTCGCCCTGCGCACCGCCATAGGCATGGCCGCCGACGAGCTGGAGGCGCCCGCCGGCGAGGAACTGTCCCGGGTGGCCGACCAGCTGGCGATGGGCGCCTCGATGGACGACGCGCTCGGCGAGCTGGCCGACCGGCTCCCCTCACGCGAGCTGGTCGTCCTGGTGACGACCCTGGTGCTCTCCAACCGGGCGGGCGGCCAGGTGGTGGGCGCCCTGCGCAACCTCACCGAGACCCTGGAGGAGCGCAAGGAGACCCGCCGCGAGATCCGCACCCAGCTCTCCCAGGTCAGCATGACCTCGTACGCCGTGCCCGTCATGGGCATCGGCTCGCTGTTCCTCATGAACGGCGTCAAGGACGGCGCCCTGGACCGTATGACCGGCTCCCCGGTCGGCCAGGCCTGCGTGATCATCGCGTTCGCGCTGTACGCCGTCGGCTTCGTCCTCATCCGCCGCCTGTCCCGCATCGACGTCTGAGGAGGCCCACACATGGCTGTGCTGCTCGCCCTGCTGATGGCCCTGAGCGTCGGGGGCATGGTCGCCGGCATCCGCATGTACCGGGCCGAGGCCCGGCTCCCCGGCGACCTGGCCCTCGCCCTGGAGGTCGGCGCCACCCGCACCGGCGCCGTCGACTCCCTCGTCGACCGCATGGGCATGCGCTACGCCCCCGCCGTCCTGCGCCTGATGGGCCCCACGCTGGTCGCCAGATACCGCCGCAAGATCGACCTGGCGGGCAACCCGGGCGGCCTGACTTTGGACCGGTACGCGGCACGGCGGGCGGTCTACGGCGCCCTCGGGGCGGTCGGCGCGCTGGTGTTCCTGCTGCGGGGCGACTTCTTCGTGGCGCTGCTGCTGCTGGCCTTCGGGGCGTTCTGGACGGAGGTCGGCATCTGGTCGGCGATCCGCGTCCGCAAGGACGTCATCGAACGCACCCTGCCGGACTTCCTCGACGTCCTCGCGGTCGTCGTCGGCGCCGGCCTGGGTTTCCGCCAGGCACTGGACCGGGTGGCCTCCCGCTACGAGGGCCCCTGGGCGGACGAGATCCGCATCACCCTGCGCCAGATGGATCTCGGCATGAGCCGCAGGCAGGCGTTCGCGGAGCTGCGGCGGCGCAACGACTCCGAGCAGGTGGCGATGTTCGTCACCGCCCTCCAGCAGGGCGAGGAACTGGGCGCGCCGATCGTCGACACCCTGGTGGCGCTGGCCAGGGACATGCGCCGTACCGACGCCCAGAACGCCCGCCGCAAGGCCGCCCGGGCCGTCCCCAAGGCCACCATGATGATCACCACCTTCATGGTCCCGGCCACGATGCTGCTGCTCGGCGCCGGCCTGATCCTCGGCTCCGGCACCGACTTCGGCTCGATCACGGGCCGCTAGGAGGACGTGTGGCGACGATCGCGACGACGGGCCGCCGGTCCGTGGGGTGGCGCGTCCGGCGAGGCAGGCCGGCCGTGGGAGCCCCCCCGCTGCCCATCCAGGTGAACGCCGTCCAGGCCATGTGCCGCCAGGTCTTCGGCTTCCGCCTGGCGATGATCGCCGTGGCGTCCCCGGCGGCGCTGCTGAACGCGAGCCCCGGCCTCGGCGTACGCCTGGTCGGGGCGGCGGTGGTGGTCACCTTCATGGGCTCCTACGCCCTCTTCCGCGACTGGGAACGCTTCGGCCCCCTCCTCCTGCGCCACCCGTCCCTGCTGGTGGTGGACACGCTCTTCGGCGCGCTGCTGCTGGTCTCGGCGGGCCCGGACACGACCCTGGCCTACGTCAGCGTCTGTACGCCCCTGCTGGCCGGCATCGTCTACGGCTGGCGCGGCGCCGCCTTCTTCGCCTCCCTCCAGGGCCTGATCCTGCTCCTGGTCCACGCCACGCTGGGCCCGGGCGAGGCCGTGGCGGAATCCCTGCTCCTCCCGGGACTGTGCGTCATCACGGGCGCCGTCGGCTCCACCCTGCGCAACCTCCTGCTCGGCTTCGGCGAGGCGACGGAGGCCCTGTCCGCCACCCGGGCCCGCCTGGCCGTGACCGAGGCGGTGGGCGCCGAACGCGCCGAGCTCGCCCGCGAGCTGCACGACACCCTGGCCAAGACCCTGCACGGCGTGGCCCTGGCGGCGGAGGCCCTGGTGGACACGGCCTCGGCGGCGGCCCCCGACTCCGCGGCCCTGCGTGCCCAGGCCGGCCTGGTCGCCCGCTCGGCCCGCAGAGCGGCGGCGGAGTCCCGCGAACTGCTCACCGACCTGCGGCGGGTGTCCGGCGAGCAGGACGACACGGCCGAGGTGGACGTCGCGGGGGAGCTGGCGGCGAGAGTGGCGGAGTTCGCGCGGAGGGCACCGCTGAAGGCGACGTACGAGGGCCGGCCGCCCGGCACGCCGGTGCCGATGAGCCGCCCCCGGTGCCGTCACGTCCTGACCGTCGTCGCGGAGGCCCTGGACAACGCGGCACGCCACGCGGAGGCCAGTCACGCGAGAGTGCGGTCGGAGGTGTCGGGCGGCGCTCTGCGGATCACGGTCCAGGACGACGGCCGGGGCCTGCGGCGCGGCACCACGGTGGACGAGCTGCGCCACTCGGGCCACTTCGGCCTGCTGGGCATGACGGAACGCGCGGCGTTCCTCGGCGGCACCCTCGCCGTCGGGCCGGGCGAGGACGGCCGGGGCACGCAGGTGACCCTGGAGGTGCCGCTGGACGGGGAGGGGAGGCGCCGATGCTGAGGGTGATCGTGGCGGACGACAACCCGGTCGTCCGCGCGGGCCTGACGGCCCTGCTCTCCGGCCGCGACGACATCACGGTCGTCGCCCAGGCCGCCGACGGGAACGAGGCCCGCGAGGCAGCCGCCCGCCACCGGCCGGACGTCGTCCTCCTCGACGTCCGCATGCCCGGCCTCGACGGCCTCGCCGCCCTGCCGGACCTGGCCCGGCACGCCCCCGTCCTCATGCTCACCTACAGCCGTGAGTCGCAGACCGTCCAACAGGCCCTCCGCCTCGGCGCGGTGGGCTACCTCGTCCACGGCGAGTTCACCCCGGAGGAACTGCTGACGGCCGTACGCGACGCGACCCGGGGCCGGCCGCACTTCACCGCCAGCGCGGGGGCGGTGGTCCTGGCGTCACTGCGGGGAGGTGTGGGAGGTGCGACTGCAATGGACGTAGAGGAAGTACGCGCGGAAAACAGGGATTTAGGTTCAGAAAACATTTCGCAACTGCAACGAGATATGAGACAGTCGACACCGTCGAACCGGACCGTCTACCGCCTGAGCCCCAGGGAGGCCGAGATCATGGACCTCATCGCCTCCGGCATGACCAACTCCCAGATCGCCGCGGCCTGCTTCATCAGCGAGAAGACCGTCAAGAACCACATCAACCGCATCTTCGCCAAACTCCACAGCACCACCCGCGGCGAAGCCGCCGCCAAGTGGCTCGGCACGACCCCGAACCCCCGAGGGGGCCCCCGATGACCCGCCCTTGGGCCCCCGATTGGGCCCACGGACCCTCCCCCTGCTCCCCGGCCCCCGGTACTGCTGACGGAGACACAGTTTCCGGTGCAGCGGGAGGCAATCGCCATGCGCAACGACAAGGGTCAGACCGCGGTGGAGTACCTGGGGATCATCGCGGTGGTGGTGGCGATTGTGCTGGCTATTACGGGGACGGACATCGGGACAGCCATCTTCGATGCGATCAGCAACAAGATCACCGAGGTCACGGGCGGCTGACTCGGCTCCGCAGTCGCAGCGACGCAGGGCAGGCCTTCCCCATCTACATCACTGTGGTGGCGGGCCTGCTCTTTCTTGCGTTCGCCTACCTTGCGGTCGGCCAAGCAGCTGCGAATCGCAATGGCGCACAGACGGCGGCAGACGCCGCAGCGCTCGCTGCAGCGCAGGATGCAAGGGACCAGCTGGCCCGAGCGTGGGCCGAGAACGTACTCGATCCGACCAAGTGGCAGATCATCTTCGATGGCAAAGCGCCCCTCGACGATGCGTGCTGGCGCGCCTATGACCTCGCCGCACTGAACAATGCCGAGGTGGAGGACTGCGGTACGGAAGGCCCCTTGCGCTACCTCGTGCTCGTCGAGAGCAACGAGCCGGTCGGTGACTCCATAGTCCCCAACACGGAAAATCAGTACTCAAAGGCGTCCGCAACCGCCGTGGTCGAGCCTCTTTGCCAGTTCGACCCGCTTGGTGCGGACGCCGCTGACGATGAGCTGCCGAGACTGATGTGTGAGGACCGGTTCTGGGACCTGGACCCTGAGGATCTCGATGAGCTTCCGAAACCCGAGGACCTTTTCGATGTCCATTTGGCTGACTGATGAGAAGCGAACGGCGAACGAGGGAGAAGGAAGCCAAGCCATGAGCATGCGGTTCACGACGATGGCCCTCAGGGGGATGGCCGCGATGACCGTTGCGGCCACTTTGGCCCTCGGTGTGGCCGGCTGCGGGGGCGGAGGAGACGACGACAAGCAGGCGGAGCGCTCCACGTCCGCTCCCAACCCCCGGGACCGGCAGTCCGACCCGAGCACTCAGGAAGGACAGTCCGAAGAACCGTTGGCGGAGTTGAAGGGCCCTAACGGCCTCCTCCTTCAAATCACCTCAGCCATGCGCGATGCCGGCGGTTTCGTCACGGTGAACGGAAACCTGAAGAACGACGGTGGCGAAACCGTCATGGTGCCTGGCGTCCTCCGAGGTGACGAGACGGAGATCATTCGGCACGGCCGGTCACTGGGTGGGGCCACTCTGGTCGATTCCAGAGGGAAGAAGCGCTACTACGTTCTGCGTGACACGGATGGGCGGCCCTTGACCACCACGGACCTTGGCACGCTCAAGTCGGGAGAGTCCGTCCCCGTCTTCATGCAATTCCCCGCCCCCCCCACCAACACCACAGAAGTCACCTTCCAGCTCCCCACCTTCGCCTCGGCCCCCATCCAGATCGCAGGATGAGCCCCACGATGACCCCGACCCGTCTCACCATGACCCTCGCCGCGGCCGCGCTGCTGGTCCTGGCGGCCGGTTCCGCGCAGGCGGATGACGATCCGAGTGTGCCGCCGGGTACGGAACCGACCGCGGTCGCCCCGGTGGAGGTCGACGGCAACGACCCGGACCTGAAGCTGCCGGAAGGGGCGACCCTGGCGGAGCCCAAGGTGCTGGACATCAAGCAGGTCGTCGAGGACGAGAGCGGAGACGAACGCCGCGAGGACACCAACGCGGACGTGAAGTTCGCCCTCCAGGCGGAGGTGCTGTTCGGCAAGGACAGCGCCCGGCTCGGCCCGGAGGCGAGGGCGCGGATCGCTGCGATCGCGGAGGAGATCAGGGCCCAGAACGCCACCAAGGTCAGGGTCTTCGGCTTCACCGACGACCTCGGCTCCGCCGCCCACGGCGACGTCCTGTCCAAGCAACGCGCCAACGCCGTCCACGCCGTCCTCGGCGACACCCTCAACGACCCCGACATCACCTTCGAGGTCCGCGGCTACGGCGAGCAGTACCCCATCGCCTCCAACGCCACGGAAGCCAGCCGCAAGAAGAACCGCCGGGTGGAGATCTCCTTCCCGAGGGGAGAGGGCTGACCGTCGCCTCCTCCTCCTCCACCTCCACCTCCACCCCCGCCCGCAGCCCCCAGCCGTCCATCGCCCCCGCCTCCGCCTCCAGCACGTGCCGTGCGCGCAGGCGGGGGAGGCCCAGCCGGCCGGGGGGCATGGTGCGGACGGACAGGACCCTGAGCCGGCGGTCGAGGTAGGCCACGTCGATCGGGATGCGCATGCCGAAGGTGTGGATGCTGTTGGCGGGCGTGAGGAGGAGCGCGCCGCTGACCGAGGTCCGCCCCAGCAGGCCCTTGCGGCGGGCCCGGTACGACCTCGCGATCTCCAGCGGCACCCGCACCGGGCCGTCCGGGCCGGTGCCGGCCCCGATCGTCAGCCGGGCATGGCCGTCCTGCCGGCGGGGTCGCCCTCCGCGTGCCATGTCCGCCCCCCTTCGTCTCCGGTTCCCCCTCAACGTAAAGGAGTTGTCCCCGCACCGGCTCCCGGATAGGAAAGCCCCATGACTGAACTGGGTGTCGTCTTCCGTCCGCAGCTTCCGCCCGAGCGGCTCAGGGACGTCGTCGGCGTCGCGGAGGACAGCGGGCTGGAGCAGCTCTGGCTGTGGGAGGACTGCTTCCTGGAGGGCGGCATCTCCACCGCCGCGGCCGCGCTGGCGTGGAGCGAGCGGGTGAGGGTCGGGGTGGGACTGCTGCCGGTGCCGTTGCGGAACGTGGCGGTCACCGCGATGGAGGCCGCCTCGCTGCACAGGATGTTCCCCGGGCGGGCCGTGCTCGGTGTGGGGCACGGCGTGCAGGACTGGATGGGGCAGGTCGGCGCGCGGGCGGAGTCGCCCACCACGCTGCTGCGGGAGTACCTGCTCGCCCTGCGCGCCCTGCTGCGGGGCGAGCGCGTCAGCACCGAGGGCCGGTATGTGAAGCTCGACGACGTCGCCCTCGACTGGCCCCCGTCCGGCCCGGTCGAGGTGTTCGCGGGCGTCACCGGGCCGCGCTCGCTGCGGCTGTCGGGGGAGGCGGCCGACGGCACCATCCTCACCGCGGCCACGCCCCCGGACGGCGTACGACGGGCTCGGACGCTCATCGAGGAGGGGCGGGCGGCCGGCGGGCGGAGCGACGCGCACCGTGTCGTCGTCTATCTGCTCGCGGCCACCGGCGCCGATGCCGCCGGCCGGCTGCGGGCCGAACTGGAGGCCGAGAAGCTGGCCGGTGTGCCCGGGCTCGGAGCCGCCGGGGACGCGGGCGAGGTAGCCGAGGCCGTACGGCGGCTCGTCGACGCCGGTGCCGACACCGTCGTCCTGCAGCCGACCGCCGACGAGCCGGACCCCGAGGGCTTCGTACGGTTCGCCGCGCAGCAGGTGCGCCCGCTGGTGTCCTGACGACCGGCCAGGGGCGGCCGGCTCGCGGAAAACGGGCAGCCGCCACACCCCCGCCCCTGTCACCATCGCCCCATGGGAACCCGCACCTTCGAAGCCCTCGTCGCCGAAGCCGTCGCCGCGCCCACCGAGGGCTGGGACTTCTCCTGGTTCGAGGGACGGGCCACCGAGGAGCGGCCCTCCTGGGGCTATGCCGCCTCGCTGGCCGGACGGCTGGGCGGGGCGCGGGCCGCGCTGGACGTCCAGACGGGGGGCGGGGAGGTACTGGACTTCGCCCTCGCCCGCGCCTCCCGGACGCCCGCGTACACCGCGGCGACCGAGGGCTGGCCGCCGAACGTCGAGAAGGCCGCCGCGCTGCTCGGCCTGCGGGGCGTGCAGGTGGTGGCCTCGGACGAGGACGCGCCGCTGCCCTTCGCGGACGGCGCGTTCGACCTGGTCTCCAGCCGCCACCCGGTGCGCCCGCACTGGGACGAGATCGCCCGGGTACTGAAGGCGGGAGGCACCTACTTCGCCCAGCACGTCGGGCCGAGCAGCGTCTTCGAGCTCGTCGAGTTCTTCCTGGGACCGCAGCCGGACGAGGTGCGCACCGCCCGGGCTCCCGAGCGGGAGCGCGCCGACGCGGAGGCCGCCGGGCTGGAGGTCGTCGATCTGCGGGCCGAGCGGCTGCGGGTGGAGTTCCACGACATCGGCGCGGTCGTGCACTTCCTGCGCAAGGTCGTCTGGATGGTGCCGGGCTTCACCGTCGAGGCCCACGAGCCCCGGCTGCGCGCGCTGCACGGGCGGATCCTGCGGGAGGGGCCGTTCGTCGCGTACAGCAGCCGTCATCTGTTCGACGTACGCAAGCCGTAGTCCTGAGCCGTCCGGCCTAGGCGGGGCGGTGGCCGGGAACTGCCGTTCGGCCACACTCGGCGTTCCGCTTTGCAGCTGGACTCCGTGCTGAAGTCGGCATAGCCCTTTCCGTGGGCTTTCCATCGGCGCGGGTGAGGACCTTCACCCCCCTCCTGCCTCAGCATTCACAGCTTTTCCACATCGTTACCCCGAACGGCTCGCTTTGGACCGCCCGTGTCACGTAAGTTCAGACCAAAGGTAATTCGCGTGAGCAAAGCTGCGCGGGCGGTACCGCGCAGTGGAGGGGGCTGCGCGGTGCCCTGCCTTCTCACCCTTCGCCTGCACGGCCGTCAAGTGCGGGTTCGCCGCCCGGTTACTCCGTCGGAGGGACCCCGCACGCTGCCGGCCCGTCGCCGCGTTCCGGCCATGAACAGCAGGTGAACGGGGTATTCCGGGGTCATCGTGGCGTCGCCGCCCGAATTCGGAGAGTAATTGCGGCACGCCGATGCACACAGCATCACTTACGAAGGGTTATGGTGGAAACCCCCCCTCGGGCCGGTCCGTCTCCCCCCCACGGACCGGCCCGTTTTTCATGTCCCGCGTTTTCCCGTCCCCGCGGGGGCGCTCCGGGTCCTCCAGCGGCCCTCAACCCCCGGCCGCGCGGCCAAATCAACAGCGGGGGTAGGCTGTCGGCCCCGCGGGGACCGTATCCGCACAGGAGGGGCTGACAATCACGTGAACCTGCGCGACAAGCTGCGCGGCCTGCTCGTCAGGCTGTACACGCGCCGGGTGGAGGGCCACCTGGACCACGCTCAGGTGCCCAAGCACATCGGCGTGATCATGGACGGTAACCGCCGCTGGGCGAAGGCCTCCGGCTCCACCACCGTGCACGGTCACCGCGCCGGTGCCGAGAAGATCGAGGAATTCCTCGGCTGGTGCACCGAGGCGGACGTCGAGGTCGTCACCTTCTGGATGCTGTCCACGGACAACTTCACCCGGCCCGAGGAGGAGCTCGTCCCGCTCCTCGGCATCATCGAGGACGTCGTCCGCACGCTCGTCGCCGACGGCCGCTGGCGGGTGCACCACGTCGGCACGCTCGATCTGCTGCCCGCCGGCATGCAGCGCACCCTCAAGGAGGCCGAGGAGGCCACCGCCCACGTCGACGGGATACTGGTCAACGTCGCCATCGGCTACGGCGGCCGCCAGGAGATCGCCGACGCGGTGCGCTCGATGCTCCTGGACGCGAGCGAGAAGGGCACCTCCCTGGAGGAGCTCGCCGAGTCCGTTGACATCGACATGATCGGCCGCCACCTCTACACCGGCGACCAGCCCGACCCCGACCTCGTCATCCGTACCAGCGGCGAACAGCGGCTGTCGGGTTTCATGCTGTGGCAGACGGCCCACTCGGAGTACTACTTCTGCGAGGTCTTCTGGCCGGCCTTCCGCAAGGTCGACTTCCTCCGGGCCCTGCGTGACTACGCCGCTCGCCACCGCCGTTACGGCGGCTGACGCACCGGCACGCCCGGCACGCGCGGGCGGGACCCCGCGCGTGCGGACGTACCCGGCGTAACGAGGAGTTCACCGGTCTGCCGTCATATGCCGTGGCATGGCGGCGCGTGTTCGAGGGCATAAGCCAAGCAGGTCGACACCCGAACCACGGGTGTCGGATCTCAGCGGGCGGCACGGGGCCGTCCGCCCGGGAGGCCCTTTGCACCAGCCCCACCGTGCGGCCACCGCGCGGAAGCAGCCGCGGAGGGCCGGTTCTCGGCCCGCGGCGCGCGACAGGGTCGTCAACCGGTCCAGCTCCACCTTCGTCGCTCCCCGACCTCATCCGAGGGGGTACGTCCTTCCGTGGTGACCAGCACAAAGCGCCACAAGCCAGACCGGCGCACCTATGTTCTCGACACCAGCGTCCTGCTGGCCGACCCCAAAGCCATGAACCGCTTCGACGAGCACGAGGTCGTGCTCCCCGTCGTGGTGGTCACGGAGCTGGAGGCCAAGCGGCACCATCCCGAACTCGGCTACTTCGCCCGCCAGGCCCTGCGCCTGCTGGACGACTACCGCGTGCGGTACGGCCGTCTCGACTCCCCGATCCCGACCGGGGACCTGGGCGGGACGCTCCGTGTCGAGCTCAACCACTCGGACCCCAGCGTGCTGCCCAGCGGCTACCGCCTGGGGGACAACGACTCCCGCATCCTCGCGGTCGCCCGCAACCTGCAGGCCGAGGGGTTCGACGTCACCGTCGTGTCGAAGGACCTGCCGCTTCGGATCAAGGCGTCCTCCGTGGGACTCCAGGCCGAGGAGTACCGGGCCGAACTGGCCATCACGGACAACTCGGGCTGGACCGGGATGTCCGAACTGACCCTGCCCGCCGAACAGGTGGACATCCTCTTCGAGGAAGGACGGGTGTACGTCCCCGAGGCCGCGGACCTGCCCGTGCACACCGGCCTCACCCTCCACTCCGAGCGCGGCAAGGCGCTCGGCCGGGTCACGCCGGACGGCAACGTCCGCCTGGTGCGCGGCGACCGGGAGGCGTTCGGCATCCACGGCCGCAGCGCCGAACAGCGGATCGCCCTCGATCTGCTGCTCGACCCCGACATCGGCATCGTCTCCATGGGCGGCCGGGCCGGCACCGGCAAGTCGGCGCTCGCGCTCTGCGCGGGGCTGGAGGCCGTGCTGGAGCGGCGGCAGCACCAGAAGGTGATGGTCTTCCGCCCGCTGTACGCGGTCGGCGGACAGGAGCTCGGCTATCTGCCGGGCACCGAGGCCGAGAAGATGAGCCCGTGGGCGCAGGCCGTCTTCGACACGCTGTCGGCGGTCACCAGCCGCGAGGTCATCGAGGAGGTCACCGCGCGCGGGATGCTGGAGGTCCTGCCGCTCACCCACATCCGGGGCCGTTCGCTGCACGACGCGTTCGTGATCGTGGACGAGGCGCAGTCGCTGGAGAAGAACGTCCTGCTGACCGTGCTGTCCCGGATCGGTGCCAACTCCCGGGTGGTTCTCACCCATGACGTGGCACAGCGGGACAATCTGCGCGTCGGGCGCTACGACGGTGTGGTCGCGGTCGTGGAGAAACTGAAGGGACATCCGCTTTTCGCGCATGTCACCCTGACCCGTTCCGAGAGATCCCAGATCGCCGCACTTGTGACCGAAATGCTGGAAGACGGGCAAATCTGAGGTCTGTCCCCTCTGTTGGCGCCGTCCGCAAAGGCCGAGAGCCTAGCGGGCGGCGCCTTCGCGTGTGGGCGTTCGATGAAATCGCCTGGGCCGAAAGGGATGTGAGCTTTCACACGCAACACAGAATTGCCTTGCGCCGTCCGGTTACGGCAGAGTCTCACTCCTGTCAGGCCCCGCATACGGCACACGTGTACCCCCAGCGGTACACAGCAACCGAAGCATCACCAACTCCATAGCGCCGCCGTATGCCGCCCGAGCACCACGCGGCGCTCCCCGTGCGGGAGTTGCCCACCGGGCCCGTGCCTCCCGTGACCCGTACGTGGGGAGGCCAGCGTCAGGGGCACGATTGCGTCCGCGAGGGTCACCGAAGCGGGCGATGCTGGAAGGAAACCGTGTGAGCCGGATTTCGGTCCGGGGATTCGCAGTGGCCTCGGCCACCGCGGTCACCGCTGTCGGAAGCGTCGTCGGTGTTGCCTCGGGCAGCACCGCGCAGAACAACGACGCCGAAGCGACGGCAGCCGACGCCACGCTCCTCGCGGACCTGCCCGCGGGTGAGTACGCCCAGGTGCAGACCGCGTCCCTGACGCAGCAGGCCGACTCGCAGGCCATCGCCGCGGACTTCACCGCGAAGAAGGACGCCGAGGAGGCGGCCCGCAAGGCGGCTGCCGAGACCGCGATCGCCAAGAAGGAAGCAGCCGTCAAGGCCGAGCAGGAGGCCAAGGAGCGCGAGGAGGCCGAGAAGGCCGCCGCCGCGAGCCGCAGTGCCGCCCGCGCCGACGCCTCGACCTTCGCCGTCCAGAGCTCGTACAGCATCGGCGACATCCAGGCCATGGCCCGTCAGATGGTGCCGGGGGACCAGTTCTCCTGCTTCAGCAACATCGTGGACCACGAGTCGAGCTGGAACTACCAGGCGGTCAACCCCTCCTCCGGCGCGTACGGCCTCTTCCAGGCGCTGCCCGGTTCCAAGATGTCCTCGGTCGGCTCCGACTGGCAGACCAACCCGGCCACGCAGATCAAGTGGGGCCTGAACTACATGAACGAGCGCTACGGCAGCCCCTGCGGCGCCTGGTCGTTCTGGCAGGCCAACCACTGGTACTAGGCACACCGCTCAACCCTTCGAAGCCCCTCCCCGTCTTCACGGAGAGGGGCTTTCGCCCTGTACGGTCGGACGCGACGGCTCCGGGGGAGTGGTGGGGCGAGACGGGGGAAGAGGACGGATCATGTCGCGAGTGCCAGGGTGGCTGGGCCGGATCGGGTCGGGGCTGACCGAGATGGGTCAGCGGTTGGACGAGCGGCGCGCCGAGGTGGAGCAGGAGCACATCCAGCACACCGGACACGCCGCGCACGCCGAGCACCGCCCCGCTCAGGACGGGACCTCCGCGCAGGTGCCGGCCCCGCCCACGCACCCGCCCGCCGTCGGGCCCCGCCCCGACCCGGCGCAGGCCGTGCCCTGGGGCATGCGGGTCGCCGCCGAGGCCGGCTGGCGGCTGCTGGTGCTGGCCGGCACGCTCTGGGTGCTGATGCGGGTCATCAGCGCCGTACAGCTGGTGGTGCTGGCTTTCGTCGCCGCGCTGCTGATGACCGCGCTGCTCCAGCCGAGCGTGGCGTGGCTGCGCCGGCACGGCGTACCGCGCGGCCCGGCCACCGCGCTCACCGCCATCCTCGGGTTCGTCGTCATCGGGCTGATCGGATGGTTCGTGACCTGGCAGGTCATGGAGAACATCGACGACCTCTCCGACCAGGTGCAGGACGGCATCGACGAGTTGCGGCGCTGGCTGCTGGACAGTCCGTTCCATGTCACCGACAAGCAGATCAACGAGATCGCGAAGAACCTGCGCGAGGCGATCGGCGCCAACACCGACCAGATCACCTCGGCGGGCCTCGAAGGCGTCACCGTCGTCGTCGAGGCGCTCACCGGCATCCTGCTGACCGTCTTCTCGACGCTGTTCCTGCTCTACGACGGCCGGCGCATCTGGGAGTGGACGCTGAAGCTCGTCCCGGCGGCGGCCCGGCCGGGGGTCGCGGGGGCCGGTCCGCGGGCCTGGCGGACCCTGACGGCGTATGTGCGCGGCACGGTGGTGGTCGCCCTCATCGACGCGATCTTCATCGGCCTCGGCATCTACTTCCTCGATGTGCCGATGGCGGTGCCGCTGGCGGTGTTCATCTTCCTGTTCGCCTTCATCCCGCTGGTCGGCGCCGTCGTCTCGGGCGCGCTCGCGGTGGTGGTGGCGCTGGTGACGCAGGGCGTGTTCACGGCCGTGATGACGCTTGCCGTGGTGCTGGCCGTGCAGCAGATCGAGGGGCACATCCTGCAGCCGTTCATCCTCGGCCGGGCGGTGCGGGTGCATCCGCTGGCGGTCGTGCTGTCGGTGGCCGCGGGCGGCATGGTGGCCGGGATCGGCGGCGCCGTGGTCGCGGTGCCCCTGGTGGCCGTGACCAACACCGTGGTCGGCTATCTGCGCGCCTACTCCCACGAACGGGCGCTGCTGCACGCGGTCGAGCCCCGGGGAGCGACGGCGCTGGACGCCGCGCCGGTGGGCGCGCCCGGGGCCCGGGACGACGAAGGCCCCGCTCACCAGGAAGGGTGAACGGGGCCTCGTAGGAACGCGGTTGTCCGCTACTCGGCGAGGACGGCCTCGGCGTCGAGGGTGACGCCGACGGCCTGGATCACCGAGGCGATCTTGAAGGCCTCCTGGACGACCTCGCGCTCCAGGCCCGCCTTGCGCAGCACCTGCTCGTGCGAGTCCAGGCACATCCCGCAGCCGTTGACGGCGGAGACGGCGAAGGACCACAGCTCGAAGTCGACCTTGTCGACGCCGGGGTTGCCGATGACGTTCATCCGCAGACCGGCGCGCAGGTTCCCGTACTCGTGGTCCGAGAGCAGGTGGCGCGTCCGGTAGAAGACGTTGTTCATCGCCATGATCGCGGCGGCGGACTTGGCGGCCTGGTACGCCTCCGGCGTCAGGTTCGCCTTGGCCTCCGGCTCCAGCTCACGCAGCACGATGGGGGAGCGCGAGGCGATGGCGGTCGCCAGCACGGCGCCCCACAGCTGCTGCGCGGGCAGGTCGGAGTTGCCGATGACCGAGCCCAGGTTGAGCTTCAGGTCCTTGGCGTAGTCCGGTATCCGGGACTTGAGGGAGTCGAGGGACATGCCTCACTCACCGGCCAGCAGCTTGACCGGGTCCAGGGTCTCGTCGCCCTTGCTCCAGTTGCACGGGCACAGCTCGTCGGTCTGCAGGGCGTCCAGGACCCGCAGGACCTCCTTGGGGTTACGGCCGACGGAGCCGGCGGTCACCATGGAGAACTGGATCTCGTTGTTCGGGTCGACGATGAAGACGGCGCGCTTGGCGAAGCCGTCCTCGCCCTCGATGCCGAGGTCGCGCATCAGCTCGTGCCGGGTGTCGGCCAGCATCGGGAAGGGCAGGTCACGCAGGTCGTCGTGGTCCTTGCGCCAGGCGTGGTGCACGTACTCGGAGTCACCGGAGAAGCCGAGGATCTGGGCGTCGCGGTCGGCGAACTCCTCGTTCAGCTTGCCGAAGGCCGCGATCTCCGTCGGGCACACGAAGGTGAAGTCGGCAGGCCACGCGAACACGACCTTCCACTTGCCCTCGTAGGACTTGTGGTTGATCTGCTCGAACTCCTGGCCCTTCTCCAGCGAGACGCAGGCGGTCAGTTCGAACTCGGGGAACTTGTCACCGACAGTGAGCACACGCTCTCCTTGCAGCGAGGAAACACCCTTTTTGGGGGCGTTTCCCATGGGTTGGACGTTGTCGATGTTGGCACAGGGGCCATTGATTACGGAAATAGCTACACTCGGACGTGTTGATCGGAGGTGGTTATCAGTGACGGTGAGTGTCGCCGGGGCCAAGAGGCGCCAGCCCAGTCTGTCCCAGCTGCGGGCCTTCGCGGCCGTGGCCGAGCAGCTGCACTTCCGGGACGCGGCCGCCGCGATCGGCATGAGCCAGCCCGCCCTGTCCGGCGCCGTCTCCGCGCTGGAGGATGTCCTCGGCGTGACCCTCGTCGAGCGTACGACGCGCAAGGTGCTGCTCACGCCCGCGGGCGAGCGCCTCGCGATCCGGGCCAAGGCCGTCCTCGCCGAGGTCGGTGCGCTCCTGGAGGAGGCCGACGCGGTCCGCGCCCCCTTCACCGGCGTCCTGCGCCTCGGGGTCATCCCCACCGTCGCGCCGTACCTCCTGCCGACGGTCCTGCGCCTGGTCCACGAGCGCTATCCGCACCTCGACCTCCAGGTCCACGAGGAGCAGACCGCGAGCCTCGTCGAGGGCCTGAACACCGGCCGCCTCGACCTGCTCCTGCTGGCCGTGCCGCTCGGTGTCCAGGGCGTCGTCGAACTCCCCCTCTTCGACGAGGACTTCGTCCTCGTCACCCCGCTCGACCACTGGCTCGGCGGCCGCGAGGGCATCCCCCGCGAGGCGCTGCGCGAGCTGAACCTGCTGCTCCTGGACGAGGGGCACTGCCTTCGCGACCAGGCCCTCGACATCTGCCGCGAGGCCGGCCGCGAGGACGCCGACGTCACGACGACGGCGGCCGGTCTGTCGACCCTGGTCCAGCTGGTCGCGGGCGGCCTGGGCTGCACCCTGCTGCCGCGCACGGCCGTCAAGGTCGAGACGAGCCGCAGCAATCAGCTGCTCACCGGGTACTTCGCCGAGCCGGCCCCCACCCGTCGTATCGCACTGGCGATGCGGGCGGGGGCGGCGCGGGGAGAGGAGTACCGGGAGCTGGCGGAGGCCCTGCGGGAGGCACTGAGCCCGTTGCCTGTCAGGGTCGTCGACGGTGACGTCGCTTAGGGGCGCGGGAACTGCGCGAGCGACCACGACGCACCCGCAGACGGCGGGACCCCCGACGGCCGTTACTCCGTCCGCAACCCGTCCGGCCGCACAAGCCGCAGCAGCGGAGGCAGGCTGAGCACGGTCACCACGAGCACCACGCCCGCCCCGACGCCGGTCATGGCCAGCACACTCGCCCAGTCCACCCGGACCGACGCCGCGGCCATCCGCAGCAGCACGGCCCCCAGGGTCAGCCCCACGGCACACGCCAGCGCCAGGCCCAGCGCGATCGGCACAGCCGTCTGCCACAACACCGACAGAGCCAGGGTGGAACGCCTCGTACCGAAGGCGACCAGGGACGACAGCAGCTTGCGCCGCTCGCGCAACTGCTCCAGCTGGGACACCAGCAGGCTGACCCCGATCAGCGCCAGCACGGCCGCCGCGCCGACGAACAGCCCGGTGCGGATGGCGGAGAACCGGTTGTTCTCCTCGGTGCTCACCCAGGTCATCGGCTCCACGGACGGGTCGATCGCGGCCGCGGTGTTCCGAACGTAGTCCCGCGCGTCCGGCACCGACTCGTCCAGCCGCAGGTACAACTGGCCGGGCACGGACGCCACGGCCGCACGGGGCAGCGCGCTGCGCGTCAGCAGGATGCCGCCGCGCCGCATGCCGGCCGGGTCCGGGATCGAGCGGGCCTCCTTCAGGTCGCGCGGCACGGGCCAGGCGACCGGATGCGACGGCTCGTCCTCGGAGCTGGGGGAGAAGTACAGGGTGCGCCCCTGCTTGACCATCGCGGGCGTGTCGGTGTCGTACTCGGCACCCCGTACGACGAAGGCGTCACCCTCCTCGCAGGAGGGCAGCGCGGCCAGTTCGCGCAGGGACGCGCAGTCCCCGACGGTCACCGACGCCATCCGCTCGGGTGTGTCGGCGCGGTCGCCGACATAGCCCTCGGAGAAGCCGTACACCGTCGTCACGCCGCGCGTCGCCTCGAAGCGGGCCCGGGTCGCGTCGAGCGACATCCCCTCCGGCACCCCGACCTGCATCTGGGCGCGGGTGAGGTCCTTGCCGGTGCTGCCGGTGTAGTCGTCGTCGACGCCCGCGAACAGCATCTGCAGGGCGATCGCACCGGCCACCGCCACCGCGATGCCGTTGACCATGCGGGCCGCCGTACCGCTGCTCAACTGCAGGCGACGCACGGCCAGTTGCCAGGAGACCGCACCCGAGCCGAGCCGGGCCACGACCGCCTCCACGATCCACGGCAGCAGCGCGGTCACGCCCACCAGCAGGAAGAGCACACCACCGGTGACGAGGTACTGGTTGAACTCTCCGCCGTCCCTGCCGTTGCCGACCATCGGGTAGAGCATCGCGAGGCCCGCCAGCGGCAGCAGCAGCCGCCACCACAGCCGGCGCCGGGCGGGCCGGGCGGTGCGCACCACGCCGAGCGGCTCGATCACCACGCCCCGCAGCGCGAACTGGGTGACCAGCACGGCGGCGGCCGGCACGGCGACCGCGACCAGCAGGGCGAGCAGCGGCGAGGGGGTGAGATAGCTCGGGAAGACGCTGACGTCGAAGACCTCGACCGACCCCGCCCACTGCCGGCCGAGCAGGAAGAACCCGGTGCCGAGGACGAGCCCGAGCAGGGCCCCGGCCATCGCCTCGCCCGCGGCCACCCGCCGGGTCATCCGGCTGTCGGAGCCGACCAGCCGCAGCGCCGCGAGGCGCCGGTCACGGCGCTCACCGCCGAACCGTACGGCCGTGGCGATGAAGACGCCGACCGGCATCAGCAGCACCACCACCACGACCAGGATCAGCAGGAGCAGCACCGGGTCCATGCGCTCCGTCGACACCATCGGGTCACCGAACCGGTCCAGGCGGATCACGCCGTCGTCGAGCCGGTCCCCGAGCCCCTCGCCGCCCCGGTAGAAGGCGAGTTCGGCGGAGCCCACCAGACCGCTCTCGTCGATCGTGCCGGTGATCCGCTGCGGCAGCCGCTCACGCAGCAGCTCGGCCTCGTCGGACTCCAGCAGGCGCTTGAGCGCGGGGGAGACGACCATCTCGTCCGGGCCGGGGAACTCCTCCAGCCCCGGCGGCAGCGGAGCGCGCGGCCCCTCGGGCTGCAGTGCCCGGCCGCGTATGTCCTTGTCGCGGAAGGTCGTGTCGACGGTGTCGACCAGCACGGTGGCGTCACCGCGCTCCGGTTCCGTGCGGTTGAAGCCCATGTCGGAGCGGGCGTTGCCCCGTTCGTCCCGTTCCGCCAGCGCGTTCGGTATCGCCGTCGTGAGCAGCAGCACCGCCACGCCGAGGCCGACGCCGACGGCGGTGAGCAAGGTGCGGATCCACCCCTCGCGCCCGCCGGCGAACGCGAACCGGAAGCCCAGGCGCACATCCCTGGACCACTGCCGCAGCCTCATACGATCCGCTCCATGTCGCGCGACCGGCCGTCGCGCACGACGATCTCGCGGTCGGAGTAGGCGGCCACCCGCGCCTCGTGCGTGACCAGCACGACGGCCGCGTTGGTGGACCGGGCCGCGTCGGTGAGCAGCTCCATCACGCGTTCGCCGTTGAGGGAGTCGAGCGCGCCGGTCGGTTCGTCGGCGAACAGCACGCGCGGGCCGGTCACCAACGCCCGCGCGACGGCGACGCGCTGGCCCTGGCCGCCGGACACCTCGCCGGGCCGCTTGCCGGCGATGTCGTCGACCTCCAGACGGGCCATCCACTCCCGGGCCGCGCGTTCGGCGGCCTTGCGGGACGTGCCGTTCAGCCGCAGCGGCAGGGCCACGTTCTCGACGCAGGTGAGCTCGGGCACCAACTGGCCGAACTGGAACACGAACCCGAACTCGGTGCGGCGCAGCGCACTGCGCTCGGAGTCGTTCATCGTGGCCATCTCGCGGCCGGCGTACCGGATGGAGCCCGCGTCGGGCGGGACGATCCCGGCGAGGCAGTGCAGCAGCGTCGACTTGCCGGACCCGGAGGGGCCCATGACGGCGACGACCTCGCCCGGGTGGATGGAGAACCCGGCGCCGTCCAGCGCCGTCGTCGGCCCGTACGTCTTGCGCAGCCCCTCGGCCACGAGCAGGGCACCGTCGGGGGCGGTCACTGGGCCACCACCGCCTCCGCCAGCTTGTCGAGGCGCGCGGCGGTCAGCTCGAGCCAGCGCAGGTCGGCCTCCAGGTGGAACAGCGCGTGGTCGCAGATCAGCTGGTCGGCGAGGTCGCCCTTGCGCTTGCGGTCGGTGAGGATGCGCATCATGCGCAGATGCTCGGAGCGCTGGGTGTCGAGGATCTCGGCGGCGTCGCGCCGGGTGAGCAGTGCGAGGACGACCTTCGTGTAGAGGGTCGACTGGAGGTAGGGCTCGGGCTTCTCCGGAGTGGCGAGCCACTGCTCGACGTCCGTGATGCCGGCGTCGGTGATGGCGTACCGCTTGCGCTCGGGGCCGTCGCCCGCCTCGATGCCGTCGACCTCGACGAGGCCGTTCTTCAGCAGGCGGGACATCGTCGAGTAGACCTGGCCGTAGTGCAGAGGCCGGTCCTGACCGAACTTCGCGTCGAAGGCGCGCTTGAGGTCGTAGCCGTGGCGTGGGCCGGACTCGAGCAGGCCGAGAAGGGTGTGACCGATGGACATGCCTCGACTGTACACACCGTGTATACGCGGCATGTATACGCGGAGTGGGTAGTGAGTGCCTGTGGGTAGGACGGCCCAGGTCAGGGCCGAATGTCACAGTTCTGCTACTCGGCGCGGGGTGGCCGGCCCCGGCGGGGGATCGGTCCCGCTTCCCCCGGCAGGCGGCCCGCCTCCGCGAGGGCGCGCCGCAGCAGGAACTCGATCTGCGCGTTGGCCGACCGCAGCTCGTCGCCGGCCCAGCGCGCGAGCGCCTCGTACACCGACGGGTCCAGCCGCAGCAGCACCTGCTTGCGCTGCTGCGGCCGCCGCTGAGGGGCCGGCCCCTCGGAGGGGGTGCTCACTGGTAGAGGGTCCCGGTGTTGAGGACCGGCTGGGCCGCGCGGTCCCCGCACAGCACCACCATCAGGTTCGACACCATCGCCGCCTTCCGTTCCGGGTCGAGCTCCACGATGTCCTGCTCCTCGATCCGCGCGATCGCCGCCTCCACCATGCCGACCGCGCCGTCCACGATCTGCCGCCGCGCCGCGACGACCGCCCCTGCCTGCTGCCGCTGGAGCATCGCGGAGGCGATCTCGGGAGCGTACGCGAGATGCGTGAACCGCGACTCGATGATCTGCACGCCGGCCGCCTCCACGCGCGCGTGCAGTTCCACGGCGAGCTTCTCGGTGATCTCCTCGGCGTTGCCGCGCAGCGACAGGCCGTCCTCGTCGTGGGCGTCGTAGGGGTACTCGATCGCGATGTGCCGGACGGCCGCCTCGGTCTGGGTGGAGACGAACTCGATGTAGTCGTCGACCTCGAAGCTGGCCTGCGCGGTGTCCTCGACCTTCCATACGACGACCGCGGCGAGCTCGATCGGGTTGCCGTAGGCGTCGTTGACCTTCAGGACGGCCGTCTCGTGGTTGCGGACCCGGGTGGAGATCTTGGTGCGCGAGGTGAGCGGGTTCACCCAGCGCAGGCCGTCCTGGCGGATCGTGCCGCGGTAGCGCCCGAAGAGCTGGACGACCCGGGCCTCGCCCGGCGCGACCATGTTCAGCCCGCACATCGCCACGAAGGCGGCGACGCCGATCAGTACCCCGGGTACGATCAGCGCGGCCTTGGCGCCGGCCGCGGAGACGGCGGTGGCGGCGACCACCATGCCGACGCCGCCCAGCAGCCCGAGCAGACCCAGCAGCAGAGCGAGTCCGCCGCCGATGCTGTGCGCGGCGAACTCCCTCACCCGCGGTTCGGGCATGTCGGGTACGTCGGCGGTGGTGGAGGCGTGTGCGGACATGGGTGGTCCCCCGTTCTGTTGCTGCTCTGCGGTATATCTCTGGTCTAGCTAAGTGATATCACTTTAGTCCGGCACGGCAACCCTGGCGACCCCTCGGGCGTCGGTTCCCGTGAGACAGGTGCTCATTGTCACGTCCGGAAAGGACCGGATCGGACGGACTTCGTCACATAAACCGGTGTTAGCTTTCTGAGCTGACCTGAGCCGACGTACGCGTGTGACACCCGAGACCGAAGCGGAGCAGACGGACTGATGGGACGAGCGGAAGAGAGACGAGCGCGGCAGCGCGGTGGCCGCCGCGCGGCGCCGGGGCGCCGCCGTTCGTCGCGTGCGGCGGCCCGCCCGAGCGGCATACGCCGGTTCTTCACCTGGAAGAAGATCCTCGGCACGTTCCTGGGCCTGTGCCTGCTCGGCATCGGCGCGTTCCTCGTGCTGTACATGGTCGTGGACGTGCCCAAGGGCAACCCGCTCGCCCAGCGCCAGAGCAACATCTACAAGTTCAGCGACGGCTCCGTGCTGGCCCGCGACGGCGAGGTCAACCGCGAGATCGTCGACCTGGCGAAGATCCCCGAGCCGGTCCAGAAGACCTTCGTCGCCGCCGAGAACAAGTCCTTCTACCAGGACGCCGGCGTCGACCTGAAGGGCACCGCCCGCGGCCTGCTCAACACCGTCACCGGCAAGGGCAAGCAGGGCGGCTCGACGATCACCCAGCAGTACGTCAAGAACTACTACCTCAGCCAGGAGCAGACGGTCAGCCGCAAGCTCAAGGAACTGGTGATCTCGCTCAAGGTCGACCGCAAGATGTCCAAGGACGACATCCTCGCGGGCTACATCAACACCAGCTACTACGGCCGCGGCGCCTACGGCATCCAGGCCGCCGCCCAGGCCTACTACCGCGTCGACGCCGAGGACCTCAGCGTCGAACAGGGCGCGTACCTCGCGGCACTGCTCCAGGCGCCCAGCCAGTACGACTGGACGGCGGCCTCCGACACCAGCAAGAGGCTGGTGACCAACCGCTGGAACTACGTGCTGGACAACATGGTCGAGGAGCACTGGCTGGACGCCTCCGAGCGCGCGTCGATGGAGTTCCCGGTGCCCAAGGAACCCAAGCCCGCCCCCGGCATGGAGGGCCAGAAGGGCTATCTGATCGAGCTGGCCAACCGGCAGCTGGAGGACCGGCTGATGGCCGAGGAGGGCATCTCCCGCTCCGAGGCCGCGGCCCAGGTCGAGCAGCAGGGCTGGACCATCACCCTGAACATCGACCCCAAGAAGCAGGCCGCGCTGGAGAAGGCCGTCAAGACCCAGCTGCTCGCCGAGCTCGACCCGAAGGAGCGCGCGGTCGACGCCGACGTCCAGCCGGGCGCGGTCTCGGTGGACCCCAGGAACGGCAAGATCGTCGCCCTGTACGGCGGCCGCGACTACTTCAAGCACTACTTCAGCAACGCCACCCGCCGCGACTACCAGCCCGCCTCCACCTTCAAGCCGGTCATCCTGGCGGCCGCCTTCGAGGAGGAGGCCGAGACCCAGGACGGCGACCCGATCACCGCGAGCACGCTCTACGACGGCGACAGCCGCCGCCCGGTGGTCGACGACGGCCGTGAGGTCGGCTTCGCCCCGCCGAACGAGGACGAGCGGGACTACGGCGACATCACGGTCCAGACCGCGATGAACAAGTCCGTGAACTCCGTCTTCGCCCAGATGGGCATCGACGTCGGCATGGACACCGTCATGGCCACGGCCGAGAAGCTGGGCATGGACACCGAGGGCATGCAGGCCGTGCCCGCCCAGACCCTGGGCTCCATGGGCGCCAGCCCGCTGGAGATGGCCGGCATCTACGCCACCCTCGCCCACCACGGCGAGAAGGTCACCCCGACCCTCATCAAATCGGCGGAGAAGCGCGGCCGCACCGTCGAGATCCCCGACCCGATCGGCGAGCAGGTCATCAGCCGCAACGCCGCCGACGGCGTCACCTCCGTCCTGACCGGCGTGGTCGACGACGGTACGGCCCGCCGCTCGGTCCGCGAGAACCCGCTGCGCGACGGCCAGCAGGTCGCCGGCAAGACGGGCACCTCCGACAACAACAAGTCGGCCTGGTTCACCGGCTTCACCCCCAACCTCGTCACCTCCGTCGGCCTGTTCGGCGAGGACGACAAGCCCCCGCACAGGCAGGTCCCGATGTACGAGGCCGGCGGCGAGGACCGCGTCAACGGCGGTGGCTTCCCGGCGCAGATCTGGGCGGCGTACACCTTCGGCGTGATGAAGAAGGTCACCGAGTTCGACCTGGAGACCGACCAAGGCGCCGCGGTGGAGCCGACCTGGACGCCGACGGTCACCCCGTCGCAGACGCCCAGCGAGACCCCGTCCGAGGAACCCACCACCCAGGCCCCGACGACCAAGGCGCCCACCACCCGGCCGCCGACGACGCAGCCGACCACCGAGGAGCCGACGACCCAGCCGCCGACCACGACGGCACCCCCGACGTCCACCCCGACGACCGCGCCCCCGACGACGGAGACCCCACCCGTCCCGGAGGACCCGGCAATCGTGGATCAGTAGGCGTGAAGAGGGGGCCCGGCATCTCGATGCCGGGCCCCCTCTTCGCGCCTCCAAAGGGCGCCGGGAAGTGCAGGGGCGGTCAGTTCCGGTTCAGCTCGAACCACACCACCTTGCCGGTGCTCAGCCGCGTGGCTCCCCACCGCCGGGCCAGCTTGTTGACCAGGTACAGCCCACGCCCGCCCTCGTCCGTCGCCCGGGCCTGCCGCAGCCGGGGCAGCTGGGGCACGTCGTCGCCCACCTCACAGCGCAGCACGTCGGTCCGCAGCAACCGCAGCGTGACCGGCCGGGAGGCGTACCGCACGGCGTTGGTCACGACCTCGCTCACCAGCAGCTCCACCGAATCGGTCAGCTCCTCCAGCTCCCACCGCGCCAGCGCGCTGCGGGCCAGCCGCCGCGCCCGGCCCGGCGCGGAGTCCTCCGGCTCCAGCGACCAGTACGCCACATCGCTCGGCGCGATCCCGTCGAACCGGGCGGCGAGCAGCGCGATGTCGTCGTCCCGGTCGCCCGGGCCGAGCATGTCGAGCACCTCGTCGCACAGCGCCTCCAGCGGAGGCGGATGATCCGGCCCCGTCAGCTGCGCGGTCGCGGCCAGCCGCTCCCGCAGCTGCTCTATGCCCGTCCACACGTCCCGCAGCCGCGACTCCACCAGCCCGTCGGTGTACAGCAGCAGCGTCGCCCCGGCCGGCGCGTCCAGCTCCACCGCCTCGAAGTCGACCCCGCCCACGCCGATCGGCGCGCCCGGCGGCACCCGCAGCACCTCGGCCCGGCCGCCCAGATGCAGCAGGACCGGCGGCGGATGGCCGGCGTTGGCGATGGTGATCCGGTGGGTGACCGGGTCGTAGACGGCGTACAGACAGGTCGCCATGCGGTCGGTGCCCAGGCGCTGCGCCTGCTCGTCGAGGTGGTGCAGCACCTCCTGCGGCGGCAGGTCGAGCCCCGCCAGGGTCTGCGCCGTCGTGCGCAGCTGGCCCATGATCGCCGCCGAGGTCATGGAGTGCCCCATCACGTCACCGACGACCAGCGCCACCCGCGAACCCGGCAGCGGGATCGCGTCGTACCAGTCGCCGCCCACCCGCGCGGTCTCGGCCGCGGGGAGGTAGCGCGAGGCCAGCCGGACGCCCGTCGGGCGCGGCAGGGTCTCCGGGAGCATGGTGCGCTGCAGCTCGTCGGCGATGTACGCCTCACGGCCGTACAGCACCGCCTTGTCGATGCCGAGCGCGCTGTGCGTGGCGAGCTGCGCCGCCACCAGCAGGTCGTCGGTCTCGAACGGGATGCGCTCCGGGCGGCGCAGGAAGACGGCCGCGCCGATCACCCGGCGCCGGCCACGCAGCGGCGCGAGGACCGCACGGCGGCCACCCGGCACGATCGACTCGCCGTGGTCGCCGAGGAGTTCGGGCAGCGCGGCACGGGCCGCGGGCGCGTCGGCGAACACCGGCCGCACCCCGCGCAGCACCTCGGCGAGCGCCCCGCCGGGCCGCACCTCGCACAACTCGGCCGTCAGCGACGACAGTTCGGCCGGCTCCGGGGTCTGGGCGGGCAGCAGGCCGCCGTCGGTGTCCCGCTCCTCGGGAATCCGGTCGGTACGGCGCAGCCGCAGCACCACCGGCCCCGTGGGCCGCTCGTCGCCCACCGGCAGCGGGTCGCGCAGATACACCAGGATCGCGTCGGCGAAGGTCGGCACGGTCGCCCGGCACAGCCCCATCACGATCTCGTCGAGGTCGATGCCGCGGGCGATCCGCCGGGTCGCCGCGCCGACGAACCGCAACCGGTCGCCGTCGCGCCGCATCGGGGTCGGCCGGCCGCCGGGCACACCGCTGCCGCTGCGCCGCTCCTTGCCGCCGGGTCCGCGCCCCGCGCCGTCCGGCTCGGTGCCGGGCTGGGCGGGGATCGCCTCGGGCGCGGGACGCGGGCGGTGGGTGCCGGTCTCCGCGGCAGCCGGCTGGGAGTGCTCCGGGCCGGTGTCGCCGTCGGGCGTCACGGACGTACCCGCCGGCGGGCTCTCGCCGGAGCCGGACCGGGCCTGCGCCGGTAAGGCGGAACCCGGGGTCCGGGCGCCCGCCGGGGTATGCAGGAGCGCCCCGCGGGGGTCCGCGGGGTCGACGCCCGCCTGGGGGCGTTCATAGGAGGTCGGGTTCTCCGTCACGCGTATGAAATCCGTCCGTCCGGGGCTGCGCGCCGCGCGTGCAGTTCGTCCCGCAGAAATTCCGATACCCGGAATACGTGCCCCAGGAACGGAGTTCCCGCGTGGTCAGAGACTGTTCCTGTGTCACCGGCGGACCTGCCGCGGTCCGCACGGGTGTTGCCGTCGTACCCCTCGCTCACGCCCTGCCGCCCCTCGGTGACATCCGGTCAGACTCGCTGTGCGCTCCGGGAGTTGCCCCCACGCGCCCTTGCGGAGGACGATCCTACGTTTCGTGCCCGGGGGCGCATCAAGGGTCTCATGACGACATGTGCGCGGGCGTACGGTCCCAGTCGTCCGGCAGTGACGGTACCGTCCAGGACGGATCCGGGCGCCAGTTCTGCCAGCCGTCCTTGAACGGGGCGCCCCAGGAGCGGATCTCCTCCACCGCGTCCCGGCCCGCCGCACGGACCCGCCCGGCCAGTTCGGCGTCGATGAGCCCGTCGCGCTGGGCCTGGGCGAACTCGTCCTCGTCCCGCCAGTGCCAACTGCGGTCCGGGTGCACGGAGATGTCCAGGAAGTGGTCCTCTGAGTCGACGCCGCCCTGCCAGCGGGTCAGCGGTTCCTCGAGGTTGACGTACCAGTTCTTGAACTGCCAGCCCGGGTCCCAGAACAGCCACACCGACCACGGCCGGCCGGGCTGCGCCAGTTTCAGCACGCCCGTGCCGAACCAGCGGTCGCGCTGCACCGTGCGCGGCTTGGTGTAGCGCGACTCCAGCGGCTCCCCGTGCACGGGCGTGCCGTCGGCCAGGACCGGCTTCACGCACTCGGTGCCGGGCGCCAGCCACACGGCGAGCAGTTCGGCGTCGTCGCGGACGACGGTGACGGGACGCGCGATGTGGAACCCGGTTCCGGCGTTCTCCCGGTACCGCCACAGGATCCGGCTCCCCGGCGCCCAGAAGGCCCCTGTCCCGTCCGCCGTGCCGTCCGCAGTGCCGTCCGCCGTTCCGCGTCTCATCGCTCCACCGTCTGCCATGCACAGATATTAGGTGTCACGGTGGTACGGCGCTGCGGTGCGGGTCACGGTTCATACGGTCGGCTCATGTGGTCACGGGTGCGTCATGCGCAGCACGTCCAGGGCCTCGTCGAGCTGCTCCAGGCTGAGGTCGCCGCGCTCGACGTAGCCCGCCTCCAGGACGACTTGACGGATGGTCTTCCGCTCCACGAGGGACCGCTTGGCGACCTTCGCGGCCTCCTCGTAGCCGATGTACTTGTTCAGCGGGGTCACCACCGACGGCGACGACTCCGCGTACTCGCGGGCCCGTTCGCGGTTCGCGGTGATGCCGTCCACGGTCCGGTCGGCCAGCAGCCGGGAGACGTTGGCCAGAAGCCGCACCGACTCCAGGACGTTGCGGGCGATCACCGGCAGCATCACGTTCAGCTCGAAGTTGCCCGCGGCGCCGGCCGCGGCGACGGTGGCGTCGTTGCCGGTGACCTGCGCGGCGACCATCAGCACCGCTTCCGGGATCACCGGGTTGACCTTGCCCGGCATGATCGAGGAGCCCGGCTGGAGGTCGGGCAGGGCGATCTCGGCGAGGCCGGTGCGCGGCCCGGACGCCATCCAGCGCAGATCGTTCGCGATCTTCGTCAGCCCGACCGCGACGGTCCTGAGCTGACCGCTGGTCTCCACGATCCCGTCCCGGGCGCCCTGCGCCTCGAAGTGGTCGCGCGCCTCGGTCAGCGGCAGCCCGGTGGCCCGGGCGACCTCCTCGATGACGGCCGCGGAGAAGCCGGGCGGGGTGTTGATGCCGGTGCCCACGGCGGTCCCGCCGAGCGGCAGTTCGGCGAGCCGGGGCAGCGACGCGGTCAGCCGCTCGACGCCGTGGCGCACCTGGGCGGCGTACCCGCCGAACTCCTGGCCCAGCGTCACGGGCGTCGCGTCCATCAGATGCGTCCGCCCCGACTTCACCACGTCGGCGAACTCCTCGGACTTGCGCCGCAGGGCCGCCGCCAGGTGCTCCAGGGCGGGGATCAGATCGCGGGTGACGGCGGCGGTGGCGGCGATGTGGATCGAGGAGGGGAAGACGTCGTTGGACGACTGGGAGGCGTTGACGTGGTCGTTCGGATGCACCGGCCGGCCGAGCCGCTCGCTCGCCAGCGTCGCGATCACCTCGTTGGTGTTCATGTTCGACGACGTCCCGGACCCCGTCTGGAACACGTCCACCGGGAAGTGCTCGTCCCAGCGGCCCTCGGCGACCTCGGCTGCCGCGTCCTGGATCGCGTCGGCGATCTCCTGGTCCAGCACCCCCAGCCCCGCGTTGACCTTCGCCGCGGCCCCCTTGATCCGGGCCAGCGCCTCGATGTGCGCCCGCTCGATGCGCTGCCCGGAGACCGGGAAGTTCTCGATCGCCCGCTGCGTCTGCGCCCGCCACTTGGCGTGCGCCGGGACCCGCACCTCTCCCATGGAGTCGCGCTCGATCCGGTAATCCTGCTCTTCGTCGGCCACTGCCGATCACCTCCACCTGTCACAGCATCCGGGACGTGACAGCTGTTCCCCCGACGACACGACCTTCACAACGCCCGGCAGGGACGGGCGCGTACGGCGAGGCCGAGCCTGTCTCGGCCGCACCGGCTTGCCGGTCGAAGGGGTGGCAGACCCTGGGAGGGGACGGGCAGGGGCGGCGGGGGCGGGGTCCGGCCCCGCCGCCCTGGAGTGCTACGCCAGACCGGGGCCCCGGACCGGGATCGACGTGAACGTCGGCTGCGGTGCGGGGTCCTGGAAGAAGTCGTTGCCCTTGTCGTCGACCACGATGAACGCCGGGAAGTCCTCGACCTCGATCTTCCAGACCGCCTCCATGCCGAGCTCCTCGTACTCGACGACCTCGACCTTCTTGATGCAGTCCTGGGCGAGACGCGCGGCCGGCCCGCCGATCGAGCCGAGGTAGAAGCCGCCGTGCGCGGCACACGCGTCGGTGACCTGCTTGCTGCGGTTGCCCTTGGCGAGCATCACCTTGGAGCCCCCGGCGGCCTGGAACTGCTCCACGTAGGAGTCCATGCGCCCGGCCGTCGTCGGGCCGAAGGAGCCGGAGGCATAGCCCTCCGGGGTCTTCGCCGGACCGGCGTAGTACACCGGGTGGTCCTTGAGGTACTGCGGCATCTCCTCGCCCGCGTCCAGCCGCTCCTTGATCTTCGCGTGCGCGATGTCCCGCGCCACGACCAGCGGACCGGTCAGCGACAGCCGCGTCTTGACCGGGTACTTGGTCAGCTCCGCGAGGATCGTGTCCATCGGCTGGTTCAGGTCGATCTTCACCACGTCCGAGGACTCCTCCAGCTGCTCGTCCGTGGTGTCCGGCAGGAATCGCGCCGGGTCGGTCTCCAGCTGCTCCAGGAACACGCCCTCGGCGGTGATCTTCGCGACGGCCTGCCGGTCGGCCGAGCAGGACACGGCGATGGCGACCGGGCAGGACGCGCCGTGGCGGGGGAGGCGCACCACGCGGACGTCGTGGCAGAAGTACTTGCCGCCGAACTGCGCGCCGATGCCGATCTTCTGCGTGAGCTCGAAGACCTTCTCCTCCAGCTCCTTGTCCCGGAAGCCGTGCCCGAGCGGGGAGCCCTCGGCGGGGATCTCGTCCAGATAGTGCGCGGAGGCGTACTTGGCGGTCTTCAGGGCGTACTCGGCGGACGTACCGCCGACGACGATCGCCAGGTGGTACGGCGGGCAGGCGGCCGTGCCCAGCGAACGGATCTTCTCCTCCAGGAACTTCATCATGGAGGCCTCGTTCAGGACGGCCTTCGTCTCCTGGTAGAGGAACGACTTGTTGGCCGAGCCGCCGCCCTTGGCCATGAACAGGAACTTGTAGGCGCCGCCGTCGGTGGCGTACAGCTCGATCTGCGCCGGCAGGTTCGAGCCGGTGTTCTTCTCCTCCCACATGGTGAGCGGAGCCATCTGCGAGTAGCGCAGGTTCAGCTTGGTGTAGGCGTCGTAGATGCCCTTGCTGAGCGCCTTCTCGTCCTCGCCCTCGGTCAGCACGTTCTGCCCGCGCTTGCCCATGACGATGGCCGTGCCGGTGTCCTGGCACATCGGCAGCACGCCGGCGGCCGCGATGTTGGCGTTCTTCAGCAGGTCCAGCGCGACGAACTTGTCGTTGTTCGACGCCTCCGGGTCGTCGATGATCCGCCGCAGCTGGGCGAGGTGGGCCGGACGCAGGTAGTGCTGGATGTCGTGGACGGCCTCCTCGGCCAGCTTGCGCAGCGCCTCCGGCTCGACCTTGAGGAACGTCCGCCCGTCGGCCTCGAAGGTGGAGACACCCTCGGAGGTCACCAGCCGGTAGGGGGTGGTGTCCTCTCCCATGGGGAGCAGATCGGTGTACGCGAACTCAGGCATCTCAGCCCATTCCTCACTCTGACGGACGGCGCCCGCCGACACTGGCGAGCCTCACCAGCGTAGAACCTGCCACTGACGGCGAGGTTGTGAGGTAAGGCTCAGTCGGCAGCCGCGGGCCCGCCTCGAGGGGTGTCGCGATCTATCGTGTTTCGGTACGCTGCTGCCGTGGACCTTCAGAAGCAGACCGCACCCCCGCCCGCGGCCGAGCTGCGCGCCTCCGACGCCGACCGCGACCGTGTCGCCGACATCCTGCGCGAGGCCCTGGCCGAGGGCCGGCTCACGGCCGACGAGCACGCCGAGCGCGTCGAGGGCGCCCTGGCCGCCCGGACGGTCGGCGAACTGGAGGCCTTCATACGGGACCTGCCCGCGGCGCACGCACCCCGCCCCGCCTCCCCGTACACCGCCCCGAACCGCCCCACCGCCGGCGCCATCCCCGTCGACCCGGACGACAACGTGGTCGCGGTGTTCGCGAGCGCCGTCCGCAAGGGCCGCTGGCGCGCGGGCCGCCGCATCCACGCCTACGCGATCTTCGGCAGCGTCGAGATCGACCTCGCCGAGGCGCTGTTCGAGTACCAGCAGGTCGTGATCAAGGCGTTCTCGGTGTTCGGCAGCGTCGAGGTCCGCGTCCCGGAGAACGTGTCGCTGCGCGGCACCGGCGGCGGCGTCCTCGGCAACTTCGAGGTGGCCCCGCTGGACGCGGCCGACCCGCAGGCGCCGGTGGTCTTCGTCGACGGCTGGGCCGTCCTCGGGAACGTGGAGGCGCGGGCGAAGCGCGGCAAGGTCGTCGCGGACATCCTCGACCGCGTGCACCGCAAGGCCGACCGGAGTCTGCGCAGGCATCCGGGTCATTGACGGGTGTGAACCGCTCGTTTCCGGCGGTTGGGAACTCCCTGCATAGGCGCGCGCACAGCGGGTAGACCTTGCTGCATCGTCTCTCGCTCGCGAAGCCGTCGTCAGGAGTAGACCGTGCTGCAACCGCATTCGTCCCTGCAGGTAGCTGCCGTTCCGGCCCAGCGGGTGCCAGTGCGGGACAGGGACCAAGACGCACCCTGGCACACCGAGGCGGTGTGCCGGCGCGACGAGGCAGGCCTGTTCTTCGCTCCCTCCAAAGAACCCACCGCCGCCCGGCTCTCCCGGGAAGAGGCCGCCAAGCGCGTCTGCGCCCGCTGTCCGGTCATGGTCGAGTGCCGCGAGCACGCCCTCCTCCAGCCCGAGCCGTACGGCGTCTGGGGCGGCCTGACCGCCGCCGAACGCCGCGTGGTCCTGGCCCGGCGCCGCCGCCGCGAACTGGAGCTGCAGAAGGCCGCGCGGGCGGCGACCCGCATACCCCAGGCCGGCTGACGCCGGCGTCGGACATACGAGAAGGGGCGCCCCTCTCCGCACAGAGGGGCGCCCCTTTTTCTCGACAGCACGTTCGGTCCCCGACAGCGGGACCCGCGAGCCGCACCGGCAGCCCTACGGCGCCGAGGCGCTCACTTGGCCCGGTCGAAGTCGATCGCGCTGTAGGCCCGCAGCTTGCTCAGCCGGTGCTCGGAGTCGATCCGCCGCACGGTCCCGGACTTGGACCGCATCACGATCGAGTCGGTCGTCGCCGTCTCCGACCGGTAGCGGACACCGCGCAGCAGCTCGCCGTCGGTGATGCCGGTCGCCACGAAGAACACGTTCTCCCCGGTGACGAGGTCCTCGGTGGTCAGCACACGGTCCAGGTCGTGCCCGGCGTCGATCGCCCGCTGCCGCTCCTCGTCGTCCTTCGGCCACAGCTTGCCCTGGATGGTGCCGCCGAGGCACTTCACCGCACAGGCCGAGATGATGCCCTCCGGCGTACCGCCGATGCCGAGCAGCAGATCCACGCCCGTGCCCTCACGCAGCGCCAGGATCGAGCCGGCCACGTCACCGTCGGAGATCAGCTTGATGCGCGCGCCGGTCTCCCGGATCTCCTTGATGATGCCCTCGTGGCGGGGCCGGTCCAGGATGACGACCGTGACGTCCTCGGGCGTCGCCCGCTTCGCCTTCGCGACCCGGCGGATGTTCACCGACACCGGCGCGTCGATGTCCACGAAGTCCGCGGCCTCGGGGCCGGTGACCAGCTTGTCCATGTAGAACACGGCGGACGGGTCGAACATCGCCCCGCGCTCGGTGGCCGCGAGGACGGCGATCGCGTTGGGCATGCCCTTGGCGGTCAGCGTGGTCCCGTCGATCGGGTCGACGGCGATGTCGACCTCCGGCCCGGTGCCGTCGCCCACGCGCTCCCCGTTGAAGAGCATCGGGGCCTCGTCCTTCTCGCCCTCGCCGATGACGACCACGCCGTTCATCGACACGGTCGACACGAGGGTCCGCATGGCGCGCACCGCGGCACCGTCGGCGCCGTTCTTGTCGCCACGCCCCACCCAGCGGCCCGCGGCCATCGCGGCGGCTTCGGTCACCCGGACGAGTTCCAGGGCGAGGTTGCGGTCGGGGGCCTCGGAGGGGACGTCCAGCTCGGACGGCAAGTGATGATGCTCGGTCATCGGAGCGCACCTTTCTGATACGACGACGGCCGGATGAGGGTTGTGCCTGACGACTCTATCGTCAGACCGACAAACTGAGCAGGGGGGCCCACGGATGAGCGGAGGGGGGCACCTGCGACCATAGGGGACGTGGCAGGCACGTACGGCAAGCAGAAGTCGGCCCGGGACATGATTCTGTCCCTGGGCCTCATCGTCCTCGCGGCGTTGGTCGTCTACGTCTTCATCCCGCACGACGACCGCGAACCCGACGTCAGGCGCGTCGACTACCGGGTGGAGCTGCTGACCGCGCGCCGCGCCGCCTCGTACCCGGTGGCGGCCCCCGTGGGCCTGCCGGACACCTGGAAGGCCACGTCGGTGCGCTTCCGCGGCGACAAGTCCGACGCGTGGCACCTGGGCTTCCACGACCCCGACGGCGAGTACGTGGCCGTCGAGCAGTCCACCGAGCGGCAGGCCGTCTTCGTCGACCAGGCCACCCAGGGCGCCGAGGAGACACGGACCACCGAGAAGATCGGCGGCCGCACCTGGACCCGCTGGACCGGAGGCCGCTACGACGCCCTGGTCCTCAAGGGCGAGGACGGCGAGACCACGATGGTCACCGGCACCGCCTCCTTCGCCCGTCTGACCGAGATGGCACGGGCGCTGAAGCAGGGCTGAGCGGCACCATCCGCGCCGGGTGCGCCCCGTCTCGCGCGGATGCCGACTTTCGGACCTCGCCCGTACGCGACGAAGCCCCGGCACGCGGCCGGGGCTCCTCCCGCGCCTGCCGCCTACGCGTCGCTCTCGGCGGGGTCCTGCCCGGACGCCTCCTCCGCCGCCAGCGCCGCGTCCAGCCGTGCCCGCGCGCCCTCCAGCCAGCGCCGGCACACCTTGGCCAGCTCCTCGCCGCGCTCCCACAGCGCGAGCGACTCCTCGAGCGTCGTACCGCCGGCCTCCAGCCGTCGGACGACCTCGATCAGCTCGTCGCGCGCCTGCTCGTAGCCGAGCGCCTCTTCCACCTTGCTGGTCATCCGCCCACCCTATGCATCCACTCGTACGGAGAACTCGCCCTCGGCGACCCGTGCCCGCAGCGTCTCGTCGGCCGACACCTCGCCCGGGTCGCGCACCACGTGCCCGTCGGCCCGCTGGAGCACCGCGTACCCGCGCTGGAGGGTCGCCGCCGGGGAGAGGGCGACCACGCGCGCGTGCGTGTGCGTCAGCTCGGAGTCGGCGCGGTCCAGGAGATGGCCGAGGCAGCGCCGGGACCGCTCCACCAGGGAGGCCAGCTGGTCGGCGCGCTCGTCGACCATGCGGTGCGGGTCCTCCATCGCCGGCCGGGCCAGCGCATTGGCGAGCCCGCGCTCCTCGCGCCCGAGGTAGCCGTCCATGCAGCGCCGCGCCCGGTCGCGCAGCTGCCGCACCCGCTCCAGCTCCTCGCCGACGTCCGGGACGACCTTCTTGGCCGCGTCGGTGGGCGTGGAGGCCCGCAGGTCGGCGACGTAGTCGAGCAGCGGGGTGTCCGGCTCGTGGCCGATCGCGGACACCACCGGCGTACGGCAGGCGGCGACGGCCCGCACGAGCTGCTCGTCGGAGAACGGCAGCAGGTCCTCCACGCTGCCGCCCCCGCGCGCGACGATGATCACGTCGACCTCGTCGAGCGCGTCCAGCTCCTTGACCGCCTGCACGACCTGCGGCACCGCGTGCACGCCCTGCACGGGGACGTTGCGCACCTCGAAGCGGACGGCCGGCCAGCGGTGCCGGGCGTTCTCCAGCACGTCCCGCTCGGCGGCCGAGGCGCGCCCGCAGACGAGGCCGATCAGCTGCGGCAGGAACGGCAGCGGCTTCTTGCGCTCCGGCGCGAACAGTCCCTCGCCCGCGAGGGTCTTCTTCAGCTGTTCCAGCCGGGCCAGCAGCTCCCCGACGCCCACGGGCCGTATCTCGGCGGCCCGCAGCGACAGCTGGCCCCGCGGCGCGTACCACTCCGGCTTGGCGAGCACCACGACCCGCGCGCCCTCGCCGACCACGTCGGCCACCGCGTCGAACACCTGCCGGTAGCAGGTCACGCTCACCGAGATGTCGTACGACGGATCGCGCAGCGTCAGGAACACCACGCCGGCCCCGGGCCGCCGCGACAACTGCGTGATCTGGCCCTCGACCCACACGGCCCCCAGCCGGTCGATCCACCCGCCGATCAGCCGCGACACCTCACCGACGGGCAACGGGGACTCGGGGGTCGTGTTCACAGCCATGCCGCCGAGCGTAACGGCCGCCACCGACAATCCGGCCCGGTGCGCGGGTGCGCCAGGCCAGGTGCCGACGAGCACCGGCGCCCGGGACCCGCCGTGGCCGGTGGTGCTCGTCCGCCGCGGGCGCCTGTGTTCGGGCCGGGACACCAGTGCCTCCGCCCCTCCCGCCGGACCGCCTCCCTTCCGGTTCCGCCTGCGCCCCGCCGGGCGCGCGATCTTCGGGCGGCCGGACACGGCCTTACGATGGGACGCATGACTTCTTCGCCTGGCCGCCGTGTCCTGCTCGCCGCCCCCCGCGGCTACTGCGCGGGTGTGGACCGCGCAGTGATCGCCGTCGAGAAAGCCCTCGAGCAGTACGGCGCCCCGGTGTACGTCCGGCACGAGATCGTCCACAACAAGTACGTCGTGCAGACCCTGGAGAAGAAGGGCGCGATCTTCGTCGAGCAGACGGAGGAGGTGCCGCCGGGCAACATCGTCATGTTCTCCGCGCACGGCGTCGCCCCCGTCGTCCACGAGGAGGCCGCGCGCGGCAGGCTCGCCACCATCGACGCCACCTGCCCGCTGGTCACCAAGGTCCACAAGGAAGCCGTCCGCTTCGCGGACGAGGACTACGACATCCTCCTGATCGGCCACGAGGGCCACGAGGAGGTCATCGGCACCTCCGGCGAGGCCCCCGACCACATCCAGCTCGTCGACGGCCCCGAGGACGTGGCGAAGGTCGAGGTCCGCGACGAGTCGAAGGTCGTGTGGCTGTCCCAGACCACCCTGAGCGTGGACGAGACGATGGAGACCGTCGACGCGCTGAAGGCGAAGTTCCCGCAGCTGATCTCCCCGCCGAGCGACGACATCTGCTACGCCACGCAGAACCGCCAGCTCGCCGTGAAGCAGATGGGCGCCGAGGCCGACCTCGTCATCGTCGTCGGCTCGCGCAACTCCTCCAACTCCAAGCGTCTGGTGGAGGTCGCCAAGCTGGCCGGCGCCCGCGCAGCCCACCTGGTGGACTTCGCTGGCGAGATCGACGAGGCCTGGCTGGAGGGCGTCTCCACGGTGGGCGTCACCTCGGGCGCCTCCGTGCCGGAGGTGCTGGTCGAGGAGGTCCTGGCCTGGCTCGCCGAGCGCGGCTACGAGGACGTCGAGCTGGTCAAGGCCGCCGAGGAGTCCATCACCTTCTCCCTGCCCAAGGAGCTGCGCCGTGACCTGCGCGCCGAGGCGGCGGCCCTGGTGGCCCAGCGCGGCGGCAGCGGGCCGGTCGAGTCCGCAGGGGCGTGACTGTCGGTCCTCCGTCGTAACGTAGGGCCATGCAGATCTTCGGCGTGGACATCGGCGGATCCGGGATCAAGGGCGCTCCTGTGGACCTGGACAGGGGCGACCTGACCCAGGAGCGTTTCAAGGTGCTGACACCGCATCCGGCGACGCCGGACGCGGTGGCCGACGGCGTGCGGGAGGTCGTCGGGCACTACGGCTGGACGGGTCCGGTCGGCATCACCTTCCCCGGCGTCGTGACGGGCGGCTCCACGATCCGCACCGCGGCCAATGTCGACAAGGGCTGGATCGACACCGACGCGCGCGCCCTGCTGAGCGAGCGCCTGGGCGGCCTGCCCGTCACGGTCGTCAACGACGCCGACGCGGCGGGCGTCGCCGAGATGCGCTTCGGCGCCGGCCGTGACCGCAGAGGCACGGTCATCCTCCTCACCTTCGGCACCGGCATCGGCAGCGCCCTCTTCGTCGACGGCGTCCTCGTCCCCAACTCCGAGCTCGGCCATCTGGAACTGGGCGGCCATGACGCGGAGAAGCGTGCCTCCAGCAAGGCCAAGGAGGACGCCGACCTCACCTGGGAGCACTGGGCCCGCCGCGTCCGCAAGTACCTCGCCCACGTCGAGATGCTCTTCTCCCCGGAGCTCTTCATCATCGGCGGCGGCGTCAGCCGCAAGTCCGACAAGTTCCTCCACCTCCTCGGCGGCATCAAGGCGGAGATCGTCCCGGCCCAGCTGCAGAACAACGCGGGCATCGTGGGAGCGGCGATGCGCGCGGCGGAGGAGGGAGCCCGGGCTCGCTGAGCGGCTGGGGCGGGGAGGGCCGCTCCACGCGACAGCTTCGCCGGAACCGTCGCGCGGCCGACCGGGTCCCGGCCGCTGTGGCGTCGGCCGGGACAAGGACACGGCCGCCGGTGGCGTCGGCCGGGACAGGACGCGGTGGCGGTCCGTGCCCGGGACGCGGACGCGGTGGCGGTCCGTGGCCGTGGCCTTGGCCGTGGCCGTGGCCGTGACAAGGGTGCGGTGGTGGTCCATCGGAGGGGGCGCGGTCCGGTGACGGACGGGAGCCCGCCGCCGGCGTCCCCGTGCCGCCCCGCCCCGCCTAGGAACCGGCGGGCGGGTGGGGCCTGACTCCCGGAGGGGTCGGGCGGGGGACTGCGGGGCGGAATCTCCTGACGGTCACGATCACGCCGGTGATCAGCGTGCCGCCGTACAGCCAGCCGGCCTGGGTGGCCAGTGCGGTGAACAGGGCCATCAGCCGGCCGCCCAGTCCCTCCCCGCCGGCGATGGGCAGCAGCCCGACGACAAAGGCGATGGGCACGACGACCGGCCCGGTCATCAGGTCCCCGCGCCGTACCCACAGCGCGGTCAGGGCGCTGACCGGCAGGAACAGCACGCCCAGCACCGTCAGGGAGGAGCCGAAGAGCAGCCGGTCCAGCGCGCCCAGTGCGAGCATCACGGCCGTGGAGAAGAGTCCGCCGCCGAGCCCGGTGAGCCGGGGGTCGGGCAGGCGCCGTGGTGCGCGCGCGAGTGGGGGAGCGGTCCGGCGCGGACCCGCGGGGCGGGGCCGGGCGGCAGCGGAGGGGCGGGCCGAGTCGGCCGGGGGGCCGGAGCCACGGCGGGGCGGACGGGAGCGGGAACCGTCGGATGCCGGACCGGCCGCGGCGCCCCGCTGAACCTCGGGCTGCGGTGGACGCGAGCCCCGCTGGACGTCGGGCTGCGATGGACGCGAGCCCCGCTGGACGTCGGGCTGCGGTGGACGCGGACCGCCCCGGTCGGGCCATGAGCCGCCCTGGTCCGGGCCTGGGCCCCCCTGGCCGCGGGGCCCCGGGGCGGCAGGCCGGGCCTGGCGGGGGGACGGTGGGGCGGACCGGGGCGGGCGGGCACCCGGGTCGGCGGAGCCGGCCTGCGGCGGCAGCGGGGGCGTGCCGCGGCGCGGTCCGGGCCGGTCGGGGCGAGTCCTGTGTTGCTCCACTGGACCAACTTAGGTCGGTTTATGTGTCGAATGACCCATCAGACACGCCGGGGCAGTGAGCTTGGCCAAGCGTTCGACGGACCGCCCGGACCCGCACCGGGCACCCCGTAAACTGGGGGATCGGCCAGCCTGTCCTCTGGCCCTGGCCCGAAGGCCCCCAGGCCTCGAAGGTCCCCTGGCCCCTCTCACGTAACGGGAAGTCGCAACGTGTCGCTCACGATCGGAATCGTCGGTCTGCCGAATGTCGGCAAGTCGACCCTGTTCAACGCCCTGACCAAGAACGACGTGCTGGCGGCCAACTACCCGTTCGCCACGATCGAGCCGAACGTCGGCGTGGTCGGCGTCCCCGACGCCCGCCTGACGAAGCTGGCGGAGATCTTCTCCTCCGAGCGCGTCCTCCCGGCGACGGTCGACTTCGTCGACATCGCGGGCATCGTGCGCGGCGCGTCCGAGGGCGAGGGCCTGGGCAACAAGTTCCTGGCGAACATCCGCGAGTCCGACGCGATCTGCCAGGTCATCCGCGCCTTCAAGGACGAGAACGTCGTGCACGTCGACGGCAAGGTCTCGCCCAAGGACGACATCGAGACGATCAACACCGAGCTGATCCTGGCCGACCTCCAGACGATCGAGAAGGTCCTGCCGCGCCTGCAGAAGGAGTCGCGGATCAAGAAGGACATCGCCCCGAAGGTCAAGGCCGTCGAGGAGGCGAAGGAGATCCTGGAGAAGGGCGACACCCTCTTCTCCCAGGGCATCCTCCAGGGCACCGAGCGCGCCGAGCTCCTGCACGACCTGCACCTGCTGACGACGAAGCCCTTCCTCTACGTCTTCAACGTCGACGAGGACGAGCTGACGGACGACGCCTTCAAGGACGAGCAGCGCGCCCTGGTCGCCCCGGCCGAGGCGATCTTCCTCAACGCCAAGCTGGAGGCCGACCTCGCCGAGCTGGACGAGGAGGAGGCCATGGAGCTCCTGGAGTCCGTCGGCCAGCACGAGCCCGGCCTCGCCACCCTCGCCCGCGTCGGCTTCGACACCCTGGGCCTGCAGACCTACCTGACGGCCGGCCCCAAGGAATCCCGCGCCTGGACCATCAAGAAGGGCGCCACCGCCCCCGAGGCCGCCGGTGTCATCCACACCGACTTCCAGAAGGGCTTCATCAAGGCCGAGGTCATCTCCTTCACCGACCTCGTCGAAACCGGCTCGGTCGCCGAGGCCCGCGCCAAGGGCAAGGCGCGCATGGAGGGCAAGGACTACGTCATGCAGGACGGGGACGTGGTGGAGTTCCGCTTCAACGTCTAATACGTTCGGCGAAAGGCCGTCTGACCTGCGACGGGGCGGGTTGGGCGGCCTTTGCGGTCCGCACAGAGTCCGCAGCGTGCTGACTTCGGTCAGCGCGCTGAGGAGCGGCTACGCCGCTTCGTCGACCGGTGGCTGGGCATCGGCGGACTGGTCCGCGTACGCCTTGTCGACGGCGGCCCGGGTCCGCTCCTCGGAGTCGGGCCACAGGTGGGTGTAGATGTTCAGCGTCATGGAGGCAAGCCCGAGGGCGTGCAGAAGGCGGTCGCGCTCGGCGTCGAAGTCCGGGTGGTCGGCCCGAAGGTCCGAGCCGAGCTCGCTGATCGCGAAGCCCTTCGCCAGATCGCGCCAGAAGGGCAGCACCACGATGAGTGTGATGGCCTCGACGAGGTCGGCGCCGATCAATGTGGCCTGGTCCTCTGAGTCGGCGTACAGGACGGGCCTCTCCTCGGCCCCAGCCTCCCCGCACAGGTAGTACGTGCCGCCAGCGCTGCAACCGGCTATTGGGTGCAGGGGGATCCTGGTAGGAAGGGCAAGTTCCTCGATGCAATCCCGGCGCTCGACGTCGAAATCGCCAGGCCAGGCGAGCGCGGTGGCAAAGGAAGACTCCTGCTCGATCCGGCGGAGTAGATCGTCTGATGCGGTCATGGGACGGAACGTAAGGGCCTGCGCTGGCACTGCACAAGAATGGAGGTCGCGGCGACCTGCACCTGAGCGCTCAGGCTGCTGCTTCGCCCGGGTCCTCGTCCTCCGGGGAATCATCCGCACCCGGGGCCTCGCCTTCCGGGGAATCGTCCGCATCGGACTTTGGAGAGACCCAGGTGGTGCCGGGGGGCAAATCTTCCCCTGTCTCCTCCTTGTACTGCGCCTTCTTCTCCTCGCTGGCGTTCCAGCCGGGGTGGAGATTCCGCAGGTGGTTCTTGGCGGAGTCGCGAGGACTGCTCGTCCTGTCGGAGGCGGAGGGCTGCTCCTGGTCAGCGACACCCTCGACTTCCGCGGCACCCTCAGCATCCTCAACCTCCTCGGCGCTTGCGGAACCCTCGGCATAGCTGGGGAACTCGTCTGCGTCCTCATCCATGCTGCGCGGCGCGAGGACCACAACAGCGACCATGCCCGCAGCCACGCCCGCGACTTTGACGAAGCGGATCGTCCTCGGGTGCTTCTCGGCCCAGCCCCTGCCCTTCTCGACCCAGTCCTTGGCCTTCTCGCGGAGGGAAGTGTGCTCGCCGTCATCGGGGGGCATGGAGTCAGTCACGGGCACAGATCTACCGGACCCATCCGTCGCCTGTCAGGCAATCGCCTGACATCGCCCGATGCGTTACGGCGGCGCTCGCCAGACTGAAGTACGTCTTCGCGTCTTCACGAAGGGGCGGCCTCCGTGCTGGTGGTGCCGGGCACGATGACCCTCATCGAGCTCGGCCGCTTCAGACGCGGTTTACAGCTCCAGGGCGGAGGCGATCGTGGCGGCGCAGAGAGAACCGCGCCCGCCGTTCAATACGAGGTAGCGCGGGAGGCCCGCGTACATCCTCGTCACGTAGCTCTCGACCACATGGCCGTAGCCGATCCCCTGGGGGTGCTGGGACGGCATCGGTCACCTTTCCGGGTACAGGTCGGTACGGTCGATCCAGGTGGGGGCGACGAAGATGTTGTCGCCGGCGGGGGCTTCGGAGGCTTCCAGTAGGGACCAGGTGCGGGATTCTTCGACCAGGTGCTCCCAGGGCGCGGTCCAGTCGAGTTCCCAGTCCAGGTCGGGGCCGGAGACGCCGTACGTGCGGCCGGCGTCCACCCGCCAGAACTGGGAGTAGAGGATCACTTGGGCGTGGTCGGCCAGGTCATTGATGATCTCGGCGAAGTGGGCCGAGGGCCAGCCCGGGACGTCGTCCTCAGCGGTGGCTCGTAGGCGCGCGGTGAGCGGTCGGCCATCGGAACTGGACCCCGTCATCCTCCCAGAAGCGGATGGGGCAGATCTCGTCCGAGCCGGGCATCGCGTCCAGCAGGCGGTGCCCGCAGCACGGGCAGGGGTAGGAGTCGCTCACCTGCGCAGTTTCGTTGCAGGTCCCGCCCGTGTGCCATGGATTTCTCTGCCTCGGGACCCCCGGCCAGTCCGCAGACAGTCCGCAGGACACCCGTAAACGGCCGTCGGGAGCCAACGCGCGCCAACCGGGAAACCCCAGGTCAGAGCCCTGGGTGGGGCTCCGCCGCAGGTCAGGATCTGGCCTCAGACATCCGCTTCAACGTCTGACCGACGTTCGTCACAGCGGCTCACGCCGACGTTCTGCGTCCAGCGTGGGCGTCAGGGGTCGGGCCTCTTTCGGTGGTCCGGCCCCTTCGTCATGTCCTTCGTCGTGTTCCGGGAGCCGGTTTGCGCCGGTCCGGGGGTGCGTGCAGGCGCAAGGGGCGGTGACCGTGCGGGCGCAAGGGTCGGTGACCGGGGCCCTCGGGCCCGCTCAGCCTGCCGTGGCCACCGAGCGTTCCGCGGCCTGGGGCCGGTCGCCCGCTGCGACGGCGAAGTCCCTGAGGAGTCCGCGCAGGGTCTCGTCCGCGCTGTGCCGGCCCACGAAGTAGCCCGCCGCCTCCAGCTGGGCGAGCCCGTGCATCTGGCACCACAGCTGCCAGGCCAGCAGCGAGGAGTTGCCCTCGCGGAACCGGCCGGCCGTCATGCAGCGCTTGATCGCGGCGTGCGGAATCCGCAGGACGTGCAGGCCCATGACCCGGTCGTCCTCGGTGAACTCGAAGCCGGCGAGGCGTGACCCGCCCAGCATCACCGCGTACACGTCGGGCTCGGCGCGGGCGAACTCCTGGTAGGTGGTGCACAGCCGCACGAGCCCGGCCACCGGGTCGTCGCCCTCGGCGGCCTCCGCCACCATCAGGCGTTCCCGGAACCGCTCGAAGCCCTCCCGCATCGCCTCCCGCACCAGCGCCGGCATGGAGCCGAAGTGGGTGTAGACCGCCATGGTGGAGGCCCCGGCCGCCTGGACCACGCGGCGCACGGTGAGTGCGGCGGGACCCTCTTCGGCCAGGATCCGGGCGGCCTCGTCGAGGAGTTTGCGACGGATCTCGGTTGACACACAGAGAGCATAACGCTGTTATTGGGGGGACGGCCATAACAGCGTTATGGGGGAGTGGACATGCTGACCGCGATGCTCAAGGACCGGGTGCGGGCGCAACGGCCCAGACTGCCCGACGCCGCCGGCGACACCGGCGAGACCACCGGCGACGGGCCGCCCCTGCGGCTGTTGCTGCTCGGGGACTCCACCGCCGCCGGCGTGGGCGCCGAGCAGCACCAGGACGCCCTGGCCGGCCAGGTCGCCGTCGCGCTGACCGCGCTGACCGGCCGGAGTGTCAGCTGGCGGGTGGCCGCCAGGTCGGGGGCGACCGTGCGCGACATGAGGGGTGTGCTGCTGGGACAGCTGACGGACCCGACCCGGCGCTGGCAGCCGGACCTGATCCTGCTGTCGGCGGGCACCAACGACGCCATGCGCCTGCGGCGGCCCGGCGTCTTCCGGCAGGACGTCGAGCGACTGATCGGCGACATCCGGCTGCGCCTCGGCCACGACGTGCCGATCGCCCTCGCCGGACTGCCCGACCTGGACGTCCACGAGGGCCTGCCGACCCACGTCCGCCGGCCTCTCAGCTCGTACGCGAGGCTCCTGGACCGGCAGTTCAGGGTGCTCGCCGCGCGTGGCGAGGTGCTGTTCTACATCCCCGCCGGCGGACCGCCCCGCTTCGCGGGGGGCTGGCTGGCCGCCGACCGCTTCCACCCGTCGGTGCCCGGGTACCGAGGGTGGGCGCGCAACCTCGCCGCCGGGATCGCGACCCTGATGGAGACCGGTGTGTGCTCCCGGCTCGACCTGCCGTGCGCCGTCGGACCGGACGAGGCGGCGCGCGTCGGCCGCTGACCGGTCCGGTCCCGCCGGACCACCTCGCGAGAAGACGAGATGAGCAGTCACCGCGAAACACCGGCCGAGCCGGTCACGGCTGTCCACAGAGACGGAGCTCCCACCCATGAGCCACTACAGATCGAACCTCCGTGACCTCGAGTTCAACCTCTTCGAGGTCCTGGGCCGCGATTCCGTGTACGGGACCGGTCCTTTCACCGACCTCGACAGGCCGGCGGCGAGGGACATCCTGGCCGAGATCAACCGGCTCGCCACCGACGACCTCGCCGACTCGGCGACGGAAGCCGACCGGAACCCCCCGGTCTTCGACCCCGTGTCCGGAACCGCGCCGCTTCCCCCGGCGTTCAGGAAGGCGTACGACACCTTCATGGACGCCGAGTGGTGGCGCCTGGGCCTGCCTCCGGAGCTGGGTGGAACCGCCGCCCCGCCTTCTCTGTACTGGTCCTTCGCGGAACTGGTCCTGGGCGCCAACCCGGCGCTCTGGCTCTATGCCGCGGGCCCGAGTTTCGCTCGGGTGGTCCACGAGCTGGGCACCGAGGAGCAGCGCGCCGTCGCCCGGCTGATGGTGGACAAGCGGTGGGGCGCGACCATGGTGCTCACCGAGCCGGACGCGGGGTCCGACGTCGGCGCGGGCCGCACGAAGGCGGTGCGGGAGGCGGACGGCTCCTGGCGCATCGAGGGCGTGAAGCGGTTCATCACCAACGGCGAGCACGATCTGACCGAGAACATCGTGCACTTCGTGCTCGCCCGCCCCGAGGGCGCGGGACCCGGCACCAAGGGCCTGTCCCTGTTCCTCGTACCGAAGTACGAATTCGACTGGACCTCCGGAGAGTTGGGCCGGCGCAACGGCGTCCATGTCACCGGGGTCGAGCACAAGATGGGCCTCAAGGCGTCCAACACCTGCGAGATGACCTTCGGCGACCGGGGCGTGGCCAAGGGCTGGCTCCTCGGGGAGACGCACGACGGCATCCGGCAGATGTTCAGGATCATCGAATTCGCCCGGATGATGGTCGGCACGAAGGCGATCTCGACGCTGTCGACCGGGTACCTGAACGCCCTGGAGTACGCCAAGGAGCGAGTCCAGGGCGCGGACCTGACCCGGGCCGCCGACAGGACGGCCCCCCGTGTCACCATCACCCACCACCCCGATGTCCGGCGCTCGCTGATGACGCAGAAGGCGTACGCCGAAGGGCTGCGGACGCTGGTCCTCTACACGGCGTGCGTGCAGGACGACATCGCGCTCAAGGAACACGCGGGCACCGACGCCTCCGCCGCTCGCGCGCTGAACGACCTCCTCCTGCCGGTCGTGAAGGGCTACGGCTCGGAGCGGGCCTACGAGCAGCTCAACCAGTCGCTCCAGATCCTCGGCGGCTCCGGTTACCTGCAGGACTTTCCGATCGAGCAGTACCTCCGGGACGCCCGGATCGACACCCTCTACGAGGGCACCACCGCCATCCAGGGGCAGGACTTCTTCTTCCGGAAGGTCGTCCGCGACCAGGGGCAGGCGCTCACCGTCCTCGCCGGGGAGATCAGGGGGTTCCTCGCGGGCGCCGACGGCGGCGGGCAACTCGCCGAGGCGCGCGACGCGTTGGCGGACGCCCTTGCCGAACTCGAGGCGATGGCCGCGGCGATGATGCGGCAACTGGCCGACTCCGTGCAGGACGCCACCTCCCTGTACAAGGTGGGCCAGAACACCACCCGGTTCCTCATGGCGAGCGGAGACGTCATCGTGGCCTATCTGCTCCTGCGGGCGGCAGCCGTGGCGGTGGGCAGACTGCCCGACGCGCGGGGCGAGGCCAGGGAGTTCTACACCGGGAAGGTGGCTGCCGCGACGTTCTTCGCCGCGGAGGTGCTCCCGGGCGTGGCCGTCCGGCGCAGACAGGCGGAGAGGACGGACAACGCCCTCATGCGGCTGCCGGAGGGCTCCTTCTGAAGGCCGGCCCACGCCGGTCCGGGGCGCTCAAGCCGTCCGTGCCGGTCCGTGCATGCCGGCCCAGGACGGTCCAGGACGGTCCGGGACGGTCCAGGGTCGGCCATGACGGACCACCACGTCCCGCCCGCCCGGCCGGACATCGGCCCCGGGCCGCGTACGACGGCGTTGTGGCAGCAAGTGGAAACGGCCTGCCCGGCCACCGGCAGGTCCGGCTAGGTTGGCCGAGCCCACCACGACATCGGGAGAGACGGAGGCCGGGGATGCCGAGCGGCACGAACACAGGGGCGGCCGCCGCCGTGGCGGTGGTGGCCGGCACGGACGAGGTGCTCGCCCACCCCGAGGCGGACGAGCGGCTGCTCGAACCGGCGGAGCGGGTGCGGGCCGCGCGGTTCCGGCACGAGTCCGCACGCCGTGACTTCGTGGCCGCCCATCTGCTGGCCCGGATCTGCGCCGGGCTGCTGCTCGACGTGGGCCCGGCCGCGGTGGCCCTCGCCCAGCACTGCGACGACTGCGCCGAGGACGGCCACGGCAAGCCGTACCTGCCGGACCACCCCACCGCTCAGGTCAGCATGGCGCACACCCCCGGCGTCGTGGCGGCCGCGGCCGGGGCGGCGACGGTGGGCATCGACGTGGAGCTCACGGCCCGGCGGCCCGCCACCCCGGCGCTCCTCGAACGGGCCCTGAGCGGGAACGAGCTGCGGTTGCTCGGACGGCACGGCGATCCGCAGGCCACGTTCCTGAGGCAGTGGGTGCGCAAGGAGGCCCTGGTGAAGGCCGGCCGCGCGGACCTGGGCGCACTGTACGAACTCGACCTCTCCGGGATGCGCCTGGGGCCGCGCAGGCACTTCGGCGGCGACGCCGCGTGGGTGCAGGACGGGCGGTTCGAGCAGTTCCACGTGCTCGACCTGGCCGACGAGCGGCGCGGTGTGCTGGCCAGCGTGGTCAGCGGCACTCCGGTCCGCCTGACCGCGCTGTCCGTGACGGCGGAGACCGGTGCCGTTCCGCCGTCGTCCGCCGAGCCGTCGTCCGCCGAGCTGTCCTCCTTCGAGCCGACCTCCTTCGAGCCGTCGTCCGCCAAGCCGTCGTCCGCCGAGCCGCCGTCCGCCGAGCCGACCTCCTTCGAGCCGTCGTCCGCCTAGCTGTCCTGCGCCGCGCCCGCCTCGTCCGGCCGGCCCCGTACCGGCCCCGCGGGCCTTTCCCGCTGAGCCCGTTGTACGGGCCTGGATACACCCTGGCAAGAACCTGCAACTTCGTTGCTGGACAAGGGTTCCGGAACGGATAGTGCAACGGGTCGGGTTCCGGAAGGAATATTGACTCACCAGTAACTGACTTGCGGGTACGCCCTGGAGATCCTGACTGGTGGCCGACCGCCGGAAGGAGTGCCCGTTGAGTTAGTCTCGACGCACTTCCGGATTACTCCGCGGAGGTGTGCTGGACCACAAATGGGGGTTCGTTCGGCACAGCGAGGTGCTGAATCGCGGCCCCGGCAGAAAGCGATTTACTTCGGGGGAGTTGCGGATTGTGACCGGGACAGAAGCGGAATCGCGACGACGGAGGGGCGGCCCTGCTGAATCCGTTGACCAGGAGGATCGGCCCGACCACCGCCGACCGACCGACCTCTTAGCAGCCGGGGCCGACGGAGCCGGCGGAGTGGACGGCGCCCTCCACCGGGCACGCGCTCTCATCGAGTCCGTGGAGGCCGACCGCCGGTACCACGCCCGCCCGGAGCGGTTTCTGTCGACGCAGGACGAGGCGGGGCTGCGGCGGGCACTGGCGCATCTGGCCGGTGCCGACGTCCGCAGCGTCGGCGTCGTCGTGCCGGACCAGGGCTCGGAGGACGAGGTCCTGCGCGTGGCCTCGGCCTGCCGCGCGGCCGCCTCCGGCGACGCGGCGGTGCGGCTGCTCTGCGCCCCGGCCGTGAGCCATGCGGAGCCCGTACGGGCCGCGGTGAGGGCCTTCGCGCCGTGTGAGATACGCACGTCGGAGGGCGCTCTGCAGGAGGCGGTCCTGCTGCCCGGCAGGCTCGCGGTCGTCTGGCCGGACCTCGGCACAAGGGCCCGGCAGGTTCTGATCATCAGGGACGCGGCCGTGGTCGGCGCGTTGTCCTCGCTGTTCGCGGTGGCCTGGGCGAACGGTTCCGGCCCGGCCGACCGGCCGAACCAGGGCGGCAGGGCGCGCAGCGAGCTGGGCCGCCGGATCCTCGCCTCCCTGATGGCCGGGCAGATCGACGAGGTGGCGGCCCGGGACCTCGGGATGCCGCTGCGCAGCTATCGGCGGCACGTCGCCGAGATCATGCGCGAGATCGGGGCGTGCTCACGGTTCCAGGCCGGCGCCCGGGCCTTCGAATTGGGACTGCTTCCGGCCGAGGCAATGCGCTGAGCAACCATATTCGAGAAGTCCGCGTCATCCCGAGCGGGTGGTGAAGGGCCGACTCGGTACGCCTGTTGAATACGAGTTCACGGGGGATACATGGGCAAGGAGTACATACCTGTCGATCCGCTCACGGGTGGAGACAGTTCAATTCTGGATGATTCAATGCTGGACGATTCGGTGCTGGACGATTCGGCGTATGTCCCGGACGAGTTCGGCGAGGCCCTGGCGGACATTCGCCGGCTGATCGACGCAGCCGTCGACCGATATCGCGTCATGTCCTTTCGCAATCAACTGATCGAGCCCCTCGAGTCCGGTCACGGACCGCTGCGGGAGGCCATCGTCGGGGTCATCGCCGCCGCGGAACGCTCCGTCGAGGTGGTGATCGCGGCGGAGGCGGTCCGCACCGAGCAGCTCTGCGCGGACCTTCAGTCGCTGCTCCTGGCCATGGACAAGAGCGTCCGGGTCCGGGTCCTGTGCAACCAGGCCATGCTCGACCAGGGCCTGGGCGAGGTGCAGCAGGGCGAGTGCTACCCGCTGGAGATCAGGGTGGCCCGGATGCCCTTCCTGGAGGCGGTCATCGCCGACGGCCGGATCGCGGTGGTGCGCACCCACCGGGGCGGGCAGGCCTCGCTGGTGCGGACGAAGGTCGTCACCGACGCGCTCCTGGCCCTGTTCGGCAGCGCGTGGCGCACCGCCGAGCCGCTCGGCTCCGGGATCGACCTCGGCCGCTCGGAGCGCAGTTCGTTCGCGGGGCAGATCCTCAGGCGGCTCTACGCCGGGGTCACCGACGAGGTGGCCGCACGGGAACTGCGCATCTCCGTCCGCACCTACCGCCGGTACGTGGCGGAGATCCTGGACGCGCTGGGGACCAAGTCGCGGTTCCAGGCGGGTGTCCTCGCGGCCGAGGCGGGGCTGCTCTCGGAGCGGCCGCCGGCCGGCCGGGGCCCGGCGGGCCAGGAGCTCTCCCGCTGGGCCCCGGCCTGCGGCCGGTCTCAGCCCTGAGCGCCGCTGTAGGGGCAGCCCGCGGTGCCGGTGCCGGTGCCGGTGCCGGTCCTGCCGGCCGGGCGGTCGAGGCGGTTCGCCGTCTCGGCCCCGCCCGCGGCGGAGGACTCGGGGCGCTCGCGCCGCTCGACCCGCATGCGCAGTCCGCCCTTGGGGCGCAGGGTGACCATCGGCTCCTTGACCGGCGCCGGCCCGGGCACGGTGTGCAGGCGTACCTGCTGGGCGAGCGTGGCGAGCACCACCTGGCCGTTGAGCAGCGCGTGGTGGTTGCCGATGCAGACCCGGTGGCCGGCCCCGAACGGCAGGTAGGCGTGCCGGGGCAGCAGGGCCTCGCGCTCGGGCGAGAACCGGTCCGGGTCGAAGCGCTCGGGGTCGGGGAAGTAGTCCGGGCGCCGGTGCAGCACGTAGGGGCTGAACACCACGGCGGCGCCGGCCGGGAGACGGTGGCCGAGCACCTCGACGTCCTCGGTGGGCTGCCGGGTGAACATGTAGACCGGCGGGTAGAGGCGCAGCGCCTCCTTGAACACCTGCAGGGCGTAGGGGAGTCGGGGCAGGTCGTCCAGGGTCGGCAGCCGGCCGCCGAGCACCTCGTCCACCTCGTCGGTCAGCCGCTGGTAGGCCTCGGGGTGCCGGGCGAGCAGGTGCAGGCTCCAGGTGAGGCCGGTGGCGGTGGTCTCGTGGCCAGGCATGAACATGTTCAACGCCTCGTCACGGATCTGCTTGTCGCTGATCGGGGTGCCGTCCTCGTACCGGGACTCCATCAGCAGGTTGAGCCAGTCGTCCGGTTTGCTCGTCATGGCCCGGCGCTCGGCGAGGATGGTGTAGAAGGCGTGCTCCATGCGCCGGATCGCCCGCCGGTAGCGGAGGTTGGCCGGGGTGGGCCACTCGATGGTCAGCGGGATCAGGGCGCTGGCCTGGGAGTCGAAGCCGTGGATGGCGTCGGTGAGCGCGTTGCCCAGCGCGTCGGCGTCGTCGAGGATGTCACGGCTGAACAGGTTGTGGCCGACGACGCCGAGGATCAGCCGCACCATCTCGCGGCGCACGTCGACCACGCCGCCGTCGGACCAGCCCCGTGACACCGTCTCGGCGACGCGCGCGGCCAGGTCCGCCGAAGGCTTCACCGCCGCGTTGTGGAACCGCGGCTGGATGATGCGGCGGTTGCGCTTGTGGTCCTCGTTGGTCGCCGTCAGCAGGCCGTCACCGAGCAGGGGCCGGGCGAAGGAACGGAAACGGTCGGTCTTCTCGAAGAGCGAGCCCTTCTTGATGAGAATCTCGTGGACCAGCTCGACCGAGTTCACGAGGTAGAAGTCGTCGCCCGCGATCCTGTAGATGCCGAGGTCCCCGCAGGTCTCGAACGCGCGGGAGAAAAGGGAGAGCCGGTCCTGCTTGAACTCCAGGGTGTTTCCGATGACGGGGCGCCCCTTCAGCCTGGGCACCGTCAGGTTCGTCTGGGAGAGGTCGGCTTGGGACATTCTCACGCCTTCCGTGATCGGCCGGGACTGCACACGGCGTCCGGGTTCGCCAACATTTGACGTGATCGGGAACGCGCGCGCCAACCTCCCGGGCAGGTAACTGCCAGCCGGACATCTTGTTGACACCCCGGTGAATATCCAGGGCGCTGCGCAATGGCCCGGCCATAAGGTCGGTCCGATAGTCAGGGTGTGCTGTGCCTGCGTCCGCCGGCCACCCCAATTCGGCCCGACGTCGGGGAAAGTCGCTATGAATTCACCGCACACCGGCGGGTCCATGGACACCCGCCTGGCAGAGCTGCGCGACCTGCGTGGCAAGATCCTGAGGGGGCCGAGCGAGAAGGCCACCGAGGCGCAGCACGCGAAGGGCAAGCTGACCGCCCGGGAGCGGATCGACCTGCTCCTCGACGAGGGCTCCTTCCACGAGGTGGAGCCGCTGCGCCGGCACCGGGCCACGGGGTTCGGGCTCGAGGAGAAGAAGCCGCACACCGACGGGGTGATCGTCGGGTGGGGCACGGTCCACGGCCGCAGGGTGTTCACCTACGCGCACGACTTCCGGATCTTCGGCGGTGCCCTCGGCGAGGCGCACGCGCAGAAGATCCACAAGATCATGGACATGGCGCTCGCGGCCGGAGCGCCGCTGGTGTCGCTCAACGACGGCGCGGGCGCGCGCATCCAGGAAGGGGTCACGGCGCTCGCCGGGTACGGCGGCATCTTCCAGCGCAACACCCGTGCCTCGGGGGTGATCCCGCAGATCAGCGTGATGCTCGGCCCGTGCGCGGGCGGCGCCGCCTACTCGCCGGCCCTGACGGACTTCGTGTTCATGGTCCGGGAGACCTCGCAGATGTTCATCACCGGGCCCGATGTGGTCCAGGCGGTGACCGGTGAGCAGATCTCCCAGAACGGGCTCGGGGGCGCCGATGTGCACTCGGCGGTGTCGGGGGTCTCCCACTTCGTCCACGACGACGAGGAGACCTGCCTCGAGGAGGTCCGCTACCTGCTGTCGCTGCTGCCCCTGAACAACCGCGAGCTGCCGCCGAGCCACCCGGGCGACGACCCGCCGGACCGGCGCTGCGAGGCGCTGCGGGACCTGGTGCCGGCCGACGGGAACCGCCCGTACGACATGCGCGGGGTGATCGAGGAGCTCGTCGACGACGGCGAGTTCCTGGAGGTCCACGAGCACTGGGCCACCAATGTGATCTGCGCGCTCGCCCGGATCGACGGCCATGTGACCGGCCTCGTCGCCAACCAGCCGCAGTCCCTCGCCGGGGTCCTGGACATCCACGCGTCGGAGAAGGCCGCACGCTTCGTGCAGCTGTGCGACGCCTTCAGCATTCCGCTGGTCACCCTGCTCGACGTGCCGGGCTTCCTGCCGGGCGTCGACCAGGAGCACGGCGGGATCATCCGGCACGGCGCCAAGCTGCTCTACGCCTACTGCAACGCGACCGTGCCGCGCATCCAGCTGATCCTGCGCAAGGCGTACGGCGGCGCGTACATCGTCATGGACTCCCGCTCCATCGGCGCGGACCTGTCCTTCGCCTGGCCGACCAACGAGATCGCGGTGATGGGCGCCGAGGGCGCCGCCAACGTCATCTTCCGCCGCGAGATCGCCGCCGCGGACGACCCCGGGGCCGTGCGCGCGCAGAAGATCAAGGAGTACAGGAGCGAGCTGATGCACCCCTACTACGCGGCCGAACGGGGCCTGGTCGACGACGTCATCGACCCGGCCGAGACCCGCGAGGTGCTCGCCGCCTCTCTCGCCATGCTCCGCGCGAAGCACGCCGAACTCCCCGCCCGCAAGCACGGCAACCCGCCCATGTGAGCCGCGGCGCGGCACCCCACCCGCGGCGCGGCACCCCACCCGCGGCGCGGCACCCCACCCGCGGCCGGCTCCCACCGGCGGGCGGCCTCCCGCACTCGCGGCCGCCGGCCGCGCCCGCGCCGGGCCGCGCCCGCCGCGCCCGCCGCGCCCGCCCGGGAGGCCATCAGCAAAATGCCACTCGAAATGGCCGGACAGGGAACCGCATGGCGATTGGCAGCTAGTTGCAGGACCGCTTGTCGGGGCCTCAGGGCGCCGAATAGCGTGATCAATACCGCGGGAGATTCCACGGATTCCCTCTCCGTCGCTCTCCGCGGACCCTCATCTCCGCAAACTCCGCTGAATCACAGAAAGTGAGGCTCGCCGTGGCAGCCACCACCGCTGAACGCCAGGAGATCATCAAGGAAATCGTCTGCGACATCCTCGAGATCGACCCGGAGGAGATGACGCAGACGAGCCGCTTCAAGGAGGACCACGACGCGGACTCCCTGCGTGCGATCGAAATCCTGGCCTCTCTGGAAAAGGAGTTCGGAGCGGTGATCAACCAGTCCGAACTCGGCCGGATGGTCAATCTCGAAGGTGTCTACGAGGTCGTGGCCGAGGCCGCCGGCTGGAAGAACTGACGAGCGACACCGCGCCTGCGGACGAGTGACCTGGAATGCGGCCGGGTGCCGCCAGATCTCGGGGTGAGTATGTCTGATAAACCGGCGAACAGAGTGGTCATCACCGGGCTCGGTGCGGTGTCCAGCATCGGCCAGGGCGCGGACGAGTTCCTGGCCGGGCTGCGCTCGGGTCGCAGCGCCGCGAAGCCGATCACCGCTTTCGACACGACAGGCTTCGAGCACGCCAACGGCTGCGAGATCGCCGACTTCGAACCGACCGACTGGATCCGGAACTTCGACGTCGACGAGCTGGGCAGGGCCAGTCAGTTCTCGGTGGCGGCGTCCAGGATGGCGGTCGCCGACGCCGCCCTGGAGGAGGCCGACCTCAGGGCCCACCGGTGCCTGATATCGATCGGCACCACCGACGGCGAGTCACGCGACCTCGACCAGCTGGTCGAGACGGAGGTCCGCTCCGGGCCCGAGCGGATGGACCCGACGGTCGCCGCCCGCATCCCGGCGGGCCGGCTGTCCGCCGCGGTGGCCCGTGAGTTCGGGCTCACCCGGGTCGAGGCGGTGACCCTGCCCACCGCGTGCGCCGCCGGCAACTACGCGATCGGCTACGGCTACGACGCCATCCGGACCGGAGAGGTCGAGTTCGCCCTGTGCGGCGGAGCCGACGCCCTGTGCCGGAAGACCTTCACGGGCTTCTACCGCCTCGGCACCATCGCACCGGAGCGGTGCCAGCCCTTCGACATCGACCGCAAGGGCATCCTCACCGGCGAGGGCGCCGGAGTGCTGCTCCTGGAGAGCCTGGAGTCCGCCCTCGCCCGCGGCGCGCACATCTACGCCGAGGTCCTCGGCTACGGGCTCAACTGCGACGCGTACCACCCGGTCGCCCCGAACCAGGACAGCGTCGCGCGGTGCATGCAACGCGCCCTGGACAACGCGGGTGTGAAGCCCGCGGAGGTGGACTTCATCTCCGCGCACGGCACCGGCACCAAGGCCAACGACGTCACCGAGGCGGGAGCCATCCGCCAGGTGTTCGGCGAGCAGACGCCGCGGACCATCTCCATCAAGTCGATGATCGGGCACAGCATGGGGGCCGCCAGCGCCCTCGCGTCCATCGCCTGCGCCCTGGCGATCCAGGAGGGGTTCATCCCCCCGACCATCAACCACGTCACGACGGACCCCGAGTGCAACGTCGACTGCGTGCCCAACGAGGCCATCGACGCCGACCTGCGGGTCGTGCAGAACAACGGACTCGCGTTCGGCGGCAACAACTCCGTCGTGATCTTCGGCAAGTACGAGGCGAGCGAGGCGGTACCGCTGTGACCGACCAGGACCCGGTGGCACCGGGCACACCGCACCCCGACGTGGTCGGCCTCGGTGCCGTCAACAGCGTGGGCGACAGCGTCGACGAGGTCTTCGAGGCACTGTGCGCGGGCCGCGACGGCCGCGCTGAGCTGCGGGGCTTCGACCGCGGCCGGTTCCGGGCGCAGCACGCGTACGAGATCGACGACCGGCCGGACGGCCGGGACGTCCCCGGCCGCGCCACCCGCTGGCTGGTCAGGGCCGTCGAGGAGGCGGCGCGGGACGCAGGACTGGGCACGGACCTCACCGAGGTGCCGATCCTGGTCGGCACCGGCCTGCGCGAACTGCGGTCGGCCGAGCTCGGCTGGCGCGACGGGGCCGCCTTCGACGTGGCGGACCTGCACTTCGGCCGGGCGCTGCGGGAGCACTTCGGCGCCGTACGCACGTACACCGTCTCCAACGCCTGCTCCGCCTCGCTGTACGCCCTGGCGATGGGATGCGACCTGCTGGCCTCCGGGGACGCGGAGCACGTCGTCGTCGCGGGCGTCGACACGCTCACCGAGAGCATGTACGGCCTCCTGGACCGGGTGCACATGGAGCCCCCGGACCGGGTCAGGCCCTTCGACGAGGACCGCCGGGGCGTCCTCATGGGCGACGGCGCGGCCGCGATCGTGCTCCGCCGCGGCGGAGGCGCCCAGGGCGCACAGGTCCACGGCCGGGTCCGCTCGGTGCACGTCAACTGCGACGCGTACCACGTCACCGCGCCCGACCCCGGCGGTGTGGCCGAGGCGGTCCGCGGCGCCCACCGGCAGGCGGGCGTCAAACCCGCGGACATCGACCTGGTGCTGCTGCACGGCACCGGGACGCTGCTCAACGACGAGGCCGAGGCGGCCGCGATCGGCGAGGTCTTCGGGCCGCACACCGCCGGCCCGCTGATGACCGCGGTCAAGTCGATGACCGGGCACACCTCGGGCGGCTCGGGCCTGCTCAGCCTGATCGTCGCGCTGCGCTCCCTCACCTCGGGGCGGGTGCCGCCGACCGTGGGACTGCGCACACCGATCGACGAGGCGGGGGACTTCCGCTTCGTCCAGGGCGCCGAGACCACGGCGGAGCTGACGCTCGCCCAGGTGAACGCATTCGGATTCGGCGGCGTCAACGCCGTCGCCGTGGTGGAGAGGGCAGGTCGGTGAACCCGGTGGGAATCCTGGTGACCGGTGTCGGAACCGCGCTGCCCGGCGTGGCCGGGCCCGAGGACCTGCTGCGGTCCGCGCCCACCGAGCAGGAGCCGCAGGTCGATCCCGCGGCGCTGCTCGGCAAGCGCGGCCTGCGCTACAAGGACCGGGCCTCGCAGCTCGCCCTGTGCGCCGCGCGGGACGGTCTGCGCGCGGCCGGCCTGCTGTCCGAGGACGGCTCCGCACTCACCGTGCCCAGCGCGTCGGTGGGGGTGGTGGCCAGCTCCAACCTGGGAAACCTGGACACCGTCTGCTCGGTGGCGGACGGCATCAAGGAGCTCGGGGTCGACGGCATCAGCCCGATGGGACTGCCGAACGCGTCCAGCAACGTGATCGCCTCCACGGTGGCGATCCGGTACGGGCTGCGCGGGCCGAACCTCATGGTCTGCAACGGAGCGCCGTCCGGCCTGGACGCGGTGTTCTGGGGCGCGGCCACCGTCGCCGCCGGCCGGGCCGACCGGGTCCTGGTGATCGGCGTCGAGACCGACAACCGGTACGTCCGCGGCCTGCTGGGCGACCCGGAGGGACAACTCCTGGACGGTGCGGTGTCCTTGGTCCTGGAGCGGTCCGACGCCGCGGCCGAGCGCGGGGCCACGGCCGTCGCCGTCCTCGGCCGGTCCACCCGGCAGGCCCAGGTGGCCACCTGCCTGGACCGGCTCGTCGCCGGGGACGGCGCGGAGCCCGGGGTCTGGTTCGTCCCGGAGGGGTACGGCGCGCAAGGGCCGCACCCCTCGCGGCCGGACGGCGAGGCCACGGACGGCGGCCGGTCCGCCGGTGACGGCGACGGGCGGCTGCCCGCCGACGTGCCGCGGGTCGACCTCAGCACGGTCTTCGGCCGGGCCTCCGGCGCCCTCGGCGTGCTGCAGTGCGCGGCGGCCGTCGGCTGGTTCGCCGCGGCCGGGGCGGACACCCGCCGGCCCGCCCTGGTGACCACGGGCACCGACGGGGACGACGCGGTCGCCTCCTACGTGCTGATGCCGCCCGGCACCGCCGCATGAGCGCCGGCGACCCGCCCGTGTCGGTGTCCCTGCGCCGGCCGGGCCGCGGCCCCGCCCCGCTGCGGGTGCTGTTCCTGCACGGTCTGGCCGGCGGCGCCAACGTCTGGGACGACTACCTCGCCCAGGCCGCGGACCACGGCCACGAGCTGTGGACGGCCGAGCTGCCGTGGCGGTCGGAGGAGGTGCCCGACTGGGCCGTGCGCCCACCGGCCCACTGGACGGCCGAGGCCATGGGCCAGGTGCCCGGCGGACCCGATGTGGTGGTGGCGCACTCCTTCGGCGCCGGGGCGCTCCTCGCGCTGCTCGACGGGCAGGGCGTGGACCCCGGCGGGCTGGCGCCGGACGGCGTGGACGCGTTCGCCTGGCACCGCCTGCGCGGCGTCGTCCTGGTCTCGCCGTTCTACCGGGCCCGCCCCCGGGACTTCGACTGGGAGGCGCTGTCCTACTACGTCAACGGCTTCGACCGGATCCTGGCGGACGGGCTGCGCGTGCGCTCCGGCGGCCGGATCACCGGCGAACTCCGCCAGGACATGGCGCTGAAGGTGCGGGAGCGGGTCGGGCCGTACGGCTGGACCAGCTTCTTCGACACCTATCTGCGCACGCCCTACCTGCGGACCGAGCGCCTTTCCGGGCCCTGCCTGGTGATCGGCGGGGAGGCGGACTTCGCCGCCCACCCGTCCGACGGCGAGGCGCTGGGCGCGGCCCTGCCGGACGCCACCGTGAAGATCCTCGGCGACTGCGGCCACTTCGCGATGGTCGAGCAGGCCGCCGAGTTCGCCGCCCTGACCGACAGCTTTCTTGATTCCGCCGCAGCCCGGCCCCGGCCGGGCGCGACCGACGAACGCGTGAGGGAGAACGACTGATGACCGTGACCGCCGAGGCCGTCAAGGCACTCGTGGAGACCGAGAGCACCGTACGGCTGCGGCCGCGCTACGAGGGCTCCAACATCAACACCTGGATCGGGTTCAAGCACGTCAACTACCTGGTCGAGGAAGCGGTCCTGGAGCACTTCCGGGCCGCGGGCCTGGGCTCGCGGTACCTGTTCGAGCAGCACGGCCTGGGCCTCGACGTGGCCGACCTCGACACCCGCATCCTGCACGCCTTCCACCAGGACGACGAAGCCCGGGCGGTGGTCGTCCCGAAGACCGAGGACGGGGACGAGAAGGGGCACCTGGCCTTCGCCGTCACGCTGTACGTCGAGCGCGACGGCAAGGAGCTCAAGGCCGTCACCTCCAAGGTCAAGGTGGCGCTGCGCATCGACAGCTACCTCGCGCAGGCCGAGGTGCCGCAGGAGCTGGCCCGCTTCGCCGTCGCCGAGCTCGGCGGGTTCGCCGAGCTGGGCGAGCACCACGGCGCCGAGGTCACCGAGGCGGCCGGCACCGCGCTGTCCGCGGGCCGGGGCACGACCGGCGACGAGGACCCGGTCCTCGCCCAGCTCCTCGCCGGGCGGAACGCCTTCGGCTGGAAGTGGCGGATCCCCTACCCGTACTGCCACTTCAACGAGCGTCTCGCCATGTCGGGCTACCTCCGCCAGGTGGAGGAGGTCGTGGACCTCTTCCTCGCCGACCGGGGCATCTCGATCAAGACGCTCCTGGACGACCGCAAGTGGATCCCGGTGGTGCCGCACTCGCGCGTGCAGTTCCTCGGCGAGGCGCTGATGGAGGAGGACCTCTACACCGTGTTCACGGTCGAGGAGGTCTTCAAGGACCTCACCTACACCGCCCGTACCGACTTCTACGTGGTCCGCGAAGGCCGCCTGGTGCAGACCGCCACGGGCCGGATCACGCACGGCTACGCGGTGTTCGGCGACCGCAGCGACTGGAGCCTCGTCAACTTCGACGACCGCGTCCTGCAGGCGTTCGCCGGCCGGCCCGGCGCCTGACGCAGTCCCGCCGAACCCGCATCCCTGAGAGGGACCCGATGAATGATGTGCTGATCACCGGACTGGGCGTGATCTCCCACCTGGGCAACGGTGTCGATGCCTTCTGGGCTGGCCTGAACGCGGCGAAGAGCGCCCCTTCGCGGGTCCCCGACCCGAACGCGCGGATGGACCTGCCGCTGATGTACGCGGTGCCGGAGGCCGAACTGCCCTCGATGCCCGAGCGGTTCAACGGGCTGCCGCTCGGCGGTGGTTCCCGCCTGGCCATCGAGGCCGCCCGGCAGGCGGTGACCGACGCCGGCCTCGGCGGGATCTCCCCGGACCGGATCGCGGTGGTGATCGGCACCGGCATGGGTGACTCGGGGCTGCACGAGGAGTGGCGGGTGAGCGGCCGGCCCCAGGGCGGCCACTGGGCGCCGGTCTTCTCGGTGGCGTCGGCGGTCGGCGCCTGGTTCGGCGCCGAGGGCGCCAACATGAGCGTCAGCAACGCGTGCGCGGCCAGCGGGTTCGGGCTGTCCCTGGCCGCGGACCTGATCCGCTCGGGCGAGGCGGACGTGGTCATCGCCGGCGGCGCGGAGTCGTACTCACGGGTCGCCCTGGCCTGCTTCAACCGGCTCGGGGCGATCGACCCGGAGCGGTGCCGCCCCTTCGACCTGCACCGCAAGGGCACCCTCTTCGGCGAGGGCGCCGGGGTCATGGTCCTGGAGTCGGCCGCCCACGCCCGTGCCCGCAACGCGGCCCGCGCGTACGCCAGGATCGCGGGAGCCGGCTGGAGCTGCGACGCCCACCACGCGACGGCGCCCGAACCGAACGGCACGCAGATCGCCCGGGCGATGCGGCAGGCGCTGGCCGAGGCCGGGGCCGACCGCGACGACGTCGGCTGCGTCGTCCCGCACGGCACCGGCACCGAACTGAACGACGCCGTGGAGAGCCGGGTCCTCGGCGAGGTGCTCGGCGCCGGACCGGACCGGGTCCCGCTCTACAGCCTGAAGGCGCTCCTCGGCCACACCGGCGGCGCCGCGGCGGCCCTCGCCACCGTCGCCGCCGCGCAGATCCTCTACCGCAACAGCGTGCCCCCGAACGCCGCGCTCACCGAGCAGGACCCGGAGTGCAAGGTGTTCCTGCCGACCCGGTCCATGCCGCCGACCGGGAAGTACGCGCTGGTCAACGCCTACGCCTTCGGCGGCAACAACGTATCCCTCGTACTGCAGGAGGCCGGGGTATGACCACGTCACAGCAGCTGACGGACACCGGGCAGGACCTGGTCGTCACGGGGATCGGCGTGGTCACCCCGTGGGCGGACACCCCGGCGGCGGCCGTGCGGACCGCCCGGCAGGACGCCCCCGAGGACTGGTTCGACCACCGGGAGCGGCTCGGCCGGCGCGGCTACAAGTACCTGCCGTCCGCGACCCAGTACTTCCTGGCCGCGACCAAGCAGGCCATCGCGGACGCCGGTGCCCCCCTCGACGGCGGCGAGGGCGCCGGCCCCGCGGGCCTCGCCGAGGAGGAGCGGCGCGGCGCCGCGGTCGGCACGAACAGCGCCGCCGAGGCCCTGCACGAGGAGATGGACCGCACCGTGCTGACGGCGGGCGCGAACGCGCTCAGCCCGGCCACGGCCCCGTACTTCTCGATCAACCTGTTCGGCAGCCGCCTGGCCACCGAGCACGCGCTCAAGGGGTTCAACCTCACCCTCACCTCACCGCGCGTGGCCGGGCTGGAGGCGCTGGAGAACGGGGCCCGGTCGGTGCGGCTGGGCCGGGCCTCCTGGCTGGTGGCCGGCGCCACCGAGGAAGCGCTGCCGGACACCGACCCCGACGCGGGCCTGTCCGAGCGCGGAGCGGTGGCCCTGGTCCTGGAGCCCACCGACCAGGTCCGGGCGCGCAAGGGGCGCGGGCGCGGCTACGGGCACTGCCGGGTCCGCAGCCTCTTCCTCCCGCCCCAGACCGCCGCCGCACCCGAGGGCGCGCAACGGGCCCGGGCCCGTCTCGACGCCGCCCTGGCCGCGCTGGGCACGGGCCCCGTCGCGGAGCACCAGGTGATCGCGGTGCTCGACGACTCACCGGTGGCCGCCGCGGTGGCCGGCGCGGTGGGGCCGACGGCACGCCTGGTCAGGGCCGGCGCCGGCTCCCTCGAGCCGCTCCTGCAGGTCGCCGGGGCACTGGCCGAACTGTCCGGCCCCGTCGTGGTGGTCACGGCGGCCCGCGAGGGCAACCTCGCCGTCGCACTGCTCACCCCGCCCGACCGCCCCCGCCGCGGCCGGCGCGACTGAGCCGCGGACCCGCCCGAAGCACCGGTCCGAGGCCGGCCGCACCGTCCGAGAACGAGGAATGAGACCGATGACGACGTCACTTGAGGGCACCTGGAACCTGATCCTGGGCGCCTCCAGCGGGATCGGCCTGGCCAACGCCAAGGCGCTGGCGGCCGAGGGCGCCAACATCCTGGGTGTGCACTTCGACACCGCCGAGGGCCAGGAGAAGACCCAGGCCCTCGTCGAGGAACTGCGCTCGACCGGCGTGGCGGCACACTTCTACAACGCCAACGCCGCCAGCCCCCGCACCCGGGCCGAACTCGTGCCGGCCTTCGCGGAGCTGACCGGCGGGCGCCCCCTGAAGGTGCTGCTGCACTCGCTCGCCTTCGGCAGCCTGCTCCCCTACCTGCCCACCGACGGCGGGCCGGCCATGACCCAGCGCCAGATGGACATGACGCTCAACGTGATGGCGCACTCCCTCGTCTACTGGACCCAGGACCTGCACGGCGCCGGACTCCTCGGCGAGGGCTCCAAGATCTACGCCATGACCAGCGCCGGGGACCAGAAGGTCACCGCCAACTACGGGGCCGTCTCCGCCGCCAAGTGCGCCCTGGAGTCGCATGTGCGGCAGCTGGCCCTGGAACTGGCCCCGAGCGGGGTGGCGGTCAACGCGCTGCGGGCGGGGGTCACCCTCACGCCCTCCCTGGAGCGGATCCCGGAGCACGACTCCCTCATCGAACTCGCGGCCCGCAACAACCCGCACGGCCGCCTGACCCGGGCCGAGGACGTCGCCGACGCGCTCGTCACCCTGTCGCGCAGCAGCTCCTCGTGGCTCACCGGGAACGTCATCGGCGTCGACGGCGGAGAGGCGCTGACCACCTGATGCGCGCCACGCTCCAGGCCCTGAAGGCCGTGGCCGCCGCCGTGCCCCTGGCGGCCCGGCACGCGTACGAGCTCTACCACCCGCCGCGCGCGAAACCCGGCCGCACCCCGCAGAGCAAGGGCCTGCCGCTGCGCGAACTCCGGCTCACCACGAGCCGGGACGGTATCGAGCTGCGCGGCTGGGTGGTGCCCGGCGCCGGACCGCACACGGTGGTGGTCTGCCACGGCATGGGCCGCACCATGTCCAGCACGCTCGGGCACATCGAGCTGCTGCACCGGGCGGGCTGGCACGTCGTCGCCTACGATCTGCGCAACCACGGCGACAGCGGGCGGGACCGGCGCCTCGGAAGCATGGCGGAGCGCTACACCAGCGACCTGGCGGACGTCCTGGGCCGGGTCGAGGCGGACCCCGAACTCGGCGGCGGACAGATCGCGTTGTACGGGTTCTCGTTCTCCACCTGGGTGGCCCTCAGCGTCCTCACCCGGCTCGACCGGCCCCCGGCGGCGCTGGTGTGCGACAGCGGGCCGATGTTCGACATCGCGTCGGGGCTGCACCACTTCGCGCAGGTGCGCAGATCGTCGCTGCCGGAGGAGCTGCGCGGCGGCGCGGCCCACGCCGTCTACCGGTTCTTCTTCAGCGCGCTGTGCCGGCGCATGCTCGCCGTACGGAAGTGGCCGCCGGACCTGTCCGGGACACCGACGCGGCTGATGTTCATCGCGGGCGGCCAGGACCCGCTCGTACCCGAGTCGCAGATCACCCCGGTCGCGGACCGCTACCCGCACGCGGAGCGCTGGACCGCGCCGAACGCCCTGCACATGAACGCCCTGCGGTTCGACCGCGAGGAGTACCAGGAGCGCGTCCTCACCTTCTTGACCAGGGCGTTCTCCCAGTCGGACGGACGGCGAAGCGAGGCTGCCAGGAATGGATGACTACCTGCTGATCGAGTCCCAGGGGCCCTGGGGCGGCCCCGGGGCCGAGCGGTTCGTCGGCGACGCCAACCGGCTGCGCACGGCCGGCCACGAGGTCGCGCTCCTGCTGATCGAGAACGGCGTCACGACCGCGCTCACCGGCCCCGCGGACACGACCGGAACGCCCCAGCGCGCCCTGCGCGAGTTCCTCGGCAACGGCGGGCGCGTCTGGGTGGACACCTTCTCCCTGACCCACCGCGCGCTGGTGCCGGAGCAACTCGTGCCCGGGGCACGCCCGGTGGAGATGGACGAGGTCGCCGCCCTGCTGCTCGAACCCGGCGTACGGGGGGTGTGGCACTGACATGGCCAAGCCCCTGCCCCGCGCCGACGTACTGCTCGCCCTGATGGGCACCCCGCACATCAGCGACATGGTCACCAGCGCCGTCCGCCTCGCCCAGGCCCTCCTGGAGCGCGGCGCGACCGTGCACATCTGGACCTGCGGCCACGCCACCGGTCTGACCAGGCAGTCCCTCGGCGAGACCAAGCCGCGCAACCTCGTGGACTGGTCCCGCGACTACCCGACCAGCGCGACCCTCGCCAAGGAACTCCTCGACACCTTTCCCGACCGCCTCACCTGGTACTCCTGCCGCTTCTGCACCCAGGAGCGGGGATCCGAACCGCACATCCCGCAGATCGAGGTCCGCCCGCCGTTCAAGTTCGACGAGCACCTGGAAGCGGCCGACAAGACCTTGTTCCTGGGGGTGTTCTGACGATGAGCGACAACCGAAGGCGCCTGCTGATCATCGAACGCGCCTACCGCGGGGCCGTGGAGACCCAGTTCGCCGACGTGCTGTACCTCGCCCGGGAGCTGAACCGGCAGCAGAACGGCACCGACATCCTGCTGCGCGGACTCGCCGTCACCTGCGCGGCCGCCGACCCCCGTCCGGCGCCGGCCGTCGTCGTGGGCCGGCGCAAGCTCGACACGCTGCCCGACCCCAGGGACTCCGTGCGGAGCCTGCTCGAGAACGGGGCCACGGTCTGGGCGGAGGAAGCGGACCTGGCCCTCTTCGAGACGGGTCCGGCGTGGCTGCAGCCCCGGGTGCGCCGGGCCGGCCCCGCCGATCCGCTGCCGGACTGGTCCACGTACCGGAGCGTCTACTTCCTGTGATCCGCGGCCGCGCCCAGGTCGTGCCACGCCAACCGAACCCCGAAGTGAGTGAAGGAACTCGACCCATGGACACCTCCACCGCCGTGCGCGGCCCACTCATATCCGCCTGGTCGGTCGTCTCCCCGTTCGGCCTGCACGCCTCGGACTTCACCGCCGGTCTCGGCGCGGGACGGGCGGCCGCCGAGTCGCTCGACGGCGACGACTGGCGGGTGCCGGTCGACAGCGCCTGCCTGGTGCCGGGCTTCAGCAACCGCGAGGTCCTCGGCCGCAAGGGCACCCGCTCCATGGACCGGGTGACCGGACTGGCGGTGGCCGCCGTCGGCCGGCTGCTCCAGGACGGCGAGGGCGAACGCATCCCGGGGGTGGCCGACGACGCCGCCCTGGTGCTCGGCACCAACACCGGCAGCGCCCAGAGCATCATGGACTTCACCCGGGACTCGCTGGTCCAGGAGAAGCCCTTCTTCGTCGACCCGATGCGCTTCCCCAACACCGTGATGAACTGCGCGGCCGGCCAGTCCGCGATCTGGCACCAGCTCAAGGGCCCCAACACGACCATCGCGGGCGGCCGCGCCAGCGGACTGCTCGCCCTCAACTACGCGCTGCGCCTGAAGAAGTCGGGCCACGCCGACACCGTGCTGTTCGGCGCGGTCGAGGAGTTCTCCGCGGCGCGCGCCTGGCTGGAGTGGCACACCTGGGGCGGCCGGGAGGAGGCCGTCCTCGGCGAGGGCGCCGCCGTCCTGCTGCTGGAGTCGGAGGAGGACTCGGCGGCACACGGACGCGGCGGGCTCGCCGAGGTGCTCGGCCTGGAGTTCGGCGTCTACCACGAGCCGGGCTCCGAGCCGGCGGTGCTCGTCGACTGCGTCCGCCGGCTCCTGGAGCGGGTCGGCGTCCAGCCCGGCCAGGTCCGGTTCCACGCCGACTCGCACGCCGGCGGGGAGCGCGCGGCCACCGAACGGGTGGCGCTGGCAGCGGTGTTCGGCACCGACGGTCCGGAGCGGGTGCCCTGCGCCGAGCTGATCGGTGACACCAACGCCGCGGCCGCCGCGTTCCAGATCGCGGCCGTGCTCGCGGTGGCCGAGGGCCGGGAGGACGTCCGGGACCAGGTCGCCCTGATCACCTCCGTGGACCGCGACGGCGTGGTCGGCTGCGCCCTGCTGCGCCTGTGCTGACCGGCGCTCCCGCGGACGCGCGCAAGGAGACGGAGACCGAGGGATGTCGCAGGACGCGAGGGACGAGGACGGGAGGGAGGCAGACGTGATGGAGGACGACGCGATGACCACCGAGGCGGGCGCGACCGCACTGCTCTTCCCCGGGCAGGGCACCCAACGGCAGGGCATGGGCGAGCCGTGGCGCGCCACCGAGTCCTGGGAGCTGGTGCCCGAGCTGTCCGAGCTGACCGGCACGGACGTCGAGGAACTGCTGCTGAAGGCCGACGACGACACACTGCGCCGCACCGACCTCGCGCAGATCGCCGTCTTCGCCGTCTCGCTCATGGCGTACGAGGAGGCCGTGCGGCTCGGCCTGGCCGGCCGGGACGCCGTGTGCGCCGGGCACAGCCTCGGCGAGTACACCGCCCTGGTCGCCGCGGGCGCGCTGTCCTACCGGGACGCCGCCCGGCTCGTCGCCGCCCGCGGGAGCGCGATGCGCGACGCGGCGGCCGAGCGGCAGGGCACCATGGCCGTCCTGTTCGGGGTCGAGGAGGAGGCCGCCGCGCACGCCACCGAGGCGGCCCGGGAGGCGGGTGACCCGGTGTGGGTCGCCAACCTCAACTCCCCGGGCCAGGTGGTGCTCTCGGGCACCGAGGCGGGCCTCGACCACGCGGCCCGGCTGCTCCAGGCGCCCGGGGTGAAGAGGATCTCCATCCCGGTGGGCGGGGCCTTCCACAGCCCGCTGATGGCCCCGGCCGCCGAACGGCTCGAACAGGCCCTCGCGGGGGCGGAGTTCATCTCCACCGGGGGCTGCGTGGTGGCGAACGTGGACGCCGCCGCGCACTCCGAGGCCGCCGACTGGCCGCGGCTCCTCGTCCGGCAGCTGGTGAGCCCGGTCCGCTGGGAGGACGGCGTGCGGACGCTGCTCGGCCCGCTGGGCCGCCGTCGCCTGGTCGAGATCGGGCCCGGCAAGACCCTGACCGGACTTGTGCGCCGGATCAGCAGAGAACCCGAGGTGGTCACGTTCAACGCGCCCGACGCCGTGCGCGGCTGACCACCCCACGACCCGGCGTACGGGCCCTCCGTACGCCTCGGAAAGACCGGAACAGACGAACACCGGAAGACCGGAACACCGGAACACCGGAAGACCGGAAGACCGGAAGACCGGAAGACCGGAAGACCGGAAGACCGGAAGACCGGAAGACCGGAAGACCGGAAGACCGGAAGACCGGAACACCGGCACACCGGAACACCGCAAGACACGAAGACAGGAGACTGACATGTCCAACACCGCAGCCACCGCCCTCGACAAGGAGGACCTGCGCCGGACGGTCGCGGACGTCCTCGACGTGGACGAGGCCGAACTGACCGACGAGGCGCACTTCGTCGACGACCTCGGCGTCGACTCGCTGATGGCCCTCGAGGTCATGGTGGTCCTGGAGAAGAAGTACGCGGTCAAGCTCGACGAGTCGGAGCTCAAGGAGGTCATCAGCCTGCAGAAGGCCCACGACCTGCTGGCCGACAAGCTCCGGGCCGCCTGATGCCGGCACCGATGGCGACGCCCGTCCAGAGCGTGCCCGAGGTCGTGTCGGCCGGGCCCGCCGCGGCGAGCACACGGGTGCCGGTGGGACCGGGGGAGCGCGTCTTCCCCGGCCACTACCCCGGCTTCCCGATCTTCCCGGGCGTCTGCGTGGTGGAGCACGTCCACCTCAGCGCGCTGGCCGCGCCCCCGGAGCCGGGCCTGCGGCTGCGCCTGGAGGCCATCGAGTCGACGCGCTTCCTCAGCCCCGTGTTCCCCGGCGACGAGCTCACGGTCGAGCTCACCTGGGAGCACAAGAACGGCCGCTGGCGCTGCAAGGGCGTCGCCGGCACCGCCCGTGGCCGGGCCGCGGCGGTCCGGCTGCGCTTCGACGACGGGAGTGGCCGGTGATCGGCATCAGTGAGATCAAGCGGATCCTGCCGCACCGCTACCCGATGCTGCTCGTCGACCGGGTCGACGAGCTCGTCCCCGGCGAGCGGCTCGTGGCCCGCAAGGCCGTCACCGCCAACGAGCCCTGGTACCAGGACATCTCGGCCGGAGCCGACGACGAGCAGCACGCCTACCCCTCCGTGCTGCTCGTCGAGTCCTGGTGCCAGTCGGCCGGTGTGCTCGCCGCCTGGGACGAACCGAACCCGGACGTGCTCGCGGGCCAGGTGATGCTCTTCGGCGGCATCGCGGACGTGGTGTTCCGGCGGCCGGTGCTGCCCGGCGAGGTGGTCGAGCACCGGGTCCGCCTGGTCCGGGCCCTCAGCGACACGGTGATCTTCGAGGGCGAGGCGCTGGTGGACGGCGAGCCGGTGATGGAGGTCGGCCGGGTGGTCATGGCCCTGCGCCCGGCCGAGGAACTCACCGGCGCCGCACCCGAGGCGCCCGCCGCCAACGCGACGACGTAAGGACTGAGCAGATGTCAGCGACAACACGCAAGGTGGCCCTGGTCACCGGTGGTACCCGGGGGATCGGCCGGGCCACGGTGCTGCGCCTGGCGCGGGACGGCCACGACGTGGCGTTCTGCTACCGGTCGCGGCCGGACGCCGCGCAGGAGCTGGAGAAGGAGGTGTCCGAGCTCGGCGTGCGCGTGTACAGCGCCCAGGCCGACGTCGCGACGGCGGACTCGGTGCGCGACCTCGTGGCCACCGTGCAGGACCGGCTCGGCGAGATCGACATCCTGGTGACCTCGGCCGGCATCGTCCGCGACCAGCCCCTGATGCTCATGGCGGACGAGGACTGGCACCAGGTCCTCGACACCAACCTGGACGGCACCTACCACGCCTGCCGCGCGGTGATCTTCGAGATGATGAAGCGCAAGTCCGGCTGCATCGTGAACATCTCCTCCATCGCCGGTGTCTACGGCAACCCGACGCAGAGCAACTACTCCGCGTCCAAGGCCGGGATCATCGGCTTCACCAAGGCCCTGGCCAAGGAGGTGGGCCGGTACGGGATCCGCGCCAACGTCGTGGCCCCCGGCTTCATCGAGACCGACATGACGGCGACGCTCGCGGACAAGGTCAAGGAGCAGGCCGTGCGGAGCGTCCCGCTGCGCCGGCTCGGCCGGCCCGAGGAGGTCGCGGACATGGTGTCGTTCCTGGTCGGCGCGGAGTACGTGACCGGGTCCGTGTTCCAGGTGGACGGGGGCCTCGTTGTCTGAGGCGCGTACCGCGGCGGCCGGGCGCGGACGGGCCTCCGCGCCGCCGCGGTTCTACTTCTCCCTGCGCAGCCCCTACTCCTGGCTCGCCTACCGCGATCTCCTCGACCGGTACGACGGGCTCGCCGACCGGCTCGAGTGGCGGCCGTTCTTCGAACCGGACGAGCTCAGCGCGAAGGCCCTCGCCGAGGCCGGCGGCAGCTTCAGCTATGTGGCCATGTCACGGGCCAAGCACCTGTACATCCTCCAGGACGTCCGCCGCCTGACGCGCGAGCGGGGCCTTCGGATGACGTGGCCCGTGGACCGCGACCCCGTCTGGGAAGTGCCGCACCTGGCCTATCTGGCGGCAGCGGACGAGGGGCGGGGCAGGGACTTCGTCGACGCCGCCTACCGGGCCCGCTGGCAGGAGGGGCGGGACATCTGCGACCGGGCGGTCGTCGGGGAACTGGCACGCGAACTGGGCCTGGACGCCGACCGGCTGGCCTCGGCGGCGGACGACCCCGGCTTCCGCGCCCGCGGTGTCCAGGCGCTGCTCGCGGTGGACCGGGACGGCGTCTTCGGAGTGCCGTTCTTCGTCGACCGCTACGACAAGTACTGGGGGACCGACCGGCTGGCCGCCTTCGCCGAGGCGGTGACCGCCCGGACCGCACCGCCGGCCGAACCGCCCCGGGCGGCACCCGAGGAGCACGTCCCGGCGCCGGCAGGTGACGCGGGGCACGCCGGGGGCTGCGGGTAACTCCCGCGTCCCGCAAGGCGCGTAGGCATAATGAGGCCCGCCGGGAGCGAGGCTTGAACGGGGAGGAAGTCACGTGGACCGTACTCTGCACGACTCCGCATCGGCCGACGGCGGGGCGACACCGCCCTCTGCGCCGGCTCGGCGCCGTCCGAGCCTGCTGACCAGGGCGCTCGCCACCCTGGCCGTGCCGGTGGTGCCGCTGTACGCCACGGCTCTGTCGTACCTCGTCTACCACCCGCCGCGGCGGCCGCACCACCGCACGCCCGAGCAGTTCGGGCTCCCCAGCCAGGAGTTGTCGGTGCCGCTGGACGGCAGGCCCGCCGGCAAGGGGCGGAGCCTGCACGTCTGGCTCTGCCCCGGCAGCGCGGACCGGGTCGTGGTGATCGGGCACGGCATCGGCCTGAGCAAGTCGGCGAGCCTGGCCCAGGCGCGGTTCCTGCATGAGGCCGGTTACACGGTGGCGCTGTTCGACCACCGCAACCACGGCCGCAGCGCCACGGACCGGGCCTTCTGGGGGCTCAGTGCCCGGCACACCGACGACGTGGCGGCGGTGGTCGGCCATCTGCGCGGCGAGGCCGGGTACGCCGACGCCAGGTTCGCGGTCTTCGGGTTCTCCTTCTCCACCTTCCCGTCGCTGTACCTGCTGCGCAGGCCCGACTGCGGGGTGGACGCGATCGTGTGCGACAGCGGCCCCGCCCTCGAACTGCCGCCGCTGTTCCGCAACTTCATCATGGTGAAGGGCGTGCCCGTACCGGCACCGCTGCGCACCGAGCCCTCCCTCGGCCTGCTCAGCCGCGTGTTCGGGTCGGTCGGCACGGCCATGCTGCAGGCCCAGTGGCCGCCCCCGGCCGAGGGCGCGTATCTGCGCACCCCCGTGCTGATGCTGGCCGGCGACAGCGACAGCGTCATCCCGCTGGAAGGGGTGCGGTCCCTCGCCGCGCTCTATCCCAAGGCGGAGGTACGGGTGCTGCCGGACACCGAGCACCTGCAGGGCATGAAGACCGCCCCGGACGAGTACGCCTCCGCCGTACTGGACTTCCTCAAGCGGGCGCTGGGGTGACGGCGCGGTGATCGAGCCCAGGGTCTGGGGCGCCCGCCCCGACGAGCTCAGCGCCGGCTACCCCTGCGACGTGCTGCTGCCGGGGCCGGCCGAGGAGTGGTTCCGGGCGGTGTCGGTACGGGCGGACCGGAGCACCGTCTTCCGCTGGCTGTGCCAGCTGAAGGTGGCCCCGTACAGCTACGACAGCCTCGACAACTTCGGCCGGCGCAGCCCCCGGACCCTGACCCCCGGCGCGGAGGTGCTGGAGCGCGGCCAGCGGGTCATGACGATCTTCAGGCTGACGGACTTCGAGGCGGACCGCCATCTCACGATGCTCCTGGACACCCCGTGGGCCCGGCGCGCCTTCGGCGACTTCGCGATCAGCTACACCGTGCACGACGACGGGCCCGGCACCACCCGCCTGGTGGTCAAGATGCGGGTGCGCCACCGTGGCCCGCTCGGCTGGGTGCACGGCCGGGTGATGGTCTGGGGCGACCTGCTGATGATGCGGCGCCAGCTGCTCACCCTGGGCCGGCTCGCGGAGCGGACTGGCAGCTAACTGCCAGCCGTTCATGATCCGTTGACTCCCGCTCGGCGGCCCGAGAACGATGGCCGTACGCGGTGACGGCCGCGGCGGGCCGCGCACCGGGGGAGTGAGGGAACCTCCGCCCGGGACGGGCCGTGAAGGCCAAGCGGAGAGGTCGAAGTCACGTGGCCCAGCAGCTCGCCGGACACCGGTCGGAACGGGAGGCGGCATCCCCCGCCGGGAGCGTCGGCCTGCGCAGATGGCTGGCGCTGGGGGTGCTCGTCCTCGCCCAGCTCGCCGTCTGGCTCGACAACACCATCCTGAACGTCGCCCTCAACACCCTGGCCTCACCCGACGAGGGGCTCGCGGCGACCACCAACCAGCTCCAGTGGAGCATCAGTTCCTACACCCTGATCTTCGCCGTGATGCTGTTCACCGGCGGTGTGCTCGGCGACCGCTACGGCCACCGCAGGGTGCTGAACACCGGCCTGCTGGTCTTCGGCGCCGCCTCCTTCTGGGCGGCCATGTCGACCAGTGCACCGGAGCTGATCGTCGCCCGCGGCGCGATGGGCGTCGGCAGCGCGCTGATCATGCCGGCCACCCTGTCGCTGATCTCGGCGGTCTTCGACGCGCGCGAGCGCGCGATGGCCATCGCGATCTGGTCCGGGTGCAGCGGCCTCGCCATCGCGGCCGGTCCGCTCGTCGGCGGGGCCCTCCTGGAGCGCTTCTGGTGGGGCTCGGTCTTCCTGGTGAACGTGCCGATCGTGGCCGTGGCGCTGATCGGCGCGGTGATCCTGCTGCCGGCGGCGCGCACCAAGGTCCGCACGGCGCTCGATCCGCTCGGGGTGCTCCTGTCGACGGCCGGCCTCGGAGCCGTGGTCTACGGCATCATCGAGGGCGGCCACCGCAGCGACTGGACCGGCGCGGCGGTGCTCGGTTCGCTGATCGGCGGACTGCTCGTCCTCGTCGCCTTCGTCTGGACCGAACTGCGGGTCGCCGGCCCCAGCTTCGACCTGCGGCTGTTCCGCAGCAACGAGTTCACGGGCGCGAGCGTCTCGGTGATGCTCACCTTCTTCAGCCTCAGCGGATCGATGTTCTACACCTCCTTCTATCTGCAGGGAGTGCGGGGCCAGACGCCGTTCGAGGCGGGCCTGAACCTCGTCCCCGTGGCCGTCGGCGTGCTGCTCGGCGCCCCGGTCTCGGCCCGTCTGGTCCGCGGCCTCGGGGTAGGGCGGGTCGTCTCGCTCGCCATGGTGACCGCCGCGGTCACCTTCCTGGCGTACGTCCGGCTGGACCTGGACACCGCCATGGTGTGGTTCTGGCTGCTCATGCTGGTGCAGGGCCTCGCCATGGGCGCGGCCGTCGCACCCACCACCGAGGCGATCATGGCGGTGCTGCCGCAGGAGCGTACGGGCGCGGGCTCCGCGGTCAACAACTCCATGCGCCAGATCGGCGGTGTCCTCGGCGTCGCCGTCCTCGGCTCGCTGCTGACCAGCGCCTACGGCTCCGACGTGGAGCGGAGCCTGGCCGGCCTCCCCGCACCGGCGGCCGAGACGGCACGCCAGTCCGCCGAGGCGACGCGCCAGGTCGCCGCCGAGGCACATCTGCCGCGGCTGGTGGACGCGGCGAACGACAGCTTCCTGCACGCCATGCATCTGACCTCGGTGGTCGGTGCGGGGGTCGCCGCACTCGGCGCCCTCGTCGTCTTCCTCACCTTCCGCCGCAGCACCGCGGGCACCCGGCCCGCCGAGGCGCCGCGGCCCGCCGAGTCGTGAGTGCCGCCCCGCCGTGACCGGCCCGGCCACGGGCAAGGAGGTCATGTTCCCCGCGGGCCGTGAGAGGCGATGGCACGATGCCTCACAGCACAGTGCGTACAGCGGGGAGCGGGGCGGGGATGGGGCGCGGGGAGCGGGAGGCCGTCGGGCGGGCGCGGGAGCTGGCCGGTGCGGCCGCGCGGGTCGTCGAGGACCATGAGCGGGCCGTGGACGCGGTCCGGGACGCGCTGCGGCCGATCCAGGAGGAGCTGGTCGAGCGGGAGCTGGACACCATCCCCGTGGCCCGGCTCAAGGACGTCACCGAGGGACGGCTCAGGCTCGGAGAGCTGGAGAAGGGCGGGTTCCGGACGGTACGGGCCGTGCTGGACGCCGGGCCCTACCGGCTGCGGCAGACGCCCGGGGTGGGGCAGCGCACCGCGGACCAGGCGTTCGCGTCGGCGCGGCAGATCGCCGACGCCGTGCGCGAGACGGTCGCCGTACGCATCGACGTGGACCGGCCCGAGCCGCGGACGACCGCCCTGGTGCGGGCACTGCACGTGCTGGTGGAGGCCGGACCGCAGGCCCGGCGGGCGGCCGAGACCGGGGCGGGGCTCGCCGCGCGGCTCGAAGCCCTGCTGGAGGAGGCCCGGCCCGTGTCGGGCGCGCTGCGGATGCTGTTCGCCGGACGGGCGGGCCGGTTGCGGGCGCTCGCGGCCGTCGACGAACTGCGGCGGCTCGTCGAGGAGGCCGAACGGGACGGCGTACCGCAGCTGTTGGCGCAGACGTCCGTCGACCTGCTGCGCGGCCCCGACACCGACCTCGCCGCCTGGGTCGACTTCGAACTGCGCGCCTCGGACTACTACGGGCTGCTCGCGGACATCTCCGGCCGCGGCCCCGACAGCGCGGCGGCCGAGGGCTTCCTGCCCGACGACGTCGCCGCGCGGGTGCGGCAGCAGCGGCTGGACGACGGGCACCTGCGCGTGTCGCTGCGCGGTTACCAGGCGTTCGGGGCGCGGTTCGCGCTCGCCCAGCGGCGGGTCGTCCTGGGCGACGAGATGGGGCTCGGCAAGACCGTCCAGGCGATCGCGGCGCTCGCGCACCTGGCAGCCGAGGGGCAGAGCCACTTCATGGTGGTCTGCCCGGCGAGCGTACTGATCAACTGGACCCGCGAGATCGAGGCCCGCAGCACTCTGCGCCCCATGCCGCTGCACGGGCCCGACCGGCAGGAGGCGTTCGCCGACTGGAAGGGGCGCGGCGGGGTCGCGGTCACCACGTTCGACGCGCTGCGCGGCTTTCCCACGCCCGGCGGCGGGGAGCTCGCCCTGCTCGTCGTCGACGAGGCGCACTACGTCAAGAACCCGCAGACACGGCGTACGGCGACGGTGACCGCGTGGGCCGAGCGGTGCGAGCGCGTGCTGTTCCTGACCGGGACACCGATGGAGAACCGCGTCGCCGAGTTCCGCCATCTGGTGCGCATCCTCAGGCCCGACCTCACCGAGGTGGCCGACGGGCAGGACGCACAGGCCTCGGTGGCCGGCTCCAAGGCGTTCCGCAAGGCGGTCGCACCCGTGTATCTGCGCCGCAACCAGCAGGACGTCCTCACCGAACTGCCCTCCCTGCAGCACACCGACGAGTGGGAGGAGCTCAGCGCCCCGGACGAGGAGGCGTACCGGCAGGCGGTCCGGGACGGCAACTTCATGGCCATGCGGCGGGCGGCGTACGCGCGCCCGGAGCGGTCGGCGAAGCTGCAGCGGCTGCGCGAACTGGTCGGGGAGGCAGCCGACAGCGGTCTGAAGATGGTGGTCTTCTCCGCCTTCCGGGACGTGCTCGGCACGGTCCAGGACGCGCTCGGCGCCGCCGGGACACCGCTCTTCGGGCCGATCACCGGCAGTGTCCCGCCCGCGCGGCGGCAGCGGACCGTCGACGAGTTCTCCGCCGCGACGGGGCACGCGGTGCTGCTCGCGCAGATCGAGGCCGGCGGGGTGGGCCTGAACATGCAGGCCGCGTCCGTGGTCGTGCTGTGCGAGCCGCAGATCAAGCCGACCATCGAGCACCAGGCCGTGGCCCGCGCCCACCGTATGGGCCAGGTCCGCCCGGTCCAGGTGCACCGGCTGCTCGCCACCGGCGGGGTCGACGAGCGCATGGTCCGCATGCTGGAGACCAAGTCCCGCCTCTTCGACGCCTACGCCCGCCGCAGCGAGGTCGCCGAGTCGACGCCGGACGCGCTGGACGTCTCCGACGTGTCCCTGGCCCGCCGGATCGTGGAGGAGGAACAGGCCCGGCTCGGCATGGCCGCGGCCGAACCCGTCTGAGGCGCCTCACACCCTCCCGGTCACCTGCCGGCACGCCTCCGCGTACGCCCGCACCATCGGCCTGCGCCCCTCCTCGCGGCGCCACGCCAGGGCGTACCGGGTGGGGCCGAGGCCGGTGACGGGGCGGGTGGTGACACCGCCGAGGGTGATGAGCGGGGCGTTGCCCTCGGCGATGAGGCAGACGCCGAGCCCGCCGACCAGCGCCTCGTACGTCTCCTCCGTGCTGGCGACCTCGGCGCCGATGCGCGGGGCGCGGCCGTCGCGGGCGTCGGCGCCGAGCCAGAAGTCACGCAGCCGCCCGGCGCTGCGCGGCAGCGCGAGGAACGGCTCGTCGGCGAGTTCGGCGAAGTCGATCTCGGTGTGCCGGGCGAGGGGGTGGCCGTCGGGCAGGGCGATCAGCCGCCGCTCCTCCACGACCACCGTCCAGGCGTAGCGCTCCTGGTCGGGCAGCGGCAGCCAGACGAACGCCACGTCGCTGTCGCCGTCGGCCAGGCCCGCGGTCGGGTCGTCCCAGGTGATCTGCCGCAGCCGTACGTTCGCCTCGGGGTGGGCGGCGGTGAACCGGGAGCGGATCGCCGGCAGCAGCCCGCCGCGGCCGGGGCTGGTGCTCATGCCCACCCGCAGGGTGCTGCGCTCGGCCTCCCGGGCCTCGGCGACGGCGGCCGCGCCCGCCTCCCAGGCGTCCAGGACCCGCTGGGCGTGGGGGAGCAGCGCGCTGCCCGCGGGCGTCAGTTCCACGCCCTGGGTGTCGCGGCGGAACAGCTGCACGCCGAGCTGTTTCTCCAGGGCCCGGATCTGCTTGCTCAGCGCGGGCTGCGACACATACATCCGTTCGGCGGCACGCGTGAAGTGGAGTTCCTCGGCGACCGCGACGAAATACCGCAGGTCGCGTCCGTGTACGTCGGTCGTCATAGCCATCGGTTATCACGGTAGATCTTGGACGTCCCGCTGTCTGCGGAGCAGGGTGGTGCGTGACGGAGAAGGACAGTGTGGGTAACCGGAGCAACCGGGCGCGGATGACCGAGGCAACCGACAGGAACAGGACAGCCGGCCGACGGCCGGGGAGGAGATCCCCATGAACAAGGTGTGGTTCGTGACAGGTGCGAGCAGCGGGTTCGGCCGGGCGATCACCGAGGCGGCCCTCGCCGACGGCGACATCGTCGTGGGTGCCGCGCGCCGGCCCGAGGCGCTGGCCGACCTGGTGGCCGCCCACCCGGACCAGATGGAGACACTGGCCCTCGACGTGACCGACACGGTGGCCGCGGAGGAGGCGCTGCAGGACGTCGTGGTCCGGCACGGACGGATCGACGTGCTGGTGAACAACGCGGGCCGCACCCATGTGGGCGCCTTCGAGGAGACCACGGACGACGAACTGCGGGACCTGTTCGACCTGCACGTCTTCGGCCCGGCGGCGCTGGTGCGGGCGGTGCTGCCGTACATGCGGGAGCGGCGCTCGGGCGCGATCGTGCAGATGTCCAGCATGGGCGGGCAGATGTCGGTGGCGGGCTTCGCGGCGTACAGCGGCACGAAGTTCGCGCTGGAGGGCATGTCCGAGGCGCTCGCGGACGAGGTGCGGGAGTTCGGCATCAAGGTCCTCGTCGTCGAGCCGGGCGCGTTCCGCACCTCGCTGTTCGAGGGCGGCCGGGCCGGGCAGAGCGAGGACACCGGCGTCTACGGCAAGGTCAACCAGACCCGTGCCTTCGTCTCCGGCGGCCACGGCAGCCAGCCCGGCGACCCGGCCAAGCTGGCCTCCCTGCTGATCGCCGCGCTGGAGGCCCCCGAGACCCCGCTGCACCTGCCGGTCGGCGAGGACGCCGTCGCCGCCGTCCTCGGCCACCTCGACCAGGTCCGCGCCGACGTGCAGGCGTGGGAGAAGCGCGCCAAGGACACCGCCTTCGACGAGTGAGCCCCGGTCAGATCCCGCGCACGGCGGCCACGCTGAAGGGCGTCTCGGGCACGCCCGGCCCGAACGGACCGCCCTTGTCGAACTGCGAGCGCACCACCAGCAGCCGCCCCCGGTGCCGTACGAGGGTGGTCGGGATCTGCAGGGCCGGGTCGGTGAGGGTGCGCTCCAGCCGGGCCGTGCGGCCGTCGGGGGCCAGGCGCCAGCGGGTGAGGGTGTCGGTCGCGTTGTGGGCGGCCCACAGGGTGCCGTGGGCCAGTTCGAGGCCGTCGCCGTGGCGCAGGTCGCCGCCCAGCAGCTCGACCCGGCGTACGGCGCCACCGGCCGGGTCCACCCGGAACAGCTCACCGACGGGCATGTCGACGACGAACAGCCGGCGCCCGTCGGTGACGACGCCGTTGAGGCTGAAGGGCGAGCCGGCCGGGCGCGGGGCCAGGGCGCCGCTCAGGTCGTGGGCGACGCGCAGCACGCCGCGGCCCCCGCGGGACACCTCGGCCGGGGTCACGCGGTAGAGCACCGCGCGCACGCTGTCCGTCAGATAGGCCGTGCCGTCCGCCGTGATCGCGAGGTCGTTGACCAGGAACGGCGCCGGGCCGGGCACGTCGAAGCGGGCCAGCAGGTCCCGGGTGCGCGGGTCGTAGACGCAGACGCCGGCCGTGGAGTCGGTCACCCACAGCCGTCCGGCCGCGTCCACCCGCAGTCCGTTGGCGGTGTGCCGCCCGTCGGTCCCGGCGGGCAGCAGCACCTCGGCGGTGCGCCGGCCGGGGCGGGTCCGGTAGACGGTGCCCTCGCCGTACGAACCGACGTAGACGTCACCGGTGCGCGGGTCGAGGGCGATGCCCTCCGGGTAGACGCGGTCCCCGGGGAGCTCGAACGCCGTGGTGATCCCGGGCGCGTCGGCACGGGCGGGGCCCGACACGGCGACCGCGGCCACGGCTGCCGCGGCGGTGGTCAGGAACGTGCGGCGGTGGATCGTACGGGACACGTCGACACCTCTCGTCTTCGACTGCTCACTCAGCGATGTGCACGAATCTAAGTTAGAACTCTAATTATCGTCAATGTCTTAACCCCGATAACGCCCGGTTACCATGCCCGGATGACCTCGATGCCCGCCTCCGAGCGCCTCGGCTCCCACCTCAAGCGGGCCGAACAGGCTCTCAACGCGACCAAGAACGCGGTGCTGAAGCCGACGGGCCTCACCGTCGCGCAGTACGCGGCGCTGCTGCACCTGTCGGAGAACCCCGGCATCTCGGCCGCCGCGCTCGCCCGGCTGTGCGGGGTCACGCCGCCGACGATGAACACCGTGCTGAAGAACCTCCAGGACCGCGCCCTGATCGAGCGCACCCCGCACGAGTGGCACCGCAACGTGCTGGAGACCCGGCTGACCGACGAGGGCCGCGCGGTGATGCGGGACGCCGACGAGCGGGCGGTGCGGGTGGAGCGGGCGCTGGCGGCCGAGTTCACCGACGAGGAGCGGGAGGCGCTCGTCGGACTGCTCGGCCGGTGCGTGGAGCTGCTGGAGCGCGAACGCCCGTAACTGACGGCCGATCATGTCCCGTGGATGGCAGGGCTGTTACATCCGTGCAGGGCCCTTGTGCAATTCCTGCGGAACCCTCAATCTTTCGGCTGACGCACAGGAGCGCCACAGCGGATTGACATGTCCCTGTCGCGCCCGCGGGTGTCTGCTCGATGCACTGTCCCCCACCAGCAGCGCACCACCGATTTGAGGAGGACCCCTCAGATGGCAGCGATGCGTACTCCCGGCGGAACCCCCCGGCGAAGACTGGCCGCGATCGGCGTGGCGGCGAGCGCCGCGCTCACCGCGGGTCTCGTCTCCGCCCTGCCCGCAGGAGCGGCCCCCAGCGCTCCCGAGGGCCGCATCCAGTACGAGGGCGCGGCGAACGCCGTCGCCGACAGCTACATCGTGACCCTCAGGGCCGACCGGGCCCGCTCCGCCACCGCCGCGGGACGCGCCGTGGCCGCCAGGTACGGCGCCGAGATCGAGCGGACGTACACCAAGGCGCTCAACGGCTACGAGATCCAGGCGAGCGAGACCGAGGCCAGGCGCCTCGCCGCCGACCCGGCCGTCGCCTCCGTGGTGCAGAACCGCACCTTCCACATCGACGGCACCCAGCCCAGCCCGCCCTCCTGGGGCCTGGACCGCATCGACCAGCGCGCGCTCCCGCTGAACAGCTCCTACACCTACCCGGACTCCGCCGGCCAGGGCGTCACCGCGTACATCATCGACACCGGTGTCCGCATCACCCACAGCGACTTCGGCGGCCGTGCCTCCTACGGCTACGACGCCGTCGACAACGACAACACCGCCCAGGACGGCAACGGCCACGGCACCCATGTCGCCGGCACGGTCGCGGGCACCTCCTACGGCGTCGCCAAGAAGGCGAGGGTCGTCGGCGTCCGGGTCCTCAACAACTCGGGCTCCGGCACGACCGCCCAGGTCGTCGCCGGCATCGACTGGGTGGCGCGCAACGCCGTCAAGCCGGCCGTCGCCAACATGTCCCTGGGTGGCGGCGCCGACTCCGCGCTCGACACCGCCGTGCGCAACGCCATCGCCGCAGGCGTCACCTTCGCCGTCGCGGCCGGCAACGAGACCACCGACGCCTCCACCCGCTCGCCCGCACGCGTCACCGAGGCGATCACGGTCGGCGCCACCACCAGCTCGGACGCCAAGGCCAGTTACTCCAACTACGGCTCCGTACTGGACCTGTTCGCGCCCGGCTCGTCCATCACCTCGTCCTGGAACAGCAGCGACACCGCCACCAACACCATCTCCGGTACGTCGATGGCGACCCCGCACGTCGCCGGAGCGGCGGCGCTCTACCTCGCCGACAACCCGACGGCGACCCCGTCGCAGGTGAGCAGCGCGCTGGTGGCCGCGGCCACGCCGAACGTGGTCACCAGCCCCGGCAGCGGCTCGCCCAACCGCCTCCTCTACGTCGGCGGCGGCACCACCACCCCGCCCGGGCCGCGCTTCGAGAACACCGGCGACTACGCGATCAACGACAACGCCACCGTCGAGTCGCCGGTCACCGTCTCGGGCGTGTCCGGCAACGCGCCCGCCGCGCTGGCCGTGGAGGTGCACATCGTGCACACCTACATCGGTGACCTCCAGGTCCAGCTGATCGCCCCCGACGGCACCGCCTACACCCTCAAGGGCTACGGCACCGGCGGCAGTTCGGACAACATCGACACCACGTACTCCGTGAACGCCTCCTCCGAGGTCGCGGGCGGTACGTGGAAGCTGAGGGTCAGCGACAACGCCAACTACGACACCGGGCGCATCGACGCCTGGGCCCTGCAGTTCTGACGCCCACCCGGCACTGACCGCGTCCTCCTCGTCCTCGCGGAAGGACCCGGGGCTCTCCGCCCCGGCCCGCCGCGGGGACGAGGCATGTCGTGGCCGCCGGGGGCGGCGCCCCCCGGCGGCGCGAGGAACCGCGCGAGCGGCCACTCCCTCCTGCCCGGCGAGCACGGCGGCACCCGTACGATGCGCCCAGCCGTACACAAGTTCCGCCGCCGAACCAGGAGCACGGTCCGTGTCCATACCTCCGCCGCCCGGACCCCAGGGCCCCTACCAGCCGCCGCCCGGACCCCAGGGCCCGTACCAGCCGCCGCCCGGACCCCAGGGCCCGTACCAGCCGCAGGCCCAGGCCCCGTACCACGGGCAGCAGCCGTACCAGCCGTGGCCGCCGTACGGCCAGGGCGGCAGCCCCTCGGTCGACGGGCTCGCCGTCGCGGCCCTGGTGCTGGGCATCGTGTGCCTGCTGCCCGGGATCGGCCTGGTGTTCGGGCTCGTGGCGCTGCGGCAGATCAGGCGGAGCGGCCGGCGCGGGCGGGGCATGGCGATCGCGGGAAGCGTGCTGTCGGCCATCGGTCTGGTGCTGTGGGTGCTGTTCTTCACCACCGGCGCCGCCTCCGACTTCTGGGACGGCGCCAAGGAGGCCGCCCGGGACAACGCTGTCCTCTCGGTGAAGAAGGGCGAGTGCTTCGACACCCTCACCGGCTCCCTGGAGGGCATGGCCTACGACGTCGACGAGGTGCCCTGCTCCGGACGCCACGACGGCGAGGTGTTCGCGGTGGTCCGCCTGCCCGGCGGTGCCTACCCCGGCGAGAGCCGCGTCACCGACATCGCCGACGACAAGTGCTTCGCGCTGGAGAGCGACTACGTCCTGGACTCCTGGGCGCTGCCCGAGAACGTCGACGTGTACTACCTGACCCCGACCGAGGAGAGCTGGGCGCTCGGCGACCGCGAGATCACCTGCGTCTACGGCAACACCGACGCCGAGGGCTCGCTGACCGGCTCGCTGCGCGCCGACGAGACCACCCTCGACGCCGACCAGCTGGCCTACCTGGAGACGGTGCGCGCCCTGGACGCGGTCATCGAGAAGGAGCCCGAGGAGTACCCGGACGAGGACCTGGAGGCCAACACCGGCTGGGCGCGGGACATGGAGGGCGCCCTCGTCGAGCAGGCCGCGGCCCTGCGCGAGCACACCTGGCCGGCGAAGGCGAAAGAGCCCCTGGAGTCCCTCGCCGCCGAACTGGAGGCCGCCGGGGCCCACTTCGGCAGGGCGGCCGAGGCCACCGACCCGGATGTCTTCTTCGAGCACTACGACTCCGGCTACGAGGTCGTCGACGGCCCCGCCACCATCGACGCGCGCGAGGCACTGGGCCTGTCCACGACCCCGCCCGCGGACGACTACGACGACGGGAGCGGGGAAGGCGCCGGGGGCGCCGCGGACGCCGGGGACGGCTCCCTCGACGCGTAGGTGTGATCGCGGCCATAGCGGGGAGGAAGTGCCTGCGTAAAGCCCTCCGGCGGGTCATGTCATCACATCGAGTGATTCTCTGGCCTTTGCTTGCACGGCTCAACCCACGGTTGCCAGGCTGTTGCTGTCTGTACAACCTGATGGGAGCGGCCAGTGACATTCGGTGAGCAGCCGGCCTACCTGCGCGTCGCGGGGGATCTCCGCAAGAAGATCGTCGACGGTTCGCTGCCACCCCACACCCGTCTGCCCTCGCAGGCCCGCATCCGCGAGGAGTACGGCGTCTCGGACACCGTCGCCCTGGAGGCGCGCAAGGTGCTCATGGCCGAGGGCCTGGTCGAGGGCAGGTCCGGCTCCGGCACCTACGTCCGCGAGCGCCCCGTGCCCCGCCGCATCGCCCGCTCCGGCTACCGCCCGGCCGGCGGGGCCACCCCCTTCCGGCAGGAGCAGGCCGACCCGGGCGCGCGCGGCACCTGGGAGTCCAGCAGCCGGCAGGCCGAGGCCGGCCGCGGCATCGCCGAGCGGCTCGCCATCCAGCCCGGCGACCGCGTGATGTGCACCCGCTACGTCTTCCGGGAGGCCGGTGAGCCGATGATGCTCTCCACCTCCTGGGAGCCCCTCGCCGTCACCGGCCGCACTCCCGTGATGCTGCCCGAGGAGGGCCCGCTCGGCGGCATGGGCGTCGTCGAGCGCATGCGCGCCATCGACGTCATCGTGGACAACGTCACCGAGGAGGTCGGCGCCCGCCCCGGCCTCGCCGAGGAACTGCTCGCCCTCGGCGGCGTCCCCGGCCATGTCGTCCTCGTCGTGCAGCGCACCTTCTACGCCTCGGGCCGCCCGGTGGAGACCGCCGACGTCGTCATCCCGGCCGACCGCTACCGGGTCGCGTACCACCTCCCCGTGAAGTAGCGCACACCAGTCCGCACACCCGGTGAAAGGGTGCGCACCGGGGCGGAGTTCGCGGCCGGGTGCGCCCGACGCGCCCCGGTGTGCGCCCCGTTGGGTTTCGGTCGTTCTCGCAGGTCGTCCTGGGTGTGTGCGGTGTGCCGCCGAGCGGGTGCGCCGCAGCGCGCGGGCGGCCCGGTCGCCGTTGTGCGCCCTGCGGTTACTGGCCGGTTGCCCACCGTTCCCCTGCCTCTTTGTGAAAAGCCGTATTCGCTCCGTGAAGGTTGGGCGTAGGCTCGGGCATATGCGGAGTGCGGTTTCCTCAGCGGGCGGGCCGCGGTGTGAACCGCGGACGGGATGTGGAGGGGTGCGATGACCGAAGGCGGCACCATCGCGCTGCCCTGGCTCGTCATACGCCAGGACGACAACGGCAACCGCTACCGCGTGGGGCGTTATGCCACCCGGGCCGAGGCCCAGAAGATCGCCGACAGCCTCGACAGCCGCGGGCACAAGCAGCTCTACTCCGTCGAGCGCATCGGTCAGAACGGCAACGGGTCGCGCAACTGAGCGGGACCGCCCCGGCGTACGCTCCCGTAGGCTCCGGCGCATGAGGGAACAGACCGTGGTCGTCGGAGCGGCCCTGATCGAGGGCGGGCGCCTCCTCGCCGCGCGCCGCAGTGCGCCCCCCGAACTGGCGGGTCGCTGGGAGCTGCCGGGCGGCAAGGTCGAGCCGGGGGAGCCGGCCGAGGCCGCGCTGGCGCGGGAGCTGCGGGAGGAGCTCGGCGTCGAGGCGGAGGTGCTCTCGCGGGTGCCGGGGGAGTTCCCGCTGAGACCGCCGTATGTGCTGCGGGTGTGGACGGCTCGGCTGCTGCCGGGTTCCGGCGAGCCCGAGCCGCTCGAGGATCATGACGCGCTGCGGTGGCTGTCGCCCCGGGAGCTGTGGGACGTCGAGTGGCTTCCGCAGGATGTTCCGGCCGTGCGGGCCGTCGTGGAGACCGGTGTCCTCTCGGAGTCCCGCCGTTAGGGCCTGTCGTCAGGGCCCGCCGTCAGGGCCCGCCGTCAGGACGTGCCGTTCGGGTCATGCCGGCGTCGCGGCGATGTGTGCTCCAGGTTGAGGGTCGTACGAGGTTGCTCGCACAGTTCGCCGCGCCCCTGTGGGGCGCCCCCGTGCGCCGTTTGTGTCACCGTGCGCCTCCTCGGGCGGTAGCGAGGTCGCGATATCGGGTATGTGCCCATTAACCCCCTGAAAACGGACAGGGTGGGCTCGCTCGGCTGGGAAGTGATCGGCGTGATCGACACCGAAGGCGACCGCGCCGAGTGGACCTTCCCGGCGGACCCCGGAGCCGTGCGCACCGCGCGGGCCTGTGTGCGCCGCCAGCTGCACGGCTGGGACCTCGACAGCGTCGGCGACCTCACCGCCCTGCTGGTCAGCGAGCTGGTCACCAACGCGCTGCGGCACGCCACCGGGCCCATCGGGGTCCGCCTGGTGCGCCCCGCCGGGCTCCCCGAGACCCTGCTCGTCGAGGTGTCCGACCCGCTCCCCGACATGCCGCGCGAGCGGGCCGCCCGGCCCGACGACGAGAGCGGCCGTGGCCTGCAGCTGGTGGCCTCCACCTCGCGCCGCTGGGGTACCCGCCCGGGAGAGTCCGGCAAGACGGTGTGGTTCGAACTCGCCGTGCCGCGCTGAGGCGGCCGCGGGACACGGATCCACGGGGGTGGCACGGGTGTACAGCCGGAGCACTTTCCCCGGGCGGCGAACCGGCCGCCGAGAGGTGCTCTTCGATGGGGTTCGACGGCGTGTGCGCTGGTTAGAAGTCTGGAAGTGTTCTCGCAGCAGGGTCCGAAAACCACCTGGACCATGCTGTGATCGTGAACACCGTGTTGTGCGGCCCCGTTGTACTGGATACTGTGGGCAGCCGCCGCCGGTGACCGGTGCCGGGCGCGGTGAGCTGGAGGGGACGGTTCGCGTGAGCGAGATACCAGCGAAGGCCACGGAGTTCGAGGACCCGTCGGACGGCGCCAGGACGGCGCCCGAGGGCGGCCTCGGCGCGGGTGTGCCGGCCGGTGATCCGATGTGGCAGTCCAGTCCGCCCGGCTCGATGTACGACTACATCAAGGTCGCCTCCTTCTCCATCGGTCCCGACGGGCTCGTCGACCAGTGGAGCCTGCGCGCCGAGCAGATCTTCGGCATCCCCGCCGAGCGGGCCGTCGGCATGGACCCCATCGAGACGTTCATCCACCCCGACCGGCGCGAGCGCGGCCAGCGCAAGATGGCCGAGATCCTCGACGGCCGGGAGTGGACCGGGGTGGTCCCCTTCCGGCTGCCGGACGCGCCGGTCGGCACCCGCGGGACCGACGGGCTCGCCGAGGTCTATGTGATGCCGACCCGCACCGAGGAAGGCGCCAAGGCCGCCGTCTGCATCGTCGTGGACGTCCGCGTACTGCGCACCATCGAGACCGACCTCGCCGCCTCGCAGGCGATTTTCGGCCAGTCACCCTTCGGTTTCCTGCTCATCGACACCGACCTCCGGGTCCGCCGCGCCAACCAGCGGTTCGCCTCCATCTTCGGCGGCACCCCCGACGACCACCGCGGCAAGGGCGTCCACGACTATCTGCCGCGCGCCGAGGCCGACCGGGTCTCCGCGACCCTGCGCCGGGTGCTGGAGACCGGCGACTCCATCACCGACATGCACGTCACCGGGTTCGTGCCCGGCTCCGAGGAACGCCGGCACTGGTCGATCAACCTCTACCGGGTGCACAGCGGCAGCGGCCGGCCCATCGGGGTCGCCTGGCTCGGCACCGACATCACCGCCCGGCGCGCCGCCGCCCGCGAGGCCGCCGCCGCCCGCCGCAACCTCGCCCTGCTCAACGAGGCGGGCGCGCGGATCGGCAACTCCCTCGACCTGGAGACCACGGCCCGCGAACTCCTCGACGTCGTCGTCCCCGGCTTCTGCGACCTCGCCACCGTCGACCTCTACCAGGGACTCCTGGCCGGCGACGAGACCCCGCCCGGCTTCGCCGACGGCAGCGCCGAACTGCGCCGCGTCGCCTACGCCAGCGCCGTCTCCGACGCCCCCTTCGACGGGGCCGACAGCCCCGTCGGCGTCGGCGCGGTCCACCACTACTCCTTCAACTCGCCCTGCGCGGACGCCCTGCGCACCGCCCGCCCGCGCGCCGTCCCCGCCGAGGACGGCGGCCTCGTGCAGTCCACGCTGGCCGTGCCGATGGTCGCCCACGACACCGTCGTGGGGCTCGTGCAGTTCTCCCGGACCAAGGGCAGCGAGCCGTTCGGCGACCGGGACCGGGACCTCGCGGTGGAGCTCGCGGCGCGCGCGGCGGTCTGTATCGACAACGCCCGGCTCTACCGGCGTGAGCACGAGCGGGCGCTGATACTGCAACGGTCCCTGCTGCCGCCCGGCGACCCCGTCGCCTCGGGACTGGACATCGCCTGCCGCTACCTGCCCGGCAACGCCTCCACCGGGCGGCCCAGCGAGGTCGGCGGCGACTGGTTCGACGTCATCGAACTGCCCGGCCACCGCACGGCCTTGGTCGTCGGCGACGTGATGGGCCGCGGCCTGCGCGCCGCCGTGGCCATGGGGGAACTGCGCACCGCGGTACGCACCCTGGCCCTGCTGGACCTGGAACCCGCCGAGGTGCTCTCCCAGTTGGACGAGATCGCCCGCGGCCTCGGCGCGCCCGGCGGCGTCCAGCAGGCCACCCGGGCCGCGCGCCGGCCCCGCGAGGCGGACCTGTCCGAGGTGTACCTCGCGACCTGCGTGTACGCCGTCTACGACTCGGTGACCCGGCGCTGCACCTTCGCCAACGCCGGCCATCTGCCACCGGTGCTGGTCGAGCCCGGCGAGGCGGCGCTGATGCTGGACGTGCCGCCGGGCATGCCGCTCGGCGTCGGCGGCGAGCCGTTCGAGGAGGTGGAGGTCGAACTGCCGGAGGGCGCGCTGCTCGCCCTCTACACCGACGGCCTGGTGGAATCCCGCGACCACCCCCTGGACGAGGGACTCCAGGCGTTCGTGGGCGCGCTGACGGACCCCTCCAGCCCCCTGGAGGACGTCTGCGACCACGTCCTCGCCACCCTCGACACCCATCACGGCGAGGACGACATCGCCCTGCTGATGGCCCGTGTCCAGGGCCTGCCCGCCGAGTCCGTGGGCGACTGGACCCTGCCGCGCGAGCCGCGCAGTGTGGGCCGCGCCCGCGAGTACGCCCGCGGACAGCTGCTGTCCTGGGACATGGAGCCGCTCGTCGACACGGCCGAGCTGCTGGTCAGCGAGCTGGTCACCAACGCCCTGCGCTACGGCGAGGGCGAGATCAGGCTCCGTCTGCTCCTCGACCGCACGCTCGTGTGCGAGGTGTGGGACTCCGGCCTCGTCCAGCCACGCCGCCGCCGCGCCCGCGACACCGACGAGGGCGGCCGCGGCCTGCAACTGGTCGGCCTGCTCAGCGCGGCCTGGGGCTCCCGCCGCACACCGCGCGGCAAGACGGTGTGGTTCGAACTGCCGCTTCCCGACGGGGAGAACGGCCCGGTGGACCCGGCGGAGGCCCTGCTCAGCCTGTTCTGAGGGCACTCAGGGCACTCAGGGCCATCAGGGCGCCGCTGGGGTGCTCAGGGCGCGGCCGTGCGGCGGCCCCTGGTGTCCGGGCCGCCGAAGCTCGCGGGTGTGTCGCGTTCGGCCTCCTCGAGCAGGACGCCCCCGAGGAGGGCGCCGCGCCGGCCGCTGCCCGGTGCGTCCGGGCCGGTGTGCGGATGGCCGTGCGTCCGGACGTCCTGCTCGGCGAGCTGCCGCGCCTCGCGGGCCAGTTCGTCGGCGCCGGGCAGGTCGTCGGGGCCGGTGCCCAGCCGCCGCCGGGCCTCCGCGAGCCGGGTGCGGGCCCGCGCGCCCACCGCGCCCCGGTGCGTCGCCACGAACGCGTCCGCGTCCGCGACGGACTCCTGCGCGACCAGCCGCGCCGCCGCCTCCAGCGCCCCGTCCTGCCCGCCCCCGACCGGCATCGCCGCCCGCACGATCCTGCGCAGCGCGTCGAGCGGGTCGTACGCCCCGCCGGCCGTCTCCTCCCGTACGGCGGTCAGCACCAGCTCCAGCCGCAGCAGCCGGGCCCGCACCTCGCCGACCGGCACGTCCACGGCGTCCTCGGCGGAAGCCGTGTCACCGCCGACCTCCTCCGCCTCCGCCAGCGCGGCCGGCACCAGGGCGGCCGCCTCGGTCAGGGCCGTGTCGAGACGGTGCACCGCGTCGAGGAACAGGGCCGCCTGCGCGATCGCGGCCTCGGCGGCGCGCAGATGGGCCGCGGCGCGGGCGGGAGCCTCCAGGTCGGCCGACTGGCGGGCCTGGTTGAGCCGGGTGGTGGCGAACACCAGCCGGTCCTTGGCCTGTTCGGTGTACCCGGTGACCGGGGTCCGGGTGCCCGGCGGGAAGCGGGAGGCCAGCCCGGCGAGCACAGCCTCCGCCGCGGCCGTACGCCCCGCCAGCTCCCGGAACCGGCTCTCCGCCACCTCAAGCGCCCCCGGCAGCCCGTCCCCCTCCAGGTCCCGCAGCGCGTCGAATCCGGCCGCCGCCGCGTCCAGCCGCCGCCCGGCCTCCGCACACCGCCCGGCGATCCCCGCCGGCGCATGCCGTCGCGCCGCCGGATCCTGCGGCACCCCCTCGTCGTACCGCTGCCGGATCCGGAAGGCCGCCGCCAGCTCCTCCCGCGCCTCGGCGACGGCCCGTGCGGCGGGCTCGACGGCCTCCTCGCCCGCCCGCTCCCTCGCCCACCCCAGCTCCTCCTCGCTCGTCCGCACACCGTCGTCCGCGGCGACCAGCGCGCGTCGGCAGCGTTCCTCCAGCTCGGCGGGCGGGGCGGCGGAGGGGCCGGGGGCGGGGCGGGCGGGGACGACGGGCGTGCGGGCGCGGCGGGTCCGGCGTACGTAGGCGTAGGCCGCGAAGGCGCCTGCCGCTCCCACGGCGACCAGCGGCAGGACCAGGTCGGCCGTCGCCGTCTCGTCCTGGCCGGGCTCCTGCGCCACCGCACGAGGGCCGGCCCCGGTGAGCGCGGGCCCGGCGCCGGCCGGCATCGTGGGCAGCACCAGCCAGACCAGTCCCGCCGCGCCACCGAGCACGGTGTGGGCCACGCGCACGGATATGTGGCTCCGGCCCCGCCCGGGCCGCCCGCGGAAGGTGGAAGGCGTCACATTCGGGAGCGTATGGCCGGATTCAGGCCCTCGCTACCGGGGTGCGCCCACCCGTCGCGGGCCGGCACACGCCGGTGAGCACCGCCGGCAGGTCCCGTGCCTGGCACTCGGGCCCTTCGGTGCCCTGCTGTTCATGGGCATGGCGGTGGTCCCGGCGGGCCTGTACCTCCAGGGGCTCGCGCAGCGCGCCCCCTGAGCCCCCTCGCCCGGGTCACCGCCTGCGGATCTTCGAACCCAGCCACACCAGCGGGTCGTACTTGCGGTCCACGGCCCGCTCCTTCAGCGGGATCAGGGCGTTGTCGGTGATCTTGATGCCTTCGGGGCAGACCTCGGTGCAGCACTTGGTGATGTTGCAGTAGCCGAGGCCGTGCTCGTCCTGGGCGGTGCGCTTGCGGTCCACGCCGGCCTCCTCGGCGGCGTCCAGCGGATGCATGTCGAGCTCCGCGATGCGCATGAGGTAGCGCGGCCCCGCGAACGCGGTCTTGTTCTCCTCGTGGTCACGGACCACATGGCAGGTGTCCTGGCACAGGAAGCACTCGATGCACTTGCGGAACTCCTGCGAGCGGTCCACGTCCTCCTGCATCATCCGGTACTCGCCCGGCGCCAGCCCGGCCGGCGGCACGAAGGCCGGGACCTCGCGCGCCTTGGCGTAGTTGAAGCCGACGTCCGTGACCAGGTCCCGGATCACGGGGAACGTCCGCAGCGGCGTGATCGTGATCGTCTCCGCGCGGTCGAACACCGACATCCGGGTCATGCACATCAGCCGCGGCCGCCCGTTGATCTCCGCGGAGCACGAACCGCACTTGCCCGCCTTGCAGTTCCAGCGCACCGCGAGGTCGGGCGCCCGGGTGGCCTGGATGCGGTGGACGATGTCGAGGACGACCTCGCCCTCGTTCACCTCGACCTCGAAGTCCTCGAGGCCGCCGCCGCCCTGGTCGCCCCGCCACACCTTGAACCGGGCCTGGTAGCCGCTCACTCGTACAGCTCCTCTTCGGCGAGGTACTTGACCAGCTCGTCCTTCTCGAAGAGGGCGAGCAGGTCCGGGCGGATGGGCGGGGTCGTCTCACGCTCCAGGGTGATCTGCCCGCGCACCGGATCGGTCGCGGCGAGCCCGCCCGTCGGGTCGGTGAGCCGGCACAGCAGATTGACGTTGCGCCACCGGCGGTCCATGCCGGGGTGGTCCTCGCGGGTGTGCCCGCCGCGGGACTCGGTGCGCTCCAGCGCCGCCCGCGCCACGCACTCGCTGACCAGCAGCATGTTGCGCAGGTCCAGGGCGAGGTGCCAGCCCGGGTTGAACTGCCGGTGCCCCTCGACACCGGCCCGCCGGGCGCGCAGCCTGAGCTCGGCGAGTTTGTCCAGGGCCTGCTCCATCTCGGCCTCGCGGCGGATGATGCCGACCAGGTCGTTCATGGCCTGCTGGAGCTCCTGGTGCAGGGCGTACGGGTTCTCCGGCGGGCCGGTCTCGCCCTCGGTCTCCGCGGAGAACGGCCGCAGCGCCTCCGCCGACGCCGCGTTCACCTCGTCCTCCGAGACCGAGGGGCGCACGGCCTGCCCGGCCGCGTACTCGGCGGCGTGCCAGCCCGCCCGGCGCCCGAACACCAGCAGGTCGGACAGGGAGTTGCCGCCCAGCCGGTTGGAGCCGTGCATCCCGCCGGCCACCTCACCGGCCGCGAACAGCCCCGGCACCCCGCGCGCGGCCGCGGTGTCGGAGTCGACCGCGACACCGCCCATCACGTAGTGGCAGGTGGGCCCGACCTCCATCGCCTCGGCCGTGATGTCGACGTCCGCCAGCTCCTTGAACTGGTGGTACATCGACGGCAGCCGCCGCTTGATCACCTCGGCCGGCATCCGTGTCGACACGTCCAGGAAGACCCCGCCGTGCGGGGAGCCCCGGCCCTCCTTCACCTCGGAGTTGATCGCGCGCGCCACCTCGTCACGGGGGAGCAGCTCGGGCGGACGCCGGTTGTTGTCCGGGTCGTCGTACCAGCGGTCGGCCTCCTCCTCGCTCTGCGCGTACTTCTCCTTGAACACGTCCGGGATGTAGTCGAACATGAACCGCTTGCCGTCGGAGTTGCGCAGCACTCCGCCGTCGCCGCGCACCGACTCGGTGACGAGGATGCCCTTCACCGACGGCGGCCAGACCATCCCGGTCGGGTGGAACTGCACGAACTCCATGTTCAGCAGCGGGGCTCCGGCCAGCAGCGCCAGCGCGTGGCCGTCGCCGGTGTACTCCCAGGAGTTCGACGTCACCTTGAAGGACTTGCCGATGCCGCCGGTGGCGATCACCACCGCGGGCGCCTCGAGGACGAAGAAGCGGCCCGACTCGCGCTCGTAGGCGAAGACCCCCGAGACCCGGCCGCCCTCGTCCTTGAGCACCCGGGTGACCGTGCACTCCTGGAACACCTTCAGCCGCGACTCGTAGTCGCCGGTCTCCCGGTGGTCCTCCTGCTGGAGCGAGACGATCTTCTGCTGGAGCGTGCGGATCAGCTCCAGGCCCGTACGGTCGCCGACGTGCGCGAGGCGCGGGTACTCGTGGCCGCCGAAGTTGCGCTGGGAGATGCGGCCGTCCTTCGTACGGTCGAACAGCGCGCCCCAGGTCTCCAGCTCCCACACCCGGTCCGGGGCCTCCTGCGCGTGCAGCTCGGCCATCCGCCACTGGTTGAGGAACTTGCCCCCGCGCAGGGTGTCGCGGAAGTGGACCTGCCAGGTGTCGTGCTCGTTCGCGTTGGCCATGGCCGCCGCGATGCCGCCCTCGGCCATCACCGTGTGCGCCTTGCCGAACAGCGACTTGCAGATCACCGCCGTACGCGCACCGCGCTCGCGGGCCTCGATCGCGGCCCGCAGTCCGGCGCCGCCCGCACCGACCACGACGACGTCCCACTCCTGGCGGTCCACCACGGGCATCAGAACAACCTCGGATCGTCGAAGGCACCGGACGCGACGAGATACACGTAGAAGTCGGCGAGCGCCACGCTCACCAGGGAGGCCCAGGCCAGCTGCATGTGCCGGGCGTTGAGCCTGCCGACCAGCTGCCACATGCGGTAGCGCACGGGGTGCCGGGAGAAGTGCTTGAGCTTGCCGCCGACGATGTGCCGGCAGGAGTGGCAGGACAGCGTGTACGCCCAGATCAGCACGATGTTGACGACGAACACGAGGGTGCCGAGGCCCATGTGGCCCCACGCGTACGACTCGTCGCGGAAGGCGAGGACGGTGTCGTAGGTGAGGATCCCGGCGACGGGTACGGCCGCGTAGAAGAAGTACCGGTGGACGTTCTGCAGGATCAGCGGGAAGCGGGTCTCACCGGTGTACTTCGCGTGCGGCTCGGCGACCGCGCAGGCGGGCGGGGACGCCCAGAAGCCGCGGTAGTACGCCTTGCGGTAGTAGTAGCAGGTCAGCCGGAAGCCCAGCGGGAAGATCAGGATGATGATCGCGGGGGAGATGCCCCACCAGCTGCCGAACAGCTCCCAGTTGGGGCCGCCGCGCATCGGCGCGCAGTTCTCCGCCAGGCAGGGCGAGTAGAACGGCGAGACGTAGGGCGCGGCGTAGTAGTCGGCGTTGGCGAAGGCCCGCCACGTCGAGTACACGATGAAGGCGAGCAGACCGGCGGCGGTGACGGCGGGCGCCAGCCACCACCGGTCGGTCCGCAGATGCCGGGCGCCGATCGCGGCACGCGTCGCGGACCGCACACCGCCGCCCGGCGGACGGGGTGCTGTACCTGGCGGTTCCGTACCTGTGGCCAAGGCGGGACTCCGTGTCTGACGGTGAGGGGCTCAGGGGGCGCGCCGGTCGCGGGCGCCGAGGCCCTCGTCGTCGATGTCGACCCACAGGCTGTCGTCGTACGGGGTGTCGGGGATGGTGACCAGCTCCGGCTTGCGGGCCTGCCCCTGCGCCGAGGTCGCCTCCCGCAGCAGGGCGACGCTCTCGCGCAGATGCTCGGCGTCGGCGCGGACCCGGCGCATGTCCAGGCCCTTGCTGCCGAGCTGCTGTTCCAGTCGGCCCACCGACCGGGACAGATCGTCGAGACAGCGCTGGACCGACGTCAGTTCGTCGTGCACGGACATGACGTGACCTCTTTTCCATCGGCTGTGCGGCCGGGGGCCTTGCTCTCGATGGTGACGTTCATGCGCCTGCGAGTGTTGCGCGTCACACCGGCGGGTGGGAAGGGATGTGCACCGATTGGCCGAGGCGTACTGGTGCATTCCCCGGTGCGTTGCGCCGCACGGGTGGGCTTGCCGGTCGTCGCCGCCGTGTCGCCCCCTGCCGCTGAACCCTTTCCTCTTCAGTGGCAGCGGATATCCGAAAACATGTGATCAGCTCCAAATACCGCCAAACGTGATCATAACCCGCGGCTTCCGGAGGTAACCAGAGATGTCTCACGTCGGTGTCAGACCACGGGCGGTCATGCGATCGGTCGCCTTCCTCGCCGGGGGTTCCCTCGCGGTCACCCTGCTCGCCGGCTGCGGCTCGTCCGACAAGGCCGGCAAGCCCCTGGCCGGGCAGGACATCGGCCGCGCCGCGCGGGCGCAGATCGCCGACGGCGGCACGCTGCGCTGGGCCGTGGACGCCGTCCCCGAGACGCTCAACACCTTCCAGTCCGACGCCGACGCCACCACCACCCGTATCGCCCAGGCGGTCCTGCCGTCGATGTACCGGCTCGACGCGAGCGGCCGCCCCGAGCGCAACGCCGACTTCCTGGAGTCCGCCCAGGTCGTCGACACCGAGCCCCGTCAGGTCGTGCTGTACAAGCTGAACCAGCAGGCCGTCTGGAGCGACGGCCGGGAGATCGGGGCCGCCGACTTCGCCGCCCAGTGGCGCGCCCTGTCCGGCAAGGACAGCGCCTACTGGACCGCCCGCAACGCCGGCTACGAGCGCATCGAGCGCATCGAGCGCGGGGCCAACGACCTGGAGGTCAAGGTCACCTTCGCCCGGCCCTACGCCGACTGGAAGTCGCTGTTCTCGCCGCTGTACCCCAAGGAGGTCATGGGCACCCCGGACTCCTTCAACGACGGCGCCCGGCGCAAGCTGAAGGTCACCGCGGGACCCTTCTCCCTGAAGAAGGTCGACCGCGTGGACGACGAGGTCACCCTGACCCGCAATCCGCGCTGGTGGGGCGCGCCCCCCAAGCTCGACAAGATCGTCCTTGCGGCCGTGCCGCGCGACGAGCGGGCCGCCGTGCTCGCCGCCGGGAAGATCGACCTGGCCGAGCTCGACCCGGCCGCGGCCGCCCGGGTCGAGGGCGCCGCCAAGGGTTCGGCCGGCCCCCTCGCAGGACCGGGCTCCGGGCGTACGGCGGCCAGGGCGCTGCGCTCCTGGGCCCTCGCCAACGGCTCCGACGAGGAGGCCGCCGAGGACGAGGTGCTCGCCCGCGAGAAGCTGCGCGCGGCCCTCGCCGCAGGGGAGAAGCAGCAGCAGGCCCTGCGCGGCATCGAGGTCCGCAAGTCCCTGGAGCCCGCCTACACCCAGCTCGCCCTCAACGGCTCCGACGGCCCCCTCGCCGACGAGCGGGTCCGCCGGGCGGTGGCCCGGGCCCTGGACCGCGAGGAACTGGCCCGCGTGGTGCTCGGCCCGCTGGGCCTGCCCGCCGTGCCGGTCGGCAGCCACCTCGCGCTGTCCGGGCAGGCCGCCTACGCCGACAACAGCGGCGCCCTCGGCGGCCAGGACACCGAGGAGGCCCAGGCCCTGCTCGCCGACGCCGGCTGGGAGCGGGGCGGCCCGCTGAAGGAGCCGGAGAAGGGCGAGGAGGCGGCCGGGGCGAAGGGCAGGAAGGCCGAGGAGGACAAGGCCGGGGACGAGAAGGCCGAGGGGAAGGCCGAGCACGACAAGGCCGAGCACGACAAGGCCGAGCACGACAAGGCCGAGGACTCCGCGGGCGGCGACGAGGGCACGTACATCGTCGGCGAGGACAACAAGGCCGGGCGGGAGGACCGGGAGCACGGGCGGGACGGGTCGCGCAACCTCGCCCAGGACGGCAAGCAGTACGCCGACGGGCGCCTGAAGCGAGGCGGCGCGCCGGGGGCGTACGCCCCGAAGGGCACGGCGGCTCCCGCGGGCGCCAAGACCGGGCCGCTGGCGAAGGACGGCGAGCCGCTGACCCTGCGGTTCGTGGTGCCGTCCGGGGAGGGTTCGCAGTCGCTGCGGACGGTGGCCGAGCGGATCCGGCGCATGCTCGACCGGGTCGGCATCCGCACGGAGGTCACCAAGGTGTCCGACGAGAGCTACTTCGAGGACCACATCGCGTCCGGGCAGTACGACCTGGCGCTGTACTCCTGGCCGGCGTCCGCCTTCCCGGCGACCGACGGACGGCCGATCTACGCCAAGCCGGTGCCGGCCGCGGACGGCTCGCTGAGCGTGGAGCAGAACTACACGCGCGTCGGCACGGACCAGGTCGACCAGCTCTTCGACCAGGCCGTCGCGACCCTGGACGAGGAGGAGAGCCGGGGGCTGATCCGCAAGGCGGACTCGCGGATCTGGGCCGCTGCCGGATCGATTCCTCTCTACCAGCGGCCCCAGCTGGTGGCGGTCAGGAAGAGCCTCGCCAACGCCGGGGCGTTCGGGTTCCGGACGCCTGTGTACGAGGACATGGGCTTCCTGAAGAAGGGCGTGAAGGTCGCCCCCTCGCCCTCCGGCAGCTGATCATGGAAATGCCCCTGCGGAGGCCGTCCCCCGCAGGGGCACGTACCATGGGGTGAGGCCGTGGCGTGTCCAGCCCGGCAGGGCCCGCGTCACACGGACGTACGCGCGCGCCACCCACACACTCCGGGAGAACGCCTCACTATGGCCACGCGCCACGACATCCGCAACGTCGCCATCGTCGCCCACGTCGACCACGGCAAGACGACCATCGTCGACGGAATGCTGAAGCAGGCCGGTGCCTTCGCCGCCCACCAGCTCGACTCGGTCGACGACCGCATGATGGACTCGAACGACCTGGAGCGTGAGAAGGGCATCACGATCCTCGCCAAGAACACGGCGGTCAAGTACCACCCGAAGGACGGCGGGGACCCGATCACGATCAACATCATCGACACCCCCGGCCACGCCGACTTCGGCGGCGAGGTCGAGCGCGGTCTGTCGATGGTCGACGGTGTCGTGCTGCTGGTGGACGCCTCCGAGGGCCCGCTGCCGCAGACCCGCTTCGTGCTGCGCAAGGCGCTGCAGCAGCGGCTGCCGATCATCCTGTGCATCAACAAGACGGACCGTCCGGACTCCCGGATCGACGAGGTCGTCAACGAGACCTACGACCTGTTCCTCGACCTGGACGCCGACGAGGACCAGATCGAGTTTCCGATCGTCTACGCGTGCGGCCGTGACGGCGTCGCCTCGCTGACCAAGCCGCAGGACGGCACGGTCCCGGCGGACTCCGACAGCCTGGAGCCGTTCTTCTCCACGATCCTGGACACCATCCCCGCCCCGTCCTACGACGAGGACGCCCCGCTCCAGGCCCACGTCACCAACCTCGACGCGGACAACTTCCTCGGCCGTATCGCGCTGCTGCGCGTGCACCAGGGCGAGCTGAAGAAGGGCCAGACCGTCGCGTGGATGAAGCGCGACGGCTCGGTGTCCAACGTCCGCATCTCCGAGCTGATGATGACCGAGGCGCTCACCCGCAAGCCCGCCGAGAAGGCCGGCCCGGGTGACATCTGCGCCGTCGCCGGTATCCCGGACATCATGATCGGCGAGACGCTGGCCGACCCGGAGAACCCGATCGCGCTGCCGCTGATCACGGTCGACGAGCCCGCGATCTCGATGACCATCGGCACCAACACCTCCCCGCTGGTCGGCCGCGGCGGCACCGGCAAGGGCGCCGACGCGAAGGCGGCCGTGAAGGACCGCAAGGTCACCGCCCGCCAGGTCAAGGACCGCCTGGACCGCGAGCTCATCGGCAACGTCTCGCTGCGCGTCCTGGAGACCGACCGCCCCGACGCCTGGGAGGTCCAGGGCCGCGGTGAGCTGGCGCTGGCGATCCTGGTCGAGCAGATGCGCCGCGAGGGCTACGAGCTGACCGTCGGCAAGCCCCAGGTGGTCACCAAGGACGTCGACGGCAAGGTCTACGAGCCGGTCGAGCGCATGACCATCGACGTGCCCGAGGAGCACATGGGCGCCGTCACGCAGCTCATGGGCGTCCGCAAGGGCCGCATGGACAACATGTCGAACCACGGCTCCGGCTGGGTCCGCATGGAGTTCGTCGTGCCCTCGCGCGGTCTGATCGGATTCCGGACGGAGTTCCTGACGCAGACCCGCGGCACGGGTATCGCCCACTCGATCCACGAGGGCCACGAGCCGTGGTTCGGCACCCTGCAGACCCGTAACAACGGCTCGCTGGTCGCCGACCGCGCCGGTGCCGTCACCGCCTTCGCGATGACGAACCTTCAGGAGCGCGGCGTGCTCTTCGTGGAGCCGGGCACCGAGGTGTACGAGGGCATGATCGTCGGCGAGAACTCCCGCTCCGACGACATGGACGTGAACATCACCAAGGAGAAGAAGCTCACCAACATGCGGTCGTCCACGGCCGATGTGGCCGAGTCGATCGTGCCGCCGCGCAAGCTGTCGCTGGAGCAGTCCCTGGAGTTCTGCCGCGACGACGAGTGTGTCGAGGTCACCCCGGAGGCCGTTCGCATCCGCAAGGTGAACCTGGACGCCCGCGAGCGTGCCCGGGCCGCCAGCCGCGCCAAGCACAGCTGACGCCGGCTCGACGCCAGTCCCGCAGGACCCGGTTCTCCGCGAGCGGAGGGCCGGGTCCTCGGCGTGCCCGGCTTGATCTGTTCAAGGCCCGGTCGAACGCCGGTGGAGCGCTGTTCGGATATCGGTGATCCCGCGATCAAGTTTCGGACATGTAAACAAAAATCCCTACCTGAATGTCCGGAATGTCGATTCGCCGTCTCACCTGTCAAGCGCGTCCAGGTGTCAATCTTCGCAATTTTTGCTCAAAAATTTACGGTTAGGGAGATCCCTATGTCTTCCGCCCTTGACGCGCGTTGATGCACTTGGCGAAAGTTCCCCCAAACCACAGAACCTGCCGGTATCTGTGCTGCGCTCAACTCTCCAACCCCCCGGGGGAAGAACACACATGACCAGTCCGACGAAGGCCGAGGGCTCCGGGTCCGCGGTCGCCTTGGACCCTGAGCTCGAGGCGACCTCCGAAGTCGCCGAGGGTGAGAAGAAGCTTGAGGGTCGTTCCCCTGGGCAGTTGATGTGGCAGCGCTTCAAGCGTGACCGTACAGGCATGGTCTGCGCCGGCGTAGTCATTTTCTTCTTCGTCGCCGCCCTCTGTGCCCCGCTGCTGACCGCGCTCAGCGGGACCGACCCCTACACGCTGTACGGCCAGGACCCGACGTACGCGGACAAGCCGATCCTGGACGACTTCGGCCTGCCGCTCGGCTACTTCGGCGGTGTCTCCGCCGACCACTGGTTCGGCGTCGAGCCGCAGTACGGCCGCGACCTGTTCGCGATGCTCATGTTCGGCATGCGCACCTCGCTGTTCATGGCGCTGGGAGTGACCGTGCTGGTGATGGCCACCGGCGTCCTCATCGGCCTGATCGGCGGCTACTTCGGCGGTCGTGTCGACTACTGGCTGGGCCGGATCACGGACTTCTTCCTGTCCTTCCCGTCGCAGCTGTTCTTCATCGCCTTCATGCCCGTCGTGACCGCGTTCTTCGTGGACCCGCGGGAGGAGACGCCCACGTACTTCCGGGCGCTGGCGATCCTGATCGTCCTGTGGGTCCTGGGCTGGATGGGCATGGCCCGTCTCGTCCGGTCCACCGTGCTCTCCCTGCGCGAGCGGGAGTTCGTGGAGGCCGCCAAGGTCGCGGGCGCCTCGCCCTGGCGGATCGTCCGCAAGGAGATCCTGCCGAACATCGTCTCGCCGATCCTGGTGCAGTTCACGTACCAGCTGCCCAGCACGATCCTCACGATCGCGTTCCTGTCCTTCGCAGGCGTCGGTTTCGTGGAACCGACCCCGGACTGGGGACGACTGTTCGCCGCGGGCGCCCGATACACCGAGCAGGACCCGGCGTTCATGTTCTTCCCGGGCACGATGCTGGTGATCTTCATCCTGGCCTTCAACCTCCTCGGAGACTCGGTCCGGGATGCCTTCGACCCCAAGTCCGGGCGGTAACGCGTCCTTTGGTGGGGGGTGGCTGCCGCCCCCGCGTCGGCCTACCAGCCGCGTCAGGCAGTACTCATGGATAACAACCGACAGGTAGGTGCATTCACCGCTATGAAGCTCACCTCGCGCAGAGCGCGTGCCATAGTCGTCGCCATCGCGGCCGGCTCCCTCGCGCTCACCGGCTGCTCGGAGAACAAGGGCACGAGCTCCAACAAGGACTCCAAGAAGGACCAGAAGGAGGCGTCGGCCCAGTCCAAGGCCGTCACCTACGCCGACGCCGCGGCCTCCACCGGCCCGGCCAAGGAGGTCCCGGGGGCCAAGCCTGGCGGCACGATCACCGTCTACCAGGAGTCGGGCCTGTCCCACCTGGACCCGGGTCAGATCTACGTCTCCGACGCCGGCCAGATCTCCAACCTGCTCTTCCGCGGCCTGACCAACTTCGCCGAGGACGGCAAGGGCAACACCTCCGTCGTCGGTGACATCGCCACCGACGCCGGCAAGTCCTCGGACGGCGGCAAGACCTGGACGTACACCCTCAAGGACGGCATCAAGGACCAGAACGGCAACGAGATCACCTCGGCCGACGTCCGCCACACCGTCGAGCGCCAGTTCGCGAAGTTCATCTTCGACGGCCCGACCTACCTCCAGACCTGGCTGGCCGGCCCGGACTACCGCAAGGCGCTCCCGGACGGTGGTTTCGGCAAGAAGCACCTGCCGGACACCATGCTGGAGACCCCGGACGAGAAGACGGTCGTCTTCCACTTCGACAAGCCGCGCCCCGACCTGCCGCAGACGCTGGCCATGGCCGGCTACTCCATCGTGCCGGAGAAGACCGACACCAAGGAGAAGTACGAGAAGGCCCCGGTCGCCCTCGGCCCCTACAAGATCGCCGAGAACAAGGCGGGCAAGTCCCTCAAGCTCGTCAAGAACGAGAACTGGGACCCGAAGACCGACGCCGTCCGTCACCAGTACGTGGACGGCTACGACTTCCAGTTCGGTGTCACCGAGTCGACCCAGACCAAGCGTCTGATCGCCGACCAGGGCGGCGCCAAGAACGCCATCCAGTTCACCGGCTCCGTGGACGCCACGCAGATCCAGGACGTCATCTCCGACCCCGCGGTCAACAAGCGCACGATCAAGGGCTACCAGCCCTACGTCATGCAGCTGACGTTCAACCTGGACCGGGTGAAGAACAAGAAGGTCCGTGACGCGGTCGCCTACGCGGTCAACTCCAAGTCGCTGATCGCCGGTGAGGGCGGCGCCTACGGTGGCGACGTCGCTCCGAACCTGTTCGCGCCGACCCTGCCGGGCTACGAGCCCACCTACGACCCGTTCGGCCGCCTGAAGACGCCGCAGGGCAACATCGCCAAGGCCCAGGAGCTGCTCAAGGGCGTCCCGGACGCCGAGAAGAAGCTCGTCTTCGCCTACTCCAACTCCGAGGCGGGCCAGAAGCGCAAGGTCGCCGTCGAGGACGCCCTGACCAAGGTCGGCTTCGACGTCGTCTCCAAGGAGGTCGACGCGGCGAGCTTCTACGAGCAGATCGGCAAGCTCGCCAACCCGTACGACATCTACATCACCGGCTGGGGCCAGGACTGGCCGTCGGCCGGCACCGTCGTCACCCCGATCTACGACCCGTCCCAGGTCGCTGACGGTTCGTCGAACTACTCGCACCTCAAGGACCCGAAGGTCCAGGACCTGATCAACAAGGCCCTGACCCAGGAGCCCACCGAGGCCGCCAAGACCTGGCGCGAGGCGCACCACTACATCATCGAGAAGATCAACCCGGCTGCTCCGCTGTGGTACACCAAGCAGTTCCAGCTCTACGGCTCGAACATCGGTGGTGCCCGCTACAGCGCCGAGTCGAGCTACATCGACCTCAACAACCTCTTCCTGAAGTCGTAACTCTCTACGGCTGACCGCGGGAGTGCGCGCCAGGTGGAGCGCACTCCCGCGGTTCCGTGAAACCATCCACCGTCTGTCGCAGAGAGCAGCCTTCCCGCCATGCTTCAGTTCATCCTCCGGCGCTTGGTCGGTGCCACCGTCACCCTGTTCCTCATCGGCGCCGCCACGTTCTTCCTCTTCGTCGCAGCGCCGTCCGACTACGCTTCCCTGGCCTGTGGCAAGGACTGCTCCGCGTCCCGACTCGCGGACATCCGCGAGGCCCTGGGCCTCAATCTGCCGATAGCGCAGCAGTTCTGGGACTTCATGTCCGGCATCGTGATGGGCCGTGACTTCCCCACCGGGCACTGCGAGGCCCCGTGCCTCGGCCAGTCGTTCTACTCCGGCGACATGGTCTGGGACACGATCATGGACCGCTTCCCGCTGACGCTGTCGCTGACCGTCGGCTCGATCGTGGTCTTCCTGACGGTCGGTATCGGCGCGGGCATGATCTCCGCCTACAAGCGCGGCTCGATGCTCGACAAGGTCGCCACCGGCACCTCGATGGTGCTCAGCTCCTTCCAGATCTACTTCCTCGGCCCGATCGTGCTGCTGATCTTCGTGTACAGCACCGGCTGGGTGGAGGACCCCACGTACGTGCCGTTCACGGAAGACCCCGCCGGCTGGCTGGCCGGTCTGTGGATCCCGATGATCGTGATGGCCACCATCTTCACCGCGCAGTACACGCGTATGGCGCGCGCCTCCCTCATCGAGCAGCTGGCCGAGGAGCACGTGCGGACCGCCCGGGCCAAGGGCATGTCCAGCAAGTACGTCTTCTACCGCTACGCCTGGCGCGGCTCCCTCATCCCGATCGTCACCGTCCTCGGCATCGACATCAGCTCCCTGCTCGGCGGCGGTGTGGTCACGGAGATCACCTTCTCGCTCCAGGGCATCGGCCGCCTCGCCGTACAGGGCGCCGTCACCAAGGACCTGCCGCTCACCATGGGTGTGATGCTCGTCGGAGCCTTCTTCATCCTGCTCCTGAACATCCTCACCGACATCGCGTACGCCTGGATCGACCCGCGCGTCCGGCTCTCCTAGGAAGAACCAACCACCGTGACCACACTGACCAAGACCGAGGACGCCCCGGCCCCGACCGGGCCCGAGAGCTTCCTCTCGGTCCGTGACCTGCGGGTGCAGTTCTCCACCGAGGACGGCATCGTCAAGGCGGTCGACGGCCTCTCCTTCGACATCGAGCGCGGCAAGACCCTGGGCATCGTCGGCGAGTCCGGCTCCGGCAAGTCCGTCACCAACCTGACGATCCTCGGCCTGCACAACCCCCGCTCCACCACCGTCGACGGCGAGATCGTCCTCGACGGCCAGGAGCTCGTCACCGCCACCGACAAGGAGCTGGAGAAGCTCCGCGGCAACAAGATGGCGATGATCTTCCAGGACCCGCTGACCGCGATGTCCCCGTACTACACGGTGGGCCGGCAGCTGTCCGAGCCGTACATGAAGCACATGGGCGCCTCCAAGAAGGAGGCCAAGGACCGGGCCATCCAGATGCTGGAGAAGGTTGGCATCCCGCAGCCCAAGGTCCGCTTCGACGACTACCCGCACCAGTTCTCCGGCGGTATGCGCCAGCGCGCCATGATCGCCATGGCCCTGATGTGCGACCCCGAGCTGCTGATCGCGGACGAGCCGACCACCGCGCTCGACGTGACCGTGCAGGCCCAGATCCTGGACCTGCTCAAGGACCTCCAGCAGGAGTTCGGCTCCGCGATCATCTTCATCACCCACGACCTGGGCGTCATCGCCAACATGGCCGACGACCTGCTGGTGATGTACGCGGGCCGGGCCGTGGAGCGCGGCACCGTCAAGGAGGTGCTGGGCACGCCCAAGCACCCCTACACCTGGGGCCTGCTCAGCTCGATGCCGCGCCTCGACGGCGACATCCACCAGGAGCTGACGCCGATCCCGGGCACCCCGCCCTCCCTGCTCAACCCGCCGTCCGGCTGCCGTTTCAACCCGCGCTGCGCCTTCACGGACAAGGTGGAGGGCAACCTCTGCACCACGACCCGGCCGCCGCTCGGCGAGGGCCGCGCCGCCGCGTGCCACCTGACGGCCGAGCAGAAGCAGGCCATCTTCATCGACGAGATCCAGCCCCGGCTGCGCTAGGGAGATACGAGATCATGAGCGAGAACCTCACCCTCCCCGCACAGCAGGGCCCCACCGACACCGTCCGGGAGACGCTTCTCGAGGTCAAGGGCCTCACCAAGCACTTCCCGATCTACGGCGGCTTCCCGATCAAGCGGAAGGTCGGTGCGGTCCAGGCCGTCGACGGCGTCGACCTGACCGTCGGCGTCGGCGAGAGCGTCGGCCTGGTCGGCGAGTCCGGCTGCGGCAAGTCGACCACGGGGCGGCTCATCACCCGCCTGATGGAGCCGACGGCCGGCCAGATCACCTACCGGGGCCAGGACATCACCAAGGCCTCCCGCAAGCAGCTGGCGCCGGTGCGGTCCGAGATCCAGATGATCTTCCAGGACCCGTACTCCTCGCTGAACCCGCGGCAGACCGTCGGCACGATCATCAAGTCGCCGATGGAGGTCAACGGGATCAACCCCGAGGGCGGCCGTGAGAAGAAGGTCCGCGAGCTGCTGGAGCTGGTCGGCCTCAACCCCGAGCACTACAACCGCTTCCCGCACGAGTTCTCCGGCGGTCAGCGCCAGCGCATCGGCGTCGCCCGCGCGCTCGCCCTGAACCCGAAGCTGATCGTCGCCGACGAGCCGGTCTCCGCGCTCGACGTGTCGATCCAGGCGCAGGTCGTCAACCTGCTCCAGAAGGTGCAGGAAGAGCTCGGCATCGCGTTCGTCTTCATCGCCCACGACCTGGCGATCGTGCGCCACTTCTCGCAGCGCGTCGCGGTGATGTACCTCGGCAAGGTGGTCGAGGTCGGCGACCGGGACTCCATCTACAACCGCCCGCGTCACCCGTACACCCACGCCCTGCTGTCGGCCGTGCCCGAGGTGGACGTCTCCGACGGCGCCGAGCAGCGCGAGCGCATCCGCCTCGCCGGCGACGTGCCCTCGCCGATCCACCCGCCGTCCGGCTGCCGCTTCCGCACCCGCTGCTGGAAGGCGCAGGACAAGTGCGCCACGGAGGAGCCCCCGCTGGTCCAGATCTCCGGCAACCGTGCGGGCCACCTGACGGCCTGCCACTTCCCGGAGGATCCGACGACCACGCGGGACGAGTCCGTGGTCCTGGACCCGGCTCTGAAGGCCCTGGAGGACTCCGAGTGAGTTCTCGCTAGGCCCTTCGGGCCACGGTGACGATCTCGGGACTGGCGGCAGGGGCGAAAGCCCCTCGCCGCCAGTCGCCGTATCGGGCCGTGACCTCGAATCCGGCCTCGCCCAGAAGGACGTCCAGCGCGTCCGCGTCCAGGAACCGCAGGGTGCTGCGGCTCACCCGGTCCCGCTGCCACCCCGCACACGAGAACGTCTCGGTGAAGGTCACCCGGTCTCCGACGACCGGCCCGGCCACCTCGTGCCACACCCGCACCTCGTCGCCGTACGGCCCGGTGATCTCCCGCACCCGGTCCGGCGTCCACCTCTCCCACGGCCGCACCGCGGGATTGCGCGTCTCGAAGACGAACCGCCCGCCGGGTGCCAGCGCCTGACGCACCCCGCCCAGCAGCCGCCGGACCGCCTCGTCCCCCAGCAGCTCCTGGAACGCGTGCCCGCCCATCACGGCGAGGTCGAACTCCCCGTCCCACCGGGCCGACTCCAGATCGCCGAGCACCCACTCCACGTCCGGTGCGGCCGCCCGTGCCTGGACGAGCATCGCCGCGGCCGGGTCGACCCCGGTCAGCCGCCCCGTGTGCCCCGCGGCCCGCGCCCCGCGCAGCAGCCGCCCGGTTCCGCAGCCGACATCCAGCACGGACCGCGCGGACATCACCAGCCCCAGGTAGAAGTCGTCGTCGGGTCCCCACGCGTTGAGGACGTCGTACAGCCGCGCGAGCTCCAGGTCGGCGTAGGAGTGATCAACCATTCCGGCAGTCTGCCTGCTGAATCGCCGGTCAGTACAGAGATCGCGGACATCGGTCCGTCGATGGCCGGATGTACGCCCATCAGGACGCATGCGTCGCCCGAAGGGCCCCGTGCGTGTGCGGCATGCACCGAATGCCCCGATATTGGCCGGTGACGGGTCAGTGCTTCGGCGCTGGCGGCACAGCGCACGACAGCGCATCACAGCGCATTCACGAGGAGGCACTCCATGCGCGGAGCCACGCACGCCAAATGGGCCGCTTGCGCGACGGCGGTAGCCCTCGCGGCGACGGCCTGCGGAGGCGACGACGGGGGCGGCGGCGGTGGCGCGGCCGACGGCGGCGCGGTGCTCTCCTCCTCCTGGACCGACCCGCAGAACCCGCTGGAGCCGTCCAACACCAACGAGGTGCAGGGCGGCAAGGTCATGGACATGATCTTCCGGGGTCTCAAGCGCTACGACCCGAAGACCGGCGAGGCCCAGGACATGGTCGCCGAGAAGATCGACACCAAGGACTCGCAGAACTTCACCGTCACGATCAAGGACGGCTGGACCTTCTCCAACGGCGAGAAGGTGACCGCCCGGTCCTTCGTGGACGCCTGGAACTACGGCGCCAGTCTGAAGAACAACCAGAAGAACGCCTACTTCTTCGGCTACATCGAGGGCTACGACCAGGTCCACCCCGAGAAGGGCGAGCAGACCGCCGACACCCTGTCCGGTCTGAAGGTCGTCAACGACAGGACCTTCACCGTCAAGCTCACCCAGAAGTTCTCGACCTTCCCCGACACCCTCGGCTACACCGCCTTCAACCCGCTGCCCCGCGCCTTCTTCGACGACCACTCCGCCTGGCTGTCCAAGCCCGTCGGCAACGGCCCGTACACCGTGCAGTCGTACACCAAGGGCTCCGAGATGCGGCTGAAGAAGTGGGACGCCTACCCCGGCCCGGACCCGGCCCAGAACGGCGGCGTCACCCTCAAGGTGTACACCGACAACAACACCGCCTACACCGACCTGATGGCCGGCAACCTCGACCTCGTCGACGACGTGCCCGCCGCCCAGCTCGCCAACGTCAAGGCCGACCTCGGCGACCGGTACCTCAACACCCCGGCCGGCATCATCCAGACGCTCGCCTTCCCGTTCTACGACAAGAACTGGAACAAGCCCGGCCTGGACAAGGTCCGCAAGGGCCTGTCCCGCGCCATCAACCGCGAGCAGATCACCGAGACGATCTTCCAGAAGACCCGCACCCCCGCCACCGACTGGACCTCACCCGTGCTCGGCGAGGACGGCGGCTACAAGGCCGGCCTGTGCGGCGAGTGGTGCGAGTACGACGCCGAGGAGGCCAAGAAGCTGATCAAGGAGGGCGGCGGCATCCCCGGCGGCCAGGTCAGGATCACGTACAACGCGGACACCGGCTCCCACAAGCTGTGGGTGGACGCCGTGTGCAACTCCATCAACAACGCCCTCGACAACGAGAAGGCCTGCGTCGGCAACCCCGTCGGCACCTTCGCCGACTTCCGCAACCAGGCCTCCCAGCAGAAGCTCCGCGGCCCCTTCCGGGCGGGCTGGCAGATGGACTACCCGCTCATCCAGAACTTCCTCCAGCCGCTGTACTACACCAACGCCTCCTCCAACGACGGCAAGTGGTCCAGCAAGAAGTTCGACGACCTCGTCGACAAGGCCAACGCCGAGACTGACCCCGCCAAGGCCGTCGAGACCTTCCAGCAGGCCGAGGAGGTCGTCCGCGACGAGATGGCCGCCATCCCGCTCTGGTACCAGAACGGCAGCGCCGGCTGGTCCGACCGGCTCTCCAACGTGGCGCTGAACCCGTTCAGCGTCCCCGTCTACAACGAGATCAAGGTGGGCTGAGCGCGCCATGGGGCGGTACGTCGTCCGCCGGCTGCTGCAGATGATCCCGGTGTTCATCGGGTCCACCCTGCTGATCTTCCTCATGGTGAACGTGATGGGCGACCCCATCGCGGGCCTGTGCGGCGACCGGCAGTGCGACCCGGCCACCGCGGCCCAGCTCCGGAAGGAGTTCGGCCTCGACAAGCCCGTGTGGCAGCAGTACCTCACCTACATGGGGAACGTCTTCACCGGCGACTTCGGCACCGCGTTCAACGGCCAGGAGGTCACCGAGCTGATGTCGACGGCGTTCCCCGTCACCATCCGGCTCACGATCGTCGCGATCCTCTTCGAGATCGTCATCGGCATCACCCTCGGCGTGGTCACCGGACTGCGCCGGGGGCGGCCCGTCGACACCGGCGTGCTCATCGCCACCCTCGTCGTCATCTCCGTCCCCACCTTCGTCACCGGCCTGCTGCTCCAGCTGCTGCTCGGCGTCGAATGGGGCTGGATCAGCCCGTCCGTCTCCTCGGACGCGCCCTTCGACGAGCTGATCCTGCCCGGCCTCGTCCTGGCCTCGGTCTCCCTGGCGTACGTCACCCGGCTGACCCGCACCTCCATCGCGGAGAACCGGCGCTCCGACTACGTCCGCACCGCCATCGCCAAGGGCCTGCCCCGGCGCCGGGTCATCACCCGGCACCTGCTGCGCAACTCCCTCATCCCGGTGGTCACCTTCATCGGCGCCGACGTCGGCGCGCTGATGGGCGGCGCGATCGTCACCGAGCGGATCTTCAACATCCACGGCGTCGGCTACCAGCTCTACCAGGGCATCGTCCGGCAGAACACGCAGACCGTCGTCGGCTTCGTGACCGTCCTCGTCCTGGTCTTCCTGGTCGCCAACCTGCTCGTCGACCTCCTGTACGCCGTACTCGACCCGAGGATCCGCTATGCCTGAGCCGTACGACGCCGATCAGGCCGTCTCAGCCGCCGGCATGGGAGGCGCCATGGACCTCGCCACCAGCGAGGGGGAGACCCTCGAGAAGACGCCCGGCGGGCCGCAGGGCACCGGCCCCGCCGACAAGCCCCGCAGCCTGTGGTCCGACGCCTGGCACGACCTGCGCCGCAACCCCGTCTTCATCATCTCCGCCCTGGTCATCCTCTTCCTGGTCTTCGTCTCCCTGTGGCCGGGCGCGATCACCTCCCACAGCCCCCTCAAGTGCGACCTCGCCAAGGCCCAGCAGGGCTCCGAGTCCGGCCATCCCTTCGGCTACGACGGACAGGGCTGCGACGTCTACACGCGCACCGTCTACGGCGCCCGTACGTCCGTCACCGTCGGCGTCTGCGCCACCCTCGGGGTCGCGCTGCTCGGCTCGGTGCTCGGCGGGCTCGCCGGGTTCTTCGGCGGCACCTGGGACGCCATCCTGTCCCGCATCACCGACGTCTTCTTCGCCATCCCCGTCATCCTCGGCGGCCTGGTGCTGCTGTCCGTCGTCACCAGCAACACCGTCTGGCCCGTCATCGGCTTCATGGTGCTGCTCGGCTGGCCGCAGATCTCCCGCATCGCCCGCGGCTCCGTCATCACCGCCAAACAGAACGACTACGTCCAGGCGGCACGGGCCCTCGGCGCGTCCAACTCCCGCATGCTGCTGCGGCACATCACGCCCAACGCCGTCGCCCCGGTCATCGTCGTCGCCACCATCGCGCTCGGCACCTACATCGCGCTGGAGGCCACCCTGTCCTACCTCGGCGTCGGCCTGAAGCCACCCAGCGTCTCCTGGGGCATCGACATCTCCGCGGCCTCCCCGTACGTCCGCAACGCCCCGCACGCGCTGCTGTGGCCCTCCGGTGCGCTGGCCGTCACCGTCCTTGCGTTCATCATGCTCGGCGACGCGGTGCGCGACGCCCTCGACCCGAAGCTGAGGTGAGGCGCGATGCTGCTCGAAGTGCGCGATCTGCACGTGGAGTTCAAGACCCGCGACGGCATCGCCAAGGCCGTCAACGGCGTCTCCTACGCCGTCGACGAGGGCGAGACCCTCGCCGTGCTCGGCGAGTCCGGCTCGGGCAAGTCGGTGACCGCCCAGGCCGTCATGGGCATCCTCGACATGCCGCCCGGGCGGATCACCGGGGGCGAGATCCTCTTCCAGGGCAGGGACCTGCTGAAGCTCAAGGAGGAGGAACGGCGCAAGGTCCGCGGCGCCGAGATGGCGATGATCTTCCAGGACGCGCTGTCCTCGCTGAACCCCGTGATCAGCGTCGGCGACCAGCTCGGCGAGATGTACGTGGTCCACCGGGGCATGTCCAGGAAGGACGCCCGCGCCAAGGCCGTCGAGCTGATGGACCGGGTCCGCATCCCCGCCGCCGAGGAACGCGTCCGCCAGTACCCCCACCAGTTCTCCGGCGGCATGCGCCAGCGCATCATGATCGCCATGGCGCTGGCGCTGGAACCGGCCCTGATCATCGCCGACGAACCCACCACGGCCCTCGACGTCACCGTCCAGGCCCAGGTCATGGACCTGCTCGCGGAACTCCAGCGGGAACTGCGGATGGGCCTCATCCTCATCACCCACGACCTCGGCGTCGTCGCGGACGTGGCCGACCGCATCGCCGTCATGTACGCGGGCCGGATCGTGGAGACCGCCCCCGTCCACGGCATCTACAAGAACCCCGCCCACCCCTACACCCGCGGCCTGCTCGACTCCATCCCGCGCCTGGACCAGAAGGGCCAGGAGCTGTACGCCATCAAGGGCCTGCCGCCGAACCTGCTCGCCATCCCCCCGGGCTGCGCCTTCCACCCGCGCTGCCCCATGGCGAGGGACGTGTGCCGCACGGACGTACCGCCCCTGTACGAGGTGGACGAGGAACGGCGCAGCGCCTGCCACTTCTGGAGGGAGTGCATCGATGGCTGACACCTCCACGGCCGAGCCGATCATCGAGGTGCGCGGGCTCGTCAAGCACTACCCGCTCACCCAGGGCATCCTCTTCAAGAAGCAGATCGGCGCGGTCAAGGCCGTGGACGGGGTGGACTTCTCCCTCCACCGCGGCGAGACCCTCGGCATCGTCGGCGAGTCCGGCTGCGGCAAGTCCACGGTCGCCAAGATGCTGGTCAACCTGGAGAAGCCGACCGCGGGGGAGATCCGCTACAAGGGCGAGGACATCACCCGGCTGTCCGGCCGGGCCCTCAAGGCCGTCCGCCGCAACATCCAGATGGTCTTCCAGGACCCGTACACCTCCCTCAACCCCCGTATGACGGTGGGCGACATCGTCGGCGAGCCGTACGAGATCCACCCCGAGGTGGCGCCCAAGGGGGACCGCCGCAGGCACGTCCAGGACCTGCTGGACGTGGTCGGCCTCAACCCCGAGTACATCAACCGCTACCCTCACCAGTTCTCCGGCGGGCAGCGCCAGCGCATCGGCATCGCGCGCGGGCTGGCGCTGCGCCCCGAGGTGATCGTCGCGGACGAGCCGGTGTCGGCCCTGGACGTCTCCGTCCAGGCCCAGGTGATCAACCTCCTGGACCGCCTCCAGGCCGAGTTCGACCTCAGTTACGTCTTCATCGCGCACGACCTGTCGATCGTCCGGCACATCTCCGACCGGGTCGGCGTGATGTACCTCGGCCGGATCGTCGAGCTCGGCAAGGACGCCGAGATCTACGACCACCCCACCCACCCCTACACCCAGGCCCTGCTGTCCGCGGTCCCGGTGCCCGACCCGGAGGCCCGTGAGCACCGCGAGCGCATCATCCTCGCCGGAGACGTCCCCTCCCCGACGAACATCCCCTCCGGCTGCCGCTTCCGCACCCGCTGCTTCAAGGCCCGCCCGCGCTGCGCCGAGGAGGTCCCGCTGCTCGCCGTCCCGCCCCACCTGGCCCCCGCCGGTGGCCCGGGCGCCCATGACTCGGCCTGTCTGTTCGCGGAGGAGAAACAGGTCGTCCCCCCGGAACACCCGGACCTCGGACCGCCCGGCCCGCCCGGACCGCCGGGACCGCCGGGACCGCCCGGACCGCCACAGGAGGGCGCAGCCGGCTGACCGCCGCCCGGACCGGCCGCCCATGCGCCGCAATTGCGCGCAAACGCCGTTAACAGCGAGGCAACTTCGATGAAGCCGTACCGATATACGGACGCGCGAGGCTGAACAGCGTACGGCCGTGCGGGTGCCGTAAGCGGGCCGGGGTGCACCATGTCATCCCGGCCCGTCGCCGTGTCAGGCGAGCTTCAGGGACCGCTTGAGGAAGTCGACCTGGAGCAGCAGCAGGTTCTCGGCGACCTGCTCCTGCGGGGTCATGTGGGTCACGCCGGACAGCGGCAGCACCTCGTGCGGGCGGCCGGCGGCCAGCAGGGCCGAGGACAGGCGCAGGGCGTGCGCGAAGACCACGTTGTCGTCGGCGAGCCCGTGCACGATCATCAGCGGCCGGTGCGGCTCGGCGGGGGAGGACAGGCCCTCGTCGGTGACCAGCGAGTTCAGCGCGTACACCGCGGCGTCGGCGGCGGGATCGCCCAGGTAGCGCTCGGTGTAGTGGGTGTCGTACAGCCGCCAGTCCGTCACCGGCGCCCCCGCGATCCCCGCGTGGAACACGTCCGGCCGCCGCAGCACCGCCAGCGCGGCCAGCCAACCGCCGTACGACCAGCCGCGGACGGCGACCCTCGACAGATCCAGCGGGTGCGAGCGGGCGAGGTCGTGCAGCGCGTCGACCTGGTCGTCGAGGGAGGCGGTGAAGGCGTGGTGGACGGCCTTCTCCCAGGCGGGCGAACGCCCGGGCGTGCCCCGCCCGTCGGCGACCAGCACCGCGAACCCCTGGTCCGCGAACCACTGCGAGGTCAGGTGCGCGTTGTGCGCCGCCACCACCCGCGGCCCGTGCGGACCGCCGTAGGGGTCGAGCAGCACCGGCAGGGGAGTGACTCCGTCGTAGTCCGTAGGCATAAGCAGGGCGCACGGGATACGGCGTGCGCCCCCCTCGGTGAGCAGTATGCGCGGGGACAAACCGGGATCTTCGGCGTACGACATGACAGTCGCCGTCGCCTTCCCGTCCCGCAGCACCCGCACCCGCGCCCCGGGGCGCCCGAGGGTCGCCGACACCAGCACGGTCACGCCCCCCGCGCGCACCGCCGAATGCACGCCGGGCTCGTCGCTGAGGCGCTCCACCCCGAGCTCGTTGACCCGGTAGACGTGCACCTCACCGATCTCGGGGGCGGCGGCGTCCACGCCGGCCGAGGCGGAGACGAGCACGTCGTCTGCGCCCACGTCGAGCACGGCCCGCACATGCAACTGGGCCCCCGTCAGCGGCCGTTCCCCCACCGCCAGCACCCGCGCACCACCCTCGTCCGCGATCCGGACGAGCTGCCCGGAGGGCGACCAGCAGGGCACCCCGGCGAAAAGATCAAGCCAAATCGGGTCCTCGTCCGCGTGCACCATCCGGGTGGCGCCGGTGTCCGGGTCCACGGCCAGGTACAGCTGGCTGCGCTGGTTCCGCGCCTGCACGAGGATGAGCGGCGCCCCCGCCGCTGACCAGTGCACATGCGCGAGATACGGGTACCGCGCCCGGTCCCAGACGACCTCGGTCCGCACCCCGTCGAGCCCCAGGACGAACAGCCGCACGTCCGCGTTGGCCGTCCCGGCAGCCGGATAGGGGACGTGTTGTGGGTCACGCTCCGGCTGCGCCGGGTCCGAGATCCACCACCGCCGCACCGGCGTGTCGTCCACGCGCGCGACCAGCAGCCGATCCGACTCCGGCGACCACCAGAACCCCCGCGAACGCCCCATCTCCTCGGCCGCGACGAACTCGGCGAGCCCGTACGACACGCCGTCCGCCTCGGGCTCGGCGAGCACCCGGTCGTCCTGCCCCTCCGCCCCGACGACCCGGAGCCCACCTGCGCGGACATAGGCGACGAGACGCCCGTCCGGGGAGGGCCGCGGGTCGATCACCGGCCCCGGGACGGGCAGTTCACGCGTGGTCCCGGCGCGCAGCTCCGCCGCGAAGAGCCGGCCGGACAGCGCGAAGGCCGCCAGCTCCACGGCCCGGTCGGTGGCGTACCCGACGATCCCGGCCCCGCCCTCCCGGCTGCGCTCCCGGCGCGCCCGCTCCTCGGCGGAGAGCCTCTCCCGACCGCCGCCGAGCAGGCCGAGGGGGTCGGCGGCGAGCCGCTCACGGCTCTCGGCCCGGCCGTCCGCCAGGTCGAGGACCCACAGGGCGCCGGCCCGGTCCGTGCCGGAGGCCGAGCGCAGGAACACGACACGCGAACCGTCCGGCGCGACCGTGAACGAACGCGGCGCGCCGAGCGTGAACCGCTGTGTCCGGGCATGCCGTCGGGGGAAGGAGTCAGCAGGCTCGATCGTCATGACCCGACCCTACGGGCGATGCCGACCATGATTGGCCATGCGCTCCCTTGCGCATCCGTGCGCCCAGCGATGCGCGCGCACGGATAGCTATGATCACTAACGCTACGTGGGTATGAACCTGCTGGCATTGGTATGTATTTACGGTCGGCTTACTGGTTGGCGTGCTCTGAGTGGAGGTGAACCGCCGTGGCACTCTCGATTTCGGCGGTGGTGCTGCTGGCGATCATCGTCTTCATCCTGATCAAGAAGTCGGGACTGAAGGCCGGACATGCAGTCGTCTGCATGCTCCTGGGCTTCTACCTCGCCTCCTCGACCCTGTCGCCCACGATCAACGAACTGACCACGAACATCGCGGACATGGTGGGCAGCATCAGCTTCTGAGCCCGCCGGGGGCCGGGTGCGAACCCGCTGTCGTCGCCTCACCTCGTACCCTTGCCCCATGAGCGAACCCCCTGCCCGGCGGCTCCTGCTGGTGCACGCGCACCCGGACGACGAGTCGATCAACAACGGCGCGACGATGGCCAGGTACGCCGCCGAGGGGGTCCACGTGACCCTGGTGACCTGCACGCTCGGCGAGCTGGGAGAGGTCATTCCGCCGGAGCTGCGGCACCTGGGCGGGGACGCGCTGGGGAAGTACCGGCGGCAGGAGCTGGCCGCGGCCATGGACGCGCTGGGGGTCGAGGACTTCCGGCAGCTCGGCGGGGCCGGCCGGTACCGGGACTCCGGGATGATGGGGCTGGCCGACAACGGGCTGCCCGGGGCGTTCTGGGGGGCCGACGTGGACGAGGCGGCGGGGCATCTGCTCGAGGTGATCCGCCAGGTGCGGCCCCAGGTCCTCGTCACCTACGACCCCGACGGCGGCTACGGCCACCCCGACCACATCCAGGCGCACCGCGTCGCGATGCGAGCCGTCGAGCTGGCCGAGGACGAGGGCTGCCCGGTCGAGCGCGTCTATTGGAACAGGGTCCCGCGGACCGTCGCCGAGGAGGCGTTCGCACGGCTGCGGCACGACCTCGCCGAGCTGCCGTTCGACAAGAGCGCGACCGTCGCCGACGTACCCGGTGTCGTGCCGGACGAGCAGGTGACCACGCGCGTGCCCGCAGCCCCCGAGCACGTCGCCGCGAAGGCCGCCGCGATGCGCGCGCACGCGACGCAGATCGAGGTCGCGGAGCCCTACTTCGCGCTCTCCAACGAGCTCGCGCAGCCCCTGTTCGCCGACGAGTACTACGAGTTGGTGCGGGGCGAGCGCGCCGAGGGCGACGACAGCGACCTGTTCGCCGGGATCGGGGTGGCCTCGTGAGCGACGACCGTGTCTCGATGCTCGCGCAGCCGCTGCGGGCGCCCTCGCCCGCGCGGGTCGTCGTCCATCTGCTCCTCGTGCTGCTCGGCGCGGTCGTCGGCGCGGCCGGGGCGCTGGTGCAGTCCGGCTGGTTCCCCGGCGGTCTGCTGCTCGCGCTGCTCGGCGCGGCCGGGCTGTTCCTGGGCGCGGCCCGGGCCACCGGCGGGCGCGGCGGGGCCGTGGCGGGTGCGGCCGGCTGGATGGTCGCCGTCGTCCTGCTCACCGCCAGCCGCCCGGAAGGGGACTTCGTGTTCGCGGCGGGCGCGGGCTCCTACCTCTTCCTGCTCGGTGGCATGGCCGTCGCTGTGATGTGCGCCACGCTTGCGCCGGGGCGGCAACCGGGCGGGCCCGCCGTCCGACTTGGGAAGTGACGTACCACTTCGCCGTCACGTGCGCGTGCGAGTCCCGTGGGGGTTTCCCCAGCGGTCGTGGGATACGCGCCACAAGCGGCCAGTATGGTGGTGCGCGCCGCCGAGCCTCCCCCAGCGCTCGACTTCGCTCGGGCCGGGGGGGACCCCCCAAGCAGAGTGAGGTCGCAACGGGCGGCGGAGCCAACCGGGAGAACCTGCCTTGAGTCGTGAAACTGACAGTCCGTCCTCCGGGCCCAACGGGCGCGGCGGAGCCGCATACCCCTCGGGCACGCCGCCGTACGGCACCCCAGTGGTCGCCGACGGGGGCGCGGGAGCGGGCCGTTCGCCCGCGCCCGAGGAACGCAAGACCGAGACCACGCTGACGACCCGCATCCGGATCAACATCCCCGGGTCCCGGCCCATCCCGCCGGTCGTGGTGCGCAAGCCCGTCGGTGAGAGCGAGGCCGGCGACACCGCCGGCGAGCCCGAGGCGCCCGCGGCCCCGGCCGCGCCCGCCGCCGAGGCCCCGGCCGAGCCCGCCCAGGGCGGCGCCGAGGAGAAGACGAGCGACTGGTTCGCCCCGCGCAAGTCCGCTGCCGGCAAGCCCGCCCCGGCCGGCGGCCCCGGCAACGGCGCCCCTGCGTCCGGCACTTCGGGCGCGCCTTCCACGGGCGCTGCCGCGGGTGCCCCCGCGGGCGCCCCCACCGGCGCGCGCCCCGGTGCCCCCGCGCCCGGCGGCCCGCGTCCCGGCGCCGGCCGCCCCGGTGGCGTGGTCGGCTCCATGAACATGCCCGGCGGTCCCCGGCCGAACGGCACGACCGGCGCGAACGGCACCTCCGGCCCGAACGGCACCAACGGCGCCGGTCTGCCCGGCGCGACCGGCGGCCCCGTGGCTCCCGGGCACGGCGGCGGCACGGGCTCCTTCGACGTCACCGAGGCCCTGTCGGCCGGCGCGCTGGGCGGCACCGCGCGCCCCGGCGCCGACGAGCCGCGCCGCGACGAACTGCCGTACTTCTCCGACGGCCCCCAGGACGGACAGGGCGCCGGCCCCGGCCCCCAGGCCCCCGCGGGCGGCCCGAACGGCTTCGGCGGCCCCGACGGCCGGGGCGCCCCGCAGGGCCCCGCCGGCCCCACCACAGGCCCGGTCACCGGCGACGGCCCGCTCGTCCCGCCGCTCGCGGCCGGCCACGGCGGTCCCGGCGGCCCGCACAACGGCCCCGCGGGCCCCGGCGCCCCCGCCGCCCACCGCGCGCCCGGCGGCGCCCCGTACCCCGGCGGCCCGGGCGTCCCCGGTGGCGGCATGAGCGACGACACCGCGATCCTCACCCCGCAGAAGCCGGCCCCCGAGCCCCCCGGCGGCACCCCGTACCCCGGCGGCCCCGTGGACAACGTCTCCGGCCACACCGTCACCAGCGGCATCCCGGTCGTCCCGCAGGACGCCCACGACTTCACGGGCCCCGGCACCGACGGCCCGGCGCGGCACACCCCGCCGAAGCTGCCCGAGCCGGTGCAGCGGAACGTGCCCGCGGCGGCGCCGGCCCGCGCCAGGAAGAAGGGCCGCAACAAGCTGGTGCTGCTCTGCGGCGGCGTCGTCGTGCTCGCCGCGGGGGCGTACGGTGCCGGCCTGCTGATGAACCACTCGGACGTGCCCAAGGGCACCACCGTGCTGGGCGTGGACATCGGCGGCGGCACCCGCGACGAGGCCGTCAAGAAGCTGGACGAGGCCTTCGGCGACCGGGTGGACAACCCGCTCGAGCTGAGCGTCGGCGACGAGACGGTCGCCCTGAAGCCCGACCAGGCGGGCCTGCAGTTCGACACCCAGGCCACCGTCCGCGAGGCCGCGACCAGCGACTACAACCCGGTCTCGGTGATCGGCTCGCTGTTCGGCAACGAGCGGGTCGTGGAGCCGGTCATGCCGGTCGACGAGGAGAAGCTGCACTCCGCCCTGACGACGGCCGCGGGCGGCTCCGGCTCGGTCACCGAGGGCACGATCAGCTTCGCCTCCGGCAAGGCGGTCGCGGTCTACGGCAAGCCGGGCAAGGGCATCGCCGTCGACCAGGCCGGCCAGGCCGTGGAGGACGCGTTCCGCACCCAGGTGGAGTCGGGTACGACCGCGCCGGTGAAGGTCCCCACCACGACCCGGCAGCCGACGGTCAGCAACGCCGAGGTCGACCGGATGATGAAGGAGTTCGCGGAGCCCGCGATGTCCGACCGCGTCACCATCAAGGTCGACGACGCCCACAGCATCGACTTCGGCTCGCTGTCCCTGCCCAGGATCCTCGGCGTCAAGGCCATCGACGGGAAGCTCGTCGACACCTACGACCTCGACGCCCTCAAGGAGGCCTACGGCAGCACCTTCGACGGCGTGCAGATCGAGACGGCCACCGGCAAGCGCGGTGTCCTGCCCGAGGACGTCGTGGGCGCCCTCCGCAAGGCCCTGCGGGGCAAGACCAAGGCGGAGCGCACGGCGGTCATCGAGACGAACCCGAACTGAGGGCAGGTCTCACCAGGGGGGCACCCGCACCAGAACCGAGTGCCCCCCAGGGCGCGGGCCGTATCGATGCGCGGCTCCGCCGCGTGCGCGCGACGAGCCACGACGGACCCGCGCCCGCGGAACGACGGAAGCCCCCCGGCGGAGCGGGCCCATGGCAGGCCGCTCAGTTCAGCAGCGCCCGCGCCGCCAGCGCCTCCCCGCGCACCCGCTCCGCCAGCGACTCGTCGACGACCTCCACCAGATCGGCGTAGGTCTCCATCTCCTCGGCCCCCGCGACGAACTCGCCGCGCCGCACCAGTACCTGCCCCCGCTCGTAGCGCAGGCGCGCCGGATGCGAGGGCAGCAGCAGCGCCAACTCCACGGCCCACAGCGCCACGTCGGACCGCTCGGGCCGTGCGGCCGCCCACGCCCGGATGTTGTTGAGGATCCGCGAGACCACCTCCAAGGGCGCCGCGGGCACCAGCATCGACGGGTCCAGCGGAGCCCCCGTCGCCCCCACCACGAGCAGGTCGACGTCCGTCCCGGTGAGCACCCGGCCACCGTCGAAGGGGTCGGCGAGGACCTGCTCCTGCGTGGTCCCGAACCCGACGACGAAGTGCCCCGGCAGGGCGACGCCGTACACCGGTGCTCCCGCCCGGCGGGCCACCTCGATCCACACCACGGACAGCAGGATCGGCAGCCCGCGCCGCCGCCGCACGACCTGGTGCAGGAGGGAGGACTCCAGGTGCTGGTAGTCGGCGGGGGAGCCGGCGAAGCCGTGGCGCCCGCCCAGCAGGTCCCGCAGGGCCTCCGCCCAGGCGTGCGGCGACGACGGCCGGTACGGCACCTGTCCGGCGAGCTCGTCGAGCTCGACCTGCACCGCGTCCATGCCCGCCTCGTCCAGCGTGCCGTCCGCCTCCGCCCCCACCAGCAGGCACATCAGCGACAGGTCGGGCCGCTCGGAGCGGGCCTCCTCGGAGAACCGGCGGCGCAGCTCGGCGGAGCGTTCGCGCATATCTGGCCCGTGCCCTTCCTTCGTGATCGCTACCGGCCCGCGGGGGACGTGCCGGGCTCGCGGTAGTGGTGGTAGGCGTGGTGTGCGGCGAAGCCCGTCCCGGCGTACAGGGCGCGGGCGGCGGCGTTGTCGGTCTCGACCTGGAGCCAGGCGGCGGAGGCGCCCTCGTCGAGGGCCCGGCGGGCCAGCGCGGCCATGACGGCGGTGGCCAGGCCCTCGCGCCGCCGCTCGGGGGCGACCTCGACGGCGGCGAACCCGGCCCAGCGCCCGTCGACCACCAGCCGCCCGATCGCGGCGGGGGTGCCGCCCCTACCGCCCTCACCGCCCTCACCCGGCACGGACGCGAACCACACCGACGGCCCGCTGCCGAGCACGCGCAGCGCCACGTCGCTCAGCCCCTTGCGCTGATAGCGGGCCAGCCAGGCCGCGTCGGCGGTCCGGGAGAGCGTCACCCCGCCCGGCTCGTCGACGTCCGCGAGCGGCGCCAGCGCCCCGGTCCACAGCTCGGCCGTCACCTCGCGCACCCAGCCGCGCTCCGCCAGCTCCGCGCACAGCAGCTCCTGCGTGCCCGCGGCGCCGGTGGCCGTCTGGAGGTAGGCGGGCAGGCCGCGTTCGCCGTACCAGCGGCGTACGGCGGTCAGGGCGTCGTCGAGCGGCAGACCCGGATCGCCGAGCGGCAGCACGGAGTTGGCGCGCCGGGTGAATCCGGAGGCGGCGCGCAGCTCCCACTCGCCGAGCCGCTCGCTCTCCACGGGCCGCCAGGCGCGCGCGGAGATCCGCGCGAGTTCCTCGTAGGCCGCCGCGGGGCCCTTGCGGCGCGCCGGGGCGGCGGGCACGATCTTCCCGGCGACCAGCGACGATGCCGCGATCCGCACCTGTTCGCCGTCCCGGCGTGTGATCACCAGCACACCGTCGTCCCATGATGTGAGAACACCCACCGTGTCGGTGAATTTCTCTACCGAGGCGCCAGGCTCGCTCAACCGCCGTACGGAGACGCGTTTGCCCACGTCAGCAGCGGTGATGCGGACCTCAAGGCGCCCTGCCGCGGAGATTTCCACAGGTCGGTCCACCCCTCCTGTTCGGATCGTGCCCAAGAACGGAGATACTAGGGGCGGGCATCGACGACGCCGCGCTCCCGCGCGCCAGGCGGCGGAGCCTGAGGAGGCCCGCCAGCGCCCTATCGAGGAGGAACGACAGCGTGACCTACGTCATCGCGCAGCCTTGTGTCGACGTCAAGGACAAGGCGTGCATCGAGGAGTGCCCGGTCGACTGCATCTACGAGGGCCAGCGGTCCTTGTACATCCACCCGGACGAATGCGTCGACTGTGGTGCCTGTGAGCCGGTCTGCCCGGTCGAGGCGATCTTCTACGAGGACGACACCCCGGACGAGTGGAAGGACTACTACAAGGCGAACGTCGAGTTCTTCGACGACCTGGGTTCCCCGGGCGGCGCCAGCAAGCTGGGTCTGATCGAGCGGGACCACCCGTTCATCGCCGCGCTCCCGCCGCAGAACGGCTGACGGCGGCCCGCAGCACCCGCGCCGCCTCGGTCCCGTACGGCCCGATCACCGTCCTGATCGCCGTACGGGACCGAGGCGTTTGCCGTATCAGCCGGAAGCAGCCGTACGGCGGCTCGTACGGCCGTACGACCAGAAAGTGAGCCAGATCCCGTGTCCGCAGTGTCCGACCGCCTGCCCACCTTCCCCTGGGACAAGCTGGAGCCGTACAAGAAGACGGCCGCGGCCCATCCGGACGGCATCGTCGACCTGTCGGTCGGCACGCCGGTCGACCCGGTGCCCGAGCTGATCCAGAAGGCGCTGATCGCCGCGGCCGACTCCCCGGGCTATCCGACCGTGTGGGGCACGCCCGAGCTGCGGGACGCGATCACCGGCTGGGTGACCCGCCGGCTGGGCGCGGTCGAGGTCACGCACCGCCATGTGCTGCCGATCGTCGGCTCCAAGGAGCTGGTGGCCTGGCTTCCGACCCAGCTGGGCCTCGGCCCCGGCGACCGGGTGGCCTACCCGCGGCTGGCGTACCCGACGTACGAGGTGGGGGCGCGGCTGGCCCGCGCGGAGTACGAGGTCTACGACGACCCGACCGAGCTGGACCCGGCCGGGCTGAAGCTGCTGTGGCTGAACTCGCCGTCGAACCCCACCGGCCGGGTGCTGCCCAAGGAGGAGCTGACCCGGATCGTCGCCTGGGCCCGCGAGCACGGCGTGCTGGTGTTCTCCGACGAGTGCTACCTGGAGCTGGGCTGGGAGGCCGACCCGGTCTCGGTGCTGCACCCGGACGTCAACGGCGGCAGCTACGACGGCGTCGTGGCGGTGCACTCGCTGTCCAAGCGCTCCAACCTGGCGGGCTACCGGGCCGCGTTCCTGGCCGGCGACCCGGCCGTGCTCGGCCCGCTGCTGGAGATCCGCAAGCACGGCGGCATGATGACCTCCGCGCCCACCCAGGCGGCCGTGGTGGCCGCGCTCGGCGACGACACGCACGTGGCCGAGCAGCGCGAGCGCTACGCCGCCCGCCGCGCCGCGCTGCGCGAGGCCCTGCTCGCGCACGGCTTCCGCATCGAGCACAGCGAGGCCAGCCTCTACCTGTGGGCGACCCGCGACGAGTCCTGCTGGGACACCGTCGCGCACCTGGCCGAGCTGGGCGTCCTGGTGGCACCCGGCGACTTCTACGGCACCGCGGGCGGGCGGTTCGTCCGCGTGGCGATGACGGCGACGGACGAACGGGTCGCGGCGGCGGTGAAGCGTCTGACGGCCTGAGCCCGCGCCACACGCCGACGGGGCCCGGGGGAGAGGTTCCCCCGGGCCCCGTCGCCGCTGCGTCCGGTGTCTCAGCCCAGCGGCAGGTCCTTCACCGGCAGGGTGTGCGCCGGGATGCCGCCCTCGGTGACGGAGTCCGTGGGCAGGCCGCCCTTGGTGAGGCCGTCGGTCGGCAGGCCGCCCTTGGTGGCGGTGGAGGCGGTGTCGCCGACGATGCCCCCGGTGGTGCCGGCCGCCTCACCTGCGGTCTTCTGCATCGCGGGCGTGGCCTTCTTCACGGCCTTGCCGCCGGTCTTGCCCACGGCCGGGACGGCCTGCTCGACCGCCTTGCCGCCGGCCTCGCCCGCGATGCCGGTGACGTCCTGCGCCGCGCGGTCGGCGGTGTTGCCGACGTGCGCGCCGTCCAGGGCGGTCAGGCCGCCCAGGTTCGGGGTGGCGGGCAGGTCGGGGGCAGCGCTCGCGGAGCCGGCCGCACCGACCCCGGCAGCCGCCCCCGCAGCGACGAGCAGCGCGGCACGGGCGATCCGGCGGGTCAGGGGGAGGGACATGATGCTCCTTTGACGGGAGGGAACGTGTGAAGTCCGACCGCGCCCGGTGATCGACGGCGCGCGGACACCGTGACTACCGCTCGAAACCCGTCGAGGTTGCGGCGAGATAACGCAAAGAGTTGGTAATGCGTCGCATTATCTGCTGTGGATAAAAACGGGCAAAGGGAGTCCGCCGCGGGAATCTGCCGAATCCTTACAGCTCTTGATTCCCAAGGGCTGCGGCGACCACAGGAGTGACACCGCGCATACCTGCGCGCCCCCCGGCCCCGGGAGTGGCCGCACAACCCCCACGGGTGAGGGGTCGCACTACTGCGCGGTGACGATCCGTACGGTGTCCGAGGCGGCGGCCGGCCGCCACTCGCTGTCGGTGGTCCCGGCGGTCCACTCCCGCCCGGCGTAGGTGACGCGCTCTATGCGCAGCGCCGAGGCGTTGGCCACCGCCCAGTGCGCCAGCTGCCAGCCGCGCTGCCGCGAGCCCGCCGGCACGCTCACCGTGCGCCCGCTCGTCCGCGCCGCGACGGGACCCGCCGCACCCCGCGCGCCTTCGGCGCCCACCTCCGCGCCCGCCGGAGCCATCGCGTCCCGCCCGAAGTCCCGTACCAGCGCGTCGCGCACCGCGTTCGGCCCCTTCGCGGTCACGGCGCCCGCCGGCCGGCCCTCGCAGGTCAGCGTGGCGGCGGCCCGGCCGGTCAGGGCGGCGGCGAGCAGCGAGGCGTTGTGCTCGTGCTTGGCGTACGCCAGCGGAAAGCCGCTGCGCTGCACCCGCTGGGCGGCGTCGGTGAGCGGCAGCCCGGTGTAGCCGGGCACCTTCTCCAGGTGCGCGTAGAACATGCCCGCCGCGTAGGCCGGGTCCATGATCTGCCGCGGGGTGCCCCAGCCCTGCGAGGGCCGCTGCTGGAACAGGCCTAGGGAGTCGCGGTCGCCGTGCTCGATGTTGCGCAGCGCCGACTCCTGCAGCGCCGTCGCCAGCGCGATCGTCACCGCCCGCTCCGGCAGGCCCCGGTCCACGCCCACCGCGGTGATCGCCGCCGCGTTCACCGCCTGCTCCGGCGTGAGCTCGTACGCCTCACCCCTGCCGTCGGCCGCGACGACCCGGCAGTCGGGCTCGCCCGCGCCGCCGCTGTCGTACTGGACGACGAGATAGCCCGCGAGCGCGAGCAGCACGAGGAAGGCCGCACCGGTGCGGCCTCGACGCCGGGGGGTGGGGGACGGCTCGGACACGCCGTACAAGGTAGCGGAGGATGTTCGGTTTTCGTCCGGCCGGTCGGACGGAGGGTGTTCGAATCCCGGCGGGCGGGCCGCCCGGTGTCCTGCGAGGCGTTCGGGCGCGGCACGCGGCCGGGCGCCGGCGTTAGGGTCGGGGCCATGGCCGATACCCCGCTTGACCTCACCCTGGACGCCGCCCGGCTCACCGCGCAGCTCGTGGACTTCCCCTCCGAGTCGGGCACCGAGAAGCCGCTCGCGGACGCGATCGAGAACGCCCTGCGCGCCCTGCCGCACCTCAGGGTCGACCGGCACGGCAACAACGTCGTGGCCCGCACCGACCTGGGCCGGGCCGAGCGCGTGATCCTCGCCGGGCACATCGACACCGTGCCCATCGCCGGCAACGTGCCCTCGCGCCTCGACGAGGACGGCGTGCTGTGGGGCTGCGGCACCTGCGACATGAAGGCGGGCGTCGCCGTCCAGCTGCGGATCGCGGCCACCGTCCCGGCCCCCAACCGCGACCTGACGTTCGTCTTCTACGACAACGAGGAGGTCGCCGCCGACCTCAACGGCCTCAAGCACATCGCCGAGACGCACCCGGACTGGCTGGCCGGCGACTTCGCGGTGCTCCTGGAGCCGTCCGACGGCCAGGTCGAGGGCGGCTGCCAGGGCACGCTCAGGGTGCTGCTGAGGACGAAGGGCGAGCGCGCCCACTCCGCGCGCAGCTGGATGGGCTCCAACGCCATCCACGCCGCCGCCCCGATCCTCGCCCGCCTCGCCGCCTACGAGCCGCGCTACCCGGTCATCGACGGCCTGGAGTACCGCGAGGGCCTGAACGCCGTACGCGTCGAGGGCGGCGTCGCCGGCAACGTCATCCCCGACGAGTGCGTGGTCGCCGTCAACTTCCGCTACGCGCCCGACCGCACGCCCGAGGAGGCCGTCGCGCACGTCCGCGAGGTGTTCGCGGACTGCGGCGTCGAGGAGTTCGTGATCGACGACCACAGCGGCGCCGCCCTGCCCGGCCTGTCCCACCCCGCGGCCGCCGCCTTCATCGAGGCGGTCGGCGGCACCCCGCAGCCCAAGTACGGCTGGACGGACGTCTCCCGCTTCAGCGCGCTCGGCATCCCGGCCGTCAACTACGGCCCCGGCAACCCGCACCTCGCGCACAAGCGGGACGAGCGCGTGGAGACGGCGAAGATCCTCGCGGGCGAGGAACGGCTGAGGAACTGGCTGACCGTCTAGTTGCGGATACGCCGAGGTCCCCCGCGCGTAACCCGCGTAGATCTACCCTGAGGCGGAAAGAACGAGTGGAGGGAGCGCATATGGCCACCGGCATTCCTGAGGACGGCACACAGCCGGAGGAGCAGCGCCTGGGGCCGGTCCTCCGGCGGCGCAGCCAGGTCACCTCCAGCACCACCGACCAGCGCCTGCTCGACGCGGGCGGCCCCTCGGACTGGGTGCACACCGACCCCTGGCGGGTCCTGCGCATCCAGTCGGAGTTCATCGAGGGCTTCGGCACCCTCGCCGAACTCCCGCCCGCGATCAGCGTGTTCGGCTCGGCCCGCACCCGCCCCGACTCCCCGGAGTACGAGGCGGGCGTCCGCCTCGGCCGCGGCCTGGTCGAGGCCGGCTGGGCGGTCATCACCGGCGGCGGCCCCGGCGCGATGGAGGCCGCCAACAAGGGCGCGTGCGAGGCCGGCGGCACCTCCGTCGGCCTGGGCATCGAGCTGCCGTTCGAGCAGGGGCTCAACCCGTACGTCGACATCGGTCTGAACTTCCGGTACTTCTTCGTCCGGAAGATGATGTTCGTCAAGTACGCCCAGGGGTTCGTGGTCCTCCCCGGCGGCCTGGGCACGCTCGACGAGCTCTTCGAGGCCCTGACCCTGGTGCAGACCCAGAAGGTCACCAGCTTCCCGATCGTCCTGTTCGGCACCTCCTACTGGGGTGGCCTGGTCGACTGGCTGAAGAACACGCTGGTCGCCCAGGGCAAGGCGTCCGAGAGGGACCTGCTGCTGTTCCACGTCACCGACGACGTGGACGAGGCGGTCGCCCTGGTGTCGAAGGAGGCCGGCCGGGACTGAGCCGCCCGGCGCTACGCCAGCCCTCTGCGGGCCACCGCCGGCTGCCGGTGGCCCGCGATGGCCGCGACCATGTCCAGCACCTGCCGCGTCTCGGCGACCTCGTGCACCCGGTACACCTGCGCGCCCAGCCACGCCGACACGGCGGTGGTCGCGAGCGTGCCCAGCACCCGCTCCTTGACCGGCTTGTCCAGCGTCTCGCCCACGAAGTCCTTGTTCGACAGCGACACCAGCACCGGCCAGCCGGTCCCCACCATCTCCGGCAGCCTGCGCGTCGCCTCCAGGCTGTGCCGGGTGTTCTTGCCGAAGTCGTGCCCGGGGTCGATCAGCACCGACTCGCGCGGCACCCCGAGCGCGACGGCCCGCTCGGCCAGGCCCACCGTGACCCGCAGGATGTCCGCCATGACGTCGTCGTACGTCACCCGGTGCGGGCGCGTCCTGGGTTCCGCCCCGCCCGCGTGGGTGCACACCAGGCCGACCCGGTACCGCGCGGCGACCTCCGCGAGCCGGGGGTCCACCCCGCCCCAGGCGTCGTTGAGCAGGTCGGCGCCCGCCTCGCACACGGCCTCACCGACCTCGTGCCGCCAGGTGTCCACGCTGATGACCACGTCGGGGAAGCGCCGCCGCACCTCGGCGACGAAGCCGACCGTGCGCCGTGCCTCCTCCTCGGCGGTCACCTCCTCGCCGGGGCCCGCCTTCACGCCGCCGATGTCGACGATGGCCGCGCCCTCCGCGACCGCCTGCTCGACCCGGGCGAGCGCGGGCTCGTCCCGGAAGGTGGCTCCCTGGTCGTAGAAGGAGTCCGGGGTCCGGTTCACGATCGCCATGATCACCGGCTCGTGCGGGTCGAACTCCCGCTTGCCCAGCCTGAGCATCCCCTGTGACCTCTCCTCGTACGCGCTGGTCTTCGGCCGTCTGCGACCCTAACCGTCAGCGTCGCATGGCACGATCGGACCCTGACACATTCGGCGCCGATCCTGGGGACCTCAGCGATGGTTATGTTCTTGTTCCTGGTTCTCGCGCTCGCCGTCGTGGTCGGCGCGGTGACACTCGCCGTGGTCGGCGGCGGCGAGGGCGGCGGACCCCTGCCCGAGGCGGCGCCCCAGCGGCTGTGGGACCAGCTCCCGCCGGACCGCCCGCTGCGCCGCGCCGACATCGACACCCTGCGCTTCCCGCTCGCCGCGCGCGGCTACCGCATGTCCGACGTCGACGACGCCCTGAACCGGGTCGCCGCCGAGCTCGCCGAGCGCGACGCCCGCATCGCCGACCTGGAGTCCGCGCTGGCCGGCGCCCGCGCCGCCGCCCCCCGGGTGCCCCTGGACAAGCCCGAGCCGGAGGAGCAGCGGTGAGCGAGGCGATCCCCGGCCCCGACGGCGCCCCGCGCTGCCCCTGGGCCCTGTCCACCGAGGACTACGTCACGTACCACGACGAGGAGTGGGGCCGCGCCGTCCACGGCGACGACGCCCTCTTCGAGCGCCTCAGCCTGGAGGCCTTCCAGTCCGGGCTCTCCTGGATCACGATCCTGCGCCGCCGCCCCGGCTTCCGCGCCGCCTTCGCCGGCTTCGAGATCGCCGCGGTCGCCGCCTTCACGGACGCCGACCGCGACCGCCTCCTCACCGACGCCGGCATCATCCGCAACCGGGCGAAGATCGACGCGACCCTCGCCAACGCGAAGGTCCTCGCGGAGTGGTCGCCGGGTGACCTGGACGCGCTGATCTGGTCGTACGCCCCGGATGCTGCGGCCCGCCCGATACCGAAGACCCTGGCCGACGTCCCCGCGGTGACCCCGGAGTCCACCGCCCTGTCGAAGGCCCTGAAGAAGAAGGGTCTTCGCTTCGTGGGCCCGACGACGGCATACGCGTTGATGCAGGCGTGCGGGCTGGTGGACGATCACCTGGAGGGTTGTGCCCGTCGAGGTGGTTAGGGCCGCGGGGCCGTATCGCCACGCGGCTCCGCGCGGGCGCGGTTACCGCCCGAGGTACTTCGGCTTCTCCTTGTTCACGAACGCCTGCACGGCGATGGCGTGATCCTCCGACGCCCCCGCCCGCCCCTGGAGCTCGTCCTCCTTCTCCAGGGTCTCGGAGAAGGAGTGGACGAGCCCGTACGCCACGGACTCCTTCAGCGCCGCGTACGCCACCGTCGGCCCCTCGGCCAGACCCCGCGCCACCTTCTCCGCCTCGGCCCGCAGCTCGGCGGAGGGCACGACCCGGTTGGCGATCCCCAGCTCCAGCGCCTCCGCGGCCTTGACGTTGCGGGGGAAGAGCAGCAGGTCCATGGCCCGGCTCGGCCCGATCACCCGGGGCAGCGTCCAGGAGATCCCGGAGTCCGCGGTCAGCGCCACCCCCGCGAAGGACGTGTTGAAGGAGGCCGTGTCGGCCACGACCCGGTAGTCCGCGGCGAGCGCGAACCCGAATCCTGCCCCCGCGGCCACGCCGTTCACCGCTGCCACGACCGGCTTCGGGGCCTCCACCAGCGCCCGGGCGATCGGGTTGTAGTGCTCACGCACCGTGCTCATCGTCTGGCCCTCACCGGCCTCCCGGTCGGCCGCCAGCAGGCCCACGTGCTCCTTGAGGTCCTGCCCCACACAGAAGGCCCTGTCGCCCGCCGCGGTCAGCAGGATCGCCCGTACGGCGGTGTCGTCGGCGGCGGCCCGCGCGGCATCCCGCAGCGCGACCTTGGTGGCGATGTTCAGCGCGTTCATCGCCTCCGGGCGATTCAGCGTGATCGTCGCCAGTCCGTCGCTCACCTCGTAGAGCACGGTGTCGGCCATGGGGCAGTCCCCTCCATCGGTCGCGGCACGGCGTACCGGTCGGTACGCGCTGATGGTCCGAAGGACAGCATGGCGGACCAGGACCTGGGGAGAGGTGTGACCTGCGTCAAAGAAAATGAGACGGTTCTTGGCCGCCGGATGTCCGACGGGCCGCGCAGTATCGCAGTCACACCGCCGAATTGAGTGGTTTTGCTCGCGCGCGTTGCCCAAGCGATGCCGACCGATGTTGGTCATCGGGTCGTGAGATGCGGGATAATGGCTTGGAAGCAATGTGTTCGATGCCGGTGTCGCGTGTCCTGCGCAAGGATCCCGCGTGCCCTCGCACTGGGGCGTGCCCCGTCTGCGGGCCGTCGGCTTTGACGATGAGCTGGTTTCAGGAAGGGGAACGAGCATGGCGGCCATGAAGCCGCGGACGGGCGACGGCCCGCTCGAGGTGACCAAGGAGGGGCGGGGCATCGTCATGCGCGTTCCGCTCGAAGGCGGCGGTCGGCTTGTCGTCGAGCTGACCCCTGACGAGGCCGACGCGCTCGGCGATGCCCTCAAGAAGGTTGTGGGCTGACGCGCAAGCGACCATACCTTTCGGCCGCCCCGGTATCTCATTGAGGTGCCGGGGCGGCCGCGTTCCCACGGCTTCCCCGGGGCTCCCGGGGCTTCGGCCCGCCACGACGAGCGGCCACCGGGGCGCCGGTCACCTCGCGGCGGCCACCCGGGCGCCGGTCGCCTGGGGCGGTTCGCCTCGCGCAGGTCACCTCTTGACGGCGCACAGCAGCCCGTCGCCCACCGGCAGCAGGGACGTCACCAGCTCCTGGCTCTCGCGCACCGCGCGCAGCAGCTCCCGCAGCCGTACGACCTCCGTGGGCTGCGGCCCGGAGTCGACCGTGCGGCCGCCCGCGAAGACGCCCTCGAAGGCCACCAGACCACCCGGACGCAGCAGGCGCAACGATTCAGCGAGGTAGTCCAGGACCTCCTGCCGGTCGCCGTCGCAGAAGACGAGGTCGTAGCCGGAGTCGGCGAGGCGGGGCAGGACGTCCAGGGCGCGGCCGGGGATGAAGCGGGCGCGGTTGCTGGCGAAACCGGAGGCGCGGAAGGCCTGGCGGGCGAACTGCTGGTGCTCCGGCTCGGTGTCGACGGTCGTCAGGACGCCGTCGGGGCGCATACCGTGCAGCAGGTGGATACCGGAGACACCGGTCCCGGTACCGATCTCCGCGACCGCCTTGGCGTCGACGGAGGCGGCGAGCAACCGCAGCGCGGCGCCGGTGCCCGGCGTCACCGGGCGCAGCCCTGCTTCCCGTGCCCGTTCACGGGCCCAGTGCAGCGCTTCGTCCTCGGCGACATAGGCGTCGGCGAACGCCCAGCTCGTCTGCCGGTTGCCGGTAATGACCCTCTCCTGTCCCCTGGTTGCCTCGGCGTGACTGTATCCGTTGGCGACGGGAACCCGCAGATGGGACCGGGCGTTTAGAGGGGTGTGGACGAGTACGGGGGGACACAGTTGGATCACGACGACGGGCGGGGCGCCGAGCAAGTGCTGACGCAGCCGCATGAGCCGGACCAGCGCAGATCAAATTCTCGTAAAACCGCTTATCCGGTCCTAACGGGCGAGGTGGCTATGGTAGGGGCTCCGCTGGACACCACCAGAGCCGACAGGGGAGGTGCGGCTGCGCCTGTGGATCGGGGAGGAGTGCTGCGGCGCTTTCTCGGGTCGGCGGGCAGGCCGAAATCCGTGAACGACACCGCTGCTGACCACCGCCACGCCGCTGGCCAGGCCCAGACCGCGACTTTCTCCACCGACGCGGACGGGCAGGCGTGGACTCCGCCCACCTGGGAGGAGATCGTCAGCACGCACAGCGGCCGTGTCTACCGGCTCGCCTACCGTCTCACCGGCAACCAGCACGACGCCGAGGACCTCACCCAGGAGGTCTTCGTCCGCGTCTTCCGCTCGCTGTCGACCTACTCGCCGGGCACCTTCGAGGGCTGGCTGCACCGCATCACCACGAACCTGTTCCTGGACATGGTCCGCCGCAAGCAGCGCATCCGCTTCGACGCCCTCGGCGAGGACGCGGCCGAGCGGCTGGCCGGCCGTGAGCCGTCGCCGCAGCAGGTCTTCAACGACGCGCACTTCGACGCCGACGTCCAGCAGGCCCTCGACACCCTCGCGCCCGAGTTCCGCGCCGCGGTCGTCCTGTGCGACATCGAAGGACTGTCGTACGAGGAGATCGCCGCGACCCTCGGCGTGAAGCTCGGCACCGTCCGCTCCCGCATCCACCGCGGCCGCTCCCAGCTGCGCAAGGCGCTCGCACACCGCTCGCCGCAGGCGCGCGCCGAGCGCCGCTCGTTCGCCGCCCGCATTCCCGCACTGGGAGGAGGGGGCGCGTCCGCGTGAGTGGATCATGGCCGAAACCTGCCGAGGAGCGCCTCGCAGAGCAGCATCTGGGGGACCGACTCGCCGCCCTGGTCGACGGCGAGCTCGGTCATGACACGCGTGAGCGTGTGCTGGCGCATGTCGCCACCTGTCCGAAGTGCAAGGCCGAGGTCGACGCCCAGCGGCGGCTGAAGAACGTCTTCGCGGAGGCGGCCCCGCCGCCCCCCTCCGAGAGCCTCCTGGCCCGGCTCCAGGGGCTCCCCGGGGGCGGTGACACGGACGGCGGTGGCTCGCCGTCGGCCGGGGGAGGATTCGCCGGAGGACTCGGCGGACGGCCCGCCGGCGTGTTCGGCATGAGGCGCGGCGAGCGCTTCGAGTTCGACTACGTCCCCGCGGGCTCGCACGCCCTGCTGCCGTCCGACCCGGCGACCGGGCGCGGCTTCCGCATCCATGACGTCGGCCGGTCCGACGCCGACCGCTCCGCCTCGCGCGGGCGCCGCTTCGCGTTCGTCGCCGCGGGGGCGGTGTCCCTCGCCGCGATCGCGCTCGGCGGGGTCACCACCGGCGTGCCCGCCGACACGGCCGAGGCCCGGAGCGGCTCCGGCGGCACCAACGTCACCCCGGCGCGCACGGGCGGCACCGGCACGGCCACGACCCCCGAGAACCAGCGCCGGCGTGCGGGCGGACCGCTGCTCGCCCTGGGGCAGAGCGGCCGGCAGTCCGCCGGTGGCTCGGGGATCGCCCCGACCCAGGTGTCGGCACCGCTGCTGCCGGGGTTCACCGCCCTCGACGACCGGTCCGCCCAGCACCCGGCCGGCACACCGGCCAGGGCCGGCGCCGCGGCGACGTCCCCGCTGATACGCCCGTTCGCGACGACGTCCTCGCTCGGCCTGAACACCTGGCCCACCGTCCCCGGCCTCGCCCCGCCCGTCCTGCTCACCGCGCCGGTCACCGACGCGACGGCCTCGCCCTCCGCCTCCCAGGACGGCTGACCGTCCCCTGCGCGCCCGCCCGCGAACCTGGTTGAATCCTGGGTGGGCCGTGCCCGCGGCAGGCGGCCGGGTGCGGCGGCGGAGTTCGACGAGCCGCGGCCAGCGCCTGCGCCCGCCGTGCCGCGGCCAGCTGTGGGGAGAGCATGAACGAGGGCAAGCCCACGCAGGACCCTTCGGGGCAGCGGACCGGCACGGAGGGCGACTTCCACCTGGAACGCCCGTCCCGTACGGCGGCCACCTCCGACGACGGGGACTTCGAGCTGCGGCGACCCGAGGAGCACACCGGGTCCGCCGAGGACGCCCCGCCGTCGGGGCCGGCCGGGTCGGAGGCGGCCCGGGCCGGCGCGGCGCAGGCCAAGCCCCTGCACGACCCCGACCCCTACAGCACCCCGCCCTACGGCGAGCCCGGCCCCTGGGCGCCCGCGCCGCCGGTGCAGCATCCGGCGACGACCCCCGCCCACGGCACGGTGGTACCGGCACCGCCGCCCCTCGGCGGCGAGGCGCCCGAGCAGGGCCCGCAGATGCCCGGCACCGTGGCGGCCACCCCCGCCACAGCGCCCGCGCCCGCGCACGCCACGCCCCCGGCCCCTGTCACCCCCGTCCCCGTCACCGCCGTACCCGCACCGCCCCCCGGCGCCTCCATACCCGCCGACGGCCCCCCGGCCGATCCATGGGCGCGCTACGACCCCTGGGCCGCCGCGGCGGCGGGGCCGTTGCAGCAGACCGGCGAGGCCGCGCCGAGCGTGGCCCAGCGCAAGCGGCGGGCCAGGAGGACGCTGGTGCTGGGCGCGGTGCTGCTGGCGCTGGTGTCCGGCGGCGTCGGCGGCGCCGTAGGGGCCTATCTGGAGCGCAACGGCGGCATCGGCGGCGTGGAGCTTCCGCAGGCCGGTGAGGAGCCGGCCGGGCGGGACCCGGACAGCGTGGCCGGGATCGCGGCGCGGGCCCTGCCCAGCGTGGTGACCCTGCATGTCAGCGGCAGCGAGCAGTCCGGCACCGGCACCGGCTTCGTGCTGGACGACCAGGGCCACATCCTCACCAACAACCACGTCGTCGAGCCCGCGGGCGAGGACGGCGAGATCACCGTGACCTTCCACAGCGGCGACACCGCCGAGGCGGAACTCGTCGGCGGCGACAGCGGCTACGACCTCGCCGTCGTCCAGGTCAAGGGCGTCCACGGCCTGCAGCCCGCACCCCTCGGCAACTCCGACAACGTCCAGGTCGGCGACCCCGTCGTCGCGATCGGCGCCCCCTTCGACCTCGCCGGCACCGTCACCTCCGGGATCATCAGCGCCAAGCAGCGCCCGATCACCGCGGGCGGCGAGAGCGGCGACGGCAGCGAGATCTCCTACGTCGACGCCCTGCAGACGGACGCGCCGATCAACCCCGGCAACTCCGGCGGCCCGCTTCTCGACTCCCGGGGCCGGGTCATCGGCATCAACTCCGCGATCCGCTCCGCGGGCGGCGGCGCCGAGACCGACGGTGAGCAGGCCGGCTCGATCGGGCTCGGTTTCGCCATCCCCGTCAACCAGGGCAAGCGCGTCGCCGAGGAGCTGATCAACACCGGCCGGGCCACCCACCCGGTCATCGGCATCACCCTCGACATGGACTACGGCGGCGACGGCGCCCGCGTGGGGACCCGGACGAGCGACGGCCGCGCCCCGGTGACGGCCGGTGGGCCCGGCGACCTGGCCGGCATCAGGGCCGGGGACGTGATCACCGAGGTCGACGGGCAGCGCGTCCACTCCGGCGAGGAACTGATCGTGAAGACCCGCGCCCACCGGCCCGGCGACCGGCTCGAGCTGACCGTGGAGCGCGGCGGCAGGGAGCGGACGATCTCCCTGGTGCTCGGCTCCTCGGACGACGGGTGACAAACCGTACAGACGTGCTCGATATCTCACGGATCGGTCCGCATACACGCAGTCGGACGTCACGGGACGGTACCGGTCGGACAGGATCGGCGGGTACCGTGGACCCGGCCCGGGACATCGCAAGGAGCTTCAGGTGTTCAATGACATAGGACCGCTCGAGCTGGTGACGCTCATCGTCCTCGCCGTGCTCGTCTTCGGTCCCGACAAGCTCCCGAAGGTCATCCAGGACGTCACCCGCACGATCCGGAAGATCCGCGAGTTCTCGGAGAGCGCCAAGCGGGACATCCGCGAGGAACTCGGCCCCGAGTTCAAGGACTTCGAGTTCGAGGACCTCAACCCCAGGACGTTCATCCGCAAGCAGCTGGACAACGACGACCTGGGGATCAAGGAGATCCGCAACGGCTTCGACTTCAAGAAGGAGATGGCCGAGGTCTCCGACGTCGTGCACGGCCGCGACGGCGAGTCCTCCTCCGCCGCCGACACCTCCGGCGGCCGGGTCGACATGGCGAAGAAGCCCGAGCCCGGCCGCGACGAGCGCCCGCCCTTCGACGCGGACGCCACCTGATCCGGTAGTGCGCGGGGGCCGCGTGCGCGGCCCGTGCGCGCCCCACACGCCCGGCGCTTTCCCGGCTGCCCGCGGTGGTGTGGATATGCTGCCGAGTTGTTGTGCGGACCGTACGCAGATGAGCAACGCCGCCCGAAGGGGGGCGGGCCGCTCGGTCCGACGAGAGCGAGGAGGCGTCCGGGCACATGGAGACGACGAGTCGGGCAGTCGCGCAGGCGCCGGCCGCGGAGGGCGGACAACAGGTCCCCTCCGCCCGGCGTACGGTCGACGGCTACCTGCGCGCGCCCTTCCCGTGGTACGGCCTCGACGAGGCGTTCACGGGGCCGCGCTGGCTGATGCAGGTCGGGACCGCGGCCGACGGGGCCGTCGAGCACGGGTCGATCGGGCACGGCGACGAGCCCTCGGTGCGGGCCGACGCGGAGGACCGGGAGAAGTTCGCGGTCGTGGTGACCGTCGCGGCGAATCCCTCCCGCAGGAGCGCGGACGGTACGGGGCTGCTGGAGGCCACGTCGGTGTCCTCGGCGGCGTGGCTGGCCGGGGTGGGGCTGCTGTCCTTCACCTGGCCGGGGCAGATGGACCACGCGCTGCGCGACGACTGGCTGGAGCAGCAGACGGAGACGGCGTGGGCACTGGCCGACGACCTGGACGGGGCCGAGTGGTCGACGCTGTCCCTGCCGGTGGACGGCGCGCCCACGCCCTTCCACTACCGGGAGTCCGAGTTCGGGTGGGTGCTCGCGGGGTCCACCCAGGAGGGCGTCCATGTCGGGGCGTACGGCCGGGGCATGAGCGCGTACGGGCTGGGCTTCGCCATGATCAAGGACATCGCGGCCTACGCGTGACGAGGGGGCGCCCTGTTCGGGGCGCCCCCTCGCCGTAGGGCTTGCTGCCGTGTCGCGGCCGCCGGTTCGTCGCGGCGTGCCGCGCGTTCCCCGCGCCCCTTGGAGGGCGATGCCCTCCGGGGCGTCGGAGAGATCTAGAACTTGTTCTTCGGGGTGATCCCCAGCGACAGGCCCGAAAGGCCGCGCTGACGGCCGCCCAGCTTGCCCGCGATGGCGCGCAGCGCGGAGCCGGCCGGGCTGTCCGGGTCGGTGAGGACGACCGGCTTGCCCTCGTCGCCGCCCTCGCGGAGGCGGACGTCGATCGGGATGGAGCCGAGGACGGGGACGTTGGTGCCCGTCGTACGGGTCAGGCCGTCGGCGACGAGCCGGCCGCCGCCGGTGCCGAAGACGTCGACCATCTCGCCGCAGTGCGGGCAGGGCAGGCCGGACATGTTCTCGACCACGCCGACGATCTTCTGGTGGGTCTGCACCGCGATGGAGCCGGCCCGCTCGGCGACCTCGGCCGCCGCCTGCTGCGGGGTCGTGACGACCAGGATCTCGGCGTTCGGGACCAGCTGGGCGACGGAGATGGCGATGTCACCGGTGCCGGGCGGCAGGTCCAGGAGCAGGACGTCGAGGTCGCCCCAGTAGACGTCCGCGAGGAACTGCTGGAGCGCGCGGTGCAGCATCGGGCCACGCCAGACCACCGGGGCGTTGCCCGGGGTGAACATGCCGATGGAGATGACCTTCACGCCGTTCGCGGACGGCGGCATGATCATGTTCTCGACCTGGGTGGGACGGCCGTCGGCGCCCAGCATGCGGGGCACGGAGTGGCCGTAGATGTCGGCGTCGACGACGCCCACCTTCAGGCCGTCGGCCGCCATCGCCGCCGCCAGGTTGACCGTCACCGAGGACTTGCCGACGCCGCCCTTGCCGGAGGCGACCGCGTACACGCGGGTCAGCGAGCCGGGCTTGGCGAAGGGCACCTCGCGCTCGGTCTGGCCGCCGCGCAGCGCCGCCGCCAGCTCCTTGCGCTGCTCGTCGCTCATGACGTCCAGCGTGACGTCGACGCGGGTGACACCCTCGACCCGCGAGACCGCGTCGGTCACGCGCTGCGTGATGGTGTCGCGCATGGGGCAGCCGGAGACCGTCAGGTACACGGTGACCGCGACCGCTCCGTCCGCACCGATCTCCACCGACTTGACCATCCCGAGTTCCGTGATGGGCCGGTTGATCTCGGGGTCGTTGACTGTCGCCAGTGCTTCGCGCACCGCGTCTTCCGTAACCATAAGGACGATGGTACGGCTCGGTAGCCCCGCTCCGGGAAGGGTGTACATCACTCCGTGCGGGCGCCAGCGCCGGGAATACCGGCGGCCCCGGGCTGCGCCCCAGGCCTGCTTTCTGGCGGAACTCCCCGTCCCGGTACTCTGCGGTAGCCGCTGAAGGACACGTCGGAAAGGCACCGCACCTGTGACTGCGATTCCCCAGGGCCGTATCCGCCGCAGGGTCGGGCTGGTCGGCGCGGTGTGCGCGCTGGCCGTGACCGGTCTGGGGCTCACGGGATGCAGCGAGGAGGATCCGGACGCGGGCACCAACGGGGTGGGCAAGCTGCCCCCCGCCAGGATCCAGGCCGAGACCCGCGCGGCGGCCGGCTCCGCGGACGCGGTCCGGCTGTCGGGGACCGTGGTCGCGGGAGGCAGCACGTACGAGCTGGACATGCGGCTGAAGGACGACGGCGGCACGGGCTCCCTGACCGCGCAGGGCGCGACCTTCGAGCTGCTCCGTATCGACGACGAGCTCTACCTCAAGGCGGACGCGGCCTTCTGGGACCACGAGGACGGCAAGAGCGACTCCGGCGAGGGCGACCCGGCGGCCGCCGCCGACAAGCTGGGCGGCAAGTATGTGAAGGTGCCGGAGGACGACCCCGCCTACCAGCGGTTCAGCGGCTTCACCGACATGGACGTCCTGCTGGACGGCCTGCTCACGCTGCACGGCTCGCTGGCCACCGACGGCCACCACGAGCAGGGGGGCGTGCGCGTCATCCGCATCACCGGCGACCAGGGCTCCGGCGGCACCCTGGACGTCTCCCTCCAGGGCAAGCCGTACCCGCTGCGCCTGATCCGCGGCGGCGACGCGGGCACCCTCCGCTTCTCGGACTGGGGCGAGGACTTCGCGCTGAAGCAGCCGCCGGAGGACGAGACCGTCGACTACGGCCGGCAACTGCCGACGGCGTAGCGCCCGGACCGGAGCCCGCTCTAGCGCCTGGCGCGCTTCTTCTTCAGCAGCAGGCGCGGCAGGGCCGCCGGGACGGGCCGGCGGGTCGTCGCCGGGGTCGGCAGCGGTGCCTCGGCGAGGGAGCCGTCGGGCAGGTCGGTGGTGACCCCGGTGGGCTCCAGGCGCAGCACCCGGCACTCGCGGGCCCAGCGCTCGGGCATGGCCTCGCCGTCGGGGGCGTTCAGCCGCTTGCCCTTCAGCTCGGCGACCGCCGCGTCCCACGCCTCGGAGCCGGGCGCGAGCTCGACGGCCCGCGCGGACCAGGCGACCAGCCGGCCGCCCTTGTCCTTGCTGCGTACGGTGATCTCGGCGGCGGCCCCGTCGGCGAGACCCGGCAGCGGCTGCTCCCCGGGCCCGTCCCCGACCACGCAGGCGGCGCCCTCGTGCCACACGTGCCACAGCGCACGGGCGGCCGGGGCACCGGCACCCCGGACCCAGATGAGCCCGGACTTCTTGGTGGCCTCCTCGACGAGGGCCCGGTCGAGCAGCTCGCTTGTCATGCGCCCAGCCTATCGGGGCGCGTTCACAGCCAGCCGTTGCGCTTGAGGGTGCGGTGGATGCCGAGACAGATCATGGCGGTCACGCCGAGCACCATGGGGTAGCCGTACTTCCAGCCCAGCTCCGGCATGTGCTCGAAGTTCATGCCGTACACCCCGCAGACCATCGTCGGTACGGCGATGATCGCGGCCCACGACGTGATCTTGCGCATGTCCTCGTTCTGCGCGACGGACGCCTGGGCGAGGTTGGCCTGGAGGATGGAGTTGAGCAGTTCGTCGAAGCCCATGACCTGCTCCTGCACCCGGGCGAGGTGGTCGGCGACGTCCCGGAAGTACTTCTGGATGTCCGGGTCGATCAGCCGCATCGGCCGCTCGCTCAGCAGCTGCATGGGCCGCACCAGCGGGGACACGGCCCGCTTGAACTCCAGCACCTCGCGCTTGAGCTGGTAGATCCGGCCGGCGTCGGTGCCGCGCGGACTGCCCTTGCGGCCCGGCGAGAACACCTCGGTCTCGACTTCCTCGATGTCGTCCTGCACCGCGTCGGCGACCGCGATGTAGCCGTCGACGACATGGTCGGCGATGGCGTGCAGCACGGCGGAGGGGCCCTTGGCGAGCAGCTCCGGCTCGTCCTGGAGGCGGTGGCGCAGCCCGCGCAGCGAGCCCTTGCCGCCGTGCCGGACGGTGATGAAGAAGTCCCGGCCGGTGAAGCACATCACCTCGCCGGTCTCGACGATCTCGCTGTTGGGGGTGAGTTCGTCGTGCTCGACGTAGTGGATGGTCTTGAAGACGGTGAACAGGGAGTCGTCGTAGCGCTCCAGCTTGGGCCGCTGGTGGGCCTGCACGGCGTCCTCGACGGCCAGCGGGTGCAGCCCGAACTCGGCGGCGATACCGGCGAATTCGGCCTCGGTGGGCTCGTGGAGCCCGATCCACACGAACCCGCCGTCGCGGCGCACCTGGCGCATCGCCTCGTGCGGGCCGACGGGCTTGCCGAAGTCCACGCGGGCGCCGTCGCGGTAGACCGCGCAGTCGACGACGGCCGAGGGGGTGCCGGGGTCGCGCGTGGTGTCGTAGCCGCCGCTGTCCTTGCGCAGGGACGGGCGGGCCGGACGCACTACGGAACGCAGGTCGCGGATCATCGACATGGCAGGCTCCTTCGCGGGCGGGCAGCGCATGGCGGCCTGCGAACGGGTGGAACTGCCCGGAATGGGGACGTCCTGACGCTGGGATGTTTGGCACGTCCACAAAGCGGGGAGCACCGCACCGTCGCGGTGGCTGACTTCGCTGCCGGTCAGATCGGACAGATCAGACAGTCAGGCAGAACAAGACGAAGTGCTCTTCCGTGACGACACGCGGAAGCAACCGCGGAAAGGCCAGAGCCGGAAGGTCGGAAAGACAGCTACTCAGCGGCCGGAAGAGCGGGTGGTACTGCACGGTCGACTTCGGTCCATCGCAGCCCCACCTCCTCCGGCCAGTCCCTCGTAAGGGAGATCCATCGGCGTCGGAGCTGGATGCGCGACGCTTCTGCGTGCTGCCCCGACCGGCCAAGAGTATCAGCCGACTGAAGTGTCAAGGCGCCGCTTTGCCTTGTACTGACGAGTTCTATGCTCGCCGCATGGTTGATGTTCTCGCTCTGGTCGAGGCCCGGTTGCGTACCGCGCTCGGCGAACCGGACGCCCGCGCGGCGGTCACCTTCCTCGGCACCGACCGCGTCGAGGTACTGCGCTTCCAGGGTGACGGCGTCGTCCGCTACGCCACCCTCGGCATGTCGGCGCACCCCATGACCGACCCCACCGCGATGGTCGCCGACCCCGTCAAGGGTCCGCGCGCCGAGCTGGTGCTCTCGGTGCGGGCCGGCCTCGCCGACACCGACAAGGTGCTCAGGCCGCTCGCCGTGCTCGCCGCCTCCCCGCAGGTGGAGGGCGTGGTCGTGGCGCCCGGCGCCTCGCTGGACGTCGGCGAGCCGCTCTGGCCGGGCGCGCCCTTCACCTCCGTGCTGGTCGCCGAGCCGGGCGGGCTGGTGGAGGACCTGGAGCTGGACGAGCCGTTGGACCCGGTCCGCTTCCTGCCGCTGCTGCCGATGACGCCGAACGAGGCCGCCTGGAAGCGGGTGCACGGCGCCCAGGCCCTCCAGGAGCGCTGGCTGAACCACGGCACCGACCTGCGCGACCCCGCCCGCGCCTCCGTGCCGCTGGCCTGAGCGGCCGCGGGGCGTGAGCGACCTCACCGCGGCCTCCGGATCGATTGGGCCGGTTGGTGGACCCCGCGGCACTGCCGGAAGGTGAGCGTTCCGTCCGGACGGGTGATCGTCCTTGACGAGACGGTGCCGGGGTAGGACCGTGGGGCCCTATGAGGGGCGAACCCAGTTGCCCGAAGTGCGGTGGCCGGGTCAGGGCTCCCGGCCTCTTCGCCGATTCCTGGCAGTGCGGTCTCCACGGCACGGTGCATCCGGTGCAGCCCGTGATCCCGCCGAGCGTCGAGGCCCTCGGCGTGGTGGTGCACCGCACCAAGGTGCCCGTGTGGATGCCGTGGCCACTGCCGGTCGGCTGGCTCTTCACGGGCGTGGCCAGTGCAGGTGACGACCGCAGCGGCGGCCGCGCGACGGCCGTCGCGTGTTCCGGACCCGGTCCGCTCGGCGGGATGGGCGAGCTGATCCTGGTCGCGGAGGAGCTGGGCGTCGGCCTGGGCGCGCGCTACGCCGGCATCGACGGCCCGGATCCCGGACCGTATCTGAACGTCGAGAAACCGCCCCAGGCGAAGGTGCTCGCGGCGGGCCGCCCCACCCCCTTGTGGCACGTCGCCGGCACCCCCGACGACCGCGCCGTCTTCGCGGGGGAGGCCCTCGGCCTCTGGCTCTGGGCGGTGGTCTGGCCGGAGCAGTCCGGACTGCTGATGTACGAGGACATGGTGCTGGCCGACCTGAGGGAGGCGGGCGCGGAGGTGGAACTGGTGCCGTGCGGCGCCTTGTCGCCGAGACTGCTCAAGCCGTAGGGCGCCGCTCCGAGCGGGGAACCGCGCGGCCGGCCCTGTACGACCGGTGGCCGCCGGACGACCGGAAGGCACCCCCTTCGCAGGGCGCCTGTAGGGGTCACTGTGGGCTTGCGGGTGTGACAGGGTGGCCGAAAACCCGGTTATCCTGAGGTGTCCCCATCCGTCGGCCACCGCTGGAGTCCGCGTGCGTATCGACCTGCACACCCACTCCACCGCGTCCGACGGCACGGACATCCCCGCCGAGCTCGTCCGCCGCGCCCACGCCGCCGGCCTGGACGTCATCGCGCTGACCGACCACGACACCACCCGCGGCCACGCCGCCGCGATCGAGGCCCTGCCGCAGGGCCTCACCCTGGTGACCGGCGCGGAACTCTCCTGCCGTACCGACGGCACCAGCATGCACATGCTCGCCTACCTCTTCGACGCCACCGAGCCCGCGCTGCTCGCCGAGCGGGAGCTGGTGCGCGACGACCGGGTGCCCCGGGCCAAGGGCATGGTCGCCAAGCTGAACGCGCTGGGCGTGCCGGTGACCTGGGAGCAGGTCGCGCGGATCGCCGGTGACGGCTCGGTCGGACGCCCGCACATCGCCACCGCGCTGGTCGAGCTGGGTGTCGTCCCCACGGTGAGCGACGCCTTCACCGAGCAGTGGCTCGCGGACGGCGGCCGGGCGTTCGTGGAGAAGCACGAGACCGACCCCTTCGAGGCGATCCGGCTGATCAAGGGCGCCGGCGGTGTCGCGGTGTTCGCCCACCCGGCGGCCGTCAAGCGCGGCCGTACGGTGCCGGAGTCCGCGATCGCCGCGATGGCCGAGGCCGGACTCGACGGGATCGAGGTCGACCACATGGACCACGACCCGGACACCCGCGCCCGGCTGCGCGGCCTCGCCAAGGACCTGGGCCTGCTGGTCACCGGCTCCAGCGACTACCACGGCAGCCGCAAGACGGTCGCGCTCGGCGAGTTCACGACCGACCCCGAGGTGTACGGGGAGATCACCCGGCGGGCGACGGGCGCGTTCCCGGTGCCGGGCGCCGGCGGAGTCTGAGGGCCTCCGGGCCCCGGCCGCGCTCCCGTCCGTAGATCCTCTTCTCCAGCAAGGCCTGTGCAACACCCATGTTCGACATCGCTGTCTTCGGCTCGCTCTTTTTGACCCTGTTCGTCATCATGGATCCCCCCGGGATCACCCCGATCTTCCTGGCGCTCACCGCCGGGCGTCCCGCCAAGGTGCAGAAGCGGATGGCCTTCCAGGCCGTCTGCGTGGCGGGCGGGGTCATCGCCGTCTTCGGGGTCCTCGGTCACCAGATCCTGGACTACCTCCATGTGTCCGTCCCCGCGCTGATGATCGCGGGCGGACTGCTGCTCCTGCTGATCGCCCTCGACCTGCTCACCGGCAAGACCGACGAGCCGAAGGCGACGAAGGACGTCAATGTGGCACTCGTGCCGCTGGGCATGCCGCTGCTGGCCGGCCCGGGCGCGATCGTGTCCGTGATCCTCGCCGTGCAGAAGGCCGACAGCGTGGCCACGCAGCTGTCGGTGTGGACGGCGATCGCCGCCATCCATGTCGTGCTGTGGCTGGTGATGCGCTACTCGCTGCTGATCATCCGCGTCATCAAGGACGGGGGTGTGGTCCTGGTGACCCGGCTCGCGGGCATGATGCTGTCCGCCATCGCCGTGCAGCAGATCATCAACGGCGTCACGCAGGTGATCCAGGGCGCCTGAACCCCGGCGCACGCGGCGGAGCCCCGTACGGCAGTGGCCGTACGGGGCTCCGAAGCTTCTGTGGGTAGGGATCCGCTGTTACGAGGCCGTGCTGTCGGCGGGGCGGATCCACAGGCGCTGTCCGATGGCGGCGGCCTGCTGAACGATCCGGTTGACGGAGGCGGCGTCCACGACGGTGCTGTCCACGGGCGTGCCGTCGACGTCGTCGAGTCGCATGATTTCGAAGCGCATGGGGCTTCTCCCTTCGTCTGGTCATCCTCCTGAGGAGAATTGCTGCGTACATAGGGAGTCAACGAGGTGCGTGTTACAAACATTCCCTACGCTAAAGAAATTTTTCGAACAACTAATTACTAGCGAGTAAGGGGTATCCCGGCGGGCCTCGCCCAAACCCTGTGGCATCAGTTGTACTCGCAGCGTGACCGTCGGGACAATGGGCAGCGATGAACGACGACCTCGCGGCCCTCGCGGCCCGCATCGACCGCACCAACGAACTGCTCCAGCGCATGCTCGCCGAGGTGGCCAAGACCCCCTCGACCCATGCGATCTTCGTCGACGCGGGTTACCTCTACGCGGCCGCGGGCCGGCTCGTCGCCGGCACCGAGGACCGGCGCGCCTTCGACGTGGACGCCGAGGGGCTGATCGAGGCGCTCATCGACCGCGCCCGCCAGGTCTTCGCCGACAGCCGGCTGCTGCGCGTCTACTGGTACGACGGTGCCCGGCGCCGCATCCACACCCTGGAGCAGCAGTCGATCGCCGAGCTGCCGGACGTCAAGGTCCGGCTCGGCAACCTCAACGCCAACAACCAGCAGAAGGGCGTCGACTCCCTCATCCGCACGGACCTGGAGTCCCTCGCCCGGCACCGCGCCATCAGCGACGCGGCCCTCCTCGGCGGCGACGAGGACCTGGTCTCCGCGGTCGAGGCCGCCCAGGGCTACGGCGCCCGTGTGCACCTGTGGGGCATCGAGGCACCGGAGGGCCGCAACCAGGCCGAGCCGCTGCTCTGGGAGGTCGACAGCCAGCGCACCCTCGACCTCGACTTCTTCAAGCCGTACGTCAGCCGCCGTACGGCCGCCCCCGCCTACGACCCCGCCGGCACGGCGAACCGGCCCAGCCGCGAGAACGTACGGTTCGTCGGCGCGCAGATCGCCGCGAAGTGGCTGGCCGAGCGCGGCCGCGAGGCGCTGGTGGAGCTGCTGCAGGGCCACCCCTATCTGCCCGGCTCGGTCGACCAGGACCTGCTGGTGGAGGCGGAGGGCATGCTCCAGTACTCCCTGCGCGGCCAGCCCGACCTGCGGCGGGCGCTGCGGGACGGGTTCTGGGGACACGTGCAGACGCAGTACTAGTCCGTACGGGTGGGCGTACGGTCCCAGAAGTCGGCGAGGGCCTCGGCCGTGCGCAGCGGCTGCTCCACGTTCGGGGAGTGCTCGGCGCCCTCGACGACCGTGCGGTGCGCGCCCAGCCGTACGGCCATCTCGTCCAGCAGCGGCACCGGCCAGGTGTCGTCGAAGGCCCCGGACAGGACGTGGAACGGCAGCGGCAGCGCGGCCAGCTCGGCCACCCGGTCCGGCTCGGTGCACAGCTGCCGGCCGGTCGCGAGGAGCTGCGCCGGCTTGTGGGCCAGCCAGCGGCGCCGCAGATGGTCCTGGCCGCCCCCACCACCGGGCCCGCCGACGTCCTCCGGCGGGTCCGTCGCACGGATCGCCTCCCAGACCTGCTCCATCGTCATCACCGCGAGCGCGTCGTGCAGGAGCTTCACACGCGCCTGCTGCGACGCGGAGATCCGCGCGGGGCCCGAGGCGACGAGGGTCAGCGAGGCGAAGGGGGAGTGGTCCAGCAGCACCGCCGCGCGGGCGATCTGGCCGCCCAGGGAGTGGCCGAGCAGATGCAGGGGGCCCGCGCCCCCGAGCGCCGCCGCCTGGGCGAGCACGTCCCGCGCCAGCTCCCGCTGGGCGTACGCCGACTCGTCGTCCCCGGGTCCGTCGGACTCGAACTGACCCCGGCCGTCCACGGCGACCGTGCGCCAGCCGCGCGCGGCGAGCGGCTGGTGCAGCAGGTGGAAGTCCTCCTTGCTCCCCGTGAAACCGGGCAGCAGCAGGACGACGCCCTTGCGGGGCAGGCCGGGCTCCACGTCGTGGTCGACGACCGCGAAGTCACCGCGCTCGGTGCGCAGTCGGTAGGCGCGGGCGCCGACGGGCGGGTCCAGAGTCGGGGGCTTGCTCACGGGGTGAGCGTAACCGGCAGGCCGGCGGCGAAGACGCCGACGGCCCGGCTCCCCCGGTGAGGGAGTCGGGCCGTCGGGCGTTCGGATCAGCCTTCCGCGGACTCGGCGGCGGCCGTGGCCTTGCGGGTGCGGCGGACCGGCTTGGCCTCCGCGTCGGCGGCCGTGGCGGCCGTCTTCCGCGTGCGCCGCGGCTTGGGCTGCGGCTCCTCGGTGGCCTGCGCCGGGATCTCGGCGGTGGGCGCGCCGGCCGCGGCCTTCCGCGTGCGCTTCGGCTTGGCCTCGGCGGTCTCGCCGGTCTCGGCCTCGGTGGCCTTGGCGGCGGCCGTGGCCTTGCGGGTGCGGCGGACCGGCTTGGCCTCGGTGCCCTCGGTGCCCTCGGTGCCCTCGGTGCCCTCGGTGCCCTCGGTGCCCTCGGTGCCCTCGGCGGCTTCGGCGGCCTTGGCGGCGGCGGTCTTCCGCGTGCGCTTGGGCTTGGCCTCGGCGGTCTCGCCGGTCTCGGCGGCCACGGTCTCAGCGGCCTTCGCGGCGGCCGTCTTGCGGGTGCGCTTCGGCTTCACCTCGGCGGTCTCCGCTTCCACGGCCGGCGCCGTGGCGGCCGTCTTGCGGGTGCGGCGGACCGGCTTGGCCTCGGTGCCCTCGGCGGTGTCGACGGCTTCGGCGGCCTTGGCGGCGGCGGTCTTCCGCGTGCGCTTCGGCTTGGCCTCGGCGGTCTCGCCGGTCTCGGCGGCCACGGTCTCAGCGGCCTTAGCGGCGGCCGTCTTGCGGGTGCGCTTCGGCTTGACCTCCGGCTCCTCGGTGGCCTGGGCCGGGATCTCGGCGACAGGCGCCTCCGGCTCGGCGACGACAGCCTTACGCGTGCGGCGGCGCGGCTTGGCCTCGGTCGCCTCGGCGGTGTCGGCCGCGGCCTCGGCGGACGCGGCCGCCTTACGGGTGCGGCGCGGCTTGGCGGCGGGGGCCTCGGGCGCCTCGACGGCAGGGGCCTCAGGGGCCGCGGGCTCCACCACTGCGGCCTCCGTGGCCACCGTCTCCGCCGACCGGCGGGTCCGGCGGCGGCGCGGCTTGGCCTCCGCGGCCTGCTCGGCCACCGGCGTCACGGGCGACACCGGCGCCTCCGGCGCGGCCGGAGCCTCCGCCTCGGCCGGAGCCGTGGTGGCGGCGAGCGGCGGGGTCGCGCCGCCACGGGTACGGCGACGGCGGCGCGGGGTGCGCGGCGCGGTCACGCCCTCGGCGGCGGGAGCCTCGGCGGCCTCCTGCGTGGCGGTCGCGGGAGCGGCCGTGGCCTCGCCCTCCGGCGCCGATCCACCGCGCGTACGGCGGCGACGGCGCGGCGTGCGGGCCGTACGCTCGGGCTCGGCGGAGCGGGACTCGTCCCGGCCGCCCCGGCCACCGCGACCGCGCGGGCCGCGGCCACCGGGCTCGCCCAGGTCCTCCAGCTCCTCCGCCTCCAGCCCGGCACGGGTGCGCTCCGAGCGCGGCAGGACACCCTTGGTGCCGGCCGGGATGCCGAGGTCCTCGAAGAGGTGCGGGGAGCTCGAGTACGTCTCCACCGGGTCGTTGAAGTCCAGCTCCAGCGCCTTGTTGATCAGCTGCCAGCGCGGGATGTCGTCCCAGTCGACGAACGTGATCGCCGTGCCCTTGGCGCCCGCGCGGCCCGTACGGCCGACCCGGTGCAGGTAGGTCTTCTCGTCCTCGGGGGACTGGTAGTTGATGACGTGGGTGACGCCCTCGACGTCGATGCCGCGCGCGGCGACGTCGGTGCAGACGAGGACGTCGACCTTGCCGTTGCGGAAGGCGCGCAGCGCCTGCTCGCGGGCGCCCTGGCCGAGGTCGCCGTGGACCGCGCCGGCGGCGAAGCCGCGACGCTGGAGCTGCTCGGCGATGTCGGCGGCGGTGCGCTTGGTGCGGCAGAAGATCATCGCAAGCCCGCGGCCGTCGGCCTGCAGGATGCGGGCGACCATCTCCGGCTTGTCCATGTTGTGGGCGCGGTAGACGAACTGCTTGATGTTCGCGACCGTCGCGCCCTCGTCGTCCGGCGCCGTGGCGCGGATGTGCGTGGGCCGGGACATGTAGCGGCGGGCCAGGCCGATGACCGCGCCCGGCATGGTCGCCGAGAACAGCATGGTCTGGCGCTTGGCCGGGAGCATGTTGATGATCTTCTCGACGTCGGGCAGGAAGCCCAGGTCGAGCATCTCGTCGGCCTCGTCGAGGACGAGCGACTTCACGGCGCTCAGGTTCAGCTTCTTCTGGCCCGCGAGGTCCAGCAGCCGGCCAGGGGTGCCGACGACGACGTCGACGCCCTTCTTCAGGGCCTCCACCTGGGGCTCGTAGGCACGGCCGCCGTAGATCGCGACGACGCGGACGTTGCGGACCTTGCCGGCGGTCAGCAGGTCGTTGGTGACCTGGGTGCACAGCTCGCGCGTGGGGACGACGACGAGTGCCTGCGGCGCGTCGGTGAGGTCCTCGGGCTTCGCGCGGCCGGCCTCGACGTCGGCGGGGACGGTGACGCGCTCGAGGAGGGGGAGGCCGAAGCCCAGCGTCTTGCCGGTGCCGGTCTTGGCCTGGCCGATGACATCCGTGCCGGAGAGGGCGACGGGGAGGGTCATCTCCTGGATGGGGAAGGGGGTGACGATGCCGACGGCCTCCAGGGCCTCGGCGGTCTCGGGAAGGATTCCGAGCTCTCGGAACGTCGTAGTCAGGGTGCTGCCTCTTCTGTGTGCGCGGCGCGAGGCGAGCGCGGGGGTCGTGTCTGACCGTGCCGGGGGACGTCGGCCGCCTCACGGGCTGGCCGTGGGGCACGGGACCTCTGCCGACGCTCTAGCGCTCGTACCGCTGAGGGTGTCCCCCTCCGGGGGCCGTACGCACGGTGCCGTACGGTCGGGGAGGGCTGTCGGGTCGGAGCCGATCGGGCCACCGACCGGGCATCCTCATACGTGCGGCCTGTCGAGGTACGGTGCGGCCGACGCGTCGGGCATGACGTGTCGAACGTGCCTACGTACCAGCAGGCGCATTACCACCATACCCCGGATTGGCGCACACGCGATGGCCGATTCGGTCACGTTGTCGTCGTCACACTCCTGGGCGCGGTCCTTCGCGTCATCGTGGCCACAGTGACTGACCAGGGACTTCCCCCGTGCGACGAGCGGGCTATTGTGCGCTGCATGACGACCTCTGACAAGCCTGACAACGCCCCCGAGAACGCTGCCGAACCGACCGGTGTCGCCGCCCAGGACTGGGCGCGGGCCTCCGCCGACCCGCAGTACCGCGCCGCCGTCGTGGACCTGCTCGGAGCGCTCGCGTACGGCGAGCTGGCGGCGTTCGAGCGGCTGGCGGAGGACGCGAAGCTGGCGCCGACGCTGGAGGACAAGGCGGAGCTGGCGAAGATGGCGTCGGCGGAGTTCCACCACTTCGAGCGGCTGCGGGACCGGCTGACGGAGATCGGCGAGGAGCCCACGGCGGCGATGGAGCCGTTCGTGGCCGCGCTGGACGGCTTCCACCGGCAGACGGCGCCGTCGGACTGGCTGGAGGGCCTGGTCAAGGCGTACGTCGGTGACTCGATCGCCAGCGACTTCTACCGGGAGGTCGCGGCGCGGCTGGACTCCGACACCCGGTCGCTGGTGCTGGCCGTCCTCGACGACACGGGGCACGCCGGGTTCGCCGTGGACCGGGTGCGTGCCGCGATCGAGGCGGACCCGCGGGTGGGCGGGCGGCTCGCGCTGTGGGCGCGGCGGCTGATGGGGGAGGCGCTGTCGCAGTCGCAGCGGGTCGTCGCCGACCGGGACGCGCTGTCGACGATGCTCGTGGGAGGCGTGGCCGACGGGTTCGACCTGGCCGAGGTCGGCAAGATGTTCTCGCGGATCACCGAGGCGCACACCAAGCGGATGGCCGCGCTGGGACTGGCGGCGTAACGCCCCCGGGATCAGGTGACGCCCCGGGGATCAGCGGTTCCCTACGCGGCACCGTTCCGCCGTCACCGATCGTTACGCCGTCACGGATCGTTACGCCGTCACGGATCGTTCCGCCGTCACCGATCGTTACGCCGTCACCGATCGTCGGCGGATTCTTCCCGCGGGGCGGACCAGCAGGGACAGGCTCGCCGTCGAGACGATCAGGGCGCCCAGCAGGCTCAGCGGGACGGCAGCCGCGTCCAGGGCGGTGTGGGTGACGAAGTCCCCGAACAGCGCGCCGGCCACACCGGTCGACAGGACCAGGGGGCGGGACGGCAGGCGATGGGCCAGGCGGTGCGTAGCCGCCCAGGCGAGGACGAGGCCGAGCAGAGCGGAGCCGAGCGCTTCCAAGATCATGAAGGGGTCCCTCCCACGCAGCCGGCCAGAGTGCTTGCGGTCGTGGTCCGTCATACCCCTGACCTGCGGAATCCAATCCTCCCCCTGGAGGAAGGCGTGCTCCGTTCGGGAACCGACACATGAGGGGCCCGGCGACCGAAGTCGCCGGGCCCCTCACGCGTGAATCGCTTACAGTGCGCCGAAGCCCACCTTGCGGGGCGCGGGCTCGCCGAGCTCGACGTAGGCGAGGCGGTCGGCCGGGACGAGGACCTTGCGGCCGTGCTCGTCCACCAGGCTCAGCAGCTGCGACTTGCCGGACAGCGCCTCGGCGACGATGGTCTCGACTTCCTCGGCAGTCTGACCGCTCTCCAGAACGATCTCGCGCGGCGCGTGCTGCACGCCGATCTTGACCTCCACGGCTAAGTCCCTCCGAACGGTCAGTGAAGTGCGCGGACATCCGCGCCGTACCCAGCACACATTAGCCCGGTGAGGGGACGGACACGGATCGCGCGGCCACGCCAGGAGCGAACAGCCGCCGGGAACAAATCCCGGCGGCCGTCCGCGTCAGTCGGCTTCTGCGAGTGTCATCGGGTTCTACGCGTGTCAGTGGTGCTCGGTGCCGTGCAGCGGGAAGCCCGCGATGCCGCGCCAGGCCAGCGAGGTCAGCAGCTGCACCGCCTGGTCGCGCGGCACACTGCGGTCGCTGTGCAGCCAGGAACGGGCGACGACCTGGGCGAGGCCGCCCAGACCCGAGGCCAGCAGCATCGACTCGGCACGGGACAGCCCGGTGTCCTCGGCGATGACGTCGCAGATGGCCTCCGCGCAGTCGTTGGTGACCTTGTCCACTCGCTCGCGCACGGCCGGCTCGTTGGTGAGGTCCGACTCGAAGACCAGGCGGAACGCGCCGCCGTCGTCCTCCACGTACGCGAAGTACGCGTCCATGGTGGCCCGTACGCGCTGCTTGTTGTCGGTCGTCGACGCCAGCGCGCTGCGCACGGACCGGATCAGGGACTCGCAGTGCTGGTCCAGCAGTGCGAGATAGAGGTCGAGCTTGCCCGGGAAGTGCTGGTAGAGCACCGGCTTGCTGACACCGGCGCGCTCGGCGATGTCGTCCATCGCGGCCGCGTGGTAGCCCTGCGCCACGAAGACTTCCTGTGCGGCGCCCAGCAGCTGGTTCCGTCGGGCACGGCGCGGCAGGCGCGTGCCCCGCGGGCGTGCCGCCTCTGTCTGCTCGATGGCTGTCACGCCGCCTCCCAAAATCGTCCACATGCGGTGTGCGCCGCGCCGCCATCGTACTTTTGGGTAACCCTGGTGTGCGCGGTGCGAGCGCAGAATTTCATGTACCGGACGGCGGCGAAAGCCGCGCAGACGGTTTCGAACACGGGCAGAAGGGGCACGATTCGGCCTCTTGGCTGCTCAGCGGTAGTCGTCCTCGTCGAGTGAGACGATTCGGGCCTGCTCCGCGAGATCCGCCTCGTTGCCCCGGTCGGGGTCGATGTCCTTCAGCGGATCGTCGCGGTCCGGCGCGATGTCGGCGTGCTGCTCCGCCGCGTCCGCCTCCGGCGCCTCGACATCGAACTCCTCGCTCTCCCGTGTCTCCTCTTCCGCGAACGTCTCGGGATCGGTGGGGTCGACGGTCATGGCTGGGCTCCCTTCCTGCGTACGCCTACGAACGTCCCTGGAAAGTGCAGGGGCCACATGCGGGTGCCCTCCGTACGAGCGTATGAGACACCCCATCCGCACGCTATGCGATCCGCGTACGGAGGGTCACGCCGTGCGCGCGGCACGCGTGCGTGTGCTGTGACGCCGAACACAGGGGGAAGCGTGGGGCGGCGCGTGATCACCTCGTAACATTGCTGCATGTCTTCGACCGAGCTGCCGTCCGTGGCGACGGCCAACGTGCTCCCGAAGGTGGCGCCCGTCCGGGTCGCGGAGGGCGAGCGGCTGCGCTCGGTCGGGTTTCCGGGGATCACCCTGACGGTGCGCTCGCGGCCGCCCGTGCGCGAGGGGCTCCCGCCCGCGCTGTTCGTCCACGGCCTCGGCGGTTCCTCGCAGAACTGGACCGAGCTGATGCGCGCGCTCGACGGGGTCGTCGAGAGCGAGGCCGTGGACCTGCCGGGCTTCGGCGACTCGCCGCCCCCGGACGACGGCGACTACTCGGTCACCGGGCACGCGCGTGCGGTCATCCGCTATCTCGACGCCGCCGGACGCGGCCCCGTGCACCTCTTCGGCAACTCCCTCGGCGGCGCGGTCACCACGCGCGTGGCCGCCGTACGGCCGGACCTCGTGCGCACGCTCACGCTGGTCTCGCCCGCGCTGCCGGAGCTGCGCGTCCAGCGGTCCGCCGTGCCCACCGCGCTGCTGGCGCTGCCGGGCGTCGCGGCCCTCTTCACACGGATCACCAAGGGCTGGACGGCCGAGCAGCGGGTCCGCGGGGTACTTGCGCTGTGTTACGGCGACCCCGGACGGGTGACTCCGGAGGGTCTCCGCCACGCGGTGGAGGAGATGGAGCGGCGGCTGCAGCTGCCGTACTTCTGGGACGCCATGGCACGCTCCGCGCGCGGGATCGTCGACGCTTACACCCTGGGTGGCCAGCACGGACTGTGGCGCCAGGCGGAACGGGTCCTCGCGCCGACCCTGCTCGTCTACGGCGGACGCGACCAGCTGGTCGGCTTCCGTATGGCCCAGAAGGCGGCCCGCGCTTTCCGCGACTCACGCCTGCTGACGCTTCCGGAGGCCGGACACGTCGCCATGATGGAGTACCCGGAGACGGTGGCCACCGCCTTCCGGGACCTGCTCGCCTGCACGACCAGAGCCGAGGACGGTGCCGTGACCACGACAGAGACCAAGAGGAGCTGAGGCTCGGGTGGGACGCCACAGCCGCCGCGGCCCGGCACCCAAGGGCACCGCTGCGGACACAGGGGGACGCGGGAAGTCCCCCGGGGGAGCGGGAGCCGCGGGGGCGCCGCCGGAGCGGGAGCCCCGGCCACGCTCGCAGGAGCCTCAGGGGAGGCAGCCTCAGCAGCAACAGCCTCAGCAGCCTCGTCCGCAGTTCCAGCCGCCTCAGACGCGGCCGGCGACGGGACGGCCCGCAAGTGGGGCGCCCGGTTACGGCGTGCCCCGCCGGCCGGACGGGACGCCTGCGCAGGGCGTACCGCGTTTCGGGGAGGGGACGCCTGCGCATGGGGTGCCGCGCTTCCCTGACGGGACGCCTGCCCATGGAGTGCCGCGCTTCCCTGACGGGACGCCTGTCCGGGGGGTGCCGCGTTTCCCCGGTGGGGCGCCTGCGCAGGGGGCGGTCCGCTTTCCTGACGGGGCGTCCGCGCAGGGCGCAGCACGCTTTGCTGACGGGACGTCCGCACAGCGCGCAGCACGTTTTGATGACGGCACCCCGGCTCATGGCGTGCCCCGTTTCCCCGGCGGGACGCCCGCCCATGGCGTGCCGCAGGTGCGCGGGGGGCATCCGCAGCAGCGGGAAGCCGGTGGCGGCTGGGGCGAGGTGGCGGGCGCGTCGGCCGGGGCCGGGGCCGCTCTGCCCCGGCAGCGGCAGGCTCCGCCCGGTGGGCCGCGGCGGGAGTACATCGCGGCCTTCGACCCGGAGGGCGACGGAGCCGGAGGCAGCCTCGGGGGCGGCCTCCGGCGTCGTACGGCCACGGCGAGCGGGGGCGGGGACCCGTACGGCTCCGTCACACAGTGGGAGGACGCCCCGCCGCGGACGCCCGAGGACGAGCCGGTGCGGGGCAAGGGCGGCAAGGGGCGCGCGTTCACCGGGATCGCCGCGGCGGCCGTGACCACCGTGCTGGCGGTCGTCGTGGCCGGGCAGGTCACCGACCGGGGCGAGGACCCCGCGGTAGGGGCCCAGGCGGCCGCCGGGCAGGGGCGCGGCATCGACGACTCCGCCTCGCGCGGGGACGGGCGGCCGACGCCGTCCACGGCACCGAGCGCGGTGGCACTGACGTACGAGCAGAAGATGGACAGGAAGTACCCGCTCGCTCCGAAGCTCGCCGGCCCAGGGAGGTTCTACGCCGTCCCCGGCATCGACAAGGCGCCCGGCCGCGGGCAGAAGTTCACCTACCGGGTGGACGTCGAGCAGGGACTCGGCCTGGACGGCGAGCTGTTCGCGCAGGCCGTGCACAAGACGCTGAACGACGACCGGAGTTGGGCCCACAACGGCGGCCGTACCTTCGAGCGCGTCCACTCCGGGCAGCCCGACTTCGTCATCACCCTGGCCAGCCCCGGCACGACCGCCGAGTGGTGCGCCAAGTCCGGCCTGGACACGACCGTCGACAACGTCTCCTGCGACTCGGCCGCCACCGAGCGCGTGATGATCAACGCGTACCGCTGGGCGCAGGGTTCGAAGACGTACGGCGACGAGATCCACGCCTACCGGCAGATGCTGATCAACCACGAGGTCGGGCACCGGCTCGGCTTCCACCATGTGACCTGCGACAAGGACGGCGATCTCGCGCCGGTCATGCAGCAGCAGACCAAGTTCCTCGACCACGACGGGGTGCACTGCAGACCCAACCCGTGGGCCTACCCCGGGAGCTGACGATCCGTCCGGTAACCGCGCCGGCCGGCCGGCGCGCCCCGGACGCGGCCCCCGCCCCGTGACGTTGCGTAGGCTCGCGATCTCTTAGCGCGACGGAACGCGACCCGCACGGGAAAGTTACGACCGTTCACCCCTTTTGGTGGGGGGGGCGGGCACCCCCCCGCGCGCCCCCCCCCCGGGCGCGGGGCTTTGGGACCCCGGGGGCCCCCCCGGGCAACGCGGGGCGCGTGTAAGGGGTACGGG